>NZ_JBIUBB010000001.1:0-1556522 GCF_044547795.1 Nocardia sp. NPDC052316
CCTGATATAACACTTAACTAACAACTAATTCAAAAAAACACCTCCCCCCCCCCCCCGGCCAAAACCCCCCCCCCCCCCCCCCCCCCCCCCCCCCCCCGCGCCCCCCCCCCCCCCCCCCCCCCCCCCCCACCACCAGGCACAAGTCCGACGATGGACTGAGTGACGCCTCAGCAGGGCCGATCCCGACAACTACGGTGTCGAAGGGCTTGCCCGCGGTCATGCTCGTCGGCGCGTCGAATACTCGAACTACCTGGACCACTTCGAGATAAGAAGGGGCTCTACATGAAACGCACGATCGGAACCGCGGCTATCGCAGGCCTGACCACGACATTGTTGTTCGCCGGCAGCGCCGGCGCCGATGCCTTCCAGCCGACCGGGCCCGCACCCGGTGCGCCAGCCGCACCGGCAGCGCCAGCCGCACCAGCACCCGCAGCACCAGCCGCACCGGCAGCGCCAGCACCCGCAGCACCAGCCGCTCCCGCGGCGCCAGCGCCAGCAGCACCCGCCGCACCGGCAGCGCCAGCGCCAGCAGCACCAGCAGCACCTGGCGCGCCGGCACCAGCACCTGCCGCACCCGCCGACCCAGCGCCGGGCAACCAAGGCAGCGAGTCGGCACCGAACGTCGCGGAAGCCCCGAACGGAACACCTCCAGGTACCACCGCCGCGGAGGGCAACGCAGCCGCCCCGGACGTCAGTGCCCAGGCACCTGGCGGCGGCCTTGCGGACAAAGTCGACAGGCTGACGCAGAGTTTGAGCACGCTCAATAACCTGCTGCAGCCACCTGCTCCGCCGGCCGCGGCTCCGTAGTCCCCGATGATCGGCCGTCGCCGAGTCCCGCGCTCGGCGACGACCGATTCAACCGGGTATTACAGCGGCGTCACATAAGCGCCGGAGATCCCCCCGTCCACCAGGAACTGGGATGCCGTGATGAACGAGGCATCGTCGCTGGCGAGAAACGCTACGGCGGCGGCGATTTCCTCGGGTTCGGCGAAGCGCCCCGTCGGGATGTGCACCAGGCGACGAGCGGCCCGCTCCGGATCCTTGGCGAACAGCTCCTGCAGCAACGGCGTGTTGACCGGCCCGGGGCACAGTGCGTTGACCCGGATTCCGTTGCGAGCGAACTGAACTCCGAGCTCACGGCTCATCGCGAGCACGCCACCCTTGGAGGCGGTGTAGGAGATCTGCGAGGTCGCCGCGCCCATCACCGCGACGAACGAGGCGGTGTTGATGACCGATCCCTTGCCCCGTTCCAGCATGTGCCCGATGGCGTATTTGCTGCACAGGTAGACCGAGGTGAGGTTGACCTCCTGTACCCGGCGCCAGGCATCGAGACCGGTGGTCAGGATCGAATCGTCTTCCGGCGGTGAGATTCCCGCGTTGTTGAAGGCGATGTCGAGTCCGCCGTAGGTGTCGACGGCGGTCTGGAACAGGGCTTCGACCTGCGCCTCGTCGGTCACGTCGACCTTCACGTACAAGCCGGCGACCTCGGCGGCCGCCGCCTCGCCGGTGCCCGCATCGATGTCGGCCACGACGACCTTCGCGCCCTCGGCGGCGAAGCGGCGGACCGTGGCGAGGCCGATGCCGCTCCCGCCGCCGGTGACGACGGCGACTCGATCCTGTAAGCGCTGCAAGGCATCTCCTGTCGGGGTAGGGAAAAGGTTCACTGCGTGGCGATGAAGACGTTCTTGGTCTCGGTGAACGCGAGTGCGGCGTCGGGGCCGAGTTCCCGGCCGAGACCGGACTGTTTGAATCCACCGAACGGGGTCCAATACCGCACGGAGGAGTGCGAATTCACCGACAGGTTCCCGGCCTCGACGGCGCGCGACACCCGCAGCGCCCGGCCGACGTCGTTGGTCCAGATGGAGCCGGACAACCCGTATTCGGTGTCGTTGGCGATCCGGATGGCGTCGGCCTCGTCCTCGAACGGCAGCACCGCGACCACCGGACCGAACACCTCCTCGGTGAGCACCCGGTCGGTGGGCGCGTCCGGCAGCACAACCGTTGGCGGATACCAGAATCCGGGGCCGTCGGGTCGCGTCCCGGTGAACGCGACCTTGGTCGACGGCTCGAGGTAGGCGGCGACCCGGTCGCGATGCGCGGCAGAGATCAGCGGCCCCATCTCGGTGGCTTCCTGCGTCGGATCACCCACCCGCACCCCACGAACGGCGGGCTCGAGCAGCTCGAGGAACTTGTCGAACACGCTGCGCTGCACGAGGATCCGCGAACGAGCACAGCAATCCTGACCGGCGTTGTCGAACACACCGTACGGCGCGGTGGCCGCCGCCCGCGCCAGGTCGGCATCCGCGAACACGATATTCGCGCTCTTGCCGCCGAGCTCCAGCGTCACCCGCTTCACCTGCTGCGCGCAGCCCGCCATGATCCGGGTGCCCACTTCGGTCGAGCCGGTGAACACCACCTTACGTACCGCGGGATGGGTCACGAACCGCTGCCCGACCACCGACCCCTTCCCGGGCAATACCTGGAAGACGTGCTCCGGCAGGCCCGCTTCGAGCGCGAGCTCGGCCAGCCGGATCGCGGTCAGCGGCGTCAGCTCGGCGGGCTTGAGCACCACCGTGTTCCCCGCCGCCAGTGCGGGCGCGAATCCCCAGGCCGCGATCGGCATCGGGAAGTTCCACGGCACGATCACCCCGACCACGCCGAGTGGTTCGTGGAAGGTGATGTCCACCCCGCCGGCGACCGGAATCTGATTGCCGAGCAACCGTTCCGGCATGCCTGCCGCGTAGTGCAGCACGTCGCGGACGTTGCCCGCCTCCCAGCGTGCATTGCCGATGGTGTGGCCGGAGTTGCTGACCTCCAGTCGGGCCAGCCGTTCCAGATCCGCGTCGACGGCCTCGGCGAAACGGCGAAGCAGCCGGGCCCGATCGCCGGGCGCCACCTCGCGCCAGGTGCGCGCGGCCCGCTGTGCCCGCTCGATCGCCGCGTCGGTCTCGGCAACGCCGACCAGCTCGACCGTCGCCACGACCTGCTCGGTCGCCGGGTTCACCACCTGCGCTGTCGTCACGACATCCGCTCCCTTCGATAGTCTTCGGCCGCCGCGACCAGCGCCCCGATCAACCGGCGGTCGACCGCATCCACCTCGGGATGCCATTGCACGCCGACCAGAAATGGTCCGTCCGCCGTCTCCGCCGCCTCGATCGTGCCGTCCGTCGCGTGCGCGGTGGCCACCAATTCGGTGGCGAGCACGTCGATCGCCTGGTGGTGATGGCAGTTGGCCTTCACCTGCGGTCCCGCGATGGCCGCGACCTTGCTCCCGGCCACGGTCACCACCTCGGTGACGGTGAAACCGCCGACGGTGCCCGAGTGCTCGGCGTGCCCGACCACATCCGGCAGATGCTGTACCAGCGTGCCGCCCAACGCCACATTCACCACCTGCAGACCCCGGCAGACGGCGAGCACCGGCAGCCGCGCCGCCCGCGCCAGCGCGAACAGCTCGAATTCGGACTCGTCACGGTCCGGCCGGGTGTAGGTGAGGGCGTGCTCGGGTGCCCCGTAGCGGGCGGGCGCCACGTCGGCGCCGCCGGTCAGCACCAGTCCGTCGAGGCGCGCCACCAGTTCCGGGCGAGCCACTCCGGCCGGTGGCAGCAGCACCGGAATGCCACCCGCGGCCACCACCATCTGAATGTAACTGGCAGGCAGCACGGCACTGTCGACGTGCCACGAGCCGAACCGCGCGGGCTCCGCATAGGTCGGCAGGCCGATCACGGGCCGCGGCCCGCCGTCTTTCACAACTCCGGTGCGCAGACCCTCAGAGTCGTTCGAATCCACGAATTCGCTCCCAGTCGGTGACGGCGGCGTCGAAGGCGTCCAGTTCGACCTGCGCCGCATTGCGGTAGTGCTCCACTACATCATCACCGAACGCGGCGCGCGCCACCTTGCTGTCCCCGAAGAGCTGCGCGGCCTCGCGCAGCGTGCGTGGCACCCGCGGCCGCTGCGAACGATAGGCATTGCCGGTGAACTCCGGCTCCAGCGGCAGCCGGTGCTCGATCCCGTGCAGCCCGGCCGCGATGGCGGCGGCCACCGCGAGGTAGGGGTTCACATCGCCGCCGGGCACCCGATTCTCCACCCGCAGCGACGGCCCGTGCCCGACCACGCGCAGCGCACAGGTCCGGTTGTCGCGGCCCCAGGCGACCGCCGTCGGCGCGAAGCTGCCCGGCACGAAACGCTTGTAGGAGTTGATGTTCGGCGCGAGCAGGTAGGTGAACTCGCGCAGGCAGTCCAGCTGGCCCGCGACGAAATGCCGCATGAGCGCGGAGAATCCGTGCGCCTCGTCACCCGCGAGCACGGCCTCGCCGGCCTCGCCGCGCAGGCTGAGATGAATATGGCACGAGTTGCCCTCGCGCTCATTGTATTTCGCCATGAACGAGAGACTGCGCCCCTCCTGGGCGGCGATCTCCTTCGCGCCGGTCTTGTAGATGCTGTGGTTGTCACAGGTCGCCAGTGCCTCGTCGAAGCGGAAGGTGATCTCGTGCTGGCCTGGGTTGCACTCCCCCTTGGCCGACTCGACATACATTCCCGCGCCCGCCATTTCGGTGCGGATGCGGCGCAGCAGCGGCTCGATGCGCGCGGTGCCGAGCAGCGAGTAGTCGACGTTGTACTGGTTGGCCGGGCGCAGGTCGCGGTAGCCCGCCGACCACGCCGCCTCGTAACTGTCGTCGAACACCAGGAATTCGAGTTCGGTCCCGACGTACGCGCGCAGCCCGTGCTCGGCGAGCCGGTCCAGTTGAGCGCGCAGCACCTGTCGCGGCGACACCCCGACGGGCTTGTCGGCAGGCTCCACCTGCTCCACATCGCACAGCACCAGCGCGGTGCCCGGCCACCACGGCACCAGTCGCAGCGTGTTCAGATCCGGGCGCAGCACGAAGTCCCCGTACCCGGTGTCCCACGACGAGATGGCGTAGCCATCGACCGTCGTCATGTCCACGTCGACGGCGAGCAGATAGTTACACGCCTCGCTCGCGTGCTGCACCACCTCGTCCAGGAAATACTGTGCCGCGCAACGCTTTCCCTGCAGCCTGCCCTGCATGTCGGTCATCGCGACCAACACCGTGTCGATCTCCCCGACCGCAACCAACTCGCGCAACCGCGCCAGACTCAACATCCCGCTACGCATCCACAGCCCCTCTCGGCACCAACCGTGCCCACGCTAGAGCAAAAGACGGGCATTTGTGATCGGACACACAAAGTTCAGCGCGCGCACTGCGGGACGGTTTCACCGGGCCTGGCCTCGACCGTCGGCACGTACGGCGGCCGATCCACCGAGGTGGTGACCGGGCACAGCCGCACGACCTGCGGGCCGGGACCGGTCCGGTTGCCACTGTTGTCGAAGATGATCGGCCCGCCCGCCCCCGGCACCGCCGCGTCCGGCGCGGAGAAGCCGCTGATCGTCGCGTTCACCTGACTGCGCTGCACCGGCGAGGTGGCGGGCAGGCTGCGCAGGGCGGTGGCGATGGTGGTCACGGCGTCGTAGGCGTTGACCGCCCAGCCGTCGCCGACATGGGCGAGGTCGAAGCCCGCCTCGCCGAAGGTCCGCTCGAACTCGGTCCAATTCGGGTTACCCGCCTGCGGTCCGTCCGCGCCGGCCACCAGCGTGAACAACATCCGCACCCGGCCGTCGGCGAAGCTGCGCGAGCCGAGCGCCTTGGTCCGCAGATCTTCCAGTGCCGGATCCGCTTCGACGGTGCGCAGCCGATTGCCGTCCGAGGTGCTGACCACCGTCACCGAGGTCGCGGCGCACTGGCCGTTCGCGTACGCCTCGTCCAGCGCGTAGAGCAGTCTGCCGAGGTCGCGACCTCGGGCGATGTAGGCGATGGTCACGTCTTTCGCGGTGGCGCACACGCGTTTCGCCGTCTGCGGCACGGTACTCGGCTCGGTCGTGTCGAACTTGACCTCGAGCACGTTGCCGCCGTACTGGCGCTGCAGGAACGGCAGTGTGGTGCAGGTGTAGGGATCCGAGCCGCCGATCGGGACCATGATGAAGTCGGGCCGCGCGGTGACCACCGCACCGATGGCCTGCACCTGAACCGCCACCCGGAACGCGACTCGGTAGAAGTAGTCCCTGGCGATGCCGCGCGGATACGAGATGTCGGTGTCACAGCCGTCGAACTCGGGGTTGTCACCGCGCGAGCCGTCCTGGTCGAAACCTTCTGCGGTGACCACATCGGAGACCATCGGAATCTTCGCCGCGGCAAGCACTTCCGCGACCTCCGCAGTGATCTGATCGCTGAGGCCGATGCCTGCGACGGCGACCACATCGGCGCGGTCGGCCAGCTTCCCGGCGACACCGAGCGGGTCACCGTTGCCGTTGTAGTCACCGATCTGACCGACGACGAGCTTCATCGGATGCAGGCATCCGGTGCCGTTGGCCCGGAGCTGATCGGCCGCCATGCCCTCCAGTTCGTGCACGGCCCTGCTGCCTGCGAGCTGGTCGGTCATGGTCAGCAGCACGCCGACGGTAGCGGGGGTTCCTGGGCATTCCTCGGCGGCCGCGCGGTTCTGCTCGGCGATCACGCCCATCACCGGGGCGAACGCGTCGACCTCGAAAGCGTAAGGCCCCTCGGACAATCCGACACAGCGCGCGCCCGCCCGCCAGGCGTCGGAGTCGGGCAGCCAGCTGTCGTTGCAGGTGGCCAGATGGTGTATCGGTGTACGGAAGCCGAACCCGGCGCCCGCCAGCAACAGCACGCTCAGCACCAGCCCCAACCGCACCCAGTCGGTCCACGGGCGCGGGAAGGGCCGGTCACGCTTCGGGAAGATCCCTAGCCGGTATCGTGATGCCACGATCGGGTCTCCTTCCGCCGCAGCGGGTCACTGGAATCGGTCGGCGAGGCCGTGATACCTGTTGGCACGCAACAGGAACGGCAGCTTGTCCGGGGCATGGTCGGCCAGTTTCTCGTAGCTGTGCTCGATCCGGGAACACAGCAGCGACTTCTGTTCCGGCGCGGTGATCCGGATATCCGACTCGAACGCGGGCACCAGCGCGACCAGGACCGCGAGATACTCGTGCAGGGTGTGGGCGCGATCGTCGCCGTCGATCAGATCGCGATCCCGCGCGGTCGGGTCCGGTGTCTCGACGACCTCGTCGAACCAGCGCAACCACTGCGCGGACGGCACCGCGGGCAACAACTCCGCGAGCTCGCCGACCACCGCGTCGCGGCCGCTCAGCAGGCGAGCGTGGTGCAGTCTGCTCGCCCGATCATCGGTGGCGACGTTGTCGCGCAGATGGCCGAAAACCGTTGCCCAGTCCTGTCCTTCGGTGCGGGCGGCCAGCGCGCGCAGGCCGAGCAGTCGAGCCAGCGCGGGCAGCCGATCCTCGCCGCTCGGCGTGGCGGCGGACCACATAGACCGCAACTGGAACAGCGGCGAATCGTGCTCGACCCCGGCGGGCAGCAGCGCGACCAGGCCTTGCGCCTCGGTTTTGTGCCTGGCCGCCGAGACCGTGACGAGCGCGGTCGCCAACTCCCGGCGAAAGAGTTTGTGCACACTCAGGCCGCGCACGAAGACCCGCAGCAGATATTGCTCGACGGTGGTGCCGGATTCGGGGCCCGGCCGCTGCAGCAGTCCGTCGAGATCGCCGAGCAGGTCGCGTTCGTGTTTGATCAGGCTCAGCAGGTAATCCGTTCCCGCGGGATGACCTCGGGTGAGCCGGTAGATCGACTCGCCGATGTTCTCCGACTGATACGGGTCGACGTCCTTGGCCATCAACTGGACATCGCTCAGGCCGAGTTCCGGCAACCGCACCCGCGCCCACGGCGATCCGGCGGCCGGGATCCGCGTCGGCGTGAGCGGTTCGGGCAACACCGTCGGCGCGGGCACCTGCCCGACCAGCCCGTCGACCAACGCACCGGAGCTGACGGTCACCAGCGCGAGCGGATCGGACAGTCGGGCGTTGGTCGCCGCGATCGACTGCCTGACGCGCAACAGGGAACCGGTGAAGGAGGTGGCCGCCGACGCGTCACCGTCATCGACCAGCACCAGAATATTCGAGGTGCGCCAGTTGACCTTGGCAACGCTGTGCCGCAGGTCCGCGAGGAACGCGCCGACCAGCACGTCGTCGACCCCGCGTCGGATGATCGGATCGGTGCTTCTGGCGTTGTTGCTGAGTTCGATCAGCGTGTGCTCGGCGTCCAGGCGCAGGCCGAGGTCCTGGTGGCCGAACCACGCCGCGTTCGGACCCCAGGTGAACCTGCTCATCAGCCGGCCGCCCATCAAACGGTCGACCACCGCGTCGGAGATCGCATTGGCCACGCCCGGTGCGATCACCTGAGCGCCGGGCACCTGGATGTTGGCGGCCAGCGACCCGGCCAGATTGATCAGATTGCGGACGAATTCGATGAGGGCGGAGCGGCGCTTGTATCGGTTGAGCAGCAGGTGCAGCTTGTCCAGCTGCTCGTGCGGCGCGACGCCGTCGAAATCCTCGGCGATGACGATCTGCGCGATCAACACCCGATGGAACGCGACCGCGTAGCCGGGGATGTCGGCGCTCAGCCCGAGCATGGCCGCGGCCAGCACGGTCCGCAGCGGATTGTGCACGTCGAAGGGGCGTTGCAGCGGCCGGACCAGCACCGAGGGTGTGCGGCCCTGCCACTTGTCGAGGACCTTGTTCAGCAGGGCGGTCCGACCGGAGCCGCCGCACCCTTCCACGACCAGGACCGGCTTCGGCGGCCGTACCGCGTCGGTCGCCGGAACCTCGATCAAAGTGTCGATCAATTCGAGTAGATCGGTGCGCCCCACAAACACCAAGCATCGCCTCCCTGGGCTTGGCGTCACCATAACAACAACCAGGGGCTTGCGGTAGCCGGATTCAGCTCTGAGACAACGTATTAGGGCTATAAGCGGACCGACAGCCGGTTCGAACCAACCGGCCTGGACCTTGCGCCTGCGCCCGGCGGCCGACGTGAGGGCCGTGGTGCCGCCGGGTCACAAGATCAATTAAATGACGTGCCAGGCCTGCAACAGGTAGGTGATGTTGGCGGCAATGGACGTCACGACGTTCGCGAGATTCAAAGCGGACGAACCCAGATCGATAAGCGGCACCGAAATTCCTCCATCAGATGGGACTGCGAAATCCTCTCCAATGTAATGATCGCCGGGTGAGCTCGCGCCGGTTGATCAACGGTGCCGAGTCCGCCGTAATTGTCGGTGACGGCGTGAAATCCGCTGGTGGACAGGGACTTAAGCCGAGCCGGACAATAGTTCGGTCCACCTATTCTGTGAGACAGTTCACCGGCAATTCCGCCACACCGGCCACATTCGGTACATATCGGAAAAAGCGGTCATCCGCGCAATTGATTGCGTCCTCGAGGGCGGCACCGTCGGATGTCCAGTGCGTCTGCTTCGCGAGCGTGAGCTTCCGCCCGATGGCCTGGCGCTCCCCCGGCCAGATCGCGTGCGGGTAGCCCGCACCCCGGGCAACTACCTCTTGCTTTCCGCAGATGCGGCAATAAACTACGAATCGTGTCGGATTTGCGGATCAGTGAGGTGGCGGTGCTGGCGGGTGTCAGTGACGACACCGTGCGGCGGTGGATCGAGCAGGGCAAGCTGACCGCCATCCAGCTCGGCAACGGGCGCAAGGGGGTGCGCGGGCGCGAGCTGGCCGAGTTCCTGCAGGCCAATGCGGAGACCCCGGAGCCGGGTGTCACCGTTGCCGCGTCCGCCCGCAATCGCATGCGCGGCATCGTGACGCGGGTGCTCAAGGACACGGTGATGGCGCAGGTCGAGATGCAGGCCGGGCCGTTCCGGCTGGTGTCGCTGCTCAGCCGGGAATCGGTCGACGAGCTCGGGCTCGAGGTCGGCAGCGTCGCGGTGGCGTCGGTCAAGTCGACGCATGTCGTGGTCGAGATTCCGGAAAGTTGATGAGGTCACAGATGATTCGTTCGCTGAGCGTTGCCGCGGTGGCCGCGTTGACCCTCACGGGCTGCGGATCGGACGACGCAGCGGTACCCGCGGGCGCGGGCGAGCTCGGCGGCACCGTCACGGTGTTCGCCGCGGCCTCGCTGACCGAGACGTTCACCGAGCTGGGCAAGCAATTCGAGGCCGCGCACCCCGGTATCCGAGTGGTCTACAGCTTCGGTGCCAGTTCGGCGCTGGCCGAGCAGATCAACCAGGGGGCACCCGCCGACGTCTTCGCCGCCGCGGCGCCCAAGAACATGCAGCAGGTGCGGGACAAGGGCGAGGTGACCGGCGCGCCGAGCACCTTCGTGCGCAACCGGCTGGAGATCGCGGTGCCGAAAGGCAATCCCGGACGCATTACCGGCCTGGCCGACTTCGGGAAGGCCGAGCCGAAGCTCGCGCTGTGCGCCGAACAGGTGCCGTGCGGTGCCGCCGCGAAGACGGTGTTCGCGGCCGCGGGCGTCACGCCGCAGCCCGATACCCGCGAGGCCGACGTGAAAGCGGTGCTGACCAAGGTCAAGCTCGGCGAGGTGGACGCCGCGCTGGTGTACCGGACCGATGTGCTGGCCGCGGGTGCGCAGGTCGAGGGCATCGACTTCGCCGAGGCGGCCGAGGCGATCAACGACTACCCGATCGCGGCGCTCGCGCACGCGCCCAATTCGGCTGCCGCCGTGGCGTTCGTCGACTTCGTGCGGTCCGAGCAGGCGCGGGCGGTGTTCGCCGAGGCGGGATTCGACGCACCGTGACGCGACGCCGGGCGGTACGGGGACGACGCCCGCTGGTGCTCGTAGTACCCGCGCTGCTCGCCCTGGCGTTTCTGCTGGTTCCCCTGCTCGGGCTGCTGGTGCGCGCGCCGTGGCGCAGCATGCCGGATCGCCTGCTCGATGCCGAAGTCGGTCAGGCCCTTCAGCTTTCGCTGCTGACCGCGAGCCTCGCGACGGTGATCTGCCTGGTCCTCGGCGTGCCGTTGGCGTGGCTGCTCGCGCGCGGTGAGCTGCGCGGTCGCGCGGTTTTGCGGGCGCTGGTGACCGTGCCGTTGGTGTTGCCGCCCGTGGTCGGCGGTGTCGCGCTGCTGCTGGTGCTCGGCCGGCGCGGGCTGGTCGGACAGTATCTGTACGAATGGTTCGGCGTCTCACTGCCTTTCACGACCGCGGGCGTGGTGCTCGCGGAGGCGTTCGTGGCGATGCCGTTTCTGGTGATCTCGGTGGAAGGCGCGCTGCGAGCGGCGGATCCGCGCTTCGAGGAGGCGGCGGCGACCTTGGGCGCGTCGCGCTGGCTGACCTTTCGACGGGTAACGCTGCCGTCGGTGCTGCCGGGTGTCGTGGCGGGTGCGGTGCTCTGCTGGGCGCGCGCACTCGGCGAATTCGGCGCCACGATCACGTTCGCGGGCAACTTTCCCGGAAAGACGACCACCATGCCGCTGGCGGTCTACCTGGCCCTGGAAACCGATCCGGCGGACGCGATCGTGCTCAGCCTGGTGCTGCTCACGGTGTCGGTCGCGGTGCTGGTCGCGTTGCGCGAGCGGTGGATTCGCGGTGCCGTATGACGCTGCACGCCGAATTGCGGGTGACACGCGGCGATTTCGACCTCGATATCGAATTATCGGTGGCGCCTGGCGAAGTCGTCGCCCTACTCGGCCCCAACGGTGCGGGTAAGACCACGGCGTTGCGGACGCTGGCCGGGTTGACCCCGCTCACCGACGGGGTGTTGCGAATCGGTGAAAAGACCTGGGACGCACCGCCGAAGGTGTTCGTGCCCGCCGAACATCGCGAAGTCGGCGTGGTCTTCCAGGATTACCTGTTGTTCGGTCACCTGAGCGCACTGGACAACGTCGCGTTCGGCCTGCGCGCCCGCGGCCATCGCCGCGCAGCCGCGCGAACCCGCGCCGGGCAATGGCTGGACCGGGTCGGGCTCGCCGACCACGTGCACACCAAACCGCGTGCCCTATCCGGAGGCCAGGCCCAACGCGTCGCCCTCGCCCGCGCACTGGCTACCGAACCCGCGTTGCTCCTGCTGGACGAGCCGCTGGCCGCGCTCGACGCCAGCACCCGTCTGCGCGTGCGCTCCGACCTCGCCCACCACCTCACCGACTATCCCGGCCACACCGTGCTGGTCACGCACGACCCGCTCGACGCCATGGTGCTGGCCGACCGGCTCGTCATTCTCGAAAACGGCGTGGTCGTCCAGGAAGGCTCCCCGAGCGAGGTGGCCCGCCGCCCCCGCTCCGACTACGTCGCGAACCTGGTTGGCCTCAACCTGTATCGAGGTACCGCCCGCGGCACCACCGTCGAACTCGAGAGCGGCGGCACCCTCGTCGTCGCCGAACCCGGCACCGGCCCGGTGCACGTCGCGTTCGCGCCCACCGCGGTCAGCCTGCACCCCGACCACCCCACCGGCAGCCCGCGCAACGCCTGGCCGGTCACCATCACCGGCATCGAACAGCACGCGCACACCATCCGCCTCCGCCTGGACGGCACCCCACCTGTCCTTGCCGACGTCACCCCCGCCACCGTCGCCGACCTACGCCTGCGCCCCGGCCAGAAACTCTGGGCAGCGCTGAAAGCCACTGAAACACATACCTATCCAGCATAATTTCCTCGCCCGCACCAGTACGACCAGCGGCTGTCGGAAACCCGCTGATCAAACGGTGTGCGATGCTCAGCGGCGTGTCGCTTTGGACGCGGCCGGAGCCGGAAAAGTCTGTCGGTGCGCGGTGGCACTGTTCGCGCCATGCCGAGCATCCACCACGAAGCGCCCCTCGAATTGCTGCGCCACAAACCGGAATTGGCCGCCGCGCTGCTGGCGGATACCGGCATCCAGCTACCCGCCGGAGCCACCGCCACGATCAGCGACAGCAACCTCAGTACCTGCAACCCGCCCGAGTTCCGCGCCGACGCCGTCACCCTCCTACGTGGCATCGGCGGCGACAAGCTCGCCGTCATCACCGAATCTCAATCGGCCCCACCCAAACGCGGCAAACGCCGGGCCTGGCCCGCCTACGTCGCGGTCGCCCAATCCCAGCACGACTGCGACGCCGTCCTGGTCGTCATCGCCGCGAGCCGAGCCACCGCGCACGCCTGCAGCCGCACCATCCACACCGGCCACCCCGGATTCAGCCTCGACCCCATCGTCATCGGCCCGCACAACACCCCCGACCCCACCGACCCGGCCTTCGCAGGTGTCGCCCCCGAACTCACCGTGCTAGCCGCCCTCACCCACGCCCTCGACCTCACCGAAGACGCCAACCGCCGCCTGGTCCTGGATAAACTCGCCACCCTCGATCGCGAGACCCGCACGACATACACTCGATTTGTCCGGCACGCCGCATCGGACGCGGCCAGAAAAGCCCTGGAGGAACTCATGGCCAGCCCTACTTACCGTGACGACTGGGTCGACGGCCTGCTCGACCAAGGACGTGCCGAAGGCGAGGCACGAGGCGAGGCGAAAATGCTGTTGCGCATCCTTGCCGCACGAGGCTTCGTGGTCCCGGATGACCTCCGCGTACGCATCGAATCCTGCCTGGATACCGCCCAGTTGGAAGAGTGGGGCGACAAAGCGATAGCAGCCGACTCGCTGGATGGGATCTTCGGCGGCTGATCGAGTGTCGCCCGGCGGACCTCTACTTCTCGACCCCTCCCGACGCGAATCCGTGTTAACTTAGACGAGAATCGCAACTAACTTAGCTGATCGGAGAGGGCTATGAGGTCCGCCGTCATCGTCGATGTCGTTCGTACCCCGTCGGGCAAGGGGAAGGTTGGGGGTGGGTTGTCGGGGGTGCATCCGGCTACCTTGCTTGCCGGAGTGCTGGCCGAGTTGGTGGCGCGCAACGGGCTGGATCCGGCGCTGGTCGATGATGTGGTGGGCGGGTGCGTGACGCAGAGTGGCGAGCAGGCGTTCAATATCAGCAGGACGGCGGCGCTGGCGGCCGGGTTCCCGGAGTCGGTGCCTGCGACGACGGTGGATCGGCAGTGCGGGTCGAGCCAGCAGGCGGCGCATTTCGCGGCGCAGGGGGTGCTCGCGGGGGCGTATGACATCGCGATCGCCTGCGGGGTGGAGTCGATGAGCCGGGCACCGATGTTCTCCAACGCTCAGGGCAAAGATGCCAATCGGGGGCCGCTGGCGCATCGGTATCCGGAAGGCCTTGTGCAGCAGGGCATCGCGGCCGAGGTGATCAGCGCGCGGTGGAAGTTCGACCGGGTCGCGCTCGACGAGTTCGCGGCACGCTCGCACCGGCTCGCCGCGGAGACGGCTGCGGCAGGTGGTTTCGGGAACGAACTGGTTGCCGCAGGCACCTTGACCGCGGACGAGACCATCCGCCCCACGACCACCGCCGAGGGCCTGGCGGGGCTGAAGCCCGCGTTCGTGGACGACCAGTACACCCAGCGGTTCCCGGAGATCGAGTGGTCGATCACGCCGGGCAACTCCTCCCCGCTGACCGACGGCGCGTCGGCCGCGTTGATCATGAGCGAGGAGGCGGCGAACAAGCTGGGCTTGCGGCCAAGGGCGCGGTTTCACGCCTTCTCGGTGGTCGGTGACGACCCGCTGCTCATGCTGACCGCCGTCATCCCGGCCACCCGCAAGGTGCTGGAGCGGGCGGGCCTGAGCATCGACGACATCGACGCCTATGAGGTGAACGAGGCGTTCGCGCCGGTTCCGCTGGTGTGGCAGCACGAGCTCGGCGCGGACCCGGCCAAGCTGAACCCGCGCGGCGGCGCGATCGCCCTCGGTCATCCCCTCGGCGCCTCCGGCACCCGTATCCTGGCCACCATGGTCAATCATCTCGAACAGACCGGCGGTCGCTACGGCCTGCAAACCATGTGCGAGGCAGGCGGTTTGGCCAACGCCACCATCATCGAGCGCCTCGGATGACGCGCACCGCACACCGACCTATCGAGCAGGTGACCCGATGACCGCGGCACTCGCCGGCCTCGATCTGCCTGCGCTGCAACGGTATTTCGAGACCAACGTGCCGCACACCGCAGGGCCGCTGACAGCGTCGCTGCTCAAAGGCGGCAAATCCAACCTCACCTACCGCCTGAACGACGGGACCAACGACTGGGTGCTGCGCCGCCCGCCGCTCGGCCCGCTCACCCCCACCGCGCACGACATGGCTCGCGAATATCGCATCGTCGCCGCGCTGCAGGGCACGAATGTGCCTGTCGCACAGGCGGTCGCGCTGTGCGAGGACACCGAGGTGATCGGTGTCCCTTTCGCGGTCGTCTCGTTCGTGGACGGCCACGTCCTGCAGGATGGTGACCAGACCGCCGCGCTCACCACCGAGCAGGCCAGGGCCTGCTCGGAAGCACTCGTCGACACCCTCGCCGCATTGCACGCGGTCGACTACACCGCCGTCGGCCTCGCCGAGTTCGGCCGCCCCGCCGGATACCTCGGCCGTCAGGTCGAACGCTGGCGCGGCCAGTGGGACCGCGTCGCCACCCGTGAGCTCGACGCCCTCGACCGCCTCACCGACGCGCTGCGCACCGCGCTGCCCGAGCAGGCGGCCGAGACGATCGTGCACGGCGACTACCGCCTGGACAATACGATCGTGGCCCGTGCCGACTTCGGCACGATCGCCGCCGTGGTCGACTGGGAGATGGCCACGCTCGGCGACCCGCTCGCCGATCTCGGCCTGCTCCAGGTCTATTGGGACGATCGCTGCGAGCCGGTGCTCGGGGTCAGGCACGCGCCGAGCGCCAACCCCGGCTTCCTGTCCACCGAGGAGATCGCCGAACGCTACGCCGCCGCAACGGGTTACTCGCTGACGCACCTGCCGTTCTACCGGGCACTCGGCTACTTCAAGTTGGCGGTCATCGCGGAGGGTATTCACCAGCGCTTCCTCGCGGGCAAGACAGTGGGCGAGGGGTTCGCCACGATCGGCGCGGCCGTGCCGCTGCTGCTCGACGCCGGACTGGAAACGCTCGGATAACGGTCCGCAGCACCCCTGGTCACCGGCGGACACGTGATCTGAGCCTCAGCCGCCCATCGGGACTCACCCCCGGCGTTACGCTCGGACCCGGAGTCCTGTCATGGGACGGCCAGGAAAGGGGCCCGGATGGCGAAGGTCTTCTCACATCTCGACGACGCGCTACGCAAATTCATCGGTGCGCAGTCGATGTTCTTCGTCGCGACCGCACCCTCCGAAGGCGGACGAGTCAACCTGTCCCCCAAGGGCTACCGCGACACCTTCGCCGTGCTCGACGATCACACCTTCGCCTACCTCGATCTCTACGGCAGCGGCGCGGAAACCATCGCGCACCTGCGCGACAACGGGCGCATCACGGTGATGTTCTGCTCGTTCTCCCGCACCTCGCGGATCCTGCGGCTCTTCGGCACCGGCCGACTGGTGCGCCCGGACTCCGCCGAATTCGACACCCTCCGGCCGCATTTCGGTCTCCAGCATCCCGGCCTCCGCGGCGCCATCGTCGTCACCGTCGACCGCATCGCCGACTCCTGCGGCTACTCGGTTCCCTACCTCGAGCTCGTCGACGAACGGCCGGTGCTGGACAAACTGCACGCCGGCCGCAGCGACGACGACTTCGCCCGCCGCATCGTCGGCGACAACGCGACCAGCCTCGACGGCCTCCCCGCGCTCGAGCCGGACCACCCGATACCGTCCGCCATCCCCAGGTAACCACCCGGAACGCCGTCTACGAGTCGGAACTCGCGGACGGCGTCCGGCATGAAATATCTGAGCGTCCGAGGATTCACAGATTCGATAATGCGAAAAGACATTCGAACTGCGGGAAATATTGTCGAACTCGGAAAACAATGTTCGACGGCTAGTCGCTCCGAAATAGCCCGGCGCCTACCGCGCGGTGCACGGTAGGCGCAGGAGACGCATCAGAGGTAGGCGCCGCACACCGGCCAGGCGCCGGGGCCCTGGGTGGCGAGCACGTTCTCCGCGACGCGGATCTGCTCGGCCCGGCTCGCGTTGCTCGGGCTGCCGACGCCGCCGTTGGCGGTCCAGGTGCTCTGGGTGAACTGCAGGCCACCGGAGAAGCCGTTACCGGTCTCGGTCCCCCAGTTGCCGCCGCTCTCGCACTGCGCGACGGCGTCCCAGTCGTGGGCCGAGGCGGTGGCGGTGGACAGGCCGAAGGGGACGGCCACGAGGGCGCCCAACGCGGCGGTGAAGCCGAGGACGCGGGTAGTGAACTTGCGATTATGCGACATAGAATTTCCTGCCTGCGCCTACCGGCCCGGCATCTGCTCGCCGTGCCCCTGTCCCCAGGGAGGTCGGGGATCCTCGAACCGTGGGACAGGGTCGCCGGCATTCAACGGTTCGAGTTCGAGCCCGTCATCGATCGGGCTCCGGCGACGGTAGCGAAGATGTCGCCATGAATCACGTACCGATAACGGCGGCACTTCCTGAACCACAACTGGAGGGTTATGTCGTTTACGCATCTCGAGCAGGCAAGAAGAATCGCCGACGAGCACTGAGATTGTTACGTTATGTGCCCGAGATCACCACGAAATTGTGGCGCCGGTCGCACGACGGGCGCCGCATTCGTCCTATTACTTACCGTGCGCCCGCAGTTGATAAAGCCCCTCGGTCTCCGCGACGACAACGCCGTCGGCATCGGTGACCACGGCGGTCAACGTGAAGTTCGACTTCCCCGTGGCAGCGGCTTCTTCGGCGATCCGCGTGATCTCGTCCTCCGGCAACCTCGCCTCGGCCCGCACGTCCGTCTTCGCGGGCTTGCGGAAGAACACATGCAGGTCCTTGACCAGCGGGTAGTACTCGGAGTTGTCGAAGGTGGCGATCGCGATCGCGCCACCGAGGATCTCGGCCACCGTGAACAGCACCCCGGCGTACATCACCCCGTAGTGGTTGCCGTTGCCCTCGATCGGCACCGTCGTCGCCGCAAACCCGCGCCGCACGTCGACCGCGGTCACCCCCATCCGATGCGCGATCGGAATGGTGAATTCCAGTGCCCCGTTGACGATCTCCGCGAACGGCGGATTTTCCACCTCTTCACTCATCGCGCATTACTCCTTCACACCGGAGGCGACCAGCACCTCAGCTCTGCCACCTCGGCCGATCTCCCCGAAGCGTAGCCCGCCGGTTCGCAAACGCGGTGCGGCGCTGATCGTCTCGCGGGTTTGCCGATGCCACGCCGGGGCAACCGGCGTACGTGATCTGCCGCCGCCAGGAGCGCATACTGCACTGGATTTCCCAGGCTTCGTCCGGCGCTTCGGGCTCCGTGGCGGCGAATCGCACCCATCAGAGACAGCCGAGGTAGGCATGAGCACCATGGACAAAGCCGCGGTCACCGTGGCCGCATTGACGTTCGCCGGGTTGTCGGCGGTGGTCGCGCCCGCAGCGCAGGCCGCGCCGGTGTGCGCCGGCGCGGGACAACAGACGATGCTCGCCGCGGCGCTGCCCGGTGCGCTGGAAGGACTGACCGTCGATGCCCGTGGGCGGGCCTTCACCACGGATCTGACGACCGGGCGGGTGTATCGCATCGACGCACCCGGCGCGGTGCCGGTCCCCATCGCCACCGTGCCGAGCGGCGGCGGGGGCGCCCTCGCGTGGACGCCGGACGATAAACTGCTGGTCGGTTATGGCGCGGACGCGCGCTCGTTCGCAGGTGACGCGCTGCGCCACGCCGGGATCATCACCCTGGACCCGGATACCGGCGCGGTCGCACCCTACGCCGTGGGGCTCAGTGCCGCGAACGGTATGGACGTCGCCGAGGACGGAACCGTGTACGCCACCAACGACTTCGGCAATCTGGTCGGCCGGGTCTACTCGAACGGTGCGGTGCAGGCCGATTGGGCGTCGTTCCCGAGTGCGAACGGCGCGGTCCTCGGCAATGATGACGAATACCTTTATGTCAGCCGGACCTTCGCCAACCCGGGAGTGAGCCGCATCCCCACCGCCAACCCGGGTGCGCCGCAGTCGCTGCTGGACCTCGGTGGCGGCGACGCACTCGCCGCGCCGGACGGCCTGACGCTCGACTCGCTGGACCGACCGGTGGTCCCCCTCAACACGGCAGGCCAGGTCATCCGGATCGACGCCCCGAACCAATACTGCGTCCTCGGCGACGGTAACCCGATGACGAGCGTGCTCAGTTACGGCCGCGGCAGCACCGGCTTCTCGGCGGGCCGGCTCTTCGGCGCCACCTTCACCGGCCGGATCTACGAGATTCCCGGTGGCTTCGACCCGAACGCCCGTACCGCCACGCCGTAGGCAGCGACAAGGAGACTTCCCGTACCAGCGGCGGATCACCGTGGCCGAAATGCCGCCGGCGGGCGATCATAGGATGACTACTGGTCGGCTGTCCCCGTCATTGCACACCGGACCCGCGTAGCCGAGCACGACACCATCGTCCATGCGTCACATGGAGGTACGGAATGCGTTCTCGCACCACACTCCTGATCGGTATCGCGCTGGTCGCAGCGGTCGTGTTGGTCGTAGTCGGAGTGGTATTCGCCGTCCGGGACAACCCGCGGGAGCCGTCCGCGTCCGTCTGCCCGAATGACGACGCCGCGTCCGCACCGGGCTGGACGTCGTCGAACGTTGAGGTGGACGCCGGGTTCGAGCGGCATCCGTTCGTCGGCAACGGCTATCTCGGGTTGCGGGTGCCGCCCCGCGGCACCGGGTATGTGTCGACGGGTGAACCCAGCGGCTGGCCGCTGTACACACCGCGTTACGACGGCGCTTTCGTCGCCGGGCTCTACGGGCACACGCCGGCACTGGCCGAAGACCGGGAGGTCGCCGCCGCGATCCCGAACTGGTCCGCCCTCACGGTCGGTGTCGGCGCCGACACCTACGCGGCGGACACCCCGGCTGAGCGGATCACGAACTTCACCCAGACCCGATATCTGCGCTGCGGGCTGGTGCGCACCGCGCTCACCTGGACCAACCGGGACGGTAAGGCCACCGATCTGGTGTACGACGTCATCACCGATCGGGTCGACCAGCATGTGGGCGCGGTCCATCTCACCCTCGTCCCGCACTGGTCCGGGGAGCTCACCGTGACCGATCTGCTCGACGGTGCGGGCGCGCGCCGGATGACCCAGACCGACGGCGACGCGGGCGCGGACGGCATCCGGGTCGGTTTCCGCACCGACGGCACCGGAGTCGACGGCGCGGTGGCGTCGGTGCTGAGCACGGGAGCGGCGCAGCAGTCGCCGGCGCGCGACCTCACCGCCGGCCAGCAGACGCGACTCACCGTGCAGTCCGGAAAGTCTTACGAGGTAACGAAATTCGTCGGCGTCGACACCGAGCTCACCGCCGCCGATCCGGCGACGGCGGCGCACGGGGCCGCGATCCGGGCGGCACGCAAGGGCTGGCCGGCTCTGCTTGCGGACACGGCGGCGGCCTGGCGCTCGTTGTGGCGGGGCGATCTCGAGATACCCGGCAACCCCGACCTGCAGGCGTGGACCCGTGGTGCGCTCTATTCGCTGTACTCGAGCACGAATGCCCAACAGGACAACAGTATTTCGCCCGTCGGGCTCAGCAGCGACAACTATGCGGGCGCCGTGTTCTGGGACGCCGACATCTGGATGTTCCCCGGCCTGCTCCAGCTCGCGCCCGAGCTCGCCAAATCCGTGGTGGAGTACCGCTACAAGACCTTGCCCGCCGCGCAGGCGAACGCACAGCAGTTGGGCTACCGCGGCGCCTTCTACCCGTGGACCAGCGCGAGCCGGGGTGCCCTCGCGGAATGCCACAGCTGGGATCCACCGCACTGCCTGACCCAGATCCATCTGCAAGGCGACATCTCCCTCGCGGCCTGGCAGTACTACCTCGCCACCGGCGACACCGACTACCTGCGCGGCCGCAGTTGGCCGATCATGCGGAACCTGGCCGAATTCTGGGCTTCGCGGGTGACGCCGAACCCCGACGGCAGTTACTCGATCGACAATGTCGCGGGTCCCGACGAATACAGCAACGGCGTCAAAGACGGGGTCTACACCAACGCGGTAGCCGCACTGGCGCTGCGCAACGCGGCCCGCGCGGCCGAGATCCTCGGCGAGCCCGCCCCGCCGGAGTGGACCGCGATCGCCGACCACCTGCGCATGCCCTTCGACCCGGCCCGGCAGATATTCGCCCAGTACGACGGCTATCCGGGGACCTCGCTCAAGCAGGCGGACTCCGTGTTGCTGATCTATCCGCTGGAATGGCCTATGTCACACGAGGTTTCGACCAACACGCTCGAATATTACGCCGAGCGCACCGATCCCGACGGGCCCGCGATGACCGACTCGGTGCATGCCATCGACGCCGCGGCCATCGGCACTCCGGGCTGCGCGACCGATACCTACCTCGAGCGCGCGGTGCGGCCGTTCGTGCGCGCGCCGTTCGGACAGTTCGCGGAGGCACGCGGCAGCAAGGCCGGTGCCGAGGATCCCCTGGCGGGCGCGCCTGCCTTTACCTTCGTCACCGCCGCGGGTGGGTTCCTGCAAACCTTCACCAACGGTCTGCTCGGGCTGCGGCTGCGCGCCGACGAGGTTCGCATCGATCCGATGTTGCCGCCGGATCTGAGCTCGGGGTTGCACATCCGCGGCATGCGCTGGCAGGGAAGGACTTTCGACGCCGAGATCGGTCCCGACGACACGACGGTCACGCTGAGAGATGGTGCGGAGATGCGGGTCCAGACCGCGACCGGCACCCAATCAGTCAGCCGTGACCAGCCATTGACCGTCGAGACCCGCCGACCGGACCGCACACCCACCGACAACGTCGCCCGCTGCAAGTCCGTCTCGGTGAGCTCGGCCGAACCCGGTCGATACGCCGACGCCGCCGTCGACGGCAGCGCCGCCACCGGCTGGGCTCCCGACGCCGACCAAGGCACCCTCACCGTCGATTTGGGCGCCGAAACCCTTGTCGGCCGGATACTTCCACGCTGGTCGGATCCCGCGCCCGCGACATCCACCATCTCGGTGTCCATCGACAACCAGACCTGGACGACGGTCACCGTCGACCCGGCAACCGGCACGTCCGCGAGTCCGATCGCCACCCGCTACATCCGACTGAGCGTCACAGCGGCGGATCCAGCCGTCCATCCCGGGCTCCGCGAGCTGGAGGTCAGCGCCCCGAAATAGTCGACGTGGTGCGGGCATTCAGCGCCCGACGGCGTAGCCCTGCATGCCGCGGGGGTTCGCGGCGGCGGACAGCACGCCCGACTCCGGGTCGCGGGCCACGGCGCACAGCCGACCCTCCGACCACGGTTCGCCGACGGTGACGTCGTGGCCACGTCGGCGCAGGTCATCGATGATCGACTCGCCGATCCTGGACTCGACGACGACACCGCCCGGCTCCATGTCCCGCGGGTAGAACGAGCTCGGGAAGGACGTGCCGTGCCAGTTCGGCGCGTCGATCGCGGCTTGCAGATCCAGGCCGCCGTAGGCGACGGACAGGAAGAAGTGCAACTGCCACTGGTCCTGCTGGTCACCGCCGGGCGTGCCGAAGGCGAGCACGGGAACGCCGTCGCGCAGAGCCAAGGTCGGCGTCAGAGTGGTGCGCGGACGATGACCGGGTACCAGGGTGTTCGGCAGTCCCTCGTCCAGCCAGGCCATCTGCAGGCGGGTGCCGAGCGGGAAGCCCAGCTCCGGGATGACGGGATTGGAGTGCAGCCAACCACCGCTCGGCGTCGCCGAGATCATATTGCCCCACTGGTCGACGATGTCGAAATGGCAAGTGTCGCCTCGTGTTTCACCTGCGCTGGCCAGTGACGGCTCCCCCGCGCCCGGCTCGTCGGCCACCGGACCCGAGCCGCCGATGTGTGAGCTGAGCAGTGGCGTACGCCCGTCCGGGCTGCCGGGACGCAGTTCGCGGGACGCCGTCGCGTCGATCAGTGTGCGCCGCTGCGCGTTGTACTCCGCCGAAAGCAGCACGGGCACCGGCACATCGGGCACGTCGCCGTACCAGGCTTCGCGGTCGGCCATGGCCAGTTTGCCGCCCTCGATGAGCAGATGGACATACTCGGCGGAGCCATAGGCCGGTAGTTCGGCGGGCAGCAGAGCAAGTTGCTGCAGGAAGACCGGTCCCTGACTCCACGGCCCCATCTTGCACACCGTCCAGCCGTGCCAGTCGTAGGTCGTTGGCGCCTCGTAGGTCGCCGACCAGCCGGCCAGGTCCGCCGCCGTCAGGGTGCCGACGTGCCGCTCGCCGCTGGTGTCGAGGGTGGGCCGCGCCGACTGCCGCAGCATCGCCTCGGCAATGAAGCCGCTGCGCCAGATCCGCCGGGCCGCTTCGATCTCCGCCACCCGGTCGCCACCGCCCTCGGCGACGGCTTCGTCGATCAACCGGAGCCACGTCCGGCCCAGCGCCGGATTGCGGAACAACGCACCGGGTTTCGGTGCGACGCCGTCGCGCAGATAGACCTCGGCCGAGGATGTCCACTCGGTGGTGAAGAGCTCGCGGACCTCCTCCACCTGTTGCCGCACGCGCGGGACGGGCGGGTGACCGTCCCGCGCGTAACCGATGGCGAAGCTGAGCAGCTCGGCGAGCGACCGCGTACCGTAATCACGCAGCAACACCATCCAGGCATCGAACGCACCGGGTACCGCGGCCGCCAACGGCCCGGTGCCCGGGATGAATTCGAGTCCGAGCCCGCGATAGTGCGCGGCGCTCGCGCCGGCGGGCGCGGGCCCCTGCCCACACAGCACGCGGACCGGTTCACCCACCGGGGCGAGGAGCATCGGCGCCTCACCCGCGGGCCCGTTGAGGTGCGGTTCCACCACGTGCAGCACGAATCCGGCGGCCACCGCCGCGTCGTAGGCGTTGCCGCCGCGTTCGAGCACGGCCATCGCGGACTGCGACGCCAGCCAGTGGGTGGACGACACCATCCCGAATGTGCCCCGCAAAGTCGGCCTGGTGGTGAACATGTCGAAGCCTCCGGTCACGCGATCGTTGCGCGCCGGGACCGGCGCGGATCCCTTTGAAAAGTACAGACCTCGCCGCCCGGACCGTCACACGGGCGCGGCGCGTCCATTCGGCTAATCGGCCGTTACCCGCGATAGTTGAAGGTGATGGCTACCGACACAGACCAGACCTCGACCGGACCCGATCTCCGCCTCATCGGCGTCGGCATCGCCACGGTGATCGCCGGTGTCGGCTGGGCGGCCCTCGGCAAGGACAGCTTCGGCTCCGCGTCGAAGACCGCGCTGGACTGGGTGCTCGGCAACTTCGACTGGCTTTTCGTGGTCTCCGCCGACGTCTTCCTGGTGCTCTGCGTGGTGATCGCGGTCAGTCGCTTCGGGCGGATCCGGCTCGGAAAGGACGACGCCGAACCGGAGTTCAGCAATCTCGCCTGGATCGCCATGATGTTCAGCGCGGGCATGGGCATCGGGTTGATGTTCTACGGGGTCGGCGAACCGCTGCAGCATTTCGTCGAGCCACCGCCGTCGACCGGGATCGAACCGCAGACCACCGCGGCAGCCAGTGCGGCACTGCAGTATTCGCTGTTCCACTGGACCCTCACGCCGTGGGCGATCTACGGCATCGTCGGACTTGCCTTGGCCTACGCCGGTTTTCGGAAAGGGCGCGGCAATCGGCTGTCCGCCGCATTCGTGCCGCTGCTCGGCGAGCGCCGCGCGCAGGGGTGGGCGGGGCAGGCCATCGATCTACTCGCGGTATTCGCCACCGTCTTCGGCACGGCAACCAGTCTCGGCCTCGGCGCGCTACAAGTCGCGAAGGGTCTGCAGCTCACCGCGGGTGCGCCGGACACGGTGACGGTGCAGCTGATCATCATCGGTGCGCTCAGCGCCGCCTTTGTGCTGTCCGCGTTCTCGGGGCTGCACAAGGGCGTCAAGTGGCTGTCCACCGTCAATATTCTGCTGGCCGGGCTGCTCATGCTGTTCGTGTTCGTGCTCGGGCCGACGGTGTATGTGCTCGACAGCATTCCGTCCAGTATCGGCAACTACCTGACCAATCTGCTGCCGATGGCCACCCGGACCGGCGCCTACGCCGACCCGGCCTGGCTCGGTTCCTGGACGATCTTCTACTGGGCGTGGTGGTTGTCCTGGGCGCCGTTCGTTGGCACCTTCATCGCACGCATCTCGCGCGGGCGCACCATCCGCGAATTCCTCATCGGGGTGCTGCTGGTGCCCAGCGGGGTGACCGTGGTGTGGTTCTGCATCATGGGCGGCAGCGCCATCCGGTTGACTACCAGCGGCGTCGCCGATCTCACCGCGAACGCCGCCGACGCCGAGGCCTCGCTGTTCGACATGCTCGACGCGCTGCCCGGCGGCACCATCACCTCCTGGGTGTCGATGATCCTGGTGATGACCTACTTCGTCACCAGCGCCGACTCCGCCTCCCTCGTCATGGGCTCGCTCACCAGCCGAGGCGCCCTCAATCCGCCCTCCTGGCTGGTCATCACCTGGGGCATCCTGATGGCCTCGGTGGCCGCCGTCCTGCTGGTCGCGGGCGGCCTCAACTCCCTGCAAACCGCCACCATCCTCGTCGCCCTCCCCTTCGTCCTCGTCATGCTCGCCCTCTGTTGGTCCCTCATGAAAGAACTCCGCGAAGACCCCGGCGCCGGCCCCGCCCCCAACCACCCCCTCTACGGCCTCCGCGACGCCGTCCGCACCATGGTCGGCGAAGCGATCAACGACCGCACCCCACCCCGCCGCCGCCGCGCCGACAACCGCCCCATCCCTCTCGAACGCTGAACCGCCCTGCCGCATCGAATTCACGAGACCGTCGACGCACTCAGTAGCGCCGTGCGGTCGATGGTGGCGTAGTGAGTTCATTGGGCACGCTGACCACGATCACTGTGCAGCCGCGGCTGACGAGGTCGAGAACCTGCTATTTCGTGGGTGGGCGGTGGCGGAGGTCGCGGACGTAGGTGACGGCTTGTTTGCCTTCGCCGGGGCTGCGGGTGTCCAGGTCGAAAAGGGTGGTGGCGGCGAAGAGTTCGCCTAGTTTGCTGTAGCCGTAGGTGCGGGGGTCGAAGTCGGGGCGCTGTTTGTTGATGATGGAGCCGACGCTGGAGAGGGTGGCCCAGCCGGAGTCGTCGGAGGCGGCGTCCACGGCGTTGCGGAGTAAGTTCATCAGTTTGGCGTCGCCCTTGAGCTGGTTGGCGGCGGTGCGGCGGGTCGGCGTCGGCGACTCTTCCGTTGTGCCGGTGAGGTTTTCGGTGTAGATGAACTTGTCGCAGGCGGCGACGAAGGGTTTCGGGGTTTTGTGCTGGCCGAATCCGTAGACGGTGCGCCCGGATTCGCGGATGCGGCTGGCCAGACGCGTGAAATCGCTATCGCTGGAGACGATCACGAAGCCGTCGAGGTTGCCGGTGTAGAGCAGGTCCATCGCGTCGATGATCATCGCCGAGTCGGTGGCGTTCTTGCCGGTGGTGTAGCCGAACTGCTGGATCGGCTGGATCGACTGCGCGAGCAGCTGATCCTTCCACCCCTTCAGGTTGGTGCTGGTCCAGTCGCCGTAGGCCCGCTTCACGTGCGCCGTCCCGTACTTGGCCACCTCGGCCAGCAACCCGTCGGCGATGCCGGGCTGGGCGTTGTCGGCGTCGATCAGCACCGCGAGACGGGTCGCGTTGTCGCTGCTCAAGGCATTCCCCTTCGTCGGTCGGCTACCGGACAACGGTAGCCCGCCACCACCGAGTAGGGCGACACGCCCGGTGCCGGACGCGCCGACAACGTCAGTCGCGCAGTGCCTGTTCCCGCAACGTACTCAGCGTTTTCGACAGGATGCGCGATACCTGCATCTGGGAGACGCCGAGCTGCGCGGCGATCTGATCCTGGGTCTTGGATTCGAAGAACCGCATGATCAGCACCTGACGCTCGCGCTCAGGCAGCGCCGCGATGAGCGGTTTCACCGCGAGGTAGTCCTCGACCGTCTGGTATTCCGGCTCTTCGGCGCCCAGGGTGTCCAGCGGCGACCGCGGCGCGTTGTCGTCGTCGCTGTCCAGACCCACATCGATCGAGGAGGTCTGGTAGGCGTTGCGGGCGATCAGCGCCTGGGTGACCTCGACCAGGTCGGCGCCGAGTTCGTCGGCGATCTCGCGGGCCTTGGGCATCCGGCCGAGCCGCTGCGCGAGCGTCTCGATGGCGGGGGCGATGGTCTGCTGAATCTCCTTGAGCCGCCGCGGAACGCGCACCGACCAGGTGTAGTCGCGGAAGTGGCGGCGCACCTCGCCCATGATGGTCGGCACCGCGAAGGCCAGGAACGGCGAGCCGTGCGAGGCGTCGAAACGGTCCACCGCGGCGACCATGCCGACACGGGCGATCTGCAGCAGGTCGTCGAAGTTCTCGCCGCGGCCGGTGAACTTGCGGGCGATGTGCTCGGCCAGCGGCAGGCAGCGGCCGATCAGCTCCTCGCGCACGGCGGCGCGGCGCGGGTCGTCGGCGTCGAGCTCGCTCAGCTCGACGAACAGGGGCTCGATATTGTCGTAGCTGTCCCCACCACGTCGGCGCGGCTCATGGTCCACGCCCGACGCTGACGCGTCATTGTTCATCGAGGTCGCCCCGGGCCCAGACGAAGTCGACGACAGTCGGGTACCCGGAGACGGCGGCGTCGAACGGCGCCCTGGTCGCCGTGACCGAGTCGGTCAGCGTCTGCACGATGTGCCAGCCGAAGCTGCCGGACCCGACCTCGGCGTCGGACGTGCCCACCGCGCGGATGGTGGCATTGAGCACGCCTTCGCGGTAGCTGAACGCGCAATCGATGGTCGACCCCGGCGCGGCGTCCTGCATCAGCACGGTCGCGATCTCGTCGAGCGCCAGACGGATATCGGTGACCTCGTCGAGCCCGAAATCGGCGATCAGCAGCACGGTCTCGGCGAGGGCGCGCAGCATCGTCAGCTGTTCCGGCGATGCGGGCACCGTGACGGCGACCGTTGTTGTCCCCGTCACGGATTCGGATACCCGTTCACTCATTCCGCCACCACCTCGTTATACGCGCGCGTGTCCGATCGACGGGTCAGCCTACCCGGACCGGTGCGGACCGGCAGCGGGGCACACCCGTGCGCCGCGCCGCCGTCCCCGGCGGCGCGGCGGATCACGCGTTTACTTCTCGATATTCTCGAAATCGAACTGGCCGTTCCAGGCCAGTTCGGCCTTCACCTTCTCGCCCAGCCCCGCGGTGGCGATGAAATCGAGCACCGGGATATCGGGCATGTCCTTGAACAGCAGGGTCTGCGCCTGCGCCACGAACTTGTAGGACTCCTCCAGCGTCGGCGCGGCGAGCGCGGCGTCGATGAGCTTGTCGAACTCGGGGCTGCTGTAGTCGACGTTGTTGGTACCCGCGCCGGTGTAGTACTGCGCGGTGAGGAACTGCAGCATCGTCGGGTAGTCGCCTTGCCAGCCGTAGCGGAACGCCTTACCGATCGTCCGCGACGTGATCGCCGACCGCACGTCCTTGAACGTCGGGTACGGCGCGCCGATCGCCTCGATGCCGAGGGTGTTCTTGATGCTGTTGGCCACCGCCTCGATCCAAGCCTGATGGCCACCGTCGGAGTTGTAGGCGATCTCGTAGCGACCCGACCACGGCGAGATCGCGTCGGCCTGCGCCCACAGCTTCTTCGCCTCCTCCGGGTTGTACCGCAGAACCTCCGAGCCCGGCAGGTCGCCCCGGAAGCCGGGCAGCGTGATCGCGGTGAAGTCGCGCGACGGGATCCTGGTGCCGTGGAAGATGTTCGCGCAGATCTGCTCGCGGTTGATCGCCAGCGAGAGCGCCTTGCGCCGCAGCACCCCTTCCTCGCCCGCGAAGTGCGGGATGTTGGTCTGGCTGCTGATGTGCTGGTTCTGCGCGGTCGGCTTGGTGATCGCCCGATCGCCGAGGTCCTGCTTGTAGGAGGCGAGCGCGCTGTCCGGGATGGTGTCGAGGGTGTCGAGGTTGCCCGCGATCAGGTCGGCGTAGGCCGTGTCGAACGACTGGTACATCACCATCCGCAGACCCTTGTTCTTGGCCGGGCGCGCACCCTTGTAGTCCGGGTTCGGCACCAGGTCGACCTTGACGTTGTGCTCCCAGGCGCCGGTGCGCGCGAGCTTGTACGGCCCGTTGCCGATCGGGTTCTCGCCGAACGCCTTCATGTCCTTGAACGCCGCCTCGGGCAGCGGATAGAACGGGGTGAACGCGAGCGCGAGCTCGAAGTCGATCGACGGGCTCTTCAGGGCGACGGTGAAGGTGCGGTCGTCGACCACCTTCAGGCCCGACATCGTCTGTGCCGCGGGCTTTTCCGCGGCGACCTCGTCGTAGCCGACGACGCTCGAGAAAACGTAGCCCTGCAGCTGCGCGTTGGTGCTGAGCGCACCGTAGTTCCACGCGTCGACAAAGGATTTCGCCGTGACCGGTGTGCCGTCGGTGAACGTCCAGTCCGGCTTGATGGTGATCGTGTAGTTCTTGCGGTCCGACGTCTCGATGGACTGCGCCATATCGTTGTGCGCCACACCGTTGGCGTCGTAATACTTCAGCCCGGCGAAGATCCGGTCGACGATGCGGCTGCCGCTGTTGTCGTTGTTGCTTGCGGGCAACAGCGGGTTCTGCGGCTCGGTGATATTGGTCGTGACGATGCCTGCGTCGGTACTGTCGTCCGACGAACAGCCGGCCAGTCCCAGGCTTGTGGCCAGTAACAATGCCGCCGTCAGCGCACCGGCTCTGGTGAATCTCACTGCGTTCTCCCCAGGTCGAGCAGGGGCAGCACCCGCGACACGCGTGAGGTCACCAGCGCGTGCCGACACGGTCTGCCGTGAATGTCCTCGGACAGTAGCGATTCCGGCGAGCGCTGTCATGAGATCGACGTCTCCCGGCGATTCGAGCAGGCCGCCGCCCGGCCCGGCCGTGGGCAGGCGCGCCGCTGACAGCGGCAGACGCAGCCGCTTCGCCGGCTTCCAGCATCACGGCAGCAACTCACGAAAGCAGCCCTGCCGATTTCGCTTTCGCTCAGCGAGACCGGGCCGGCCGCGCCTACACCGCCGTGCAGAGCGGTGGCGGCGCACCCGCAGCGCCCTAATCGATTCGGCAGCCAGCAAATTCACCGGATTTCGTTGCGCGGAATTCGCGGAATCGATCACTCTACGCAGGTCGCGAAGCGAGAATAGAGGTGGCCTGATCCGGCTTCACGGGACGTATCGGCTGTCGTGGCCGAGAAGAACATGTGGGGAAACACGATGAAAGTCAAAGGATTTGCCACCGCCCTTCTCGCAGTGGGGGCCACCGGAATCACTGCGGGAATTGTCAACGCTCAACCATTAGCGCAACCATCGGCCCAGGTCAGCGTGTCAAGCGTCGATCATGGCATCGGATACACCACGGCCACCGACGGCACGGGGGTGATCACCACCGTCGAGGCAGGCGCGTTCGCGTTGACCAGGGACGCCGCCGCGGTCACCCTGACCGACAACGCGGGCAACGTCGTCGTCACGTTACCCACGTCCTTCACCGCCGACGGCCGCACCTTCGCCCTGCGGCCACAGATCAGTGACACCGGACGCACGGTGACAATGACACCGGTCAGCGCCCCGGAAACCAGTGCCCACCTGGCACAACTCGTCGACGCGCAAGACGAGACCATCGCCCGCAAGCAGTACAACGCGGGCGTCGGCGCCCTCATCGGCGCGGGCATCGGCGCGGTGATCGGCTTCTTCCTCGGCGGCGTCGGCGCCCTGGTGACGATCCCCATCGGCGCGGGCATCGGCGCCCTGATCGGTTATTCCACACCATAATTCGCTGACCTCGGCGGACGCGTGCGCGCCGCACGGTCGTGCGCGTCCACCGGTCGAAACACCGGCCCGGTCCCGGTGCGGCTCGCCATGGGCCCAGCCTCGCTGAGCGGTGCGCAACTGGGCGCCACAAAAGCGCCTGATCGCGCGAGGATGGTCGGCATGACCGACCACGTGCTCGCCATCGACCTCGGCAAAACGGGCTGTCGAGGATCCCTCCGGCTCGACGGACGCCAGACGCGCACCGCCGAGGGGCCCGGCTCCCCCGGACTGGCCAATGCGGGCGGAGTCGCGGCGGCAGAGCAGGCGATTCGCGCCGTCATCGATCGGATAGCGCTCACCGGGACCACCTTCACCCTGTGCATCGGCGCCGCGGGTGCCGCCGCCGCCCCGGACGCCGCCGCACTGCTCGCACGTCAACTGGCCGATCTGCCGGGCGCGCAAGCGGTCGCCGTCACCTCCGACGCCGTCACCGCACACGCCGGGGCACTCGGCGGCGCGCCGGGCGTTGTCCTGACCGCGGGAACGGGCGCCGTGGCCACCGCGGTCGACGCCGCGGGACGATTCACCAGGACCGACGGCTGGGGCCCACTGCTCGGCGACGAGGGTGGTGGCGCATGGATCGGCACCGAGGGGTTGCGGGCCGCCCTGCGCGCGTACGACGGGCGCGCGGCACCTACCGAACTCGCCGCGCACGCCGCCGAGCATTACGGTGTCACCCTTCCCGAGCTGCCGAAACACCTTGGCCAGCACGAAAATCCGGCGTTGCTGGCGGCGCGCTTCGCCCCCGTCGTCGCCGCGGCCGCCGCAACGGACGACACCGCCGCCGCCATCATGACCGCGGCCGGACACGCACTCGCGCGCACCGTCCTGGCCACCATCGAACGGTCCGGCATGCGGCCACCGGTGCCCTATGCGATCACCGGCGGGCTGGCCAACCTCGGCGCGGCCCTGCTCGACCCACTCGACGCGGCGATAGCGCAGGTGGTCGACCGCCGACCCGCCCGCGGCGGCCCGATCGACGGTGCCGCGCTGCTCGCCGTCGACCTGACAACGGCCCTGGAAACATTGGTGGTGCGAATCACGTGACACTCATTGACAGAACATGCACATGCCCTGACACTTACTTGCATTCCGCTCGCCGCGTTACCGAGGAGCTGCGATGAACGCACTCAACGTCGCCGTCATCGTCGTCTACCTCATCGTTATCGCCTGGATCGGCCTTCGCCTGTCCGGTAAGCAGAAGTCCAGCAGCGACTACTTCGTCGGCGAAGGCAAGATGCCGTGGTGGACGGTCTGCTTCTCCGTGGTGGCGACCGAGACCAGCGTGCTCACCGTCATCTCGATCCCCGGCGGCGCCTACACCGACCAGGCCTTCGGCAACGTCGAACTGGCCATCGGGTACATCATCGGCCGCACGATCGTCGCGACCGCCTTGATCCCGCTGTACAAGCGCGGCGGGTTTGTCAGCGCCTACCAGTATCTCGAGCTGCGCTTCGGCCGCTACCTGCAGGGTGTCGCGTCGGTGACCTTCGTCTTCACCCGGCTGCTCGCCGATGGTGTGCGGGTATTCGCCGCCGCCATCCCGATCAGTTTGCTGCTGAGCGGGTACGGGCTCGACATCGGCTACGACGTCATCATCATCGTGCTCATGCTGGTGACGGTGGCATACACCTACCTCGGCGGCATCAAGGCGGTCATCTGGACCGACGCCGTACAGATGGCGCTCTACCTCGCCGGCGCACTCATCGCGATCTGCGTGCTCAGCGGCCGGGTCGGCGTCTCCGGCTGGTCGGATGCGTGGGCGGGCGGCAAGTTCCGAATTTTCGATACCGATTTCGGTATCGCGCACATCCTCACCAATACCTTCGCGCTGCCGACCGCGATCCTCGGCGGCGCGATCTTCGCGATGGCCTCGCACGGTTCCGACCAGCTGATCGTGCAGCGAATTCTGTCGACGCGCTCGCTTCGGGACAGCCAGAAGGCGATGATCGGCTCCGGCGTTGTCGTAGCCATCCAGTTCGCGGCTTTCTCCCTGGTCGGCGCGCTGCTGTGGTCGTACAACGAGGGCAAGTCGCCAAAGGAGTTGGGACTGACCAGCTCTGACGGTCTGTACCCCGATTTCATCTTGAACGGCCTGCCGGTGGTGGTGTCCGGGCTGCTGGTCGCCGGAATCCTCGGCGCCGTGATGAGTACGCTGTCCTCGACGCTGAACTCGATGGCGAACTCGACCGTCGCCGACATCATCCGCAGCTTCTCCGCACGCGAGATCTCCGATCAGTCCCTGCTCAAGCTCGCGCGCTACATGACGCTCGTCTGGGCGGTGCTGATGGCGTTGTGCGCCATGGGCTTCAGCGCGACCACCGGCAACGTATACCTCACCGCGTTGACCATTGCCGGGTACACCTACGGTGCACTGCTCGGCGCCTTCCTGTTGGGCAGGCTGGTCAAGCGGGCCAACCAGTTCGACGCGGTGCTCGCCTTCGTGGTGACGGTGATCGTGATGACGTTCATCGTGCGGGTGGTCAAGATCGACGTCACCGTGGCGGGCAAGGTGGTCGAGAAGGGGATCGCGGCGCAGTGGCTGGTGCCGATCGGCGTGCTGGTCACGCTGGTGGTCGGCGGCATCGCGAGCCGCTTCCATCCGGCGCAGGCGCCCAAGCCGCCGGAACCGGTCGAGGCGGTGGCCTAGTGCGCGTCATCGGCTTGATGTCGGGTACCTCGCATGACGCGATCGACGCGGTGGGCGCGGATATCTACCTGCGGGACAGCACTATTCACGTAGCGGTGCTCGGGCTGCTGAGCCGCCCCTACCCCGATCGGCTACGCGCCGAACTGATCGCCGCACTGCCGCCGGGCATGGTCGACCTGGCTACGGTGTGCAGGCTCGATACCGCGATCGGGCAGGAGTTCGCCGCCGCCGCGGCTGCGGCGGTGCGCGAATTATGCGGCGGCACCGCGGATCTCGTCGCGTCGCACGGACAGACGGTGTACCACTGGGTGGCCGACGGACGAACCTGCGGCACATTGCAACTCGGCCAGCCTGCCTGGATCGCCGAACAGACCGGACTGCCCGTCGTCAGCGACTTCCGCTCGCGCGACATCGCCGCGGGCGGCCAGGGTGCGCCGCTGGTCGCGCTGTTCGACCTGCTGTGGCTCGCGGGCAGGCCCGGGCGGTCGGCCGCGCTCAATATCGGCGGCATCGCCAACGCGACCGTCACGGGTGACACCCCCGTCGCCTTCGACACCGGCCCCGGCAACGCGCTGATCGACGCTGCCGTCGAACTGGCGACCGATGGCACCGAACATATCGATCAGGACGGCCACCGCGCGGCCCGCGGCCGGATCGACGAGCGACTGCTGAAAACCCTGCTGGCCGACAGCTACTACCAGGCAACGCCGCCGAAGACGACCGGTAAGGAGCTGTTCAACCGGGCCTACCTCGAGCGTGTGCTGCGGGACAACCCCCTGCCTGCGGACGATATCGTCGCCTCCGTGACCGCGCTGACCGCACAGACCATCGCCGACGCACTGGCGCCTTTCGCACCCGACGAAGTCATCGCCTCGGGCGGCGGTACCCGAAATCCGACCCTGCTGAGCATGCTCGGCGAACGGCTGGGTAACACCAGCCTGTGCACCTCCGACGAGCTCGGTCTGCCGTCCGCCGCCAAAGAAGCCGCCGCGTTCGCCGTGCTCGGATTCCTCACCGTGCACGGACTCGCCGGCACCGACGCGGTGTGCACCGGCGCGACGCAGGCGCGGGTGCTCGGTTCGATCACGCCAGGTGCCGCCCCGCTGAGACTGCCCGAATCTCCCGGCGCGGCACCGCGACAGCTCAGGTTGGAGAACCATGAACGAGGGTGACGACGTCCGCACTCGCCTGCTCGGGGCGATCCCCCGGCTGACCCCCACCGGGCTGCGGGTCGCCCAGGTGATCCGCGACGACCCCGCCGCCGCAGCGCAATTGACCGTGAGCGAGCTCGCCGAGCGCGCCTCCACCAGCACGTCCGCGGTCGTCCGGTTGTCCAAAGCCCTTGGCTACGAAGGCTATCCGCAGCTGCGCCTGGCGCTGGCGGCGACCAGCAAGGACGACGGCTCGCCGGTGTTCGCCACCGACATCGACGCCGACGACCCCCTGGCGAAGGTGCTGCACAAGCTCACCGCCTTCGAGACCGAGGGCATGGTGGCCACCGCCGACCTGGCCGACCCGTCGACCATGGCGGCGGTCGTCGACGCCCTGGTGCGGGCGCGGCGGGTGCAGCTCATCGGCATCGGCGCCTCCGGGCTGGTCGCGATGGACATGGGTCAGAAGCTGACCCGGATCGGCATGTGGTGTGTCGCTTGCACTTCCGAAGACGACGCGCTCGTGCAGGCCAGCCTGCTCGAGGCCGACGACGTGATCATCGCCTTCTCCCATTCCGGCGAGACCGCCGCCATCATCGACGCCGTCGACCGCGCCGGTGGCAGGCGGACCACGACGGTCGCCGTCACGGCGGGCGCACAGTCCAGGCTGGCTCGGGCGGCCACGCACACGGTGCTCGTCGCCGGGCGCGAGGACGGTTTCCGCTCCGCCGCGATGGCGAGCCGGATGAGCCAGCTCCTCATTGTCGACGCGCTCTACATCGGCGTCCTGCAGCGCACGCCGTCGGCCGCGGTGGCGCTGCGGCGGACCTATGACGCGGTAGCGGATCGCCGGATCTCGCGCACGGTGCGGAAGGCACCGTGAGGGAGCCGAGCACGCTGATCGGCGATGCGGCCGCACCGGTAGTCGCGACTCGGTCGGGACCACACCACTCGTTCGACCGTAGTTCCCGCATGGACACAGGAGGCGCAGCCATGAGTGACATCAGCACACTGAGCACCGAGGAAGCCAATCCGCGGACCGCCGCACTCGACTCCATGACCGTGGACGAGCTGTTGCGCACCATGAATTCCGAGGATGCCGTGGTGGCTGCCGCGGTGGCCCAGGCGATCCCCGAGATCGCCCGAGCGGTGGAGCTGATCGTCGCGGCCCGCCGGACCGGCGGCCGGTTGATCTACGTGGGCGCGGGGACCAGCGGCAGGCTCGGTGTGCTCGACGCGGTCGAGTGCCCGCCGACCTTCGGCACCGCCCCCGATGAGGTCATCGGGATCATCGCCGGTGGTGCCGCGGCGTTCGCGCACGCGGTGGAGGGCGCCGAGGACGACCCCGCGCTCGCCGTCGCGGATCTCGCCGATATCGACCTGACCGCCGACGACGTGATCGTGGCGCTGGCGGCCAGCGGCCGGACCCCGTACGCGATCGGGGCACTGCGGCACGGCCGATCGATCGGCGCCGCCACCGTCGGCGTCTCCTGCAATCGCCATGCCGAGCTGAGCGAGCACGCCGACGTCGGTATCGAAATCGACACGGGCCCAGAGGTATTGACCGGATCGACCCGGTTGAAGGCGGGCACCGCGCAGAAGATGGTCTGCAACATGCTCTCGACCGCAACCATGGTGCAGTCGGGCAAGGTCTACGGCAACCGCATGGTCGACGTGAAGCCCACCAACGCCAAGCTGGTCGACCGGGCCCGTCGCATCATCGAAGACGCCACCGGTGTCGACCCGGTCACCGCCGCCGCATTGCTGGACGCGGCCGACGGACACCCGAAGACCGCGATCGTCATGCAGCTGGCCGGTGTCGACGTTGCGGCGGCCCGCAGGCTGCTCGCGGGTGCGGATGGGTTCGTCCGCACCGCCGTCGGCAGCGCCGGCTAGCCGGGGTGGCGCCGACTTGCGCGTCGCCGCCTCCGACCCCGGCGCGGCGCCCGCCGGTACGGTGCGCACATGCCCTTCGTGATCGATGGTCCGATGACGTGCTATCTGATGCCCGACGACCACGCCGAGGCCGAGCACCGGTTCCTGGAGCTGGTCGCCGCGCCGGGCGAAACCTGGCTGATCGCCTACGGTTTCACCCTGACCGATGCCGCCGACAACCTGCTCGCGGCGCACCGGCGCGGCGTGCCACTGCATCTGTACCTCGACCACACCCAGTCCTCGGGCCGCTCGGCGAAACCGATCGTGCAGCGGCTGGTCGATGCCGGAGTCGAGGTCACCATCGGCACCAGCACCAGCGGCCGAAAATACATCTGCCACACCAAGGGACTCGTCGTGGACACCCCGAGCGGCCCGCAGTGCTGGGAGGGTTCAGTCAACTTCAGCACCAGCGGCTGGCTCCAGGTGAACACCGCGATGAACTTCGGCGCGCAAGCCTGGCGCGATCACTTCGTCGCGCAGTTCAACACCCTGCGCCACTACGCCTGGACCGACGAGCGCGACCTCCAGCTCATGCCCGCACCACCGGACGAACTGACCGAGGCCATCCTGCCGATGCTCCCGCTCACCCGCTGAGTGCGCGGACAACCGGCGGTAGGCCGCCCCAGTGATCACAGACATGGAGGTGTACCCGCGATGGGTATTTCGACCGCGGCACGCCTAGCCCTCTGCGTAACCGCAGTCGTCGCAGTCTGCGTCGGCTGCGGGGCCGACGACACGTCGGGCAAATCCGCGGCGGAGAATCGGCAGCCGATCGAGTGGAGTGCCTGTCCACCGGGTTCGGGCTCCGCGGTCCAGTGCGCGAGCATCGATGTGCCGCTGGACTGGAACAACCCGGGCGGGACGAAGATTCAGGTCGGGATCAATCGACTGGCCGCGACCGATCCGGCGCACAAGATCGGGGACCTGGTCGTGAACCCCGGCGGTCCCGGCGGCGCGGGCACGCAGTTCGTCGCCCTCGAAGGCGCCGAGCCGGGTCTGTTCCCCGGCGGGCTGCGGCAGCGTTTCGATCTGATCGGGTTCGATCCGCGCGGTGTCGGCACCAGTCGGCCGTCCATCCAGTGCGATCCCGACCTGGCCAACCGACTGCCCCGCCAATTCCCGCGCAGCCAGCAGGAATTCGACGAGATGGTCGCGGCGAACCGCGCGTTCGGCGACACCTGCCGCCGGCGGACCGGTGACCTGCTCGACCACGTGGACACGGTGAGCGTCGCCCGCGATCTCGAGGTGCTGCGCCAACGCCTCGGCGGGGCGCCGCTGACCTACCTCGGCCTGTCCTACGGCACCGAGATCGGCGCGGAGTATGCCCGCCTGTTCCCCGACAAGAGCCGTGCCCTGGCACTGGACGGCGCGCTCGTGCACTCCCAGCCGACGAGCACCATGAGCTTCTACGAATCCGTCGCGATCGAGGACAGCTGGAATCGCTTCGCGGCGTGGTGTCGCACCGCGGCCGAATGCGCGGTGCGCGAACCGGATCCGTCGCGGGTCCTCGACGATCTGGTCACCAGGGCGGAGCAGCACCCGCTGCCCGCGCCGACGTGCCTGCGCACGGGCGAGTGCCGCGGCGAGGTCACCAGCGACGACCTGCTGACCAATCTCCAAGGCAGGCTGCTGTCCCGAGATCCCATCCCGAATATCGGCGACGAAGGCTGGCCCGGTCTGTCCGCCCGGCTCGACCAGGCACGCAACGGTGACGCGAGCGGCTTCGCCGCGACCGCCTTCACCGCGGACAGCAACCACGCCGACCTGGGCGTCGGCTGTGCGGACTTCCGGCCCGATTTCGATACTTACCCCGCGCTGAAAGCCCAGCAGACTCTGCTCGCCACCATCGCACCGCACACCCGGGGCGTCAGCCAGTCCTACCGGTACCTCGCGCGGTGCCAGGGCTGGCCTGCCCGAGCCAATCCCGCGCGGGAGACCATCGCCGAACCCACCATCGCGCCACTGATCGTCAACGCCACCCACGACCCGTCGACGTCCTACGGCTGGGCCCAGCTGATGCTGACCCAGATCCGCGGCGCCGTGCTGCTGACCCGCGACGGCGACGGGCACACGTCGTTCATGGGTCCCGGTCGCACCAGGGACGCCATCGTCGGCTACCTGATCGACGCCACCGCGCCCGCTGCGGGCCTCGTGCTGCCCGACTGAAAACCGTTGGGCGGTCAGTCTTTCGGCCAGTGCCGGTCCAGGAAGTCGGCGATGAGCGGGGCGATCTCGGGGAGCTTGTCTTCGAGGGCGAAGTGGCCGGTGTCGAAGAGGTGGAGTTCGGCGTCGGGCACGTCGTAGCGGTAGGCGTGCGCGCCTGGCTCGGGGAAGAAGGGGTCGTTGCGGCCCCAGACGATCAGGGTCGGTGGGGTGTGCGTGCGGAGCCACTCCTGCCACCGCGGGTACTGCTCGACATTGGTGTGATAGTCGAAGGCCAACGCCACCTGGGCTGTTGTGCGGCCGGGCAGGTCGAGGAAGTGTTGGTCGAGAGTCCAGCCGTCGGGGGCGAGGAGTTCGGGATCGAGGACGCCGTGTTCGTATTGGCCGCGGGTGCCGGGGAGGGTGAGCAGGTCCCGGATGGTTGGTTCTGCCTCGGGCTGCTCGGGCCGCAGGGCCACGAATTCGCGCGCACCCTCGGAAAGGCCCTCCTCGTAGGCGTTTCCGTTCTGGATGACGAGCCCGGCGACCCATTCGGGGTGCCGAGTCGCGATGCGGAAGCCGACCGGTGCGCCGAAATCGAAGGCGTACAGGAAGAATCGCGTGAGTTCCAGCCGCTCCAGGAACCCTTCGATGATGTCGGCCAGCCGCTCGAAGGAGTAGGTGAAGGAGTCCGGGGCTTCCGTGTGCCCGAAGCCAGGGTAGTCGGGCGCGATGAGCCGATAGCTGCCGCCGAGGGCGTCGATCAGCCGACGGAACTGGTGCGACGCCGACGGAAATCCGTGCAGTAGCAGCAGGACCGGCGCGTCGTCGGGCCCGGCTTGCCGGTAGAACACCCGAACACCGTCGACCTCGACGAACCTGTGCTCGACCCGAGGTAGATCATTGACCGGCATTGCTGCCCTCTTCTCTGCTAGCTCGACATCCCGCGCCGGAGCGCTGGGATTGGTGGAACCATCGAGCGTGCGCAGAACATTCCCGAAGGCGAGCTTCACTGCTCCGGTTGCGGATTTTCCCGGCGTGCGCGAGCCCGGCGCTTACCTTCGTGCATCGCTTGCACCCGGGCGACGGGAATGGTGTGGCCCTCCTCGATGAGATCGGCGGGCAGCGTTTGCGGTTCGGGCATCTCGTCGGCCCACGGGTCGCGCTCACCGAGTCGGTTCAGTGCGGTGCAAACGGTGAAATCCTGCGGCGTGACGTTGTCGAGATCGGCCCACCCGACCGGAAACGACACCGTGGTACCCGGCCGGATCCGCGGACTGTACGCGGCGACGACGGTCGCGCCGCCCGCGCGAGTGGAGTCGAGGAACACCCGCCCGCCACGGTCCTCGCGGATGAAGGCGGTGGTGGCGAGGTCGGGGTCGAGCCGCTCGGCGCGGGCCGCGACCGCCCGGGTGGCCGCCGCGACGTCCTCGATCGACAGGCCGGGCCGCAGCGGCACGAAGACGTGCACCCCCTTGGCGCCACTGGTTTTCACCGCACCGGCCAGCCCGTCGTCGGCGAGCGCCGCGCGGATCAGCTTCGCGGCCAGCACCGCCTGCCGGAACGGCTGGTCCGGCGACGGATCGAGGTCGAGCACGAGATGGGTCGGGCCCTTGCTGTGCTCGGCGAGCAGCAGCGTGGTGTGGTACTCGACGGCGCGCTGATTGCCGAACCACAGCAGCGTGCGGACGTCGTCGCACAGCGCGTAGGTCACCTCGCGGTGCGAACTCTCGGCCCACACCGTCACCCGATGCAGCCAGTCCGGGGTGTATTTGGGCAGGTTCTTCTGCATGAACGGCTGCTGCCCCGGCCGTACCCGCACCACCGACAGCGGACGGTCGCGCAGCTGCCGCACCAGTCGATCACCGACGGCCTCCAGATAGTCGACCAGATCTCGCTTGGTCGCCTCGGCGCCGTCGAACAACGGCTTGTCCAGATTGGTCAGCGTCACCCCGGCGCGGACCTCTTCACTGCCCATCGGCTCACCTTGCCCGCCGCGGACAGCGCGGTCAACCCGACTGCACCGCGTGCCGTACCTGCGCGAGCGCATCGACGACAGTGCGGTTGCGGCCGTTCGCATCCTGCCCGAGCTGCTGCCAGCCGCGGCCGTCCGGACCGCACAGTTGCGTCCACACCTCGCGGGTCCGATCAAGCAGTTCTCGCTGCTCGTCCGCGCCGAGGCCCCAGAGGAAGTCCGCGGGGTAGGCGGCGCCGCGCAGCCACCCCAGCGGGTCGATCTTGGCGCCGGGGTCGTACCCGTGCGGCATGACGCTCAGGTGCAGGTGCGGGCCGGTGGATCCACCGTTGCTGCCGACGTAGGCGATCAGCTGCCCCGCCTCGACGCGGTCGCCGACCGACAGCCCGGCCGCGCTCGCGTCCCACATGTGTCCGTATTCGCTCACCCCACCACCGTCGGCGCTCGGGTGGTCGATGACGATCCACTCGCCGTACCCGCCGGCAGCGCCGAGGAACAGGACAGTGCCGCCTGCGCACGCGTAGATCGGCGTCCCGTCGGGCGCCGGAAAATCCTGCCCGGCGTGGAAACCGCCCTCGCGTGGGCCGAACGGTGAGCCGATCGTGAGTGCTGCTCGAGTTATGGGCCAGTAACGGGTCATGGATGCCCTCCTCTCCGCTCCGGATATCGGGAGTAGGTGGGCGAACGTGCCCGCCCGGTCCGCTCAGCGGGCCGTGACGGTGGTGGGCATGGCGGCGAAGCCGCGGGTATTGGAGGCGTGGACGCGGCGCAGGCCGTCGGGGTCGATGTCGTAGTCGGCGACCTTGTCGACGATCTCCTCCAGTGCGACCCGCAGCTGCAGCTGCGCGAGATTTGCGCCGAGGCAGTGGTGGCGACCGCTGCTGAACACCAGCGACGCGCTGGTGTCCCGATCCAGGTCGAACGTGTCGGGGTCGGCGAAGACCGCGGGGTCCCGGTTGGCGGAGCCGAGCAGCAGCAGCATGCGCGCCCCGGCCGGGACCGACACTCCGTGGAGCTCGAACGGCTCGGTGGCCGTGCGCAGCGCGGTCTGGCTGGCCGGCTCGTAGCGCATGGACTCGGCGATCCAGGCGTCGATGCGCCCGTCGAAGGCTTTGCGGCGCTGATCGGGATGCTGCCACGCGGTGTGCCAGAGGTTGCCGAGGGTCAGCATGGTGGTCTCGATGCCCGCGCCGACCAGCAGTATCAGTACCCCGACGATCTCCTCGGGGGTGAGCCGATCGTCGCCGTCGGCCGCGTCGAGCAGCCCGGAGAGCAGATCGTCGCGGCGATCCTTGCTCCGTTCGATGGTGAGCTCTGTGTAGTAGCCGATGATCGCACCGATCGCCTGCACGGCCGCCGGCCGCAGATCCGTGGATTCCTCGTCGGTATACATGATTTCCATGCCGAGTTCGCGCAGCATGTCGCGGTCCCGCTCGGGCACACCGACCAGTTCGGCGACCACCTCGGTCGGGAAGGGGCCCGCGAAATCGGTCATCATGTCGAAGCTGCCGCGCTCGAGCAGGGGCGCCAGCAGCCCCTTGGCGATCTCACGTAACCGGGGTTCCAACCCCTGCACCCGGTGCTGGGTGAAGGCCCGCGCGACCAGTCCGCGCAGCCGGGTGTGCCGGGGCGGGTCCATCGCGACGAAGGAGAACATCTGCTCGGCCTGCGGGCCCCAGAACGCCGGTTCCATCCGGATAGCACCGTTCGCGCTCGAGAATCGGGCCGAATCACGCAGCGCGGCAAGGACATCCGCATACCGGGAGAGGGCAAAGAAGTCGTCGGTCTCGTTGCGGTAGACCGGCGCCTCGGTCCGCAGCCGCGCGTAGTACGGGTACGGGTCGCGGTGCACGTCGAAGTCGTATGGGCTGTACTGCAGTGGCATGATGAAGCCTTCCGGACGGCGCGACGGCGCCATCGCTACCGGTTCGCAACTCGAACTGACATGATGACAATAGTCGAGATGAATTGAGGGCGTTGTGAACTCGGACCCCACAGCCTCGCGGATCGACGTATCCAAGCCGCATCCGGCGCGCCGCTACGACTACTGGCTCGGCGGTAAGGATAATTTCCCCGCGGACCGGGAATCGGCCGATATGGTGGCCGAGGCGTTCCCCACCGTCCGCCTGGCCGCCCTGGAGAATCGCAGCTTTCTGCGGCGCGTGGTGGCCTACCTGGCCGACACGGGTGTCCGGCAGTTCCTCGATATCGGGGCAGGCCTGCCCACCGCGGGCAATGTGCACGAGATCGCGCAGGATATCGCCCCCGAGTCCCGCGTCGTCTACGTCGACAACGACCCGATCGTGCTGGTGCACGCCCGCGCGCTGCTCAACAGCTCGCCGGAGGGCGCGACCGCCTACCTCGACGCGGACATCCGCGAGCCCGACCGCATCCTCGCCCACCCCGACCTGGCCAAGGTCCTCGACCTGGACCAGCCGGTGGCACTGATGCTGGTGGCCATCATGCACTTCATCACCGACGACGACGGCCCCTACGAGCTGGTGCGCAAGCTGTGCGACGCGCTGCCCTCGGGCAGCTACCTGGTGATGACCCACGCCACCAGCGACCATCTCACCGCCGAGGAGCTCGCCGAGTCGAACGCCGCCAACCAGCGCAGCGGCGTTCCGTTCCGTTTACGCAGCACCGAGGAGTTCACCCGTTTCTTCACCGATCTGGAGCTCGTCCCGCCCGGCATCGGCTCGGTGATGACGTGGCGGCCGGGCGAGTGGCGCCCGCACCCGAGGCCGGAGGCGGTCTCCATGCTCGGCGCGGTGGCCCGCATCCGTTGATCAGCGAATGCCTGCCGCCCGCGCCTTCTCGGCGCGCCGCAGTGCGGTGCGCAGCCCGCTCCGGCCGAGCGGCCCGACGGTGTCGGACGCGTGGAAAGCCTTGACCCCGAGAAACTTTCGTTCCGAGGCGGTTTCCGGGGCATCGTCGGACGTTGCGGTAAGCATGCTGTCAGGTAAGGCCAGTTTGTGGATGGTGCGCAGCGTCAACCAGTACTGGCGCAGCAGCGACCCGCTGGTGTAGGGCAGGTCGTATTTGTCGCAGAGCTCCCGCACGCGCAGCGCGATCTCGGCGTACCGGTTGCTCGGCAGGTCGGGGAACAGGTGGTGCTCGATCTGATAGCAGAGATTGCCGCTGAGAAAGGCCAGCACCGGGCCCGCGTCGAAGTTGGCGGTGCCGAGCATCTGGCGCAGGTACCACTCCCCCTTGGTCTCGTCGGTCACCACGCTCGGCTCGAACTTCTCCGCGCCGTCGGGAAAGTGCCCGCAGAAGATCACCACGTATGCCCACAGATTCCGCAGCACGTTCGCGCTCACGTCCGCGGCGAGGGTGCGCCGCCAGCGGCGTCCACTGAGCGCGGGGAACAGCAGATAATCCTTGCCGGCCTGTCTGGCGATCTTGCCGAGGAAGGCCTTGGTCTGCGCGGCCTTCTGCACCGGCTCGGCCACCCGGTCGCGTTCGGAGTACAGGCCGTGCAGCGCGATGCCCCACTCGAAGGTGGCCGCCAGCAACAGGTTTCGCAGCGGCTGCACCAGGTGCCCCGGCTGCCAGCGCTCGTCGCGGGTCACCCGCATCACGCCGAACCCGATGTCGTCGTCCATGCCGAGCACGTTCGTATAGACGTGATGGCGATAGTTGTGCGAATAGCGCCACTGCGCCGACACCCCCGCCATGTCCCACTCCCAGGTGCTGGAGTGGATCTCCGGATCGTTCATCCAGTCCCACTGGCCGTGGCAGACGTTGTGGCCGATCTCCATGTTCTCGATGCTCTTCGCCAGCGCAAGCCCGGCGACGCCCGCGAGCCAGCCCGTACGCCCGTGGCTGAGCCCGATCGTCAGCCGGGACGCGGCGTCGAGCGCCCGCTGGCACGCGATGGTGTGCCGAATGTAGCGCGCGTCGCGGGCGCCGCGCTTGTGCTGGATGTCGTGGCGGATCGCGTCGAGCTCGAGCCCGAGCGCCTCGATATCGGGCGCGCTCAGGTGCGCGTAAGCGGCGACCTCGGTTATTGCCATTTTCGCGTCCTCGAGCTAAATCACAGCGTATGTCTCCAGCGTAGGCTTACCACGCCGCAGGCGTCCGATTTGCCCGATTCGTCAGCCGGGGCAAGGCAGTGCCGCGACACTACCCTGCCGTCTCACCACCCCGATTCGAATCGACCGTTGCCGGCCAGTTCTTGCCGACCGCGCCGCTCCGCCTCCAGGCGCGCGGAGTTGGCCTCGACGAAAATTCGGGTAGAACTCACCTGCGGGTCCTCGGTCAGCTCGCGCATCGCCGCCTCGACCTGCGGTTGCTTGTCGGCCACCGCGGCCGCGTAGGCGGCGAGGATGCGCTCGGCGTTCGGCACGCTGATCGACAGCAGCCGGTTTTCGGCATCGACCTCGACGCGCACGCCGTCGACCTTGCCGACGCCACGGATCCGGTCCAACTCGTATTGGGCGCGCTGGACTTTCATACCCAGCTCCTCGTGCGCAGGATCATGCACGGAAAAACCTCACTCGATCGAGAAATTATGCGCGCTCAGCCGCCGGCCGAGGCCTGGAATACCAGCAGCGGGCGGTCGGGGTGCAGGTATCCGCGCGCCGTGCCGCCCCATTCGGTGGACCCGCCGAGCGCGGCGTCGAACTCCGGCCCGGTGACAAAGGTTCCAACCGGAACCGTTTGTCGCAGGCCGTCTTTGAGCGTCGGTGCGGCAACGGGCTCGGCGGGCGCATACCGGCTCCGCAGCTCCGCCGCGGTCGCCGGCTCCAGCTCCACTACCGCGTCCACCCAATAGGTCGACGGCCCCGGAACGCCGGAAGAGTTGTTCCAGCCGATCCACGAGACCGACACGGGCCGCCCGATGAGCGGAAAGTACTTCATCAGCGGTTCGGGGTCGGCGCGGACGGTGTCGGACACCTGGCTGGTCCTTTCCTGTGGAGCGGAGTCGGAGAACGGCGAGGTGCAGCCGAGCACGGCCAGCACCGCTGCCGCCAGGGCGGCGGCGGCCGAAACTCTGGTGGGCCCGGTCATTTCGGCCGAGCGCTACCCGTCTCGCGGTCGTTGTCCGGCACCCGCGCGCCGTCGCCGGAGTAGCGATTGTCGCTGCGATCCTCGCGCCCCGGATTGCGTTGCGGGTCGGGTCCGGCGTCCACGGTCGCGCTCGACGGCGGGTGTCCGACCTCCCACGACACGGTTCTGGTGAGGCTGCCGCTCGATTCGAACGGCTTCGCCCAGCCGATCTCGGCGAACCGGCCGTTGTCGGAGTCCGGGGCGCCGGTGGCGATGTCGTGCTTGTCTCGGTCGAAGTTGTAGTAGTCCTGCGCTGTCACCGTGACGTCCATGACCACGCGATTACCCTCGACCCGCACGTTCGAGTGGCTGTACTGCTGGTAGCCGCCGATGGCCTTCTGCCAGTTCTCGGTCTCCGGGCCACTCGTACCCGCTTCTTTGCCGACGGTGATCGGCTTGCCGTTCATCTGGAAGTTCTTGTTTCCGCTGCGCACGAACTGATCCGCGGCGGCGGCGGCCTGGCTGATCTCGTAGTCCACCGCGTGCCGGATCGACTTGTCCTCGTTGTAGCCCTCGGCGTAGTCGAACTTCATCGGCTTGCCGTCGTTGTCCCAGTAGTGGCGGTACAGCGCGGTGGCGTCGTCGAGGTCGGTGAACGCCTCGCCGCCCGCCAGTTTCGCCTGCCATTTCTGCTTGGCCAGCCAGTCGCTGAAACCGCCCTCCTTCGTGTTGTAGAGGAAGGTGTCGTCGTGGTGGATGCCCGGTATCTTCGGCGGACCGATCTCGTAGCGGCCGTCGGCCGAGCGGATCTGCGCCAGCGGGGGCAGCTCGGGCATGGGCGCCCCTGGCGTTTTCGCCAGCACCTGCAAGCCCTCCACCCCTTTCTTGATGGATCCGGCGGCCTGCTGCTCGTCTTCGGCGAAACTCTTCAGCAAGGTCTGGATCCTGGTCTGGAAACCGCTGGCCTGGCTGTCGAGTTTCGCCTGCATGATGAGCCCGAGCAGTGGGCTGCCCGGATATCTGGGCGCGGTGACCGTGCCGTTGTCGGCGACCTTCATGCCCGCGGCGGCCGCCTCGTTGTCCACGATGGTCAGCAACGAGGTCTTGGTGAGATCCAGTTGCAGGCCGTAGGTGGCGAAGTACTGGGCGATCCGGCCCGCCACCTCGTCGATGTAGTTGGCCGAGAGTTTCTCACCGACCGCGCGCACCGACGCCGCCGCCGCGCCCTCGCCTTTCCAGCCTTTCACCACCCCGTCGACGTCGCGGCCCATGCCGTCCACCTCGCGCACGAAATCGCCGGTACGCGAGGCCAATTGGCTGCCGTAGGTGACCATCGTCGACGGCTGGCATGCGCGCACATGGCTGATCGTCGTCGTCATGGCTTCGCCTTACCCGGGCTCGGCGGCATGATTTTGTTGAACTGCGCTACGAAGGCTTTTTCGACCTCGCTGTAAACCTTCACGCCGGAGTTGGTGACCGACGCCATCTGCTCGATATTGCTGCGCAGCGCACCGTAGGCCGCCAGTGCGGCGGGCCCGACGGTCGCCATCGCCTGCTGCACCGGCGAGTCCGGCATGGTGGTCTGCGCGTCGATCTTGATGCCTGCGATGGCCGTCGCACGCCCGGTGAGGGCCTTGCCGAGCCCGCGTAGCGCGTCGAGATCGGCCTGCAAGATATCGCCCATGAGCTCCCCTGTGGGTAACCGAGGAACCGCACCTCGGAAGAAGCGACGGTAACATCCCTGAAAACCCTTGGAAAGTACCGACTTTCATTGGCTGCCCGGGTTAGCTCGGAGGTGGTAGTAGACGGCCGGGCCTGCGGCGGTAGCGTCCTCACCTATGACTCCGCCTCCGTCAGGACAGCAGTTCGCCATCGGCCGGGGCGACCAGCGGGCGGTGATCGTCGAGGTCGGCGGCGGCATCCGGGAGTACCGGGTGGCCAGGCGGGACGTGCTCGAACCCTACGACGTGTCGGCGATGGCCGACGGCGGCCGCGGCGCCGCGTTGATCCCGTGGCCGAACCGATTGGCGGACGGCAGGTATCGCTTCGACGGCGTCGACCATCAGCTGGCGCTGTCCGAACCAGCGACGAGCACCGCCATCCACGGGCTGCTGCGCTGGCGGCCGTGGCGGGCCTGCGACGCGCAGGAGGACGAGGTCACCATGCGCACCACGTTGCACCCGTGCAAGGGTTATCCGTTCCATCTCGACCTCGCCATCTGCTACGCGCTGTCCGACGACGGGCTGACGGTCACCACGACGGCCACCAATCTCGGCGCCACCACCGCGCCGTACGGCTGCGGCCACCACCCGTACCTCTCGCCGGGCGACGGCGGAATCGACGCCGCCGTCCTGCATTTCGACGCCGCGACCCGGATCGTCACCGACCCCGACCGCCGATTGCCCATCGGCACCGAGTCCGTGCGCGGCACCCCGTTCGACTTCAGCACGCCGAAACCACTTGGCGCGTTGACCATCGATCATCCGTTCACCGAGCTGGCCCGCGACGACGACGGACGGGCCTGGGTTCGGTTGCGCGGCACCGACGGTGCGGTGGCCGAGCTCTGGACCGACGACTCCTACCCGGTCCTGCAGCTGTTCACCGCCGACACCCTCGCCCCGCCCCACCGGCGCACCGGCCTCGCCGCCGAGCCGATGACCTGCCCACCCAACGCTTTTCAAAGCGGAGACGGCCTGATCCGGCTGACTCCGGGCGCCACCGTGCGAACCACCTGGGGCGCGCGGCTCACTCGGTCGTGACCGATCAGCGGGCAGCCGCGCCGACCGCACGCAACGCATCGGCGAGCGCCAGCAGTTCGTCGACATCGGCATCGAGTCCATCGGCCGCCGGCGTGGCGATGGACACCGGGCGACCGGAGATTTCCAGGCCGGCGGCGCGGGCCCGCAGCGCCCGCCGAAGCTGTTGTGCGAGTTCGGTAGACGTGCCGGCACGGTGGGCTTCAGCGGTCTGGATATATACCAGGTACGGACTGATGCGGACCAGCCCGTCTCGGCATTCGATGACCCGGCGGTAGAAGCGGCGGTGCACACCGGTGACCCGGAATCGGTCGAATCGCGAGCGTGCCGATTCACGGATCAGCGCGTCCTCCGGGAATTCGGCATGCAACACCGCCCACAACGGCGTGAGGGTGTGGTATGCCCGCAGATGGCGCCACCAGATACGGGCCGCGCTCACCCTGGTGACGGCGGCGGGCACCGTGATACCGATGAGAAAAAGGCCGAAGCCGGGCAGCAGCAGCATCACGCCCGCCACCCGGATCGGGTCGGGCACATCGGTGTTCGCGAAGTGCAGCTACTGCTGACCGTGAAGATGGCGAAGGCCAGGACCAACGTGGCCAACCCGGCCATGGTGATCAGCAGAGCGAACCGCAACCCACCCTCGGCGTGCCGGATGGCGCGCCGGGTGGCCAGCGTCGCGCTCAGGAACGCGTACAGCAGGTAGCAGTTCGCAGCGGTGTAGAACAGACTGATACTGAAGACACCACGGGCCTGGATGCCCCTACCCGACGTCACTGTCGCGCCGATGACGCGCAGCTCTTCGGGCATGATGGCGGTCGCCACCGCCGTTGTGAGCACCACCGCGACCAAGACGACGGCGTGCCGTTTCGCGCGAGCACCCGCCTCGCGACGATCGAAAGCACTGTAGGAGAAGAAGCACACCACGCAGTACGCACCGGTCATGATCAGCGCGTGGTTCACGAACTGGCACCACATGGGATCCAACCCGAGGAAGTACTCGCCGTCGGAGGCGTGCATCACGAAAGGCAAACCGGCACTCCAGCACACAACCACCGCGGTGATGGAGCGCAGCCGCACATCGCGCGGTTTCAGCGCCACCAGTGACAGCATCCAGGCGAGGGTGAGCAGCGCGATGCCCTCCACGATCTGGATGCCGATCACAGCCAGCCGCGCCGGTCGTTCAGTGCGGAGTCGAGCCGCTGCGTTGCCACGTCCGAGATCGCGCGCGGCGCGATGCGGTCCAGCACCGAAGCCCACTCCAGGATGATCGTCGCCACCGTCTCGGCCTCGCGTTCCTCGACCGTGTCGTAACACGTGCGACGCAGCACCGTGCGCACCTGGTCCGGGGTCAGGCCGCTGCTCGAGAACAGCTCGGTCATCAGCGAATCGTCCTGCTCGTCGCTGTGGTGACCGGCCAGCAGGTGCCCGAGTTCGTGCAGGATGATGTGGCCCTGGTGGACCTTGGTCGTTTCCTGTTGGTACAGAATGTAATCCGCTTTGTCGGTGGCGATCCATGCGCCGAAGGGGCCGGGTACCGGTATCGGGTGCGCCACCAACCGTATCGGTTTGCCGCGCTGCCGTCCGACCCGCTCACACAGGGCGACCACATCCAGGGGCGGCTGAATATCGAGCTCGGTGAGCAGCCGCCGGCAGCGCCGACGCAACTCGTGTTCGGCCTGCCCGGAGCTGTCCACGCCGCCGACCCGCCCCCACCGCCATCGCGACTTCGCACCGCCTGTCTGCACCGGTAAATCATCGCCGAAAACGGACGGCGATAGTGCGGCAGGGGATGATTCACGGTGCACGTGCGGTACGGCCCCTTCGTCTCCGGTTGGACCGGAGGCAGCGACAACGGAACCTGCTGCCCCGGCCTGGACCACATCGCACAAACCGTGCGGTGTGGTTCGTCGCCGAGTTGTCATGGCAGCGCTGTTATCGTCGACGTTGCCCGCGCCGGGCCAGGGACCGCGCGCAGCAACCCGCGCCGACGAGGATGGTCTGTTGAAGTACGTTCCCCGCGTTGCCCTGTTCCTGGCGATCCCCGCCCTGCTGTTCGTGGTCCCGTGGTGGACCCTGGTCGGCGCACCCACCGAGGGCATCGGGTCGCTGTTCTGGGCCGGTTCCGCGATCTTCCTGTTCGCCTTCGCGTGCCTGCCCGCGGCGATGTTCCTCGGGCACGGGCCCGCGCAGTCCGATGCCGCGTCCATTGTCGGCGACACGCTGCTCGGGGTGGCGTGGGTGGTGTTCAGCTGGTCGGTGATCGGCAATATCGCCGGATTGGCGCTGCCCCTCGCGGGCGTGCACGATCCGGACCGCTCGCGCATCGTCGCGGTGGGCGTGCTCGCGGTGGCGACGGCACTGGTGATCTGGGGAATCGTGGAGGCACGGCGGGTGCCTCGGGTGCGCACCGTCGAGGTGTCGATTCCCGGACTCGGACCGAACCTCGACGGACTGCGCCTGGTGGTCGTCACCGATACGCACTTCGCCGCGCTGAACCGACTGCGCTGGTCGGAAAAAGTTGTCGATGTCGTCAATGCGCAGCGCCCCGATATCGCCTGCCACGCGGGCGATCTCGCGGACGGCTCGGTCGCGAAGCGGCACCCGCAGGTCGACCCGCTCGGCAAGGTCGACGCGCCGCTCGGCCGGTTCTACATCACCGGCAACCACGAGTACTTCGGCGACGCGCAGGGCTGGATCGACCACATGACCTCGATCGGCTGGCAACCGCTGCACAACGAGCACCGGACGGTGTCCCGCGGCGGCGACGAGCTGGTGGTCGCGGGCATCGACGACCCGACCGGCGTCACGCTGCCCGGGCACGGACCCGACCTGCCCACCGCGCTCGCCGGTGCGGACCCGCGGCTGCCGGTGGTGCTGCTGGCCCATCAACCCAAGCAGATCACCGCCAGCGCGGCAGCGGGGGTCGCGCTGCAAATCTCCGGCCACACCCATGGCGGCCAGATCTGGCCGTTCCACTACCTGGTCCGCCTGGACCAACCGGTGGTCGCCGGCCTGAGCAGGCACGGCGCGAACACCCAGCTCTACACCAGCCGGGGCACTGGATTCTGGGGTCCGCAGCTGCGGGTTTTCGCGCCGAGTGAGGTCTCCGTCCTGGTGCTGCGTTCGGCGCCCGCGGGCACGTAGCGCAACGGCCCCCCGTCAGCGAATGGCCCGGAAACCGAGCCAGGATCGGTTCGGCGGCCTAAACTCCTGCTCCACTGCACTCTCGCGGCACTTCCGCCGAGTTGAGTTGCGGGCTATGGCGTTTCAGGAGGCAAGTATGGGCAGGTGGCTACGCACGCTCACCGCGACCGGTGTGCTGGTGCTGACCGTCGGGGCATGCGGTACTCCGCCGTCGGAGCAGGGCAAGTCCGGCGAGCCGGGGGCCGAGGACTTCAAGGCGTGCATGGTGTCGGACTCCGGTGGTTTCGACGACAAGTCGTTCAACCAGACCTCCTACAAGGGCATCACCGACGCCGTCGCCGAGCTCGGCATCAGCAAGGCGCAGCTGGAGTCCCGGTCCGACAACGACTATCCGACCAACGTCAACACCATGGTCCGGCAGAAGTGCGGCATCATCGTCACCGTCGGCTTCAAGCTCGGCGACGTGACCTACGCCGCGGCCAAGGACAACCCGGACGTCGATTTCGCGATCGTGGACTACGCCTACACCGACACCCAGAAGAATCCGCCGCTGCCCAACCTGCGCGGGCTGATCTTCAACGCCGCCCAGCCGTCGTTCCTGGCCGGCTACCTGGCCGCGGGGATGACCAAGACCAACAAGGTCGGCACCTTCGGCGGGATCAACATTCCCACCGTCGCGATCTTCATGGACGGCTTCGCCGAGGGCGTGGCGTACTACAACCAGCGCAAGGGCAAGCAGGTCCAGCTGCTCGGCTGGGATCCGGCGACCCAGCAGGGCGTGATCACCAATACCTTCGAGGACAAGAACGTCGGCAAGACCAAGGCCAACGATCTGATCAGCCAGGGCGCCGACATCATTCTCCCGGTGGCAGGCCCGGCCGGTCTCGGCGCGCTCGAGGCCGTGCACTCCTCCGGCGGCAAGGTCAACGCGGTCTGGGTGGACACCGACGGCTGCGTCAGTGCCGCCGAGTACTGCTCCTCGCTGCTGACCAGCGTGCAGAAGTCGATGGATATCGCGGTGCAGCAGGCGGTGACCGACGCCTATCGCAACAAGTTCGACAACGTGCCCTTCGTCGGCACGCTGTCGAACAAGGGTGTCAGCCTGGCGCCGTATCACCAATTCGACGCCGCCATCCCGGCCGAGCTGAAGAGCGAAATCGACGCGCTGACCACCGATATCGCCAGCGGAAAGATCACCCTCGCGTCCAAGGCGCAGCCCGCGGTCAAGTAGGCGCGGCCGGCCATGCGACTCGAACTACGCGGTCTGACCAAACGATTCGGCACGTTCCTCGCCAACGACCACATCGATCTGACGGTCGCGCCGGGTGAGATCCATTGCCTGCTCGGGGAGAACGGCGCGGGCAAGAGCACCTTGATGAACATGCTCTACGGCCTGTTGCAGCCGGATGAGGGTGAGATCCTGCTGAACGGCACCGCCATCCGCTGCCACTCCCCGCGCGACGCGATCGCCGCGGGCATCGGCATGGTGCATCAGCACTTCATGCTGGTGCCGGTGTTCACCGTCGCGGAGAACATCATCCTCGGCCGCGAACCGGTCAAGGGCTTCGCCGCGCTCGATCGCGAGGCCGCCCGGCGCCGGGTGCGCGAGCTGTCGCAGCGCTACGGGCTGCCGGTCGACCCGGACGCGCTGGTCGCGGACCTCTCGGTGGGCGAGCAGCAGCGCGTGGAGATCCTCAAGGCGCTGGCCAACGAGGTCGAGGTGCTCATTTTGGACGAGCCGACCGCCGTGCTCACCCCGCAGGAGATCGAGGAGCTCATCGAGGTGCTGCGCGGGATCGCGGCCAGCGGCACCTCGATCATCTTCATCTCGCACAAGCTCAAGGAGGTCACCAGGATCGCCGACCGGATCACCGTGATCCGGCGCGGCGCGGTGATCGACACCGTCGCACCGACCACCGCGGAGAGCGATCTCGCGGAGTTGATGGTCGGCCGCTCCGTCGAACTCGTGGTCGCCAAGACCCCGGCGAAACCGGTCGGCGCCACGCTCGTCGTCACCGATCTGACCGTCGTCGACATGGCGGGCGCCGTTGTCGTCGACGACGTCTCGTTCCGCGTCGACGGCGGCGAGATCGTCGGTATCGCGGGTGTGGTCGGCAACGGGCAGTCGGAACTGGTCAACGCGCTGCTCGGGCTGCGGACACCGGCGCGCGGCGAGGTCACCGTCGGCGGCTGGGAAGTGGTCGGGCGGACACCGCGGCAGCACTTGCAGGCGGGCATGGGCTATGTGCCCGAGGACCGTGCGCACGACGGCTTCATCGGCACGTTCAGTGTCGCGGAGAATCTGGTCCTCGATCTGATCGATCTGCCCGAGTTCTCCCGGCACGGCGTGCTGTCGTTGGGCGCGGTGAAACGCAATGCCGCCAAGCGGATCGAGGAGTTCGATATCCGCACCAGGTCGGCGACCGAGCCGATGAGCTCGTTGTCCGGCGGCAACCAGCAGAAAGTGGTGCTCGCCCGCGAGATGTCGCGCCCGCTCGAGGTGCTGATCGCCGGCCAGCCCACCAGGGGCTTGGATGTCGGCTCCATCGAGTTCGTGCACAAACGCATTGTCCGGGAACGGGATCAGGGCACGGCGGTGCTCATCGTCTCCACCGAGCTGGACGAGATCTACGCGTTGTCCGATCGGATCATCGTCATGTATCAGGGGCGCATCGTCGACATCGTCGGTCCCGACACCCCCCGCGATCAGCTGGGGTTGATGATGGCCGGTGCGCTACCGGGGAGGGATCGATGAAGGACCGGGCCTGGGTGCGGGAGCTGGTGGTCAGCGCGCTCGCGGTGCTGCTGGCGCTGGTGGTCGGCGCGCTGCTGATCATCGTCAGCAACCCCGACGTGACGTCGGCGTTCGGGTATTTCTTCGCCCGACCGATGGATGCCGTGTCGGAGGCGACAGACGCGGTCGGCGACACCTACCGGGCGCTGTTCCTCGGCGCGTTCGGCGGACGCCAGCAGCTCGCCGAAACACTCGTTGCCACAACGCCGTTGATCTGCACCGGGCTCGCGGTGACGCTGGCCTTCCGGACCGGGCTGTTCAATATCGGCGGGCAGGGCCAGCTGATCGCAGGCGCGCTATGTGCCGGCTGGGTCGGTTTCGCGCTCCATCTGCCGCCGGTGGTGCACGTGCTTGTCGCGCTGCTCGCCGGTGTCGCGGGCGGCGCGGTGTGGGGCGGGATCATCGGACTGCTCAAGGCGCGCACCGGTGCGCACGAGGTCATCACCACGATCATGTTCAATTACGTGGCGCTGTACGGCCTCACCTGGCTGCTCACCACCTCGGCGTTCCAACGTCCCGGCCGCAACGAGCCGATCAGCCCGGTGGTCGACCACAACGCGCAGCTCGCCCAATTCGGCGGTACCCGGCTGCATCTCGGCCTGCTGATCGCGCTGCTGGCCGCGGTCCTGGTCTGGTGGCTGCTGGCGCGCTCGACGCTCGGCTTCCGGTTGCGCGCCGTCGGCGCCAATCCGGACGCCGCGCGCACCGCGGGCATGGACATCGGCCGCGCCTACGTGCTGGCCATGCTGCTCGCCGGTGGCCTGGCCGGGCTGGCGGGCGCCCAGCAGGTACTCGGCACCGATCTACCACTGACCGACGGCATCGCGGGATCGTTCGGCTTCGACGGCATCACCGTCGCGTTGCTCGGGCGCGGCAGCCCGATCGGAACTGTCTTCGCGGCACTGCTTTTCGGCGCGCTGAACTCCGGCGGCAACGAGATGCAGGCGGCGACGGGCACCCCGCTCACCCTGGTCACCGTGCTGCAGGCCGTCATCGTCGCGCTGGTCGCCGCGCCCGCACTGGTGCGCGCGGTGTTCCGGATCCGCGCCGAACGCGCGGATGTCGTGCTGGCGAAAGGGTGGAACTGATGACCACCACCACCGAACCCGCCGCGCCCGTCTTGGAAGCGCCCGAACATCGCCGCAGGCGGCTGCGGCTCGGCATCCTGCTGCTGGTGCTCGCCGTCGGGGCGGTCGCCTTGGCGGTGTTCACCAAGTCGGGCAATGTCGACTTCCGGCTGTCGGCGCCGGACGGTTCCGGGCCCGGCGATCTGCGGGTGCCCGCCAAACCGGCGGCGCTGGTGCTCTCGGTCATCGCACTGGCGATCGCGGTCGCGCACGTGTGGCGTGGGCTGACGGGCAAGTGGGCAGGCGTGGCGTTCGCGCTGTTCGGCTTCGCGTTCGTGGTGACATTCATCTGCTGGGCGGCCTCGGGCAAACTGTTCCCGCTGACCAATCAGATCCAAGGCACCCTCGCCCTGTCGACGCCGCTGATCCTCGGCGCGCTGGCCGGGGTGCTGTGCGAACGCGCGGGCATCATCAACCTCGCGCTCGAGGGACAACTGCTCGCCGGTGCCTGCGCGGCGGCCATCGTGGCGACGGTCAGCGGCAGCTTCCTCGTCGGTGCTGTCGCGGCGATGATCGCCGGAGTGTTCCTCGCCTGGCTGCTCGCGGTGTTCTCGATCAAATATCTGGTCAACCAGATCGTGCTCGGCGTGCTGCTGGTGGTATTCGCGACCGGTATCACCGGCTTTCTGTTCGATCAGCTCACCGGGCTGTCGGACGGCTCGGCCCGCTTCAACAGCCCGGGCACCTTGCAGCCCATCGCGATTCCGGTGCTGTCCTCGATTCCGATCCTCGGGCCGACGGTGTTCCAGCAGACCGCGCTGGTCTACGCCATGGTCGTCTTGGTCGCGGTGGTGACCCTGGTGCTCTACCGGACGCGCTGGGGTCTGCGGGTTCGGGCGGTCGGTGAGCATCCGCGCGCCGCCGCCACCGTCGGCATCAACGTGCTGCGTGTCCGCTACGAGGCCGTACTGGTGGCCGGTGCGATCGTCGGGCTCGGCGGCGCGTACTTCACCATCGGCTCGACCGGCGGCTTCTCCAAGGCGATGACGGCGGGCAACGGGTTCATCGCGCTGGCCGCGGTGATCATGGGCCGCTGGCATCCGATCGGCGCGACCTGTGCGGCACTGTTTTTCGGCTTCACCAAGGCGCTGCAAGGTCAGCTCCAGGTGCTGGCGACGCCCATTCCGACCGAGGTCTTGCAGATGACGCCCTACCTGCTGACGGTGATCGCCGTGGCGGGCGCGGTGGGGCAGGTCCGGCCGCCCAAGGCCGACGGCGAACCGTACGTCCCCGGTTGATCATCCGCCGAAAAGCAGATACAAGCCGGTGAAGGTGTAGCCGACCATGGTCAGCATCAGCGCGAGCTGGCCGGTGGCGCGATGCTCGGGTGGCAGCAGCCGCAGGCACCGGTCGTGCGCGGCGGCGACGCCGAGGATGTGACCGGTCAGCACCGCGAGCACCTTGGTGGTGGCCAGCACCGTCGGATGACCGGACAGCACGTACGCCACCTCGCGGTGCGCCAATCCCCCGATGTCCCAACCCCGTTGGAACGCATCAGCGAACAGCAACGCCGTCGCCTGCCCCTTCTCCACCACGAAGGTCAGGTAGTGCGCGACGATGTATCCGGCGATGATCGGCGTGATGCTGTGCGCCAGCAGGCCGGGCAACTTCGCGCGCTCGGCCCGGGTGAGGCCGGCCGTCGCCCGGGCGGCCACGGTGAAGACGGTGCCGACGATCAGGACGACGGTGAGCAAACCGAGGCTGCGCACCAGCGTGGCCACGAAAACTGAGCCACCGCCGAGCGAGTCGACCAGGTTCCGCCAGCCGGGCAGCGCCGAGAGGCTGTCGAAGGCGGTGGAGCCGAGCAGCGTCGCCGCGAGCGCCACCGACCCCGGCAGCACAGGGGTACCCGCGAGATTCCGCAGCGGAGACCGGAGCACGAGTTCGCCGGATGCGCGGCGGCCGAACGGACTCAGCCGCGCCAGCAGGCTGCTGTACACCTCGAAGGGGTCGGCGCGCTCGGCCCACGCGGTCCCGAACACCACCAGTCCCGTGAGGGTGAGCACCGCATATCCGAGCAGCCACCAGCCGACGGCCACGACGGAACCCGGCTCGGGCGAGGCCAGTTCGAGCCAGACGAAGGCGAACAATCCGAGCACCGCGGGCCGATACCCCCACGTCGACGGGTATCGGCGCACGCCGTCCTCGGGGCTACGGCGCAGCAGCGAGCACCCGAACCGGTGTAGTGCCCGCATCGGCGAGACCACTTTCCACACCGGGCCGAGCACCAGCGACGCGAGCATCACCCCGACCCAGAGGTAGATGTAGAACACCCCCGGCACCGGATTGCGTTGCGGCGAAGCGGAACCGAACACCGTCACCAACCCGACCACCACTGCGGCGGCGACACCGAGCACTGCCAGCACAGTGCGCACCGCACGCGAATCGATCACCGCGCGAAGAGCGGACGGCACCCGCACTCCCGGAGTGTCCGGCTCCAGCCGGGGCCGTCGCCAGGCCACCAGCAGTATCGCGAACGAGAACGTCAACGCCCACGCTGCGCCGATCAGCGCGTAGGTGAACGGAATCGGCAGATCGGCCGCGCCGTTGAGCCCGTGGGCCAGCGACCGGCTCACTGCCGGATCAGCAACGTGGTCACCGTCTTGCCTGCGCGATGGAGTTCGACATCGACCCGTCCCGGCACCGTGACGATGAAGCGGAACTCCTGCCCTGCTCTCGGTTCGACCGCGAAGCTCTGGCTCGGCTCCGAGTGGACGTGCAGTTCGTCGGGCGCGTCGCTGTCCACCTTCAGCACGATCGGCTGGTACAGCCTGGCCTCGGTCCTGGCGTTCGTCGGCGTGACCGAACCGCCCGCGATCCGGACCGCGATGGTCACCTCCGCTGGCACGTCGACCGACTGGCTCGCCGCCGTACGGGCCGCCGGTGTGTCCACCGATGCCGTGCCGCACGCGGTCACCATCGCCGACACGGCGAGGAACGCCGCGACAACGCCGATGCGGCCTACGTAATTCATGAATTCTCCTCCCGCTCAGTCGGATCGAGCTCCGTGGCGTCGTCGGCCGGCTGCCCGGCTTCACGACGTTCGGCGCGTCGATCACGCACAGCTATGCCAAGGACCACACCGACCACCGCGAGTGCGGGCACGAACGCCGGGATCGCCAGCAGCGCGGAGTGACCGGCGAGTATGTCGACGCCGTCTTCGTACCTCACCGGCGGACCGCCGTGGCCAGCCCCTGCGCCCGCACATCGTTGCGATAGGCGAGAACGATCCGCGCCGCGCCCCAGGCCAGCGCCCAGATGACCAGCAGCGAACAGATCAGCACGATCAGCGAGGCGCCGGCGAGCAACCACGACGGGTGGTCGAAGGACCGTTCCCGCTGCAGCACCGTGATCTCGGCTACGAACGGGCGGGTGAACTCGCTCGATGCGGGCACGCCCGCGGCGTCGATCCCGCGATCCTCCGGCATGTACACCGGCAGCGCCGTCAGCAAGGACCCGTCGTGCACGCGCAACACGGTCTTCCAGTTGCCATAGGCTGGAACAGGTTTCGTGCTGACATAGTGTCCGGGTTCGACGCGCCGCAGGTGGTCGATCACCAAGCCGCGGCCCGGACTGTCGGAGCCGGTGCCACCCTGCCAGCCGAGAATCTGCACCCACTCCGGATCGTCGCCGACCAGGTCAGCGGGCGTCAGCGTGACATCCGCGGTCACCATCCGGCCACCGGGGGCGGGTGCGGCGTCCTGCAATCGCACTGTCGCGGAGGCGTTTTCGGGCACATCGACCCGCAGTCCGTTCGCGGTGGCCGCGGCGGCGATCAGGACCGCGGCGACGACGAGGCCCCGGCGCACCGCAGGTCGCGGCAGCGGTTCACCGCGCAGCACCATGCCGAGCAACGCGCCGAGCGCACCGCCCGCGATCCCGACCGGCACCGCCATCGCGAGCAGCTCCGGCCACATGCTCGCCGGCCACGGGTCGACGAACATCCTGCCCACCCACAGTGATTCGAGCCAGAGCCCGATCGTCGCGGCGGCCAAACCGGTGACCGCGCCCCACCAGACGGGCTTCCGAAGCAACGGCAGCAGCGCCATCAGCTCCACCACCACCGCTACCCCGAGGTAGAGCGGGAAGACATTGTGCGGCGCACCGAGGATCGGGCCGACCAGCACCGCGACGACGCCGCGCACCAGGAAGGCGAACAGCACTGCCACCACCGCACTACCCCGCCCCAGCGTGTATCGCGCCGAGACGAGGGCCAGCGTGCTCGCCGCGACGATCAGCATCGGCTGGAACACCAGGCGGAACTGTTCCACGCCGAAGTCGAATTCGACCTGGTACACCGACATTCCGATCAACAGGCCGCCGAAGGCGAACACCCGGAACACCCACAGCAGCCGGCCGTCGGCTCGGTCCGGGTCGGGGCGGTCCAGGCGCCCTTCGAACTCCAGCAGCAGCACCGCGACCAGCGACAGTCCGGCACCGCCGATCAGCATGAGATGAGTTGGGCCCCAGAGGGTGACGTCTTGGCCGAACAGCCGGTGCCAGATGTCGTCGAGCGGGAAGCCGATCAGGGCGTAGAGGCCGACCGCGGCCATCAAGACCCCGCCGACCGGCGCATACCAGGTGCGGGTGATCCGGATGGCGGCCGGACCGGGCTTCTCGTCGAGCGGCAGGACCACGGCCAGCATGCCCGCGATGAAGAGGAAGAACAGGCCGATCATGATGAAGTAGTGCGCCGGATTGGCCAGTGGCCCTTCGTCGCGCCCCTTGCCGATGTGCAGGCTCACATCCCAGATGAAGCCGAGCAGCGCGGTCAGGATGGTGGTGATGAACACCGCGAGCGGCAGCGCCACCCAACCCGGGCGGTTGCCGAGCTGCCCCAGCCGGTCGGCCGCGTTCTTCAGCCAGGTGATGCGGCGCGTGCGATGGAGATAGGCCACCCAGAACAAGGCCGCCGCCACCAGCATCGCCGATCCGGTCAACACGATGACCTGATCCAGTGCGGCACCGCCGCCTTCGGAACCCTTTGCCAGCACCACGAACTCAGGCCTCATCGCGCCCAACTCTCTGTAACTCGAATTCTCCCTTATCGGCGAATGCCCACGGAAGGCCGAGGTATGCAGCGGATTACGCGTCGCGAGCCAGATCTGGGATCAGTCACAACGCGCAGGTGCCCGAAATGGGGTGAGTTCCCGAGTTTGTCGATCTTGTTGGCAAACTGGGCGGTTCGGCAGCAAGTAATCAGCATCCAATAAATGGACAAATCGGGCAAAACTCTTAACCGGGGACAAACCCGAAACTGTCGTGACACGTCATCGGCAAGTCCTTTGCCGAGTGTCGCTGTGTTGCCATCGATTCACCAATCTACTGGCTATACTCCTCGAGCGCAGACCCCGGCTTCCTCGGTCGCGTGCGAGCTGAGTCCGTGGACGGCAGGCTTCTCCCACGTCAGCTCATTTCGAAAAGGCTCTGCGCAACTTCAACAATGGCGTCACCCTCGCATGAGCGGTGCGCGAAGAACGGCTCGTACGAGTAACCAGATGGTGTCTGTAGCCATTTACAAGATCATGTCTACAAAGATCAAAAACCTTGCCACGCAGGGACGTTGGGATGTGTATGCTATCGATTCATCACTTCCCCCATCATGAGGTGGGGGTATGGGCGAGGGCGGTGTCGGTGTGGACGTGAATAGGCTCCAGATACGGCGCGCGGCCATTGCCGCAGTCGCTCTGGGTGTGCTGGCCCTCGGTATTACCGGGCTGATCGATCGACTGCTGCTCGGCACCTTCATCTGCACCGGGCTCGTGGTCGGTTGGTTGAATGCCCAACTCACGCTCTGGGCGGTCACCCGCATTGCCAATGCCGAGGCACCGAGCAAGCAGCGTTTGGTAGGTTCTTCGGCGCTACGACTGCTCGGCATTACCGCCGTCGCCCTGCTGGTGGCTTTCCTCGCGCGACCCAATGGCGTCGGTATCTTCTTCGGCTTGGCGCTCTTTCAAGTCGCCCTGGTCTTCAACACCGTCCTGCCTGAATTGAAAGGGCTTCGCCAGACGCCATGACGATCCCAGCCATTTCGTTAGCCCAGGTCTCGTCGAGCATCACGCTGCTCGCCCAAGAGGCGCCCGCCGAGGAGCCGAAGATCCGGATCGGCCATCACGCGGTCGCCCATGTCTTCGGCATCGCCTTCAACGTCGACACCATCGTCTCGACGTCGGTCGCCGCGGCCATCGTCCTCGGTCTCGCCTTCTACCTGCGGATCAAGATCACCTCCGGCGTGCCGAACGGCGTGCAGCTGTTCTTCGAGACCGTCACGATTCAGATGCGCGCTCAGGTGGAGAGCGCGATCGGCATGAAGGTCGCGCCGTTCGCCTTGCCGCTCGCGGTCACCCTGTTCGTCTATATCCTGCTGTCGAATTGGCTCTCGGTGCTGCCGGTACAGATCGGCGACGGTGAGCTGCTCGCACCGCCCGCCGCGGACGTCAATTTCGTCTACGCACTCGCCGTGTTCGTGTTCATCGCCTACCAGTCCGCGGGCATCGCGCGGCGCGGCCCCTTCGGCCACGTGAAACAGATACTCAAGGGACACACGGGCTGGGGTCCGATGGTGTTGATCAACATCGTCGAAGAGATCGCCAAGCCACTGTCGCTGTCTCTGCGATTGTTCGGAAACATGTTCGCCGGCGGCGTGATGCTCTCCGTGATCACGCTGTTCCCCTTCTGGATCAGCTGGGGCCCCAATGCCATATGGAAGCTGTTCGACTTGTTCGTCGGCGGCATTCAGGCCTTCATCTTCGCGCTGCTGACCGTCCTGTACTTCAGCCAGTCGATGTCATTGGAAGACGAACACCACTGATCGGCGAGCGCCGATCGAGTCCACATCCGAGAATAGGAAGTAGAAAATGGCAGACCCAACCACCGCGTCCATCATCCAGGGCGCTCTTATCGGCGGCGGCATCATCATGGCAGGCGGTGCCATCGGCGCAGGCATCGGTGACGGCCTCGCGGGCGCGGCGCTGATCAATGGTGTCACCCGTCAGCCGGAGGCCGAGGGTCGGTTGCGCACCATCTTCTTCCTGACCGTCGGTCTGGTCGAGGCGGCGTACTTCATCAATCTAGCCTTCATGGCCCTTTTCGTATTCGCGACTCCCGGCAAGTAACCGGGCATGTCTCCGAGAACCGATGTGGTGGCCGAGGGGAACTTCCTTATCCCCAACGGCACCTTCTTCGTCGAGTTACTGATCTTCCTGATCGTGCTCGGGGTCATCTGGTTCTTCGTCGTTCCGCCGATCCGCAAGGTGCTGGAGGAACGCGAAGAGCGGACCGCAGAGACCGCGGCGACGACCAAAGAGTCGCGGCAATTGTTCGCCGAGGCCGAAGCCAAGCATCGAGCGGAACTGGAGAAAGCGCGGTCGGAAGCGGCCGCTATCCGGAGCAAGGCGCGCGCCGAGGGCCGGGAAATTCTCGAGGAGATGCGCGGCCAGGCTCAACAGGAAGCCAACGCGATCGTCGCGGAGGCCGAGGCGCAACTGCGGGCCCAGGCGGATCAGGTCGCCGCGGAGTTGCGCGAAACAGTCGAACCACTCGCGCGGTCACTGGCCAACCGAGTGGTCGGCGTCGATGATCGGCGGGCAGGCACGAGCCGAGGCCAGCAGACAGGACGGGCGTCGTCATGACTCCTAGTAGCGAGATCCTTGCCGAGGGCATCTACCAGATCCATTTCGAATGGCAGGTTTTCGTCAGCCAGCTGTTCGGCTTCGCGGTCATCGTCTGGGTCATCGTCAAATACGTTGCGCCACCGGTGAAACGGATGATGGCCAAGGCGCAGGGCGAGATCCAGAAGCAGATCGAGGAGAACCAGCAGGCGGCCGAGCGCCTCGTCGAGGCCAAGCAGGTCTACGACGAGGGGCTGGCCGAGGCGAAAGCCGAACTCGCGCAACTGCTGGAGGACGCCCAGGCCGACGCCGAGGACATCGTCGTCAAGATGCGTGAGACGGCCGCCGCCGAGGTGGAGCGGGTGCGCAAGCAGGGTCGCGACCAGATCGAGCTGATGCGCAGGCAGCTGATCCGCGACCTCAAAGCCGACTTCTCGCAGCAGGTGCTGATGCACACCGGCGACAGCGTGCGCGATCAGGTCCAGTCGCCACAGATCAAATCGGACGCCGTCGAGCAGTTCCTCGACGACCTCGAGGCGATGGCGAACGTCGGCTCATCCGGCCGGACGCATACGCAGTCCCAGTGGAACTGAGCGACAACCGACAAGCCGACGCGAATCGACTGTGCCCGTTAGGATGACGTTCGCCTGATCGTGGGCAACAGAGTTCTCGAGCGGAGTCGTCGATGTCGGAGACAACCAGCGAAACAACGGCGGCCGTGGACGCGGTGCCGAGCCTGTACGAATGGGCCGGCGGCACCGCGGCTTTCGAGAAACTCACCGAGGTGTTCTATCGGGAGGTCCTGCGCGACGAGCTGGTCGGCCCGCTGTTCCGTGGCATGGATCCCGGACACCCGAAGTACGTGGCGATGTGGCTGGCCGAGGTCTTCGGCGGACCCGCGGGCTACAGCACCGAACGCGGCGGCTACGCGCACATGGTCCGGCAACACCTCGGCAAGACGATCAGCGAGCCGCAGCGCCGCCGCTGGGTGAACCTGTTGATGGACGCCGCCGACGAGGTCGGGCTGCCCGATGACCCGGAGTTCCGCGCCGCCTTCGCCTCCTACATCGAGTGGGGCACCCGGCTGGCGCGCGCGAATTCCCAGCCCGACGCCACGCCTCCGTTGGAAGCTCCTATGCCGCACTGGGGTTGGGGCGTCGCGCCGCCGTACCGGCCGTGAACTAGCCGAAGTAATCCTTGAACAGGATCTCGCTGATCTTGGTCACCGTCTCCCGGCCGACCTGGTAGCCGTCCTCGACCACCTGAGTGTTGTTCATGATGGCCACGGTGAATCGCTCACGCGGACCGACGAATCCCACCGAGTTCATCAGCCACGAGCCGTCGTCGTTGTCGTCGGCCCAGCCGTTCTTGTTGCCGGGCAACGCCTTATCGCCCGCGCCCCAGACGCCCCACCGCTGGTCGGTGTCCAACGAGTCCCCGCCGTCGACGGCGCGTAGCTCGCCGACCAGGTAGTCGCGCAGCCGCGCGGGCAGCTGCTCCAGGACGAAGTCGATGAGGTGTGCGAGGTCGTTCGCGCTGGCCAGGATCCACCCCCAGGAGTCGGGGTGCTGGTCGGGAAACTCGATGCCCGCCATGCCGAATGAGCGGAACCTCGGTGCGAACACCTGCTCCCCGCCGTAGCGGTCCCACAGCGTGGTCGCCGCGTCGTTGTCGCTGGCATGCAGCATCCGGTGCATCAGCTCGCGGTCCTCGGCGGTCAGCCTGATCGTGCCGAGGTCGTCGCGCAGCAGCAGGTCCACCGCCATCGCCAGCTTCGGGGTGGAGCACGCCCACATCGGCGTCGCCGCATCGGCATTGCGCCACACCGCGCCGGTGCGGCGGTCGCGCACCACGATCCCGGTAAACCCAGGCCTGCTCTTCGCATAGGCCTCGGCCTGCGCGATCCGCGCCTGGAACGCGGGATCGAAATCGGGTGCCGGACCGATCGCCGCGCGCGCCGGCTCGTCCGGCACCGGGTTCGCACGCGCCGCGCCGCGCGGCTCATACATCAGGGCGGCGGCGACCAATGAGCCGGCCACCAGCAGACCGGACAGCACCACCGGAAATTTCGACTTCCGCATGAACGCCCTCGTTTCGCAGTGTCGTCAGACGGAAAACGCAGGTCAACGGTGGTGCTCGACGTTCGCTCATCTTGGCAAGCCGAACACACCCGAGCAACCCGACACTCGGCAGCGGCGGCAATCCGCGCCGTCAGGTCGACGCCCCCGACAATGGGGGCACCAATTGTGTCGTGCCCCAGCTCGCGGGAAACTCGGTAACAAGCCTAAGAAGTAGTCCGATGACCAGTTAGTCGTCGCAGGCGCGCGGAGGGAGGACCGCGTTCGCGCTTCGGGCAACCGGAGCGACTGCGGGGCCAACGCAGCAACTCCATACCCGACCACACCGATTCCGGGGGTTCAATGAACGTCAAGTCATGGGCTTTTGCCGCACTGGCCGCGAGCGTCGTACTCGGCGCCAGCGGCTGCGATTCGAGCTCGGCACCGCAGGCGACCAGGACGCCGATCCCGTCGGCGGTTCCGTCCTCGCCCGCCGGGCCGAGCAACGCGCCGGCTTCCGAACAGCCGGGCGACATCGATAAACCCGCCGATCCGCCGCAGGCGCAACCGAATCCGGAGACCACCAAGGCGCCGCCGCCCGCCACCGCGCCGGTCGATCGGCAAGAACCCGCACCCGCCCCGCCGCCGCCCCCGGCGAACCAACCGCCCAACGGCAGCGGACACGGCCTGTGCTTCGACTCGAATTCCCAGCTCGCCCGCAATGCGGTGGGCCGGCTCGCACCGAACGCGGGCGGATACCCGTGGGTCATCCTGGAGGCCAGCAACGACCCGATCGAGGCGGGCTGCGCCGGCGTGCTGTCCTGGATGCTGGTGAACTGGAACGGCAGCCACCCCGGCTACCACGTCTTGTTCTTCACCAACGGCAGCTACCTCGGCACCGCCACGTCCAAGTACTACGGCTACACCACGGTCCTCGGCAAGACCAAGAACACGGTCTCGGTGCAGTACCGATGGGTGAAGCCCGAAGACGCGCTGTGCTGCCCGTCGGGCGGACCCACCGTCGTGACGTACACCTTGAACGGCACCACCGTGACGGCTCAGGGACAGTTCCCGCCGGACCCGGACAAGTAGACCTGTAGCGCGAAAAGGCCCCTGCACCTTTCGGATCGAAGGTCGGGGGCCTCTTTCGTTCGACGAAACGCCCTTGGTTCCCGGCGGGTCAGCGGCCGATCAATGCGGCGACCGCTTTGGGAGCCGCGAGCCATTCGCGAATATTGTTGCGTACCAGCGTTATCCGCCGACAGTCGCAGTAGGCGGTTACCCCGTCGGCGTCGATATCTTCGGCGCGGCACAGCGCGACGGCCCGTGGCACATGCCGATATTGCGTGACGATGATCGCGCGATCGATGCCGAACAGCTGCCTGGCTCGCTCGCAGGTGGCGCGGGTCGACAAACCCTCGCCATCGGAGCGCACGAGCGCTGGATCGACCCCGTGGTCGAAGAGATACTTTGTCATCGAGGCGATTTCGTCACCCGAGGTCCCCGCGGCATCACCGGACACCAGGATCTCGCGAACCTTACCCGCTTGCAGCAGCTCGATCGCGACATCGAGCCGCCCGCGCAGGTACGCCATCGGCGTACCGTCCGGGCCGACCTTGGCCCCCGGCACGATCACCACCGGCGCCGTCGGCGCCGCGTCGGGGCCGAACCGGTGGCCGGAGGAGACCAGCCACAGCCGGACATTCGCGCCGACCACGACCAGCAGCAGCCCCGCTGCCATGGCGACGGTCGCTCGGAGCAGCCTGCGCATCCATCGCCGCTTCTGCTCGACCTTCGCCCGCGGCTCCTTATCGTCTGCCACGGCAACCCTTCCAGTCGATCCGATAGTGCGCACGCCGACTACACCAGTGGCACGGAAGTCGTCGTCCGCGACCAGCGTAGGCGACGGCCGCCAACGATCCGTCGACTCGCAGATCACCAGCCCCGACTGCCGGCGCGCGGCCGGGCCACGACTGCCGGCGCTCGGCCAGGCCACGTTGTCGGCCCTCCGCCGGGCCACGTTGTCGGCGCACTGCCGGGCCACGTTGTCGACGCACCACCGGGCCATGATGGTCGACGCACCACCGGGCCATGATGGTCGACGCACCACCGGGCCACGTTGTCGACGCACCACCGGGCCACGTTGTCGACGCTCCGCCGGGCCATGATGGTCGACGCACCGACGGGCCACGTTGTCGACGCTCCGCCGGGCCATGATGGTCGACGCACCGACGGGCCATGATGGTCGACGCACCACCGGGCCATGATGGTCGACGCACCGACGGGCCATGATGGTCGACGCACCACCGGTTTACGGTTGTCGGCGCGCGGCCGGGCCACCACCGGATCACGGTGATTCCTGCTCGGTAGGTGCACACGCCCGATCGCGCGTGGGCCGACTACTTGGGGTTTGTTACCTCTTGTGCCGCAAGGTCTTCCGGCTTCTTGTGTCCCAACGGCTCGACCAACTCCGCCGAGGCGACCGGCTCGACCGGTACGACCGACTTCTCCGCGCGGGACCGCGTAATCGCCACACCGGACAGGCACAGCACACCGCCGACCACCGCCAGCGGACCGGGGACTTCGTCGAGCGCGATCCACGCCATCAGGACCACCAGGGCAGGCACCGCATAGGTCGTCACACCCATCTTTCCCGCCGTAGTGCGCGACAGCGCGTACGCCCACGTGGTGAACGCCAAAGCCGTTGGAAACACACCCAGATACACCACACTCAGCGTCGCGGACAGCGGCGCTGCTGCAACCTCGCTGACCAACTGACCCGAGAACGGCAAGCAGGCGACCGTACCGATGACACACCCACCCGTGGTCACCTGCAACGCCGACGCATGGGCGAGCGCGGGTTTCTGCGCGACCACCGCCACCGCCCACGCCGCCGCGGCGGTGATACACAGCACCACGCCGAGCGCAGCCGCACTACCACCGCCCGAATTCGACAGCCCGACCACCACGGCGCCCGCGAATGCCACCGCGATCCCGGCCATCAGCCGCGCCGGAAATCCCTCCCGCAACACCAGTCCACTGAGCACCGCGATCATGACCGGCCCGATATTGATCACCATCGCCGCGGTACCCGCGTCGACGTACTGCTCACCCCAGTTCAGCGCCACCATGTACACCCCGAACCAGAGCACCCCGGACACCAGAATGCCGCGCCAGGCGGCCCGCGCGGGCATCCCCTCCCCCGTGGCGATCAGGATCAGCACCAGCGCGATGGCCCCGGTGGCCAACCGCCCCAAAGCCAGTGCGCCCGGCGAAAAGTCTTCTCCCGCAGCGCGAATGAACACGAAGGCCGAGGCCCACAGCACCACGGTCACCGCGGCCGCGACCACGGCCTTCCGATCACTGGATCGAACGACTAGCTCCATTTACCGAACGCTAGATCACCGGCCGCGCGAACTCACGCGGTTTTCCGACGTCGCGGCACGCATTACGCGATGCGGGTGCTGGTGGCGAGGTCGCCGTCGAGCAGGGCGGCGCCGAGGGTGGTCACCTCGTGGCGCATGGCGTTGCGGTGCCGCCAGCTTTCGACGAGCCCGGCCTCGCGCAGGATCGACGCGTGCTCGCTGGCCGTCGCGGGTGAAACACCCAGTCGGCGGGCGAGTTCGGTGGTGCTGCACCCTTCCGCGATCACCTGCAGGGCAGCGGCCCTGGTCCGGCCGAGCAGGGCGGTCAGCGCCTCGTTGGTCGCGCGCGGACCCCACACGGCGGCGAAGTCGCCGATGTCGCGCAGGACCGGAACGATCACCGTCATCGGCGCGTCCTTGTCCACCAGCGAGTACAGCGTGAGCGGTTCCGGCCAGGCGAACATGGAGGGGATGATGACCAGCCCGCGACCGTCGAGGTGCTCGTCGTGGCAGGGAGTTGTCCTGTGCACTTCGAGCACGGGTGCGCGCCAGCTCACGTAGGGGTGCAGCCCGGTGAACAACCGCTCGACGCCCTCGGTCGCGAGGGTGCGCGCCATCCGTTCGGCGGCCACCTCCAGGTAGGACTGGATGTGCGCCCAGCGGCCTGCGAACGCCACCGAGTGGAAGGCCTCGACGGCGTCGGCCACATTACGGCGCGCGGTGCCGTCTCGGTCGGCCAGCTCCGCCGTCCACGAGGGCAGCGGCTGTTGCCCCTTCCCCGCCCGGCGGCGCAGCACGCTCTCCACTTCCATCCGGAGTTCGTCGCGCGAGGCCAGGTGCAGTGCTTCGATACCCGCGGACATCGTGCGGGCCCCGCGCGTAGGCGTGATCAGATCGAGGAACGAATCGTCGGCGGGCAGAATGTCGGTGAGCACACCGAAATTGGCTGGGATCGCGCCGCGTATCTGGCTGCGCCAGCCCGCGAAACCGGCGACGTTGCGGCGCTGCACCACCCGGGTGGCCAGCATTGTCTCCGCGATGGCGCCGAGCGGGGCGCCGATGCGCACCCGCATCAAATCGTCCGGCGTGCAGATGATCCGTTTCATCCCCGGCCACCTCGCCTTCGCACGGCCGCGCCGTCGCAGGCCGATCCCGTGCCCCGCACCATGTCCACCCGATACCGCACCACGGCACCTCCGATCACCAGGAACCCCGCCACCGTACCGCGACGAGCGGATCCACCCGCACCACAAGCTCCGCCGCGTTCGGGGCGAGCGGCGACTCCTCCGCTACCGGGGCGTCCCGGCCCGACCCCCTCGACGCCGAGCGCCGCCGTCCGCGCTGCCACTGCGCCACCACACTGTCGGCCATCCGTGCCACCGCCAGCGCGACACCGCTCTCACCATGCACCGCTACGTCTCTCACCATGTCGAACTCCTCGTTGTCGCTGTTCAGCAGCCTAGGAACGAGACGGTGGCGCGGTCACCATGATTCGGCCAAGGCCGAAACACCGAGCAACCCGCGGGCCCGGCGGAACCGCTCGGCAGCGAACCTGCGCTGTTCGGGCGCAGCGATCGCCGACGCGAGGCCCGTCGTTGCCGCCCTCGGCGGGCGGCGCGGGCCATAGTGGTCCTATGGGCGACAAGACAACGGTTGCGGCCGTGCTCGAACCCCTGGCGCGGGCCGCGCTCGGGTCCGATTCGCCGGTGCGCTTCGAGTTCTGGGACGGCAGCGCGATCGAACCCGCGGGCGCGTGCGCCGGAACCATTCGCATCCGATCCAAAGATGCGTTGCGCCACATGGTCTGGGCGCCTGGCGAACTCGGTATCGGCCGGGCCTATGTATCCGGCCTGGTGGACCTCGACGGGGACATCTTCGCGATTCTCCGAGCGCTGGCCTCGCACGCGCCGAGCGACGCCGCGCTCGGCCTCGGTGCGGCATGGCAGGCCATCGGCGCGGCGCGCCGGCTCGGCGCGCTGGGGTGGCGCCCGACGCCACCGCCCGAGGAGGTGCGTCCGCTGCGCGGGCGGCTGCACACGAAACGCCGGGACGCGGCGGCGATCAGCCACCACTACGACGTCGGCAACGACTTCTATCGGCTGGTGCTCGGGCCGAGCATGACGTATTCGTGCGCGCGCTTCGTCTCGGCAGCCGACGACGGTAGCGGTGGCGCGAACGGGGAGGTGTCGCTGGAAGACGCCCAGCGCGCCAAACACGATCTGATCTGCCGCAAACTCGGTCTACGGCCCGGGATGCGGTTGCTCGATGTGGGGTGTGGTTGGGGATCGATGGCGATCCACGCGGCGGCGACCTATGGCGTGCGGGTGGTTGGCGTGACGATCAGCAGTGCCCAGGTCGAGCTGGCGCGGGCGCGGGTGGCCGAGGCGGGGTTGGCCGAGGCGGTCGAGATCCGGCTGGCCGACTACCGCGATCTGCGTGGCGGGCAGTTCGACGCCATCTCCTCGATCGGCATGTTCGAGCACGTCGGCACGGAACGCGCGGCGGAGTATTTCGACACGCTGCGTGCGTTGCTCCGCCCCGAAGGACGACTACTCAATCACGCGATCTCGTCGGCGGGCGGATCGGTCATGGGCAGAAACTCGTTCGTCGGCCGCTACGTCTTTCCCGACGGTGAGCTGGTCGATGTCGGTGCGGTCGCGGTGGCGATGCAGCGCGCGGGCTTCGAGGTACGCGATGTCGAGGCGCTACGCGAGCACTACGCACTGACACTGCGCGTCTGGGTGACCAATCTGGAAAGCGCTTGGGACCAAGCGGTTTCGCTCACCAGCGCCGGGCGCGCCCGGATCTGGCGGCTCTACATGGCGGCCTCGGCGTTGGGTTTCGAGGACGGCGGACTCGGGCTGCACCAGGTGCTCGGTGTGGTGCCGGATGCGCAGGGGCACACCGGGATGCCGGGGACTCGGCGCGCATGGGGGTGAGCGCCGAGCCCCGCGCATTCAGGAGCGGGTGCGCACCGGTTCGCCGCGGTACCTGGACTGCCCGCCATCGATCCGCAGCAGCCGCCAGGTCAGCTTCGCAACCGGGTTCATCAGGCCGATGTCCGCCGCGAGCATTCTGGCCTCGCCGAAGAAGTCGCGGCGGCGCGCGCGGGCTTCGGGGCTGCGCCAGAACAACTCTCGGCGAATGCTCAGCGGAATGTCGAACTCGCGGAACAGCGAGCGCGGCGGCTTCACGATCAGGTCGCAGGCGATGAACATGATGATCGGGTAGGCCAGCGACAGCGTGGCGCGCTGCACGCGCCCCAGCTTCGGGACCCGGTGGCGCAGGTACTCGTGCGCGAAGGCGATGTGACGGGCCTCCTCGGCGATGTGAATGCGCATCACGTCACGCATGATCGGGTGCACGTCCCGGCCCGCGCGCAGCACCTGCTTCTGCACGTGGTCGATGGGCTCCTCGCCCGCGAGGACGGCGACGAAGAAGGTGGTCGGGAAGAACCGGCCGAGCAGCGGCACCAGCGGTCCGAGCGCCTTCATGATCCGGCCCATGCCCGGCACGTCCGCGCCGATCCGGTTCACCATCTCCTGGAACATCAGGGTGTGGTTGATCTCCTCGGCGACCTCGTGGTTGAGGTACCGGAACTCGGCCGATCCGTTGGGCACCACGGCGAACAGATAGTTCATCACCCCGCCGATCAGCACCTCCTCGAACTGCAGGCCGACCTTCGCGATGTTGGCCTGGCGCCACATGCCGATCTCGATCTTGCGCTGCTCGGGCAGCGCGAGATACCACGGGTGCGCGCCGAGCGGGTCGCTGTCCGGCGGCAGGATCCAGCGCGGGTCGTTCGGGGTGACCGCCCACTCGGGCGCCTCCCAATCGATCTCGGTGTAGGGATCGAAGTGCTTGTTCACCGAACCTTCGGAGAGCGTCGTCAGGATCCCCGCGTACGCGCTGTGCGCCGCGGTCCGAGACGGCGCCGTTGCCGACTTTGTAGCCATGACGTCTACCTCATATCCAGTCGAGGTTAATGTGACACAGATTAACCGTAACAGTCTGTCTCATACATTTCTAGACCGGAGCTGCAAACGACCGACGGGACACGGTGGCGGTAGCCCTGGGCGTACCGCCGCCATGTCCCGTCGGTCTGGGTGCAGGTGTTATGCGCAGTTGCTCGGCGCGGGTCTGCCGTCGAAGCGGCCGTCGAGCCAGTTGAGCATCGAGGGGAACCCGAGTACGGCGGCGGTCAGATGGTCGGGGCTGGGGAAGATCTCCGACTCCACCCGCACGCCGGCGCGGCAGTACCGGTGCATCGTGTTCGCGATGGCATCCAGCGGGATGACATTGTCCTGCGGGGAGTGCCACTCGAAGATCGGTGTCTCGGGGACGCCGTCGTAGAGCTCGACGCTGTTCTCGTCGGCCACCGCCCATGCCTTCGGGTCGTGCGCGAGGACAAGGTCTTTCGCGTACTCCGGCAGGCTGTGGCCGACGCCGCGGGCCAGCAGATCGTTGGTGCAACTGTTGGCGATCGACCTGGCCGCCGCGAGCCCCTTCTCGTTCAGCGCGCTGCTGATCGGCAGCCGGTCCGGGTATTCGCGCTCCATGCCGAGCACGGCGGCCATGCCGAGGCCGAAGGCCGGGTGCTGGTTGTGCCCGATGGCCCAGCCCATCGTCGTCAGGTTCATCGGGACGCCGCCCTCGGCGGCGCCGACGATGTTCAACTCGGGCGCGTACTTCGGCGCCAATGCCGCGGCCCAGGCGGTCGCCATGCCACCACCGGAGTAGCCGGACAGCGCCACCGGGCTCTTGCCGAGGGTGAGCTGCGGCAGCCGCTGGGCGGCGCGGATGCCGTCGAGGGTGATCTGGCCGCCCAATTTCGCCGCGCCGTAAGCACTGTTCGGGCCCAGGTGATCGGGCAGCGCGACGGACCAGCCGCGCAGCAGCGCGACGTTCAACATCGGCGCGAACGGGACGATGAAGTTCGGATCGTTGGCGTAGAGCGAGTGCGAGATCGCGCACTGGGTGCCGAGCCCGTTGATGATGTGCTGGAAGGACAGCAGCGGTGCGTCCGGCCGGTGCCCGATCGGGGTCACCACCGTGGTGGTCGCCGCGATCGGCTTGCCGAGGGAGTTGGTGGAGCGGAACTTGATCAACGTGACCGAGGCGCCGGGGAAGAAGAACAGCGGCGGCATCGGACGGGTGTCGAGCACGTCACCGGGGGCCTTGGCGGCGATATCGGCCGGGGCGGCGTAGAACGGATCCGGGTCCGGATTCGGATAGATCGGCTGGGCATTGGCGGTGACGGTGCCCGCGGAGGCCATGACCGCGCTGATCGTCAGCGCACCGAGGGCCGCGAGAATCGGTCTCAGCTTGGGGCCACCGGTTGCCTGCCGAAAAAGTCGTCTACCCACTGGGTTGTACCTCCACTGCATCGCGATGATTTTCAGGTGTCCGGCGAACTGCATTTCACGGGCGCGAAACGACAATAGTCATCGGCTCGCTTCTTGTCGCGGGCGAGCCTGGGCGGAAGTGTCGCAGATTACATGCCACTCTTACCGCCGATTACAGTTGTGCTCACAATGCCTCGCCCGCAATACGAGCGGGCCGCCACCAGCGGCAATGAGCTTGCTGGCCAGGCGATTTGGTCAGCATAGTGGCCCATGGGAGTGCCTGCGCAAATAGAATCGCGCAGCCTTTCAGTGCGGCTTAAAAGCGCGTTCAGTTTTCCTTGAAAGGTTTCCCGCGTTTACCTGTTATTACCCGGACAGCGCACGCTTCTGCTTTGTTCGGAGCGTCGCCATCGCTCGGCCCGAGTAATGAGAAGACCGTACCCGTCGCACGCCGATGCGAAGAATTCACGTGCTCCTAACGAGGCGCTCCGTCGGAATTCATGGAACACACGCGACCGCGGAGCCCACACCCGCCGCGCCGACCGCCTGCCACCACCCCGCCCGGCGCCGAGGCGGGAATAATGAACCGTTCCCCCACGATTGGACCCGATCATGACCAGCGCTGACTTGTTGATCGACGCCTTCGGCCGAGTCCAGGAACACGTGCACGCGGCGGTATCCGGCCTCACCAACGACGAGCTCGCCGCCCGGCTCGATCCGGGTGCCAACTCCATCGCCTGGCTGATCTGGCATCTCACCCGGGTCCAAGACGACCACATCGCCGACGTCGCGGGCGTCGAACAGGTGTGGACGGCGGCGGGCTGGGCCGAGCGTTTCGGCTTGCCGTTCGACGACACGGCGACCGGCTACGGCGACAGCCCGGACGAGGTGGCTCAGCTCGGGGCCGCGTCGGCCGACCTGCTCCTCGGTTACTACGACGCGGTGCACGCCCAGACGATCGAATACGTCTCGGGACTCACCGACGCGGATCTCCCCCACGCCGTCGACACCCACTGGGATCCGCCCGTCACCCTCGGCGTCCGCCTGATCAGTGTCGTCGACGACGACATCCAGCACGCGGGCCAGGCGGCCTTCATCCGAGGAGTGCTGTTGCGCCGCAGGTGAACCCGGGCGCTCAGGCCGGTGGCCAGTTCCGCAGGACCGCGTCGAGTGCGTCCAAGGACCGCGACCAGGAGTCCTCGACGCTGCGCGGGTGGCTGTCGTATCGGCCGGTGGTTTCCAGGCTGACGTAGCCGTAGAAGGTGCCGTGCAGCAGGCGGATCGCGTCGGTTTGGGCGGGCTCGGGCAGGTGGTAACCGCGCAGGATCGCGCGGGTCATCTCCGCGTGCCGCATGGCCGCGCTGGCGGCGGCCGTCGCCGGGTCGAGATCGAGCTGCGTCGCGGCGTACCGGCCCGGGTGCCGCTTCGCGTAGTCCCGGTAGGCGTTGGCGAAGGCGACCAGCGCGTCCTTGCCCGCGCGGCCGGCCAGCGCGTCCGCGACCTTGTCGGCGAGTTCGGCCAGCGCCAGCACCGCCACCTTCACCCGCAGGTCACGCGCGTTCTCCAGGCGGGAGTACAGGCTTGTGTCCTTCACGCCGAGCTTGCGCGCCAGGGCGGAGACGGTCACGTTGTCGAAGCCGATCTCGTCGGCCAGTTCCGCCGCCGCTCGGACCAAGCTCTCGTCGGTCATCCGCGCGCGTGCCATACCGTTCTCCTCATCGATCAAAGACCTAAAGCATTTGCCTAATATCTCTAGGTAATTTAGCGTACCTACTTGTTGAATCAGCTAGCGAGTGCGAACGAAGGGAGACCGCCACCATGAACGCTCAGGTTTCCCCTGCGACGCGCCCGACGGAGTTCGGCCGGATCTTCCCGCCGGACGAGAGCTGGCTCGCACGGCAGCGGCCGGAGCAGATCCTGCTGCCCGACCTGCCGATCATCGATCCGCACCATCACCTCTGGTACCACCCTGGATTCCGCTACCTCCTGGAGGAATTCACGGCGGACACCGGCAGCGGACACCACGTGATCGGCACCGTCCACATCGAGTGCATGTCGGCGTACCGCACCGACGGACCGACGGAGTTGCGACCGGTCGGCGAGACCGAGTGCATCGCGGCCCTGGCCGCCGCCGGCGACGCAGCGGGCGGCCCGACCAGAGTCGCCGCCGGAATCGTCGGGCGGGCCGACTTCGCCCTCGGGGCCGACGTCGTCGACACCGTCATCGAGCATCACCTCGCCGCGGCGCAGGGCCGATTTCGCGGTCTGCGCTACGCGGCGAGCTGGGACGCGAGCGCGGACATCAAACTCAGCCATCCCGGTAGCCGTCCGCACATGCTCGCCGAACCGGCGGTGCGGGACTGCGCACGCGTGGTGGCCGGCCGCGACCTGACGCTGGACCTGTGGATCCTGTCCCCCCAACTCGCCGACGCCGCCGAGTTGGCCGACGCGATTCCCGAACTGCGCCTGGTGCTCGACCACTGCGGCGCACCGCTCGGCTTCGGACCCTATGCCACCGACCGGCCGGCGCACTTCACCACCTGGGCGCGCGGCATCGAAGCGGTGGCGCGGCGACCGAACGTCGTCTGCAAACTCGGCGGCCTGCTCGCCACCGCCGCCGCCTTCGACTATCGCACCGCCGCGACACCGCCGACCTCGGAAGAGCTTGCCGCCCTGTGGCGTCCGTGGTTCGACACCTGCGTCGAGGCCTTCGGTCCGGACCGGTGCATGTTCGAAAGCAACTTTCCCGTCGAGAAAATGGGAACCCGATACGCGACGCTGTGGAACGCCTTCAAACGGCTTGCCGCCGGCGCCTCGGATACCGAACTGGCCGCGCTGTTCGCGGGAACCGCCCGCCGAACGTATCGGCTGGCGCTGTAGCCGCCGCGATCTTTCTAAGGAATACCTTCATGATCACCACCTCCATTCGACCCGAAATCCTCCGTGGCGCACTCGATGTCGAGCGAACCGCGAACGGTCTACTGCCGCATCGTCTTCCGGCGAGTGCGCGCAAGCAGTTTCCCGACGACTATTTAGCGATGGTCGAGGCGCAACCCGCCGGTGTGCGGCTGGCCTTCCGGACCACCGCGACCCTCATCGAGCTGGACACGCTGCCCATCCGCACCGTCTACCGGGGCGCCCCTGCGCCGCCGGACGGTGTGTACGAGCTGCTCGTGGACGGTCGACCGGCCGGCCAGGGCACCGTGCCCGGCGGCACCCGCCACGTCGTCGACATGGCCACCCAGGCCAAGGTCACCGAGGCAGGCCCGGCAGGCACCCTCCGATTCGACGGACTGTCCGGCGATCCGAAGGACATCGAAATCTGGTTGCCGCACACCGAAATCACCGAGTTGGTCGCCCTGCGCACCGACGCACCGGTCGAGGCGACGCCGGACCGTGGCCGCAAAACGTGGCTGCACCACGGCAGTTCGATCAGTCACGGCGCCAACGCCGACCGACCGACCGGCACCTGGCCCGCTCTGGCCGCGGCCCGCGGCGAGGTCGAGCTGGTCAACCTGAGCCTGCGCGGCAACTGCCTGCTCGACCCGTTCGTCGCGCGCGCCATCCGTGACACCCCAGCGGATCTGATCAGTCTCAAGATCGGCATCAACGTGGTCAACACCGACGTGATGCGGTGGCGGGCCTTCGGACCCGCGGTGCACGGTTTCCTCGACACCATCCGGGACGGGCACCCGAGCACGCCGCTGGTGGTCGTCTCCCCCATTCTCTGCCCGATCCACGAGGACACGCCCGGTCCTGGTGCCCTCGAATTCGACGGCAGGAGAGTAACTTTCCGCGCCACCGGCGACCCGGCGGACCGCGCTACCGGGCGGCTGACCCTCAACATCATCCGCGACGAACTCGCCCGCATCACCAAGCAGCGCGCGGCCGACGACCCGAACCTGCACTACCTCGACGGCCGCTCGCTCTACGGCGAGCGGGATTACCAGGAGCTGCCTCTCCCCGACCACCTGCACCCGGATCCCGCCACGCACCGCCTTATCGGAGAACGCTTCGCCGACTTGGCATTCGGTGATGCCGGTTTGTTCGCCGGCTGTGTGTCGACCCCACTGCCGAGCCATCGATAGTGGGGTCGGGAACGGCCCTTAAGTGGTTTCCCTGATGTGTGAGAGGTCCGGGTCGGCGGATACTTCCTGGTGCGATTGACTCTCCCCGGGAGGCAGCCGATGTCAAATCTCGTTGTCATGAAACCCGTTGCCGCTGAGCGGTTTCGTCGGCTACAGCTGCGCATCGGCGGTATTGTCGCGCTGACCGGGGTCGTGCTGATCGCCTTCGTCAATGCGCTGCTCGGCAACGTGCCGAGGACCGATTACCTCGCGGTGCTCGAACACGTCAACGAGCGCCCCTGGTTCGTCATGCGACTGGCCGGAATTCTGGCCATGCTCGCCTGGGTGGTGGCATTCTCGACGGTCGGCCGTACGGTGCGCGATCCACTCGGCCGAGTGGTCGCGCGGATGGGCGAGCCGGTGCTGATCGTCGCGGTCGCGGTCTTCGCGGTCGACTACGCACACGATGGCTTCGGCATCGGCGTCACCGCGGAGCGTTGGGCCGCAGGCGATCTGGCCGCTGGCAACGCCGTTGCCGACGCCCGAATGCTCGAAGTGCTGGTCGGTGCCACCTCGATGTTGTCTCAGGCCCTGCTCGGTCTCGGGTTGACGATCTACGCGGCGGCACTGCTGTTGACGCGCGAATTCTCCCGAATCCTGTGCTGGCTCGGCCTCATCGGCGCCGCAGGCTGGTTTCTGGGCGGCGCGGCACTGGTCGCCAGGGTGGACGGACTCCGGTTCGAGGTCGTTCTCCCGTTCATCGGTGCCGCCACGATCTGGGTGACCGGCATCGGTATCACCTTGATCCGCCGCAGCTTTCAGCCTGATCGATAGGTGCCGGTCAGGCGTCGGCGACGAGGTGGCGGGCGCGGGGTTCGTGGTGCCATGCACCGGACGGGGCACGGCGGAGGAATTCGTCGCGTAGTCCGGCGATGAAGTCGGCGCCGCGGGCGGTGGCCAGGGGGCGCAGGGGGCCGGAGCTGGTGTGGGTGTCGAAAAACGTTGCCGCGTCGGGGTGGGACATGGGGTAGGAGATGCGCTCGTCTCGTTCGATGCGGGTGCCCTGAGTCAACAGGGCGGGGGCCAGGCGTTGTTCCCAGGATCTGTCGCCTGCGGGTACCTCGGCGCGCAGGACTTCGGACAGTAGCGCGAACGGGCCTTCGGTTTCGGTTCCGCTCGGCCAGAAGACAACCGAGAGCCGGCCGCCGGGGCGTAAAGCCGCCGCCCAGGATTGGATTGCTTGGTCCGGCTCGGGCAGTTGCTGTAGCCCGAAGACCGACACCACCGCCGCGCACTGCTGTGCCCAACGCGAATCCAGCGTCGATGCGTCCCCTTCGACGACGCTCACCTGCGGGTACCGGGCGGCGCGTGCGCGGGCCCGGCGCACCATGCCCGGGGACAGATCGATGCCGACCAGCTCGCGGTCCGGGAACTGCGCGACCAGCGCGTCCAGCTCCGGGAACGTCCCACAGCACGGGACGAGAACCGGCCCCGGCGGCAGGGCGGCGCCGGTGACCGCTCGCACGGCGGCGCGCACCCATGGCGCGAAGCGTGGGACGTAGTACGCCTCATACCCGGTCACCGCCTCGTCCCAGCCTGTGGCAAGACGGGCGAGTTCTTCGGCACGGTCGGTCACGTTGTACCCCTTGCCTTTTCACTCGTGCCGGGGGCGGACGTGCACGCGCTCACCCTGCAAGCCGAACAGAATGAGCAGCTCCACCGCCTGTCCGTCGGCCGAACCGAGCCAGTGCGGCAGCGACGTGTCGAATTCCGCGGCCTCACCGGGCGGCAGCGTGATGTCCTGTTCGCCGACGATCAAGCGCAGTGTGCCATTGAGCACATACAGCCACTCGAAACCGCTGTGCGTTTTCAGCGTCACTTCGGCAGGCTGCTTCCTGGCCGGGATGAGCATTTTGTAGGCCTGGGTGCCTCCTGGCCTGCGGCTCAGCGGAATGAACGTCATGCCGTGCCGATGGATCGGGTGCAGGTGGATCCGCAGGTCGCCGGTGCGTGGCGCGCCGACCATGTCGTCGATCGGGACGTCGTAGGCGCGGGCCAGCGGCAGTAGCAACTCCAGGGTGGCCCGCCGCTGCCCGCTCTCCAAGCGGGACAGGGTGCTCTCCGAGATGGCGGTCTTCGCCGCGAGCTCGGCGAGGGTGATGCCGCGCTGTCTGCGCAGCGCGCGCAGCCGCGGCCCGACCGCATCCAGGACTTCGTCGATGTCATCGGCCATGCCCTCCATCTTGCCGAGACGGCAAGTTTGCGTGCAATCACGGGCGTCCCGGAGCCACAGTGAAAACGGTTCCTGTTGATCTTCGAAAGGGATGAGGCCGCATGGGCACGCACTCCACCGATACCGACGCCGCCCGCTTCTGGGACGAGCATTACCGCACGCCACGGCCCATCCGCACCGGTCGGGCCAACCCCGTGCTCACCGAGATCGCGGACGCACTCACCCCCGGCACCGTGCTCGACCTGGGCTGCGGGCCCGGCGACGACGCGCTGTGGCTCGCCGCGCGCGGCTGGCAGGTCACCGCGGTCGACATCGCGGACACCGCAGTGCGGCGCCTCACCGAAAAGGCCCGCGCACTGGACCTGGACAACATCGGCGCGCACTGCGTCGATCTGGCCGAGGACTTTCCCGCGGGCACCTTCGACCTGGTGTCCGCGCAGTACTTCCACACACCGTTCGCGCTGCGCCGGGCCCGCGTCCTGCGCACCGCGGCACACGCGCTGCGCCCCGGCGGCCGTCTCCTGGTCGTCGACCACGGCTCTACCGCACCGTGGTCCTGGAATCAGGATCCCGAGGCCCACTACCCCACGCCGACCGAGGTGTCCGCCGAGCTGGCGCTCGATCCCGCGCAATGGTTCGTCGAGCGCGCGGACTCACCGCGGCGACGTGCGACCGGTCCCGGTGGCCAGACCGCGACGGTCGTCGACCACGTCCTGGTCATCCGCCGCACCACCGCTTGACCCACTCCCCCAACGACTTTCACTCCGAACGGAGGAATCGACCATGCCAACACCACGACGCCGGCGCGACGCGGGCCCGCCGCAGACCGGCCCCGGGGAGAAAGAGGTGCTGCTCGGCTTCCTCGACTACCTGCGCGACGCGGTACTCGCCAAGACCGACGGCGTGCCGGAACCGCAGATTCGTACACCCGGTGTCGACTCCGGGACGAATCTGCTCGGGCTGATCAAGCACCTCACCCAGGTCGAGCGCTACTGGCTGCTCGAGCACCCGGTCACCGACTGGGCGGCCACCTTCCGCCCGACGCCCGACGAGAGCGCCGAGCAACTCCGCAGCGCCTACCGGCAGACCAACGCCGCGGCGAACGAAGCCGTCGCCCGCTGCACCGACCTGACCGCGGACGGTCCACGACCGGGTGGACGCCGCGCCGCACCGTGCTGGCGCTGGACGCTGACCCACCTGATCGAGGAGACAGGCAGGCACGCCGGGCACGCCGACATCCTTCGGGAACTCATCGACGGCGCCACCGGGCGCTGAAACCCTTGTAGCAGAGAGACACCCATGCATCATCGGAAACATCCTGCCCGCCTGATCGCTGCCGCCGCGGCCGCGCTCGTGCTGATCACCGGGTGCGGAGCCAGCACCGACCAGGCAACACCGGCCGACGCGGTGGCCGCACAACAACCATCCGATTTCGACGCCGCCACCCGCGACGACGCGGCGTTCAACCGCACCTTCCGGCACGAGTTCGCCGACGTCGACGGCGTGCGCATGCACTACGTCACCGGCGGCTCCGGCCCCGCCCTGGTGCTGCTGCACGGCTGGCCGCAGACCTGGTTCGAGTGGCGCGCCATCATGCCGGCCTTGGCCGAGCACTACACCGTATACGCGCTCGACCTGCCCGGCCTCGGTGACAGCACCGGGTCGCCGCCGTCCTACGACAAGGCGACCCTGGCCCGCTACGTGCACACCCTCGTCGCCGAGCAGCTCGGGCTGCGCGAGGCCAGGGTCGTCGGGCACGATCTGGGCGCGGCGGTGGCGTTCCAGTACGCGGTCCAATTCCCGCGGGACATCACCAAACTCGGCTATCTGGACCTGCCGCTACCGGGGCCCGCGGTCAGCGGTGCGCAGTATCGGAATATGAGCTGGCACATAGCGTTCCATGCGCAGCGGCAAGTACCGGAAGCCGTGGTCGGCGACGATGTGCGCGAGTACCTCAATCTGTTCTATCCGCAGGTCGCCCTCGGCGGCACCGCATTCGGCGGCTCGGGCGCCACGTCACCGTTCACCGACGCTGAAATCGATGAGTACGCCCGCACTTACCGACGCCCCGAGGTGCTGCACGGCGGGTTCGAGTTGTACCGCACCCTCGACCAGGATGTCGCCGCCAATATCGCGGCGTCTCCCGTCACCACACCCACGTTGGTGCTGACCGCCGCCGGACTGGTCGACTCCACCATGGCGACCGTCGCGCCACGGATCGCTACGGTGACCCGCGCGGTCGAGGTACCGCGGGCCGGGCATTGGCTGGCCGAGGAGAACCCGGAGTTCGTCACCGGCGAACTACTCGCCTTTCTCGGTTCCTGACGCCGGACGGTACCCATATCGCGCTCAAACCTGTTGTCGCGCTTAACCATCTGAAGCCACGGTGATGTTCGTCGACAAGCGGAGACAAACACAACAAGCTGTCCACCGAGGTGTTCTGTTGTCGTCACTTCGCGGTTAGCTGGTGGGTCTGGACTGATGCGCAGAAAGGGGCCCAGGTTATGCGCCGTAATCCCATTGTCCGGCTGACCATTGCCGCGATCGCCGCCGGGGTGGTGGCCGCGCCCGCCGCCGCAGGCGAGCCGAACGGTCCGGCCGGGTCGCGACCGCCGTATCCCGTCTCCTACCTGTTCAGCGACGCGGTGGACGCCGAGATGGACCACCCCGGTGCCGCACCGGCCGGCGCCAACGACTGGACCTGCAAACCCACTGCGCGGCATCCCAATCCGATCGTGCTGGTGCACGGCGGGCCGGAGACGGTGCGCTTGGATTGGGGTGCGCTCGCGCCGTTGCTGGCGAACAACGGCTACTGCGTGTACGCCCTGGCCTACGGCGCGATCCCGGGAATGCCCGGACCGCTAGGCGCACTCGGCGGGCTGTTGCCGATCGAGCAGAGCGCACAGCAGCTACGCGACTTCATCATCAAGGTGCGGGCGGCAACCGGCGCGCAGAGCGTCGATATCGTCGCGCATTCGGAAGGCAGTCTGGTCACCGACTACTACGCCAAGTTCCTCGGTGGCGCGAACAAGATCGACCGCTTCATCTCGATCGGGCCTGGCTGGAACGGCACCAGCTCGCTCGGGTTCGGCACCCTCTTCACCGCGCTGGCCGCCAGGCTACGGCTGACGCCCGCACTGACCGCCGTCGTGGACCCGGTCTGTGCCGCCTGCTTGCAGATTCAGACCGGCTCGGAGTTCCTGCGCAAGCTTGCCACCGCGGGCAGCACGGTGCCCGGTGTCACCTACACCAACATCGTCACCGAGCACGACGAGTTCGTGGTGCCGTACTCCAGCGGAATCGTGCAGGGGCCGAATATCGCCAACCACGTCGTCCAGGACTACTGCCCCGGCGACTTGACCGACCATCTCCTACTGCCCTACGACAAGGTGGTGGCTCAGCTGGTGTTGAACGCGCTGGACCCGGACGCCACCGCCCGCCCGACCTGCACCAGCACCCCGCCCAACAGCTGAGCGCGCACGGACAAAAAAGTGCCGCCGGACTCCTCGTCGAGTCCGGCGGCACCGCTGAGGGGTGGCGGGCTACCAGGCGCCCTTACCTACCAGCTTTCCGAAGATCTCGTCGAAGCCGTTGCTCCACGGATCCCACGCCGCATTGTTCGCGGGCTTGTCGAAGCCGTTGCTCCAGGGATCCCAGGACGACTCGCCGGCGTTGGCGTCGGCCCACGGGTCCCACGACGAATCGCCCCACGGGTTCCAGGACGCCTCGCCACTATCCGGCGTGGTCTCGGAACCGTCGCCCCACGGGTCCCAGGGCGAATTGTCGCCATTGTCCGAACCATTGTCGGATCCATCGCCCCACGGATCCCAGGACGAATCGTCGCCATTGTCCGAACCGTCACCCCAGGGATTCCACTGATCACAAGGCGGATTACCGTCGCCGTCGGAAGGCGTATCGGGCTTGTCCCCGCCGGGTGTATCCCCGCCGCCGGGCTTGTCGCCGCCCGGCTTGTCGCCGCCGGGCTTGTCCCCGCCCGGCTTACCCGGCTTGTCCCCACCCGCGGGCTTCTCGTCCGGCGATCCGTTGGACGTGCCGAAATTCTGCGTCCAGTAGGGCGTGCCGTTGCCACTCTTGGCATAGCCGACACCTATATCGCGCAGGCCGCAGTTGAGGATATTGGCCCGGTGCCCTGCGCTGTTCATCCACGCGTTGACCACCTCGCTCGCGCTGCGCTGACCGGCGGCGATGTTCTCCGCCCAGGTCTGCGCTCGATAGCCCGTTGCCCTGATCCGATCCCCCGGATCGCCTTTCGACGAGTTGTGATCCATGAAGCCACCCGCGGCCATATCCTCCGAATGGCCTTGCGCGGCTCGGGTAAGACGGCTTTCAACTTTCAGCGCGGGACAGCCCGCTTTGGCACGTTCATTGTTGGTGAGGCTGACCACCGCATCGGCGGGAGCCTGCGATTCGGGCGCCGCCTGCGCGGCGGGTGCCCCGGCAACGGCGCAGAACGCGAACGCCGAGAAGCCGACAGCGGTGGAAAAAGACAGCATTGTAGCGGGGGAGAAACGCACAATTTCCTTCGAGAGTTGTCGAACTTTTAGAACAAATATCAGCCGACCGGGCTCGGCTCCAGCGCGAGCGGTTTCCAGTCGGCGTCGGCGTCGGCCTCGTCGACGACGTCGGCGTAATCAGCGACGTCGGTGTCGTCGCCGTCCTCGGTGTAACCGGTGTCATCGCCGTCTTGCGCATAACCGGCACTGTCGACGCTCTCGGAGTAACCGGCGCTCTCCGCGTCGTCGGCGCCGGCGTCGTCGAAGTCACCAGTGGCGTCGGCGGAATCCTCGGCCGCGCCGGAGTGGATTCCGACGCTGGTCTCATCGGAGCCGTCGACAGTGTCGGAGTCGCTGGCCTCCTCGGCGTAATCGACGACATCGGAGTCACCGGCCTCCCCCGAGTCGTCGACAGCATCAGAGTCGTCGACCTCGGAGTCGGCATCCTCCGCGTAATCAGCGGCAGGCGCGGGCGCTGCGTGCCGCCCCTTCGGGCCCTGCGGGTTGTTACTGGTGATCAGCTGGATCAGGCCTTTCGCCAGCACCGGCCCGACCTCCTTGGCCAGCGCCTCCAGCACCGTGCGCAGCGGCGCGGGCAGTGCCGCACTGCCCGTGGCGAGCGAATCCACGAGGGTGGCCAGCGGCGAGGTGGTGCCGTCACCCTTCGGCGCCGGTCCCGGCTTCGCGGTGCCGCCCGGCTTGGGGGCGGGCCGCTCGCTGCGCGGCGCCGGTCGCTCGGCCCGGACGGGCGCGACGACGTCCGGCCGTGCCTGCTGCTGATAGGTCGCTGGCGCCACCGCCGGGGACATCACCTGCTTCGGCGGCGCGATCCATACGTCGTCACCCGAGCCCGCGGCGGCGTTCGTGCCCGCCGCGATGGCTTGCCCGGCGCCGCCCTGGGTGGAGACCGCCAGGCCGATCAGTGTCGCCGTCGAGAGCACCGCCAGTCGCGCGGGAACGACACTATTTCGCGGCGCGCTGTGCTTCCCCATCAGATGCCTTCCTTCGAAATGCTGGATCGCTGGCGAAGCCGACAGCCCACCGCTGGGTACGACCTGATCCGAACTGCCGGTCGGGAGCCGTTCGACCGCCGCTCTGCGGTCATGTACGCGGTAGTGCGGGCTGTCGGCTTCCATTTCGGAGCGTAGAACTCGCCGGGTGTGACCAACAAGCAGAACGGACATTCTTACATCGAATCAAGGTCCGATTAACAGTCGCATAGATACCCGATCACAGCCATATCACAGGAAGTGCTTCCGCAGATCACCACCGGATCACAGCACGGCTCCCAGCACCGCCGCTTCGGCGCCTACTCTCGAATCACCACGACGCCTCGACGGGGTCTCGATAACGGTAGCAAGCAGGCGTTGTTAGGCGAGCTAATATCCCTTCAGATTTCCCTTGAATCAGCACCTAACCAAGGCCATTCGTGGTCAAAATGGTTCCGTGACACGCATCCTGCGAGCCCGAAGGAAGGTCGTACGCCATCAGTTGCAGACGGAACGTTCGTCCGCAATCGACCCAGGTCGGAACGCAGCCGAGTCATGCAATTGAAGCAACAATGTGATCTGGGTTACACGGAGGTTTAGCTTGGCGTAACGTTTGACGTAGCAGTCGTCGCAGTAGATACTGCTTGCACACAAGTCGGCGCAACACCTCGATGGCAGCCATTCCGGCTTCGCCACAATTCGCGGATGAACGCACAGTTAACGAAAGAATGTGATGTGATTGCCGGTCCGTGTCGACCGGCGCGTGCCATGACTCGGTGACGGAATGCCACTTAATTTTCAGTGATGGACCGAAGGTGCTGCGGATGAGCCGACGGCTCGATACAAAGGTTGCCGATGTCTGATTACCCCTTGCTTACTTCCAATACGATCACGCTCCGACAGTTCGATTACTTTGTGAACGCAGTGCAGCTGGGTTCACTGTCCGCCGCCGCCCGGCGGTTCGGAATAACTCCCTCGGCGATGTCGCAACAGATCGACGCGCTGGAGACCTCGCTCGGCCGCAAGGTGTTCGACCCCAGGTCGCGCCGCTCGCGGCTCACCAAGTTCGGCAGAGAGTTCTTCGCCCAGGCCTCCGACGTCGTCGAGTCCGCCCGGCAGGCCATGGCCATGGGGCAGACCTTCGGCGACGGCGTGATGACCGTCGGCACGACGCCGACGATCGCCCAGAAGCTGCTGCCGCCGCTGATCTACCGGATGCGCCACGAACGCAATATCGACAGCATCGAGGTCAGGGCGTTCACCGACCTGCGCGAGCTGAACGCGACGCTCGAAGAGGGTGCGCTCGATCTGGCCGTTGGACCGCTGGAGCAGACCAGCTCGCGGGTCGTGCACTGCTTCGGCGAGGAAGAGCTCGTCGTCGTCTGCCATCCCAGTCAGCGCAGCAGCTTCGACGGCTCGTGGAAACAACTGGTCGAGGCGCCGTGGATCAGGTGCGGCGCGAACTCCGATCTCACCGACACCGTTTCGCGCGAGGCGGGCCGGGCGGGCGTGCATGTCCGGTTCGCCGTCCGCGCCCCCGATGTGACGACCGCGCTGAGCCTGGTGGAACACGGCGTCGGCGTCGCACTGGTGCCGAAGATGGCGCTGCACGGATCGGCCCGGCTGTTGTCCATCATTCGACTGTCCCGCCCGATTCGCCGGGAATTGACGGTGCACGCGCGCGACAAGTCGATGCATGTGGAGAAGTTCCTCGAGGTCATCAGCGACTCGGAACTCGTCCGCAAGTTCGGTGCGGCGGGGCTGCTGGAGATCCGGCGCCCGGAACCCGAAGTGTCGCATCGCACTCCGGTGCCGGTCGGCCCCCTGCCTTCGTAACGACCGGCCGCGGTCCCGTACCGATTCCGGCAACAGCACGGAACGAGTCAGGCCCCGCCGAAGCGGGGCCTGACCTATATCTGTGCAGCTGTCAGCCGAAGACTACTTGGCCGGAGCCGGCGGGTTGAACGGCTGGTTGATCGTGGTGAAGTACTGGATCGCCGCGCCGATCGCCACCGGAGCGGTGATGAAGATCTGGCCCGCGACGGTGCCGAGGGCGCCCATGGCGGCCGCACCGGCGAGGCAGCCCGCGGCGATGCCACCGAGGAACGGACCGAACAGGCCGACGATGGTGCCACCGATCACGGCACCGCCGACGATGCCGCCGAGGACACAGCCGACGGCCGCGCCGCCGATGCCGCCGACCAGGGTCGCGATGCTGGCACCGAGGCTGATGGTGGCGGTCATCCGGCTCCAGGCCGCCTGCTCACGGTCGTACTCGGTCTTCCAGGGCGCCTTGTCCTCGAAGGGCAGGGCGACCGGGGTGTAAACGGCCTTGCCCATGTCCAGCTGCGGGGTCAGCTTCGCGGTGCGGCCGGAGATGTCCGCGGCGATCGGGAAGGTGAAGTCGTCGAGCCGGAACTGCAGCGGGGTGCCCGCGACGACATTGCCGTTGGCGGCCTTGATCTTCAGCGCGCCGTCCTCGACCACGAGCGAGCCCGCGTCCAGGGAGACGATGGCCTGGGTGTCGGTGGTCTCGGCGGTGAAATTGATCGGCGCGTCGGCCTCCGCGGCCGGTGCCGCGTTGACCGTGCCTGCCGTGACGCCTAGCGCGGCGATCAGCAGCGACGCCGTCGCGGCAAAGTTCCTCATCAACATTCTTAAGTCCTTCTCAGGTGTGGTCGGGATGCGTAGAGCTTAGGTTAGGCAGACCTAATCCTGTCAACCGGTACGTTTTTCCCTGCGCACTTCAGCCTCGAGTGCACGGTCGCGCGCTACGAGACCGGGCGAATATCGGATTACCCGATGTGCCGGAGGCAGCGGGACGGCCGCGCGACTGTCCGGTTACCTTCCCGCCCGCTCAGCGGCACATTCGGCACGTGTGCCCGCAGCCGAGGACCGCGCGATGGACCGGACGATCTCGCCGGTCCGGACCGCGATATTGGACAGCAGCGAGGACGAAAGACCGTGGGTGTGTTCCGTGCCACCCTGCAGGTAGATATCGCCGGGCAGCGGCGCCGTCGGCACCAGACGGTAGTCCCGCGTCACCTGCGGACCGGCCTCCTCGAAGGCCACCGACCCGGTCAGCTCGCCGAGCAGACCGCGCACATCGCCGGGGCGGAACCCGGTGGCACACACCACCGCATCGCAGACCAGCGTCTCGGTGAGCCCGGTCGGCCCGTGCGTCACGTCGACCCGCACCGCGCCGTCGGAATCATCGATGCCGGTGACCGCCGAGGCGCCGTGCATGAACAGCCGCCGGGTGCCCGCCACCCGCTCGGCGTACTCGTGCGCGTACAGCTGCTCGATCAGCGCGGGCTCCACCGCGGAGTAGTTGGTGCCGCGGTGGTAGCTCATCAACTGCTTGCGCAGCTCCGGCGACGAGGAGTAGAAATCATCCACCGCCGCGGGATCGAAGATCCGGTTCGCATAGGGACTGTCGTCCGCGGGGCTGAGCCCGTACTTGCCGAAAACGGCGTGCACAGCCGAACTTTCGTAGGTCTGGTGCAGGTGCCCGACCACTTCGCCCGCGCTCTGTCCCGCGCCGATCACCACGAACCTGTTGTGCCGCAACGGCGGCAGCGCCGCGAGCCGAGGCAGCAGACCATGGCTGTGGAACACCCGCTCCGAGGCGGTGACACCGTCCGGCAGCCGCGCCGAAAGCCCCACCGCCACGACGATGTTCCTGGCCCGGAGCACGCCCTCGGCCTGCCCGCTGAGCCGGATCTCGAAGCAATCGCCGGTCGCCGCGACCGAGACGGCCTTGGTGCCGTAGGCCACCTGGACGTCCACCGTCCGTGCGGCCCAGCGCAAGTAGTCCTGGAACTCCAGCCGCGTCGGCCGGAAGGTCGACAGGTTGATGAAATCGGTGAGCCGGTCGTGCTCCTTCAGGTAATTCAAGAAGCTGTATCTGCTGCGCACATTGCGCTGGGTGACCAGGTCTTTGAGGAACGAGATCTGCATCGTCGCCCCCGGCAGCAGCATCCCGGGATGCCACTCGAAGCGGTCCTTCGCCTCGACGAACCTGGCCGTCAACCGTTGTGCGGGCGCGAGATTCTGATTGTGCTCTTCGATCGCGATGGCCAGCGCCAGGTTCGACGGCCCGAAACCGATCCCCGCGATGTCGACGATCTCGTCCACGGGTCGACCGGTCATGCCGGATCCGCGGGTACGAGAACATCCAGCCAGGCGCTGAGCACCGGCTCGGCGGCCAGGGTCGCGAAGTCCGCCTGCTCGGCGCCGGCGGAACGCCACTTCTCGACCAGGGACATCAACCGCACCGAATCCAGGCCAGCGTCGGTCAGATCCGCGTCTTCGGGCACCTCGTGTGGTGCCACACCCAACGCGGCCGCGACATCGGCGATCACGTCCTGGCGGCCGAAGGTAACCGGCTCGCTCATGTTTCTCCTCGAGATTTCCAGAGCCTGATCAGGCCGCATTCGATTGCCGCAGCGCGAATTCCAGCGCGTCGGTGGTGGTCACCGCGCCACAGCGGCGCGCGACGTAGTTCATGGCCATCACGTGCTCATCGCGCCCGAAGTCCGCGGTCGCGTCCAGCACCACGAACGGCTTGATGTCGTTCATGAACGCGTCCGCGGCGCTGAGCATGCAGCCCATGTGGGCGTACACACCGGTGATGACGAGCTGATCGCGGTTGTAGTGGTTGAGCAACTCGCGAAGGTCGGTCCGCTGGAAGGCGGAGTAGCGCCACTTGGTGACCTGAATATCGGCCGGGCCGGGGCTCAGCTCGCCGATGATCTCGGCGGACGGGCCGTTGCTCAGTCCGCTGCCCCAGAAGTCCGCGAGAATGCCGCGGCGCGAGGGGTGCTGGTCACCGGGCTGCATGGTGTAGATCACCGGAACGCCTGCCGCGTTGCACTGCTCGCGCAGCCGCGCGATATTCGTGGTGACGGTCGCGATCGGGTCGAGGTCGGGCTGGTAGGCGTCGATGAAGTAGCGCTGCATATCGTGGATCAGCAGCGCGGACCTCGACGGATCCAGCGTCCACGGCACCTGATTCGCCTCGACGTCCTCGCGCGCCGGAATCGAATACGGCGCTATCGGCGGGATGGCCAACGGTCTTCTCCTGTTCGAAATGATGGGACGCTCAGGCGTCGAAGGTGGCGCCGCCGTCGACACGCAGGTCGTGCATGGTGATGTGCCTGGCACCGGGCGATGTCAGGAAGTAGATGCTTTCGGCGACGTCCTCAGGCTGGGCCACCCGACGCAGCGGGATGCCGAGGCGGAAGTTCGCCGGGTCGCCGGCCAGGACGTGATCGCGTGCAGCGGCGGACAATTCGGCCGCGTCCTCGGTCCACATGCCGCGCAGCATGGGCGTGTCGGTGGAGCCCGGTGACACCACGTTCACCCGAACGCCCGCGGCGGCCACCTCCAGGCCGAGCGCCATGGCGAAGGCCGTCGCCGCCGCCTTGGACGCACCGTAGGCGGCCATGCCGACCCGGGGGGTCGTCGCAGCGTTCGAGGTGACGACCACGATCGAGCCGCCGCCGTGCGCGGCGAGCACCGCGGCGGCCCGCCGGGTGACGTTCATCGTCCCGGTGGCGTTCACCGCAAGGCACCGATCCCATTGCGCGCCGGTGAGTTCCGACACCGCACCGGTTTCCAGCACGCCCGCCGCGTGTACCACGGCGTCGATCGGGCCGATACGATCGATGACGGCAGCGAACGCGCGGTCCACGGAGTCGGCATCGGTCACATCGACCTGTTCGGCGTGGGTGATGCTCTCGGTCCGGGTCGCACCGATCTCGTCGGCGGTGCCGTGCACCGCCGCATCGTGATCCCACAGCACCACGGGCGCCGCCGACCTGGCCGCGAAGATTTCCGCCGCCGCTCGGCCGATACCACCGGCGGCGCCGGTGATTATCACACCGCCACCGGCTTTACTCTCCCTAGACATATGCTTAGCCTAACCTTAATTATTCAGATAAGTAAACCATCGCCGTTTCGGCTAGAAGGAGTTCGATAGTGCCGTCCCAATCCGACCTAACCCCTTGGCCCGCAGCAGAAGTCGAGGCCTATCGGGCGCTGGGGTACTGGACCGGCGAAACCTTCGGCGACCTGCTGAGATCGCGCGCAGGCACGACACCGGACGCGATTGCCGTGGTAGACGAGCGAAATCGCTGGACATACGCCGAACTCGAGACACGCGCCACATCGCTGGCCTCGGGATTCCTCGAACTCGGAATTCAGCCAGGTGATCGAGTCCTGGTCCAGCTGCCCAACATCGCCGAATTCGTCGAGGTGATCTTCGGCCTCTTCTACGCGGGTGCGCTGCCGGTCTTCTGCCTGCCCGCGCACCGGCAGTCCGAGCTGGTTCCGATCGCGCAGGCCAGCGGCGCGGTGGCGATGGTCACCTGTCACCACCACCAGAAGTTCGACCACGCAGGCCTCGCCGCGACCCTGCGCGACCAGGCCCCGGACCTGCGGCACGTGATCGTCGTCCCGGACCGGGACGGCACCGCGCTGCCCGACGGCACGCGCGCCTTGGACGACCTGCGAGCCGCCCCGCGCGAGCTGCCCGCGGTGGCCGCCGACGGGATCGCGTTCCTGCAACTGTCCGGCGGGAGCACCGGTACCCCGAAGCTCATCCCGCGCACCCACGACGACTACCTCTACAGCGTGCGCCGCAGCGCCGAGCTCTGCCGACTCGACAGCACCAGCGTCTACCTCGCGGCGCTGCCGGTGGCCCACAACTTCCCGATGAGCTCGCCGGGCATCCTCGGCGCGCTGTACGCGGGCGGCACGGTGGCGCTGGCCGTCGACCCCTCCCCCACCGCGGCGTTCGGCGCGATCGAACGGTTCGGCGTCACCATCACCGGACTGGTCCCGCCGCTGGCCCGGCTCTGGGTCGAACGCGCGGAAGCCGGTACCACGCACGATATTTCGAGCCTGCGGGTGCTGCTGGTCGGCGGCGCCCGCTGCCCGGACGAGCTGGCCCGCCGCATCGGCCCCGCCCTCGGCGTCACGCTGCAGCAGGTGTTCGGCATGGCCGAGGGCCTGGTCTGCTACACCCGGCTCGACGATCCGGAGGAAGTGGTGCTCTCGACCCAGGGCCGCCCGATGTCCGAGCACGATCGGGTGGCGGTGGTCGACGAGGCGGGCGACCCCGTCCCGCCCGGCACCGATGGCCTGCTGATCACCAAGGGCCCGTACACGATTCGCGGTTACTACCGTAATCCCGAGGCCAACGCGTCGTCGTTCACCGAGGACGGCTGGTACCGCACCGGCGACGTCGTCAACCTGCGCGCCGACGGCAACCTGGTGGTCAAGGGCAGGCTCGGCGACCGCGTCAACCGCGGCGGCGAGAAGATCTCGGCCGAGGAGATCGAGGCGCACCTGTTGGATCACCCGTTGATCCGCGACGCCATCGTCGTCTCGGTGCCCGACGAGCGACTCGGCGAGCGTAGCTGTGTGTTCGTGCTGGCCGCCGACCCGGCGACACCGCCCGCGCTGGGCCAGATCCGGCAGTTCGTGCGCGAACGCGGCGTGGCCACCTGGAAGATTCCCGATCTGCTGCAGGTGGTGGACAGCTTCCCGGAGACCGGTGTAGGCAAGATCAGCCGCCGCTCGCTGCGCGCCGCGCTCGCCGCGCAAGCCGCCGCAACCTGACCCTGACCGATGGCGACAGAAGCCACTGTCGCCATGCCAGGCTCAGTCGCTCTCCAGGAGCCGAGGCGGACAAGCTCGGATACACAAGCAACGGATCATGCCCTTATCGTGTGTTGTTGTGCGTGGTGAGACGAGCGAGACCGGTCGGACCGGGGGTGACGGCGAACACTTTTCACCACGAGCGCTCTTCGTGACCAGGTTCGCCGAACTCTGGGAGGCCGCAGGCAATCCCACGCTGGCACGGGTCGCGGCGGCCACCGAGGCACGGCGGAAGGCCGCCCGCGTACCGGCACAGAGCCATCGCTCGTTGATGCAGCGCATCAGCGATTGGCGGACCGGCCGCAATGTGCCTTCCCGCTTCGAATCGTTGGATCCGGTTCTGGTGACATTGATTTCGTTGGCTCGGCAAGCATCCGGTCCCGTCCCCTCGCCCTTGTCGAACCGGTCGGCCTGGCGGCATTTGTGGAAGGCGGCCAGCACCCAGCCGGTACGCCCCACGGTGCTGACCTCGCTGCGACGCGACGTCCCCACCTTCGTCGGACGCGATGTCGAGGTGACACGGATCCTGGATGCGGCAGGGCCGGGCCGGGTGGTCGCCATCCATACCGTCGACGGCATGCCCGGCGTCGGGAAAACCGCGTTGGTCACCCATGCGGCACACCTGCTCGCGGACTCGTTTCCCGACGGCAGGTTCTTCGTCGAACTGAACACCCACACCCCCGGAAAAGAGCCCGCGGATCCGGCCGAGGTGCTGGCCACCCTGCTCACCGGCCTCGGCATCGCACCCAGCCACATTCCCGGCACCCTCGACGCACGCCGTGACCTGTGGCGAGACCGTGTCGCCGCCAAGCGCGTGCTGCTGATTCTCGACGACGCCCGCGATCACAACCAAATCGAACCGTTGCTGCCAACCGGATCCGAATGCCTCACCTTGATCACCAGCCGCCGTCGGCTCATCGCCCTCGACAGCGCCCTCCCGCTGCCGCTGGAAACCCTCGATCCCGACAAGGCGCAAGACCTGTTCTGCCAGCTGGCACAACGCAACCCCCAAGGCGACGACCTCGCGGCCGCCGCCGAGATCGTCCAGTTGTGCGGGTACTTACCACTGGCGATCGTGCTACTGGCCGGCCGAACCGCCCACCATCCGGTGTGGACGCTCACCGGGCTGGCCGAACGGTTCCGCGCCGCCCAGGACCGGCTCGGTGAACTCGACGCCGGTCAACGCGCGGTTCGTGCCGCGTTCACCGCGTCATTCGACAACCTGCCACCCGGCAGGCAGCAACTGTTCCGCACGCTGGGACTGCACCCCGGCACCGACTTCGACGCCTACGCCGTCGCCGCGCTGAACGACATACCGCTCGCCGAAGCGCGAGCCGAACTCGATGCGCTGTACACCGACCACCTCGTCGAGGAGACCACCCCGGGCCGGTACTGCTTGCACGATCTGGTGCGCGAATACGCGCGTGCCCTCGCCGCGTCGTCCAGCGACGGCGCCGCGACGGTGCAGCGATTGCTGGACTACTACCGCCGTACCGCCGCAGCGGCCGACCAATGGCTCACACGCAGACCCCGCCCCACCCACGATCACCACTCTCCGACCAAGACCGCCGCCCTGCTACGGGAATTCGACAGCGAGACACACGCGCTGGCATGGCTGCGCACCGAACGAACCAACCTACTCGCCTGCCTCGAATACACCGCCGAGCACGATCCGACGCAGATGGTCGCACTCACCGAGGCACTCGCGGAATTCCTCGAGCGCGAAGAGCAATGGCCAACGGCCCTGCGGCTACACCAGCGCGCCGCCGAAGCCGCAGAACGCCTCGGCGACCACCTCAGCCGAGCCAACGCCCTCACCCATCTCAGCATCGCCCACGTGCGGACCGGGCAGTACGAGCAACGCACCGACTTGATCCGGCAAGCGATTGCCCTTTACCGGGAGATCGGCCACCCCCTCGGCGAAGCCGATGCGCTCCGTAACTTCGGCATTATGCAGTGGCGGAACGGGAACCACGACCGGGCTGCCGACTTACTTCGGCAAGCCCTGACCCTGTACCGAGACACCGGTTACCGTCTCGGCGAAGCCAACACCCTCGCCAGCCTGGGCGGCGTGCGCCGAGACAACGGCGACTACGAGCAGGCCGCGCACCTGTTCCAACAAGTTCTCGCTCTGTACCGGCAGATCGGTCATCGCCTCGGCGAAGCAAGCGCCCTCGGCTTCCTCGGCAGCGTGCGCCGGTACACCGGGCACAATGATCAAGCTGCCGACTTGCTGCTACGCGCCGCGACCCTGTTCCAGGAAATCGGCTATCGCCTCGGCGAAGCCAACGCCGTCAGCAACCTCGGTCTCGTGCGCCGCGACACCGGGGACCACGAGCAAGCCGCCGACCTGATCCAACAGGCATTGACCCTGTTCCGGGAGATCGGTGACCACCTCGGTGAAGCCATCAACCTCAACAACCTGGCCACCGTGTACCGGGAAACCGGCGACCACGAGCGAGCCACCAGCCTCTCTCGGCAAGCCCTGACCTTGTTCCACGAGACCGGCTACCGTCTCGGCGAAGCCGAGGCACTCGCCAACCTCAGCACCGTCTGCCGGGAGACCGGAGAGCACGAGGAGGCCGCCGACCTCTTCCGGCGAGCCTTGGCCCTGTTCCGGGACATCGGCTACCGCGTCAAAGAAGCCGAGGCACTGAACAACACCGCGAAGGCGCTGTTGGCGGCCGGCGACCCGAATGAGGCATTGACGATGTTCACCCATGCGCTCAGCGTGGCCCGCGACATCGACAGCCGAATCCAACAGGCCCGCGCCTTGGAAGGCACCGCCCGGTGCCGCGCCGCCCTCGGAGACGCCGCTACCGCCACCACCCACCTGCGCCACGCCATCGACCTCTATCGCCGCCTCGGCGCAACCGAAGCTGACGCCGCGACAACCTATCTCGCCGCGCTCGAAGCCCCACTGCGCCGAGTGTGAGGGATCATCTCTCGCTCGGCACGAGGGTTGCTCGGCACCGTGCAGCTGGTAGCACCAGGGCGACTACTACCAGGCTGGCCGACACGATAGGGTAGCCAAGCCTAACTTAAGTTCAGCTCGTTGGGGATCGTGACTCCTGCCCGGCGAACCTTCGCCGCAGGCCCTGCTACAGCTCGGAAGTCGTGGAGAAATAACCAGATGGAAGGTACGCGCGCACGGCCTAAGCGCTGGCCGGGCTGGCTGCTGGCTGCTGCCGTACTGATCGCTGCTTGCTTACTCAGCATCATGATCGGGACCAAGGCCATTCCGGCCGGGCAGGTGTTGGATGCGCTCTGGAACGCAAGCGAGTCGGCGGACGCGCTGGTCATCACCGAGTACCGGGTGCCGCGCACGCTGCTCGGACTGCTCGCCGGACTCGCGCTGGGCGTGGCCGGCTGTCTCATGCAGGGGCTGACGCGCAACCCGCTGGCCGATCCGGGGCTGCTCGGCATCAATGCCGGGGCGGCCTTCGTCATCGCGATGGCGGTCGCTTTTCTGGGAGTCACCGAGATCACGTCGTACGTGTGGTTCGGGTTCATCGGTGCCGCAGTGACCTCGGTCGTGGTCTACCGGCTCGGCACCGCGGGCAGGCAGGGGACGGATCCGGTCCGGCTGACGCTGGCCGGAGTCGCCATCACGGCCGTGCTGTCCGGACTCACCAAGGGGTTGATACTGCTGAACCCCAAGGCCTTCGACCATATGCGGAATTGGGATGCCGGAGCGTTGACCGGGCGCGGCTACGACGTGATCACCGGCGCCACGCCGTTCATTCTCCTCGGCCTGGTGGCGGCGGTGCTCGCCGCACGCTCGCTCAATGCCGTCGCCCTCGGTGACGACCTCGCCCACGCGCTGGGGGTGCACATCAGGCGGACCCGGCTGCTCACCGTCACGTCGCTGACCCTGTTGTGCGGCACCGCGACTGCCGCGGTGGGGCCGATCACCTTCGTCGGCTTGGCGGTGCCGCATATCGCCCGCTGGATCGTCGGACCCGACCAGCGCTGGGTCATCGCCTACTCCATGCTGCTCGCGCCGATTCTGGTGCTTGGCGCGGATATGCTGGGCCGCATACTCGTTCGGCCCGACGAAGTGGCGGCGGGATTGGTGACCGCCTTCCTCGGTGCACCCATCCTGATCTGGCTGGCGCGGCGTACCCGGGTGAGCGAGCAATGACCGCCATCGATTTCGGGCGCTCGGTGCTGGTGGTCCGAACCCGGCGCCTCGCCGTTCGGGTGGGTGTTCGCACCGTGGTGGTGTGCGCGATTCTCCTCGTCGCGGCACTGGCCGTGGCCGTATTGTCGCTGGGCACCGGCGATTACCCGATTCCACCGGATCGAGTGCTGCGCGCGCTGTTCATCGGGGATCAGCGGTTCGACCGACTCGTGGTGTGGGACTGGCGACTTCCGCGGGTGGTGCTGGCCCTGGCGTTGGGCGCGGCACTCGGAGTGAGCGGCGCGATCCTGCAATCGGTGACCCGCAACCCGCTCGGCAGCCCGGATCTGGTCGGCTTCAACACCGGCGCTTACACCGGCGCGCTCGTCGTCATGCTGACGCTGGGCGGCGGCGGATTCCAGACGTCGGCGGGTGCGTTCCTCGGCGGACTGGCTGCCGCCCTGGCCATTCAGCTGCTGGCCTTCCGGCACAATGTCACCGGATTCCGGCTCATCATCGTTGGCATCGGCGTCAGCGCCATGCTGGCCTCGGTCAATACCTGGCTCATTCTGCGCGCCGATCTCACCGCCGCCATGTCGGCGGCCGCCTGGGGCGCCGGGTCACTGAGCAGAGCCACCTCGGCGCAGGTCGCGCCCACGCTCATCCTGCTGGCGGTGCTCGGCGTGGCCGCTCTCGCCACCGCGTCCCGCCTGCACCTCCTGGAATTGGGCGACGATCTGGCGCAGGCGTTCGGCCTCCGGGTCGGACGCGACCGTGTGCTACTGATCGTGCTGAGCGTCGCGTTCTGCTCCGTCGCCACGGCCGTCGCCGGACCCATCGCCTTCCTGGCTTTGGCCGCACCGCAATTGGGCCGCCGCCTGGCTCGCACCGCCTCGACCGCGTTGGCTCCCGCCGCTGCCATGGGTGCGCTGCTGCTGGTGACCTGCGACTGGATCTCGCAGCGGATATTCGCACCCACCACGCTGCCCGTCGGCGTCGTCACCGTCTCGGTGGGCGGGGTGTATCTGGCATATGTGCTGGTCGCCGAGGCGCGACGGAATTAGAGGAGGCGACGATGAACGAGAACCACAGCGCCGGAATCGCATGGGATGCCGACCGCGCAGATCGAGTGCGGGAGCCCAGCGCACTGGACGATCGGGTCCGATTGCGGGCCGACCGGGTGCGCCTCGGCTATCGCGGCCGCACCATCAGCGACCAACTCTCCGTCGATATTCCGGATGGGGCCTTCACGGTGATCATCGGCCCCAATGCCTGCGGAAAATCCACCATGCTGCGTGCGCTGGCTCGGTTGCTCGCCCCGGAAGCGGGTGCCGTGCTGCTCGACGGCAAGGCCATCACCGCCTATCCAGCCAAGGAGGTGGCCCGCCGCATCGGTCTGCTCCCACAGTCCTCCACCGCTCCGGACGGCATCCGGGTCGCGGATCTGGTTGCGCGCGGCCGATATCCGCACCAGACCCTGCTACGCCAGTGGTCGCGGGCGGACGAAGCCGCGGTCACCGCGGCCATGGCCGCCACCGGCGTCACCGATCTGTCGGCCCGCTCGGTGGACGAGCTCTCCGGTGGGCAGCGGCAACGCGTCTGGGTCGCCATGGTGCTGGCGCAGGAGACGCCGATCATTCTGCTCGACGAGCCGACCACCTACCTGGATATCGCGCATCAGATCCAACTGCTGGATCTGTGCCGCTCGCTGAACCGGAATTCCGGCCGGACCGTGGTCGCCGTGCTGCATGACCTGAACCACGCCTTCCGCTACGCCGATCACCTCATCGCCATGCGGGACGGCCGGGTGATCGCCGCCGGTGCGCCGCGCGAGATCGCGACCGCCGAGCTGGTACGGGAGGTGTTCGCCCTCGGCTGCCGGATCATCGACGACCCGGAAACCGGTGCGCCACTCGTGATTCCGCTCGCGGAGAACGCGGCGGGTGTGAGCTGACGCGGCATCGCGAGTTCACTCCGCACCTGACCCCCTAGAAAGGAACCTCTTTGATGTCAGTTCATCGAATGACCGCACGCGTGCGTGCCACCGTGGCTGTGCTGATCGCCGCGGTCGCCGTGACGGCGGCAGGCTGCGGCGGCTCAGTCTCGGACCAACCGAGCGAATCCGGCACCCGCCAGGTGGAAACCGCGAAGGGCGTGGTCACCGTGCCTGCCGCCCCGCAGCGCATCGTGGTCGTCAACGGCTCGCTCGCCGGATACCTCTACGACCTGGGCGCGAAGGTGAAGGCCGCAGATCCGCGCATCCTGGGCGTCACGCTGAAGCCCGGTGAGTTCCCGGCCTCCTGGGCCGCGGACGCCGCGCAGCAGGGCACCGAGGCGGTGCCGTCCGGTGACAGCATGAACCTGGAGTTCATCGCCGCCCAGCAGCCGGACCTGATCATCGGTGGCGGACCGGGCTACCCGGGCCAGCAGTCGATCAACGACTACGACAAGCTCACCGCCATCGCACCGACCGCGCTGGTGCCGTCCAACATCACCAACTGGCAGGACCAGTTGAAGTCGGTGGCCGACATCGTGAACCAGTCCGCGAAGGTGGACGGCCTGATCACCGCGTACAACGACAAGGCCGCGAAGGTGAAGGCCGGTATCAAGGTGCCGCAGGGCGCGGCGGCGGTGATGCAGTCCAGCAACGACAACAAGCCCTATTTGATCGCCCCCAACACCCCGCTTGCCGCGCTGCTGTCCTCGGTCGGCATCACCATGGACGACAAGATCGAGGCGAAGGCGGGCAACCCGACCCGCCCCGCGGCCGGCGACTGGGTTACCTTCAGCCCCGAACTGCTGAGCACCGTCGTCGACGCACCCGTGCTGTTCGTCATCGTGGGCGACGGCGGCCGCACCATCGCCCAGCTGAAGCAGGACCCGATACTGGCCCAGCTCCCTGCGTTCCGGGCCGGCCAGGTCTACGAGCTACCTGCCACCAGCCGACGTCCCGACTACCGCGCCGTCATGGCCACACTCGACCTGCTGGCGGATCGCTTCAGGTGATACTTCAGTCGCGGCGATCGCCGACCGGCTGGTCGGCGATCGCGGTGGCCGTCCAGACCGGGCGTAGCGCGAGGCACAGCAGCACACCGAGAACCGCTGCACCGCAGCCATAGACGAGCAGCGCCGTATCAGCGGCGAAGTAGTTACCGAGCACTCCGGCCACCAGCGAGCCGACGGCGGTGCCCGAAACCGCCTGTACCAGCCACAGACTCGACACCCGGCCACGAAGATCGTCGGGGGTGTGCTGTTGCAACACGGCGAACCGGAAGGTGTCGTTCACCGCACGGCCGAGCCCGAAGCCGGCCAACCCGAGCACCGCGAAAAGCGTGGTGCCACCGGCACCGACGATGATCAACGCGATCGGCAGCAGCACCACAGAGGCCAGCAATGCCCGCCCGTTGCGCTGCACCCCGCCGGTCCAGCCGCTGGTGAACAAGCCGACCAGCGCACCCGCCGCGGGCGCGCCGTACAACAGGCCGAGGACCGCGGGCCCGGTGCCGAGCACCGTGTCGGCATAGGCGGGTAGCAGCACCATCGGCCCGCTGACCAGCATGACCGCCAGTCCGACGAGCAGCGTCCCGCGCACCACCTGGTGGGTGACGGCGAAACGCATCCCGGTCAGCAATGCCCGCAGCGGCGGTTCGTGCACCGTCCCGGTGGGCGGGTGCGCACCCACCTCCTGGAACAACGTCACGGTGAGCGCCGTAGCGCCCGCCGCGACGAAGTAGGTCACCGATACCCCGCCGCTCGCCGCGATGATCACGCCGGCCAAACCAGGGGTGACCACGGTGCCCAACTCGGTGGTCAGCGTCATCAGCGCACCGGCCGCGGCCAGCCGATGCCTGCCGACCAGGGCAGGCGTCAGCGCCATCAACGCCGAACCGCTCACCCCGCCCGCCACGCCGTCCAATACCGCCGCGCCGTAGATCACCGACAGCGCAGGGTGATCCAGCAACGAGTTGACGCCGAGGATCACGAACCCGAGGCCCGCCAGTGAACGCGCGAGCTGGATGGTGCGCCGCCGATCGTGCCGATCGGCGAGCACACCACCGGACAGGCTGCCGACGAACATCGACAGCGCGGTCACCACCGACACTCCCGCGACGTGCAGGCTGGAGCCGGTGAGCTCGTACACCTGCACCGGCAGCGCCACCATCAGCAGCCCGATGCCGAGCAGCGAAATCAGCCGCGCCGCAAAGATGAACCGGAACGGCCTGCTGTCGCGCAGCGGCGAGATGTCTATGACGAATCGGCGCAGCAAGGTCAGCCGAGCTTCTTCGCGATGACGTCCAGCGTGTTCAGCGCGCTGTGGTAGTCCGGCCGATAGCTGGTCGTCGGCAACTCGATGATCTTGCCGTCGCGGAACGCGGGCAGCCGCGCGTAGAGCGGGTTCTGCGCCAGTTCGGCGGCGCCGGGGCCGCCGACCGGGATCACGATGGCGGTGGGCGCGTCGGCGATCCGGTCGATCAGCTCGAGGCTGACCTCGAACGAGTCACCCGAGCCGAACAGCGGCGGGTTGCCTGCCTTGGCGAGCACGTCGTCGGCGTCGAAGCCCAATTCGGCCAACTGGGTGGGCAGTGCGGCCGACGGCGGCACCAGGTACGGCACCTTGTTGGCCACGGAGAGGATGTAGACCACCTTGCCGGTGGGGATCTTGGCCGACGCCTTTACCTGAGCGGCCTTGTCCTGGTAGGCCTTCAACAGCGCGGGCACCTTGTCCGCCCGACCGGTCGCGTCGGCGATGATCCGCAGCTGTTCCTGCCAGTTGGTCACCTTCTGCGGCACCAGCACGGTCGGCGCGATCGCGGTGAGCTTGTCGTAGAGCTTGTCGGCCTGCACGGCGGTGATGCCCTGACCACCACCGATGATCAGATCCGGGTTCGCGTCGGCCACCGCCTCGATGTTCAGCTCCGCGCCCGCGGGTAGCTGCTTGCTGCCCTGCGACCGCGCCTTGTCGGCCCACTGCGGCGGGAAGCCACCGTCCAGGTTGGTCACACCGATGATCCTGGTGTCGGTGGCCACCACCGGGGCGTCGATGGCATACAGGTAGTCGGCCATGCTGCCGCTGAGCACGACGATGCGCTTGGCTTGGCCCGGCACGGTCACCGGGCCACGATCGGTGGTGATCGTCCTGGTCTGTTCCGCGGCGGCGGCATCGTCGGTGCCCGAGGAGCAGCCGACCACGAGGCCGAGCGCCATGGACAGACCACCGAGCAACGCGGCGGCGCGCCGCATTCTGCCCCGGGTACCGGACGTTCTTGCTGACTTCATCGATCTCCTTGGGTAGAAAACATTTCCAGGTCGAGTGCTCGGTCGAGCAGCGGGGCGAGCTCGGCCCACCCGGCTGCCGTCACGAGTCCGGCGTGGTCGAAGGGGAGGTGGTGCACGTCCGGGTCCAGGCCGAGCGCGCGCCAGCCGTCGGCCAGCGCGTGCCCCGGCGAGGCCGGACCGCCGGGGTACGGCCGGTCGGCGGTGAACAGCGTCAGCAAGCCGGCGTACTCGGGCACCGCGGCGTTCTCGAGCAAGCGCACGCACTCGTCGAATCCGGTCCGCAATGCGGCAGGCAGTTCGGGATCCTGTGCGAGAACCTCCGGCGCCAGTCCGGTGACCAGGCCGTCGATCTCCCGGGCGGTCTCCCGGACCGAGCGGCCGGGCGGTGCGGTGTCGATCAGCCCGGTGAAGAGGACCAATTCGCCCGCCGCGGCCAGTCGCGCCGCCATCGCGTGCGCCACATTGCCGCCGAACGAGTAGCCGAGCAGGTGGTACGGCCCGGTGGCCTGGTGCGCGCGCACGGTGGTGACATACCGCTCGGCCAGCTCCTCGATCGAGGTCGCGGCCGCGCCACCACTGAGCGATGGCAACTGCAGTCCGATCACCGGCCGCTCGCCCGCCAACCGACCCGCCAACGGCAGGAACTGCCAGGCGAATCCACCCGCCGGGTGCACACAGAACAGCGGTGCCTCGGCGCCGCCGTCCCGCAGCACCACCACGTGGTCGCGACTGAGCAGCGGCGAGTCCGACCCTGCGACACCGACATCGGCGCCGTCGAGGTGCGCGGCGAGTTCGGCGACCGTCGGCCGTGCGGTGAGCGTGCCGAGCGAGATGCTCACGCCAAGCGCCCGATCCAGCGCACCGAGCAGGCGCATGGCTCGCAGCGAGTCACCGCCGAGATCGAAGAAGCTCTCCTCGACATCCACCTCGGGACGCTCGAGCACCTGCTCGAACACCGCGCACACGGCGCGCTCACGGGCCGAGCGCGGGGCCTGGCGGACCGTGCGCCGCTGCGGTTCCGGCAGCGCCGCGCGGTCCAGCTTGCCGTTCGGGGTCAGCGGGATCGCCTCGATCACGACCACATCGGACGGCACCAGGGCTGCGGGCACCAGCGCCCGCAGTTCCGGACGCAGATCGCGTGGCACCCAATCAGTTTCCGGAATCACGTAGCCGATGAGCCGGGCCAGGCCGGACGCGTCCTTTGCCACCTTCGCGGCGGCGCGCCGCACGCCGGGCAGTCCCGCGAGCGCCGCCTCCACCTCGGCCAGTTCGATGCGCACGCCGCGCACCTTGACCTGGTGGTCGGCGCGCCCCAGGTATTCCAGCTCGCCGTCGGGCCTGCGGCGCACCAGGTCTCCGGTGCGATACATCCGGCCGCCGTCGGGCGAGAACGGATCCGCGACGAAGGTGCCCGCGGTCAGCCCCGTCCGGTCGCGGTAGCCGATCGCGATGCCGTCACCGGACAGGTACAGCTCGCCCTGCGCGCCGACCGGCACCTGCGCCAACCCCGAGTCGAGCACGCGCGCTTGCGCATTGCGCACCGGCCTGCCCAAACACGGGGTGGGGCTGCCCGCGGCGGGCGATCCGAGGGCGTTGATGGTGAATTCGGTCGGCCCATACAGGTCGTAGCCCAGGACGTCCGGATGCTCTCGCAGCATCGTCCACAGGTCGAGCGGCACCGCTTCGCCGCCGAGCAGCACCAGTGCGGGCACGTGCGAGCCCTCCAGCAGCCCCGCCGCGATCAATTCGCGGGCATAGGACGGTGTCACGTTGACCGCGTCGATGCCGACCTCGCGGTAGTGCTGGACCAGGGCCGCGGGTTCCAGCCGGGCCTGCTCGTCGATGACGTGCACCTCGTGTCCGGCCAGCAGCCAGAACAGCTCCTCCCAGGACATGTCGAAGGAGAACGAGACCGTGTGCGCGACGCGCAGCCTGCCGCGCGCCGCGAAACGCTCTGTCGGGCCGAAGATCTCGTCGAGGTGGTTGTGGTACATCGTGGTCAGCCCGCGATGACCGACCACAACGCCCTTCGGACGGCCGGTCGACCCCGAGGTGTAGATGACGTAAGCCGGTTGGTCGGCACTGCTCGGTCCGGCCACCGCCGTATCCGGCACGGCGGGCGGTGTCACGACGCCGTCGAGCACCGCGGCGACGACGGGCCGATCGATGAGCAGCCGCACCCGCGGCCCGCCATGGCCGCCGAGCACGCTGTTCTGATGCTCGGTGGTGCTGATCAGCGCCACCGCCGCGCTGTCCGCGAGCAGGCCGCGCAGCCGGGCAGGCGGATGCGTCAGGTCCAGCGGCAGATAGGCCGCGCCGGTGCGCATGACCGCGAAGATCGCCACGACGTGATCGGCGATGCGCGGCAAGGCCAGAGCGACCACATCCGCCGGGCCGACGCCGCGGCTGGCGAGCAGTCGCGCCATCCGGTCCACCCGGTCGTTCATCTCCCGCGCGGTGAGCGCGACAGCACCACAGACCAGGGCGGTGGCGCCCGGGGTGGCGGCGGCCCGTTCCCGCAGCAGCGCGTCGACGCTGCCGCCCGGCTCTCCCGGCAGCGGCACCGGCACCCGGGCCGGGGTGAACTCCGGCGAATCCGCCACCGGTACCGCGATATCGGCGACCACACTGCGGCCCGCGACCGTGTCCGGCGCGGCGAGCAGCTCCAGAATCCCTACCAGGCGGTCGAGAATCTCCCGCGCCCGATCGTCGGGCACCAGATCCGGTCGATGCTCCAGCGAGATGCGCAGCGGATCGGCAGGCGCACCAGGGTCGACATCGAGGGTCAACGCGTAGTGCGTGCCGTCGAGCGCCGCCCGCGAGACGACGCCGTTGCGCGCGAAAACATCTTCGGCGCCGTCACCGCGCGGCAGATTGCGGAACACATACAGGGTGTCGAACAGGGTCGGATGGCCTGCCGCGCGCTGGATTCGGCCGAGCCCGAGCTGCTGGTGCTCGGCCAGCGCACCCTGCTCGCGCAGCGTCCGCCGCAGCACATCGACCAGCGACTCGCCCGGCCGGACCCGGACGCGGACCGGAACGGTGTTGAGCACCAGCCCGATGATCCGTTCCCAGCCCGGCACCTCCGGGGAACGACCCGACACGGTCGAGCCGAACACCACGTCGTCCATGCCGGTGCTCGCCCGCAGCGTCAATCCCCACGCGGTGGACACCACGGTGGACAGGGTGACCCGGCTCTCCCCCGCAAGCGTCCGCAGTGCGGCGGAGGTCTGTGGGGTGAGCTCGATCAGACTGCGCATCGGCTGCGGCACCGCCGACGCCGCGCCGGAGCCGAGCAGCGTCGGCTGAGCGAGGTCGGACAGGTATGCCCGCCATGCCCTTTCGGACGCATCATGGTCCAGCCCGGCCACCCAGCGCAGCTGGTCCCGGAAGTCGGCTGCGGGTGCGAGCACGGTGTCCAGCTCGGCGGAAGAGCTGCCCTCCGCCTGTTCGAACAGCGTGAACAGCTCGGTGAACATCAGCGAGATGGACCAGCCGTCGATCAGCAGATGATGCAGGGTAAAGATCGCACGACTCGCGCCGTCCGGCAGCCGGACCAGCAGCAGCCGAAGCAGTGGTGGTGCGGCTAAATCGAAAGGCGCGCTGTACTCCTCGGTCGCCAGCGCCGCCACCGCGGCGTCGAGGTCGGCCGCCGGTGTCGCGGTGAGATCGACCTCGCGGCCGGGCGTTTCCCACGCCCCGGGGACGAACTGCACCGGCGCCGCGAACCCGGCGTGGGTGAACCCGGCCCGCAGATTCCAATGCCTGCGCAGCACCGCGTCCACGGCCGCGCGCAAAACCTCCAGCCGCGGCGGCTTTTCCGGCGCGAACAGGAACCGTGCCTGCATGTGGTAGGCGTCGGTCCCGTCGGCTCCGTCGACAACGGACTGGAAGTACATGCCCTCCTGCAACGGGCCGAGCGGCAGCACCTCCTGCCAGCCAGGGCACAGCGCATCCAAACGTGCGCGCTGATCGTCGTCCACGGTGACCAGATCCGCGGCGGTTCGCGCCGTGGCAGGCACTTGTGTTGCGGCTGCGGCGAGTTCACCGAGGGTCGCGTGTTCGAAGACATCTGCGACGCTCAGCAGCAGGCCGTGCCGCCGTGCCGCGGTCACCAATCGCACCGCCCGAAGGCTGTCGCCGCCGAGCGCGAAGAAGGCGTCGTCGGGCCCCGGCGCGGGGATGCCGAGCATCTCGCCGGTCAGCGTGCACAGGGTGCGCTCGGCCGCCGTGCGCGGTGCACGGCGGGCCGTGTGCGGACGTGCGGGTTCGGGCAGTGCGGCCCGGTCCACCTTGCCGTTGAGGGTCAGTGGCAGCGCTTCCAGCAGCGTGATCGCTTGCGGCACCATGTATTCGGGCAGCAGCGACGCGACGTAGGCGCGCACCGCAGCCGGATCGAGCTGTGCGCCGGGCTGCGGGACCACATAGCCGAACAACCGGCCGGTCCCCGCACTGTCCGCACGCACCGCGGCGGCGGCCCTGGCCACCCCTGCGGCACCGCGCAGCGCCGATTCGACCTCGCCGAGCTCGATGCGGAAACCGCGGACCTTCACCTGATCGTCGATGCGGCGCAGGTACTCCAGCCGCCCGGCCCGGAAACGAACCAGATCGCCGGTGCGGTACAGCCGCGCACCCGGCAACTCCGGATCGGCCACGAACCGCGCAGCGGTCAGCGCGGATTGGCCCAGGTATCCGCGAACCACCTGGGCGCCACCGAGATACAGCTCGCCTGCGACACCGTCCGGTACCGCACGCAGGTGTTCGTCGAGCACCCGCGTGTGCACGTCCGCCCACGGCGCACCGATCGTGACCGGGTCACCCTCGCGCAGGTCACTGGCGGTGGCCCAGACCGTTGCCTCGGTGGGGCCGTAGACATTACGTACCGACCGGCAATGCGCGACCAGGTCGGCCGCCAGGTCCGCGGGCAACGCCTCGCCGCCGACCAGCGCGCGAACCGCGCCGAGCCGGGCAGCGTCCTCGTGCTCCACCAGCACCCGCCACAGCGACGGGGTGGCCTGCACGACCGTCGCGGCACTGTCGGCGATCAAGGCGTGCAACGCATCCGGGTCACGCACGGTCGCGCGATCGGCGAGCACCACGGTCGCGCCGACGGTCAGCGGCAGCAACAGCTCGAGCACGGCGATGTCGAAGGACACCGTCGTCACCGCGACGATGCGGTCGCCCGGCTCGATCCAGTCGCCGCCCACCGTCTCGGCGAAGGCCGCGAGATTGGCCGCGGTGACCAGCACGCCCTTGGGCTGACCGGTCGATCCGGAGGTATGGATCACGTAGGCCAGCTGTGCGCCCGCGGGCCTCGGCTCCGGTATCGCCGATACGGCCGTCGCGGTTTCGTCGTCGGTCAGGACCAGCGCCGGTCGCTGCGCCGGGAGTCGATCGGCGAGATCGGAACTGGTCAGCACGCACACCGGCGTCGCGTCGGCGAGCATGTACGCCAGGCGATCCGCCGGGTAGTCCACGTCGAGCGGCAGATAGGCGGCGCCGACGCGCAGCACGGCGAGCAAGCCGGCGACCAGATCGGTCGTCCGCGCCAGCGCGACCCCGACCACCCGCTCCTGGCCCGCTCCTGCGGCGAGCAGCCGCGCGGCCAATTCCTCGGTCCGCGTGGCGAGTTCGGCGTAGGTCACCGACTGGGTGCCGCTGATCAGCGCGACCGCATCGGGGTGCTGACGCACCTGCTCGGCGAAGCGCACCGCGACACCCGGTGGGGTCTCGGCGCGCCGGACCGGATCACGACTCGGATCGGGTCGGCACAGTGGGGAATCGAAGATACCGGCGGCCGGATCGCGCACCACCCGATCCAGCGTGGCGAGCACACCGTCGAGGAGCGCGTCGGCGGTGGCGGGATCGAACAGGTCGGCGTCGGCCACCAGCCGCAGCAATGCCGAGCGGTCTTCCTGTGCCTCCGCGAACCACACCGCGGCATCGAATCGCGCGACGGCCGTGGCGGCTGCCGACGGCGCTACGTCCAACCCACCCAGGCTCGGCAGGTTCGGCGCGGGCTCGTAGCCGACCATCGTCTGGAACAGCGGGTGCTTGGACAACGAACGCGACGGGGACACCGCGTCGATCACTCGCTCGAACGGTGCGTCCTGGTGCGCGAGTGCGTCGAGCGCGGTGGCGCGCACCCGCCGCAGCAGCTCCGCGAAGCTCGGCCGCCCGGTCAGGTCACAGCGCAGCACCAGCGTGTTGCTGAAATGGCCGATGGTGTCCGCGAACTCGGCGTTGTCGCCGTGCGCGCTGTCGCGGTGCGAGACGGTGGTGCCCAACGGAATATCGCGACCCGCGCCGAAGGCCGACCACGTCACGGCGACCGCGGCCTGCAGCACCATCAGCGGGCTGACGCCGTGCTCGGCGCTCAATTCGGTGATCCCCGTGCGCACTTCGTCGGTCAGCGCCCGGACGGTGGTGTATCCGCGATAGCCTGCGCGGGCCGGGCGCGGGCGATCGAACGGCAGATCCAACTCCACCGGCAGGCCGGCGAGTTGCCGCTGCCAGTACGCCAGCTGGTCGACGTAGGCGCCCTCGTCCTCCCTGCGGCGCTCGCGCGTCGCGTAGCCGAGGTAGTCGGCCACCGCAGCCGAATCCCACTGCGGTGCGGCGCCGTTCAGGCGGGCCCGGTAGGCCAGGTCGAGATCGCTGAACAGCGGACGCAGCGACGCCGCGTCGAAGGCGATCTGGTGCACGATGACGATCAGGATGTGCTCGTCCGGCGCCACGGTGAGCAGGGTCGCCCTGGCGGGCGCGGCGCCGGTGATGTCCACCGGCTCGGCCGAGCATGCCTCGATGGCGGCGTCCGCGCCGCCGGCGCCCACCGCCCGGATGTCCAGGCCCGACGCCTCGTCAGCGTGCAACTCGAGCATGGTCGCCGATCCCGAGGCGTCCGGCGGATACGCGGTGCGCAATACGGCATGCCGGGCCAGCACGTCACGCCACGCCGCGGCGAGCGCGTCGGTGTCGAGGTCGCCGTGCACGCGCACGACCCTCGCCTCGTCGTAGGTGGTCGACGGCCCCGCCAACCGATGCAGGAACCACAGCCGTTCCTGGGCCGGGGACAACAGCGCCGCCGGGCCATTGCTCGGCGCGGCCTCGAGCTCGACGGATGCCGTTGCCTCGTCGATGGTCTCGGTCTCGACGGTCGTGTGCCGGACCGCGAAGCGCTGCTGATCGATCTGCGCTCGTGTCGCGAGGCCACGCGCGGTCGGCGCGTCGAACACGTCTGTGATGACGATACGGAGACCGGCCCTGCGCAATTGTCCGATCAAACGCATCGCGGTCAGCGAATGTCCGCCGAGCGCGAAGAAGTCCTCGTCGGCGCCGACCGCCTCGAGCTCGAGCACCGCCGCGACGCCCTCGCGGATCGCTTCCAGCACAGCGTCGTCGGTGGCCACTGCGGCGTCGAGCGCCCGAGGACGCCGCGCCGGCTCCGGCAGAACCGGTGCGGTGTCGATCAGGTCGGCCCGGCCGGACATGTCCACGAGCTCGCCCGCGCGGGTGTCCCCGGCGTCGACCAGCACGCGCAGAACTTCCGCCAGCCGGTCGGTGATCCGCGCGATCGTCGCGTCCGTCACGGCGGCGCGATTGTGGTACAGCACCAGTTCCAGTCGGTCGCCGGGCGGCGCGAGCAAGGTGATCGGATAGTGCGTCAGGCCGTGATTGCGGAACCCAGCGATGCGCAACTCGTGCGACTCCGGCTGCTGCGCATCGGAGTTCGGGAAATTCTCGAAGACGACCAGAGTGTCGAAGAGTTGCCCGAGTCCGGCGGCGTGTTCGATCTCGGCGAGGCTCGCCTGCTCGAATTCCTGCATGGCGAACTGCGTTTCCTGCAGCTCGGCGAGTTGGTCGAGCAGCGGTCGCTGCGGCACGAAGCTACAGCGGACGGGAATGGTGTTGGTGAACAGACCCACCATGCCCTCGACGCCGGGCAGCTCGGCGGGCCGACCGGATACCGTCGCGCCGAACACCACATCGGTACGGCCGGTGAGTTCCGCGAGCACGAGCGCCCAGGCGCCCTGCACCAGAGTGTTCACCGTCAAGCCACGACGCCGCCCGAGCGCGGCGAGCTCAGCGCCGCAGGTATCGGGCAACGGCACCGGACGCTGCCGGAAGTCCTGCGCGCCTGTCGAATCCGTACCGACGATGCTCGGCGCGGCGAGCCCGGCAAGCCGGGCCGACCAGGCGGCACGCACCGCGTCACGGTCCCGGCCCGCCATCCAGGCGAGGTAGTCCCGGTACTGGGTCGGCGTAGCCAGTGCGGAGTAGTCGTCGTGATAGAGCGCGAGCAGCTCACGCAGGATGATCGGCGTCGACCAACCGTCGGTCAGCAGATGATGCGCGTTGAGCACCAAACGGTGCTGATCGTCCGGCAGTCGAATCAGCAAGGCACGCAACAGCGGCGACCGATCGACCACGAAACGGTGTTCGGCCGCTTCGACCTCGAGCCGCTCGGCCGCGGCGACCGCGATTCGCGCGGGCAGCGCGGACAGATCCACGTGCCGCCACGGCACCTCGATCAGCCGGGGAATGGCCTGGACCGGTTGATCCAAGACCGCATAGTCGAATGCGGCACCGAGATTGGGGTGCCGGGCCACGACACCATCGAAGGCGCGCTCCAGCCGCTGGGCATCGAGCGGGCCGGTCAGATCGATCCGCGCGGTCAGGGTGTAAACGTCGGCGGCACCGTCCCGGATCGCGTGGAACAGCAGCCCTTCCTGCAGCGGCGAGAGCGGCAGCAGCGCGGCGAGCGGACCGTGCGCCGTCTCCAGCTCATCGATCGCGTCCTGCGTGGCAGGCACTTCCGGGCAATCCGAAGGCGTCAAGCCGCCCTCGAACAGCACCGCGTGCGCGGCGAAGGCCTCGAGTGCGAGTCCCCAATGCCGTTGCAGCTCGGCGACTTCGCCAGCACCGAGCACATCGCCTGCCGCGGTCCACTCCACCGCGAGACTCGGCGCGCCCTGCTCGTGCACGAAGGCATTGAGCGCGAGCACATCCGAGAGCGCCTTCGTCTTCGGTTCGAACACCGAGAACGGGTCCTGCTCCGGCAGTTGCCATCCGCTGCCGGGCGCGGCGGCGAATCGACCGAGGTAGTTGAGCAGCAGTTCGGGCGCGGCCTTGCCCGCGAGCACCGGTTCGGTCCTCGGGTCCAGGTACCGCAGCACGCCGTAGCCGACGCCGCCGTCGGGGACCGCGCGCTTGGCCTCCTTCACCGCCCGCAACAGCCGTCCGGCCGCCGCGCCACCGGCTAGCGCTTCGTTCAGGCCCGCCGGGGTGTCGACTCCGGTTGCCGGAGCCCAGATCGGGTATTCGCTGGTGAACCAGCCGACCGTGCCCGCGAAATCGGTGTCGTCGGTCAGCGGGTCGCGGCCATGCCCCTCGACGGTGACCGGCCTGCCTGCCTCCAGCGCCTCCCCTCGGCTGTGCCGCCACGAGTTCACCGCGAGTATCAGCGCGGCGAGCAGCACCTCGTCGGTGCGTGCCCGATAGGCCGCGGGCAGGGTGTTGAGCACCGCGTCGGTGAGCACCGGTGCGGCGAAAGTGTGGGTGCGCACGGCGCTTTCGGCGTGATCGCGGCTCGGGTCGAGGGCGCGCGTGCCGAGCGGGGCCACCGGCTCCGCACCGAGTGCCGCCTGCCAGTAGTCGAGTTCCGATCCGTGGGTTCCGGCCGCACCCGCCTCGGCCAGCAGAGTGGCGTAGCGCCGCCACGAACTACCCTTGCCGGTCGGTTCGATCGCGCGCCGTTCACTGACCGCCGCGCAGGCCGCGTGCAGCTCCGGGAGCAGCACCCGCCAGGAAACTCCGTCCACGACCAGGTGGTTGGCCACCAGGATCAGTCGATCCGGCTGGTCGTGCGCGGTACGCACCAGTGCCACGCGCAGGCAATGTCCGCGACCCAGGTCCAGCTGTTGCGCGAGTTTCTCGGCGAGCGCAGCGATTTCGTCGGACTCCGACAGGAAGGTCTCCACGACGAGATCCGCCGCGCGGACCGAGCCGACCGCGCCGATCGTCATTGTCGTTTCCTGGCCGCGCAGTTCGAGCACGGAGCGCAGCACATCGTGGCGATCGAGCATGGCCTGTACACCGGCGACGAGGTCGTCGAGGGCAAGCCGTTCGTGCAGACTGAGCGCGGTCCACTGCGCATACCCGTCGATCGCCTGCTTGGTCGAGTTCGCGTCGAGCAGCGCGCGCACGATCGGCGGCAGCGCGACCGCACCCGTCGCTTCGTCGGCCGCGACCACGATCGCTTCGCCATCGATCCGCTCGGCCGACGCGGCGATGGAGCCGAGATCGCGTTGGGCGAGCAACGCTTTCGGCGGCACCATCAGCCCGTGCACGCGCAAGCGACTACTGACACTGATCGCGGTGATGCTGTCGCCACCGAGGCCGAAGAAGTCGTCGTCGACGCTCACCGGTGGCCGGCCGAGCGCTTCGGCGACCACCTCGCACAGCGCCTTTTCCTGCTCCGTGCGCGGCGCCCGACCGGTGGAAACCACCGGTGGCGGCGCGGGCAATGCCGCGCGGTCGAGCTTTCCGCTGATCGTGATCGGCAGCCGGTCGAGCACCACGATGGCCGACGGAACCAAGTGATCGGGCACCGATTTCGCGAGCGTGCGGCGTAGCTCGTCCGCGTCGGCGATCCGGTGCCCCGAGGCGGGTACCAGGTATCCGACCAGTTGGGCGTGACCGGCGGTATCCCGGATCATCGCGGCCGCAGCGGCGACACCGGGCAACGCGCCGAGGATCGCCTCGACCTCACCCAACTCCACCCGGAACCCGCGCAACTTCACCTGATTGTCCCCGCGGCCGAGGTATTCGTACCCGTGGCCCGTCACCCAGCGGGCGCGATCTCCGGTGCGATACATCTGCTCGCCGGACGCACCGAACGGATCGGCGACGAACCGCTCGGCCGTCAGCACCTGCCGCCCCAAATAGCCGCGCGCCAATTGCGGGCCGGCCAGGTACAGCTCGCCGATCTCGCCGTCGGGCACGGTCTGCAATGCGCTGTCCAGCAGATAAGTCCTGGTCCCTGCCAGCGGGATGCCGATATAGGGATCAGCACCCGTCACCGGTGCGCTGATCGCGTCCACGGTTACCTCGGTGGGGCCGTAGATGTTTCGCGACGACACGCCGGAGTGCACGATCGACTCCCACAGGGCGGGCGGGGCCGCCTCGCCACCGAGCAGCAGCAACTGCAGGCGGTGCTCCGCGCTGAGCAGACCGTTGTCGATCAAGGCCGCGGCCATCGACGGCGTGGTGGCTACCACGTCGATCCGGTCGGCGGCGAACGCCGCCACCTGAGCGGCGGCGTCACGCAGCAGTTCGGTGTCGTAGAGGTGCATCCGGTGCCCGCACAGCAGCCACAGCAACTGGTCGAAGGAGTCGTCGAAGGAGAAGGACGCGGTGTGCGCCGTGTGCAGCTGCCTGCCGCCCACGCCTGCCGCGGCGTCGGCGTAGATGGTCGACCGGTGATGGTGCAGCAGATGCGCCGCGCCACCGCAGCGCACCAGCACACCCTTGGGCCGTCCGGTGGAACCGGAGGTGTAGATCACATAGGCCAGATGCTCGGCGTTGCGCGGGGCGGCCAGTTCCGCCTCGGTCAGTGGGCCGTCCGCCTGCTGCCCGATCAGCTCTTGGATCTCGGTGTCCAACAGCCGGATCGGCGTCGGGCGCGACCCACCGGACAGCGCCTCGACCAGGGCGGCATCCGCGAGCACCTGCACCGGGGACGCGTCGTCGACGATGTCGCGCAGCCGCTCGGCCGGGTGCTCCGGATCGAGCACCAGGTGCGCCGCTCCCGCATGCTGGACGGCGAGCATCGCGACCACGAGGTCGGCGGTGCGCGGCAGCGCGATTCCGACGATGTCGTCCGGACCGACGCCCTTGCCGCGCAGATAGCGAGCCAGCCGATGCACTCGGCGGCCGAGCTCGGCGGTGGTGAGTTGTGTTGCGCCACTGACGAGGGCGATGTGGTCCGGCTGCTCGGCGACGAGCCGGTCGAACGCCGCGCACAGTTCTTCCGGCGCCCCGGCCAGCGGTCCGCTCGCCCGTCCGGCCAGCACGCGCGCGCCGTCCTCAGGCGGGTACGGCGTGACCCGGCCGATCGGCCGATCCGTCCCGTCGGTGAGTTCGGTGAGCATCCGGACCAGAGCGGCCATCCGCCGCCGCACCACGTCGTCGCTGACCGAGCGGGCGTCGACCTCGAACCCGAGCTGGAGCCGCCCGCCGGGCAACGGGGTGACGGTAAGCCCGAGATCCTCCGGCGGACCACCCGCGACATTGCGCAAAGTGCCGACGGCACCGGCGAAATCGAGGGCGACGTCGAATGCCTTCAGGTTGATGCCGATGCCGTGCAGCAGCGCACCGGTGAACTCGCGGGCCAGGTTCTCGCCGCGGTAACGCTGGTGCGCCCGCACGCCGCGCAGCGCGTCGGCGGCCCGCTTGCTCAGTTCCGCGAGACGATCGTGGCTGGACACGGCCAATCGCAGCGGCAGCACATTGACCGCCATGGACGGCGTGGTCAGGGCGGTGCGACCGACGCGAGCCATCACCGGCAGGGCGATCACCACGTCGGGGTCGCCGATCAGCCGGTACACGAATCCCGCGTAGCAGCCGACCAGTACGTCGGCCCAGGTGGTGCCCGAAGCCTCGGCGATCGCGTTGACCCGCTTCATGAACTCGGCGTCGAGCACCGCACGCGCCTCGTTGGTCCGCTCCGCCGGGCCGTCGGGCGGGTTGCCGCGTCCGTCCAGGGACGGCAGCGGCGTCAGCAAGTCGCGCCAGTACTCTCGGTCGCGCTCGACATCCGGGCCGGCCAGATACGCCGCCTCCTCGGCGACCAGAGTGGGGATATTTCCCCACTTGACAGGCGCGACCGTCTTTCCGCGCACCAACGCGGTGTAGTGGGCGGCGACCCGACGCGAAACCATGGCCGTGCTGTAGCCGTCGATGATCAAGTGGTGGTACAGCTGGACGCACCACACCTCGGTGTCGGACAGTCGAAGCAGGGTGTAGCTGAAGAGCTGGCGATCGACCATGACGCGGCAGTACTGCGCGGCCCGTTGCCGTTCCGCGGCGACCACCCGGTGGGCGGCGGCGGTGGGATCGGGCTCGTCGCGTAGGTCGACGGTGCTGCGCAGTTCGGGCTCGGCGTCGGTGATCCGCTGCCGAGGCCCATCGGGTCCGTCGCGGAAACGCAGGCGCATGGTGTCGGTTTCGGCGATGGTGCGCCGGATCGCGGTCTCCAGCGCCGCGAGGTCGATGGGCTCGGTGCCCGCGATCTCCAGCACCTCACCGACCAGGTAGCTGAGCATTTCGGGTTCGAGGCGCTGAGCGTTCCAGATGCCGAGTTGCGCTCCGGTCAGCGCCAGCTCTTCGTGCTCATCCACCGGAGTAACCGTCACAACCCATTCCTCAATCTCGAGCCACTTACATTCAAACGCCTGCCGCCGAGTTGTCTCGGTGGCAGGCGGGTCGTGCCGAAGTCGCCTGCGCCGCTAGTCGCCGGCTTCCTCATGGTCTTCGTCGAAGTCCGCCTGGCCGCGCTTCCAGTAGGCCGTCACCTCGGAGTCGCCGGGCTCGGCCCGCAGTACCTCGCGCACCCAGCGCCGCAGCGGCCGCACCACGCCCGCCTCGGCGGCGATCCAGGCATATACCCGCTCGCCATCGGGGATCGGCACCGCGCGCACGGCACGCTCGAGCAGGTCCGAGGTCCCCGGTGCCGCGGCTCCGCGATGCAGCCACCGCACCTCGACGCCCGCGGGGGCGATGAGTTCGGTCTCCTCGGTGGCGTCGGCCACCTCGATGAACGCCCACCCCGCCGCTTCCGACGGCAGCGCCTCCAGCCAGCGGGCGATCGCGGGCAATGCGGTGATATCCCCGGCCAGCAGATAGCGGTCGTAAGTGAACGGCACCACCAGTCCGCCGGGCGGACCCGCGATGTAGACGCTGGTCCCCGGCGTCGCGGCGACGGCCCACTCCGCGGCGTGCCCGCCGGGGTGCACCGCGAAATCGATGTCGAGCTCGTTGGCGACCGGGTCGTAGCGACGGACCGTGTACTCCCGCGAAAGCGGTAGCGGGCGCGGCCATTTCAGGGACAGATCGACCTGCTCGGGCAGGCGCAGCGTGCCGTCGGCGTCGGGGAAGATCAGCCGAACGTGCTCGGTCGGCGCGTGACTCTCGAAGCCGCCGAGTTCGGGTCCGGCGAAGGTCAACCGGAGCAGTCCGGCACCGACCATCCGTGTGTCCCGTACCGTCGCTTCACGCAGCCCCACCGGGTACGGCACCTTCGCCCCACCCGCGCCCTGATCGAGCACCTCAGCGATTCGTTCGCGATGAGCAGCTCGGTTCATGCGGCCGCGCCGATCTTCGTCATGTGCGTGATATCCCTTGCGTTGCTTGGAAACCCATCGACCAATCGAGCCGATCGTGCGCTGCGCAGCGCAAACATGAGGTTAGCCTAACTTAATATTACAGACAAGACGGGCAGGCGCACCTCACATTCGCCGCACCCGCGCCCCTCGGTTGTCGGACCGACGCCCGTGCAGACCGGCTAGCAGCGGCCGCCCAGCACCGGGTCAGCGCGCCGGTTCGTATCGATTCTTCAAGAAGTAGTCGACAACCGTGCGCCCGACCGCGTAGCCGTTGTCGAGCGACAAACGGAAGCCCGCGGACTGCTGCTCGAGATGGTCGAGCACGCTCTGCCCCGGATACGGCTGGTCGAAATTGCACACGGTGCGCAAGGCCAGGTATCGGTCGAGGTAACCGTGCCGGTCCAGAACGGCGGCCGTCGCGTTGTCCTCCATCTGGGTGGTGCAGTAGTTGCCCTGGCCGTTGGTGCGGACCCCCATGATGTGCCGGGCGGTGTCGGAGAGTTCCTTGCCGGAGAACCAGTCGTCGCCGGTCATGGTGTCGCACTTGGTCACCGACGGCTTGCGGTCCGGCTGGCCGAACAGCGCGCGTTCGGCGGCGGCCTCGGGGCTGTCGGCCAGGGTGGCGTGCTCGGTCAGGCCGAAGGCGGTCTCGACGAGCTGCTCGTTCAGGTGGTAGGCGGCAGTGTTGTAGCTCTCGACGGGGCGGTAGCCGTGCGGCAAGCTCGGCGCCTCGGCGGGCACGAGGTGGTTGCCGAGATCGAAGTCGACTACCCAGCGGGCCCAGGTCGCGGAGCCGAGGGTGACCTGGTCCGGCGGCGCGCCCGCGGTGCCGACGGTGAGGAAGTGGGCCTTGGTGAAGTCGAGTTTCGGGCTGTCCAGCAGGGCCATCATGGTGGCCGCGGCGTTGGTCTTGCCCTGCCCGGTCTCGGCGACGCACAGCCCGTCGGCGTTGCAGTGCACCGGTTTGTACGCGGTCGGGACGTCGACGGTGATCGGCAGCGACTCCCGCTGCAGCCACGGCTCGGTCTCCGGATCGAACATCGTGATGACCAGAACGCCGACCTCGACCGGGCTCGCGGCGGACTTTCCCTCGTCGCCGCAGCCCGCGGTCATGGCGACCGTGGTGAACACCGTCAACGCGACTATCCAGCGACGTAGGGGCACCCGGCGATCCTATGCCAAGGCCCCTTGCACCCCTCGCCGCGGCGGTGACCTGCACGAACGGCGGGTCGCTCGAACCGGGGCCGACCCGACGAGCCCGGCAGGGCACCCATGTAGGTTGGACGACAGGTTCTCTTGCGACACAAGCGGAACCACCGGACCCGCTACCCGCGGCTTCGGTGCGCACCGCTTGCCAGGGCGATCAGCAGCACGCTCACAAGTCGAGCAGTCGGTGGAGCGCGGCCGGGTCCGCGCCGAGTGAAAGGCCTTTTCAGCATGACGTCTTCGGCGGGATCGAACGCACGCGCCCACATCGGGGTCACCGGCCTCGCGGTGATGGGGAGCAATATCGCGCGCAACTTCGCCCGGCACGGACACACCGTCGCGCTGCACAATCGCAGCATCGCCAAGACCGACGCGCTGCTCGCGGCGCACGGCGACGAGGGCGATTTCGTGCGCACCGAGACCATCGAGGAGTTCGTCGGCGCGCTGCAGCAGCCGCGCCGGGTGCTGATCATGGTCAAGGCCGGCGATCCGACCGACGCGGTGATCGAGGAACTCGCCGCCGCCATGGACGAGGGCGACATCATCATCGACGGCGGCAACGCCCTGTTCACCGACACCATCCGCCGGGAGAAGTCGCTGCGCGAGCGCGGCCTGCACTTCGTCGGCGCCGGCATCTCCGGCGGCGAGGAGGGCGCGCTGAACGGTCCGGCCATCATGCCGGGCGGGCCGAAGGAGTCCTACGAGGTGCTCGGCCCGCTGCTGGAGTCGATCGCCGCGCAGGTCGACGGCACCCCGTGCTGCACGCACATCGGCCCGGACGGCTCGGGTCACTTCGTGAAGATGGTGCACAACGGCATCGAGTACGCCGACATGCAGCTCATCGGCGAGGCCTACCACCTGTTGCGCGACGCGCTCGGCCTCGACGCCAAGCAGATCGCCGACGTGTTCACCGGCTGGAACCAGGGCGAGCTGGAGAGCTACCTCGTCGAGATCACCGCCGAGGTGCTCAACCAGGTCGATGCCAAGACCGGCAAGCCGCTGGTCGACGTCATCCTCGACGCGGCCGAGCAGAAGGGCACCGGCCGCTGGACCGTCAAGGCGGCGCTCGACCTCGGCGTACCGGTGACCGGCATCGCCGAAGCGGTGTTCGCCCGCGCCCTGTCCGGGGCGACCGGCCAGCGCCGCGCCGCCGTCGGACTCGCCTCGGGCCGGCTCGCCGACAAGCCCACCGATGTCGAGCAGTTCACCAAGGACATCGAGCGCGCGCTGTACGCGTCCAAGGTGGTCGCCTACGCCCAGGGCTTCGATCAGATCGCCGCGGCGAGCACCGAATACGACTGGAACCTGCGCCCCGGCGACCTCGCCACCATCTGGCGTGGCGGCTGCATCATCCGCGCCCGCTTCCTGAACCGCATCAAGGACGCTTACGACACCAACGCGCAGCTGCCGAGCCTCATCCTGGACCCGTTCTTCCAGGAGGCCATCGAGAACGCGATCGACAGCTGGCGCCGCGTGGTCTCCGCCGCCGTCCAGCTCGGCATCCCCGTGCCTGCCTTCGCCTCGTCGCTCGCGTACTACGACGGGCTGCGCGCCGAGCGTCTCCCGGCCGCCCTCACCCAAGCGCAGCGCGACTACTTCGGCGCGCACACCTACGAGCGGATCGACCTGCCGGGCAAGTTCCACACCCTGTGGAGCGGCGACCGCAGCGAGATCAAGGCCGACTGAAACCCGCACCCGAGTGGCCCGGCCGACTATCGGCCGGGCCATTCGGTTACTGCGCCTGGAACTCCACGCTGCACTCGCCGTTGGTGTAATTCTGGCCCTCGCCGTGATTGAAAACGCTGAGGGTCAACGCGAGCCGGCCGGCTTTCGTCTCGACCGCGGGGATGGACAGGACGTTCTCGGGGCCTTTCACCAGCGCCGAGGTGTCCGCCACGCCACTTTTGCCGGTGTCGATATTCGCCCAGACAACGGAGAATTTCTGTTCGTAGGCGATATCCGTTCCGGCATTCGTCTGAAGCTGCAGATCGAGCGAGCCATTACTGGAGATCGCGAATACATCGCTGGACGCCGGGGTGGTGAAGTCGCCCGCCGGGACGGGGTAGGACATGGTGCAGAGTTTGTCCGACGGCGCGGGCGGGGCGGCGAACGCGGCCGGTGCGCCGATCGTCGTTGCCGTGATACCCGAGATAGCGGCGATTACCGATAAGCCCGAGATTGTTCGTGATTTCATCAAACCGTCCCATCGAATATCGAGATGCACTGGTCTAACCTGGGTTGCCGCCCGGCCGATAAGGTCCAGCCTTGGCGGCGCCGCCTTCGAGACTAGCGATCGTCAAGGCGACGTGACAGTGCCCCGGTGCCGAAAGATGCGCCAGCAGAGCGGTTCCCAGCCCGCTGGACATCAAAATGTTTGCACCACAGCCTTTCTGGTTATGACTAGCGGAAACGATGCGTGACGTTCACTGCGTAACCCGACCGCTTGTTGCCCCCTAGCGTTCGACCAGGGGCGTCGCCGGGCGCAGCGGACGGCGTATTGTGATATATGACACCCTGTTCGGAGAAATTGCTGGCAGCTTGCGGTTCTCGCCGTTGCGGCCCGGACAGCCGTGTCGAGTTCGGCCGTATGTGGCGTGGCCGACGCGAACTTCGGGCCGGAGGGCGGCATTATGTCGGACATGCGTGTACTTATTCAGCTTCGCCCTTCCGTCGATCTGATTACCGCAGTGGCCGATCGCGCGGTACCGGTCGCCTCCGCCGACATTGCCGGGCATCTGCGCGGCATCGAGCTCGATCATTCCTTCGCTCCCGTGGCGATACCGAAAAGTGTTGCCGCCGTGACCGAATCCGATCAGTTGAGTTATGCGCTACGACCGGATAACGCGTCGGTGGTGGTGCGCGGCGTGCTCGACGACGACGGTCTCGCGGAAAGTTTGTCGCAATTGTCTGCCGCGCGCGGCGTCACCGGAGTATTCGCCGATCCCGCCATTCAGACCAACCTCACCTGTGGTGACACGCCCGCCGTCGGCACCTGGCACGATGTCGAAACCCTGCTGCACCACGGCGATCTGACGGCCGCGGGCCTGGACGGCGCGTCGGTGGCGCTGGCCATCGTCGACACCGGCATCAATGCCGCACGGGTCGAGCAGGTGCGCGGCGGGCCGGTGAAAATCGATAAGGCGCGTAGCTGGAACCCGCCAGGGGTCAGCGGTATCGCGGGCGAGTTCCCCGTCGACCACGGCACGATGTGCGCGTTCGACGCGCTGATCGGCGCGCCGAAGGCGGCCCTGATCGATATCCCGGTGCTGCGCAGCAGGCGACCGGGCGGCACGGTGATGGAGGGGCTGCTGTCGGACGCACTGGCCGCCTACGCCCACCTGCGCACGGTGCTCACCGATCAGCCCGCGGCATCGCGCGCCCTGGTGATCAGCAACAGCTGGGGCTCGTTCTCGCCGAAGTGGGATTTTCCGGTCGGGCAGCCGGGTAACTACTCCGACAATCCGGCCCACCCGTTCAACGTGATCGTCGGCTCGCTCGAAACCGCGGGCGCCGACATCCTTTTCGCCGCGGGCAACTGCGGACGGGACTGCCCGGACGGCCGCTGCGCGTACAAGGACAAGCCGATCGGCGGCGCCAACTCGCATCCGAGCGTCCTGTCCATCGGCGGTGTCGACACCACCGGTCAGCGGGTGGGCTACTCGTCCCAGGGGCCGGGCCGATTGACCGCACGCAAACCGGACGTCTGCGCCTACACCCACTTCCTCGGGTCGACGGCCTTCGGCGCGACCGACCCGGACACCGGCACCTCCGCGGCGTGCCCGGTCGCGGCGGGCCTGATCGCGGCCGTCCGCACCGAATGGTCGGCGACCGAGTTGCCGCCCGCGCAGCTGCGGGCCCTGGTGCAGCGCACCGCCGCCGCGCAGGCCGGGGGTTACAACTACGACTACGGGTACGGGGTCGTCGACGCGGCCGCGATCCTCGCGGAACTGAAACGAACGACGTCCCGCGCGTAACGTAGGGGCATGCCGTTGCTCACCATTCGGCTCCCCAGGGAGGCGACCCTGACCGCCGCGCTGCGCGAGCTGAAGCTCACCGTCGACGACGTCGACATCGCCTTCGGTCTGGTCCCCGTCGATCCCGAGGCCGGGCTGTACGCCCTGCGGGTGACCGATGCGGCGGCGGCTCGCGTGCATACCTATGGACCCGATATCCAGATTTTCGCGGACCCGCGCATCGAGCCGGGCAACGGATCGGACGGTGAGCTTAGCGCGTGAGCCGCGCTCGTCACCGGAACATCGAAGACATCCAATCCTTCACTGCTGCTTGATATTCGGCGGTATTGCGGGCGAGATTCATCGAATGCCCGCTACCGGGCAGCACGTAGGTGCGTAACTTGGCGGCGGGGCCGAAGTATGGCGCCTCCGCGGCGGCCAGGGCCGCGGTGTTCGCGCATGCGTTGAGGCACAACCGGTCTGCGCTTCCATTGGTGACCATTACCGGTACGTCGATGAAGTTGGTCGTCGGCGGCAGAGTGGAGGTCAGGCCGTCGGGATACTCCGTCAACGAGAAGACTTCTTTGGTCGCCTCGTCGGTCGCGAGCACCGCGGGATCGTAATTACCCGCACCGTAGAAATCGGAGGCACGCGTGCCCGGCCGCGTGGTCAGATAACCGGGGTCATATCCCCGGCCGGCAAAGCGCGGATCCTGCGCCGCCGGATAGTAGGTGCCGATCACGCTGAGCGTTCCGGCCATGTTCAGACTGTGCGAAAACCCGGTCAGCAGCACACCGTCGACGTCGTGATAGGTGCCGGCCTCGAGGACCGCGACACCGGAGCTGAGCGAATGCCCGCCGGTGATGACCTTCCGGAACGGCTGTACACCGGGCAGCCCCTGCCGGACCACGCCGACGAGCCGATGCAGGGCCTGCACCGAACCGGTCGCGGTCAGCGACGCGCTCGGCGGCCGAGTGCTGTCGCCGTTTCCGAACCGATCGACCACGAGTGTCGCGTACCCCGCGGCATTCATCGCGCGCCGAAAGTTATAAGTCTCGGGGGCGTACGGGAAATCCCAATAGGTGTGGTTGTAATTGGAGCCCGGCATCAACACCATGATGATGTCCGTCGGCGTGGCCGGCATGCATAAGTCGGCGGCCAGATTCCCGGTCGGTGGCACCGGAAAGTAAACCGCAGTGCAGCTTTCGGATAACACGGGGTGATCGGCGCGGGCGAGGCCCGGCGTGAGACAGAGGATTGTCGATACGACAAGAATCCAGATCGAAGCCCGCACGCGCCGCTCTCCCTCGGAGACACACGAGGGCAACCACTGCGGTACCCATTGTTGAGTCATCAACCCGGAGGCTAGCCCGCGAACTGGGCCATGCGCAATACCTATCACCGCGCTCACGGGATTCACCACCGTCGGCCTCACCGACGGAGATGCATTGCCGCACTTGGTGAACCGACCAACACAATTGGTCACCCGCTCAGTTGCGGACCGGCGGAATGAGAGTCGCGAGGTCGACCCGCCGCATATGACCTACGGCGGCATCGGCCGCAATCGACGCTCAGTCCCGACGGCGGCGGTGCGCGCCTGCGTCGTCGATCGGGGGCAGCCGGAACCCGATGCGTGCGCCGGGCCCGTGCTCGGCGAAGACGGTGCCGTCGTGTGCGGCGACAATGTCTCCGACAATGGCGAGGCCGAGCCCGGAACCCGGTGTGCCCTGGGTGTTCGCGGCGCGATAGAACCGATCGAAGATCGCGGTGGTGTCGCCGGCGGCGATGCCGGGTCCCTGGTCGCGCACCGTCAACTCGGTGTGCTGGATGCGCACCTCGATCGGGCTGTCCGGCGGGCTGAACTTGATCGCGTTACTGAGCAGATTGTCCACGCACCGCGCCAGTGCCCGTGGTCGCGCGAGCACGGGGGCGGGATCGTCCGCGGTGACGGTGATGGCGCGGCCGCTGCGGTGCCGGAAACGTTGGGCGCAGTCCTCGGCCAGCGCGGGCAGGTCGAGCACGGTGGGCTCTTCGGCGGTGTGCTGGTCGGTGGCGAGTTCGACCAGCTCGGCGACCAATGCGTCGAGCGCCGCGGACTCCTTGACCAGGGTATCGAGCACCTGGGTCTCGTCGTCGTGGTCGAGTCGGCCCCGCGCCCGTTGCAGCAATTCGGCGCTGCCGCGAATCGAGGTCAGCGGGGTGCGCAGCTCGTGGCTGGCGTCCTGGACCAGCCGCTGCTGCTGCGCCCTGGAGCGGCGGAGCGCGCCGAGCATCGTAGCGAAAGATCCGGTGAGCCTGCCGATTTCGTCTCGGCCGGTGGGCGGCAGCGGCACCGACAGGTCCCGGGTGGAGCTGATCTGCTCGGTCGCGGCGAGCAGCCGCCGGACCGGCCGCAGGATACGGCCGATGGCCAGCCAGCTCAGCAGCGCCGACAGCGCCACCGCGATGGCGGTGATATCGCCGGTGCGCCACAGGAATTCGTTATCGATCCGCTCGGGTTGCTGATACCGCTGCGCCACCATCACCGCCCCGCCGCCGGGGCGCGGCTTGGTGAGGATGCCGTAGGGCAGCCCGTCCAGCTCGATGTTGTACTCGGCGGTGCCGCTGCCGGTTCTGGCGACCGCGCGGTCGGCCTCGGCGACCGGCAGCGACACCTGCCCCGGTACGAGCGGGTGCGCGGCGCCGTCGGCGGACAGCAGTTGCTCGATGGTGTCGGACCGTTCGGGCAGCACGGCGGGCAGCACCGCGATCACGGCGTCGGCGCGGTCGTTGAGACTGCGGTCGATCTGCTCGGCAACCAGCTCGGAGACCCCGCGGTAGGACGTCGCGAGCGTGACGACGATCGCGGCGACCACGGCAACGATGACGACGAGGGTGATCCTGGCGCGCAACATCAGGCGGGGCGCACGGCGTAGCCGACATTGCGGACGGTGTGGATCAACCGCGGTTCGCCGTTCTGCTCGGTCTTGCGCCGCAGGTAGCCGATGTACACATCGAGCGAGCGGGACTCGGTGTCGAAGTCGAAACCCCAGATGTGCTCGTAGATCCGGCTGCGGGACAACACGATTCGCGCGTTGCGCAGCAACAGCTCCAGCACGTCGAACTCGGTCTTGGTGAGCTCGATCGGCCGCTGCCCGCGATACACCTCGCGCGTCGCCGGATGCAGCGTCAGGTCGGCGACGGAAAGCACGGCGGCGTCCTCGTCCATGGTGCTGCGGCGCAGCAGCGCCCGCAGCCTGGCCAGCAGTTCGTCGGTCGCGAACGGTTTGGGCAGGTAGTCGTCCGCCCCCGCGTCCAACCCGGCCACCCGATCACCGATCTGATGCCGCGCGGTGAGCACCAGAATCGGCAGCCGGTCGCCGCGCCTGCGCAGCAGCCTGCACAGCGACAACCCATCCAGCCGCGGCATCACCACATCGACCACCGCCAGATCCGGCTGTATCTCCTCGAGCATCTCCAAGGCTTGCTGCCCGTCACCGGCCAGGTGCACGCGATACCCCTCGAAGCGCAGCAACTGGTCCAGCGTGCTGCGCACATGCGGGTCGTCCTCGACGACGAGCACGGACGCGGCCGGTTCTGGCGAGCTCGATCTGGTCACCCCAACATTGTTGCTGGCAAGTAGCGAATCCGCCGTACCCCCCGGCCCACTCCGTGACCGCCGTCACTCTCCGCCGAGAGACCAGAATCGCCGCACCGTTTCTCGGGAGCCGCACCGGCTCCGGGGGGCCATAGGCAGTGCGGATCCCGAGCGAGGGTGCGGCGCCGTCGGCCGGGTGGATTCTTACGTGATTTTGTCGCGGACCTCGCGGAGCGTTGACGTCTGCCGCGCAGGATTCCTCTCGACTCCGCTGAATACGGGAGATGTGGCAAAGAAGGGAATTTCGATGATGCGCAAGGGAATGCGGTCGCTCGCGGGCTTGGTGGCCGCGCTGGCCGCCGCGACATTGGTCACCGGATGCGGCAGTGACAGTGCGCCGCCGCCCGGCCCCGATTGGTGCCCGACGGTGCCGGGGCATCAGGTCCAGTGCGGCGTGGAGTCGCGGCCGCTGCTGGCCGAGCGGCCCGAATTGGGCACTGTCGCAGTGAGTTACGCGCTGATCCGGCGCAGCAACCTGGACGTGCCCGCCGCGGGCACCGTCACCCCGAACCCGGGCGGACCCGGGGTACCGCTGATCTCGCACGCCGCGCAGGCCACCCAGCTGGCCGCGCAACTGCTCGACGATCACGACCTGCTGCTCATCGACCCGCGCGGCACCGGCCTGTCCAGCCCGGTGGACTGCGGCGCCGACGAAGCGGGCTACGAGCTCGGCACCCGCCACTACCAGCAGCAGACGGTCGCGACGTGCGGCGAACGGCTCGGCGTGCGGGCGGCGGGCTACACCTCGGCGGCGACCGCCGATGATTTCGACGCCGTGCGGGCCCGGCTCGGGATCCCGAAGCTGGTGCTGTACGGCATTTCCTACGGCACCTACCTGATGCCGGTCTACGCCGAACGCCACCCCGATCATGTGCAATCCATCGTGCTGTCCGGTGCCTACCCGCCCGACTTCGACCTATTGTCTCGACCCAACGCGGAGGCGGTATCGCTTGCGCTACAACGTATCTGCGATCGAAGTCGCGCCTGCGACGGCGCGACCGCCGTCGCCGATTTGCGCACGGTGGCTCGACGACTTGCCACCACTCCCCTGTCGATCACCGGCCCGAATCCCCTGCAGCTCAGCGAGAGCAAGCTCGCCACCCTCGCCTTCGAGGTGGCGACCACCGGCGTCGGCGCCGATCCGCAGCAGCCGACCCTGCTCGGCATGCTGCCCGCCGCGCTGCACACGGCGGCCAACGGCGACGACACCGCACTGCGGCAGTGGACCGAGCGTGCGGCCGCCGAGCCGACCGCCGAGAGCATCGATCTCTACATCACGGTTGCCTGCAACGACTACCCCAACCTCTGGTCACGTGAGTCGGCCTTGCCCGAGCGGGAGCGGCAATACCGGGAAGGCCTCGCCGCAGCGGGCCCCGACGGTGTCGGCGCCTTCAGCGCCGCGGGATTCAGCGCCGGACAACGCGACGGCGGCGACGCCTGCATCCGGTGGCCCGCGCTCACTCGCCCGCAACCGGTGCACGCCCGCGCGGCGCTGCCGAACGTTCCGGTGCTGGTGCTGTCCGGTGACCTCGACGCCATCACTCCCGACGCGAACGGCCAACGGGTAGCGGCCGGGTTCCCGCAGGCGACCTTCCTGTCGGTGCCCAACACCGGTCACGTGCCCGACCTGGAACCCACCGGCTGCATCGCAGGCATCATCAACCGGTTCGTCCGCACCGGCGCGCCGGGCCCGACCTCCTGCGTGGCCGCCATCCCACCGATCGCCGTCACCCCCGTGCCGAAGTGATTGAGCACGCTCGAACAAACACCCAGCTCTGACCCGGTGCGGCTGATCGCGAATCGATCAGCCGCACCGTCCGTCGTCCCATCGGTGAACGGAAGCAGCTGGGCGACAAGGGCTTCCAACCGCCACCACCAACGCTTCCCCAGTCGCTCCTACCTCTTGCGTGACCCCCATCACTCCGCTACTTTGTGCAATGTCACACGTCACATGACATTCGGTCTGGTTTTTACCGGCCCGGACAATCGCGCAGATGGAGGCCTCACATGTCCGAACCGATCACCTCAGCCGTGACCAAGCCCTGGCACGGGATCCTGGTTGCGACGACCCTGCCGTTCGCTGAGGACTACTCGGTCGACTACGACGCCTACGCGCAACATGTGCAGTGGCTGGCCGCCAACGGCTGCCACGGCGTGAGCCCGAACGGGTCGCTCGGCGAGTACCAGACCCTCGACGACGCGGAGCGGGCCAGGGTGGTGACCACGGCGGTTGCGGCCGCACCCGACGGCTTCACGGTGATGCCGGGCGTCGCCGCCTACGGTGCGCTGCAGGCGCGCAAGTGGGCCGAGCAGGCCGCCGAGGCGGGCGCCCACGCCGTGATGCTGTTGCCACCCAACACCTACCGCGGCGGGCGCGACTCGGTGCTGGATCACTACCGCACGGTGGCCGCGGTAGGCCTGCCGATCGTGGCGTACAACAACCCGTTCGACACGCGCATCGACCTGACCCCCGACATCCTGGCCGAGCTGCACGGCGAGGGCCTGATCGTCGCGGTGAAGGAGTTCACCGGTGACGTGCGGCGCTTCTACGAGATCAAGGAGCTCGCGCCCGAACTCGATGTGCTCGTCGGCTCGGACGACGTGCTGCTCGAACTCGGCATCGCAGGCGCGGTCGGCTGGGTCGCGGGTTACCCCAACGCCATCCCCCGTGCCACGGTCGAGCTGTACAACGCCTCGGTCAGCCGGGATCTGGACAAGGCGCTTCCGCTGTACCGCGAGCTGCACAAGCTGCTGCGCTGGGACTCGAAGCCGCAGTTCGTGCACGCGATCAAGCTGTCGATGGACCTGGCCGGACGGCACGGCGGCAAGTGCCGCCCGCCCCGGGTTCCGCTGGCGCCGGAGCTGATCGCGAAGCTCACCGAGGACACCCGCGACGTGCTCGCCAAGGGTTACCGGTAAGCAGTCGGTAGATCATCGGGTGCAGACGAAAGACGAGGAGCCAGCGATGACCGATAGCGCGGTCGAATCCGTTCGCGACACCACCGCCGACGAGGTCGATGCCATTGCCACCGCCGCAGCGACCGCGGCGGGGCCATGGGCAGCCATGGCGTTGACCGACCGGGCCGGGGTGTTGCGCGCCGTCGCCGACCGGATCGACGCACAAGCCGGCGAGCTGATCCCGCTGGCGATACGCGAGACACACCTGTCCGAACCGAGGCTCGCCGGTGAGCTGCGGCGCACCACTTTCCAGCTGCGCCTGTTCGCCCAGTCGGTGCTCGACGGCGACTTCCTCGACGTGCGCATCGACACCGCGGACGCCGAATGGCCGATGGGTGCGCCCCGACCGGATCTGCGGCGGATGAATATCGCACTGGGGCCGGTGGTCAACTTCGCGGCGAGCAACTTCCCGTTCGCCTTCTCCGTCGCGGGCGGCGATACCGCGTCGGCGCTCGCGGCGGGCTGCCCGGTGATCGTCAAAGCCAGTCCGGGGCATCCCGTGCTCTCCCGCGCGGTCGGTCGCGTGGTCGAGGCGGCGCTCGCCGAATACGGCGCTCCGAGTGGCACATTCGGGCTCGTCTTCGGCCGGGACGCCGGCGTGCGGACCCTGACCCACCCCGCGATCGCCGCCGCGGCGTTCACCGGCTCCACCGCGGGCGGACGGGCGCTGTACGACCTGGCATCGCGCCGTCCGGTGCCGATCCCGTTCTACGGGGAACTCGGCTCCATCAACCCGGTCTTCGTCACCGAGGCGGCCGCGCGGACCCGGGCGGCGGAGATCGCGGCGGGGCTGCTCACCGCGGTGAGTGCCAGCGCGGGTCAGCTATGCACCAAGCCCGGCCTGGTCGCAATCCCCGAGGAGGCACCGGTTTTCAGCGAACTGGCCGCGCTGATCCGGAGCAAGTCTGTGCCGACCGGAGACCTGCTCAACGACGAGATCGCCACGGGCTTCGCGCGAGCCGTCGCGCGGGTACGCGCGCACCCGAATGTGGAACTGCTCGCCGGTGGCGGCCAGGACGAGGCGCTGCTGCTCGCCACCACCGCGCGCACGGTGCTCGCCGATCGCGATGCCCTGATGCACGAGATGTTCGGGCCGGCAACACTTCTCGTCAGCTACCGCGACACCGCCGAATTGCTCGAACTGGCTCGCGCGATGGACGGCCAGCTGACCGTCTCCCTCTTCGGCGAGCAGGTCGACGACACCGCCCGCGCGCTCACCGCCGCCGCCGTGCAGACCGCAGGCCGGGTGCTGTGGAACAGCTGGCCCACCGGACTCTCGGTGACCTACGCGCAGCAGCACGGCGGGCCCTACCCGGCGACGACCGCGCCGACGGCGACCTCGGTGGGTACCGCGGCGATCTTCCGATTCCTGCGGCCGGTGACCTACCAGTCCGTGCCCGAGGAGCTGCTACCGCTCGAATTGCGCACGGACAACCCGCTTTCGGTGCCGCGCTCGGTGAACGGAGCACGCGCACAATGACGGCAGCCCCGCCCCGCGACACTTCCCTGCGGGGAACAGACGTCCTGATCATCGGTGGCGGCGTGATCGGGTGCGCGCTCGCCGAACAGCTCACCCGCGCCGGTGCTTCGGTCCGCGTCTGCGAGCGGGGCGGGGTCGCCTCGGGCACCACCGCGCACGGCGAAGGCAACGTGCTCGTCTCGGACAAGGGACCGGGGCCGGAACTGGCGCTCGCCCAACTGTCTCGGCGACTGTGGCCCACCGTGCTGGCGCGGATCGCCGAACGGCTACCGCACGACGCGGCGGCCGTCGAATGGGAATCCAAGGGCGGCATCGTCGTTGCCACCACCGACGCGGGCGCCGCGGCGCTGACCGCATTCGCCGAGGGCCAGCGCGGTGCCGGGGTCCAGTGCGAGCACCTGGACGCGGCGCAACTGGCCGCGGCCGAGCCCGCACTCACCCGCGACGTGTGTGCGGCCGTGTACTACCCCGAGGACGCGCAGGTACAACCGGCCGGCGCCGCGACCGCACTGCTCGGCGCGGCGGTGGCAGCGGGTGCGGTCGTCGAGACCCGGTGCGAGGTCACCGCCCCACTGCTCCGCGACGGTCGGCTGATCGGCGTAGCGACCACCCGAGGTCCGCGGCACGCGGACATCGTGATCAACGCGGCAGGCCCGTGGTCGGGCCAGGTGTCGGAGTTGCTCGGCGCGCCGATCGCGATCAAGCCGCGCCGAGGCGACGTGCTCATCACCGCGCCCATGCCGCCGACGGTGTTCCACAAGGTCTACGACGCGGATTATGTAGGCGCCGTTGGCAGTTCGGACGCGGCCCTGCAGTCGTCGGCCGTTGTCGAGTCGACCAGGGGCGGCCCGCTGCTGCTCGGCTCGTCGCGCCGCCAGTGCGGATTCGACGACCGGCTGCGCCCCGACAGCCTGGCCGCCATCGCGCGAAAGGCGCTGCGGCTGTATCCGATCCTGGCCGACGTCGCGATCATGCGGGCGTACGGCGGTTTCCGTCCCTACGTGGACGACCATCTGCCGGTTATCGGCCCCGATCCGCGCCTGCCCGGCCTGTGGCATGCGACCGGGCACGAGGGCGCTGGTATCGGCCTCTCGGTCGGCACCGCCCAACTGGTCGCCGCCGCCCTGGCGGGTCACCCCGGCGAGGTCGACATCGCGGCCTTCGCCGTCGACCGGCCCGCCGTCAGCACCGCACCGAGGACGGAGCAGGTACACCGATGAGCCCACATCTGATTCGACCGGAGGCCGATCCGGTCGGCCGCGCCGATCGACCACTGACGGTCACCGTCGACGACACCCCGGTGCCGGGCGTGCACGGTCAGACACTCGCCACGGTGCTGCTGGCCGCCGGTCGCACGCACTGGCGTACCGCGCCCACCGGCGGTCCGCGCGGTGTGTTCTGCGGCATCGGTGTGTGTTTCGACTGCGTCGCCACCGTCAACGGTGTGCCGGATGTTCGGCTGTGCCGACGTCCGGCGCGCGACGGCGATGTCGTCACCACCCAGTCGCGGCGGATGGGAGACGCTCGATGACCAGACATGTGGTGGTGATCGGCGGTGGCCCGGCAGGCACCGCGGCCGCCGAATCCGCGCTGCGGCACGGCGCGACGGTGACGCTGATCGACTCGAACGAGGCCTTGGGCGGCCAGTACAACCGGCGCATCCCGGCCGCGTACGGCATCCGGCGGCCGCTCGACATCGGCCACGGATACGCCGCGGCAGCGCGCCGCGCCCGCTTGCTGATCGAACATCCGCGCTGCGAGTACCTTCCGTTGGCCGCCGTCTATCAGATCGAGCGCCACCACGAAGGCGGTTGTCCCGCAGTCCGATTGCTGGTCGGCGCCGAGGGTGACCGGCGGGTACACCGGGTGGTCCGTGGTGACGCGCTGGTGCTCGCCACCGGCGCCTACGACCGGGTGTGCCCCTTCCCCGGTTGGGACCTGCCCGGCGTCTATACCGCCGGTGCCGCACAGACCCTCGCGAAAACACAGCGCCTCCTGGTCGGCCGGTCCGTATTGGTCTCCGGCACCGGCCCGTTCCTGCTTCCGGTCGCACAGTCGCTGGCCGAGAACGGCGCCGACGTGCGGGCAGTGCTGGAAGCCAATCCAGGCCGCACGATCTTGCGGCACTGGGCCGCTCGTCCTTGGCAGCTGCGGCACAGTGCGGGCAAGGCCGTGGAACTGTTCGAGTACGTGGCATCCGGTGTGCGGCATCGGATTCCGTTGCACACCGGGCAGGCGGTGGTCGCGGTGGCGGGCGACGGCCGAGTGGAAGAGGCCACCGTGGCCCGGCTCGACGCGAATTGGACGCCGATCCCGGGTAGCCACCGCACCGTCGCGGTGGACGCGGTCGCGGTCTCGCACGGGTTCACGCCGCAGCACGAGCTCGCGGTCGCGGCCGGCGCGCGACTGACCGAGAACGGCTTCGTGTACGTCGACGACACCCAACAGACCTCCGCCGAATGTGTCTGGGCCGCAGGGGAAATAACCGGCATCGGCGGCTCTCAGGTCGCCGCCGTCGAAGGGGCTGTCGCCGGCCTGGCGGCAGCGGGTGGCACCGCCGACCGGGCGCTGCTGGCGCGCCACCGGACGGCCGGGCAATTCGTGGCCCGCCTCGCGGCCGCGCACCCGATCCGGCCCGGCGTGCTCACCTGGACCCGCCCCGACACCGTCATCTGCCGATGCGAGGGCACCACCTGCGGCGAGCTGACCACCGCCTGGTCCAGCGCCGCGGGCGCCGGCTATCGCACCGCCAAGCTGGCCACCCGCGCCGGACTCGGCCCGTGCCAAGGACGGATGTGCGCGGCGAACATCGAGGCGTTACGCGACCAGCCGCACTCCGATCAACGCACGGCGGCACCGGGTCTCGCGGCGGCAAGCGCGGCCTGGCGACCGCTCGCCGCGCCCGTGCGATTGCGTGAACTCGCCGAACTCGACACCGAAGGGCAGTCCTGACATGCGCAGCAACACCATCATCTCCGCGATCGACACGCACACCGAGGGCATGCCGACCCGGGTGATCACCGGCGGCGTCGGCACCATCCCCGGCGACACCATGGCGGCGCGGCGCGTGTACTTCGCCGAGCACCTCGACGGCTTACGCAAACTGCTGGTCAACGAGCCGCGCGGGCACGCGTCGATGAGCGGCGCCATCCTGCAACCGGCCACCACCGACGACGGCCACTACGGCGTGCTGTTCATCGAGGTCAGCGGGCTGCTGCCGATGTGCGGACACGGCACCATCGGTGTCGCAACGGCATTGGTGGAGGCGGGCATGGTCCCGGTCACCGAGCCGGTCACCGAGATCCGGCTCGATACCCCCGCCGGACGCGTCGTCGCCTCGGTGGCGGTCAGCGGCGGTCACGCCGACTCGGTCACCCTCCGCAACGTGCCCGCCTACTGCGACAGCCTCGACAACGAGGTGGAGGTGCCCGGTCTCGGGCGGGTCCGCTACGACATGGCCTACGGCGGCAACTTCTACGCCATCACCGATCTCGGCAAGCTCGGGCTGCCGTTCGACCGCGCACACAAGGACCGCATCCTCGACGCCGGCCTGCGAATCATGGCCGCCATCAACGAGTTCCAGCGGCCCGTCCATCTCACGGACGAGCGGATCGCCGGCTGCAAGCACGTGTTGTTCCTCGACCCGGCCGCCGCGCCCGCCCACACCCGCCACGCGATGGCCATCCACCCCGGCTGGTTCGATCGCTCCCCCTGCGGCACCGGCACCTCCGCGCTGCTCGCGCGCCAGCACGCCCGCGGCTTCCTCACCGATGACCAAGTGCTGCAGAACGATTCGTTCATCGGCACCACCTTCTACGCCCGCGCCGTCGAGGCCACCACGGTCGGCGACCGCCCCGCGATCGTGCCCGCCATCACCGGCCGGGCCTGGCTCACCGGGACAGCGAATTACCTGCTCGACCCCACCGACCCTTTCCCCGAGGGCTTCGTCTTCTAACCACCCGCTCTACTGCTCCACCTCGAAAGGCCCCGTCAATGAAGACAGTCGTCACCAAACCTGCCCGCCCGCCGCTCACCAAGGGCGGTGTCCTGCGGCGAATGCCGGTGGTCGTCGCCGACACCGGCGATTTCACCAAGAGCATGGGGCTGTGGCAACTGGTCGCGCTGAGCCTCGGCGGCCTGGTCGGCGCGGGCGTGTTCTCGCTGGCCGGTGTGGTGGCCAACGAGGTGGCGGGGCCAGCGGTGCTGATCTCCTTCGCCATCGCGATCATCGCGTCGGGGGCGGCGGGGCTCTGCTACGCCGAGTTCGCGGGCATGGTCCCGCGCGCGGGCTCGGCGTACACCTACTCCTACGTCGCGCTCGGCGAGATCATCGGTTTCATGATCGGCTGGGATCTGTTGCTGGAGTACACCGCCATCGTGTCCGTCGTGGCCATCGCGGTGTCCGGGTATCTCAACTACATCACCCACTATCTCGGCTTCGACCTGCCCACCTGGGCGCTCGGCGCGCCGGGCACCGGGGACGGGCACCGGGTCGATCTCTTCGCGGTCCTGCTGTGCCTGCTCTTGGCTTTCCTGCTCTCGCGGGGCACCCGTGAATCCGCCAGGGTGCAAACGGGTCTGGTCGCCTTGAAGATGCTGATCGTCGCGATCGTGGTCGTCGCGGGCGCGTTCCACATCAAGGCGGGTAACTACCAGCCGTTCTTTCCGTTCGGCGTCGGCGGCGCGGTCTCCGGTGCGGCACTGGCCTTCTTCGCGGTCTACGGCTACGACGCGATGAGCGCGGCCGCCGAGGAGTCCAAGGACGGCAAGAAGCTGATGCCCAAGGCGATCATGATCAGTCTCGGCATCGCGTCGCTGGTCTATCTGCTGGTCTGTCTCGTCATCGTCGGCATGGTCAACTACACCGATATCAACGTCTCGTCGCCGTTCGCCAGCGCCTTCGATTCGGTGGGGATGGGCATCCTCGGCCTGGTCATCGCGGTCGGCGCGGTGGTGGGCGTCACCACCTCGGCGTTCGCCAACATGCTCGCGGTGACCCGGGTCGGCTTCGCGATGAGCCGCGACGGTCTGCTGCCGTCCTACTTCGGCAAGTCCAGCACGGTCCGCAAGGTGCCGACCCGGGTGATCTGGCCGGTCGGCATCGTGTCGGCGCTGATCGCAGGCTTCCTGCCGATTCGGGAAGCCGCCGAGCTCACCAACGTCGGCATCCTGATGGCCTTCATCGTGGTGGCGCTCGGCGTCATGCGGCTGCGCCGGACCCGGCCCGAGGTCGAGCGCGCGTTCCGGACCCCGTGGGTACCGGTGGTGCCGCTGATCGGGATAGTGTTCTCCATCTGGCTGATCAGTCACCTCACCTGGGTCACCTGGCTCCGGTTCGTGGCCTGGCTGCTGCTCGGCCTGGGGGTGTACCTCGCCTTCAGCTACCGGCACTCGAAGCTGAACAGCGGCGACAGCTCGCTGATCTGATAGAAGTGGTGCTCGCACACAGGAGAAACCCGGAGCGCAGTGATGATCGAACGGCTGGTTATACCCAAGCGGCCCACGCTGCGCGACCACGTGTCCGACGCACTGCGTGCCGCGATCATCTCCGGTGAACTGGAGCCGGGCGTGCTCTACTCGGCGCCGTGGCTGTCGGAGCGCTTCGGGGTCTCCCCCACGCCGGTGCGCGAGGCCATGCTGGATCTGGTGAAGCAGGGCTTGGTGATCTCGGTGCCGAACAAGGGTTTCCGGGTCACCGAGATCTCCGACGCCGACCTCGACTCGATCGCCAAGATCCGGATGCTGCTGGAGCCGCCGAGTGTCCGCGCGATCGTCGGCACCATTCCCGAGTCGGATATTCCGGGTCTGCGGGTGCAGGCCGACAAGATCGTCGATGCGGCCAAGCGCGGCGATCTCGTCGAGTACGTCGACGCCGATCGGCAATTCCACCTGATGCTGCTCGACTACTGCCACAACCCGCGCCTGTCGCAGATCGTCGGCGACCTGCGCGCGCAAACCCGCCTGTTCGGTCTCGCCGCGCTCGTCGAGCGCGGCGAGCTCGACAAATCAGCGCAGGAACACCACACGATCATCGACCTGATCGAGCAGGGCCGCGCCGAGGAACTCGAACAGTTCCTGCGCAGACACATCGGGCACGTCCGCGGTATCTGGGCGGCGGGCAATACCCCCGACGAAGACGTCTAGCAGGGACGCCGCCGAATCAGATCGGACGTCCGAAGCGCACCGACTGGAAGTCCGAACGGTACTCACGGGTGCCGGGCGGAAAGAGCTCCCCGAACGTTCCACTGCAATCGCTGTTCCGGAACGTTTCAGCGGCGCGGTCGGTGGCGTTTTCGGTGTAGTCGACACCGACGATGCGGTAGCACTTGCCGTCTTCCGGGTCCTGCAGTCGCTGCTGCGTACCATCGGGGCTGGTGTAGATGAAGTCGCCGGTCGCGGCCTGAGCGGTACCTGCCGGACCGAGAGCCAACAGCAGAACCGCGCCGACCATTGGCACAACTTTGCCGATGTGTTTCATAGCAATGCCTTCCGCGAAGCCGTACCCACATATCTCGTGAAATGCGGGGGTTCCCGGATCCGGTTGTTACCGGCCCGGTTCGTTCCGACAGGTCGACGCCACCGCATGACGGTTCCGCATGACCGGATCAATCATGCTGTCTGTCAATGAATTCGAGCAAGGCCCCAGTTGTTCGGCCTTCGGCCAGCGGTCAGTGGCGCTCGGCGACCTCGGCGAGTCTGTCGAGCGAGGCCTGCAGTTTGTCGGGAGTGGTGGCGCGGGCGCGAACGAGGCGCTTCTCGTCGGTCAGCTGGGACCAGTCATAGGTGTGGGTGACTCGGGTGTGGTTGTCGTCGATGGGCTCGACTTCCCAGCGCCAGAGGTGGCCGGGCGGCTGCTGGCCGGGTTCGGACGGAAGCCAGGCGATGCGACGGCCCTCGTCGAACTCCACGATGTGGTTGTGCCGGTCGGCACCGGTGGTGAGCGTCATGACGAACACGTCGCCCACCGCGCGAACCCGCTGATCGGGCGCGGCGGTCGCGAGATTTTCGTTGCCGTCCCAGCGCGGCTGCTGCGCCGGATCGGCGATCAGCTCGAAGACCTCCGCCGAAGCTGCCGCGATGTCGCGACTGGCGGTCACCGTGCGCGATGAATCGATGTTGTCCGTCATGGTCTCGATCGAAGCACTCGGTAGCCGACTGCGCCAGGCGCGAGCGCATCCACACCCCAAAGACCCGATAGCGACACCACCTCCTGTTTGCCCGAATGATGGGGGATTCGTCCCACGCCCACCGCGCACAGTTCGTCCGGCCCAGTTAAACGTTGTCACTTCAACCTGTCGCACCCAGGGAGGCAGTAAGTGGACGATCGAAACAACCAGCTGTGTATGTCCAGGCGCGGGCTGCTCGTCGGCGCGAGTGTCTTGGCCGGGAGTCTGGTGCTGCCCGGTATCGCCAACGCGGACAGCAAGTTTCCGATGCCGACCGGCCCGGACATCACCGTGCTGATCACCGGCGACGCGGGGACCGGCCAGGCCGGGCAACGCGCGGTGGCCGCCGCGGCGAAGCGGATCTGCCAGGCGGAGGGGGTGTCGCTTGCGGTCGGGCTCGGCGACAACATCTACGAGGACGGTGCGGAGAGCGCGGACGACGACGAGTTCTCGATGAAGTTCGAACAACCCAACGCGGGCATCGACGTGCCCTGGTTGATGGTGCTCGGCAATCACGACTGCAGCGGGATCTTCGCGGGCAGCGGCGGGAATCCGAGCAAGGGCGATCACGAGGTCGCCTACCACCAGCGTTCCGCGCGCTGGTACATGCCGTCCCGGTATTACCAGGTGGCGCTGCCCGCCGGGACGGAGCCGCTGGTCGAATTCTTCGCGCTGGACACCGTTCCCGTCTCCTCGACGGTGCTGCAGACCGATCCGCACTACCAGTGGGACGGCCCGTACATGCGCGGGCAGCGCCAGTGGCTGGAACGCGCGCTGACCGCGTCCCGCGCGACATGGAAGATCGTGCTGACCCACCACCCCTACCGCAACAACGGAAAGCATGGCAACGCAGGCGCTTACGACGGCGTCACCACCGGCGACTACATGAGCGGCCGGCATCTGAAGGAGCTGTTCGAAGAGGTCGTCTGCGGCAGAGCGGATTACATCCTTTCCGGGCACGACCACACCTCGCAGATCCTGGATTCCGCCGGTGCGTCCCGCGGCACTCAGCAGATCGTCTGCGGCGCCTCCGCCAAGCAGGGCGACGGCTCGTCGGCCGTCACCAATAAAGCCTTCTGGCAGGACTTTTCGAGCCTAGGCTTCATGATCGCGAAGATCCGCCGCACCGCGGTCACCCTCGATGCCTACACCGTCGACGCCGCGACCGGCACGGCGCGACCGGCCTATTCCCACGTTCGTCCGCGCTGACGGCCGCCAACCCCTCCGAGAAATCTTTCGGGCCAAGCTGATTCGCCGAGTCTGCCATCGATCCGACGCCCGCGAGCGGACGAATGATCATGGAAACGTCACGAGCGCGTCATCCACGCCTGGTCCGATCAGATCCGCCATATCCAGGTTCTACGAGATCCGAGGACGTGCCATGCCGCTATCCCAGCCCACCCGGCTCAGCATCATCGCAGCACTCGCCACCACCCTCATGGTGAATGCACCGCAGGCCTCCGCAGCCACCCCGGAGATTCGGGTGCTGACGTACAACACCTTTTTGATGAGCAAGAACCTGTTTCCCAACTGGGGTCAGGACCATCGCGCGGCAGAAATCCCGAAGACCGACTTCTTCAAGGGCAACGACGTTGTCGTCCTGCAGGAGATGTTCGACAACGAGGCCTCCGACGCGCTGAAGGCCAAGGCCAAAGCCGAATACCCGCACCAGACACCGGTTGTCGGCCGCGCGAAGGAAGGCTGGGACGCCACCGGCGGCAAGTACAGCTCGGGGACACCGGAGGACGGCGGCGTCACCATCCTCAGCAAGTGGCCGATCATCCGCCAGGAGCAGTTCATCTTCGCCAACGCCTGCGGCGCCGACTGGTGGGCCAACAAGGGGATCGCCTACGCGGTGCTCTCGGTCAACGGCAGCAGGGTGCACGTGGTCGGCACGCACAGCCAGTCGACGGACCCCGGCTGCGCGGACGGCGAGGCCGCGAAGGATCGCGCCTTGCAGTTCAAAGAGATCGACGCGTTCCTCACCGCGAAGAAGATCCCCGCCACCGAGCAGGTGCTGCTGGCCGGCGATCTGAATGTGGACTCGCACAGCGCCGAATACGCGTCGATGCTGGCCGACGCCCGGCTCGAGCCCGCGACCGCCCGCACCGGCCACCCGTTCTCCTTCGACACCAAGGAGAACTCGATTGCGAACTACCGCTACCCCAGCGACCCGCGAGAGGATCTCGACTACGTCCTGCATCGCAAGGGCCACGCCAAGCCGGCGAACTGGCACAACCACGTCGTCAAGGAGTCCGCTCCCGCGTGGACGGTCACCAGTCAGGGCACGTCGTACACCTACACCAACCTGTCCGACCACTACCCGGTGACCGCGGGCGCCTGATCCACTCAGCGGACCGTGCCCGCATTGCGGACCCCGCGATGCGGGCACGGTTGCCGCTGGTAGCACCCCAGTTCCGGCGCATCGATGGCAACGCAGCGGCAGCGAGTGAAAGTTATTGCCACAGAACCGTGCTCGCGCGGCGGTCTCGGTCCTATGATCGCCACACAGTGAGAGTGGAGATCGCCGCATGACCGTAGTCACCGCCGGTACCACCGGGTATTCCCGCGTCATCGCGCCGCCGGGGTGGAGCCGCTGGCTGGTTCCGCCCGCCGCTCTGTCCATCCATCTCGCCATCGGACAGGCCTACGCATGGAGCGTGTTCAAGCCGCCGCTGGAAAAGTCGATGCAGATCTCGGGGACCGGCAGCGCGCTGCCCTTCCAGATCGCCATCGTCATGCTCGGACTGTCCGCAGCCTTCGGCGGCACGCTCGTCGAGCGCAGGGGCCCGCGCTGGGCGATGACCGTCTCGCTGGTCTGTTTCTGCTCCGGCCTGCTCATCTCGGCCGTCGGCGCGTTCGCGAACGCCTACTGGCTCATCGTCTTCGGCTACGGGTTCGTAGGCGGGATCGGGCTCGGCATCGGCTACATCTCCCCCGTCTCCACGCTGATCCGCTGGTTTCCCGATCGACCAGGCATGGCCACCGGCTTCGCGATCATGGGCTTCGGCGGTGGCGCGCTGATCGCGTCACCCTGGACGACCCAGCTGCTCACCACCTTCGGCAGAGACAACGTCGGCATCGCCGAGACCTTTCTGGTCATGGGCCTGACCTACGCGGTGTTCATGTCGGTGGGCGTGCTGCTCGTGCGGGTGCCGCCGCCGGGGTGGCGTCCGGCGGGCTGGGTGCCGCAGGAGAAACCGGCCAAGCTGATCAGCCTGCACGACGTCGCGGCCGACGACGCGATTCGGACGCCGCAGTTCTGGCTACTGTGGATCGTGCTGTGCTGCAACGTCACCGCGGGCATCGGCATCCTGGAGAAGGCGGCGCCGATGGTGATCGACTTCTTCGCGCAGACCGCGACCCCGGTGACGGCGGTCGCCGCCGCCGGCTTCGTCGCGGTGCTGTCCGCGGCCAATATGGCGGGGCGGATCGGCTGGTCGTCGCTGTCCGACATGATCGGGCGCAAGAACGTCTACCGGATCTACCTTGGCGTCGGCGCGCTCGCCTACGCGATCGTGTGGTCGGTCGGGCAGACCAACAAGGCGCTGTTCATCCTCGGTGCGATGGTGATCCTGTCCTTCTACGGCGGCGGATTCGCGACGATCCCGGCGTATCTCAAGGATCTGTTCGGGACCTACCAGGTCGGCGCGATCCACGGTCGGCTGCTGACGGCCTGGTCGGTGGCCGGTGTGGCCGGGCCGTTGATCGTCAACGCCATCGCGGATTCCGGTGCGCGGCAGGGAAAGACCGGGCCGGAACTGTACGGTGCCTCGTTCGCCGTCATGATCACGCTGCTCTGCGCAGGCTTCGTCGCCAACGAGTTGATTCGCCCGGTCGCGGCGAAGCATCATCGGCCGGCCGCCCGCACTGAAGGGAGCCAGGCATGACCGAGACTGGTACCGCCGAAACCGCTGCGCCGCGCCGCATTCCGCTGCTGATCTTCGCCTGGCTGTGGGTCGCCGCGCCCTTCAGCTATGGCGTGTACCGACTGATCGTCAACCTGCTCAAGCTGTTCCAGTAGCACGATCGGCTTCAGTGCAAAGCCGAGCTTCCAGCGAAGCCTCCCATTGCTCCGCGACGCCGATCGCCTCCGCCGCGATTGTTTCGACACGCCGCCGCCGGGTATCTGCCCGACGTTCGGTTCGACGGAGATGAGGGAATCTGATGAGTGGGTTGTCAGCTGGTACGGACAGGACCCGCGGTGGAGGGGCATGGTCGAGGACCTCGTCCGGCGACGCCAGCCGGATCGCGCAGCACCCGATGTTCGAGCGGTTCGCTCGCGCGGGTTTCGTGATGACGGGCATCGTGCACCTGATCATCGGCTATATCGCTATCCGCATCGCGCTCGGCGGGCGGGGCGGCAATGCCGATCACTCCGGCGCCATGGCCGAATTGGCGAGCAAGCCCGGTGGCGTTTTCGTCATGTGGGTGGCGGTTGTCGCGTTTGTGCTGATGGCCTTGTGGCGACTGGCCGAGACCGTCTTCGGTAGCGCGTCCAAACCGGATAAGGACAGCAAGAAGTCCGAGGCCTTCCGCCGGATCAAAGCGTTCGCCCTGGCGGTGATCTATGCGTCGTTCGCCTTCTCGGCGTTCGGATTCGCCCGTGGCGCGGGCAAGTCGAGCGGCCAGGAGAGTGCCGGGATCACCGCGCGACTGATGCAGAACACCGCGGGGACGGTCGCGCTGGTTGTCGCCGGACTGATCATCATCGGCGTCGGCGGATACCACCTCTACAAGGGCATCAGCCAGAAATTCTTGAAGGACCTGAAGGGCAACACCAGCGATCTGGTGCGCAGGCTCGGCATGGCGGGCTACCTCGCGAAGGGTCTCGCGATCGGCGCCATCGGCGTGCTGGTGATCCTCGCCGCGACCCGGTCCGAGCCGGATAAAGCCGCCGGACTCGACGGCGCGCTGAAAACCCTTGGCGCACAGCCTTATGGCGTGATCCTGCTGATCGTGGCCGGCCTCGGCATCATCACCTACGGCCTCTACAGCTTCGTCATGGCCCGCTACGCCAAGATGTAGCGCCCGGGTGGTGGGGCAAGATCGAGGCCATGGGCCCCACCACCGGACCGCCGGTTCCCGAGACCGTGGCCGACTTCCGCGATCTCGCGCACACCAGGCTGCGCGAATTTCCGCACACCGAGGTTCCCGACACACCGGGTATCCGCCGGGCCGCGGTGCTGCTGTGTGTCGTGGCGCAGGACGACGGCACACCGGCGGTGGTTGTCATCCGCCGCGCCTACCGTGGCCGCAATGCCGGACAATGGGGGTTACCCGGGGGTCGGCTGGACGCGGGCGAGACCGCCGAGCAAGCTGTATTGCGTGAGCTACACGAGGAACTCGGCTTGACCGCCGCCCCGGCCGATCTGGTCGGCCGACTCGACGACTTTCCCGCGGCCTCGGGTTTCGTCATCACCCCGTTCGTCGCGGCGCTCCCCGGGGCCACCGAGCTGACGCCGAGCCCCGACGAAGTGCACTCCGCGCACCTGGTTCCGCTCGCGCGGCTGGCCGCCGACGAGGTGCCGCACTGGGTCGCCCGGCACGACGCGGTGCCGCAGCCCGAACTCCGCGGCCGGACCGCGCCGCCCGTCCCCGAAGCCGTTGGCCTGCTCCAGATGCGCCTCGGCGACGGCATGACCATCCACGCCCCGACGGGCGCGATGCTGTGGCAGTTCCGCGAGGTCGTGCTGCTCGGCCGCGACCACGCGGGCGCCAGGGTCGCGCACTTCACCCAACCGGACTGGACCCAGCAATGAGCAGCCTGCGACCAGCCGACTTGCTCTGTTCCGGCCATTGGCATATGGTCCCGCGCTCGTGAGGCCTAGTGCGGTAATCGCATCGCGATCAGATGTACCCAAGTGGGGGTTGATTACCGCGGCGGGGGTGATCGCCGGATATGTGGCGGTCCTGCTCGCGGACGCCCGACACTATTACACCGACGACACCGAAGCCCAGTACGCCCCGATGTGGGTGATGCTCGGCAACCGGCTGCGCGACGGTCAGTTCTCCGCCCTGGTGCCGTACGAGTGGATGGCGGGCAACTACGCGCTCGAGGAGGCCGGGCTCTACAACCCGCCCCAGCTGCTGGTCCATCTGCTCGCGCCGTCGATGGACAACCTGGCGGTGTACGCCACGGTGGTGAAGCTGGTCTGCTCGATCATCGCCGCGCTCGGGGTGTACCGGGTCTGCCTGGCCTACGGCGCGCGCGCACCGTGGGCGGCGGTCGCCGGCATCGCGTTCCCGTTGAGCGGTTGGTTCCTGTTCTTCGACGAGGCCAGCTGGTGGACCTCGCACACCGCGACGGCGTGGCTGGTGCATGCCTGGGCGTCGTCGGTGCGCTACACCCGAGGGCGCGGCAGCCCGATCTCGGTGTTCGTCTTCCTGTATCTGGCGCTGACGGTCCAATACGCCTTCCCCGCGGTCGAATCCGCGTTGATGGTGGTCACGGTCGCCCTCGGTGAGTTCATCTATCAGCGGCGCTGGCAGCCCTCCGCGCGACTACTCGCGGCGGCGAGCTGCGCCGCACTCGCGGCCATGGTCGCCAACCTGCCCGGCATCCTCTCCTCCCAGGTGACCTGGCGGGGCAACGCGAAGATCCACAACGACCCGTTCCTGACGGTGCCGTGGTCGGAGTCGCTCAACGCCAGCCTGCCGAGCACGACACCCGCGTTCACCGCCTGGTGGGGACACGTCCAGCCGTTGCCGATGGTCTACATCGCCTGGTTCCTGATCCCGGCGTTGGCGTTCGTCGGCTGGCAGGCGGCCCGCGCGTCGGTCCGGGAGTTCAGCAGCATCGCGCTGTTCGCGGCGGCGGTACTGATGTGGACCGCGGGGCCGGGCGCGATCGGCCCGCTGCGCTGGCCGGCCCGCGTGCTGCCGATCCTCGCCATGGCGCTGCTCGTACTGGTGTGCGTACTGCTCAGCCGTTACGGCACTTTCACCTCGCTACGCAGGCGTGCCATCGCCGGTGGCGTGCTGATCGGTGTGCTGTTCCTTCGGTCGTTCTCGGCGGCCCCGGAGATCGTGGTGCGCCACCTCGTCGCGGTGGCGGTGGTCGCCGCGGTCGGTGCCGTGGTGGTGTGGCTGGCCAGGACCAAGGGCACGGCGGCGGCGTGCGCGCTGATCGTCGTCACCATGTTCCCCATCGCGTTCGCCCAGGTGCAGGCCGCGCCGCCGACGCCGATGTCCTACGACTTCCCGCAACGGCGGTCGGAGATGACCGCGGCCTTCCCCGACTTCCCCGGTGTCACATTGCAACTCGCCGACCGGGCGATCCTGGCGCCGCAGGACAAGACCCTCGACGGTGCCTACGGGTCACTCGCCATCGGCAACTACGCCAAGAATCTGGGGTTGCAGTACGTCAACGGCTACACCCCCATCGGCCACTACCCGTTCGCGGGCATGCTGTGCATGGCCTGGGACGGCAGCACCTGCACGGATGCGTTCCGCCGGGCCTTCGCCGCCGAACCGTCCACGGGGCGAACGATTGTCGACCTGATGAAGGTCGACCGGGTCGTGCTGCACACGGCGCAGTACCCCGACGCGGGCAACCACCCGGCGCCGCCCGGCTGGAAGTGGGTGAACTACCCGGGCCACGAACGCTACATCTGGGTGCTGGAACGGGAGAACGGGCTGATCTCCACCGTCAACGGGGCGATCGCCGATACCGCGAACGTGAGCGCCACGTCCACCTCGGGTGCCGCGGTCACGATCGAGGCGAAGGTCACCGCGCCGAACGGCGGACGCATCGTGTTCTCCCGGCTGGACTGGCCCGGCTACCGAATCACCTTGAACGGCAACGAGATACCGTCGACCACGGTGGGGAATACCTTCCTCGCCGTCGACATCCCCGCGGGCACCGACCGCGCCGACCTGCGGGCTACCTGGCGTCCGCCGGGTTGGCAGGTCGGTATCGGCACCGCGGTTGCCGGTCTCGTGGGAATCGCAGTGTTGCAGTGGGGATTTCTGCGGCAGCGTAGACAGGGCTCGCAGGTTGCCGCCGAGGACGAGCAGCCGACGGAAGAAGTGGCCGGGCCGGATCCGGACGACCGCCAGGAAGCGACACCGTCTTTGACGTCCAGCGTCTGACCTGCGCCGGGTTAGCCTGTGTCGACGTTCGGACGGATGCGCCGGAGGAACTTCGCCACAGGGTCTATTCGTCCAGGAAGGTCGCCGCGGTCCGGCGTCGACGGTCCACGCGCACCGTGAACACGTCGGGCCGGGCGTAATGGCCGGTGGGGTCGAAGTTCTGGCGCTCCCTGGCCACCGCGGCCGGATCGATATCGGCGATGACGAGTCGCTCGTCGCCGGCCACCGGCTCGATCAACCAGCGGCCGTCCGGGCCTGCCAGGGCCGAGCCGCCGTCGTACCCTGCGGGCAGGCCCAGCGCGAGCAGCTCGTCGCGCAGCGGAAAATCCGAAGGCACGTCGGTGTAGTCGAGCACGGCGCCGACGGCCAGGGAGTACACCCGGCCCTCCTTGGCGATGAACCGGGTGATGTCCTCGGTGTTGCGGACCGCGCCCGGCCAGGTGGAGATGTGCAGGGTCGTGCCGTCGGCATACAGCGCGTGCCTGGCCTGCGGCATCCAGTTCTCCCAGCAGGACAGGCCGCTCACCCGGAACTCGCCGATATCGTGCGCCCGCAACCCGTGCCCGTCGCCGATCCCCCAGACCATCCGCTCCTCGTGGGTCGGCATCAGCTTGCGATGCGCGCCGACCACGCCGCGGGCCGGGTCGATGGCGACCAGCGTGCAGTACACCGTGCCGCGGACCCGCTCGGTGATGCCCAGGTAGCAGAACACACCCAGGTCGGCGACCGCCTCGCGCACAGCGGCGAGATGGGTGCCGTCCAGGGTGACCGCCGCGTCCAAATAGTAGGCGTAAGCGGCCTTTTGGGCCGGGTTGTCGAACCGTGCCCCGCCGGTACGCGCCAGCCAGATCGGGTAGCCGGACAGGAACGTCTCCGGGAAGGCGACGAGCTGCACCCCGGCCGCCGCGGCCTTGGTCAGATAGTCGACGACGATCTTGGTGCCTGCCGTGGGGTCGAGCCAGGCAGGCCGGGCCTGGGCCGCAGCGATCCGCATGACACGATGCTAGCGAAATCGCCCGATACGCAAGAACTTTGCCGCCGCCCCGATAATTCAGTTGGCGTGTCCGATCTGGGTGTTCATCCAGTCACCGAGCCACTGGATGGCGTTGCGACCCGAGTCGTCGACGATGAGCGCGCCGTAGTTGATGTGCGCGCTCGAGGCGAAAAAGCTTGCGGCGCTGAGCCCGTCGCGCAGCAGGGCGAGCAAGCTGATGCCGCCCTTGGCCGGTGCGGTCTTGGCGAGGGCCCCGGTCAGGTCATCGAGGTCGAGTCGCTGCGTGTTGTCGCTGGTACTCGTCTCGGCCAGCAGTCCGGTGGCGACCGAGGCCAGCTCGAGGCCGACCGGCAACAGGCCGGACAGCACGGCCGCCGCGCCCGCCGGGTCTGGGTCCTGCCCTGGCGGCGGGACCAGCTTCTCCAGCACCGACCACGCGATTTCCTGGATCTGGCCGACCAGGGTCGCCAGCCGCAGCACGTCGACCTTGGACAGGATCGCCGTCATCGACGTCGCGATCTGGGTGTAGCCCTGCGAATTCGGGATCGTCGAGAGCACCTGCGCGACCGCTTTCAGGTCCGCGCTCGCAACGAGTTCGACCAGCGGCCGGAACTGGTTGTTCAGCGCACCGGCGACCTGGTGCGCGCCCTTGGCGTCCATCGCCGCCACCTTCTGCGACAGCAGCGCCAGATTGTCGAGGATCGCGCGGAAGTCGAAGGCGGTGACGTTGGCGACGACATCGAGGGTCTGGTCGACCAGCACGGTCGGCTTCAGCATCGCCAGGATCTTCGAGGCCGATCCGAGGATAGCCGCCGGAATCTCGGCCAGCGGTCCAACCAGGTCGATGAGTGCGTCGACCTTGATGGTCAGTGCGGCGGCGTCGGGCGAGTCCGAAGGGACTGTGCGAATACCCCTGTTCAACAAGGACGTCGCGGTGTCGGTGATCGTGTTCACCGCCGACGCGGCACCGGCCAGATCGGACTCCCCCGCCTTGCTCAGCACCTGGCTCGCGTTGTGCTCGGCAGTTCCGGCGGGGGCGGCGGCCAGTCGCGCGGCGGTGCCGGAGTCGCGCAGGCCGGCGAGTGTCTCGATGGTGTCGGTCAGCTTGGCGGTGGTGTCGCGGACATGCGTCAGGTCGAGGCCGCCGGGAGCGTGCCGGCTGGTGGTCAGCTCATCGACGGCGGTGGCCAGACCGGAGAGGTCGATCCTGGTGTCCATCGCGGTAAGGGTTTTCGCGAAGCCGGAGTTGCTTGCCGCCTTGCTCAGCAGCGAGCCGAGCCGCGCGAGCAGCGGGTTGTCGCTCTTCTTGATCGAGCAGTACAGGTCGCCGGGGTCGCAGATCGAGCTGACTCGCCCGGTGAGCTTGCCCATGCCCTGCGGGCGCGGGTCGGCGATACCCGAGCCCGCGGTGTGCGGGCCGATGGGGGTTTCCCCTTTGGTGCCCGCCGCCGGATCGGCGATCAGCCCGACGGCCAGCACCCGATCGGGTGGCACGGGACCGCGGTCGTTGCCGATCTCGGAGGCGACGTCACCCGCGGCGTCCGCGCCCTGGCTGTAGCCGGTGATCGTGAATTTAGCTTCCGGGCAGCGGTTTCCGTAATCACGCAGCGCTTTGCGGGCGTTGACCAACGCGGTGTTCTTGCTGTCCGCGTAGGTGTAGCCGTTGTCGAAGGCGCGCGCCATGTAGGGCGTGAAGTAGATGTCGGAGCTCGGGCCTTGCCGGTGTTGGATCGCCTCGGCGATCGGGCGGAGCATGCCGATCGGCTTCGCCGGGTCGGCCTTTTCGTTGGTCTCCCAGGTGCCGGGGATGAACAGATTGAAGGTCTGCGCGCAGTCGGCCTGCGCGGACCGCGCTAGGGCCGGGGCGGCGACGGTAACGGGCGCGACGGCCACCCCCATGGCCACCAGCGCTGCCACCACATAACGACAGGACGAAGGCAGGACGGACATCTGAACCTCACTACCGAGCTCGGTGGGTCGCTCATCGCCGAACGTCAGAGTCGGCCGACTCGACCTGAGAACAACTGGGGAATCAGGCGAGGAGGTATCGCGAAGTTATCGAGGGAGCGGTGTACGCGTATTCAGCGCGACGACCTTCGGCGCCGCGCTGAATACGCAAATCCGAGTCAGGACAAATTACCGACAAGCAAGCTGAGCAGTTTGAGGCTCACTTTGAGCAAATCCAGTCCGGTGCCGAGTGACCCGGTCGAGGATCCGCCGCCGCTGAGCGAATCCGAGCCCTCACTTGACCCGGAACCAGCGGCAATGAAGTTAACGGTATCCATAACGCTGACGAGAGTCGACATGTCTCAAACCGCCTGTCTTGTAACGGTATTGCACCGAACAGCACCTGAGCTCAGGTCCCGTGATTATTGATGTTGGCAGCAACCAGATTCCACTGGGATCGCCGCCGCGTCCAGACGCTCAACTGGGGAAGTTGTGCCGCACTGGGCCATTCGGCGCGAATGTCGGTGGCAGACCGGCAGGTTTTCTGATCTCCCCACTGTGGACTGGGGAGCTGCGGGCAGGTCTTACCCGACTCCCGCGCATAGTTTGCAACGCACGATGGCTCGAATTGCGAATCACGCAATATTAGTTGCGCCACTTGCGAACTGAAGTGGCGTGGGACATTCTGGCCCGACGCGGGATCGCCCGCGGCACGGAAGGAGAAAACGGTGCGCAATGGTGAGTTCGAACGGCGGCGTTTGCTCGGCCTGCTCGGTGGCGCGGTTGGCGTCGGCGTCGCGGTGACAACCGGGGCGATCCGACCCGCGATGGCGGGGGCGGCGGGCGGCACGCGCGCGTTCGTGGGCTGTTATACCTCCAGTGGCGCAGGCGGTTCCGGTGTCGGCGTCGCCGCCGTGGATTCCGGCACCGGTCGGCTGGCGGTGGAAAGTATTGTCCCGGTAGCGGATCCATCCTTCCTGGCGCTGTCTCCCGACCGACGTTACCTGTACGCGGTGAACGAAGGCTCCGGCGCGGGTACGGCCACCGCGATCGACCTCGGCGCACCGCAGCCGGCCGTGTTGAATACCGTTGCGGTGCAAGGCGAGGGGCCGACCCACCTGTGCGTCACCCCGGACGGCCGGCACGTACTGACCGCGAACTACGGATCGGGCAGCGTCAGCGTGCTCGGCGTCGCCGCGGACGGACGCCTCGGCACGGTAACCGACGTCGCCCAGCACACCGGTGCCGGACCGGACCCGGATCGGCAGTCCGCACCGCACGCCCATCAGGTGTCGATCGACCCCTCAGGCCGCTGGGTACTCGCGGTGGACCTCGGGGTCGACTCCGTCTACATCTACCGGCTCGCCGCGGGCAAGCTGCACCGGCACGCGCAGGTCGCCATGGCACCGGGCAGCGGACCACGCCACCTCTGCTTCCACCCCAACGGGCGCACCGCATTCCTCGCCAACGAACTGAACTCCACTGTCACCGTGCTCGATTGGCAATCCGAGCGCGGTGAATTGCGGGCGGGGCTTTCGGTGCCCGCGGATCTCGATCGCGGCGGCGACCGAAACTATCCGTCCGCACCTGTAGTCGCCAAGGACGGCCGCTTCCTCTACGTCGCCAACCGCGGCCACGACAACATCGCGACCTTCGCCATCCTCGGCGGTGGTCTCCTCGTCCCGATGGGCACCACCCCATGCGGCGGAAAGTTCCCCCGCGACCTCACCCTCAGCCCGGACGGCCGGCGCCTGTACGCGTCCAACCAAAAGTCGAACTCGGTAACCTGCCTGAACCTGCACCGCACCACCGGCCTCCCCACCGCCACCGCACCAGCACTGGACACCCCCGCCGCCACCTGCGTGCTCTTCGAATAGCTCCCACAGCATTCAGTGCGCGAAAACAACTTGTAGACGGCCCGATTCAGTCGCCACGATGCATGCATGATTCTGCTCGTGCCCGCCGACGTCTTGCGCCCGCATCGTGCCGACGAGCATTTCGCCGCCGAGGCCGACGCCGCCCGCGCGGCCGGAATGCAGGTCGCACTGGTCGATCACGACGCGTTGACCCGACCGGACGGCGCCGAGCACGCGGTTCGCGCGGTTCGAACGAGCGGTATGGCGTACTACCGCGGCTGGATGCTGCGCGCCGAGGATTACGCCGCGTTCGCCGCGGCACTGCGCCGGCGCGACGTCACTCTGCGGACCAGTCCCGAGCAGTACCGCCGGGCGCACGAGCTGCCCGGCTGGTATTCCTCGGTGGCCGAGCTGACGCCGCAGTCGGCATGGACCGTGGGCGACGATCGCGCCGCGTTCGACCGTGTACGCCATCAACTCGGTCCTGGTCCCGCAGTGCTGCGCGACTACACCAAGTCCATGAAGCACTACTGGCACGAGGCCGCATTCATCCCCGAGTTGGACGACGCGGACTCCGCCTGGCGGGTGGCAGTCGCATTCCGAGAATTGCGCGGTACGGACTTGACCGGCGGATTCGTGCTCCGACGCTTCGAACACTTCGCATCGGCCGAGGTGCGCACCTGGTGGGTCGATGGTCACTGCACGTTGATCGGCCCGCACCCGGACACCCCGGAGGATCTGCCCGGCACCGACCTCGATCTCGCGACGGTCGGTCAACCGATCGCAAACCTGCGTCTGCCTTTCATCACAGCCGACTTCGCGCTGCGTGCAGATGGCGTCTGGCGTTTGATCGAACTCGGCGACGGGCAGGTCAGCGACCGGCCGAAGAACGTCGCACCTGAAACGCTGATCACCACTCTCTGCAGCGATTTCAGCGGTCCAACCACCGCAAGCCCGGGAACCTACGAGACGAATTTGCCGCCGACGGATTTGAAGAGTCCGTAGAGGGCCTCCAGTCCACCCAGGACCATCAATACGACGCCCAGCTTGGTCAGCGTGACGACTGGCGTCTCGACATCGCCGGTGAACCGCCACAGCACGAAACCGACAATCAGCGTGATGCCGCCCATGATCACGGCTTTGAATCCTGAATTCATCTCCTACCTCTCCAAGTAGTCCATACGACCGTACTGTACAGTCGTATGGACCGGCGAATCGAGAGGCCACCGATCATCGCCGCCGCGACAGTCCCGAGCTGGAGGTCAGACCATGGGCGTGTTCATCAGCGCCGTTCCGCTACTGACCGCGCGGGATGTCGTTGCCGCACCAGCGTTTCGGAGGCTCGGGCCCACCCGCCAGTCCGGCAGCGCGGAATCTGCCGGTAGCAGCCGTGACGAGGTCACCGTCCATACCAGTCGGGTCGAGGAGCAGCAGTGAGCGGTGTGATGGGGGCCGACAACGCGCACGCGCTGCGGCGTGCCGAGCTGTTGGACGGCGTCCTCGAGCTCGCGGCGACCCGGGGAATGGAGGCGGTGAGCGTGCGTGAGGTCGCCGGGCAAGTCGGGGTGTCCCCGGCGAAGGTGCAGTACTACTTCCGTACGAAGGACGAACTACTGATCGCCGCGTTCAGGCACGTCGAACAGCTGCTCGACGACCGCGCAGCGCAGGTGAGTTTCGAGCACGGCGTGGCGACGGCGCTGCGGGCCGTCATGGTGGATTGGCTTCCGGTCGACGCGGCGCGGGCGCGGTTGGTGCGGGTATGGATCGCGTTCCTCGCGCGTGCCGTCGTCACCGACGAACTCGCCGCGATCGAGTCGGCTTATCAGCGGCGCACCCAGGCGCAACTGATCGAGGCCATCGAGGCAGGTATCGAGTCCGGCGAATACGCGGCCGAGGTCGATCCCGCGCTGGAAGCCCGCATACTGTCCGCGCTCGTCGAGGGACTCTCGGTGCGCATGGTGACCGACCCGGTCGGTCTGCCCGCCGATACCGCTATCGCGACGCTCGACGCGCACCTGGCCATCCACCCGAGACGCGCGGACCACCGCGCCCCGTCGCACGCGCAACGCCCTGTCGACTGAGCGCCCGCGGCCACATTGATCCGGGTCGCCATGCTGGTGGCGAACGGGGCACCTGCGTGGTCACTGTCCCGCCGACGAACGCCCGGGATTGCCGATCAATGTGCTTGCTGCGACGAAGCACTCGGTCATCTGCCGCGTGGCTGGATGAATCGCAGGAGATTCCCTGAAGGGTCGAAGAAGGCGCAGTCGCGGGTGCCGTCGGGTTTGCGCATCGGCTCTTGCGCCACTTCGGCACCTGCGGCTTCCAGGTATTCGAAGGTGGCGGCACAGCTGTCGATCGTGCAGACCAAGCGTTGGCCGAGTACACCTTTGGTTATCAGGTCCGTGATCGCCTGCCGGTCGGCTGGTGCGATATTCGGGTCTGCACCGGGTGCGTGCAGGAGGATTCGCGTGTTCGGCTGCGACGGTGGGCTGACGCTCGCCCACTGCGCTTGCCGAGCTTCGATATCGTCGCGTAGCACGAAACCGAGCACCGCACAGTAGAAGCCGAGCGCCTCGTCCAGATCGTGGACGACGAGCGTGCAGGCCTCGAATCCGGTGACACACCACACTTTCTGGGCACCACTCATCGCCGTTCCTGGTCGCCTGCGTGTAGCAGGACGATGTCGCGGTCGTGCAGCCGGCGCGGCTCGGTGTCGACGGTGATGGCGGTGATCTTCCCGGCGCTGACGGTGAACGTGATGACGGCCTTGGGCCGGCCGCGATGCCACCAGACTGCCGCGGGCACACCGTCGACCAAAGCGAGCCGCGCCGCCTGCGCCCGGCCGGCGAAGAACGCCGCGACCGCCTCAGCGCCGTGGATCTCTAGGGCTACCGCATTCGGATCGAGCAGCTCCAGCAGGGCTTCGAAGTCCCCGTTGCGGGAGGCAGCCAGGAAGGCTTCGACGATGTCGCGTTTCGCCGACCGGGCGGCGTCGGAGGCGCTCGCCGCGCCCTGCACCCGGCGTCGAGCCCGGCTGGCGAGTTGCCGGGTCGCCGCCGGAGAGCGGTCGAGGATGGTGCCGATCTCGCCGAACGAGACGCCGAAGACGTCGTGCAGGACGAAGGCGAGTCGTTCGGCGGGTGTCAGCGTGTCCAGCACCACCAGCAAGGCAACACCCACCGAATCGGCCAGCAACGCTTCGTCTTCCGGGGAGGCCGCGCGCCGCGCATCCGGCTCCGGGGGCAACGCCCCGGCCGAGTCCTCCCGCCGGGCGCGGCGGGCCTCGAGCATGTTCAGGCAGATCCGGGCCACGATCGTGGTCAGCCAACCGGCCAGGTTCGCCACCTCCCCCGCGTCGGCGCGGCTGACCCGCAGCCACGCCTCCTGCACCGCGTCCTCGGCCGCACCGGGTGAGCCGAGCAACCGGTAAGCCACCGCATGCAAGTGGCCCCGATGCTCGGCGAACCGCTCGCTCAGCCAGTCCTGCTCGTCCATCTGTCACATTCCTTCGTCTCGGCCTGTCATACCCATTGACCGGCGAAGGGCCGCCGATGTGACATCCCGGCTCGGTCCGGTCATCAGACCTGCCGGTTTCCGGCAGCACAAAACACCTCGAAAGATGGAGATACACCATGAAAGCGCGCGCGAGCTCGATACTGCTGAGCGTCCGGGATATGGAGCGGGCCAAGCGGTTCTACACCGACGGTCTGGGCTGGAAGATCGAGAACGACTACGGCGTCTCGGTGTTCTTCGACTCCGAGGGCGCCACCCCCGTCGGCTTCTACGGCCGGGACGGCCTGGCCCAACAAGTCGGCACCAGCCCGGAGGGCGAAGGCTTCAGCGGGCTGGTCCTGACCTATGTCGTGCGCAGCGAGGCGCGGGTGGACGAGCTCACCGCGGAGGCGGAGAAGGCGGGGGCCACCATCCTCAAACCGGCAGGCGCGCTGCCGTGGGGCGGATACGGTGCCACGTTCGCGGACCCGGACGGATACATCTGGAGCCTCGGCTACAGCGCCCAAGGAAAGGATCAGCTCTACGCGGAGTAGCGCACCGCCACGTCCGTCCCCAGTTGTGCGCCAGTCGAAATGATCGCGCGAGTGTGGTTTTACTTGATCATGCAACGCACACCTCGGCGTGCGACACGATCGGCCGCAGCCGTGTCGGAGTAGTTACCGATATCCGGCCCCGGTGCATCTGCCGCACCGGGGCCGATGCGCGCCTCGGGGCCTATTTCGTTGCACTCCAACACCTTCCGCATATGTAGTTGCGAATTCAAGTGAACTGTCGGTGAATCTGTTTGCAGCCCAACGGATTTCACTCCGAAGCGGCGAACACCAAGCTATACATGAAAGGCATCTCATGCTCATTCGCGCGTGAAAGGTTCCCGAATTGCGCAGAATCACGCATATCACCCTGGGTCTGCTGGTAGTAGCCGGCAGCCTCGTCGCTACCCCCAACTCCTGGGCCGAGCCGGAGTCCGGCCGGCTCACCGATCTCAGCGGCATCGCCGACGACGGCGCAACAACCACCTTGCGCTCGGGCGCGGCCGCAGTCCGCGTCAGCTTCCCCAACCCCGGCGCGGTGCGCGTGCAACTGGCGCCCGACGGACAGTTCACCGATCCGGCCAAGGACAAGATCGTCCTGCCGACCAAGGTCGCACCGGCCGCCGCGAAACGGGCCGACAAGGGCGACTACTGGGCCATCGCCACCAGCGATCTCACCCTGCGCGCCTACAAATCTCCGCTGCGCTTCGCTCTGTACGACCGCGCCGACACCAAACAGATCTGGGCCGAGACAGCGCCGCTGTCCTGGACCAAGGACGCGACAACGCAAACCCTCGGCCGGGGCCAGCACGAACAGTTCTTCGGTGGCGGTGAGCAGAACGGGCGGTTCAGCCATCGCGACCAGACCATCAAGATCTTCGCCGATTACAACTGGAACGACGGCGGCGCGCCGAACTCCCAACCGTTCTACCTGTCCAGCAACGGATACGGCGTGCTGCGCAACACCTTCGCACCGGGCAGCTACAGCTTCACCGACCCGGCGCGCACCACCCATCAGGAACGCCGCTTCGACGCGATCTACGTCGTCGGCGACGGCCCCAAGGGCGTGATCTCCGCCTATACCGGGCTGGTGGGCAGGCCGTTCCTGCCGCCGATCTACGGCCTGGAGATGGGCGACTCCGATTGCTACCTGCACAACGCCAACCGCGGTGAGCGGCACACCCTCGATGCGGTCGCCATTGCCGAGGGGTACGTGCGCAATCAGATGCCCAACGGCTGGATGCTGGTCAACGATGGCTACGGCTGCGGGTACGAGAATCTGCAGCAGGTCGGCGAGGGGCTGCGCAAGAACAACATGCAGCTCGGCCTGTGGACCGAGGACGGACTGCCGCACCAGGCCGAAGAGGTCAAAGCCGGTGTGCGGGTACGCAAGCTGGACGTGGCCTGGGTCGGCCCCGGCTACCAGTTCGCGCTGGACGGATGCGACACCGCGCACCGCGGCATCGAGGAGAACAGCGACGCCCGTGGCTTCGTCTGGACCCCGGTGAGCTGGGCGGGCGCGCAGCGCTGTGCGGTGCTCTGGAGCGGCGACCAAGCCGGATCCTACGACTACATCCGCTGGCAGATCCCCACCTACGCGGGCGCGACGATGTCCGGCATCGCCTACAACACCGGTGACGTCGACGGCATCTTCGGCGGCAGTCCGCAGACCTACACCCGCGACCTGCAATGGAAAGCGTTCCTGCCCACCATCATGTCGATGGACGGCTGGGCGCCCAACGACAAGCAGCCGTGGCGCTACGGCGAGCCCTACACCTCGATCAATCGAAAGTACCTGCAGCTCAAGGAGAGACTGCTGCCTTACACCTATTCCTATGCGGTGGAGGCCAATCGCACCGGAGTAGGCCAGGTCCGGCCGCTCGCACTGGAGTACCCCAACGACCCCGAGACCTGGGGCGACAAGGCCCGGTACGAATTCCTCTCGGGGAAGGACTTTCTCGTCGCGCCGGTGTACAACGACGCGGACAAGCGGGACGGCATCTACCTGCCGGAGGGCACCTGGATCGACTATTGGACCGGCCGCTCCTGGACCGGACCGACCACGGTGAACGGCTATCACGCTCCGCTGGACACCCTGCCGCTGTTCGTGCGGGCCGGCGCGGTGGTGCCGATGTGGCCCGACGGCACTCAGTCGTGGCGGACCCGCGACCGCAGCGTGCTTAATGTGGACATCTACCCGCAGGCCGCGGGCAACTTCACCCTGGTCGAGGACGACGGGGTGACCCGGGGTTATCAGCGCGGCGAACAAGCCGCACAGAACTTCGCCGTGCGCTCGCTCGCGCCCGGCGCCGTCGAGGTGACCATCGGTGCCAGCACGGGAACGTATCCGGGCAAACCGGCGGACCGCCGCTATGAACTCACCGTGCACACCAAGTCCGCGCCGAAGGCCGCGCACACCTCGGCGGGTGCGCTGCCGCAGCGGACCAGTCGCGCGGATCTGGATCGGGCACCGAACGGCTGGTGGTTCGACCCGAACGATCGCGGCGGCGTCGTGCACGTCAAAACCGATAAGGTGGCGGCGGCCGGCAGCCTGTCGGTAACGCTCTGGTGACCGCGGTGGACCGCCGCTGACCTGGCGGTCCACCGCGCTCCTCGGTTCACACGTGCCCATAGAACGCCACTGCGACGGCCGATTCGACACCGAATCGGCCGTCGTCGCGGCGGTGGGCCGCGAATTCGCTGGGTGCGGGTTATCGGCGGGGGTGGTTAACTCCTCAGCGGATCGTCGTGTTCGAAGGGAGTAGGGGTAGGCGTGGTGCAGCTCGGAGTGAACGAGTCGTTCGCTGACTACCTCATCGAGGGTGTGCTCGGGCGGGGTGGGATGGGCACCGTCTACTTGGCCCAGCATCCTCGGCTACCGCGGCAGGTCGCGCTCAAACTGCTCAACCGTGAGGTGTCCGCCGAGCCGGAACTGCGGCGGCGGTTCGAGCAGGAAGCCAATGTGGTTGCGCGGCTGGATCATCCGGGGATCGTCGGCATTCACGACCGAGGCACGCACGACGGTCACCTGTGGATTGCCATGCAATACATCCACGGCTCCGACGCCGCCCGGTTGACGCCGCGGGAGGTGCCGATCGATCGCGCCCTGCGGATCGTCGCGGAGACCGGCGCCGCACTGGACTACGCGCACAGCCGTGGCGTCCTGCACCGGGACATCAAACCGGCCAATATCTTGCTGGCCGCCCCGGACACCGGACGCGCGGAACGCGCTGTGCTCACCGATTTCGGCATCGCCCGGCTGCTCGACTCCAATACCCAGCTCACCTCGAGCGGCACCTTCCATGCCACGCTCGCCTATGCCTCCCCGGAACAACTCTCCGGCGAGAAGGTCGATCACCGTTCGGATCAATATTCGCTCGCGTGCACGCTGTTCACGCTGCTCGCAGGCCACCCGCCGTTCGCGGCGACCAATCCCGGCCAAGTCGTCGCGGGGCACATCAGCAAGCCGGTGCCGCGGCTGAGCGCCGTACGCCCCGACGCGCCGCCGACGCTGGACGAGGTGATCTTCCGGGCGATGGCCAAGCGGCCCGAGGAACGATTCGGCAGCTGCCGCGAGTTCACCTCGGCAGCGTGGGAGTCCCGGCACGGCCGACCGGCTCCAGCTCGCACCGCTGTGGCACCCGGTCGGACGGCTCCGACCGCGCTCAACCAGCATGGTCAGAGCCAGTCGGCGCACAGTCGAGATCGGTCGACGCACGGTCGAGACCCGTCGACGCACAGTCACGGTCAGTCACCGCACGGTCAGAGCCAGGCGACGCACGGTCAGGGCCAGTCGCCGCATGGGCAGAGCCCGGCGACGCACGCCCTGAGCCAGGCGACGGTGGCACCGGCTACCGCCCATCCGCCTGCGCCACAGCCCGATCGACGAGCTCCCAGTGGCCGGGGCACCGCGCTCGCAGCCTGCGTGCTCGCACTGCTGTTCGGCTGCTGGGCCGCCGGGGTGGTCGCGTATCCGCGGGCACACGTCATTCGCGTGGTCCTGCGCTATCGGGACCTCGACATCGCCCCCTATGCCGCAGGAGGTGCAGCGGCCGCGGGCGCGGCCTTGTTGCTCCTCGGCGGCGCGGTGTTGCTGTTGGCCCGCAAGCGATTCGGCCGTGCCCTCGTGGTGCTCGGGTCTGCGGGCTTTCTCGCGAGTCTGGTACCCGTCCGGCTCCACTACGACAGCCCGAACGGCACCACCGGATGGTCGATGGTCGCGGGATTGGGGTTGCTGGTGCTGACGCTGCTGTTCGTTCTGTCCACGCCGACGGCCCGCTGGCTGCGGGCCGGCGGCTCGACGCACCGGTAAGCCTTATCCGGGGAGCCGCTCGGCCAAGGCATTGCGCATGACGTATTCCACGCCCGGGTCACCGGGCAGCGACCAGTCGGCGCCGACGAAGTAACGGGCCGCGTCCTGGTCACCTTTGGCGAGATACTGCATCCACGCCAGGGCAAGCGGGGCGAAGGGATTGTGTGCCGGATCGTCCATCGGCGTGATGTGTGTGCCGCCCCTGACGCAGGCGAGGTAGGCGGGAACCGTTATGGCAGTGTGGTATTGGGTCCACATCGGGTAGTACCAGTGCCACACGAGCGCGTCGTTGCAGCCGGTGAGATACAGCGTCGGCACCGTGAGCAGGATGCCGAGCGCGAGCGCACTTGGTTCGGTGGGCACCGCGCCGATGATCCGCACGTCCGGATCAATCATTCGGTACACGTCGGGTGGCAGACTCGCATTGAGTTGGGTTGCGCCCCCGCCGCCGGAGTGTCCGGCGAATATGACGCGACTCAGATCTACTTTGCCGAACATCGGGCTGCGCGGGTCCTTGTTCGCATCCGACGCCGCCTGCACGCCACCGAGACCCATTTCCGGGGTCGAATTCAGCAGATCGTACGGAATCACGATCACGTATCCATAGCTCGCCCAGAAACGGGCGCTCGCATCGTAATAGCCGGGTTCCTGACCGGTGCCCGGCGAGTAGACGAGCACCGGCAGCCGGTCCATGTTCGCGATGTCCTGCGGGTAATAGAAGGTGACACCGATCGGCGAATCCGTTCCCGACGGAAATATATTGGTGCACTGCAGTTCGGACTGATTGCCCCAAAAGCGCCAGGTGTTGTCGATGATCGAACCGTACGGCGAGGTGGCGCAACTGTGCGTCGCGGTGGTTTGCGCGATCTCATGCGGGCCCGGTTCGGCATACCGACTCAACGGCACCTCACCCGGCGCAAAACCGTCCTCCGCCATGGCGATCGGTGCCGCACCGATCGCGAAACCAGCCAGCACAGCTGCCGCGAGAAAGACCGCGCCCAGTGTATGAGTTATTTTTGCCGGCCATCCGCCGCCGAGTCGTTCGGATCGCAACTCTCACCTCTCGTCTCCAGAGAAAAGGGAATGCGACCGAATTAGTCGCGGGAGCGAGATCACTGTGGGCTGAATTCGCCCGGCAGTCAAGCAACCACGCGGATAGTTCGCGCGAACTCTGCAGCTCGGCGGCCATCGAAACGAGCCATGCCCAGGGCCGTCACCAGCCGCTTCGCCGGACCATCCGGCGCACAACCGAACTCGCGAAACCCGCCTACTCGTTCCGGGCACACACAACACCACTTCGTGCTAAATTCTTAGCGTGTCTAATATCAGTCGCCGCAATCCCCTCATTTCGGTGGCCGCATTGGGACTTATCGCGGCCCTCACCGCAACAGCCTGTAACTCCGATACGCCGAAGAGCGATTCGAACTCTCCGGCAGGCACGTCGAGCGTTACGACGCAAGACAATACGAAACTCTTCCACGACATCTACAAGCAATTGGTGGAAACCGATACCACACACTCGACCGGCAGTACGACGGTGGCCGCGAACGCGGTCAAGCAACGGCTGCTCGACGCCGGCTTCGCCGAATCCGATATCCAGATCTTCGAACCGGTGCAGCGCAAGGGCAACCTGGTACTCCGATTCACCGGATCGGGGCAGCGTAAACCGTTGCTGCTCTTGGGACATCTCGATGTCGTCGAGGCCAAACGGGAAGACGGCTGGACCACCGATCCGGCCAAGCTGACCGAGGTGGACGGCTTCTACGCCGCCCGAGGATCGATCGATGACAAGGCGATGGTGTCCGCCCTCGTCTCCGACCTGATCCAGCTGAAGCGCGAAGGATTCAAGCCCAACCGCGACATCGTGCTCGCCTTGACCGCCGACGAAGAGGCCGGAAAAGACAACGGCGCAAAATGGTTGATGGAGAACAAAGCCGACCTGATGAGCGCCGAGTACGGCCTCAACGAGGGCGGCCGGGCACTGCTCGTCGACGGAAAGCCCGCACTGCAAGGCGTGCAGGTGGCCGAGAAGACCTACGCCACTTATCAGGTGGAGGCCAAGGCACCCGGCGGGCACAGTTCGGTGCCGACACCCGAGAACGCCATCTACACCCTCATGTCCGCGTTGAATCGTCTTGCCGCGTACCGGTTCCCGGCCTCGATCAGTGACCCGACCCGGGACAACTTCCGTGCGCTCGCCGCCCAGCGCAGCGGGCAGGAAGCCGAGGACATGCGTGCGGTCGCCGCGGGCAATCCCAGCCCGGAGGCCCTGGACCGGCTCTCGGCAACACCCGACTACAACGCCCAGCTGCGCACCACCTGCGTGGCCACCATGCTGGCGGCCGGCGAAGCCGAGAACGCGTTGCCGCAAACGGCCAAGGCCACCGTCAACTGCCGAATCCTGCCCCAGGACAATCCCGACGACATCGACAAGCAGTTCCGGGCGGCACTGGCCGAACCCAAGCTGACCATCACCCCCACAGTGGATCCGGCGGGCGGTATCTCGCCGACCAACGGTGAGGTCATGACCGCCATCACGTCGCTGACGAAAGAAATGTTCCCCACCGCCGCCGTGAGCTCCTTCATGTCCACCGGAGCCACCGACAGCAAATACGCTCGCAGCAAAGGGATTCCGATGTACGGGATCAGCGGACTGTTCATGGTGCCCGCCGACGCCGGTCGAATCCACGGCGTGAACGAACGAGCGCCGATCGCCGGACTCGAGGCCAGCCGCGAGTTCCTCTATCGGCTGATCAAGCAACTGTCCCAGTAGTTGTCGACCGGACGCGCCGGGCATATCGCACGGCGCGTCCGCCTACTCCCGCGCGCCGAGCGCGTCGAGTTCGGTCCGCAGGTCAACCACCTCGGCCGCGAGTTCGTCGCGCAACTGTTCCCGTTCCATCAGGCTGGCGCGCATGCTGTCGATGGTGTCGTTCATCGCGGCCAGCTTCTGATCCGCTCCGGTCAGCCGCCATTCGATGACGGCACGGCGGTCCACATCCTCGCTCGCGGCGCGAACCCACGCCACCACGTAGTCGAGCCAGTCGGGCTGTTTGGGCATCTCCTCGGTGGCGTCCCACCCGCGCCGGATCGAGGGCTTCGACGAGAGCACCCGCTCGCCGGCCTGCCCCGCCACCGGCGCGATCATCTGCACCAGGCTGAGCTTTCCGGCGCTCGTCACCACGGCGGTGAGCCGATAACGCCCGGCCAGATGCATCTTCAGCTCAGCGGCGCCGCGCCCGTCGGCGTCCATCGCGCCGAGCCACGGGCCGTCCGCCGCGGTGATGATCGATTCGAGCACGCCGAGCTGTCCGACGGCGCGGCGCACCCGCGTGGCGTGCTCGTGCAGCTCGTCGGGCGTGGCGGTCATCTGGTCCCAGTGCATCGCACCTACTTCCTCGTCGACCGGCTCCCAGGGGCAGGAACATCTACGAACGTACATTCGCCGACCACCGAACCGTGGCATACGGGCGCTGCGGTGGGCGTCCGGCGCACTTGACTTGGAGTGCACTCCAAGTCGTAGCGTGAGGGATCTGAGTTGCCGACTTACGAGGGGATCGTGCCATGGAGCTCGGTTTTCATCTTCCGATATTCGACATCGACGGGGGCACCACGGCGATCGCCGGCGAACTCGCCAGGGTCGGCGCCGCGGCGGAGGCGTCCGGTGCGACCTGGCTGTCCTTCATGGACCACTACTTTCAGATCGAGCCGACCGGGCGGCCCGCCGAGTCGAACATGCTCGAGGGCTACACCACGCTCGGCTACCTGGCCGCGCACACCTCGCGCATCGAACTCGGCCTGCTGGTCACCGGCGTGACCTATCGGCACCCCGGCCTGCTCGCCAAGATCGTCACCACGCTCGATGTGCTCTCCGGTGGCCGGGCCGCGCTCGGCATCGGCGCCGCCTGGTTCGAGCGCGAACACCACGGACTCGGCGTGCCGTACCCGCCGGTCGCCGAGCGGTTCGAGCGACTGGAGGAGACGCTGCGCATCTGCCGGCAGATGTGGGATCCCGCGAACAACGGGCCCTTCGACGGCAAGCACTATCAACTGGCCGAGACGCTCTGCTCGCCCCAGCCGATCAACCGGCCCAAGGTGCTCATCGGCGGCGGCGGCGAACGCAAGACCCTCCGCCTGGTCGCCGAGTACGGCGACGCCTGCAACCTCTTCGCCTCCACCCCCGCGGACGTCGCGCACAAGCTCGACGTACTGCGCCGCCACTGCGACGACGTCGGCCGGGACTACGACCAGATCCGCATCACCCTCCTGGCCAACAACCCGCGACCCAGCCCCGACACCCGCGACGAGTTCGTTCGCGCAATGGCCGACTACGCCGCCCTCGGCGCGCACACCGTCATCGTCACCCCCACCACCGGCTCACCCGCCGCCTGGATCGACGGCATGGCACCCGCGGTCCCCCAGCTCGCCGAACTCGGCTGACAAACGTTGATCGCCGAACAGGGTGGAAGGAACCCTGTTCGGCGATCGAGTCGGGGTACTAGCTACCAGCCACCGGCCAGTGCCCCGAGGCCTTCGCCCGCACCGGCGAGTCCGCCCAAAGCGTCTGCGGCACCGCCGAGTCCGCCCAAAGCGTCTGCCGCACCGCCGAGTCCGCCGAACGCGTCGCCGGCGCCGCCGAGTCCGTCGAGCAGGTCGGCGAGGCCGCCGAAGGCGTCGCCGCCGCCGGTGAGATCGCCGAGGCCGTCACCGGTCGGTGCGTCGAATCCGTTGCTCCACGGGTCGAAGGACGAGTCGCCGCCGTCGTTCGAGAACCAGTCGAAGCCGTCGGAAGCTGCGTCGCCGGATTCGTCGCCCGCGTCGTCGGAGAAGATGTCGCTCCAGGAATCCTCGGGGGAATCCCCTGCGCCGTAGGCGGATTCGTCCGAATCCTCAGCCCAGGAGTCCTCGGACGAATCTCCCCCGTCGTCGGACGAGTCGTCGCCCCAGGAATCTTCGGACGAATCACCTCCGTTATCCGAAGATTCGTCCGAACCGTCGCCCCAGGGATCCTCGGCCGAATCGCCCGCGTCGTCGGAAGATTCGTCCGAACCATCGGACCAGGGGTCCTCGGACGATTCATCGTCACCTTCCGAGGGGACCTCGGAGCTGTCCTCGGACGAATCACCCTCACCATCAGAAGATTCGTCCGAACCATCGCCCCAGGGATCCTCCGACGAGTCGCCCTCGCCTTCCGAGGGGACCTCCTCCGAAGGTTCCTCGGCGGTGTCGTCTCCGCCGTCGGACGGCTTGCCTGCACCGTCGGACGGCTTGCCTGCACCGTCGGACGGCTTGTCCTCGCCACCGCCGTCGGAGGGCTTGTCCGCACCGCCACCATCGGACGGCTTGTCGCCTCCGTCGGACGGCTTATCTTTGCCACCACCGTCGGACGGCTTGTCCTTCCCGCCCCCATCGGAGGGCTTGTCCTTGTCGCCACCGGACGGCTTCTCCTTGTCTTTCTCCTTACCCTTGTCTTTCTCCTTCTCCTTGTCCTTGTCCTTGTCCTTGTCCTTGTCCTTGTCGGACTCACTGGACGCACCGAAATCCTGTGTCCAGTAAGGGGTTCCGTCTCCGCTCTTGGCGTAGCCGACCCCGATGTCGGTCAACCCACAGTTCAGGATGTTCGCGCGGTGCCCCTCGCTGTTCATCCAGGCATCGACGACCTCGGACGCACTCGTCTGCCCCTCGGCGATGTTCTCTGCCCAGGTCTGCGCCTTGTAGCCCGCCGCGGTGATCCGGTCACCCGGGTCGCCCTTCGACGAGTTGTGGTCCAGGTTTCCGCTGGCCGCCATGTCTTTGGTGTGGGCCTGCGCGGCTTCGGTGAGGTGCTTGTCGGACTTCAAAGCATCGCAGCCGGCTTTGGTGCGTGCAGCGTTGGTCAGGCTGATCACCTCTTCGGCGGGCGCATCGGGGCCCGCCGAGGCCGAAGGAGCGCCAGCAATAGTCACAGCGAAAGCTGATACTCCGAAAGCGGTGGACAATGTGAGCATTGTTGCCGGCGAAAAAGGGGAAATTCTTCGCGGTGCACTGTGCTTACCCATGAAATGCCTTCTGGTTGCTGGTTGGCCGCCGCGTGGCGCTCGGGATCAGGCGCTGCCGGTGAGCAGGCCGAGCAGCGGAGCCAGCCCACCCGCGGCCTTGCTGCCGCTCGCCGCGCTGCCGGTGACTGCCGAGCTGCCGGTGCTGAGCGCCTTCGCCAGCGGCGTGATGGCGGCACTGCCCGTCTCCAGGCTCTTCGCCAGCCCGCCGAGCGCGGCACTGCCGCTGTTCAGCAACGCCAACGGATCCTGCGAGGGTGCCGGCTTGGCCTTCGGCTTACCCGCGCCGGGCTGCTTCTTCTTCGGCGGCTTCGCGGCGCGGACGGTGTGGCTGTGCTGGCTGGTCTGCTTGCTGACCTGCCGGCCGCTCGCCGCCATGACCCGCTTCGCCGGAACCTTGGTCACCTGATCGCTCGGGTTGACGGTGGCGGTCGTCGTCGATTCCGCGACAGCCTGTCCCGCACCGCTATTGGCCGAGATGCCCAAGCCGATCAACGTTGCCGTCGACAAAATTGCCAATCGGGCCGGCATTTGATTTTTGCTAGGTGCGCTGTGCTTACCCATGAGACGCTTCTTTCGCCAGTGGTCGATCGCGTGTCGGATCGCCTGTCCCCCAACGGCACAGGCTCGGTGCTGCCGAGTTCGAGCTACCTGTCGGGACCACCGAGCAACGTTGGTCGGGTGGCCTTGCTCGCCGGTGCCACCGGATTGTTGATCCCGCATTCGAGGGTAGAACTCGGCACAGCAACCCACGAGTTCTAAGTCGAATTCTAAAATCGAGTTGAGGGCTGATTAACAGCGACACAGGCGATCACGGACCGATCACGCCCCGATCACATCGGATCACAACCGACCGACCACACACCCCGCCTGGGCAGTGAGCAAGGTCGACCACACCCGCCTCTCACGTGCCACACCACCACGCGAACGACCCGCCCCTGGCATGGCTCGACCACTCAGGAACGCTGAGTGGTCGAGCCGCGCGGCTACCGGAAGGGTGGTTCGTTGAACGTGCGCAACTTGCGCGAATGCAGCCGATCGCCCTCGGCGCGCAGCAATTCCACCGCGCGGATACCGATCTGCAAGTGCTCGGAAATAGCGCCTTCATAGAAGCGGTTCGCCTGCCCCGGCAATTTGATCTCGCCGTGCAGCGGCTTATCCGACACACACAGCAGCGTCCCGTAGGGCACCCGGAATCGATAACCCTGCGCCGCGATCGTGGCGCTCTCCATATCGATGGCGACCGCGCGGCTGAGATTGAACCGCAGCGCCGACGCGGAGTACCGCAGCTCCCAATTCCGATCGTCGGTGGTGACGACGGTGCCGGTGCGCAACCGCTCCTTCACCGCTTCACCAGGCATGTTGCTCACGATCTTGGTGGCGTCGTACAGCGCCCGCTGCACCTCGGCGATGCTGGGGATCGGAATGTCGGGCGGCAGTACCGAATCCAGTACGTGATCGTCGCGCAGGTACGCATGCGCCAGCACGTAGTCGCCGATCGCCTGGCTCTCCCGCAGGCCGCCACAGTGGCCGATCATCAACCAGGCATGCGGGCGCAGCACCGCGAGGTGATCGCAGATGGTCTTCGCGTTCGACGGCCCGACGCCGATGTTCACCAGGGTGATGCCACGCCGGTCGGCCGAGCGCAGATGCCAGGCAGGCATCTGGTGCTTCTTCCACGCGACGTCGGAAGTTATTGCCGTGCCGACGGTTTCGGCATCGATCACCGTGCCGCCCGCGCACGAGAGGCTGTCGTACGGACTGTCCGGGTCGGCGATCTGCGCGCACGCCCAGCGCACGAACTCATCGACATACCGGGTGTAGTTGGTGAACAGCACGAACGGCTGGAAATGCTCCACCGGCGTTCCGGTGTAATGCTGCAGGCGCGCCAGCGAGAAATCGGTGCGCAGCGCGTCGAAATGGCTGAGCGGCAGCGTGTCGATGGCATTGAAGATGCCGTCGGCGGTTTCGTCACCGATGCTGGCCAGGTCGGTGGTGGGAAAGTATCGTGCCATCACCGCGGCCATCGAGCTGTCCAGCGCGGTTTCGGTGCGATCGATGACGTATGGGAACGGAATCTCCTGCCGGGACGGGGAGACCTCGATGCGCACGTCGTAGTCGCCCTCGATCATCTGCAGTTGTTCGGTCAGATAATGGCGCAACAGATCGGGGCGGGTGACCGTGGTGGCGTAGCTGCCCGGCCTGGTGAAGCGTCCCCAGGCGCGCGAGCGGTTCTTCGTCGGCGCGTCGCCGTCCCAGCTGATGCGCAGTTCGGGATAGACGAACAATCCGTCGGCCCGGGCGGCGTCGTCGGGCACCGTGCCGTTCTCGACGAAGACCCGTATCGCGTCACGCAATGCGGCGACGGACTGCTGGTAACGCGTTTCCAGCTGATCCAGGGCCTCCGCGCTGGTCAACGAGGTGGTTGGTTGCCGACTCGGCATGTGTCTCCCTGCGTCGTTGTCGTTAGCCGTCGTAGAGACACCGTATTTCACCGCGCCGACGGGCCGGTCTTTGCGCCGGTCCGAGGTACGCCGAAGTTCTCCACTGACCAGGCGGGCGCCGACCGCGACACGTCAGCGCACGTGGGGTAGCCGAGACAAGGCCGAGCACACCAATTGCGATAGCTCGGGCCATGCGTCGGACTCGGGGTCGATGAGATCGAAGTGGTGGGTGTGCGGCAGCACCACCGATTCGGCGGGGCTGTCCTGACTCAACGCGACGGGCACGGTCTGATCGTCACTGCCGTGCACCAGGAGCACGCCGGGCGGCTCGGACGGCAGCCGCACTTGGGGATCCAGGTCCGCGTATCGGCGCGGCTGCTGTTCGGGAGTGCCACCCATCCATGCCGTGACCGCGCCGTTTCCCAGGTTCAGTCGGGAGGCGCGCGCGAGATCCGCGACCGGCGCCAGGGCGAGAACGGCGGCTCGGCGCACGTAAGCCCGGGTCAGCGCCAGCATCCCGCCTGCGGAGTGACCGATCCACAGCGCAGGATCGGTCAAGCGCGATTCGAGCAGGTCCAGGTCCGCGATCGCGGTCATGGGGTCGCCCGGTGTCCGCCGATACTCCATCAGCACAACCCGCGCACCAGCCGCGGCCAAGGCGCGGGCGGCCGGGCGAGCGTGCGTTCGATCGATGGACGGCCGGAAGTAGCCGCCGTGCACGAATACCACGGTGGGTCCGGGTTCACCGAACACCTCCGTGACCTGATCCGGGTGCGGACCGTACGAGTTGACCGCGCCCGGGTCGCCGCTCTGCGCGAACAGTCGGTCCAGTGCTGCCTGTTCCTGGTGCGCGAACCTCTGCTGGTCTGCATCCGCCACCGGTCGCCCCTCTCTCCTGCGGGCAAGTTATCAACTTCGACGAGTCGACCGGTCCGAACGATGGATATGGTCCGCTGCTCGACCTCGGCCCGGCCACACCGGCGGCTACGGATGCGACGACAGGCAGGTGCTCGGTCGAATCAAGGATGTCCTTGCGGCACCGCCACTTCCGGAGCCCGAGCATCCGATCGTCGACGGAGAGCGAGAGCGGTGCCCGCGAGCAGTGCCACGGTGAGCCAGAGGTAGGCGTTGCGATAGAGCACCGTCGGATGGGCGCGGGCGGCGTAGTCGAAGATGCTGACCAGGGTCGGGTCGAGGAAGGCGAGGACACCGCCGGAGACGACGAGGGCCGTCGCCAGGAAAACCAGGGGTGTGACCAGGCCGCCGCGGCGCAGCGCCAGATCGCCCAGGCAGATCAACAGTGGTGCGAGCCAAACCCAATGGTGTACCCAGCTGAACGGCGAGACCGCCGTCATGGTGACACCGACGCACACCACCGCGGGCAGTTCCCGCCCGGTCCGTGACAGCCGCCGCGCCAGATACAGGCAGCTGGCCGCCATTGCCGCCGCACCGGCCAGCCACAGCAATTGGTGTGCGCCCTCGACACCGACCGAGCGAGCGATCATGCCGCGCAGCGATTCGTTGGACAGGTTCGCGGGCACGCCCACCCGGGCCGGGTCGACGAAGGCGCCGCTCCAGAACGTCACGGAATCCTTCGACAGCACGGCGAAACCGAGGACGAGCGTCGCGGCACCGGCGCCCACCGCCGTCGCCGCGGCCCGATAGCGGCGGGTGACCAGCAGGTAGAGCACGAAGAAAGCGGGTGTCAGTTTGATGCCTGCGGCGATGCCGGTCAGCACGCCCTTCCAGCGTGACGTGTCGGGCAGTGCCATATCCGCGAGGACGAGCAGCAGCAGGAAGATATTGATCTGACCGAAGGCCATTGTCTGGCGGATGGGCTCGCACCACAGCAGTAACCCGGCGATGGACACCGCCACCGGCGCCAGCCGCGGCTCCCGCCGATAGCCCAGCATCGACAGCGCCATCCAGCACGTCGCGGCCAGCATGGCGAAATTGCCGAAGCCGCCGAGGAAGGTGTACAGGTCACCGTGCAGCCAGCGCAGTGGCACGAAGAGCACTGCGGCGAACGGTGTGTAGACGAATTCCCAGACACCACGGGTGTTGCCGAGCAGCGGACTGTCGTAGACCGAGATCCCGTGGCTCACCCGCTCTCCGGCGATCTGATAGACGCTCAGGTCGATCAGATGCATCATCACCTGGCGATGCTCGAGCACCTGTACCAGGTAGTACCCGCCCGCGACCGCCCCGGCCAGCACAATCGTCCACCACACCGGCGGCGCGATGCTGCGGGGCACGTTCGGCGCGGACGACGTTTCGGTGTGCTCGATCGTCGATGTCGACAAACCCACTCCCAGCTATCGGACTCCGTTCGCGCCAACCCACGCTAGTGGCGGCTCGGCGTGGTTTCCACCGCCACCGCGACTGGGTATCCAGGACGCCCGCGACCCGCTCGGCACACCGGTCAGGAATCGAGAAGCGCTGGTCGCTGTCCGGCACATAGCGTTGCTGTCATGAACACCACCACTGAACAGATCACCATCGACTCCGTCCTGCTCGAGGTGCCCGACGCCACCGCCGCCTCGGCTTTCTACACCGCCGCGTTCGGCCTCGGCGACCGGCTCCGCTTCCGCGCCACCGAGGCGCCGACCAGCGGCTTCCGCGGCTACATCCTGTCACTCGTGGTGTCGCAGCCCAGCACCGTCGACAGCCTCATCGGCACCGCGCTCGAGGCGGGCGCCACGACGGTGAAACCGGCCAAGAAGAGCTTCTGGGGTTACGGCGGCGTCATTCAGGCGCCGGACGGTGCCCTGTGGAAGATCGCGACCTCCGCGAAGAAGGACAGCGGCCCCGTCACTCGCGAGGTCGACGATGTCGTCGTGCTGCTCGGCGTCGACAACGTCAAGGCGACCAAACAGTTCTACGTCGACCGCGGCCTGACCGTGGCGAAGAGCTTCGGCAGCAAGTACGTCGAGTTCGACGCTCCGGCCTCGGCGATCAAGCTCGCCCTCTACGGCCGCCGCGCGGCCGCCAAGGACGCGGGCGTCCCCGAGGAGGGCAGCGGCTCGCACCGCGTCGCCATCATCAGCAACGCAGGCCCGTTCGCCGATCCCGACGGATTCGCCTGGGAGACGATCTGATCGGCGCTGAGACGTCGGCCGCCGACACCACCGATGCCGCGGTGCCGAAAATTCACGAAGGACAGGCGGGCAGCGACGGGTTCTCAACCCTGCAGGAGGCTTAGTTCAACGAGGCGGAGTTTGGCGGGCTGTCCGTCGCTGCTGAGCTCGACGACCTCATAGGTGCCGACGTGGGGGCCTTTCCGGAAACCGGATCGGTAGCCGAGCCTGTTGATCGCGTAGCCGGAGCGGCCGGCGAGTGGTCCGTCGAGGTGGGTCGCCCGGCACCAGTCGAGTTTGTCATGGCGGTGGAGTCGGTCCAGAAACCGCTCGGTCATGGATCGATCATCGCATAGCAGCCGGACCATGGGATCAGCCTGTTGACGAGCAACCAGCCGCAGCGAGGGATCGTCAGCCACCAGAAATCATCGATCACGACTTTCCGCGAAACGAACAACGACGACGCGAGAACTGTTCTGCGCCAAAATAAATCGTCAATGGTTCAGCAAACACATTCGCCAGCAATAACTTCCGCGCAATTCGTCCTTCGCCGCGGCAACTCGCGGTGCAGCGCATACGAGCCGGTTCGCTGACTACTCAGCCGCGGCGACGCTCGAACAGCGCAATAACATCGAAGCAGACAGGTGCAGCACGTAAACTTTCACACGTAGTCGCTTGTCGCGCGAGATCGTGCACGACAGGCTCTCTCGGCGCTTCTCCGGACCCACGGAGTAGATGTGACAACCAAAGCGACGTATGGGCAGAGGAGGTCAGGCCGGCGCGTGCTGTCGGCCGATTCGCTTGCATCGCAGCGACTGGCCGACCTAGCCCTCCAATTGGGCGATCTGGCCCGCTACCTCCAGGAGCAGGACAGCATCGACGATACGTTGCAATGCATCGTCGACGCCGCGGTGCGCACCGTACCGGGAGCCGAATACGCGGGGCTGTCGGTCGTCGAAAAGCGGGCCAACATGCGCACACTCGCGGTGTCCGCCGATCTGGTCACCCAGGTGGACAAGGCGCAGATCGAGTGCCACCAGGGGCCTTGCATGGATGTGCTGCACAAGAAGCACACGGTGTTGTTGCCGAAAATGGCGGAGGAGCAACGCTGGCCGGACTTCGCCGCCCGCGCCGCCGAGCTCGGCATCGGCAGCATTCTGGCCTTCCAGCTCTACGTCACCGGCGACGATCTCAGCGCCCTCAACCTGTACTCCCACCGCACCGAAGCCTTCACCGACGACTCCGAGCAGGTCGGGCTACTCTTCGCCACCCATGCCGCGGTCGCGATGGCCGATGCCCAGCAGCGGGCGCACCTGTCCCGGGCAATGAGCACCCGCGACCTGATCGGCCAAGCCAAGGGCATCCTCATGGAACGCCACAAGCTCTCCAGCGACCAAGCCTTCGCCCTGCTGGTGCGGGCCAGTCAGCACACCAACATCAAGCTCATCGACGTCGCCGAATATCTCACGCACAGCGGCGAACTCGTCGAACACCTGCCGATTCATAGCCACCCGCTCTGAGTGCGAGTAAGGTGGGTACGTATCTCCGTGAGTCCAACAGCGTGCCGCGGATGTACGCCGGTCGCATCGACCCGACCGGACCCAGGAGAATCCGATGGCCGCTACGCCGCACCCCGGTGGCCCCATCCGTCCGCCGCCCCGGAAACGGACACCTCGACAGTCACTGCGCCTCGAAGCCGAATTCCCGCTCGACGCACTCGAATTCGATGATCTCGACGCCCGTTTGGTCCGGCACCTCTTCGACGTCGGCCTACGCCTCCACCACCTCGAAGAGGTCTTCGACCACCCCGAACCCACCCCACAGCACTTCCGCAACGCGGGCGCCCAGGTGCATGAACTCATCGACGACCTCGACGGCCTGATCCGCGACACCGGCCTTGCCGTGCTGGCCCGCCTGTCGAGCAAAACCCGCTGAGCCACCCGGCCTGCGGCGGGTCGGACACTGCTCGCGCAGAGAGGTAGAACACCCGCCGACTCCCGGCGGACGGACGCGGACACCTTTGGGGCAAGCCGTCACAGATGCGCCACTCCGTACCCCCGAAGTGATTCCATGCGGTAGCTTTTCAGAGTCGGTGTGGCGTCCCCAGCGGACCTCGCCGAAGGGGTTGTCGGGGTCGCGGCGATGAGAAAGGGGGTCGCGATAGAGGGCGGTGACCTGCGCGTGCGCTGTGCCGCGGTACCCCCGATCGGGGGAGCCAGGGTGGCGGCGCCGCTAGTACCCTGAAGTGGGACTCGATACCGGATTGCCTGCGCCGTGGCCGTGACTGCACTTGGCTGCGCGGCGTATCGGAAGCATGTGAAACCCGGGAGGGGAATCTATGACCAGTGGGGGCAATGTCGGTTCGTCCCGGGCGGGAACCCTCTCCGCACCGAACTTCACGGGCTCGCCGTCGTACTGTTCGAAGATTGTCGAGCTATCCATCGACGACCTACTGCCGTCGGATTCGCCACCTCGCACCGCGGGCGAGAACACCGATCACACCCGCATACTCGCCGAATCGTGCACCGCGCTCGCGCCCATTGTGGTACGCCGCGCGACGATGCAGGTTGTCGACGGCTGGCATCGATTGTGCGCCGCTCGGCTGCGCGGCGAAAAGACCCTCGCCGCAGTGTTTTTCGACGGCGGCCCCGAGGAAGCGTTCGTGCTGGCGGTCAAGCTGAATACGGCGCACGGCCTGCCGCTGTCGCTGGCCGAGCGGAAGGCCGCCGCGCTACGGATCCTGCTGTCTTACCCGGACTGGTCGGATCGAGCGATCGCCGCCATCGCGGGTGTCTCGCCCAAGACCGTCTCCGCCATCCGCAGGCGGTCGACTGTGGAAGTTCCACAGTCGACCGGTCGGATTGCTCGCAACGGGGTGCGGCATCGGTCCGGACCGCAGGGCAGGCAACGCGCCGCCGAGATGTTCACTGCCGACCCCACCGTGTCGGTGCGGAAAGTGGCTGTAGCAGCAGGCATTTCGGTCACCACCGCCAAGGATGTGCGTAAACGACTGCACAGTGGCGAGAACCCGGTGCCGCTGCGCCGCCCGGCGCGACGTTCGACGGCCGCGCCCGCCGACAGGTCCGATACGCAGACTCCGGCCCCGGCCGAGCAGCGGGTGATCACCGCGGAGATGTTGCAACAACTGCGCAAGGATCCGTCGCTGCGTTTCTCCGAGACCGGGCGAAAGCTGCTGCGGTGGCTGGAGTTTCCGTTCGACGACGACGTCGAGTGGGACGATGTCGTCGGCAATGTGCCGAGTCACTGCGCGCCACGCGTCGCCGAGCTCGCTCGACGGCGCTCCCAGGACTTGCAACGGCTGGCACAGCGACTCGAACAGCACACGCGTGGAGCCTTTTCCGCGTAAGAGCCCTTGATAGCCGCCGAACGCCACGGATCGTCGCCGCACCACGCGCACTGCGAAACCCGGTATCATGCAACGCTTTCTGCTACTCGAATTCAACGCAGCAGTGGCACAGGGGGAGACGGCGGCGGCCCCGTCAGCGCCCTATCGGTCGTCGCTCACCCCTGAGGTTACGCCAATACCGCCATATCCCAAAGACCTACCGCGCCAACCCCTTAGGGGTTCACACCCGTCATCGTCAGCGTCGCGCCGAACTCCGGCAAAAACTTTCACCGTTCTTGTGCACGCCTCCCCCACCCGCTAGCGTTGAGTTCGAGGATATTACCGCGGATTCTGAAGTGGTAAACAGGGCTCCAGCTGATCGAGGGGGGTTCTATTCATGCAGCAAAGCCGCCTCATGTGGGCGAGTATTGCGAATTCGCAACCGACGATTCACTCGGTATGCACACCGGGGACTGGCCCCGAGGGGCAGGAGGCGTAATGAGCCAGAGCTCGCTCACCGACAATTGTGAACATTACCGATGCGTGGGCATCGGTATCGGACCAGCAAACTTGAGCCTGGCCTCGTTGCTGTACGAACAGCCGGACGTGTCGAACCTTTTCTTCGAGAAGCGGCGCGACTTCCGCTGGCACGACGGCCAACTCCTGCCCAACACCTCGCTCCAGGTCTCCATGCTCAAAGACCTGGTCAGCCTCTCCGACCCGACGAACCGCTTCTCTTTCCTGTCCTATCTGCATGCCCACGGCCGGGTATACCATTATCTCAATGCGCAATTCGATGCGGTACCACGCAGCGAGTTCCGAAACTATCTCGAGTGGGTCAGTTCGAAGAACGAGAACCTGATCTTCGGCGAAGAGGTCCGCTCCATCGAATTCGATGGCGTTTTCCTGCTACGCACCGGCAACCGCACGGTCAAGGCCGACAACGTCGTTATCGGTGTCGGCCGTAAGCCTTATGTTCCACCGGTGGCCGAAAAACTGCTCGGACCGACCCAGTTCCACATCAGCGAATTCGCCGACAAGGCAGTCGGACTCGCGGGCCGACGAGTCTGGGTGATCGGCGGCGGCCAGTCCGGAGCGGAGGCATTTCTCGAACTGATCTCCCGTCCGCGCACCGAGCTGCCGCGCCGGGTCGGCTGGATATCCCGGCGCCGCAACTACTTTCCGTTGGACGACTCGCCGTTCACGAACGACTACTACATGCCGGACTACTCGGAGTACTTCGCCGGCCTGCCCGGTGCGTCCCGGGACGTACTCAACGCCGCCCATGTGCTGACCAGCGACGGCATCTCCGAAGCCACCTTGCGCGAGATCTATCAGCGCATCTACCTGCACCACTTCGTCGACGGCGCCACCGATCTGGTCGCTCTCTACCCGAACCGCGATGTGCTGCGGGTCACGGGCGATCCCGGATCGGGATGGGACATCACCTTCACGCACAACGACCAACCCGGCGTGCACGAGCACGCCGAAGCCGACGTGATCGTCTGGGCGACCGGTTTCCACGCCGACGGCATGGAGTTCCTGTCCCCGGTCGCCGACCGGCTGGAGCGCGACCGCGACGAATACAAAATCGACTCGGATTTCGCCGTGTGCTGGGACGGCCCCGCCGACCGAAACATTTTCCTGCAGAACGGCGCCCGACGACAGCGCGGCTTGGCCGACGCCAATCTGAGCCTCGTCGCCTGGCGCAGCAAACGGATAGCCGATCGCCTGCGCGGCATCCGCTCCGACGACCCGCACGACTCGTTTCTCGAATGGTCGGCCAAGGCTCCCGACGCCAGGAGCGTAGAGCGATGACGAACCACACCGTCGCCGTCATCGGCGCGGGCATCGTCGGTTGCCTGGTTGCGCGCGAGGTGATGTCGCGCTCCCCCGATAGCTCCGTGGTGGTGTTCGACCGGGATGGGATCGGCACCGGAGCCAGCAGGCGTTCGGCGGGGCTGCATTTTCCGCGCGGCGCGACCGAGCGGGTGCGGCGGATGACCGCGTACAGCCATGATTTCTACGCCGACCTCGCCTCGAAACACCCTGCCCTGCCGATACATTCGCTCGGCATGACGGTGGTGGCGACACAGACCGCCGCACAGCTCGACGAGGTCTACCTCGACCGCGCCGCGCTGACACCGACGGACACCGTGCCGGGCGACCTCGTCCGGTTGCCGCACGGTGCCCGCGTCTGGCGCGGCGACGGATGCCACTACGCCGATGTGCCCGCGGTCGCGCAGGCGGTCGCCCGCGAACTACGCCCGCACGTCACCTTCCGGGAAGGCGTGCGCGTCACCGCCGTCGAGGACGCGGGCGCCGAGGTGCTGATCCGGCTCAGCACCGGGAAGACGTGCACGGCCGCACACGTGGTGCTGGCCCCCGGTCCCTGGCTGGCCGATCCGGCATGGCGCGACCTCGTCGCCCCGCTGCAGGCGCGAGTCAAGAAGGTCGTCGCGATCCACATCGACCAGGAGCCGAGACGCGACGACGGCGTCGTCGTGTTCCAGGACGAGGACGCCTTCCTGCTGCCGCTGCGGCACAGCAGGCACTGGCTGTTCAGCTACACCCACCAGGAGTGGGATGTCGACCCCGACGCCGTGTCCGACGGGCTCGACGCGAGCGTGCTCGACGCGGCCATGCCGCTGCTGCACCGATACTCGCCCGCACTGGCCGAACGCGTCGCAGGCGGCCGCGTCTTCTGCGACGCCTACAGCGCCGATCGGGAGCCGCAGGTGCGCGCGCTCGACCAGGCCGGACGAGTGATCTTCGCCGGGGCCGCGAACGGTTCGGGCTACCGGCTCGCCCCGGCGATCGCGGCCGAGGCCGTCGGCCTGCTGCAACTGGACGGGCAGACAACTCAGCCACCGAAGGAGATGAGTCCCGCGTGATCATCAATCGTTTCGACACGGCCGAACTGCACTCCGCTTTCGGCATCGACATGAGTTCGATCGATGGGTTCGGCTTCGGCGCAGGCTGGGCGCGGGTCCCGCCCGGCGGCCGCTCCGATCCGCACCAGCACGACGAGACCGAGTTGTTCCTGGTGGTCAGCGGTCACGGCGAGGTCATCGTGGACGGCGGGCGGCACGCCGTCGCCCCCGGCATGGCCGTGCTGTTCGATCCGTTCGAGACCCACGTCGTGGAGAACACCGGGTCTACCGAGCTGGTGTTCTTCGACCTGTACTGGCGTGATCCGGGCCGGGCCGCCCGCGCGGCGAGCGGGCGCAGCGACCGGCGACGCTTCGGCGAGCGGCCGATCTTCGTGTTCTCCACGCCGCCGACGCCCAATGGGGATCTGCATCTCGGGCACCTGTCCGGCCCGTATCTCGGGGCGGATGTGTTCGTCCGATTCCAGCGGATGAACGGTGCGCAGGCCTGGCACCTCACCGGCAGCGACGACTACCAGAGCTACGTGGTCGACCGGGCCGAGAAGGAGGGCAAGGATCCTGCGGCGACGGCGGCGTACTACAGCGCCGAGATCGCCGAGACGCTGCGGCTGATGGACATCGAGCCCGACCAATACACGGTGACCGATGCGGACCCCACCTACCGTGCCGGATTGCAGGCGTACTTCTCCCGCCTCGTGAAGTCGGGATCGGTTGCGCCCCAAGAGGGTGCAGCGTTGTTCGACGGCGCGACGCAAGACTACCTGTACGAGGTCGACGTGACGGGCGGCTGCCCCGGCTGCGGCACCGTCACCGGCGGAAACATCTGCGAGCGGTGCGGCGAGCCCAATTCCTGTGTCGATCTGACCGATCCGCAATCGAAGCGCTCGCAGGCGACCCCGCGCATCGACACGATCACCAGATTCACACTTCCGTTGCACGAGTTCGCCACCGAACTCGCGGCCCATCACCGGTTGGGCCGAGTTCCGGCGCGGCTGCGGGAACTGGCCGGCCGATTGTTCGCCCGCCCCCGGCTCGACGTGGCGATGACCCACCCCGCGAGCTGGGGTGTGCCGCCCGCCGACCCCGGCGTGGACGGGCAGGTCATCTGGGTCTGGCCGGAGATGTCTTACGGCTTCCTGCACGGCATTTCGGCGCTGGGTCGGCGACTGGGCCGGAACTGGCGGGCGGACGAGCCCGAGCAGGACTGGAAGATCGTGCATTTCTTCGGCTACGACAACAGCTTCTACCACTCGATCCTGTATCCCGTGCTGTACCGGCTGGCCTTCCCCGACTGGCAGCCGGATATCGACTACCACGTCAACGAGTTCTACCTCCTGGACGGCGGCAAATTCTCCACCAGCCGACGGCATGCCATCTGGGGCAAGGAAATCCTGTCGCCGGACAGCGTCGACGGGGTGCGGTACTTCCTTTCCCGGACTCGGCCGGAGTCGCGGCGCACCAACTTCACTCGCGAAAGCTATACGGCCGCAGTACGCGACGAATTGATCGGCACCTGGCAACAGTGGCTCAACGACCTCGGACACCGCATCCGGACCCGATACGGCGGCCACGCCCCGGACGCCGGCATCTGGACCCCGGAACACACGGCATTTCTCGGCCGCCTTGGCGCGCGGCTGGCCGCGGTGACCGCCGCCCTCGGTCCGGACGGGTTCTCGCTCGCGGTCGCGGCCGCGGAACTGCATGGCATCGTCACCGACACCCAACGATTCGTCGAGCAGGAGAGCGCCGTGGCCACGGCCGAAGAGTGGTACGACGAGGCCCGCACCGCGGTGGCGCTGGAACTCGCCGCGGCGCGGTTGCTCGCCCACTGCGCCACACCGCTGCTGCCGCGGTTCGCCGGGCGGCTCGGCGCGGCCCTCGGCGAGGAGCGCCCGAACGAATGGCCGCACACCGTGGCACTCGTGCCCGCCGGAACCCGGGTGGACCTGGTGCGCGAGTTCTTCGCCGAGCCCTCGCTCGAGGCGGCGGAGCCGGTCGGGGTGGGGAGCGCTTGATGGATTCGGTGATCAACCAGATCGTCACGACGCCGCCCCCGGCCGGCTACCACGCGACCTTCGCACGGCTGGGTAAGACGGAGACGATCGAACTGCGCGAGCTGGCTGCCGGTGCCGAACGCCTGGCGGTCCGACTCCGCGAATTGGGTGTGGGGCAAGGGGATCGGATCGGCATCCTCGCCGCGAACTGTCTGGAGTGGGTGCTGCTCGATCTCGCCGCGCTGCGCTGCAAAGCCGTGACCGCGGGGCTCGAGCCCGGCAAGTTCGAACCCGACGAGGAGCTGCTCGCCCGCTACGACCTGAAGCTGCTGTTCACCGATCAGCCGTCCACCGCCGCCGGTGTCCGACCGGTCAGCGAGGCTCGCGTGCTCGCCGAACAACCGGCCGGCCCGCTGCCCGAGGTTCGGTACGACAGCGCAGAGGCGACGACCCTCAAGTTCACCTCGGGCAGCACGGGGGTGCCGAAAGGCTTGGCGGCCAGCGTCGGCAGCATCGACAGCTCACTGCGTGCCGTGCAGCGGATGTTCGCACACGGCCCCGGCGATCATCTGTTCGTCTTTCTGCCGCTGGCCCTGTTGCAACAGCGGTACTGGATCTATTCGGCGTTGTGTTTCGGCCACGACGTCACGGTGAGCACCTACGAAGCGGCCTTCACGGCGATGCGACAGGTGCGGCCCACCGTCGTGATGGGGGTGCCGGGCTTCTACGAGACCGTGAAACGGCATCTGGCGGCCCAGACCGATCCGCAGGTGGCGGCCAAGGAGCTGTTCGGAGACCGAATCCGTTACCTGTGGACCGGTTCCGCGCCGGCCGGTCCGGACATGCTGCGCTTCTTCACGAACCTGGGGCTGCCCATCTACGAGGGCTACGGCATGAACGAGACCTGCATTGTCGCCAAGAACTATCCGGGCGCGAGCAAAGAAGGCAGCGTCGGACGCGTCGTGCCCGGCAAGCAGGTGCTGTTCGACGCCGAGGGTGTCATCAGTGTGCGCAGCGACTTCCCGGTGGCGCGGCGATACGAATACGGCGCGACCGCGCATTCGATGGGCGTGTTCGACGCGGACGGCACGGTCCGGACCGGCGATATCGGCTACCTCGACGACGACGGCTTTCTGTATATCCAGGGTCGCGCCGATGACGTGATCGTGCTGGCGAACGGGAAGAAGGTCATCGTCCGGCCGATCGAGGAGCGCATGGCGGCCAGTCCGGCCATCGAGCACTGCGTGGTGTTCTGCCCGACGCAGACCCAGCTCGTCGCGGTCGTCTCCCCGACCAGCGAACCCGCCGACGAAGCGGCGATCGCCGCACACCTCGAGCGCACCAACCAGGAGCTCGAGCGCGACGAGCGCATCGCCAGGGTGGTGATCGCTCGACCTCGGTTCAGCATCGAAAACGGGCTGCTCAGTTCGCAGTACAAACCGAAACGTCGGCAGATCCTCGATCAGTATCGACGGGAAATCGGCGAGAAAGGAAGAACACATGCCTGATCTGGAAAAGGCCGTGCACGACAACTTCCGGAAGGTGATCGCGTCGAACAACGCACCCGACGAGCTCGATCCGGACCTCGACATGGTCGACGACTACGGCCTCACCTCGCTGAACAAGGTCCTGTTCCTGACCGCGGTCTGCGATGACACCGGCGTCTCGCTGGCGAGTTTCACCGAGGAGGACGTGGCCGCCATGCGCACCCTGCGCGACGTGACGGCCGCGCTGTCCCGGCACTCCGAAAGCGCGGTCTGACATGGGATGGGCTGAGCTGGCGCCCGCGCAGCTGGAGAACGATCATGTCCTGCTCCGGCCGATCGAGCCGACGGACCGGGCGGGGTTGTGCAAGATCGCGCTGGATCCGGATATCTGGCGGTACTTCGTCGCACTGGTGGAGACCGAAGCGGATTTCGACGCGTTTTTCGATGCGGCACTCGATGATCAGCTGGCCGGGCGCCGGGTGGTCTTCTACATCATGGACAAGGCCAGCGGCCGGGCCGCGGGCAGCATGAGTTACGGGAACATGGCCGAGCGGGACGGCAGGCTCGAGATCGGCTGGTCCTGGCTCGGCCGGGACTTCCGGGGCAGCGGGCTCAACCGGTGGGCGAAATACCTGCTGCTGGAGCACGCCTTCGAGCGACTCGGCGCGGAGCGCGTGGAGTTCAAAACCGACGTGCTCAACGAGCAGGCGCGCCGGGGCCTGCGCAATATCGGGGCGGTCGAGGAGGGCGTGCTGCGCAGCTTCAATCCGATGCCGGGCGGCCGTCGCCGGGACGCCATCTTCTACAGCGTGCTGCGTGGCGAATGGCCCGGCGTCAAAAGCAAACTGGCGGCGTATCCGAAGGTGCACTTGGCGGGCGCCGTCGAATGAGCGCGGTCCTGCGGACTCCGTTCGTCCGAGCCGAGGGTGACTCCTTCGCCCTCGGCTATCAGCACGGCAAGGCCAGAGCCGCCGACCTGCGGGCCTTCCTGGACGACGGATTGTGCCGGTTGAACCGGATCCTGCCCGAGCCGGTGACGTTGACCGAGTTGCGGCCGACGATCGACGCCTATCTGGCCGAAATCACCACCGCGACACCGGATCTGGCCGAGGAGATCCGTGGCCTCGCCGCCGGGGCGGGCCTCGACCCGCACGAGGCCGCGTTGCTGCAACTACGCCGCGAAATCCTCGGCTATCAGAAGATTCCGACCGCCGGGGACTGCACCACGTACGCGGTGGCCGGTGCCGAACCCGTGCTGGCGCAGACGGTGGATCTCAACGGCAATCTCGATGATCAGATCAGTGTGCTGGAGATCGTGCGTACCGGGGCGTCCCGGCGCGTGCTCGTGCTCAGTTTCGGCGGGCTGCTCGGCTACCTCGGTCTCAACAGCGATGGTCTCGCGGTCGGGTTGAATCTCGTGCTCGGCGGCGAGTGGCGCCCCGGTGTGCCGCCCTACCTCGCTATCCGGCATCTGCTCGACCATGCGGGCTCCGTCGAGGAAGCGGTGCGCGTGTTGCGGAAACTGCCGCTGGCGAGTTCGCGCAATATCGTGCTGTGCGACAAGGACACCGCCGCCTTTGTCGAGGTGCTCGACTCGGAATTCAGAGTCGAGTACGGCCTGAATACGGTGCACACCAACCATTTCCTGCATCCCGACCTCGCCGCGCGGGACGAGATCAACGTGTTCGCCCGCAATTCGTCGATCCGCAGGCTCGAGCAGTGCCGGACCCGGCTCGCCGTCGTGCCCGCCGATCCGGAAGACCATTTCGCCGTGCTGTCCGCACCTCCGATCAATGTCACGGACAACGGTGACATCCGCCGCGAACGCACCGTCGCGGCCGTCGTGCTGTGTCCGGGGCTCGGCCGCCTGCATCTGCGGCCGGGTGACCCGGCGGTGCACGCCACCGAAATCTTCACGCTGTCCGAGGAGCAACGATGAGCTTCGACGCGGGCATCCTCGCCCTCCCCTTCTACGAGCCGCGACATGTGCAGCGCGCGCGGCAGATCGAGAGCTGGTGTGCCGAGCACACCGAGCTGTGGGACGACCCGCGCGCCACGACCGACCCCGACGCGACCGGGCTACGCATCCTGCGCGCCCTGGGCGAACACGGCTGGCTGGCGGCGCTGGATCCCGCCGCGGGACCGGAGGGTCTGGCGGCAGGCGACTGTCGCACCCTGTGCCTGCTGCGCGAGGCACTGGCCTACACCGACGACCTCGCCGACTTCGCCTTCTCGATCCAGGCCCTGGCCGCGACGCCGATCGTGCGGCACGGCAACGAAGAACAGCAGCGGCGTTATCTGGCGCCGATGGCGAAGGGCACCCTGTGCGGCGCGTTCGCGATCTCCGAACCGGAGGTCGGTTCGGATGTCGCCGCGATCGGCTTGCGCGCCGAGCAGGATGCCGACGGCTATGTGCTGAACGGCAAGAAGGCGTGGATCGCCAATGGTGGTATCGCGGACCTGTTCTGCGTAGTCGCGCGGACCGGTGAGGGTCCGGGCGCACTGGGCTTGACGGCGTTCCTGGTGCCCGCGAGCACCCCGGGACTGACGGTGGGACAACGGGTTCCGCTGATCGCTCCCCGATCCTTCGCCGATCTCGACTTCGTGGACTGCCGTCTGCCGCGAGACAGCGTGCTCGGTAGACCGGGCGGCGGTTTCGTGATCGCGATGGAGGTACTCGAACGGTTTCGGATGACCGTGGGCGCCGCGGCGATCGGGTTCGCGCGCCGGGCCGCCGACGCCGCGCTGGCCCACGCGAAGAACCGGTCGATGTACGGCGCTCGGCAGTTCGACCTGCAGCTGGTGAAGGCGACGTTCGCGGAGATCGAGGTTCAGCTGAACGCGGCGGCCTTGCTGGTGGCCCGCGCCGCATGGGAGGCCGACCGCGGCGACCCGGCGGCGGCGAAACACTCCAGCATCGCCAAGCTGTACGCCACCGAACACGCGCAGCACATCGTGGACGCCTGCGTGCAGGTCTTCGGTGCCGCGGGACTGGTCGCCGACAGCGTGCCGGAGCGGCTGTACCGGCAGATCCGGTCGCTGCGGATCTACGAGGGCACCTCCGAGGTGCAGAAGATGATCATCGCGGGCTCGCTGGGCGGCCGGAGGCAGGCGAAATGAGCGCGTACCTGTCCCGGCCGCCCCGCCGCTCGGCTCGGGTGCGCGTGTTCTGCTTCCCGCACTCCGGCGGCGGAGCTTCGGTTTTCCGTGGCTGGCCACCGGACCTGCCGGGCTGGGTAGACGTGCTACCGGTGCTGCTGCCCGGCCGGGAGGAACGCGCGAGCGAGCCGCCGCTCGCCGAGCTGGACGCATTGACCGACGCGGTCGTCGACGCGCTCCGCCCGCATCTCGACGCGCCGTTCGCGCTGTTCGGACACAGTCTGGGCGGCCTGCTGGCATATCAGGTGGCACTGCGGCTACGCCGCGACGGCGCACCCGCCCCGGTCGCGCTGCTGGTGGCGGGTCTGGCCGCACCGCACCGGCTGACGCCGGACCCCATGCACGAACTGCCCGACGATGAGCTGCTCGACCGGATCTTCGAGATGGGCGGCACCCCAGCCGAATTGCGCGACGAGCGAGACCTGCTGCGTGCGGCGCTGCCCGCGTTGCGCGCGGACGTAACAATGTTCTCTACCTACCGGCATCGGCCCGGCGCACCGGTGGAGTGCCCGATCGTGGTGTTCAGCGGCCGGGACGACACCATGGCCGCACCGGACGACGCCGCCGCGTGGGGTGACCTCACCGACGGGACCGTGCGAACGCGCGTATTACCGGGCGGCCACTTCTTCGTCCGGACTCATCGCCGCGAGTTGACGAGGATGATCACCGCCGAGTTACGCCGACTCCTGCCGCCGGTCGACCGGCCACGGTCGGCCGCCGTCCCGCAGCCCGCCCGGCACGGGCGCATCGAACCGGTAGCCGTCGTCGGCATCGGCTGCCGCCTGCCGGGAGCCGCTGACCCGCAAGCCCTCTGGCGCCTGCTGGTCGACGGTGTGGACGCGGTGACCGAGGTGCCGGATCAGCGCACCGAGCACCCCGCCGTCTTCGGCCGACTGCCCGCGGTGCCGTCCGGCTTCCGCCGCTTCGGTGGATTCCTCGACGACGTCGAGGGTTTCGATGCCGCCTTCTTCGGCATCTCGCCCCGAGAGGCCGACCGGATGGATCCGCAGCAGCGGTTGCTGCTGGAGGTGGCCTGGGAAGCCTTGGAGGACGCCGGAATTCCGCCGACCGCACTGGCGGGCACCCGCACCGGCGTCTTCGTCGGGCAGATGGGGCGGGACTACTGGGAACTGCAGTCCCGGCAGAGTTCGCTCGATCTGCACGCGCTCACCGGCGGCGGGCTGTCCTCGTTCCTGTCCGGCCGCATCTCGTTCGCGCTGGACCTGCGCGGTCCGAGCGTCTCGGTCGACACCGCGTGCTCGTCATCGCTGACCGCGGTACATCTGGCGTGGCAGAGCCTGCAACTCGGGGATTCGGACCTCGCGCTGGCGGCCGGGGCGAACCTGGTGCTGCTGCCCGAACTGGCCGCCATCTACGAGCAGGTGGGGCTGATGTCGCGGCGGGGTCGCTGCCGGTTCGGCGACGCCACCGGCGACGGCTTCGTCCGCTCCGAAGGCGTCGGCGTGGTGGTGCTCAAACCGCTGGCGCAGGCGCGCGCCGACGGCGATCGCGTCTATGCGGTGATCGCGGGCAGTGCGAGCAATAACGATGGCAGCGGCGGCGGTTCGCTGGTCGCCCCGGCCCAGGAGGCGCAGGAGCGGTTGCTGCGCGACGCATTGGACCGGGCGGGGATCGATCCCGCTGCGGTGGATTACGTGGAAGCCCACGGCACCGGCACCAACACCGGTGACGCCGTCGAGTTGCGAGCGCTGTCCCGGGTGTTCGCCGGAACGCGGCCTGCGGGGCGGCCCTGCCTGGTCGGCTCGGTGAAGACCAATATCGGCCACCCCGAGGGGGCGGCAGGTATCTCGGGGTTCATCAAAACGGTACTGAGCCTGCATCATCGGCTGATTCCGGCGAATCCGCTGCTGACCGAGCCGCATCCGGTGCTGCTCGAACCGGACACGCCACTGCGGATGCCGACCGAACCTGTTGCGTGGCCGCAGGATTCGGCACCGGTCGCCGGCGTGACGTCGTTCGGTCTGTCCGGCACCAACGTGCACGTCGTGCTCACCGCGCCGCCTGTCGATTCGGCACCGGACGACGATGACGAGCCGCAGCCCCTGGTGCTGCCGCTGTCGGCGCGCGATCACGATGCGGCACAGGCGCTTACGGCCGCCTACGCGGACCGGCTCGACGGCGCGGACCCGGTCACCGCACGGCGGGTGTGTGCCGTGGCCGCGCGCGGCCGGGCACACCACGAATGGCGCTCGGCGGTGACCGCGCTCGACGGCGACGGACTGGCCGAGGCGTTACGTGCCCAGCTGCCCGATGAGCTCACGCAGCGGCCGACCGGCGGAGTCCGCGTCGCGTTCGTCTTTCCCGGGCACGGCAGCCAGTGGGTCGGCATGGGCCGCGAACTGCTGAACACCTCGGCCGCCTTCCGCATCGCGATCGAGAACTGCGCCGCGGCAATTCACGCCGCGGCCGGATGGTCGCTGTTGAAGGTGCTCGCCGACGACGACGGCACGGAGCTGGCGAAGACCGCGGTGATCCAACCGGCCGTGTGGGCCATGCAGGTCGCCTTGGCGCAACACTGGCGCTCCTGGGGCATCCTGCCCGATGTGGTCATCGGCCACAGTTTCGGCGAGGTCGCCGCCGCCACCGTCGCCGGTGCGATCGATCTGCCCGTCGCCGCCGAACTCATCTGTCGCCGTGGCGAACTCACCGCGCAGGCGGACGGGTTGGGCGGAATGGTCGCCGTGGCGATGCCGGTCGCCGAGGCGGAGGCGGCGGCGGCGCGCTACGGCGATCGGATCGTGGTGGCCGCGCGCAACAGCCCGCGGCTGACCGTGCTGTCCGGCGAAAGTGCCGCGCTGGACGGGTTGCTCGCCGATCTGCGGGACACCGGGGTGCGTGCCGGGCGGGTGCGGATCAACTTCGCCTCGCACAGTCGGTTCATGGATCCGCTGCAGCCGCAGCTGACCACCGCGCTGGCCGGGCTTCGGGCTGATCCGGTGGTCGTGCCGTTGCGATCCACGGTCACCGGTGAGCGCATGTCCGGCCCGGATCTCGACGCGCGGTACTGGGCCGACAACCTGCGCTGCACCGTGCGGTTCGCCGAGGCGATCGCTGCCGAAAACGCGCTGGGACCAACGGTTTTTCTCGAGATCAGCCCGCACTCGGTGCTGGTGCAGGCCATCGAGCAGTGCCTCGCCGACAGTGCCTCCGGTACGGCGGTGGCCGGATTACGCAGGGACACCTCCGAAACCGCTCGCCTCGCAGAGATCGTCGCCCGCCTCTACACCGCCGGTATCGATCCGGACTGGTCCGCGATATACCCGGCGTTCGGCATGCCGGACGAGATGCCCACCTACCCCTGGCAGCGTCGGCGTACCTGGTTCACTCCTGCCGATTCGGTGCCCGACACGCCGGTCTCCGCGCGGCCCGCCCCACCCGCACCGGAGGTCCCCGCCGGTGGCGGGCTGCTGGACACCCTGACCGCCGAACTCGGCGCGGTACTCGGCCTTCCGGCGCAACGGATTCCGCGCCGACGTCCGTTGCGCGACGTCGGTTGCGACTCGCTGGCCGCCGTCGAGATCCGGGCCAGGCTCGAGCAACGCTGGGGAACCGAGATTTCGTCGAGCGCGGTACTCGCCGCCAGCGTCGAGGACCTCGCCGAGGCGATCACCGCCGACCACCCGGGTACGGGTGGCCGCAGAGAAATGGAGGGATAGCCGTGACGTCGCCGCAAAATCCCGGAGGCGGTCCTGCCCTGCCGTCGCTACCGGAACACAACCCCGACGACCCGGTCGAGAATGCCGTGATCAGCAGGCTCACCGGCAACTGGCATCGGCGCGCGATGGTGAAGCGCCCCGAGCCCGACCTGGACGAGCTGTTCGAACCCGCCCGCCCCGATTATCCGGAGGGCCTCGTCCCGTTCCGGGAGCATCCGACCTATCGGGCGCTGGATCCCGACATCAAGGCGCGGATGCTCGGCTGGGGCTGGGTGGCGTTCAACAAACACGTCATGGACACCGAACAGCACGTGGTGAATCCGACCTTCGCCCTGGTCATCGAGGACACCTTCGACACCGGCCTCGACATGGACATGCTCACCACCGCCATGACGCAGGCGATGCTCGACGAGCAGTACCACACCCTCATGCACCTCAATGCCAGCTCGGTGATGCGGCGCCGCCGCGGCTGGCGGATGCCCGAGACGGCACTACCGCTCGGGCACAAGGCCGCTCGGCTCCGCCAGCGCATGGCCAGGAGCGAGCAGGGCTGGCAGCGCGATCTCAGCGCGCTCGCCTTCGCCACGGTCGCCGAGATCTCGATCAACTCCTACCTCGATCTGATCGCCGAGGACGACGAGATCCAGCCGATCAACAAGATCACCGCGACCATGCACAACCGCGACGAGTACTGCCACTCCTCGATCGCCGACGAGGTCGCCAAGGCCGTCTATCACCGGCTCGGCCCGGCACAGCGCGCCCTGTTCCGGGAGGCGATGGTCGACGGGCTGGAGGCGTTCGCCGCGAACAACTTCCCCACCTGGCATCGCATCGTCGATCTGGTCGGCGTCGAGGGCGGGCACGAGATGCTGAAGGAGGTCGAACACGACACCTCGACCAAGCGGCTGCTGTCCAATTTCAGTGGGCTGCACAAGTTCTGCAGCGAGCTGGACATCCTCGAGGAGCTCACGTTCGACTGGTCGACGGTGACGATCGAGGGACAGTGAGGGCCGAGTCGGAGGGTGACACTACGGCGCTCGCGGCCAGATCCGCTGTGGCGGTGCCGATCTGGCTGGTGGCGGTCGGCGTCTCGCTGGTCGCACTGAATCTGCGGCCGCCCATCACGGCGATCTCGACCCTGATGCCGCAGGTGCAGCAGCAGGAGGGCTTCAACAGCACCGTGGCCAGCCTGCTGGTGGCGGTGCCGATCGCCTGCTGGGTTGGCTTCTCCGGCCTCACGCCGCGTATCGGGCGCGAGCTGGGGCTCAACCGCACGATCGGCTTCGCGCTGCTGGTGTTGCTGGCGGGCTTCGGCATTCGGCTGCTGCCCGGCGTGGTGGCACTGTTCGCGGGGACCGCGGTCATCGGTCTGGCCATCACCGTGGGCAATGTGCTGGTTCCGGCCGCGATCAAGCGCGACCACCCGGCGCATGTCGGACTGCTGACCGGGCTCTACACCATGTCCCTGTACACCGGGGCGGCCGCGGCCTCCGGAGTCACGCTGCCGCTCCAGGACGCCACCGGCCTCGGCTGGCGTGCGACGCTGGGTTTGTGGGCGGTGCCGGTTGTCGTCGCGTGGCTGGTGTGGTTGCCACAGTTGCGGGTTCGCAGCGACGTCGGCGCCGGTGCCGCGCCGGAGGGCGCGCCGCGCAGCTTGTGGTTGCAGCCGCTGGCCTGGGCGGTGACGATCTTCTTCGCCATGCCCGCCTTGCTGTTCTACACCGTGTCCGCGTGGCTGCCGACGATTCTCGTGGACGCGGGCATGGACGCGTCGTGGGCGGGCGGCATGCTCTCGGTGGCCAATCTGGTTGCGGTGCCCTCGGCGCTGGCCATGTCCATTGTGGTGAATCGGAGCGAACGGCAGGTCTGGGCCGCGACGTCGACCGGCGCGGTGTTGGTCATCTCCTTTGTGGGACTGCTGATCTCGCCGACCGGCGGGACGATCGTGTGGATGATTCTGCTCGGAGCCGGGTTGGGGGCGGGCACCGCGATCGGGTATTCGCTGCCGCTGCTGCGGTCGCGTGATGCGCAGACGACGGCGAAACTGACTGCGATGAGCCAGATCGCCGGGTTCGCGCTGTGCGCGGTGGGCCCGGTGCTGGCCGGTGCGCTGCACGACCTGACTCACGCGTGGACCGCGGTGTTGGTGTTGTTGGTGGTGCTGGCCGTCGTGCAGATCGTGTCGGGAGTGCGGGCGGGAACACCGCGTTTCGTGTCATGAGTCTTGGTCGCGGGTGTCCGTCAGAAGCTTTCCGGGACCGGGGAAGGAAATCGCCGGCGCCTCACTTGTTGTCGATTTTCCCGATCGGGTCGGCGGCCGCCGCGAGGTCGGCCTGCACCTGCTTCCATGCCGTGTCGTCGATGCCGAGGGCACTGCGGAGATAGGCCCAGGACGCCGTGCGGATCAGCGCGACCCGCTCGGGACTTTCGTCGGTGGTGTCCTTGGCGTGGTAGGCGTGGACTCCGCCGAGCGAGTGATCGCCGCCGTAAACGGTGAGCAAGCTCCGGGCCCCGGGGCTGTAGGTGTACACGTCGGTGAACCAGTCGGGGCCGCGGGTCGAGAGGTGGGACTGGTCGTTGTCGCCCGCGATCACGAGGGTCGGCGTGGTCAGTGCGTCGAAGTCGGGGTGCATGAAGGCGAAGTTCTGTGCGGCGAACGGCGTCAAGTCGTCGCCGGCGAGGCCGGTCGTGGCAAGCAGCACACCGGCTTTCACGCGGGCGTCGGTCAGGTCGGGGCCGGGCAGGCCGTCCGCGCCGACAACGCGCGCGCCGAGCAGCATGCCGACGGTCTGGCCGCCCCAGGAGTGTCCGGCTACCGCGATGCGCTCGCGATCGATGCGATCGCCGAGGCCGGGGACGGCGGCAACGACGTGGTCCAGTTCGTCGAGCACACGCCCGACGTCCTGCACCCGGATGCGCCAGATCTTCGAATACCGAGGGTCGGCGGGGGTGATACCAAGGGTCCGCGAGTCGAGGAACGTGGGCTGGAGGACGACGAAGCCGTTACTGGCCCAGAAATCGACCAGCGGGTCGTACCCGGACATCGACTCGCCGAAGCCGTGCGCGAAAACGATGACCGGGAGGTCGGTGCCGACGGCGGGCGCCGACACGCGCACCTGAAGGTCGGCGCCGCGCTGCGGTGCGGACAGGACGACCGGCTTGACGCTGATGATCGGCGTGGTCAGCGCGGGGACGGCGCTCAGGACAGGTGTGGACATGGAGATGTTCCTTCGATCGACGATGAATGCCGCGGCCGGGCTGCGGCGGCTTCCGACGGCAGGCAGCACCGGTTAAGGTGTTAACCGGAACGCTGCTCCGAATATACGGAGCAGCGCTCCGCTTAGCAAGGGGAACCTGAACCTGGAAAGGAGGGCAGCGTGGAGTCGACCGCGAAGCGCGCGGACGCCCGACGCAACGAGAAGGCGCTACTCGATGCCGCGGCGTCGGTCTTCGTCACCGACGGGGTGGACGCACCGGTTCGGCGGATCGCCGCGGCGGCAGGCGTCGGCATGGGCACGATCTACCGGCACTTCCCCACTCGCGCGGACCTCGTCGTCGCCGTCTATCGACACCAGGTCGACGCCTGTGCCGAAGCCGGGCCCACCCTGCTCGCGTCGGCGGCCACACCGTTCACCGCGCTGCGTCGATGGGTAGAACTCTTCGCGGACTTCCTGGTAACCAAGCACGGGCTCGCCGCGGCGATGCGCAACGACCCCGACACGTTCACCGCGCTGCACGCGCTGTTTCTCGATCGGCTCGTGCCGGTGCTCGACGAGCTGCTCGCCGCCGCTCGGAACGCAGGCGAAGTCACCGCGGAATTCACCGCCTACCAGCTGCTTCGAGCGATCGGTGACATCTGCGCCGGCGCGGAGATGGTCGACGCGCAGTACGACCCGCGGCTCACCATTCGACTGCTACTCGATGGATGCCGGTAGGGCGGACATCGTATTCGGGCTCACGGGAACTCGGTGGCCCAAACAGATCGGCCACGACGCCGGAACGGACCGAGTGCGCGGAGCTACGGTTTGTCCGGGCCGATTCGGCGCGGCTTGACCATGCGCCGCATGCCCGTGGCCGGAGCGTCGTCGCCGGTGCGCTTCCGCCGCAGTGCGCCGAGATCGATCACACTCGCGTCATGTTCGGCTCTGCCCGGCTCACCCTCCGGCGCGGCGTGCCACGTCGCGCCAGGGTCGACCGGCCATGCCCCTGTCTCCCGCTGCAATTCGGATCGCATCACGGGCCTGGTCGGGGCGGGATCGTGGACGGAGCCGCCTTCCGAACGCCATGTTTTACGGGGACGCTCGCCCGCGTCCTCCGTCATCCGCCGCGGACGATGCGGCAACCGAATGAGTTTCGACGCGCCGTCTCCCGCCTCGGAGCGACCGGTCTCACCCGTCTTCATACCTTCCAGCTTCCTTCGCAACCGTTCCACGGCATCGAATCTGTTCTCACCGGACCCCGGCGAGGAGCCGCGACCAGGCACTTCTCGTTCCGACATCGAGCTAGCAGCCGACGAATGCCGCGGCACCCGTCAGCGCCGCTGTCGCCGGTACCCCGAGCTGATCTCTGAACTTCGTCCTGATTGCATAGCTCACGCCCGTATTCTCCCTCAGAACCGTCGGCCGCGTTTCCTGCCCTGTCCCCAGCGGGATCCGACCCCTCTTCGAGCCGATCATCGAGACTCGCCTCGGATGCACCGCTCGACAATTAGCCGCCGTGGTCAGCGCCCGTTACGGCACCAGCAGATACCACTCCGCGAACGTGCCCCGAATGGGTCAGGAGACCGCCATCACCTTGGCCGGCCCCATCCCCACCCACAGGTCGGCCGTTTCGGTCTCGCCCTGCGTCGCACCGGTCTGGACATAGACATCCTGAGTGCGCACACCCGCCGAGCCCACCCAGCCCAGCTTCACCCGGTTGCCGCACGGCCCACCCAGATAACCCCGCGGCGTCACATGCGCCAGCACATGACCGGGCCGACCCGGCGCGGCCTCCAGCGCCAGATCGATCGCGCCCGCACAAAGCTTCGCGTCACCGAAGGAGTACAGCGTGCTGCCGATCGTCGTCAATTGCGGCAAGGGATCCGCCTGTGCCGGAGCCCCCGCCACCCCGACAGCCAACGCCCCGATCACCGCCGACACCATCCCCGCCACCATTCGCCGCGCCCACATCAGTCGATATCCCTTCCCACATAACACCATTCGTGGCAGCGCCACACACCTGCACCGGACACCCCGATAGCCGACCATCGCGTATCGGGGTTGTTTCACGAGTCAGCGTAGCGAAACAACCGACGCGCGTCGGCAAGTTAAGCCCCAGCTAATCCCTTCTGAAGTTCCACTCCGCCAATAGAATTCGACGTTCCGTGCCGATCGACGGGACGGCTGGGCCGGCACACTCGGCCGAAGCCATCTCGTCGGCTCAGCGGTATCGAGACGCTACGAAAGTCATCCGGATGTGGGTGCGGTCGTCCTCCGATCGGAGGACGACGCCGGGACAACCCGGGCTTTACGTTCGATTCAGCGCGGGATGGGCCCGCATTGCCGCCCGCGGCACCACGATCGCCGTGCTGCCGAATACATCCCTCAGACAGGTGGAGACGGAAATGCTGGACGTTATTCGTGACAATCCGGTCGCGACCATGATCGTGGTGTCCGAGGTCGGATTGTGGGTATTGCTGGCGGCGGGAATGATCGCGCGGTACCTGTTGCGGTTGCGGTCGGTGGGCGCGGCATTGCTGTGGGGAATTCCACTCCTCGACGTCGCGCTGATCGTGGCCGCCGCCGTCGATCTGCACCGCGGCGCGCAACCCGGCCTGATCCACGGACTCGCCGGGGTGTACCTCGGCGTCAGCGTCGCCTTCGGGCCTGCGATCGTGCGCTGGGCAGACGTCCGTTTCGCGCACCGATTCGCCGGCGGTCCGGCACCGGTGAAGCCGGCGAAGGGCACGCCCGAGAAGGTGGCGGCACTGTGGAAGGAATGGAGCCGCGCCGCGCTCGCCGCGACGATCGCCTCCGTGGCGCTGGGTTTGATCATCGTCACCGTCGCCGATGGCGAGCAGGCAACCAACCTGTGGTGGTGGGTCGGCCGATCCTGGACCGTGGTCGGACTGTGGCTGGTGTTCGGCCCGCTGTGGGAGGAGATGTCCACGCCGCGCAAAGCGAAGCAGCCGTAATCCGCTGCTATCCCCGGCGCTCAGCGGTAGTAGTCACCGATCCCGTTGTGAGACATCGCCATATAGATCAGCTGGGTCGGCGTGCGAGCGCGGCGGCGAACCATTCTGCGACCTCGGGGCGTGAGCAGTCGATGATCCAGTGCAAACCATGCGGACTGGTCAACGTCAGATGCCCGTACTCCATGATCGGCACCAGTGGGTTGTGGCGGTATCGACGGTCGGGCCCGCCGCGCACGTTGACGAACTGCCAGGTTGTGTCGACCTGAATCCCGTCGCGGGGTGGGGGTTCGGGTTCGATCACCCACTTGCGGTGGCACTCGACGTGCAGATGCCGGTAGTCGACGTCGCTCCAGCTGTCGGCGGAACGGACGAGGACTCGGTCGGGCAGGAACAGCAGTGCTCGGCGGTCGTAGGAGATCGTTGGTACCGCGATATCGGTGGCGAGCACGCGTGGCGGTTTCAGGCTGCGAGTCAGCGCCTTACGGCTGATCTGAGTTTCGGCGCCACCGCTGACCTTGTATCCGTAAGTGCCTGCGACAGACACCGATGCCTCGACGCGCCAGGCTCCGCCGAGGGCGACAACCGCGCGATAGCCGTCGGTGAGTTCACTGAACCAGTCCGCGATCGGGCCGGTCACGTCATACGCGACCGCGACTGTCCGGTTTCGGCGGTCCCACCACCACAACCACACCAAGCCTGGAACACCGGCGGCAAGTACCGTGATCGGCATCCACAGCAGTTTCGATGTCGCGGCGACACCAGCGGTCAACACCAGTGCGACTGCACCCCAGGGCAATAGCGCTTTATAGCGACTCGCGGCGCTCAACTGATCAAGCAGCGCGCCAGGCCCGGTCGGCACCAGTTGCGTTGCGTCGAAACCGGTTTCGTCGCCCGCGTCCATCCCGCGAAATTGCGCCGCCCGGGCAGGCGGCGGGTCAGCCTGAGCGCGAGTCGGCGAGGACAGCGTCCGCCGGTAGTGGAGACCATGCGCACTGACATGAACGTAGGTGCCCCGCGGCCCGCTGCCGATTCGGAATCCCCGAACACCGACGCTGGCACCGACACCCGACTTGGAGACGTTGATCCGCAACAGACCCGCGTTCACCGACTTACGCGAATAGAACCCCACCGGTACCCCCGATCCCGTAGCGCGTGTCTGAAATTCTATGCCGCCGACAAGCCCGTAGGGATCGCAAAGCGCTCAATCCGCTACGCCGAGCAGTGCTCAGCCGGACCCGGCAGGCGCGGTGCCGGGGACGACGTTTCCCCTTGACTTTAGTACGAGAGACTGACAATATCAGTCAGAGAAGCTGACTAATATTGCGACGAGTTTCCCGAGGAGGGCGTCGCCATCAGCAAAGGATGATCTGCCATGGGATGGTCAGAATGGCAAGAGACCAGCGTCGCCTGGCATATGCAGCCCAGACAACTCACCGCGGCCGGCGAGGACGACGTCCTGCGCGTCATCGTTCGAGACAAGCGTGACGACTTGCATGAGGCCGTCTACCTAGGCGACAACTACTGGGCGTCGAACGAGAACATCGGCCAGCCCGGCGACGCGAACCTGTTCGGATCGCCCGCCTTGGCCTGCATCACCGATCGGCGCGATCTGTTCATCAATGCCGGAGGGTCGCTGCGGCACCGCTCGTGCACCAGGCCGCACTCGTGGACCCAGTGGGAAGACCTCGGACCGGTCTTCCCACTGCCCGCCGGCATCGGCGCCGGACCCGCGGCGTGCCGGAGCCGTTGGCGGATGGACATTTTCGCGCTGTCGGCCACCGGCCCGCCGTTCGAAATGCTGCACATGTACTACGACGACAACCACGGCTTCATGGGCTGGGAATCCCTCGGCGGCGAATGGTACGACGCACCCGACAACGGATTCCGCACCCCGGCGGCGACCACCTGGGGCCCCGATCGGATCGACGTCTTCGCGGTCGGCAGAGACAACGGCATCCACCACAAGTGGACCGAGAACGCCGGTGTGCACTGGTCGCGTTGGCACTCGCTCGGCGGCGTCACCGACCACGGTCTCGCGGCGTGTTCCTGGGGTCCGGGCCGCATCGACCTGTTCCACCGCGGCACGGACGCCTCGATCTATCACGCGTGGCTCGACCCGAACGAGCACGGCTGGAGTGGTTGGGAGAACATGGGCGGCGTCACCGATCACGCGGTAGCGGTCGGCAGTCGCGGCCCCGGCCGCCTGGACCTACTGCACATCGGCACCGACGGCAAGATCTACCTCAAGGAATTCTGAACACCCCCGCGCCGCCACCATCCGGCGGCAACCACCTCTAACACCGGCGATCATCTGTCCAGCCGCTGGTTTTCACTGCTGGGAACAGGCCACCGGACACCGCACAATGTGTCGAATGAGCGCACGGTATACCGATCCCGCAGTGTCCCCCACACGTACCGAACCACACGGGTGGCTGCCGGAACAGGCGAGTGATAATCGTCTGGCAGTGGCGGCGCTGACCGACGGGCTGGTGGTCCTGCTCGTCGGTCTTGCTTTGTCGCAGCGGGTTTTTCACGCTACCGACGGTGTTGCCGCGTTTCTGGCGACGTTCATCCCGTGTGTGCTCGCCGCGTCATTCGTCAACCACGTGTTCGGCACGCTGTTGTTTCGCGGCAGTGTCGCCAAGTTGCTGTTCGGCCTGCGGGTGCTGCGCTGGAAGGACGGCCGCCGCCCGCGCTTCTGGCAGACGCTGGGGCGTTGGCTGTTCGGCTTCGTGGTCATCGTCTTTCAGTTCGCTCTCGAAGGCGCGAGCGTGGGGCAGGCATGCGGGCTGCGCACCGTGCGCAGACGTGACGAGAGGGTTGCGGTGCCGCAATGATGGCGGCCCGGGCGATCACAGCCGCGCGCTGACCTGAACTAAACCTTCACTCCAGCCGAGGGCGCGGATTTCGAGGACAACGACGCACGAAATAGCTACTGTCCGAGTTTATTACGGGGGCCGCGTTCGATTCGGCCGCTCGAGGACGGAGAGTGTGTTGAGATCCACCAGATGGACAGCGTTACTGGCGGCCGTCGTGCTGGCGACCGGTCTGGGCCTGACGGCCTGTTCCTCCGACGGGGGTGACGCGGCGGAGGGCGTGGTCACCGTCAACGGCGGAGAACCGCAACATCCTCTCGTACCGACGAATACCAACGAGAATCAGGGCGGTCGCGTGGTCGACCGCTTGTTCGCCGGGCTGAAGTACTACGACACCGACGGCGTGGCGCACAACGAGGTGGCGCAGTCGATCGAGTCGAGCGATCGCCAGCACTATCGGATCACCGTCGCGCCGGACTGGACGTTCACCGACGGCTCCCCCGTGACGGCGAAGTCGTTCGTCGACGCGTGGAACTACGGTGCGCTGAGCACCAATGCGCAATTGCAGAACTGGATATTCGCCTCCATCGTCGGCTACGACGAGGTTTCGGCGGCCCCGCCCAAGGCACAGACGATGTCGGGGCTGAAGGTGATCGACGACCGCACGTTCACGGTCGATCTCACCCGCCCGTCGATCGATTTCGAACTCTCGTTGGGGTTCACGCCGTTCCGTCCGCTGCCCGCGGTGGCATACCAGGACATGAAGGCGTTCGGCGAGCGTCCGATCGGCAACGGCCCGTACAAGTTCGCCGGCCCGGATGCCTGGCAGCACAACGTACAGATCGACCTGGTGCCGAACCCGGACTACCGCGGCAAACGTCCGGCAAAGAACAAAGGGCTGCGGTTCGTGATGTACCAGTCCTTCGACACCGCCTACGCCGATCTGCTGGCCGGCAACCTCGACCTGCTCGACACCATCCCCGACAATGCGCTGACCAGCTTCAAGAACGATCTCGGTGACCGCGCCATCCAGAAGAAGACGGCGCGCTACGAGCACATCGGATTCCAGCCCACCGTGCCACATTTCGCGGGCGCGGAGGGTGCGCTGCGCCGTAAGGCGATCTCGCTGGCCATCAACCGGCCGCAGATCTCCGAGGCCATCTGGCACGGCACCAAGGTCCCGGCGCGCGACTTCACCTCCGCCAGTCTGCCCGGTTACAACGACAACCTCCCGGGCGTGGAGCTGTTGGCGTACAACCCGGACGAGGCCAAGAAACTATGGGAGCAGGCCAACGCCATCGCGCCATGGACGGGTCGGCTCGAGATCGCCTACAACTCCGACGGCGGCCACCAGGCCTGGATCGAGGCGGTCGCCAACAGCGTCAAGAACACCCTGGGCATCGAGGCGATCGGCGCACCGTATCCGACGTTCAAGCCGTTGCGGGACGCGATCACCAGCAAGTCCATCCGCACCGCGTTCCGTAACGCCTGGCAGGGCGACTACCCGACGATGCTGAACTTCCTTATCCCGCAGTATGTCTCGGATTCGGCCAGCAACGACATCGGCTACGTCAACCCCGAATTCGACAAGCTCATCACCGCCGCGCTGGCCGCACCCACCCCCGAGGAGTCCTACGCACACATCGCGAAGGCACAGGCCATCCTGTTCCAGGACATGCCTGACGTGCCGGTGTTCAACGACAACAACAACGCCGGACATTCGGACAAGGTGCGCCAGGCGAAGCTGACCTGGAATGGTCTCTTCGCTTACGAGAGCGTCGAAAAGTAATCGGCAAACGAAGCCTGCGTCATCCCCCGCTGGCCGCTCCGCCGGACTGTACGGAGCGGCCAGCTGCGGCGGGGAAACGCGAGTAGGGCCAGACCCACGTTCCAACAGGCCACCCCACGGGCCACAGACCGCCCGAGACGTAATAGGACGCGTTCGACTATCGACTGATGTTGCAGCGCAGGGTGTCTCGGCAGGCTCACCGGAACGGGCAACTATCTGGACAACTCGAGAAGTGAAACACCACTGAACGAGCCGGTATTCACAACCGGCACGCAGTCGGCCCCCGCCGCTACCCAGTGAAACGCCGCACCCGACCGATGGAAGACCGGTGCGGCGAAGCTGGACAACTGGCCTGATGCCATTCGCAGAATCCACACCACTACACGACCGCAATCGACACCCACCAGGTCGATGCGGCCTCTACTGTGAATGGGGCTCGAGTCGTTGGCGTTTCGGCAGAAAAGTCGGGACCGGTTCGAGGTTCCAGCTAATGTAACGTGTTGACGGGCAACAGGCCTCAGTGATCCAGCTCGGTTGTCATCTATTCGTGAAGGAGTCCCTGTGCGGACGATCGGATCAGTCCGGGACCGAGGTGACGTGACGGTGCAGGCGACAGTCGTCGCGAGACAACGAGCAGAAGTACCGGCTCTTTCGGCACGAGCCGACCCAACCGCCGGCGTGGGCCGGTTGTTCGGCGCCCGCGCCGACGGCATCAGGGCAGCGGCGGGGACGCTGCGGTGTGAGTTGTGATCCGATCACTCGAAGTCTCCGGCCTCGAACCTGCCGAGAAAGGCACCATGTAGTGGATCTTCGTGACGTCCCGCGCGCGCCCGGACATGTGCCGGTCCTCGGGCACGGTGTGAAACTGTGGCGCGATCCAGTCAAGTTCATGGTGGATCTGGCCGGCGTCGGAAAAATCGTGCGTGTCGATATCGGCAGTGTCGTTGTTTACGTCATAACCGACTTCGAAATACTCCACAAGATGTTGGTAGAGAACTCCGATGCCTACGAGCGCGGACTCCTCTTCGAACGCATCCGTCTCATATTCGGGGATTCGCTGATCGTCGCGGACGGTCAGCAACACCGGGATCTTCGTCGGCTACTGCAACCAGCGTTCCATCGGACAGCGCTGGAAAGCTACGCACCCAGCATGCGGCGTAACGCGGATGCGTTGGCGAGTACGTGGCGACCGGGCCAGATCATCGAGGCCCGTTCCGCACTGTTGGAGGTGGTGATCGCCGACCTCCTCGGGTCCCTGTTCTCGCACGAACCCGAAGCCGCGGAGATAGCACTCATCTCGAGTCTGATCGAGGACATAGGCGCGGGCGCCATCGTGGGTAGTGTGCTGCCCAAGAAGGTGGCGAGCCTGCCGCTGCCGGTGAACCGCAAATTCCTCTCGGGTGGCGCGCGGTTGCTGAACTACTGCCGGGAACTGCTCGTCGCGCGCCGGATCAGCGGCGAACGCCGGAACGACCTGATCGACATCCTGCTGAATCCGCCGGACGACGAAGACCGTAGTGACAAGTTCCTGGCAGAGCAGGCCGTCACCGTGCTGTTCGGCGGGATAGACGCCTCGACCGCCACGCTGACCTGGGCTATGTACGAGTTGGCGCATCGTCCGGAGGTGGCTTCGAGGCTGCGGCAGGAGATCGCGGACGCAGGAGAACTCAGCCCGGAAAGCCTCGACCAGCTCGACTATCTGAACCGGTTCCTGAACGAGGTCACGCGGACCCACTCGCCGCTACTGCAGACCAGACGCAGCGTCACCACCGTCGAGCTCGACGGTTTCACCTTCCCCGCCGGTACCGATATCGGCTACAGCATCGCCGCTATTCACCGCAACCCGAACATCTTTGCCGAGCCGGACACCTTCGACCCCGATCGGTGGTCGCCGCCGAACTCCGGGTCGAAAACCAGGAGCTTCGTCCCGTTCAGCATGGGCAACCAGATGTGCATCGGCAACAATCTCGCGTGGGTGATGATGCAGACGACGCTCTACAGTCTGCTGTCGAAGTGGGAGTTCCAGCCGGTCGCGAACAAGAAGATCCCGCGAGCCCTCGGTCCCATCCCCGGGATGAAAAGGCTTCCGCTCCAGGTGCATCCGGTTGCCGGGTAGTCACAAAGCCGAACAGTGCCGCCCCGAGCGGATCCCGACTTCGAAGCCCCGGTGGTAGCCGCGCTGCGCGCGAAGAGAACCACCGGGGGTTCGTCGGCCTCGGCTCAGGCTGTGCCCGATTCGCTGAGCTTTGTTCTGCGACGCCCGGACATCCGGCGAGTGAGGATGGGCAGGACAGCGGTGATGACGAAGAGCGCGACGGCGACGAGGATGAAGTAGAGCAGCGATCCATTGCGGCCGAAGCGCGGGAGGAAGGCGACCTCCTGACCGGTCGCGGCGACGGCGTTGAGGAACGGGGCGTAGGCCTGCAGGGTGTGCCCGTGGGGTAGCAGATTGATGGAGATCTCGACCACATAGACCCAGAACAGCAGGACTGCGATGGCAGCGGAGGGCGTGCGAATCAGTGATCCGACCGCGACACCCACGCCGCATGCGGCGAACGCGTAGCTCGGGACGGTCCAGAGGAACCGGATACCGGCGGAGTCGGTGATGTCGACATTTCCATAGATCTGCGGGAACAGATGCGGCAGCGTGACCATGACGACGACGAGCAGAATCACGGTCGAGATCGCCGTGATGGCGCCGTAGTAGATCCACCGGGCCAGCGCGACCGTCCAGGACCTTGGAAACAGGAAAGCATTGAGATCGCTTGTCTGGCCGCGCCATTGGGTGGCGTGGGCATAGGCGGTGGCCACCATCATGACCGACACGGACAGGGTGATCACCCAGTACACGGAGTTGGTGGTGGAGACCGTGGCTACGTAACTCTGCCCGGGGAGGACGGCGAGTCGCTCCGCGACGGCGGCGATGGCGAAGGTGACGACCAGCGGCAGCACGAAGGTGAGTGGAACAGCGACGATCCACAGGAAGCTGCGTCCGGTGGTTCGGGTCCATTCGGCGGCGATGCCGCGGCCGATCACGGTGGCCGGACCGGGGCGGTTCATGGGGCCACGCCCAACGCGATGTCGGTAGGCAGGCCGGCGATTCGCAGATAGGCGTCCTCGAGGCTGGTCTCGCCAGGCTCCAGGGTGCTCATGAGGTGAGCGAACGGCTGGTCGGCCAGCACGCGGCCCTCGCCGATGATGACGATGTGGTCGGCGTTGCGTTCGACCTCATCGAGCAGGTGCGTGGCGACCAGGACACAGGTCCCGGCATCGGCGAGCTCGCGCAGCAGTCCGCGTATCCAGCGGATGCCCGCGATGTCGAGGCCGTTGAGCGGTTCGTCGAGCAACAGGGTTCGCGGCTCCGACAGCAGTGCGGCGGCGATGCCGACCCGTTGGAGCATGCCGAGCGAGTAGTGCCCGAGCCGGCGATCGGCGACCCGGACGAGGTCGACCATCTCGAGGACGTCGCCGACCCGGCCCGTGGACAGTCCACGGGCGCGGGCAATCCAGCGTAGGTGCCGACGTGCGGTATGGCGGGGGTCGAACGCTCGGTAGTTGAGGTGCATTCCGAGGGTGGTCGGTGTGGTGTGATGGGCCCGGATGAGGGTGCCGTCCACCCGGACGGTGCCGCTGGCAGGCGCGATGACGCCGCAGATGCACCGCAGCAGCGTGGTTTTGCCGGTGCCGTTGAGACCGATCAGGTACGTGAGTGCCCCGTCTGCCACGGTCAGTTCGGGAACTTCGAGAACGGTGACGCCTGGGTAGCTCAGGGTGAGGTCACGGATGTCGATCACGGCGCTCCGTGCCGCTCAGAAGTTGCAGCCCGTCGTCAGCCCCACGGCTTTGACACCCTCACACACGGAGCTGTTGGACAGCTTCCAGACTCCATCGATACGCTTCCAGACCACGCGCGCGACCAGATCCGGCTGCCCCGCCGACTTGCTGCGCAGCATTGCCGTGTGCACGTCGCCTTCGTGGGTTTCGGGACCGTGGATCTCGTTCGACCCGCGCGGGGCTCGGTACCAACCGATGTTGTACAGGGTGCGCGCAACGACGACCGCCCGCATGCCACCTTCCATATTGGCGGCTTTGGCCTCGTCGGAGGCGGGTTGTTCGATCAGAAACGCGACTTGAGCGTCCAGATCCTCCAAGGTGGGGACGTCTTTGGTGATGAGGAACTCGCCGGGAGCGGCGGTGGCGGCGGGGGCAATGGCAAGAGAGGCGCCGGTCGTGACCACGACTGTTGCGATCGTCGACACGACACCAGCGACAGTTTTGAGGGTCTTCATCGTTTCATCCTCTAGATCGACTGGGATAGCACCTGACGCACGCTCGAATGTGCAGGCGGCCAACAAATTGGCGTGTTAGAGATTACTCCTGTTCGGTGTCGGATTCTCAGGGTTTGCGGCCGATAGCGCCGAGCATGACCATCCGCGTTTCCGGCAGGTCGGGGCGGAGCCACTGCTGTACCGGCACGACACCGGGTTCGAGCAACTCGAAGCCGTCGAGGAATGCTTCCGTCTGCGCGGTAGACCGGAAGGTGACCTGGGCTGAACTGCCCTTGGTGCCGGCGAGCACCTCGAGTATCTCCGGAGACGAATCGAGCGAGCCGTGACTGATCGCCAGGTAACTGCCCGGTGCCAACTGATCGCGGAAGGCGGCGACGATGTCGGCGGGCCCCTCCTCGTCCATCACGTAATGCAGCACGCTGATGAGCGTGATGGCCACCGGCTCGCTGAAATCGATCTGGGTGTGGTTCTTCAGCTGATCGAGAACCTCTTGGGGACGACGAACGTCGCCAAGCAGTGCGGAGACACCGCGCGGCTTGGCCAGCAGCGCATCGCAGTGGGCGTGCACGACCGGGTCGTAGTCGACATACACCACCCGCGCCGACGGGTCGATCCCCCGAGCGACCTCGTGCACGTTGGGCGAGCTCGGGATACCCGAGCCGAGATCGATGAACTGATGGATCCCGGCTTCCGCGGCCATCTCAACCGCTTTGAGCATGAAGCTCCGGGTGAACCACGCCAACGTCTTGATTTCCGGTGCGCGAGACAGCATTTCGTCGCCCATGTCGCGGTCGACCTCGCGGCTGTCCTTTCCGCCCAGGAGGTAGTCATACACTCGGGCCGAGTTCAGCTCATTGGGGTCGAACGGTTGCGGCGTTCGACCGGGTTCCAACGCAGGCCCATCAGTTTCTTCGACCACAGGTGCCACGGTAGCCGATCGCCACCTCGGACGAGTGCCCATCGAGAGATCTGCCGCGCGGATGTGGTGCATTCCCGAACGAGACCCCGAACCGGGCGTCCGAACCGGCCCCCCGGTTTGGACCAACGGCGAACACTATTCCGGCACAACATAATCCAACGTTTCACGACCGGTCCAGCACTGATCACCAACAGCGGTCGATGATCAGACTGGTGCGCGGCGGTTTCACGACTTTGTTTCAGCCAAGGCGACTGCGTGCGCTACCGCAGACCGCGCACGCTCGACCGTCGTATAGCGGCCGAGGCCGCAGGGGGACGCGACGTCGACCATGTCACCGTAGGCCGCCTCCGCCGCCGCCAACCCCTGTTGTGCCTGCGCCAGGGGCTGCGCCGGATGCACAAGCCCGGCGACAACACGCGTAGCGGCAGGCAATTCCAGGCGTGCCAGCGGCGCGTAGTACTGCGGCCGAACCGGCGCCTGTTTCCCGTCGCCGATGGGAAAGTGGATGAAATCGAGATGCCTTCCCGCAGGCCAGTATCGCGCTATCGCGTTGGCCAGCGCGACGACTGCGGCCGTCGATCTGGGCGTTATCGCCGGCTTGTCATCGAGGCTCCCGAAGCACAAGTGCACACCGAAACGCGCATCATGGGGTGTCTGCGCGACGAGGCGTGCGATCGCTCGCCCCGCCACGGTGGCCGGGCCCTGCCGCAGCCCCGCGGGCAGGCCTGCGCAGAGCAGCGTCTCCGCTGCCAATTCCAGCTGGAAGACGACCTTGTCGCCCCACGCCTCATGGATACGGACGATCTCCCTGGCAGTGGCGTCGACAATCGGGCGGTAATAGGGGAAGGCTCGGTCTCCACGGCCGACCGAGCGCCGACGCAACATGAGCATCCGCGCCTCGAAAGCGATGAAACCGATAACGATCGGCGTCGGTATACCTACCTGCAGCCGAAGCTCCGGATCGGTTCGGCGCAGCTCTTCCAACGCGTCCATGGCACGCGCGGCCTCCTGCGCATAGCCGAGCGCGGCGTCGATATCGCCTTCGCCCAGCGACCGGCCCGCCCGAAGCCGAAAGGTGTCGCGAGAACGCAGCGTCGACCAATCACCGCGACGCGCGGGCTCCAACGCCGGGACATCATTGAGCCGGTCGATGATGGGTCTGACGTACCACTGGGCCCGATAGGGATCCGCCTCACCACCCGGAACCATGCCGTCCAGGAATTCACCGGCAGTGTCGACGGCGAACGCCATTGCCTTCTGTGGACTGTCCAACTGCGCCGGCAAGCTGCCGACGAAGTGAATCCTGCGCTTGGGCTGCACCGCGTCAGTGTCGCATATCGGCCGCCCCCAGAGGTGGGCTTGCCCGCTGTTGCGGCGATCGCCGCAACAGCGCAGCAGCACATTCGGCTCACCGTGAAGCAACCACGGGCAAAGGCTCGATGGTCGTGCCGCGAGGTCCGCAACAGGACCACGCGGCCAGCGCTGCGCCGGTCATGCGGCGTCCAGAGCCGCAGTGATTTTGCGAGCCATCGCAGCCACAATTGGGCTGGGTTCGCTTTTGCCGGATCCGACAGCAGCTTCGACCGCGAGCAGCACGGTGTCGCGGAAGTTGTCCGCCTCATCCGGATACTGCTCACCGAGCAAACTCATCGCCGCGGTCAACGCGGGCAACACCTGATCAGCCAGCTCAGCGACCGACTTACCCGGCAGGTGAATGTCCTTGGACTTGGCCGAAAGCACATGCCCGACCAGCCCCGTCGCCGAAGTCAGCGCGATCGAGCCCTGCGCAATCCCCCTGTGCGGCGCACCGGAAGCCGCGATCAACGCCACCGCCCCATACGCAGCGGTCCGCACAGTGGCCTTGTCCTGATCAGTCAGGGTGATGATGTTCGACATATCGTGTACTCCTCGAAATCGGTTGTGGCAGAGACCGAAACCTTGTCGTTCCCGGTCGCTGTGTTCGATGTACACACTGTCGCCGCCCCAACTGACACCGCCCTGACACACACCTGACACCCCCACTGACACCACGAACGATGCCCTTCCGGGTGCGCTCCAGAATTGCGTAGTAGGCGTTGCGGTCTCGCTGGATCTGCGCCGAAAGGGCGTAGCAGCGAGCTCAGGCCGCGTCGACCGTACGCTCTATTCACCGCACCGCGGGCCGTCGCTGCACACCTTCTCCGCCACTGCGGATTGGAGTCCAGCCATTTCTGAGTCGACGGCGGGGAACCGGGGGAAAGAAAGCAGCGGGATCGCCGAGCTGGGGGGAATCGAAGGGGGAATTGCGAACCCGCTGTTCAGCACCGTGCTGAACAGCGGGCGGCGCGATCCGCACGACACCGCTGGCACGCGGCGGACCGTTCGCGGCCCGCGTAAGCGTCGATCGCCGCGCAAGCGATGCGCCGGACGAATCCGACCGCGGTCGCGAAGGACCTACCGCAGCAACGCCGAACATCTGGTCGCGCGAATCCACCGCAGGAGGCAATGCCGGACATGGAAGGACTGTGGTCGAGGACTCGCACGGTCGCCGCCGAGGTCGTCTCCAGCTCAGGACGAAGATCGGTCGGTCAGCAGCGATCAGCGAGTCGGATACGCCCATCGACGGGGGTAGTAGCCCGACAATGTCGAACCGGTGCCGGTGGGTCGGCGTCGGCGGCCTCGAGGCCCGGACCAGCGGTCGTCATTCGATGCGCTCATCGGGTGGGCGGGTATCTTCTGGGTCCGATTCGTGTGCGGGTTTAGCGACATGTTGCAGGGCCTGGAGCAGCTGTTCGATCGCCGCCTTGGGGAAGACCAGTTGATAACCCTCGGTGTGGCTGCGGGCTTTTTTCAATTCGATGCCGAGCCGATCGAATTCGGTCACGAGATCCACGACAGGCCTGTGCTTGCGAGCCAGATTCTGCAGCGCGCTCACACCGCTCTCGACATCGTCGTCGGCTGCGGCGGGGGCGGGTTGTTCACGGGAGGGCGATCCGAGGGGGGCAGCGTGGTACAGAGCTGCAGTCGCACTTCCGGGGGGCAATCCCAGCGCCTCGAGCGCTCGGTCGTATTTGGCCGCCGTGGTGGAGCTGATGGTGTCGACTTGCCCGCTCTCGATCCGAGACTGGACATTTCGGGTGGGGCCACCCAGGTCGTGGATGCGCTGGTGGGTTATCAGCTCATCGGGAAGATTGCGCTGCCGGAACGCCTTCAACTGCCGACCGAACCGTTGCCCTTCCGACTCGACACTATGACGCATCGCGGTCTCTTCGGCGCCCATGGCGAACACCCTACCACTGGGCCGTGCAGAGCTACCCATCGTGCACATGCACACCGTGTCATCGTGCACACGCGAATGGCTCATCCTCGGCTGATTTGGGCCGCGACTGCGCGCTGGGCGTGCAAATCGGCCGATGTCGAGCTGTCTGATTTCGACCCGGAGGGCGTTCCGTCACCCAGCGACTGCGCGCGATATTACCTAGTAAATAGCAGTTTCTTGGCATAGACCGACGAGGATACGACGCAGGAAGCCGAGCATCATGCACATCAATGCACATGGATGCGTTGACATGGACACCGCTGGTGGTTACGTTCGTCTACGAGCGCGAGTCTTGGCACCAGACGTGAGGTGGACATCGGCTATGTGGACGTTCGGCACGATTGAGCAGACTCCCGGTGCAACTACGTTTGCCTGCGCCGATCAGCCCAATCGGCCCGTTGCCCTTGCCTCGCCGTGGCCTCGGCGCCCGAACAGCGCGAATCGACGATCGCACGATCGTGGACACGACTATCTGAACCCTTTACCCCATTCTGTCGATGAACTCGTAATCGCGGCTCGCTGCTCGTATGAGCCTGCCGTGTCCGGTATTTCGAGCAATCGTCAGAAATTTCTCCTCCCGAGCCGACTGGACGTTTCTCGAGGGGCACCGATTTCTACGACGCGTTGGGGGCGGCTTCGTCCGTCGATGGCGGCAAATCGGCCATATCTCTTGGCGCATTGAGTTTGGATTACGAACGAAGGTAACGCGATGAGTTCTATGCAGAGTTCCACGATCGAGGACGTATCGACCGCACACGAGGGCATTGCCGTCGTAGGAATCGGTTGCCGGTTCCCAGGACAAATCGCCAGTGCCGACGACTTCTGGCAACTCCTGCTCGAAGAGCGGGATGCCATTCGCGATGTCCCGCCGGACCGGTGGACGAAGGCCGCCTTCTACGACCGCGATGCGGCCCGTCCGGGGCATCTTCGGACCCGGGCGGGCGGATACCTCGACGACATCACGGCGTTCGACGCGCACTTCTTCGGGATCACCCCACTCGAAGCGCAGCGGATCGACCCGCAGCAGCGGCTGTTTCTGGAGACGACCTGGGAAGCGCTGCAGGATGCCGGTATCGTTCCCGAACGCCTCGCCGGCAGTAGGACCGCCGTCTACGCGGGCGTCTCCGGCCATGATTACGGGATCATTCAGCTGAATCCCGAGAATCGTTACCTGCTCGGCGGCCACACCATGGCCGGTATCACCAACTGTATTGTGGCCAACCGCGTTTCGTATCTGCTCGACCTGCGCGGTCCGAGCATGATCGTGGACACGGCCTGCTCGTCCTCGTTGGTCGCCGTCCACCTTGCGTGCCGGAGTATCCGCTCGGGCGAGGCGACGATGGCGATCGTCGGTGGCGTCGGCGCGAACATCTTGCCCGAGACCACCATCGCGTTCAGTCAGGGGACATTTCTCTCGCCCGACGGCCGGTCCAAATCGTTCAGTCGGTCGGCTGATGGTTATGTGCGCAGCGAGGGGTCCGGCACGGTAATCCTCAAGCCGCTGTCGGCGGCCATTGCCGACGACGATCATATCTACGCGGTGATCCGCGGTAGCGCGACCAATTCGGATGGTCGCACGAATGGCATGACCGTGCCCGGCGAGGAATCGCAGACGCAGATGATTGCGGATGCCTGTCGTGACGCGGGTATCGCTCCATCCGACATCGGTTATGTCGAGGCGCACGGAACGGGAACGCCGGTCGGTGACCCGATCGAGGCGCGCGCACTCGGCAAGGCGCTGTCGGCCGGGCGTAACGGGAACGGGCCGTGCATCGTCGGCGCGGTGAAGTCGAATTTGGGGCACCTCGAGCCTGCGGCCGGAATCGCCGGAATGATCAAGGCGTGCCTGGTTGTCAGCAAAGGTGAGATCCCCGCGAACATTCATGCGGCGGAGCCGAACCCGGCTATCCCGTTCGACGAGTTGGGCCTGCAGCTTGCTACCGCCCGCCAGGCATGGCCTGCGGGTAGGCCACGCCTGGCGGGTGTGAATTCGTTCGGGTTCGGCGGATCCAACGCCCATGTGATCCTCGAGGGTCCGCCGGATCAGGCGCCGAAGCCGGACAAGGTAACCGAGCGGGCGGCGCACGAGCCGGTGCTGTTCAGTCTCAGCGCCAAGTCGAAGGACGCGCTGCGCGCGTACGCCGACAGTTACGCGGACTTCCTCGACGACCCCGCGACGGCTGCGGCGCTGCCCGGCATCGCGGCCACGCAGGCGCAGACGCGTTCGCATTATGACCATCGCCTTGCCATGGTGTGCTCATCCGTGGACGAGCTACGCACCGCCCTGCACGACGTCGCGGCGGGCTCGTCGCCCGAGTCGGTTCGCAGCGGTGTCAAGCACGGCGCTTCGAGTGTGGCCTTCGTGTTCTCAGGTCAAGGCCCGCAGTGGTGGGGTATGGCGCGTGAGTTGCTCGAGCAGAGTCCGGTGTTCCGGCAGACGATCGAGCGGGTCGATGCCGAGCTCGGCAAGTACGCCGACTGGACCGTGACCGAGGAACTGCGGCGCGATGAGGCCGACAGCCGCATCGGCGAGACCTTCATCGCCCAGCCCGCGGTGTTCGCCTTGCAGCTCGGCTTGGCGGCGTTGTGGCAGAGCTGGGGTATCGTCCCCGCGGCCGTCGTCGGCCACAGCATCGGCGAAGTCGCCGCCGCCTGCGTGTCGGGGGCGCTGTCGTTCGAGGACGCGGTACGGGTCATCTTCCATCGGAGCCGGGTGCAGCAGAAAGCATCCGGGAAAGGGAAGATGCTCGCGGTGGGTCTGCCACGAGACGCGGCGGAGGACCGAATCGCCGCGTATCGCGGGCGGGTGTCCGTCGCGGCGATCAACGGCCCGGAGTCGACCGCCCTCGCCGGCGACCCCGACGCGCTCGAGGAAATCGAGCGTGAGCTCAACAACGACAAGATCTTCTGCCGCATGCTCCAGGTCAGTGTGGCGTTCCACAGCCACCACATGGATCCGCTGCGGGACGAGCTGATCGCCTCGCTCGCCGGGCTGGCGTCCGGTCCGGCGACGATCCCGATGTACTCGACGGTCACCGGAGCCATCGCCCCCACCGGCGCGCTCGATGCCGAGTACTGGTGGCACAACGTGCGCGAGCCTGTGCAATTCGCGCCGACCATCGATCGCATGATCGAAGACGAGCACCTGACGTTCGTCGAATTGGGCCCGCACCCCATTCACGCGACCGCCATTGCCGAGCTGCTCGACAAGCGGCAAGTCAAGGGAACTGTCGTCGGGTCACTGAATCGCAAGCACAGCGATTACGTCACCCTGTTGAACTCGCTTGCCTCGCTGTATGTGGCGGGTTTCGACCCGGACTGGGACACCCTGTTCGACGGTATCGCCGAACGTGTGCCGGTGCCCTTCTACCCGTGGCAGCGCGAAAGCTATTGGCTGGAAGAGGCGAGTTCACGCAGCAATCGATTCCCGTCGCTGGGGCATCCGCTCGTCGGGGAGGGCAGCCGCGTCGCAGTCGCCGACGAGCCGGGCAAACACGTATGGGAACTGAAGCTCGACCCGGTCCGATTCCCGTGGCTCGACGATCACCGGGTCCAAGGACCCATCGTCTTTCCCGCGGCGGGACACCTGGACATGGTGATCGGCTGCGCGGAAGATGCGTTCGGTGCGGGCTCGTACTCGCTCGAGAATGTCGAGTTCCGGCGCGCCCTCTTCGTTTTCGACAACCGCCCGGCCCCATCGGTCCAGGTGGTGCTGACCGCGGCGCTGCAGTTTTCCGTGTACAGCCGTCAGGACGGCGACAAGGACTGGAGTTTGCATTCGCTGGGCACCCTGCGCCGCGATGCTCCCGCCGCCGCGCTCCCCAAACCGCTCGCGGAACTCCAGGCCGAGTGCACCGCCGAGGTCGATCCCGCGGGTTTCTACGCCGACCTGCAACGTAATGGCCTGTCCTTGGGCGCGACATTCAAGGCGGCCATCAAGTTCACCCACGCCCCCGGCCAATCTCTGGCGCTGCTCGAGACGCCGTCGGCGGCCGCGGACGAGGCGCCACGCCATGCGTTCCATCCAGGACTGCTCGACTCGTGCATCACCTCGCTCGCCATGGTCTACGACGATGTTCTGCTGAGTAATCGCCCCGACAGCGAAGCCAAAACGCTCTTCCTTCCGGTCGAGGTCAAACGGCTCAGCTATTACCGCAAGCCCAGCGGTACCGTCTACTGCTACGGAAACGCACGCCTGCACGGGGATCCGATGTATCGCGAGGGCGATTTCTGGATCGTCGCCGACGACGGAACGATCGTGGCCGAGTTCGAAGGCCTGCGGCTCAAGTCCATCACCCAGAGCACCGATGCGGGCGAGGACCTCCTGCAGTCGTTCTACGACTTCCATTGGCACCCGGCACCGGTACACGCGAAGACACGCATCCCTGCCGATTTCCTGCCGTCGGAACAAGACTTGCACGTAGCCGTCGATCCGTTGATCGCCGAGCTGCGGGACTGGTCGGTCAACAACCACTACCACGCGGTGACGGAAGTGGATATGGACCGGCTGTGTATCGATTATGTGACCGAGGCCTTTTACCAGCTGGGTATGGACTTCTCGGTCGACCGGCGCTTCACCCTGGACGAGGTCGCGCGGGAACTCGGGGTGCACGAGAAACATCGGCGGTACCTCGGTCGTGTACTGGAACTGCTGTCGCTGCAGGGGATCATCGAAGACGACGGCGGAACGTGGCGGGTGCTGACTACGCCTGCCAGGGTCGATCCCGGACCGATCCTCGCTCGGCTGCGCGCGGAGCATGCGGAATGTACGAGCGAGTTCGCGGTGCTGGAGCGCTGTGGCACGAAGCTGGCCGCCGTCCTTCGCGACGAGGTCAACCCGGTCGAACTCATCTTCCCGGAGGACGAGTTCGAGTCGGTCGCCGATCTCTACGGGACCTCGTTCTCGTTCGAGAAGACCAATCGCATCGTCCGCCGCATCGTCGCGGAGTTGCTGCGGGCGCTGCCGGGCGACCGACCGGTGCGCGTGCTCGAGATCGGTGCGGGCACGGGCGGCACCACCGGCCATGTACTCGCTGAATTGCCTACCGAGCGTGCGGAATACGTGTACTCGGATATCTCCGAGCTGTTCCTCGCCAAGGCGCGCCAGCGGTTCGCCGACAGCGATTTCATGGACTATCGAATCCTCGACATCGAGTCCGACATCGAGGCGCAGGGCTTCGATCCGCACTACTTCGACCTCGTCGTAGCGTCGAATGTCCTGCACGCCACCGCGAGTCTGCGGGCCACCCTCGACAACGTCAAACGTCTGCTGACGTCGCAGGGGCAGCTCCTGATCGTCGAGGGAGCGGTCTCGCCGCACTGGGTCGACCTGACCTTCGGTATGACCGAAGGGTGGTGGAGGTTCGCCGACCACGACCTACGGCCGGACTACCCACTGTTGTCCGATGCGGCATGGCGCGACTTTCTGCCGACCGCGGGCTTCGAGCACGTCCAGGTCTTCTCCGAGCGGGCCACTGCGGAGCAGTCCGGCAACTCGGTGATTCTGGCGCGCGGGCAGGCACTGGATCTAGAGCCGTACCAACCGCGCGTCGAGCCGGGTGCCTGGGTCGTCCTCGCGGACGCGGACGGTGTTGCCGACCGCTATCTCACCCTGCTCGGCGAGGCAGGCGCCGCCAGCGTCGTCGTCACGCGCGGCGCGGCCTTCGAGCAGGTCGACGCCCGGAGTTTCCGGGTGCACCCGACGAGCAGCGCGGATATGCAGCGGGTGTTGGAGCAGGTGCGTGAACACACCGGCGGTGTGGCCGGCGTGCTGCACCTGTGGAACCTGGACTTCGCGGGGCCGGATCTCACCACCGAGCTGCTGCCCGAGCTGGAACTGCACGGCGCTTACAGCGTGATCGCGCTGGCGCAGGCGGTGCAGCAGCTGGAATGGACCAAGGCGCCGCGGTTCTGGGTGGCGACAGCGGGGGCCCAGATCATCGAGGAGACCGACCGCGTCGCGCCCGCACAGCTGCCGAGCTGGGGCATTCTCCGGGTGCTGTTGAACGAGCAGGTCACCCTGCCCGCCAAGATCATCGACTTCGACCCGGCGACGGACGCCGGGCGGCGCGCGTCGCAGCTCTTCGATGAGCTGCTTCATGTGCAGGCCGCGGACGAGGAGGTCGCCTTCCGCGCGGACAAGCGCTTCATCGACCGCCTCGAGCACGTCTCGCTCGCCGAGTTCGAGGCGTCGGTGGCGAGTCTTGCCCGCGTATCGGACGAGACCCCCTTTGCGCTGGCCGCTCCCGCCGAACCCGGCGTCGAGCAGCTTCGGTTCGAAAAGCAGGCCGTGCCGGTCATCGGTCAGGGCGACGTCGCCATTCGGCCGCTCGCCACCGGCCTGAACTTCCGGGACGTCATGCTGGCGCTCGGGGTGCTGTCGGAGGGCGCGACCTTCGGCGGCTTCTACGAGAAGAACCTCGGTGTCGAATGCGCCGGCGTTGTCACGCAGGTCGGATCCGAGGTCGAGGGCATTGCTCCGGGGGATCGCGTTGTCGCCTTTGCTCGCGGGTGCTTCGGCTCGATGGTGGTCGCCGATGCCCGGCGGGTCTTCCCGGCGCCGGCGGACCTCTCGGCCGCCGATGCCGCGACACTGCCGATGGCGTACCTGACCGCCTGGTACGGCATGGTGGAAGTGGGCAGGCTGCGCCGAGGCGAGCGGGTTCTCATCCACGCCGCCGCCGGCGGTGTCGGGCTCGCCGCAGTCCACATCGCGCACCTGCTCGGCGCCACGGTGATCGCCACCGCCGGTAGCGAGGAGAAGCGGGAATACCTGCGAACGCTGGGTGTCGAGGACGTTTTCGACTCCCGTTCGCTGGCGTTCGCCGACGCGATTCGACAGCGCTACGACGGCGTCGATCTCGTGTTGAATTCCCTGCAGGGCGAGACCATTCCGAAGAGCCTCGAGCTGCTCCGCCCCCGAGGGCGATTCGTGGAGATCGGCAAGAAGGACATCTACGACAACTACAAACTGGGTCTGAAGCCGTTCGGCAACAACCTCATCTACGCGGCGATCGACATCGACCGACTGCTGCTGGAAGATCCGGCGCTGTGCCGCGAGTCCATGACCAAGGTGCTCGACGGTGTCGCGGCAGGCACGCTGCCCGCGCTCCCCCACACCGACTTCGGTGCCGACGACGTGGTCTCCGCGTTCCGATACATGGCGGGCGCCAAGCAGATCGGCAAGGTCGTCGTCGAGTTCGAGCCGGAGACGGAGCTGCTCGTCTATCCGGCCGCGAGTGCGGACCAGGCGTTCGTTGCCGACGGCACCTACCTGGTCACGGGCGGATACACGGGATTCGGGCTGTGGACCGCCCAATGGCTGGTCGAGAAGGGCGCGGGCACCGTGGTGCTGGTCGGGCGCCGGGCCCAGATCGACGCCGAGAACGAGTCGGTGATCGCGGCGATGCGGGAGTCCGGCGCCCAGGTGGTGCTCGAACGGGCCGACGTGTCGAGCGAGGCCGAGGTCGTCGGGCTGCTGGAGCGGCTGGCGGAACTGCCGCCGCTGCGGGGCGTCTTCCATGCCGCGATGGTGCTCGACGACGTGGCGCTGACCCAGATGACGGAAGAGCAGTTTCTTCGCGCCGTGCGGCCGAAGATCGACGGCGCGTGGCATTTGCACAACCACACGCGGGCGCTGGACCTGGACACCTTCGTCATGTACTCGTCGATGAGCTGGTACATCGGCACGCCAGGTCAAGCCAACTACGCGGCGGCGAACGGGTTTCTGGAAGCGCTTGCCGCGCACCGCCGCGACCTCGGACTGCCTGCCCTGACGATCAACTGGGGCGCCATCGGCGAGGTCGGGTTCATTGTGCGCAACAAGCTCGACACGCTCGCGCGGATGGGATGGAAGGCGATCTCACCGGACCGAGCGTGCGGCTTCGTCGGGCGGTGCCTGGCCCAAGGCGTCAGCCGCGCAAGCGTATTCGGCGTCGACTTCGTGATGATGAGTCAGGTGATGCCGTCGTTCCGCAGCTCGCTACGGCTCGCACATCTCGCCGTCGACGGCGCGTCGGGCTCGGCCACCACGTTCGGTACCGAGAGTCTGCGCGCCGAGCTCGTCGAGCTCGCGCCGGACGCGCGTGAATCGCGGCTGATTACCGCACTGTCCGAGCAGATCTCGCGGATCTTCGACATGCCGGTCGATCGCCTGGCGCATGACGTTTCACTGACCGACCTCGGCATGGACTCGCTCATGGCAGGCCAGATCCGCAACGTGCTGGCCAAACAACTCGACATCGACTTCCCGACCATGGGCCTGATGCGCGGGCCCACCCTGGTCGAGCTCGCCACCGATGTCCTCGCCCACGTCTTCGACACCGGGTCCGTGGCGCTGCCCGCATCCGGGGCCGAGCCCGCAGGCCCGGAGCGCTGGATCCGCGCGACGAAGGGCCGATCCGACACGGCGACGCTGCGGGTATTCACGCTGCCGTTCGTCGGTGGCAGCGCCTCGGCTTTCACCTCGTGGGCGAACAGCCTGCCCGACACGGTCGACGTGGTGGCAATCCAGTACCCCGGCCGGGACAACCGCATCGACGAGGTTCCGATCGACTCGATGCCCGCCTTCATCGCGGAGCTGGCCGACGCCATGCTGCCGTACCTCGACCGGTCCTTCGTCATCTACGGGCACAGCATGGGCGGACTGATCGCCTACGAGCTCACCAAGTATCTCGAGCAGCAGTTCGCCGAGGTCCCGATGAAACTCATCATCGGCGGATGGCCCTCGCCCGAGCTGGTCGAGGGTTACGTGCGGAACCTGAAACACATCCGCGACGGCTTCGACTTGGACCGCGAATCGGATAGCCGGATCCTCGAAGTGTTGCGAGACAACGGTCTGTTCGCCGAACACTTCGACGACGAATCGGCGGTCAAGCCGCTGATACCGGCGGTACGGGCGGACCTCAAGATGCTCGGCAACTATCGCTTCGACAACGGTGTCACGTTGCGTGCTCCGATCACGGTCCTGCGCGGTGCCGAAGACCCGCTGTTCGAGCCGGCCCAGCTGCGCGGCTGGGAGCAGCTGACGATCGGCGCGTTCGCGCTCACGACCGTTCCCGGTGGCCACCTGTTCATCCAGAACGCGAGCCCGCAAGTGATGGAAACGATCGCCGAGGAGCTCTCTGCCGAGGACGCCTTCCCGAGTTTCACGGGTCTCGTGGTCGGCGCCGACTAGCGCCACCGGGCATGAGCAGCAGGAACGGAGAATCATGAATCAAGTCGAACGGTACGACGTCGTGGTGTGTGGCGGGGGTTTAGCCGGACTGACCGCGTCGAGACAGATCAAGCGGGCCATGCCCGACTGCACCGTGCTGGTGCTGGAACGCAGCAGCGGCGACATCCCCGACGCCGCCTACAAGGTGGGTGAATCGGCGGTCGAAGCCGGTTCGCACTACTTCGCCGAACAGCTCGGCCTCAGCGGCCATTTCAACCGGCAGCAACTGCCCAAGCTCGGGCTGCGCCTGTTCTTCGGCGATGCCCGCGGGCCTTTCGAGGCCAGGCCCGAGCTCGGTTCGCGGCGGTTCCCGCGCGTGCATTCGTATCAGATCGATCGCGGCATCCTGGAACGAGAGCTGCGGCGCGGCGATCGTGAACTCGGTGTCGACCTCGTCGAGCTGGCCAAGGTGACCGACGTCGACCTGGCCGCCGACGACGAGGATCACGTCGTCCACTACGAACTGGACGGTGAAAGCACCGAACGCACGGTCCGGGCGCGCTTCGTCGTCGACGCCTCGGGGCGCCACCGGCTGATCCAACGCAAACTCGGGCTGGGCAGGCCGAGTGCGCACAAGATCAACGCGGCCTGGTGGCGCTTCCGCGGTGAGTACGACGTAGAGAAGATGGCGGCGGCCACCAGCCCGACCTGGACGCCGAAAACCCAGGAGCGCCGGTGGTTCTCCACCAATCATCTGATGGGTACCGGCTACTGGGTGTGGATGATCCCGCTGTCGTCGGGAAACACCAGCGTCGGCATCGTGACCGACGAGAACGTCCACCCCTTCAGCACCTACTCGACCGAGACGAAGGCTCGCCGCTGGCTCGCCGAATACGAACCGACGCTCGCCGAGTTCGTCGAGCAGGCCGAGATCATCGACTTTCTCAAGGTGCGCAACGCGAGTTACTTTTCCAAGCAAGTGTTTTCGCACCATCGATGGTCCTGCGTCGGCGAGGCAGCCGTATTCCTCGACGCCTTCTACAGCCCGGGCTCCGACTGGATCGCCTACACCAACACCATCACCACGCGGATGATCGAACTCGACCGCGAAGGCCGACTGACCGAGGCTGTCGCCGACACGTACAACCAGCTGCTGCTCGAAGACCTCTGGCCGAGCTACTTTCCGGTCTACCTGAACAACTACCCGATCTTCGGACACGCGCCCGCCATGTTCACCAAGGTCATCTGGGACACCTCGTTCTACTGGGCACTGCCCGCCCAGTTGCTCTTCCGCGGCCTGATCGCCAACGAAGAAGCGGCCGCCGAATTCCACCCCATCGCACAACGATTCCACGGCATTCAGCAGCGCATGCAAGCGAACCTGCGGGCCTTCGCGACGCAAACCCGCCCGACGGACGAGTACATGTTCCTCGAGTACAGCAAGGAACCTATCTGCACACAGCTGCACTTGGACCTGATCACCGACAAGACCGCCGACCAGTGCTTCCGCGACATGCGGCGCAATGTCGACCGTCTGGAATCGTGGGCGGGCTCGTTCGAGCGAGAACTCGCCAAGAGATACGACCTCTCCCAGCCGGAGTCGACCGCGGCGGCCGTCCGTTAGCGACAGGGCGGAAGCGAGCGGCGTGGATAACCGCTCCGAGTTCATTCATCGATGTTTCGCACTGGAAACGACTGCGACGCTTAAACTGATCATGCTGTCGGCGCGTGGATTTCGCGCCGCGGGAAGGGGGAGCCAGGAGCTCATGCCGGAGCGCTACGCAGCCATCGTTCGGGGTGAGGAGGGGCTATGACCGCAGGAGAATCCACCGCGCCGCCCCTGTTCGTCCACCGGTCGGGGACCGGGCCGCCGGTCGTCCTGGTGCACGGCGGGCTGCCCGCGCGGGTGACGTGGGCCCGGCAACAGGAACTCGCGGCCCGCTGGTCGCTGATCATGCCGAGTCGTCGGGGCTATGCACCCAACCCCGCTACGCCACGGCAGGACTTCCTCGCCGACGCCGACGACCTGACGGAGCTCATCGCGGAGCGACCCGACGGCGTGCATCTCGTCGGCTTCTCGTACGGGGGTTTGGGCGCGAGTATCGCGGCCGGCAGACTGCCACACCTGGTTCGGTCGCTGACCCTGATCGAGGTGCCGCTGTTCGTCGCCGCCGAGGACGACGAATCCGTGCGTGAACTGGCGGCCCTGGCCGACCGATTCGCCGCGGACGCAGACGACGTGCAGGCCGAGCGTGAGTTCTACGCCATGGCCGGCGTGGCCCGGAAGATGCCGGTCGAGGAGGAAGAAGACATTCGCCGGGCCATGCGACTGTGGCGCAACCTTCGTTCCCCACGGGAGGCGAAGCCGCGCTTCGATGCCATCGTCGAGGCACACGTGCCGACGCTGGTTGCCTCGGGCGAGCACAACACCGGGCTCGAGCGACTGTGCGATGCCATCGCCACCCGGCTGGGTGCGCAGCGGGCCAAAGTACCCGGCGCCGGGCATGCCGTCGCACGTGCACCGGGGTTCAACACGATATTGGAATCATTTCTGACAGCGGCGCAACGCAGCCGCGATAAAGGAGGCACTCATGAGCGATGAAGCGATTCACGGGCACGAACAGATCCTCGAGCACACATTCGCCATGCTGCGCAGCTTTCCGATCCCGCCCGGAGTCAACCTCCTGCTACCTCCGCCGTCGACGAAGACCTTGGACATGCAGTTCGAAGAGTACGTTCCCGCTCGATCGTTGACCGCGACAGTGGCAGTGCCGCAGCAGTACGCGAACGCCGTCGGCCTGCTGCAGGGTGGATTTCTTTCGGCGATGATCGATGACCTCTTCGGGGCGCTCAGCTACCTGACCGCGCGCGGTCCGACGACGAGTTTGGACATGACGACGCATTACATGCGCCCGGTGTTCGCCGGAGAACGGCTGAGGTTGCACACCGAGGTGCGCAAGGGTGGACGAACGGCCATTTTCCTCGCCGCGGAAGCACACAACGGATCCGACAAGCTGGTGGCGACGGCGACGTGCACGGTGCAAGTCCTGCCGGTGCCGAGTTCGTAGCAGGAGGAACCCCATGACTGTGAGTCAGCCGTTCGACTACTCGGGCCGCAGCGTTTTCGTGGCGGGCGGTACGAGCGGTATCAATCTCGGTATCGCACACGCGTATGCGAAGGCGGGAGCCAGCGTCGCGGTGCTGTCCCGTAAACAGGTGAAGGTCGACGCGGCCGTCGCCGAACTGAACGAGCACGGCGGCTCGGTGCTCGGATTCGCTGCCGATGTGCGTGAGTTCGACGCCGTCGCCGCGGCGTTGACCTCGGCGCGGGACCGATTCGGTGAACTGGACGTACTCGTCTCCGGCGCGGCGGGCAATTTCCCCGCGCCGGTCACCGCCATATCGTCGAACGCGTTCAACGCCGTCATCGGCATCGACCTGGCCGGCACGTACAACGTGCTGCGGGCGGGGTACGAGCACCTCCGCAAACCCGGCGCGTCGGTGATCACCATCTCCGCCCCGCAGTCATCGATTCCCATGCCGATGCAGGTGCACGCATGCTCTGCGAAGGCGGGGGTCGACATGCTGACCCGGGTGTGCGCGATCGAGTGGGGCGCGGCGGGTGTCCGAGTGAACGCGGTCATTCCCGGTCCGATCACCGGCACCGAGGGGATGGCGCGGCTGGCTCCGAATCCACAGATCGAACAGGTCGTCACCGAGTCGGTGCCACTGGCCCGATTCGGAACCACGCAGGAGATCGCCGACTGCTGCCTCTGGTTGAGTTCACCGATGGCGAGTTACGTCACCGGAGCACTCATACCCGTCGATGGTGGGTGGTCGCTCGGCGGCGCTGCGCAGATGTTCACCGAGATGCGCAAATTCGTCGACAATCCTGATCACCTCGCCAGCTACGGTTCGCGAAGCTAGGTTCGCGGACGGATTCGTCAGGCGGCGGTCCTGCCGCCGTCGCCTGACGGCCTTGCGCCCGCAAACGCATCGGTGACCTGTCGGCTCTCGACGAGCCGCGATTGCCCGGTCCACGATCGCCGCCTGCGTGCGCTTTCCTACACCGATAGGAAACCGCCCTTGCGGTGACGCTGCACCCTCGACGCTTGCCCGTGCGCGCCGAAATCCGTACTCCGGCAACATCACCGACCTGAACGCACCAGCTGAGCAGCCGCTCCACCAGACTCGAGATCGCAGACCGCGCCCGGTGCCGACATGCTAGCCTGAGTTCGGGGACAAGCAATGATGTCGAGTTCCGTCGAATGGACCTTTCGACGATAAGCGCTGTGCCAGCGGCAATGACGCCGTTGTTGATGCGCGGTTGGTAAACCCGATCTGTAAGGGTAAGGGGGAAATCGTGATTGGACCCCGAGCTACATTCACCCGCTCGACGCAGCAGCGCGAGCCGGCGGTTGCGCCGACGAACCAGAACTCGTTGACACCTCCACCGTCGCGCCGGTCAGCGAGGCAGGTGGCATGAACCGGTTTCCGCGCAAAGTCCCTGCCCTCGAGTGGAAACTTATCCGAGGTCAGGTTTCTACGCGTGCCCGGCTGCATTCGATTGTCGACCGTCTAGAGCTGCCGGTGGACTGGACAGTCGAGGAGTTCATCGCGTCGGTCGAGCACACGCGCGGGCGCCGGATCGTGCGATTGATGCTCCCGCCGACCGCCCCGGTAGGGTTGTGCGGGCTGTGGCTGGCGTGCACGGACTGCGACGTGATTCTGCTTCGGCAGTCCGCCGATCCCGCGGTAGACCTGCACGTAACTCTGCATGAGGTCGGTCATATGCTGCTCGGCCACGGGCAGGACACGTCGATCCCCACCGATGAGTTGACGAGACTGGCCAGTGAATTGGCACTGGACCACGAGATCGACCCCGCCACCGTCCGCGCCGCCCGTGGACTATCCAGCTACGCCTCGAGCGAAGAGTACGAAGCGGAGCTGTTCGCAAACCTGATCACCGCCCGTGCGCGCACCATCGGACCACGCCGCGACCCGATGGTGAAAGAGCTGTAGTGCATGTGGCCGGGCGACCACCTGCCGATCTGGGCCACGTTGCCTGCGACGGTGTTCATCGTTGTCATCGCGATCCTCCGGCCCGTCCTCACCCCGCGCACGACCATGTTCGGCAGCCTGATCAACACCGTGCTCGGCTTCGATGCCGCAGCGGCCATCCTGCGTGAGCCGGTCATCGCACGCCAGGTAGCCGGAGTTGTCCCCGGCGGCCTACCCACGGTTTTCGATCTCTGGCACTGGCTGACCGTAACGGCCTGGGCATGCGGACTCGGGATGGTGATGTTCCGCGAGTACGGCAGGGTGCATTTCCGAATCCGGTTCAAGATCGTGATCGTGCTGTCGGTGGTTGTCGGCGTCGTATTCCTGGCGTTGAGCAGTCCGGCGCGAGTACACGGAATGGCGTCCATCGCGGATTACGGAGGCTGGCGATACGGCGCCTACATCGGGGTGTATTCGATTCTGCCGCTAGTAGTTTCGTGCTACCTGTGCGCACTGAGATATCGAGCCATAGCATGGCGGGCGACCACGCGGTGGGAGATGATCATGGTGGTGGCCACGGTGTGTTTCGGCGTCGCCAACTTTCTGCCCGTGTGCTCGATCGTTGTTTCCGCTGCTTTGGACGCGGCCGGAGTCAGCAGCGAACTGACCCAGCGCACGTACGATCTCGTCTCCGATGGCCTCGCCTCAGGCGAGCCAGGACTGTTCCTCTTCGCCGCGCTGGTTGCGGTGACGGCCCGGTCCACGGCACAGGCCGTCGCACAGCTGCTGCGACTGGATCGCGACTCGCGCACCGCGCGACAGCTATACCCGCCCTGGCGGGATCTGACTGCCGCCGCACCCCAGGTCGTCTTCCGGCCGAAGTGGGCCGACGATTGGAACGCCTCATCGAAGGAGCGGCTACACCGCCGACGAATCGAAATCCACGATGCGGCACAAATCGTCGCCCGATACGTGCTCCCCCTGCCTGCCGCCATCGACGACCTGATCGAAACCACCGTCGCCGAGACCGACCAAGAACACCTACGACTGGTCGCCGAGCTGGTCATCGCGGCCGACCGCCTCGCCCGAAACGGTGGCGAACCGGCATACGAACCGACCGTATGTAGGTCGGATGTGCCCGACCTCCAATTACTGATTCGCTTGTGGCAGCCCGCAGTTCAGCTGCTCTCGACCGACCCCGCAGCGCGCCCGGAAGCCTCGGCGAGCCGCGGTAGCAGTCAACGCCGCGGTTCGTGGTTGGCCGTTGGCAGTCGGGGTCGACCATAGCGCCGGGGTTACGCGACACCGCACGCCAACTCGCCAACCGCCGCGACGAACTCAGGGGCTCCACGTTTGGGGTCGATGACGAGCGCCGTTCCATTCGAATGCTCCCAACCCTCCACATGCACGATACGGGCATCCTCGGTGTCGGGTTCCTGCAAAGTACGCCATCCGTCCGGCTTGATTGAAGAATTTCGGCAGCATCGGCCTTATCTATTCAACCTCGCCAGGGAAAATAACTGAATCTGGATCGGTCATTTCATCCTTCTCCAGCGGATCACCCTCACTCCAAGGTGCGACAATCGCCCGCACCATCAAGTTATTGCGTAGACCGGCAACTTCTTCAGTCAATGCGGAGTATGCCGATCGCAAGAACGCGGCGATCCCGTCGAGCAACTCCTCGGTTTCCACCTTTGCTCGTAGTGGTTTCGTGGACGATCCCACCAATATTCCATCACCAGTCCGGAGAAACTGAAGAACCTCGTCGTGCTCCGCGAAATGCAACGTGGAGTTATTGCCTCGGGAAATATCCTCGGCCACATGACGTAGCCCCAGCGCTATATCGACAAGGGTCACATATACATCTCCCGAGATGAGGAAAATGGTGTCATTTATGACTATTTCGACATCGACAAGAAAGTAACTGTAGATCAGATCCAGTTCCCCGAGATTTGCAGGATCATCAACCTTGGAATAGTCCCAGGTCTTGCACAAAGGTGAAGAATTATCCGGAATCAAGAATGATAGATGAATCACAAATTGTCTCTCGTGTGATTAATTGCTCGGATAGGCGGTGCGCACAACACCGAACGTCTCGATCACGAGCTTCCGCTACCAGCCACGTATTCAAGTTTGTAGTGCCCGCTGTTGCTGTCCGTCCTCCTGCTCGAGGCAGACAGCTCGTCGCAGCGTTCCGCGACTAGGCGAGCTGCCCGATTCCGGCGCTGCATCGCATCCGAGCATATCGAGGGGTTGATACCGCGCCGCCATCGAACCTTAGCCCGGCGCCGACCCGGTCAGCCCGCTTGCCGAGCGTTCAACGCTCCATGACGCCCCCCCCCCCCCGAAGTTCGAGTCCGCGCGAAAGTGGGCCACCACGCTGGCAAGACTGCTGCCAAAAAGTAAAAGATCCCGAAGCTCTGTTGAAAGAACCCTGGGATCCGGATAATCAATGCGGACCCTGTCCGCTGAGTGTGCCCAACGTGTCAGCATACGAACCAGTCAGTGCTGGTAGATGGGCCTGAAATCACCATGCGACCAGTCGACACCCTCCGCGAACAAGACGGTGACCAAACCGCAAATAGCTGCTCTCCCCAACCCTCATCCAAATCACACGCCCTACGACAACGGCTCACAGACACCGACAGAGCTCGGCTCGTAGCAGCCTACGACGCCGGCTCATCCATGAAGAAGCTTGCCAGCGAATGGCAACTCGCCAAGGGCAGCATCCTCAACATTCTCCGCGATAGCGGCACCACCATCCGCCGACAAAAACGTCTCACCAATGACGAGATCGACCACGCTGTGACTAGCTACCGAAACGGTGAGTCACTCGATCGAATCGGCAAACGCCTCGGCCTGGCACACACCACCATCCGCACCGCACTCCAACGCCGCGGCATCTCAACACGCAGCGGTGGTGTACGGACTCAGCAATAGTTCTGTATATGCCGGTTCATGCCCCCCGTCGCTCGCGCAGACGGGGATGATCCTGATTGGCGTCGGCGGCGAGGTCGATCCACTCGTGCTGCCGTACACGCGAGGATGCCCCAGCCCGCGGCTGACTCAACGATCGAACGCACCCCTCGGCATATCCGGAGATTGATCTCGGCTAGCTCTGGATCGCTTCTGTCGGCACCTCGTCTACCAGCGGTTTCGGGCGAGACTTCCTCGCCCTGTTGACAAGATCAACTACCTTAGGTGACAATAAATGCGGCAATACCGCTGTGTCATCGCCTTGATCTGCGGCGAACTCCTTCTCCCCCAAGCTTTTCGACGATTGTCGACATGAAGCTCTGATCCTGTTCTTCCAGGATCAGAGCTTTGTCCGTTCACCGACTTCCCGTCCGATGCTTCGCGTCTGAGAAGCCTGTTTACCTGCCACAAACGACGGCCTGCCACGTGGGCGCTGACGGTGTCACGGCGGCAAGCGACCACGCCCAACACATTCCCCACAGTGCGCCCCGGCTCACCTGGTCCGGCCGCGCCCGATCTCTCGAGGTGTAATGAGATGACCCGTCCCTGCATCGAGCACGGAACTCCGTACCCAACAATCCCGTTCGATCTTCGCCGTGGCAGGCATTTCGCACTGCCTCACCAACCCGCGTCCATCCAATGACACAGAACATGCTGACACACAACGATTTCGGTGCGGGGATACCTGGGATGAGCAGCGAAGATCAGCCGTAACCAAGTCGCCTCTCGGGTACACGGATCACCTATTCCGCCCTTCACACCCATTCCACCCCAAGCCCCGGGACCTGCTGAAACCGCAGGTCCCGAGCCGTGCCTGGGCTCAATGGGACGATGCCGCACCGGTTTTGGTGGATATCGACCTGGTTGGTCACCAGGGCGGCAACACCTCCGGCGAGGATGACTACACGTTGAAGGTGACCGATCTCGCCACCGACGGGACCGAGAACCGCTCAATGTGCAACAAGGCCCAGCCACAACAAGTCGTCGCCGCGCTTGATGACATCGCTTCGGTGATGCCGTTCCCAGTGTGTGGTGGCGGGTGAGATTCGAGCGGCCGACTCGCCACATAGGCATCCCCAACAGAACCGTGGATGCCGAGAGGTCCTTACAGGTCAAGGTCTTCGGTGAATTTCACCGACGTGTATTGACCGCCTGACGTCCCGGGGGGAAATCAGTCCGGGCTCGACCGAGCGCATCTGGTATTCACGACGCCACACGGCCATGTTGAGCGCCTTGGATACCAGCGCGGTCGCCGTTGACATATGGCAGTCCAGCCGACGATCGATCGCGCGAGGTTGCCGTCGAACGTCACATACGCCCACCCGGTCCACGTCGACACGTATGCGAAGTCGGCCGATTCCCCGGGTTGTCCGCCTGCTGGTGGGTGGTCGTGACTGTCCTGGTCACAGCCCTGCCCTCGACCGTCGTCAATCCCATCGCCAGGTCGCAGAGCGGCTTCCTCCACCCGCCGCGGCGCCACGCCGCACGCGGGCAAAGCCGCATGAGGCAACGAAGCGATCGGTATGCAGCCGAATTTCGACTGTCGTTGCCGTGTAGCTACTTTGGCGGACGCAAGAGGCGTTCGGCTCCTGTGCTGCGCCTAGCTCCCCAGTCGGCACGGACGGTGGCTCCCCATTTGATCCAACTGTACCGTTATCCGGGTGGCAGGGGGTCTTCGTCCCAATATCGTTCGGTATCAGTCAATCCCAGGTGGGGAAGCGTGCATCGATGACTAACGCCTTGAAGTAGGGCCTCCAAACCAGTTGCGCGGCAATGCCGTACGTCTGTACATCGTCAGCGTTGCGAGATCGTCAGAGCGTTCGATTCTTTGAGATGTCTTGCTGATATGACTATTGACCTCTATCCCTTCTGTTGCCGCGTGGGATGACTGGCTGGTGTGTCGAATCCACATGGGTTACATGTTGGTTTCGAGTCAACCGCAGGCTGATCGACACGTAGATTCCAAACATACTGTCCTGGTAACGAATTGGAGGATTGGCCCTGAACGGGAACCTGAGGTAGGGCACTGAAGTCCGCGACTTGTAATACGAGTTGCGGCGTGTGTAGTTCCCGCATCACGAATTCCGTCTGGAATGGATTGATTCGGTTGCTGCTGTTCTGTCAGATTTACGGCGCCCGTCTATGGGCTCGGGGATTGTGGAGTGTGATGAAGTTTTGCCGTCAGGGCGACGCTTTGGTGCGTTGGTTCCCTGCTAATTGGTATCGCTTGAGCGCGGTGGCGCTGTCAGTTCTTCTGGTCGCGACATTGGCGCAGATAATGGTGTCGCCGCCGAGTGCGGCGGCTCCGCCGCCGAGTGCGGCGGCTCCGCCGCCGACGCGGGCCGTGCCGTTGCTGGCGTCAGGGGACGGCCCGTCCTCGGAGCTCGAGCTCGCACCGGAGCCCCCTCTGCCCGACGCCGACTTCGTGCCGTTGGCGCGCGCTGGGGCGGTCGACAGTCCTGGTGCGGGTCCGCGGCAGCGGGCGGAAGAGGATCCGAAAACGGTGCTGGTCGCCCCTGCCGACAACGCCATTCTGGCTTCCGAGACACCCATGTTGAAGGTCGCGGCCACCGGCGCTGCGGAAGGCGCGAAGTATTGCTTCAAGGTGTCGACCGGTTTCGACGGTCGCACTGGCAGCGTGGCGCAGTCGGGGTGCCTGCCGGAACCGCAGTGGACGGTGCCCCGCAATGTGGTGGCGAACGGAGGCCGATACACCTGGACCGTCGAGACTGTCGCCAAGGGTGCGCAGACGCCGACACCGGCGAGCTGGGTCGGTCATTTCACCATCGATCAGCGCACGGGTGATCCGAAACCGACCCCGACAGATTCGCTGGGGCCGGTGACGGTGAACCTGTTCAACGGCAACGTTCGTTTCGATGCCGCGGGTCCGATCTTCTCGGCGCTGGGTGGGCCTGCGGGGGTCAATTTCGCCTACAACTCGCGCCAAGGTGAGTCCCGGGGCGTGCGGGCCTCGTATTTCAACGATGCCAACCGCGATGGTTCCCCCGACGACGCCGCCGCTGTGCTGGTGCGGGCCGAATCTCAGGTGGATCTGCACTGGAGCAACATGTGGCACGACGAAACCAGCCGGGATCCCGTGCCGCCCGGGCTGAGTACCGAGGGGTTCATGGTCCGGTGGGAGGGGTATTTCCGGGCCCCGGTCGCTGGCGACTACCGTTTCGCTGGCGCGCACACCCCTGGAGCGAAGATCTGGGTTGGCGATCGGCTGGTCTACGACAACCCCGAAGCCGGTGGCATCTTCCATGACAAATTCACCGAGGCCGGTCCAAAACGTGACGACGAGGTGTCACTGACCGATGGTCAGCGGGTGCCGATCAAGGTTGAGCTGTATCACCATTCCGCTGATTCACCGGCAATGGTGTTGTGGGTCAAGAGCACTCAGGGCGCCGCTGGTGGTATGCGCATGCATAATCTGGTGCCGCGGATCGCGCCAGCCCAGTGGCTGTATCCTGCTGATCCGCCGCTGTTGCCGGCCGGTTGGACGTTGTCGATGCCGGCCAGCAACTACAGCCACGCGGCGATGCTCGACGGTGCGGTGGTGCTCACCGACGGTGCGGGCGGCAAACATAGCTGGGCCCGCACCTCGGGTGGATACGTTCCGCCACCAGGACGCGACGGCGTCGTGGCTTTCGACGCCCGTGGCCGACTCTCGGTGACCGAGAACGGGGTGGTGTCGCTGTTCAATCCCGACGGCACTCTCGCTGAGGTGTCGACCGTGCTCGATAGCAAGAAGCCCGCGTCATTGCAGTACCGCTACCGAGGTTCCCCGTCACGGCTGACCGAGATTGTCGACCCGGTGTCGGGGCGCTCGCACACCCTGCACTACAACACCGATGGCAGTAACAGTTGCTACGGCGGGGCGTCGCTTCCTGCGGGGGCCAACTCCGCTCCCGCGCAGCAGTTGTGCCGAATCACCTATTGGGACGGCACCGAAACCCGGTTGTGGTATCTGCTGAACGTAGTCGCTCGGATCGAGAACCCCGGTGCGGCTATGCAGGACTTCAGCTACACCAACCTCGCTGATGTTCAGAAGGAATATCGCAAGACCAGCAGCGAAGTCAAACGCCAGGAGCTCCTCGCCAGTATCGGACCGTTGAGCTTTGTTCGCGGGAACCTGGGCCACGACTGGGCTTCGATCCAACAGTTCCCCTCCCAGGCACTGGTACACACGGCAATCCAGTACAAACAGTTCGTCGAAGTACCCGGGGTGCCTGAACGCCTGCGGGCTGTCGCTGTCACCGGACCGTCCTCCGATGGCGGTTACATGGGCAAACGGCCCACCCACTATTACGGCTACGACATCGGCGGCAGGCAAGCGATCGTCAACGTCGATGGGATCGGCGGGCTCAACTCGCCACCGGAAAACACTGTCACCTGGGACGATGCTGGTCGCCTTCTTGCCTCGACTAACGCCGTTGGCGACACCGTCCGCAGCGAATGGAACGCGAAAGACCAGCGAACAGCCACGATTGACTCGACCGGTCGCCGCTCGACGGTGATCTACGACCACGCGGATCGGCCGACCGACAGTTATGGTCCGGCTCCAGCGGCCTGTTTCACCGGGCAGTTGCCGACCCCGCAGTGCGCGAACACGATGCCTCACACCAATACTCGGTACGACAAGAATCTGGCCGGGTTGGAAGCCGCGTTCTATGACAACCCGTTCACCTCCGGAGTTCCGAAAGACTGGGCGACCGGTGTCGGCTCCGCAGACGGCAGCCTGAAACGTAGCTGGGGATCGACCCCGCCGGTCGCGAACAAGGACGGCTGGTCAGGCCGATTCACCGGCGAGATCAAGTTCCCCGCGACCGGCGACTATACACTTGGGTTCACGGTTGTCGATGGCGTGCGGTTGTGGATCGATGACGTGCTCATTGTGGACAGCTGGACCGACAAGGCCGCCAGCGCTGTCCCGGGCACCTACACCAACACCGCAGCCGGTAGCTGGCATCGAGTCCGGGTCGACTACTACAACCGCAGCGGCAAAACCGGGGCACTCGATTTCACCTGGAAACCCCCGGGCTCCGGATCCTCGGTCACAGTGCCAGGGCAGAACCTGGCACCCCGCTACGGTCTCCAAACCGACCAGATCGCTGAGAACACCTCCGGCGGCGACACCGAACGCGCGCCCGCGAAGAAACTCGCGACAAGTTACTCCGACCCCAACAATGGGATCGACCCCGTGCTCGGGCTGGCAGTCTCCAAAACCGGAGACCCGGGCGGCATCAACCTGACCGGCCGGATGCTGATCGAAAAGCCCGGCCAAGGTTACCTGCGCCAACTGGCCGCAGCCCTGCCTGCCGGTGACGTCACCAATCCCGACAAGCGCGGCACTGTCACCTACTACGGGGACCGCGAAACCCGCTCGAACCCCTGTAAATCGAACTCCCCAGCTGCCAACCAGGGCGGCATGGTCAAAACCGTTCGGGGACCCAAGAACTCGGACGGATCAGCCAACGCGGTCGAGTCCGTGTACGACGGCGCAGGCCGTCTTGTCGCTGCCCGCACCAACAGTGAGCCGTGGTCGTGTGTGAGCTACGACGCCCGTGACCGCATTGTCGAGAAGTCGTTCCCGGCGATGGGTGACAAACCGGCCCGCACCATCACCTACGACTACGCCGTCGACGGCAACCCGCTGAAACTGAAAGTCAGCGACAACAGCGGATCGACCACCGCCACGATCGACCTGCTCGGCCAGACCGTGTCCTACACCGACGCAGGCGGGGTCACCACCACCAACGCCTACGACCCTGCCGGGCGCAAAATCAGCGAAACCACTGCGGTCAAGGCGGCTACCTCCACCCTGAACTACCACTGGGATGACGCGTCCCGACTGACCGGCCTGGACCTTGACGGGGCCAGGGTCGCAACCCCGGGCTACACCGCGGGAATCCTGGACAAAGTCGCCTATGGCAACGGATCCAACCTCGCGGTCAACCACAATGATGCCGGCTCGACGACCGGCCTCTCGTGGAAGGTATCGGGCTCCACTGTCGCCAGTACGGTCACCCGATCCCGTGACCAACGCATCACCGACGAAACCATCACCGACACCGCTGGTCCCGGCACCACCTACAACAGTTCCTATACCTATGACGGTGTCGGCCGCCTGGTCGCGGCCACCGTGCCCCACCACAAGCTCACCTACAGCTTCGCCGGCGACAACGGCTGCGGACCGAACAAGAAAGCGGGGCTGAATACCAACCGCACCACCTTCACCGACAGCTTCAACGGCGCCCAACCGGTCACCACCAACTACTGCTACGACGACGCCGACCGGCTGCTATCCACCAACGGGGCCACCACCCTGGCATTCACTTACGACACCTACGGCAACACCACCAAAATCGGTACCGACACACTCGGATACGACTCCACCCTCCGACACATCTCCACCACCACCGCGGCCGGACGCTCCATCGTCTACACCCGAGACGTCACCGACCGCATCACCACGCGAACCGTCCGCGACAACGACAAACCCGCACAAGTCACCCGCTACGGCTTCACCTCCAACGCCGGCGGGCCCGACTTCGTCCTCGACGATTCCGGAACTCTGCGCCAACGAGTGCTGAAACTGCCCGGCGGTGCTCTGCTCACCAAGAGCTACACCAACACCAAAACCGCCAACTGGTCCTATCCCAACATCCACGGCGACATCCTGCTCACAACCGACCACACCGCTACCCGCACCGGCACAGTCCACCTCTACGACCCCTACGGCCAAAACATCGACCCCGCCACCGGCACCATCGGTGACATCCCGATCCCGGCCACCGCAGAGGGTGGGATGGACTTCGGATGGCTCGGCCAACACACCGTCCCCATCGAACACGTCGCCAGTCAACAAGCCCTCGAGATGGGAGCCCGGACCTACCTGCCGAGCCTGGGGCGGTTCCTTCAGATAGACCCCGTGTCCGGTGCCTCGGCTAACAACTACGATTACGTAAATGGTGACCCGATCAACAGTTTCGATCTCACCGGCGCATGGCCCAGTTGGGGCGATGTCGGCGACTGGCTTGACGGCGACAAGGACGGCGACGGCAGCCGCGACGACGCGCCAACATGCAGGGGACGTAGCTGCTACCAAGAATGGAACTGGAGTTGGAAGAGCCAGAAGACATTTGGCCATACCTTCAATACGCACGGCGCAGGCAAGAAGAACACGAACAAGCTGAGAGGGCGCGCGGGCGGTACAGGGACCGAACAGGGGCAGTGGCTGGATAATGAGCTTGCCGCAGCATTTCTTAAAGGCGCTTACCGCCCGGGCGCCACTGCACCGTACAAGGTCCCCATTCCGGCCGGACTCGGGCAGGTAATTACGCCAGATGGAGATATAATACCAGCCACGCAAGCATTTCTTGTCCCCCGAACCGATCCCTCTCCCGAGGATCCCGACGGCGCGTACATAACTGCATTTCCGATTAGATGAGGTAAAGATGGGTTTTCATGTTGCATTCGTCCCTACAGCTCCGCCCGATGCGGGGTCTGCTATCCAGTTGGAAATTGAGCCGAGGTCCGGTTATAGGGAATTTATCATGACCGGGTGTTACATGATGGAAGAAGCTGGAGTTGGCGTCTTCCAGATCGGAGGGTTCGGACAGGAGGAATGGCAGCACGACGTCGGGTACGAGTTATCGGCATTCATGGAGCAACTTCCAGCCCTCATGGTAAGCCTTCGCGAGAATCATACAGGAAAAGTTGACATGTACCCCCAAGGCGTAGAGCGAACTTTGACGTTTCGACCAATAGGGGAGCATGTCGAAATTCAATGCGCGTCGCGAACTGACTGGGTCCCGCATCCCGAATTCGAGACTATGACACGAAACGAGCTCGAATCAATGCTTACCGAACTAGCCCAAAATTTCTTCATCGGACTGAAGGCGACCAGCCCCGAACTGGCTAACAGAGCGATTCAAGCGTGGAATGAAATGATAGAAGTGAACTTATGATCAACATCGTGGCCATAAAGGACTACCGAGATTGGTAACAAACCTCGATTTTTCGGAATGGCGGTGTGGTTTCAGCGACATTTGGCTACATCTGTTTCCGAATCACTCCGGACATGTTATCGAGGAATCTATAGGGAGGAAGTGCCCGGTTATAATGAGCACTGGGGCTTCCTCCTCCCGTCCGACAGGGCGATAGTCGGCGCCCTGCCGTGCGGGTCGTCGGCCGAGGTCGCGCTCTTGTATATCTTCAGCCTGAAATTTTCCCCTGCCCGACCGAAGGCGCGCAACCTCGCCTATCCCGGCCGGCGACGAGCCGAAGACCCCTGTCAGACCACGTATCAGGTTGGTATCAGCCGCCCCGGCGATGGTCTTCCATGACACGGGTGGTCGTCCTGGTGCGAAAACGGATGCCACATGACCCTCGACGACGAGGGCATCACCACGACCCATCCCCTGATCGGATCACGGGTTCGATGGACCGCCTTGAGCCACATCATCGAGACTCCCGAGGCCTGGTACCTCGTACTCAGCAGGATGTCGGCACTCACCGTCGCAAAGACACGCATGACCGGAGATCTGCGAGCCACATTCACCGAGTTCGTGCACGAGCTCCGGCCGGTCGCGAAGTAGCGCCGCCCGGCGTGGCCGTCCTGAGATGCAAGACTCGTCGAGCCCAACCCTGACGTGTTTAATCAGTGCCCGAACCCCTACTGGCCGATCGCCGTTCACGCACCGGGCAGCAAATCCACAGATCTGGGGCACCGCCGAACTTCGCACCGAACGACGCCGGCCAAACTTCACGGATCCCGTCGAAAAGTCGACCTCAAAACGGAGTAAGGGAGTAGGCAGAGCTCTGCCTACTCCCTTGACGTGGGCCCAACGTGTCAGCATACGAACCGGTCCGTACTGGTAGATGGCCCCGAAGTAATGTTCCGGCCCGTCGACACCCTGCGCGAACAAAACGGTAACCAACACACCAACAGACACCCCCACCCGCATGTCCCACCCGCACGCTCTAGGACGACGGCTCGCTGACAGGGACCGAGCAGCGATCGTGGCGGCTTACGAAGCTGGGCTATCCGTCAAGAAGCTTGCCGACCAATGGCGACTCGCCAAGGCAGCACCCTCAACGTCCTCCACGCCAACGACACTGACATTCGACGACAGCGACGCCTCACCACCGACGAAATCGACCAAGCCGTGACCTGCTACCGCAACGGCAATTCACTCGACCGAATCGGCAAACGTCTTGGTGTCGCCCACACCACCATCCGCACCGCACTGCAACGTCGCGGCATCCCACGATGCGACACACACAGCCGACCACAATGAGCCCCCCATCGTGAGACGACCATCAGGAATCCTGCTACGACTGATGTGCCGCACTTGGCCTAGCCGGCGCCTCACGAGAGGGCATCGGAGGCTCCGTACGGCGCACTACCCAGCTCAGGGCACGACCGACGATTCGACATCCGGTACACCGTGCAGAGAATGAACCGGCCGAGGAAGCCCACGGCAAGCAGAATCTGGCGAGCTTCCTGAGTGCGCCCCCGCGATAAGCAAGGCTATCAAGACAACTGACCAAGCTACCGCGCCGCGGAAACGCCAGCATACAGATAGCCATCGCACCACTACGCCACGACGACGAACCCTACTCACCCCACACCCAAATATTGAACTCTGAAAGCGCGCGAATTATCCCCACGCCAAACACAACGGTCGCGATGCGAAACCAGAACGCATCCAGAGCTATTCGACGTTCTGCCGGTCGGTCTCACTGTTAGGCGACTGCCACACCAGCGCACTCAGTACCGACTGATGGCTTGCCTCCGTCGAGCCTGGATCCTGAGGCTGCGCAAGACATTTGAAACCACACTATCTATCGAGCCCACCACATGCGGGCTTCTCACTTCCATCGTCTCCGGCCGGAGAATTCCCTGTCCGCTCCCCTACACCCCGTGATACCTCACTGATCCGGTCACACCCGGAACAACCGCCGCACACAAGCGATGGCGCAAGGCGCCACCACACCATTCACACAGATGACCCGCACTGGGTCTGCCGATCACCCACGAGCCCCCGTCTTATCCCGTGGTTCTCCCGGCTACAACAGGCCCCGAACAACAACTCTGCAAGAGCCGAATTCAGCCAAAAGGCCGGACGCAGCACGAAGCACATGCTACTTCGGGCAGCCGTTGGTGGTCGGGTTGGTGGCGCACAGGTCCGAGCTCCCGTTTCCCGAGCTGCCGGTAGCCAGCGGGGTGCCCGCCACTTCGTTGTTGCCGACCTTGACACCACCATTGACCGAGGACCCGGTATCGCTACTGCCGGTGGCCAGCGAATCGAACAGCCCACCCAGGGCACTTCCCGAGCCGGAGCTGGCAACGGGCCCAGCGGCAACCTCGGCGGCCGAGGCGGTACCCGCTGCGGCCAGCAGCAGACCCGATGCCACGACCATCGCGGCACCGAACGCACGAATATTCTTCATGGAATTCTCCTCACAAGGAATTTGTATCGCCACCCTTACATTTCCCAGAGGGAGAGGGGGCGGCCCAGTCAACAAAAGCTGCGCAATGAATTGGTAACACATTTCCCCGAGTGCCGACAACTCGAAGCAACAATCGCTACAAATCAATGACAGCCCAACTAAAGAGTCAATCGAACCGGTTCGGCAACAGCAGGCACTTTAATCGCCCGTACCCGCGAGCAGGCAAGGCTTTCTCTCAGTGTGTGTTTCATCTTCAAGCCAATATCCGGCGGCGTCTGTGATCAGAATGCCGAGTCTTGAAAGGCACCCGATGAGGACCCAGGAGAGCACGGCCACGGTGCGGTACACAATTGCTGTGGCCCATTTGGATTAATTTGTGACTCCTGGCTAGGCGAGATTCGCGCGCAGAATTATTTGGTGTAGCTGGTGGCGGTGGCGTGTATCTGCCTTACGTAGGTATCGGAGTGGTTGTAGGAAAAGATGGCCTTTTGCCAGCCGCGGGCGGTGGCCAGGTCACCACCGGACGCGCACAGGTAGCGTGCTGCCGCCAGGGCTGCGTCGTCGATGTTGTCCGGGCTGCCGGTCAGCTCGGTCGACGTCGCGGGTGTGGCCTTGGCGAGGGTGTGGGCGAGGGTTTTGTAGTCGGTGTCGGCGCGCACGCCCCAGCGTTTCCAGGTGTCTGGGATGAACTGGAAAGGCCCCGCCGCCCTCGCGTAGACCGTCTGCCCGGTCCGTGCCGAGGCATCGGGATCGGTGATGCGGGCGTTGCCGTTGGTGCCATCGAGCGCGACACCACGGATGGCGGGTTTCACTGATCCGTCGGTGCCGATCTTCGCACCGCGGTGGCGGCCGTGGTCGCTTTCCACCCGCGCGATCCCAGCCAGGGTGGTCCATCCCAGATGGCAGCCGGGCTGGGTTTTCGCCAGCACCACCGCCGCATACCCATAAGCCTGCAACGCCCGGATCGGGATCCCGTACTTGCTGCCTCTCCCCCGCGCCCACTCCTGCAACGGACCAGCGTGACGACCGGCCGCGACAAGCTGAATCGCGGGCACCGGATCACCGGCACCCGGCGGCGCGCGACGGACCTCGCGCTCCGGCCCGCGATCGCAGCCTGCGGTAATCACCGCGACGACTATCATCAGCAACACCACCAAGGTCGTGCTGCTCTGGCGGCCGCCTCCGCCAGATATATATCTGCTGTTCATCATCCCTCGCAACTCACCGCCGGAGCATTCCCGGTGCCACACATTCCGTGAGTCCCCTACTTGCACGGTCGAGCCGTGGTTGTGGTGGTCGGCTTCTTCGACGTCGGTGCCGGGGTGGTCGTGCGTTGTGGTCTGGTGGTAGCCGGTGGCCGTGTGGTCGTCGCAGGTGCTGATGTGGTCGTCTTCGGCTTGGACGTGGTTGTTGTCGGGCACCCGGTCGGCTTCGCGGTCGACGGCTTCGGCTGTTGGGCAGTTGTCGTCGCCGGGACGATCACAGTGACCGTGGACGGTTGCGGCGGCGTCGTGTCAGCCGGGACCACCACGGTGACCGTCGAGGGACCACCAGGTGCCTGCGTGGAGGGCTGCCGGGAGGCTTGCACCGAAATGCTGCCGTCGATCGAGAACCCCGGCCCCGGCCCGCCGCTGGGGGTCTCGGTGATCGTGGACGGCGCGGCGGTCTCGGTCACCACGCTGGTCTCTGTCGTGACCGGGTCGTCTCCGCTGACCGTGTCCACCTGGGCTGAGTCGGTCACCGTCACTGTTGCCGGAGTGATCGACTGATCGATATCCCCGGGCTCCACGTTCGGGACCTCACCCGGTGGAGGCACATCAGTCGGTGTCTCAGAAACGGTCGTCGCGACGCCGGTCTCGACCGGTGTCGTGTTTGCCAGGCCGCCCTGCAGCAACTGGGTGATGTCGTCGAAACTCTGTGTCCCCACCTCCGCGTCCGACAACGAAGCAGCATCACTGACCTCGTCGGACTTCTTCGGTTCGGTACCGGTCACGATCAACACCGTGATCACCGCGATGATCGCCACGGCCGCCGCCGCAGCGTAAGGCAAGTGCCGGCGAACATCACCCGCGGTGGCGTAAGCGGCGACTTGCCGCCATCGCCGGCGCAGCGGTGACACTGGCTCCTCATCGACAGACTCATCACCATCAGTGAAATCCTCTTCAGAGCCGTCCTGGTCCACATCATCCGCATCGTCGAAGGCATTCACCTCATCCGACACGTGCCCTTCCGCGAAGGCATCCACGGGTATCGCAATGACCTGGGTCTTGTCGGGATCGTCATGATCGGGTGTGTTGTTGTCGGGTGTTCGCACCAGGGTGCTGCTTTCTTCTCAGAGACGAGCCGTCCCGCTGCCGATGGGCATGCAGGATGAACTCGTCGACGGCCCCATACGGGCACGTTTGACAAAGTAAAGAAAATTCCGATGTGTTTGCTCCCGCCGGAACCGCGCTGCCCGCGCGGCTCCGGCGGACCGCGGGCGGCTATGCCGGTTGACCAGCCCAGCCGCCCGCGGCGCTGACTCCTTCGGTCAGGAAACGGTCATCACCACGCTGCACCCTCGCTAGAGATCCACATGCGAGCAACGAATCGAATAACCAACCCTCTCGATCAACGATAGATGCTCGCCGCTCCAATGGCTCCCTGCATAGCCAACATGGCGACAGGGCGCCCCGCCTCCAACTAATCCCATCAGCGCCGTTGTCGAAGTTGGAATTCGTGGCCGAGACGCGCGAATGGGCGGCTAGCCCGACCCGTCCAGCCGAACCCAATCGACAAGACGGCCGATGATACCTTCGAACTCTGGTATACCGCGTGGAATAACATGTGTATAGGACGGGTCGTCGTCGCTATCGGCGTCAACTACGACAAGTTCTACATCGTTAGCCCGCCACAGCGAAATCTGTCCGCCCCTCGAACCGTGATCTATATGCATCCAAAAGATTGGATCATTTCCTGCGCCGTCGACATTTTCACCCCATCCACATTCTGCGCCACGAGCTTGCAGCTGTTCGAAATTTTCGCCGATCCACGACCGAAGACAGGATATCAGTTCCGAATTCGTCACCATTGCCGCATCCTCACTATTTCGAGTCCACTACTATAATATTTGTCGCGGGCACATTGCTCTGGATATTGAATTTATCCGGATATTTCGCCCGCGAGTGTTCGGGAGAGAGGATCTGCGCCCACCCTGGTTCGCCTGCTGGACTGAGGACCCCTTGGGGTACATCGAACTCTACGTACAAAGTACCTGGCTTTGCCTGATTTCTGTACGCCTCTGGATTCGCAGGGTAAGCCACGTACGTTGTTCCCCCTGCCCCGACCTGCACCTGATGCGTCACAAGCATCTGCTGATACTCGTCGGCACTCATCCATCGCCCGACTCGGATGCTGTCATCATCCTTGGTGTCAGCTTTCGGAGTCGATGAAGGTGCGGGGTTGCTCGGAGCCGGTTGCGTCTCGGGTTGCGTAGGTGCCGCCGGATCATCGTTCATTAATTCTTCGGTCAGGATGCCGGCGATGATCACCTCGGTCAGCGGTATGAGAAGCGGTAGGAGCACGGGGAGTTTGCCGGTGAGGTCTAGATTGTTGATGGGGTCGGCATTGACGTAGTCGTAGTCGTTTGCGGATCCGCCTGATATCGGGTCGGTTTGAAGGAACCGACCCAAAATCGGCAGGTAGGTGCGAGCACCCATCTCGAGGGCTTGCTGGCTGGCGATGTGCTCGACCGGGACAGCGTGCTGTCCGAGCCAACCGAAGTCCATCCCGCCCTCAGCAGTGGCTGGGATCGGAATGTCTCCGATGACACCGGTAACGGGGTCGATGTTCTGCCCATACGGGTCATACAAATGCAGTGCGCCGCTACGGACCCCGGAACCGTCTGCAGTGAACAAGATGCTGCCGTGCACATTCGGATACGACCAGTTGGCCGAGGTAACCGCGGTGTAGTTCTTGGTCAGCAGGACCCCGCCGGGCAGCTTCACTAGACGCTGCCGAAGCGCACCTTGGTTGTCGAGAACGAATTCGACACCACCATCACTATCGGTGAACCCGTATCTGGTGATCAGTTCGGGATTGGCACCGTCTTTCGTGGTGCGGGTCATAATACGGTCGGTGACATCTCGGGTGTAGGTAACCGATTTACCGGCAGCGGTAGTAGTGCTGATGTGGCGACGGGTCGAATCGTAGGTCAGGATATCGGTACCGACCTTGGTCGCATTGCCGTAATTGTCGTAAGTGAACGAAAGGTCGATAGCACCGTTGGTCGTCAGCAACCGGTCGGCATTGTCGTAGCAGTAATTTGTCACTGTCGCCGGCGCGCCGTTGTGACGGTCGGTGAAACTGGTTCGGTTGGTGTTCAGCCCCGCTTTGGGGTTCGTGCCACATCCACCGTCGGCAGCGAACCCGTAGGTCATCTGATGGAACGGCACATCTGCCTTCACCAATCGACCGACACCGTCGTAGGTGTAGCTGTAGTTGAACGCCGCACCGCCATTAGCAGAATCGCTGACAACCTCGTCGGTGATCCGCTGATCTCGTGAACGAGTCACGGCACTGGTCACCGTCGAACCGGCTGCCGCCCACGCCAGGGCGGTTGTGCTACCGGTGTCGTTGCGTCCAATTGTCAGCCCGGTATTGTTGCCGTAGGCCACGCTCCGTACTTCACCGGACTGGTAGGTCGGTGTCGCGACCGCGGCACCGTCCAGATCAAGGCGCGTCAGCCGCGAGGCGTCGTCCCATCGGTAGTTCAGCGTCGATGAGATGCCTTTGACGGTGCTGGTCTGGCTGGTCTTTCGACCGGCGATGTCGTAGGCGGACGTGGTGACCGTGCCGGAGGCATCGGTGTATGACACGACTTGACGGAGGAGGTCGATGTCCGTCTGAGTCGAGCCACTGTCGTCACTGACCTTCGTCTTACGAGGATCGCCGCCGACTGCGTAGTCATAGGACATAGTCCGCGCCGGGTGGCCTTCCATCGCAGGGAAGGACTTTTTGAGTGGCCGATTGCGAGCGTCGTAGCTCACACACGACCACGGCTTGCTGTTGGTTCGCATAGCGACAACCAGGCCGGCCGCGTTGTAAACGGTCTCTAGCGCGTTGACCACACCGTCAGAAGTCTTCGCCGAACGCACGGTCTTGACCCGGCCGCCCTGGTACACCGCCGCAGAGCCCGATACACAAGGATTCGCACGGGTTTCCGAGTCACCGTAGTACTCCGAAGTTCCACGACTGTCGGCGTTGGCCAGGTCACCGGCGGGCCGGGATGCTGCTACTTGGCGCAGGAACCCGTCGCCGGGCTTCTCGAATCGGTGCCGACTGGTCAGGCTGACGCCACCGGGATCGGCGATGTGCGTGGTTCGCAACCCGAAGACGGGATCGATTCCGTTCGCAGGATCGGAGTACTCACTCGCAGTGTTGAGCGCAGCCGCGCGTTCTGCACCACCACCGGCGGCGTTGAAGCTAACCTTGCTGGTTTCCAGCCCATAACGAGGTGCTAGAGCGCTACCCGGCACGGTCACTGTGGTGCCGGCGCCCGGCGGGTTCCACGTGAAGTCCAGTGCGCCGGATGTGCCGCTGCGGTTGTAGTAGTCCACACGTACGCGGTGCCAGCTGCCCGCGACGGCATTGGTCACCTTGGCCGATACGGCGGTCGCTGCTTTATCGGTCCACGAGTCCACGACCAGCGCATTGTCGACCCACAGCCGGACACCGTCGACTGCGGTGAACCCCAGTTGGTATTCACCGGTCGCCGGGAACTGGATCTCGCCGGTGAATCGAGCCGACCAGCCCGCGGTATTGGCTATGGGTGGTGTGGCATTCCAGTTCCGAGACAGGGTGCCGTCGGCAGTACCGACACCGGTACGCCATTCCTTCGGGACACCGACCAGATAGGGATTGTCGTAGAACGCGGTTTCGAGGCCTTGCAATCCCTCGTCGTAGACCTTATGGACGTGCGGCATGGCAGCCGCGCATTCCGGCTTGGGGAGCGCCCCGTCGAAACATGCCTGCGGTGCCGGACCGTATGCGTCGGTCGGCCGATCTGCGTGATCGTAGATCGTGGTGCTGCGCCGACCGGCCGAGTCGATGAGGGCTGTCGGCTTGTCCTTGTCGTTCCACTCGCTGCGCTTAGTGTCACCGACGGCGTCGGTCGAGGTGGCTAATCGGCCAGCGTCGTCCCAGGTTACGGTGCGGATGTTGAAGGTATTGAGCCCGCCGACACCCAAAAACGCCTTCTTGTTCGCGATGTCGTACCGATATCCATGCATGGGACGGGCCGCCATGTCGCGACCGTGGTGCGTTGGTAGATCGACTCTGATCACTCGTGAATGCGGTGGCCGACCTGTCGAGATATCGTCGGAGAAGGCGTCGTATTCGATGGTGGTGCGTTCGTAGCCTGGGACGATCAGTCCAGCGGCGCGGAGATCCACGGCAAGGCCGTCACGGATCTCGTTGAGCAAACTGACGGCGTTCATGGCCTTCAGCTTCTTCTCCGTGTCGTTGCCGGCCTGGTCGTAGTCGAGCTTGGCCGCGGCAAGGTTGACGTAGCTGTAATCCCGGATTTCCGCACCGGGGTTCTCGATCCGACCGAGGGCACCCACGATGTACCAGAGCCTGGTTTCGGTGCCGTCCCAGTATTTGATTCGGCACAGCTTCTGCGGCGGTGCCGAGTGGGTTCCCGGCGGGAACGAGGCTCCGCCGTAGCAGTTGTTGGTGTTGTCGGTGTTGTAGTACAGGGTGTGCGCGCGACCCGATACCGGGTCCTTGATCTGAGTCAGCCGCGCCGGTGTACCGGAATACAGATATTGCAGGGAGGCAGGTTTCTTGCTGTCGGCGACCGACGACACTGCAGCCAGAGTGCCATCGACATTGAAGATCGACGCCACGCCGCTTTTCGTGACCGAGATCCGGCCACCGGCATCGATAGCGAGAACACCATCTTCATCCTTCGGCGGCGTATAACCACCAGCCGAAACCTTGGTCCAAGTAGCCTTGCCGCCGGACGCGTCGGTGAGAACAACCGATCCATCGAGCATCTCGGCACGAACATACTTGCTGCCGATCAACCCCAGCGTCCAACCCTTAGGCAAGGGCGAAGGATCTTGTGCGAACAACCAATCCGTGGTCACGATCCGGGGAGCCAGGTTGTGGGTGCGCTGACTGCTGACACCGGTGGTGCTCTTGGCCCACAACACCATCTGAGGTTTGGCGGTCGTGCGGTGGTGCAGCTCGACCTTGACCGGCACTCGCTGACCGGCGGTCAACGAGACATCTGTGGCCTTCTTGGCCGTTGCGGTCGAGAAATCTGTACCGACACTGGAAGAGTTCGGATTGTCGTAGACAACCTGGTCGCCGATCCAAATCTTCGCGCCGTCGGCGTGCGAACCAGCGAAGCTGAAATCGCCGGTCACCGCCGGCATGAAGTGCCCTTCCCACCGGATGACGAACCATTGCTTGTCCAGCGCGGCGGGCATCGGATCCTCCTTGAAGGGAGAATTTTCCGGCACGTTGGACCAGATGTTGCCCCAGTCCAGATTCACTTGCGCTTCGCTGCGAACCATCACCGGTGTTGCGTCCGGGGCCCCGTTGTGATCGGCGTCGTTGAAGTACGACGCTCGTACACCGTGGGAGTCCCCGCCCGCTCGCGAGTTGTACGCCAGCGTCACGCCTGCGGAACCACCGAGCGTCTCGAACGCAGGGCCGGCCGCCTCTGTATGGAGGTTGCCATTGAAGAAATTGACTGTCGCCGGACCTATCTCGTCACTCGGCGCCGGGCCTGGTTTTCCGATGCGCATGTCAAAGCTGAACTGGCCCACCCAGTTCGACGGCGTGGGTGTTGTTGCACCCGATGCCACGGTCGCCACGGTCCAGCTGTAGCGGCCACCGTCATGCAGCACATGTTCGGGCACCCGCCACTTCGGCGTGGTCAAGCAACCGGAGTCGACCACGCTGCCCGAGCGGCCGTCGAAGCCGGTCGAGATCTTGAAGCAGTACTTAGTACCCGACGGGCCAGCACTGACCTCCAACTGCGGTTGATCGCTCGCGATCACCGACTCGTTCACTGGGGCAACCAGGTTCACCTTCGGGCCCGGGCTCGGATTTGTCGGGTCGGTGGGGTTGGTGCCGGTACCGTCGCCGTAGTCGATGATCAACGCTGCTTGCAGCTGCTTGAACGAGTAGGTGTTGGTTTCGGTGCCGCCGAGCATGAGCCAGGTGTTCTTATCAGAGGCTTTCGCGCGGTCACCGAGGTAGGCGGTCAGTGCGGGCGAGGTCAGCGACCCTGCTTCGCCGACACTGCCTGAGGCCAACTCGGGGCCGCGCGCACCGAAACCGAGCGGTGTAGTGGCCTGGTACAGGCTCACCTGCGAGGCGGGCTTCATTTCGGGCCAGCCGTTGAACAGCTTGAGGTCCATGCGGGCGCCGGTGACGGTCTTGCCGGCGAGCGGGGTCAGGTCGTATCGGATCGCCGAGCGCCACAACACGTTGCCCAGAAAGTTTCTGGAGTTGCCGGTGCGAATACCGCAGTTGTCTTCCACCGAGCACGCACCAGCGCCCTCGCGGTAGGCGATCGCCTCGGCTTGGCCGCCGAATCCGAAGGTGTAGGTCGGATCGACCACCACCGGAAACTTCCTAGCTGAGTCTTTCAACCACTTCTTGTCCACGGCCACCGTCAGCTGCCACGCCTCACCATCACGGGCCAAGCTGTAGTCACCGCCGGTACGCGCCGACGGCTTTTTGTCCTTGTCGTTGCCCGCAGAATCCCAGACCTCGATCGGGGGCAGCGCGGCAACGACCTTGCCCGCTTTGTCGCTGATCTTGACGGTCTTGCCGTCCACCTTCGGTGTCAGCGCGCCGGTATTCAGCTTGAACACCCAACGGCCCTCGCCCACAGCAGAAGCCGACTTCAGAATAATGGACTCTTTGATCGCGTCCGCGGACACCTCATAGGTCACATCGGTATTCGGCAGCGCATTCGCATACGTCGCAGTCGACCCGGTGACCTTACGGTCGGCCTTACCCGCACCCTTCAACTCCAGGGTGACCGGTGTGCCATTCTGATTGACCCGGAACAGATTCGGGTCGTTGGCGAACTCCGCCAACTCGATCCCCACACCAGTACGCGCCGCGGTCACCCGCTTGGAATCCTTGCGCTCCACCAACCGGGTATCGATCGGATCCCAGCCGCCACTGCTGTTGCGCACACTGACCGGCACCTGCGACAACACCACCGTCTTGGTGCCATTGACATTGGTGAACTCGACCGAATCCTCAGTCCGCGCCGACTCTTTCGACGTCTTCGGATCGAAACCACTCTTCACCGGCCCAGCAGCCGCAGCACCACCAGCAAGCAACGGCGTGAAATCAGCCTCCGGCACCGACTGCTTATTCGTTAGGGAAGGCTTCGCTACCGCTTTCGACAGCATCAGCGGAATATCGCGCGGATTCTTACCTTTCGGTGCCGCGGCAGCCTGCGGCGACACCACCACTTGCACCAGCGTCGCGATCAACGCGGCGACCAACACCGCCGACCACGACACCACCTTTAACCGATACCAACGAGCAGGGAACCAACGCACCAACGCGTCGCCCCGACAGCGAAACCTCATCACACTCCACAACACCTGAGCCCATCCCCTTGACGGGCCATCCCCAAATCGGGCGAAAGCGTAACAACGCGACAAACCATTTCAGGACGGAACTAGTCGCGCACCCCTACGAGCACTGTTAAACAGCTCACACTTGAGTGTCCTTCGGCACATCACTTCGGCAGCCGGGCACACGATCAACTCTCAATCATGCTCCGGCGCAGGTAGTTTGGCCGCAACAAGCCCTCCAGAGCACCTTGCCACCTACTCGAACAGCGCTCCCCGCCAACTGGTTTGACTGTTTCAAACCGCCCGCCAACATCGACCCATGAGAAGGCCGACTGAAATCGTCTGATTAGCAACATATCCTGAGCATTTGGACTTTCCTATCGCACGCGAACAGGAATCGTTTGCCAGCGCAAACCATTGCGGTGCAATGTTTTCGAGGAGCCCTACTGGCGGCATCACCGATAAGAACCCTTACTTGCAGTTGGGAAGCTTGTTGCAAGCAAACAACATTGGCGCACATTTCCCTCACTCAGAAGGCAGCGCACACACGGGATGCGGTCGACGACTCAGCCACGATCACGATCAGCGCCCAGACGCAGCCGTTGAACGGAGCAAACTGAACCGACAGTCGGACGACATAGCTCGACAACCAGATGACCCTACAAGCGAATCGGCTGCACAACTGGACATCCGACCAATATGCACCGCGGCCACCGAAGACGCATGGCCCGTCCAGCGGGTCCCGTCCGATGCTCAGCTAACGCTGAGCATCGGACGTGCAGCCTGTTCTCAGCTTCCGCTCAGCATCTTTTCATGGCACTCCAAACTGTCACTTCCGGGGTACACTCACAGCTATTCCCGAAAGCTGTTGCAGCACAAAAGGTTTCTCAAGGTGTAGAGCGCCGTAGTTCAAAGACAGCGCCTGCTAGCCAGCGGAGGGACCCCCTTGCCGTCGGTTCACGTTGGATCCTACGGTCAGGCCGATGGGCCACTCAAACTATGAGATAGATCACTTGATTTGTGCCGCCCTCGACTCATCCAAATGCCTTGTCACGTTCGTCAGCCTCGCAGGGCAGCCCCCATCCCGAGGCCGACACCGCCAGTCCAGGAGTCATTCCGACGCCTGCCCACCGCATGTACCAACGTTGAGTGGTCCTCGCCCCTGCCACCGGGCCGCTCAGCGGCGGTCAGACCGACACCCCACCAGGAGCTCGTCGACCAGGACAACTGTTGAACCCCTTATCGATTGCAACTGCGAAGAACAATCTCGCAGGCAAGAGGTCTCAGACTCCGTCACAGACATCGACTAAGCAATCATGCTTTGTCACTCGGGCCCCCATCGCCCTCACAATCCGGGCGATGATGCGCGGCGCTACCTTTCCGAATCGACCAGATCGACCGCCACCCACCTCAGACTGCGTCACCGAAAACCGTGTGGCGGCGGCAAGAGTCACTTGCTCAACCTGGCAAAGTTTGCTCAAGCAGAGGGATTGTCCTGCGCAGATTGGTTGTAGAAAACGTCCTCGACCAGTTGCCGCAGCGGTCGATCCAACGGCTTTCCGCCGGAGTCCCAGTCGGGACACGGATTGTCATCGAACCCGCCGATCTGTTCAAATGCCCGTCGGCCGTCGTCGCCCATACCTGGGTATCCGCTGGCCGCCATATGACCACCGCATCCGGGTAGTGGATCAGTTCAGCGAGCATCGAATCGGGTCCGCGAAACGCCAGGACAACCTTGCCTTCCTTCGGGAACTCGTAATGCATCGCCTCCGGCTCGATCATGAGGACGAACCGGAGACGGTCGGGCGGGGCCGACACCGCTATTTGGAACTCCACCGCTAATCTCCTTAGTTCACGGGACCTGCCGCGGACCCCGTCTGGGTTGGCGGCACCAACAGGTAGCAACCGCGTTCTATGTGGGGTGCGGCGATGCGCTTGCTGCCGAAGTCCGTTCGCCGGGCTTGGCTGAGCGCCTGGATAGTGTTGTGCCCTGTGGAGTCTGAACTAGGGGAAGACGTCGCCAGATTGCCGCGCAAGCAGATGGGGGCGGGGTGCGTTGTTCACCGATGAGTGCGACCGAGTTCTGTTGGTCGAGCCGACGTACAAGGACTACTGGGAACTGCCCGGGGGGCGTCATCGAGGCCAACGAGTCACCCCTCGCTGCGGTTGTCCGGGAGATCGGCGAGGAACTCGGCCTGGCGGCGTCGATGGGCCGGTTGCTGGTTGCGGATTGGGTCCCGCCAGGGTTGTATCCCAGCGAGGGGGTGATGTTTGTCTTTGACGGCGGGCAACTCGGCGCCGACCAGGTAGCGACAATAACCTTGCAGGCAGCGGAGCTCCGCAGTTGGGCGTGGTGCGATGAGGCCGGTCGCGGAGCGACTGCCTGCGGTGCTGGCTCGCCGCGTGGCTGCGGCGCGCTCAGCTCGCCGGGAGGGTGGCGTCGCTTATCTCGAGGAGGGATTTGTCGTTGTGTGACCCGCCCGGCTTTCGGGCGACCCTCGTCTTGGTCACAGGCAGCCGTTCAATTCCTTCGTAAAAACGACGCGATCCGCACCTGGCCCGTTGTAGTCCTCGACCACACGGACAACGAAGCCGAATCTCTGGTGAAAAGCGCTCGAGCCCTTGTTATCTGGCGAGGTAATGGCCTTGAGCTGCGTAGCGTCCTGGGTCCGTGCCGCCACAGAGAACGCATAATATAGGCGATGGCCGAGCCCGGTGCCGCGTGTGTCGTCACGTGTGGCGATCAGGTGGACGTAGGCCACACGTGCAGGTGTGACGAATCCGAAGATGTACCCGCGGATACCATCATGGGCCGCTGCCACCAAGTTGGTCTCCGGGAACTCGTGCACCAGTGCAGCGAGGTAAAGTGGCCGTAGGTCACGTCCATCCCAATAGCGAGCATGGTTTTCGACCACCTCCCGGAAATCTCGCATAGCGATAATTCCGCTGGACACTAGGTTCTCGGTGGACGGCGTTCCGGCCGACCTACACACGCATCTGCCGACAACCGAACTGCCGGTCGGGGAAACGCCGATATGGGTGGGGCATGGCAACTTCGGGCTCGGACGATGACCTTGCCGCTGCAACGATAGGCGAGTTGACACCGTATGCGGTCCGGGTGGTTGTCGAGGATTACAACCGGGAATGGCCGGTCTGGTACGCCGCCGAAGCGGCGTCGGTGCGCGACGCGCTCGGATCGCTTGTGTTGCGTATCGAGCACACCGGTTCTACCTCGGTGCCAGGGCTAGCGGCCAAACCAGTCATCGACATCCTGTTGGTCGTCCCCGACAGCACCGATGAGGCTGCCTACGTACCCGCTGCTCGAAGGTGCTGGTTACACGTTGCGCATCCGTGAACCGGATTGGTATCAGCATCGGTGCCTCATCCGACGAATAGAAGACGGGGCACCGCACAACGTCAACCTCCATGTTTTCTCACCAGAGCTCGGGCTGCGGAAATGGAGCGGATACTCGCCTTCCGCGACCATCTGCGCACGCACCACGACGACCGGGCCTACTACGAGGCGGCCAAACGGGAACTGGCCAAACGCCGTTGGAAGTACGTGCAGCATTACGCCGACGCCAAAAGCGATGTCGTCGAAGAGATCCTGACCCGTGCCCTAAAAGGCTGATCACCTTGTCCACAACGTACACTTTTGCCGCCACACGGGCGTTCGGCCGACCACCATCCGCAGTCGGTCGAAGCCAGAGACCATCCGCAACTGCCGCTGACCGCTCGGCCTGGCTGAAGTATCACGGATCATCCATGTTGAAAAGTCGACCTCGAAACGGAGCAAGGGGGTAGGCAGAACTCTGCCTACCCCCTTGAAGTGGAGCTAAGGGGACTCGAACCCCTGACCCCCACACTGCCAGTGTGGTGCGCTACCAGCTGCGCCATAGCCCCGAGTGGGTTGCTTTCAGGTTTCCCTGACTGCCTGAACGAAGTTACACCACGGGTGTGGCGGCAGCCAAATCGCGTTGAATCGGGGGTAGCGGCGGGGGGCCGACGGTCGTAGAATCGAACGCATGTTCGAAGGAAGCGGTTCCTCGGTGCTGGACTTTCAGGCCATGAGCGATGAGGGGTTGATCGAGGCCCTTCGGACGGCGCATGGGGCTTCGGCGGCGGCGCAGGCGGCGGAGGTGTTCGCGGTGCGCGAGTTGTATCGGCGGCATCGGGCGGCGAGTGCCGAGCCGGGGCCGGGTGGGGTGCGGGCGGGTGAGTTCGCGGCGACGGAGGCGGCGTTGGCGTTGCAGGTCGATGAGGGGTCTGCAGCGGCGATGATCGATGTCGGCTTGGCGCTGGAGGATTGGTTGCCGCGCACGCGGGCGGAGTTCGCGGCGGGGCGGATCGATCTGGCGAAGGTGCGGGTGATCATCGATAGCACGCGTGCGGTCGCCAGGGACGTGCTGGGCGAGCTGGAGCCGCGGTTGCTGGAGACGGCGGGGCGGACCACGCCGGTGCGGCTGCGGCAGGCAGCGCGGCGGTGGGCGGCGCGGCTGGATCCCGGTGGGGCGCAACGGCGGCGGGAGCGGCGGCAGGACGATCGGGACGTCCGGATTCGGACGTTGCAGGACAGTATGGCCGTGTTCGACGGGGTGCTGCCCGCGCCCGGCGCGCAGACGGTGGCGATGCGGCTGCGGGAGATGAGTGTGCAGGTGTGTGCGGCGGATCCGCGGACGATGCCGCAGCGGCGGGCCGACGCGCTGGTGGCGTTGGCCGATGGGTCGGGGCGGTTGCGGTGCGGGTGTGGGCGCGGTGCGCGATGTCCGAAGGCGGAGGCGGCCGGAGATGCCCGGCGGCCGTTGATTCAGATCGGGATTCCGGCAGACAGCTTGCTGGGCATGCAGGACGCACCGGCGTTTCTGGCGGGCTACGGGCCGATCGATGCCGGGTTGGCGAGGATGCTCGCGGAAAACGCACGGTTCCAAGTGATTCCGGAACAGTCGGATGCCGACGAGCCGGTCGACCAGGACCAGGTCGCACGAGCACAGGCGGCACGACTGGAGCATGCGGCGCGCCTGGATCGAGAAGTGCGGGCGCTGGACGGCATGTGCCGGTTCCCCGGGTGCACGATGCCTGCCGCCGAATCCGAACTGGACCAACGAGAGCCGGGCACCCGCGCCGACGTGACGGTGCTGTGCCCACGGCACCATCGCTTGAAAGCGTTGGCGGACAATAGGAAAGTCCCGTGGGAAGCATGGTTGGCCGATCCGGATCGGTTGCAGTGGACCACACCGACCGGCGATATGCACACCACCTCGCGGGAAGGTGCCCGATATCTGTTCCCGCACAAAGACATCGACGCGCCCACCAGTCGCGGCGACAGCCCACCACAGACCGAGCCCGCACGCGACGCCCCCGATGATCTCGCCTATCCGTTCCGCGGCCACACGCTCGTCCACCGCCACCTGTGCCGAATCGCGCCGGAGGACGAGATCCCTGACGACACAACAGCTCCGGTGGTCAACACCGCGTACTGAACGAGACCACCTCGGGGACCACCCGAGTCCCCAACAGACCAACTGAAAACTCGACGCGCAGCGGTCCCGGCCGACTGGGGAAGCAGGACCGCGCCGTCGAACGGGCCGAGTCGCAGGCAGGTGGAGTCGGCGACTCGGCCCCACGAAACGACGCGCTGCGGTCCAGGGGGAATTTCGGGCCGCGCCGTCGAACGGGCCGGGCCGTCGGGTGGTGGATGCGACGGTCCGGCCCCCGGACCAACCGAATGCTCGGCGGGCCGGGTCCGGCCGACTGGGGTAGCCGGATACCGCGCCGAGCGGGCCGAGTCCACGACCAGATCGTCGGCTCGGCCCCCGAGCCACCCGAATGCTCGGCACTCGCAGTTCCGGGGACGGATCGCGCGCCGAGCGAGGTCGGGCCGCGACAAGGTGGTGTGTCCGGCCCGGCCTCACCCGAGTTCAGGACTTGACCGCTATCCCGCCGATGATGATCTCCTCGACGAGGGTCAGCTTGTCGCGCACGATGCCATCGGGTCGCCAATGCGACAGCGGCACCAGACCCGGCTCGACCAGCTCGCAGCCGCGGAACAACCGCGTGATCTCGTCGTAGGTCCGGAACCGTCCGGTGCCGAGGAATTGCAGGAAGGACTTCTCCAACGCATGCGATTCCTCGCCGGTGTGCAGGAAATGCGTGATGAACAGGTGGCTGCCCACGGGCACGGCATCCAGATACGCGTCGACGACGCCTTCCGGGTCTTCGTCGTCGTGCAGGTGGTGCAGCATGCCGACGAGCATGACGGCCACCGGTCGGGAGAAGTCGATCAGCCGCTGGACGTCCGGATGCCCCAGCACGCCCGCGGGGTCGCGCAGGTCAGCGGTGATGACACTGGTCCGGCCGTTCAGGCTCATCAGCGCGCGAGCGTGCGCCAACACGATCGGGTCGTTGTCGACATAGATGACGCTGGCATCCGGTTGCAGTTCCTGAGCGACCTGGTGGGTGTTCTCCATGGTGGGTAGCCCGGCACCCAGATCCAGGTACTGCGTCAACCCCGCTGTACCGGCCAGGTAGCGCACCCCGCGATTGAGCATCGCACGATTCAGTTTGGCCAGCTCGTAGACGTCCGGCATGGTCTCGCGCAGATGGTCGAGCACCCGTTCATCGGAAGGGTAGTAGTCCTTGCCACCGAGCATCGCGTCGTAGACCCGGGAGATGCTCGGCTTGGTCACGTCGAACCCGACGTGTGCCGACTCGGAATTCTTCATCGTTCATCCCTTTGCGCGCGATACTCGGACACCTGACCGGCACCGAAAAGCCTAGCGACGTAGCCGGATACCGCGCGGCGCTATTGCCTGATCTGTACCGAGTCGACATCACCGGGTGAGCGCGTCCACCCAGTCCTCGTTGCTGAAGTCGATTTTGGTCTTTCCGTCGAAGACGGACGGGGTTGCCGCGGACTTGCCGAGCGCCGCTTCGAGTGCGGTCATCGCGGCTGTCGCGTCGGTGCGCGCCGCCTCGACCCTGGCGCCGGTGGAGATGCATTGCAACACCGATTCCGGCGCGCCCGCGACTCTGGCGATCGCGGCGAGTTCGGCATTGTCGAGATCGGCGCCGCCCTCGCTCGGTCGTTTGGTGGTGAACAACTCGGTGTGGAATTTCGCGTAGACCGGCCCCGAGCCACCTTCTGCGACACATTGATTGGCGGCGACCGCGCGCGTCGAGTAATCCTTGCTCCGCGAACGGTTATCGAGGAAATTCACCAGCCGATAGCGCACGGCCAGCTTGCCCTCATCGATGCGCTGCGCGATCTCCTGGCCGGCGATGCGCTCCAGGTTGCCGCAGGCGGGGCAGATCGGGTCCTCGAAGAAATCGACCGTCTTCGCGGCATTGGGCTTGCCGAGCAGGATCGAACCGTCCGGCTCCAGCATCACGCGCACACCGGGGTCGTGCGCGGACCCGTACCCGTCGTTGCGCACGCTCGGCTCGTCGCGCCCCCAGCCGATCGCCACGATCACGATCACCGCGATCAACGCGAGAGCAACGGCACCCAACGCGTAGGTGCTCTTGCTGGACATGGGCCTCGGAGTGTACTTCGAACGCGATTCGCTCACCCCACCACTCTGCCGCAACCTGACACCACCTTCACCGCCAACCCCCACGCTGCGGCGCGCCACACACCTGGTCGAGGACTCGCACAGCAGCCACAGTCGTCCCGTGCCCGACCCGAGCGACTGCCACAGTCCGCACGAACAGCAGGACTCGATGTCCACCGATTCGGCATCCTCCGGCGCCGCACGCCCGTCAACTACCGCGCGATCGAGTCATGCTCCGTATCCACATCGGGCGTACTCGGCCTCGGTTCACCACCACGATCGCCTTCGGCAACAACAGGTTCGACCGGCACCGGGCTGTCGGCAACCGGCGCACCCGCCACGTCGTTCACCGCATGCGCAACCTGAGCGTCACGAGCGATCAACTGATGATCGGCCCCGTCCGGCCCGCAGAGATGCTCGCATTCGGCACCAGCCTCGTCCGCACGCTTGCCCACCGGCTCCTCCCGCTTACGCAACGGCTCCGGCACCACCGCCCACCCCAGGGCCGCCACCGCGAGCAGCGCGCCGGTGACCGCCAGCGCGAGTCCGTAAGATGCCTGCTGCGCCAGTGCGCCCACCGCCACCGGTCCGAGCACGGTGCCCAGATCCGCCGCCATCTGGAACCCGGCGAGCACCGGCCCCCCACGCGCGTTCGGACCGATGATATCGGCGACCGCGGCTTGCTGAGTCGGCGTGAACATGCCGGCCCCGAGACCGGCCACGAACGAGGTGATGAGCAACCACGGCAAAGTGTCGGAGATGCCGAGACCGGCCGTGCCGAGCGCACACACCAGCGACCCGACGATCAAGAACGGTTTGCGCCCCCAGCGATCCGAGTACCGGCCCGCCAGGAAGAGCACCGCGACGTTACCCGCCGCGAACACGGTCAACGCCACCCCGGCCATGCCCGGCGTCTGATGCAGCACCTCGACCACGAGCAGCGGCACCAACGCCATCCGCACACCGAACACCGCGGCGCCGTTGGCGAAGTTGGACCACAGCACCGCCCGATACTCCGGCCGCGCCCACGCTTCCCCGAACGACATCATCCGCACGCCGCCAACGGGTTCCGGCGCGGCCAGCTGCGAGTTGCGCAGTGCCAGATACACAGCGGCGGTCACCGCCAGCAGGGCGACCGCATAAATCACGAACGGCATGCGCAACCCGAGTCCGGACAGCGCACCACCGACCAGCGGCCCACTGACCGACCCGATCAGAAAGCTGGTCGACCACAACCCGGACACCCGCCCGCGCGCGGCGGGCGGTGACATCCGGATCACCAGCGCCAGCGACGACACCGTGAACATGGTCGACCCGATCCCGCCGAGCGACCGCAAAACCATCAACTGCCAGTAGCTTTGGGCCAGTGCGCTGGCACCGGTGGACACCGCGACGATCAGCAGCCCACCCAGGTAGACCGAGCGCTCCCCCAGCCTCTGCACCAGCCGGCCACTCACCGGCGCGAACAGCAACCGCATCAACGCGAACGCACTGACGATCGCCGAGGCCGCCGCGACGCCCACTCCGAAGCTGCGAGCGAACTGCGGGAGCACCGGCGCGACCAAGCCGAACCCGATGGCGATGACGAACGCGCCGCCGACCAGCACCCAGATCTCGATAGGCAGTGGCTCCGCCCGGCCGTTGGACCGGGTCTTGCCGACTGCCGACGATCTACTACTCACCGGATAGCGCCTGTCCCACCACTTCCTCCGCGGCCGCCTGCACCTGCGCGAGGTGCTCGGGGCCGTGGAACGACTCCGCGTAGATCTTGTACTTGTCCTCGGTGCCGGACGGGCGGGCGGCGAACCACGCGTTCTCCGTGGTCACTTTGAGCCCGCCCAGCGGCGCGCCATTGCCCTTCGCCCTGGTGAGCACGGACGTGATGGGCTCACCGGCGATCTCCTTGGTGGTGATCATGTCCGGAGTCAACTTCCCGAGCAACGCTTTCTGTTCCGTGGTGGCGGCCGCGTCGATCCGCGCGTAGGCGGGACTGCCGTAGCGGCGTTCGAGTTCGACGTAGCGGGCCGACGGGCTCTGGCCGGTGACCGCGGCGATCTCGGCAGCGAGCAGCGCGAGCAGGATGCCGTCCTTGTCGGTGGTCCACACGGTGCCGTCCATCCGCAGGAACGACGCACCCGCGCTCTCCTCACCGCCGAAAGCGAGGCTGCCGCTGAACAATCCGGGCACGAAGAACTTGAAGCCGACCGGCACCTCGTGCACGTCGCGGCCGAGCACACCGACCACGCGGTCGATCATCGACGAGGTGACCGCGGTCTTGCCGATCTTGGTGAGCGCGTCCCAGCCCATCCGATTCGCGACGAGATACTCGATGGCGACCGCGAGGAAGTGGTTCGGGTTCATCAGCCCGCCGTCGGGGGTGACGATGCCGTGCCGGTCCGCGTCGGCGTCGTTGCCGGTGGACAGGTCGTAGTCGTCCTTGATCGCGATCAGCGAGGCCATCGCGTAGCGCGAGGACGGGTCCATCCGGATCTTGCCGTCGCTGTCCAGCGTCATGAAGCGCCAGGTCGGGTCGACGAACGGGTTGACGACCTCGAGCTCGAGGTCGTAGCGCTGGCCGATCTCTTCCCAGTAGTCGACGCTCGCGCCGCCCATTGGGTCGGCGCCGAGCCGGATGCCCGCGCCGCGAATCGCGTCCAGGTTCAACACATTCGGCAGGTCGGCGATGTAGTGGTCGAGGTAGTCGTAGCGCTGGACGTTGGTCGCCAGCGCGTGTTGCAGCGTGGTGCGCTTGATCCCGCTGAGCCCGCTGCGCAGCAGTTCGTTGGCGCGCGCGGCGATGGCGTCGGTCGCGGTGTTGTCGGCCGGACCACCGTGCGGCGGGTTGTATTTGAAACCGCCGTCGCGGGGTGGATTGTGCGAGGGGGTGATCACGATGCCGTCGGCCTGGTTCTTGGTGCCGCCCCGATTGTGGCGCAGCACAGCATGACTCAGCGCGGGCGTCGGGGTGTAACGGTCGCGGGCGTCGATCATCGCGGTCACGTCGTTGGCCGCGAGCACCTCCAGCGCGGTGACCAGCGCGGGCTCGGACAGCGCGTGCGTGTCCCTGGCCAGATACACCGGCCCGGTAATCCCGCGGGTCGCACGGTATTCCACGATCGACTGGGTGATCGCGAGGATGTGCGCCTCGTTGAACGCGGTGTCCAGGCTGGAGCCGCGATGTCCCGACGTGCCGAAAACCACCTGCTGTGCCGGATCCGTCGGATCCGGAATCTGGCTGTAGTAAGCCGTGACCAGATGTGCGATGTCTTCCAGGTCGGTGGGACGCGCGACCCGCCCGGCTCGATCATGGGCCATGCTCGGGTCTCCCTTCCGTATTGGCTGTGCCCTGCTCGTCATCAGGATCATGTCCACAACCACTGCGTCGTCGCCGCGGCGGCGAAGACCGCGGTCAGGCTGGCCGCGACACTGATCACGACGTTGCCAACGGCGTAGGCGTAAGCGCCGTCCGTCACCAGCCGGATCGTCTCGTAGCCGAACGTGCTGAACGTGGTCAGCGCGCCGCAGAAACCCGTACCGGCGGCGGCCAGCAGCCAGTTGCCCGCACCCGCGCCGATCAATCCACCGAGCAGCGCCGAACCGACAATGTTAACGGTCAGCGTGCCGAGCGGCAGCAGAGAATCGAAACGTGCTGATACGACACGGTCTACGAGGTACCGGGCGGGCGCGCCGAGCATCCCGCCGAGCACGACGAGCAGGACGGTCATCGGGCGGCTCCCTGCCACAGCTCCAGTGGCGAGAGCGCGACGTTGATGGTGGTGAACAGTTCCGCGTTCTGCTCGACGAACGAACGCAACCGGTCGGCTTCGTCGACGAGCATCAGGATCAGCGGCAGATGGTCGGCCATGTCCAGGATGCGGGTGGTGTGGATGCGCGAGGACGCACCGTAGCCTTCGATGCCGCGCCACACGCTCGCGCCGGCCAGCCCAGTGTCGCGGGCGCGCCGGACGATCTCGTGGTACAGCGGCGTGTGCCGCCATTTGTCGTCCTCATCGAGCAGCACCGTCAGCCGCGCTGCGGGCTGCCACCGTCCCGCCTCACCGATCACCGCCTGGCCCCCTTCCGTCCTGCCGTTGCCGTTGACTGCCGAGCCATGCCAGTTGTCCACCGCGCCAGGCCCATGCCGAGCACGACGGCCGCCAGCGCCGCCACCACCGTTCCCCCGAGATAACCGAACGCCGGGACCGCGGCGCCCGATTCGAGCAGTCTACGAACCTCGAGATCGTAGGTGGAGAACGTGGTGAAGCCGCCGAGCACTCCGATACCGAGAAAGGGACGCAGCAGTCTGTGGGCTACCCACGCCTCGGTGCTCAGAACCATCAGAATCCCGATAGCAAAGCATCCCACGACATTTACGGTGAGCGTGGACCAGGGGACGTGTCCGTCGCGCACGGGCCACCACACACCGAGACCGTAGCGGGCCACCGCGCCGAGACCCCCGCCGATCGAGATCACCGCGAGCAGCATCGGTTCGACAACCGGGGTGCGCCCCACACCTTGATCTCCCGCGCCGAACGCCACCTGCGCAATGTTATCGGTTGGACCGAGCGGTACGGTCCGCCGGACCCTGCATGTCGGAACCCTACGAACAGTGTTGTTCATTGACATCCGGGCCAGTTCCGCGTACGAATGGCCTGAAGGTTTGGCCGAAGTCGTCTCCATCCACCACTTACTCAGGTCGGAGCAACGATGGCGGCACAGCGAGCACAACCGAATGCGCACCCGGAGACGGCGGCACCTCGCCGACCGGGGCATCAGCAAACACGTGGCAGACGGCACCCAGTCGTCGGCCGAACTCTTCGTCGACTCTCGGTCGCGCTACTGGCGACGGCGGCGACCGGGCTCGGCCACCTGGCTCCCGCGGTGGCCGCACCCCTTTATCCGGCCGCCGACGGCGACGGCTTCTACAACGCGCCGCCGGACGTCGCCAACTTCCAACCGGGCGACGTGATGCGCAGCAGGCAGGTGCCCGCGGCCGGTTTCCCCGGTGCCACGGCATGGCAGCTGCTGTACCGGTCGACCAACTCGGCCGACGAACCGATCGGCGCGGTGACCACGCTGCTGCTGCCGCCGGGTGGCGGCATGAGCAGGCCGATCGTGTCGTATCAGCCGTTCGTCAACTCACTCGGCCTGCAGTGCGCGCCTTCGCACAGCATCTTCAACGGCACCATGCAGGAAGCGCCCGCGCTGAACCTGCTGCTGGCCAGGGGTTGGGCGGTCGCGGTGCCCGATCATCTCGGACCGACCAGCGCATACGGCGCCGCGCGACTCGGTGGCAGGCTGACCCTCGACGGCATCCGTGCCGTAAAGCGTTTCGGCCCAGCCGATCTCGCGGGTAGTCCGGTCGGCATGGCCGGGTACTCCGGTGGCGGCATGGCCACCGGCTTCGCCGCGGCTCTCGCCCCCGAGTACGCGCCGGAGCTGCCGATTGTCGGTGCGGCCCAAGGCGGTGTCCCGATGAACATCGGCAAGCTGGCCCAGGACGTCGGGTTGCAGCGGAGTCCGCTGTTCGGACTCGGCTTCGCGGCCGCCATCGGCCTGGAGCGCGAATACCCGGGTGAGTTGGAGATGGACCGGATCCTGAACCCGGCCGGCTTCGCCTTGCGTGACCAGATCGCCAACGCCTGCACCAACGAGATCATCAACGCCGGTGCGAACAAGAGCTTCAGCGATGTCTTCTACGGTCCAATGGACGCCGACCCCACCGTCGTCCGCATCCTGCACGAGAACAGCATCGAGATCTACCCCGGCGTCCCCCGCACCCCGATCTACGAGTGGCACGGCGGGTCCGACCAGGTCTCCCCGCAGCTGGTGCGCGACGTCGCGGGGCGTTACTGCTCGCAGGGCGTGCGCGTCCAGCTCGACATAATCCCCGGCGCCGACCACGGCACCGCGATCGCGCCAGGAGCGGTGAACGCCTTCAACTACCTCGGCGACCGCTTCGCAGGCCTGCCGGCCCCGAGCAACTGCTGACAGCACACTCAGCACAGCGCCCCCGTTCACCGTTGAACGGGGGCGCTGTGTCGTTCGAGCGGAACGTCAGTGCGCGAGTACCGGCTCACCCTCCGACGGCTCCGGCACCGTGTTCGGCATCAGCACCGCCATGATCACCGCGCCTGCCACGAAGATCGCCGTCGCCCACCAGAAGCTGGTGGTGTAGCTCTGCACCGCGGATTGCGCCACGGTCAACGGATCCGGCGTGCGGGTGGACAGGTAGTTGGTCGCTGCCGAGGCTGCGATGGTGCTGAGCAGCGCCGTGCCGATCGAGCCGCCGACCTGCTGGCTGGTGTTGATCATGGCCGAGGCCACGCCCGCGTCCTCGTGGTGCACCCCGGAGGTGGCCCCTTGGAACGCGGTCGCCATCGCACCACCGAGGCCGAGTCCGAGCAGGATCAGCGCGGGCAGGATGTGCGAGCTGTAGCCGGTGTCCAGACCGATCTGGGTCAGCCAGGCCATACCGCCCGCGGCGATCAGGAAGCCGCCCGCCATCACGATCTTCGGGCCGACCTTGGGCAGCACGAACGAGGGCACCGTGGTGGACGAGACGATCATGGCCGCGACCATCGGCAGGAACGCCAGGCCGGTCTTGATCGGCGAGTAGCCCATGCTCAGCTGCATGTAGTAGGTGAGGAACAGGAAGATCGCGAACATCCCGATGCCCATGATGAACACGGTCAGGAACGATCCACCGCGGGTGCGGTCCAGCACGATACGCAGCGGCAGCAGCGGGTGCGCGACTCGCGTCTCCAGCCAGGCGAACACCGCGAGCAGCACCGCGCCGCCGATGAGGAAGCTCAGCGTCACCGGGTTGGTCCAGCTGGTCGATTCCGCGTGCGAGAAGCCGTACACAATGCCGAACAGCGCCGCGGTCACCACGACGGTGCCGGGGATGTCGAGCTTGGGGCGATTATCGGTGACGTGCTTGGCCAGCAGCAGCACCGCGCCGATCAGCGCGACGGCGGCGAAGGCCAGGTTGACGAACATCACCCAGCGCCAGTTCGCCCACTCGGTGAGCATGCCGCCGAGCAGCAGGCCGATCGCGCCGCCCGCACCGGCGACCGCACCGAAGATGCCGAAGGCCTTGGCCCGTTCGCCCGGCTCGGTGAAGGTCACGGTGAGCAGCGACAGGGCGGCCGGAGCCAGCAGCGCGCCGAACACACCCTGCCCGACGCGCGCCGCGACCAGCATTTCGAAGCTGGTCGCCGCGCCACCGACGGCGGAGGCCCCCGCGAAACCGATCAAACCGATGATGAAAGTATTGCGGCGACCGAAGAGGTCGCTGAGCCGTCCGCCGAGCAGCAGCAGGCTGCCGAACGCGAGTGCGTAACCGGTGACCACCCACTGGCGGTCGCCATCGTTGAAGCCGAGATCGCTCTGCGCGGCAGGCAGTGCGATATTGACGACGGTGGCGTCCAGCACCACCATGAGCTGCGCCACGCCGAGGACGGCGAGCACCCACCACCGCAGGGCGTGCGAGCCGCGACGGCCCTGATCCGTTTTTTCGGGGGCGGGTGCCCCACGGTCGAACGTGGTAGTCATTTGTCCCCTTTGTCTCAAGGTTTGATGCGGAGTTGGTGCCTCCGGTTACCGTTAGAAGCTACCACCATAACGGAGAGAACGCCTCCGCTTAATCCCGATACTTGATAGGATGTGGGTGTGAATCACGCCACGGCCGTCTCTCCCCCCCGCCGCCTGCGTGCCGACGCCGCGCGAAATCAGCAGCGGATCATCGCCGCCGCGCGCGAGCTCTTCGCCGATCACGGACTCGAGATCACTCTCGATGACGTCGCCGAACGGGCTGGCGTCGGCGTCGGCACCGTCTACCGCCGCTTCGCCAACAAGAAGGAACTGATCACCGAGGTCTTCGAGCAGAGCATCGGCGAGTTCGCCGAGGCGGCCGACGCCGCCTATCGGCACCCCGATCCCTGGTTCGGGCTCGTCGAGTTCTTCGAATACGCCTGCAGGCACATGGCGAAGAACCGCGGCTTCAGCGAGGTGATGCTCGAACTGGAGGACGACATCGACCGCTTCGTCGTCGTCCGCGACCGGATCAAGCCGACCGTCACGGCGATCGTGGACCGGGCCCGCGACGCGGGCGTGCTCGCCCCCGGCATCGAGCCGTCGGACTTCTTCGCGCTGATCCACATGGTCGACGGCATCGCCGAGTTCGCCAGGCCGGTCAATCCGGACGTCTGGCAGCGCTACATGGCGATCGTCCTCAACGGTGTGCGCGCCGAGGGCACTCCGGCGCAGCAGCTGCTCGTGCCGCCGCTGAACGACTCCGAGGTGGAGCAGGCCAAGGGCGCGTGCGGAGGTCGCCGAAGGTAACAACTGCGTTATAGGTAGCGCAGATCACACACCGATCCCCTACAGTTGGACACATGACCAACTCGTGGGTGAACTGGGCTGGGGATCAACAGTGCGCGCCGGCGACCATCGCCGCCCCGCGCACCACCGACGAGATCGCCGAGCTGCTCGGCCGAGCAGGCGACGCCGGTCAGACCGTGCGCGTCGCGGGCGCGGGACACTCGTTCACCGACGCCGTGCTGACCGATGGCGTACTGCTCGACCTGCGCAATCTCAATCGCGTTCTCGACGTGGACGCGGCCAGCGGACGAGTCAGGGTCGAAGCGGGCCTCACCCTCAACGCGGCGAGCAACGCCCTGCACGAGCACGGCCTCGCCTTCCCCAACCTGGGCGATATCGACGTGCAGACCGTGGCGGGCGCCACCGCCACCGCCACCCACGGCACCGGGGGCGCACTGCAAAACCTTTCGGCCGCATTGCACTCGATCGAACTGATGCTCGCCGACGGCAGCCGGGTCGAGTTGAACGCCGAGACCGACCCCGAGGGCTGGCGCGCGGCCAGGGTCAGCGTCGGCGCACTGGGTGTGGTCACCGCCGCGACGCTGCAACTGGTGCCGTCGTTCGTGCTCGAAGGCGTCGAGCGGCCGGTCCCCGTCGAGGACATCCTGGCCGACCTGGACGCCCATATCGACACCAACGACCACTTCGAGTTCTACATGTTCGCGCACAGCCCGGTGGCGATGACCAAGCGCAACAACGCCGTCGACTTGGCGGAGCAGCCGCGCGGCAAAGCCGTCGACTGGTTCGCCGACATGCTGATGTCGAACTACACCTTCGACGCGCTCTGCAAGCTGGGCCGCTGGCAGCCGCGGCTGGTGCCGTTGATCCACCGGGGCGCCGCCTACGCGGGCAGCTACCGCCGCCAGGTCGACCGCTCCTATCGGGTCTTCGCGTCCCCGCGCCTGATTCGCTTCACCGAGATGGAGTACGCGATCCCGCGGGAGCACTCCGCGGCGGCGATCCGTGAGATCAAAGAACTATCCACGAGATTCGATACGCCGATGCCGATCGAGGTCCGCTGGGTCGCGCCCGACGACGCGTTCCTGTCCCCCGCCACCGGGCGCGACACCTGCTACATCGCCGTGCATCAGTACCGGGGCATGGCCTACGAGCCGTACTTCCGGGCCTGCGAGGCCGTGTTCGACAAGTACAACGGCCGACCGCACTGGGGCAAGCGGCACTTCCAGACCGCGGACACGCTGCGCGGGCGCTACCCCGACTGGGACCGCTTCGCCGAGGTGCGCCGCCGCTTCGACCCGAAAGGCCGCTTCAGCAACGGCTACTTGGACCGCGTTCTCGGCCCGGTCGACTGACTCCGACTACGCGCCGTTCAGGATCTCGGCGACCAGCCGCGGTACGGCGGTGCCGATGGGTTCGCGGACGATCTCGGTGGCCATCGAGTCGTACGGCGTGGGTTCGGCGTTGACGATGATCAGATCGGCCCCGTTCTCCACCGCGATCGCACACATCGAAGCCGCCGGCTCGACCTGGAGCGAACTGCCGATCGCCAGGAAGATGTCGCTGGTCTGCGCGGTGAGCATGGCCTTCATCATGGTGCGGCGGTCCATCTGCTGGCCGAACATGATGGTCGCCGATTTCAGCACGCCACCGCAGTCCGGGCACGGCGGGTCCGCCTCGCCCGCCGCGACCCGGTCGAGCGTCGCGGCCATCGTTGTCTGGTAGACGCATTCGACGCAGACCACCTCGAACATGTTGCCGTGGATCTCGATCACCCGGTCGTCCGGGAAGCCCGCGCGCTGGTGCAACCGGTCGATGTTCTGGGTGATGATGGTGACCGCGCGTCCGGCCTGCGCCAACTCGGCCAGCGCGGCGTGCGCGGCGTTGGGCCGCGCCTGCCATGCCGGGTTGTCGCGGCGGGCCAGCCACGCGCGTTGCCGCAGGTCGGGATCGGCCAGATAGTTGTCGTAGGTCGAGAGCAGTTCGGCGATCGGGTCCTTCGTCCACACGCCACGCGGGCCGCGGAAGTCGGGGATGCCGGAGTCGGTGGAGATGCCCGCCCCGGTGAGCACTCCGATGCGGCCGTCGCGGCGGCGCCACTCCCTCGTCATGGCACCGAGCCTAGGGCGCGGGACAGCGCTGAACCACTGCGTCATTCGGGCTGCACAAGACGATGAGAGAATGTTACAGTTATCATCTCATCGCTTTAGAGGTGCTGATCAAAGGAGATCACGATGACCGCGTCCGCCGCCCTCGAATCCACCAGCGCCCCATCGCTTCCGCCGCGCCGCCCGTTCGCTCCGGGCACCCGGCTGTGGGACGAGACCGGACTGATCACCTTCTCCCTGACCGCCGGATCGGCCTTCCTCCTGCAAACCATGGAGCCGAGCATCTCCGCGGTGGTCGACGAGCACTCCACCTTCCGCACCGATCCGATGGGCCGCGCGGTGCGCAGCATCGCCTCGGTGATGATGTGGATCTACGGCGGCGAGGAGGCGCTCGCCGAGGCCGACCGGCTGCGCACCATGCACGCCTCGCTCAACACCACCGACGCGCACGGAGTCCGGCACACAGCCCTTTCCTCGGGACCGTGGGCCTGGGTGCTGCACACCGGAACATTTGCCTTCGCCGAGAACGCGAAGTACTTCGCCCGCAACCCGCTCTCCTCGACGGAGAAGGAGGCGGTCTACCAGGAGATGGTGCAGCTGATGCGCAACTTCTCGGTGGCGCCCAAGGAGATTCCGGCCAGCTACGCCGAGTTCGAGACGTTCTTCGCCGACATGGTGGCGAACCAGCTGGAGGCCACCGGCACCGCCCGCGACTACCTGCGGGTGATCCGGTCCGTCGCGCCGCCGAAGCAGCTGCCGCGGGTTTTCACGCCGATCTGGCGGCGCGTCGCCGCCCCGATCGGGCGGATGCAGTACTTCGTGACCGTCGGCACGACACCCGAGGTCGCGCGGCGCAAGCTCGGGCTGACCTGGAGCGAGTCCGATGAGCGCAAGCTGCGGGCGCTCGGCTGGGTGCTGGCCAGGGCGGTGCCGCTGCTGCCGGAACGCGTGCGGTACTTCCCGATCGCCTATGAGGCGCGGCGGCTCGAGCGGGATCGGGCGCGGCTGCGCAAGATGATCGACTTCCGGCCGATCTGAGCGTTCCATGCAGACGGCGCTGCGGTCAGTCCGACCGCAGCGCCTTTTGTTGTGCAGCAGGGACTTTCGGGAACCAGCAAAACTTGTGACGCGACGGCTCGCCCACACAGCCTCAGCGTCAGATACCGACCGGTATGGTTATCCTCATTTCCGCGGCCGTAAGCCGTTGTGCGCCAATTACTCTCGGCCGACAGCCGGCGCCCCCGCCGGATCGAGACCGTACAACTACGACAAACCGTCCAGTCCGAAAGCGGCACCTGCGCGCGCCAGGGGTGCACCACACCGCGCAGAACGACGATGCTTTCCATTGCCGCTGCGTAACAACATTTTTCACAACCAAGCACCCATACCGCGACCGATCCGCAACAGGTGTCAATGCGGACGAGCACCTGTCCGCAGTAACGATCTTCGCCGCGCTGGTATACGTATCCCGTACGCTTCGACAGCGTTTCGGCCCCAACACGCCGGATAACCCTTATCTGGCAGCACAGACACCCGGCTCGGCTCCGCTCATCGAAAGGCGCTTCTATGCCCCACAAGCCCAGCGTGCTGTTCCTCTGCGTGCACAACGCGGGCAGATCGCAGATGGCCGCCGGGTTTCTCAGCGCGCTCGCCGGCGATCGGATCGAGGTCCGTACCGCGGGCAGCGCGCCGGCCGCCGCGCTGAACCCGACGGCGGTCGCCGCGATGGCGGAGGTCGGCATCGACATCTCGGGCCACACCCCGAAGCCGCTGACGATGGACGCGGTTGGCATCTCCGATGTGGTGGTGACCATGGGCTGCGGTGACGCCTGCCCGTTCTTCCCCGGCATCAGCTACCGCGACTGGGTGCTCCCCGACCCGTCCGGCCAGACCATCGACGTGGTCCGCACCATCCGCGACCGCATCCGGATCCTCGTGGAGAACCTGATCGCCGAACTCGTCCCCGCGCTGGCTCGCTGAGCGCTGTCCGATTCGTTCAAGACCGCGGCGGGCGCGGCTGGCTACCGTGCGGGTATGACTCCACAACTCGACGTCATCGGCATCGTTGTCACCGATATGAGCGCCTCGGTCGCCTTCTACCGACGCCTCGGACTCAACTTCCCCGCGGGTTCGGAGGAAGCACCACACGCCGAAGCGGCCCTGCCCAACGGTTTCCGGCTGGCACTGGACACCGAGGCCACCATCAAGTCGTTCCACGCCGATTGGGCACCCCCGAGCAGCTCGGGTCGCATCGGGCTCGCCTTCCGCTGCGCCGACCCTGACGAGGTCGACTCCGTCTACGCCGCCCTCGTCGAGGCCGGCTACCACGGCGAACTGAAGCCGTGGGATGCGTTCTGGGGCCAGCGCTACGCCGTCGTGCAGGACCCGGACGGCAACGGCATCGACCTCTACGCCGCGCTCCCGGCCACGGACTGAACCCGCAATCGGGGGTAGGTCCGCACGATGGCCTGGGTGAACAATCCGGACGCGGCGGCAGGCTGAGTGTCAGCCGATCAGCGACAGCTCTTCCCGCGCCTCGGCGGACCGACTCAGCACCTGCCCCAACGGCATTCCCGTGAGGTCACGCATCTCACGCGCCAGATGCGCCTGGTCGGCGAACCCGGTCGACGCCGCGATATCGGCGAACGACATGCCGCGCCGTGCCAACGCCAGCGCCCGTTGCATGCGCAGCACGCGCGCCAGGGTCTTTGGCCCGTACCCGAACGCGGTCAGCGAACGCCGGTGCAGCAGCCGGGCATTCAGCCCCGCTGCCTCGGCGGTCGCCGCCACCGACCAGCCCGCGTCCAACGCCGCGACCACCCGAGGCAGTACCGGATCGGGTGGCGCCACCTCGGCCGCCCGCCGCAGCGCGATCCGTTCCAGCGCGGCGACCGGGTCGTCGGCGGCCGCGAGTTGCTCGGTCAGCCGCCGCACCGTCCCCGAGGCCCAGAGATCGGCGAGTTCGATCCGCTGGTCCCGTAATTCGTGTGCGGGCACCCCGAGCAACGCGGGCGCGGTCCCCGGCGCGAATCGGAGCCCGACGTAGCGCGTCCCGAGCGCCGCGGTCGGCCGGAAAGCTCGCGTGTCCGGTCCGGCGACCACCAGGGCCCCGTCCACCCACAGCAGGTCGATGCAGCCGTCCGGCAGCACCGGCAGGGCGGTATCCGCGTCGGTCACCGTCCGCGTCCACACCGCCGCCCGCTCGAACCGCGACGGCCGCTCCCGATACCTCTGTCGGTCCCAGGACTCGTCCACCCCTCGACGCTACCGCCGCCCACCGACACGCTGCGCCGGCGGCAACGCAACCCCGTGCGCGGAGTCACCGTGGCGTCCGCACTGTTCGCGGGCACCCGAAACCGGGTCAGCGTTGGGCGGGAACCGGCAGCACGCCGCGCGGGACAACGCGCACGAATGCATCGGGGTGCGCGGCAGCGATTTTCGATTCCGGGTCTTTGCAGCCGACGGTGACATCACCGATCGGCGCCGCGGAAAACGTCCACACCGTCATCCAGTCCTTGCCATTCACCGATTCGGTCTTTTTGACATCTGAGGACCGCAGGTCTTCGTTCCGGCCGGAACTGTCGACCACCGTGCAGCGCAGCTCATTTGCGGCCTGTCCCCAGTCCGCGGGCACCCGAATATCCATCACGGCGTCGGCGGGTACGGCGACTTTTTTGGTCTCGCCGAGCGCGATCCGCACGCCGCCACCGGTTTCGCTCTCCTCGCCGGAAGCCGGTGTGGTCTCGGGCGAACTCGAGGTCGCGGCGTTACTCGACGAGGTCGATTCCTGACTCGCCGACTTGTCATCGGAGCACCCCGCCACGAGTGCGACCAGCGCCGGAACCAACACCCAGATCAGTTTCACAGGTCAAACCCTCTCGTCGCGCCCACTCTCCAGGCGATTGGTACGGATCAGCGATCGAGCACCGCGGTGTGCGCATCCTGACCACGTGCACGCCGCCGATAGACAGAGCATGACAACTTCGGAGTCGAATGGAGACTACACGCGCCCGAAAACCGCCGATTTATTCGGTAATTTGCCGGAGTAATGTTGGCTCGTTGGTTGTCCGCATTACCCACGGAGACTCGTCTGATGACTTCACCTGTCGTGTTCAACGCGGTCGAAATTTCCCTGCCGGACGGCACCGCCGAGGCCTACTTCGCCCACCCCGACGACGGCGCACAACATCCAGGTGTGCTGTTCTACCCGGATGCGTTCGGCCTGCGACCGTGGCTGCGCGAGATGGTGGAAACCATTGCGGCACACGGATTCGCCGTGCTCGCGCCGAACATCTTCTACCGGTCCGGTCGCGCACCGGTGCTGCCCATGCCCGACTTCGGCGAACCGGACGCCCAGGCGAGGTTCTTCACCGCCTTGGCTCCGATCCGCGAGGCGCTCACACCCGACAAGGCCATGCAGGACGCGCACGGCTACCTCACCTGGTTGTCCGGCAACGACCTGGTGGCGCCGGGCGCGCTCGCGACGACCGGCTACTGCATGGGTGGCAGGCTCGCGCTGCGCACCGCTGCGACGTTCGGTACCCAGGTGGCCGCGGCCGCCAGCTTCCACGGCGGCTTCCTGGCCGCCGACGACCGGCCGGACAGCCCGCACCACAACGCGGCCGACATCACCGCCGAACTGTTCATCGCGCACGCCGACCACGACTCGTCCATGCCGCCGGAACAGATCGCCCACCTCGAACAAGCCCTCGACAAGGCCGGCGTGCGCTACACGTCGGTCACCTATCCGGACGCCGCCCACGGTTTCACCATGCGGGACACGCCCGTCTACCAGGAGGACGCCTACCAGCGTCACCTGCACGATCTCCTGGCATTGCTCCGCCGCGCCTTCCCTGCGGAATAAAGGCCCTATCATCCGATGTTTCGGCTGGAGGCGGTACCGCCTCCAGCCACGGGCCGGACTGTGCCGTCACACGACCGACCGGCCGGTTTACGGGGGGCGTTATCCCCGGAACCGCTGGTTCCGCATAGTGTTGTCGGCAGGCGATCATCGGGAGGACCACATGGCCGAGCTGGTGTGGATGGAGGAACGCGACACCGGGGCGGAGTATCCGCGTGGGTGACCAACGGGGCGCGGCCGCCGCGACGCAGCGCTACTCGGCCTTCACCGGGTACCGCCGAGCAGCCCTGACGACCACCACCACGACCCGGCCCGTCTTCATCGGCGTCGCGCTGATCGTCAGCGTGCTGCTGGTGTACGCGGCACACCCGGCGGCACAGGAAGGCCCGGACCACGCGTGGTTCCTCGGCATCGCGGTGGCCGGCGTCTTCGTGGCCCGCGGCCTGCATCTGCGGCGCCCGATCACCCTGCCGCACTTCACAGCCGCCATCCTGGTGCTCGCGATCGCCCATCTCGCCTACCGCGCGGGCCATCCCGGCTACGGCGTCGTGCTGCTCGCCGCCAGCGGTTTCATCCTGGTGCTGCCGCAGTCGAGCAAGCCGCAGCCCGAACAGCTCTACCGCGTCGCCGAACTGGTCGGCCGCACCGAGCGCGACCCGCTGGCCCCGTTCGCGCTGCACTCCTCGAAAACCTATTTCTTCAACGCCGATTCGACCGCGGCGATCGGCTACCGGACCCGCTTCGGCATCGCCGTGGTGGCCGGCGATCCGATCGGTGACCGCGCGGCGTTCCCCGAACTGCTCACGGAGTTCTCCGATTTCGCGGTCAACCAGGGCTGGCGCGTCGCGGTGCTCGGCGCGAGCCCGGCGCTGGCCGAGCTGTGGCGGCGCCGCGCGCTGGAACACCGTGGGCTGCATGCCGTCCCGATCGGGCGCGACGTGGTGCTCGAGGTGGACGACTTCGCCATGGTCGGCAGGCACTACCGCAATCTGCGCCAAGCGGTCAGCCGCACCCGCAATTTCGGTGTCGCCACCGAGATCGTGGACGAGTCCGCACTCACCGATCAGCAACGCGACGGCCTGCTCGCCATCGTCGACGAATGGGGCAGGGGCAGGCAGACGCGCGGCTTCTCGATGATCCTCGACCACCTGCTGGACGGGCGGAACCCCAACATGCTGGTGGTCATGGCCAAGGACGCGGACGGGACGCTGTCCGGCTTCCAGCGTTACGGCATGTCCAACCGGGGCCGCGAACTGAGCCTCGATGTGCCGTGGCGGCGCAAGGACGCCCCGAACGGCCTGGACGAGCGGATGATCATCGACCTGGTCGACTACGCCCGCGAGCACGACATCCATCGGATCTCGTTGGCGTTCGCCCCCTTTCCCGAGCTGTTCGCGGACAAGCACAAGTCGCGCACCGCGAAGCTCATCTATGTGCTTGTGCACCTCGGCGATCCGCTGATCCGGCTGGAGTCGCTGTATCGGTTCCTGCGCAAGTTCCACGCGCTGTCGGACCAGCGGTATGTGCTGATCCGCTGGCGCGAGGTCGTCATCGCCGCCGCCGCGCTGCTTACCCTGGAGTTCGCACCGCACCGCCGCGAACATTGAGGAAGCCGATGGAACTGACCCACACCGATATCAAAGCCGCCGCCGCCCGGGTGGCAGGCCGGGTGCGACCGATCGCGGTCGCCGCCGCCGACGACGGTGCGGGACAGTTGTGGTTGGCCCTGGAGTTGATGCAGCACACCGGCAGCTTCAAGGCGCGCGGCGCACTGAATTTCCTGCTGACCCACCAGGAGAACGGCACGCTGCCGGACGCGGGCGTGACGATCGCCTCCGGTGGCAACGCCGGGCTGGCGTGCGCGTGGGCCGCCCGCGAACAGGGCGTCCGCGCCACCGTGTTCCTGCCGACCACCGCGCCGAAGGTCAAGGTGGACCGGCTGCGCTCCTATGGCGCCGAGGTCACGCTGATCGGCACGCAGTACGCCGACGCCCTCGCGGCCAGTCGCGAATTCGCCGCCACGACAGGCGCTTTGCTGTCCCACGCCTACGATAATCCGCTCATCGCGGCGGGCGCGGGCACACTCATGGCAGAGATCCACCAGCAACTGCCCGACCTGGACACCGTGGTAGTCGCCGTCGGCGGCGGCGGACTGTTCGCCGGAGTAACCACCGCCGCAGCTCATTACGGCGTGCGGACGGTCGCGGTGGAGCCGAGAGACTGCCGCGCACTCAACGCGGCGATCGAGGCGGGGCAGCTCGTCGATGTCGAGGTCGACTCGGTCGCCGCCGACTCCCTCGGTGCCCGCCGGGCCACCCAGTTGGCGCTGCGGGCCGCGCAGAGCTACGACGTCGTCTCGCTGCTCGTCGACGATCCGGCCATCGTCGCGGCGCGGCGCGCCTGCTGGGAGGAGCGCCGCCTCGCCGTCGAATACGGTGCCGCCACAGCACTTGCCGCGGTGTTCGGCGATCAGCCCGCTTACCGGCCGGCGCCCGGCGAGCAGGTGTGCGTCGTGGTGTGCGGTGCGAATACCGACCCTTCGGATCTGGCGACGTAGGCGCTACCACTCACACTCAGTACGAGACCGACGGTCATGCGACCGACGAGCCGGCGGCAGGCGGTCGTGCGACCGACGGATCCGCGGCGAGCGCCCGTTCCCTCCACGGATTTCCGGCGAACACCACCGCGCGGCGCTACGCTCGTACCGTCTTCGATCCCGACGGAAGCACTTCCATGGCGCTCGCATCCCGCATGGTTCCCCTCGGTACCCCGGCACCGGATTTCGCCCTGCCCGACCTCGATCAGCAGACGCACTCGCGCGCGGACTTCGCCAACGGGCCCGGACTGCTGGTCGTCTTCGCGTCCAACCACTGTCCCTATGTCAAGCACCTCGAGTCGGCGCTCGGCGCGCTCGTCGATTCGCTACCCATGCCGACGGTGGCGGTCTGCACCAACGACGCGGCCGCCTACCCCGACGACGCCCCGGTCCACCTGCGCGACCAGGCTATTCGCGCGGGCTGGACGTTTCCCTACCTGATCGACGAGTCGCAGCAGGTCGGCCGCGCCTTCCAAGCCGCGTGCACGCCCGACTTCTTCCTCTACGACGCGTCCCTCGCGCTCGCCTACCGCGGCGCCTTCGACGAATCCACACCCGGCAACGGAAAACCGCTGACCGGCAATGAATTACGGACCGCTATCGAATATGTCCTGGACGGTAAGCCGGTGCCGGAGCCACACCGGCCCAGTATGGGCTGCTCGATCAAGTGGCGGGCCGACTGAAACACCCGCGACCAGCGCCTACTCGGCGCCCTGATAAGTCCGACGAAAGGGGTGGGACGTTGGCAACTATCGTCCTGGTACACGGCATCGCACAGGAGCAGGCGGCGGCCGACACACTGGAAACCCAATGGCTGCCGGGACTGGCGGGCGGGGTGCGCAATCACGGCGACAACGAGCTCGCCGATCGCCTCTGGCGCAACGGCCTGCCCGGCGACATCTCGACTCGAATGGCGTACTACGGCAATAAGTTCCTGGCCAAGGGCGCCCAGGGCAGCGCGGTGGGCGACCTCGACGACGAGCAGCTCGAGCTCATGGAACAGCTCGCCGAGGTGTGGTTGGCCAACGCCGCGGAGCACGCGGGCGACCAGCGCGACCGCGCGACCGCCCAGCGGCTGACCGCCGTGCCGCCGCCGGACGCCCGGCCGCAGGGCGTCAAAGCCGCGCTGCGCCCTGCCCTCAACGCGCTGGTCCGGCTGCGCTGGTTCGCGCCGTTCGGTGTCGGGCTCGCCGAGAAGTTCGTGGTGCGCGCCCTTTCCCAGGTCAGCCGCTACTTCACCGACGAAGAGGTGCGCGAGTACGCCCAGCAGCAGGTGCTCGCCCATGTCGGCCCGGACACCAAGCTCGTCATCGCGCATTCCCTCGGCTCCGTCGTCGCCTACGAGGCGCTGCACCGGGTCGACCAAGAGGTCACCTTGCTGACCATGGGTTCGCCGCTGGGCCTGCGCACCGTCATCTACGACCGGCTTCGCCCGCAACCGTCCACCGTCCCCAAAGCCGTGGGCAACTGGTACAACCTGGTCGACCGCGACGACCTGGTCGCCGCCCACCTCGACCTCGCCCCGTACTTCCCGCCGTTCCCTGGCTCCGACGTCACTCCGATCACCGAGGAGCCGCTGGACAACGGTGCGAGCCCGCACGACTCCACGCACTACCTGACGAAGGCGATCACCGGCGGCATCGTCTCCAAAGCGCTGGCAGGTTAACGCTGTTCGACGGTCTCCCCCAGCGGCACCTGAGACCGCCGACGATCGCGCCACCACATGACCGCCGCGACGGCCAGACCCATGGCCGTGAGCGCCGCGCCGACCAGCGGAAGCGACCGCAGGCCGGTCCCTTCGTCGATCACCCAGCCGCCGAGCCGACCCGCGCCCGCGGCGGCCAGCTGAAAGCCCGACGCGTTGACCGCGACCGCCAGCGTCGGTGCGACGGTTGCCGCGGCGACAACCCGCGTCTGCATCCCGGGAATGATCGCGAAGGCGAGCGCACCGACCACGAAAACCATTGCTGCCGCGCCGATTCGGTTACCGCCGACCAACCAGAACAGCGACAGCGCGCCGGCCAGCGCCGCGAGGAGACCGGCCACCGACCCCAGCAGTGACCGGTCGGCAAGCCAGCCACCCAGCTGGTTTCCGACGACCGCGCCGACGCCGTACACCAGCAACAACACCGGCACCGCACGCGCCGAGAACCCCGCGATATCGGTCAGCAACGGCGTGATGAACGTGAAAACGGTGACCACGCCGATATTTCCGAGCGCGGTGAGCCCGATCGCCCACCACACCTCACGGTCACCGAACACGCGCAGCTCACCGAGTACCGAGCCGTCCGCCGTGCCCGGCTGTTCCGGCATGAACCGGAGTACCAAGGGCAGTGCGGCGGCTACGCACAGCGCCACGGCCACGAAAGTCGCGCGCCAGCCCAGGCTTTGGCCGATGGTGGCGCCGATCGGCGTGCCGAGCACGATCCCGAGATTCATACCGAGCGCTACCCGCGCCACCGCCGCGGCTTCCTTGCCGGGCGCCGCCGTCGAGACGGCGGTAGCGATCGCCACCGCGAAGAACGTAGCGACCACAAGCCCCGCGACTCCCCGGGTCGCCAGTAGGGCCGGGTAGTTCGGCGCGATCGCGGACCCCAGATTCGCGAGCACCGCAACCAGCATCAGCCCGACAACGAGCCGTTTGCGCGGCACCCGCGCCGTCAGCACGGTGACCACCGGACCGCCGACGATCATGCCGATCGCGTACGCGGTCACCAGCATGCCCGCGGCGGATACCGAAACAGATACTCCCCCAGCAACTTCCGGCAGAATCCCGGCGATCACGAACTCGCCGGTGGTGAGACCGAAAACCACCAACATCAACGAAAAGACGGCAGGCCGCATCACAGCATCCCTCAGATAGTTCTAACTCAAATGATCCGAACTAGAACTATCACAGTTCGAACCAAGAGCGCTAGACTCGGTGCAATGACGCGGCAGCCTCCCCCAACGGTGGACACCGAACTCGACCGGGACGTGTGCAAACTCGTGCATCAGTTCACCCACCGGCTCGACGTGCACGTCCGCCGCGTCGCCGAGCAGCTCGAACTCACCCCCTCCCAGGTCATCGCCCTGCGTGAGTTGTCCGAGCCGATCACCGCACGCGAACTGGCCACCCGGATGTCCTGCGAGCCGTCCAACGCGACCTTCGTCCTCGACCGCCTCGAACAGCAGGACCTGATCCGCCGCGAACCCCACCCGAGCGACCGGCGGGCCAAGCAGATCGTGCTGACCCCGACCGGAAAGCGCCGTCGCGCCGCGGCGGTCGAGCTACTCGGCGCCGAGTCCCCACTGACGTCGCTCACGCCCACACAACAGCGGGCCCTGCGCGATCTACTGCATGCGATGGCAGCCGAAACGACCACTTGATATAGACATACGTACGCACGTATTGTTTTATTCATGACGCTGGCGAGCCCCACCACCGAAGAGACCGATCCGTTCTGCATCCCACCCCTGGAAGCCGCAGCGCTTCTCTTCGACGCGCCTTGGCGACGGTTTGCCGTGATCGGTGACAGCCTGTCCGCAGGCACCAGCGATCCGACGCCGGGGTACGCGACGCTCGGCTGGCCCGACCGCGTCGCGGACGTCCTGCGCCGCGTGCGGCCCGACTTGGCCTATCTCAATATCGCGGTGGTCGGGGCGACCACCGCGGAAATCCTGCGGCACCAAGCGGATCGGATGCGCGAATTCGCGCCGGACCTGCTGCATCTGCCCTCGGGCGCGAACGATATCGTCCGCCGCACACCGAATTTCGGCGAGATCGAGCAGACGCTGCGGGACATGTACCGGATGGCGGCAGACACGGGTGCCCAGCTGACCACCTTTGCCCTCAGCAAAAACTATGTCGTGCCGGTCTTTCCGGACTTTCACGACCGCGTCCGCCGCCTCAACGACATCAACCGCGCACTGGCCGCGGAGTTCGACGCCGCGCTGATCGACATGTGGGACCACCCGGTGAACGATCGCTCGAACCTGTTGGGCGCGGACGGCATTCACTTCTCCACCGCGAGCCAGGCGGTCCTGGCCAGCGAGGTCGTCAAGCAGCTCGCACACCTGCTCGACACCCCCGTGCCGCGGGCCGCGGCGGACGGCCCGCGGCGGATCGGCTACTGATCCGCGTGCGGCAGATGGGCTTTCGCCTCCTCGTAGCCGCCGGCGGGCGCCGCCTCGTCCTTGGTGTAGACGAGGTGCAGCACACCGGTGGTGAAGGTTTCCGAGGAAAGCAGCCGCAGCGGCAGCGTCGTGTCGCGGTCCTCGAACAGCCGCAGCCCCTTGCCGACCACGATGGGGTGCACCAGCAGATGCAGCTCGTCCAGCAGCCCGGCGTCGAGCAGCTGCCGGACGACGGAGACCGACCCGCTCATGGCGATATCGCCGCCCGGCTCGTTCTTCAGCGCGGTCACCGCCTCGATCAGCTCGCCCTTCAACACCTCCGAATTGCGCCAGGTGAGGTCGAGATCCTGATGCGAAACGACAATCTTGCGGGCATCGCCGAACGACTTGGCCATCTCCGCGTCCTCACCACCCGCGGTTTCCCGGTCCGGCCAGGCCGCCGCGAAACCCTCGTAGGTGACGCGGCCGAGCAGCATGGTGTCGGCGCTGCCCATCTGCGCGGTGACCGCAACGCCCATCTCGTCGTTGAAGTACGGGAAGTGCCAGTCCTGCGGATCGGCGACAACGCCGTCGAGGGCGGCGAACAAGCCTGCGGTGATTTTCCTCATCGTTCGAACTCCTTGATCAGTAGTGCCTGTGTTGCCTGATCTGACGGAGTAGCGAACGGAAACTCATCGGCCCGCGGCTCAGACCCGTTCGGCCTCCACCACCCAGATGGGCAGCAGCATAGAGCCGTCCTCGTCGTAGTCGAGTTGTACACCGTCGCGTTCGAAGACCTCCTGCAACGTGGGCGTCGGCTTGATCGCGGTCAGCTTGCCGCTGCGGAACTCGGTGAGGTGCCAGTCCGGGGCACCGAAGGCGCTGCGCAGTTCGTCCTCGCCGATCGCGTACGGGGCATAGGCGTCGCTGTATTCGGCTTCGCAGAAACAGAATTGGATCAACCGCCCGCCTGGCCGGAGCACCCGGTGCACCGCCGACACATACGCCTTGCGCTGTTCCGGATCGAGGCAATGGGCGAGGGCACTGCTGACCACGGTGTCGAACCGGTTGTCGTATCCGGCGAGCACGGTCGCGTCCGCGACGGCGAACGACGCCGCCACACCGCTGTCCGCCGCCCGGGCGCGGGCCGCCTCGATCGCCGTCGGCGCGAAATCCAGCCCGGTGACCCGATAGCCGAGACCGGCCAGATAAACACTGGTATCCCCTCGGCCGCAACCGATGTCGAGCACGTCGCCGCTGATCCGGCCGGCCTGTTCGAACTCGACGAGCAGCGGTTGCGGCCGGTCGATCTCCCAGGGGAGCCGGTCCATGGTCACGCCTTCGAAGGGGGTGCCGCTGCTATAAGCATGTTCGTAATCGATCGTCGATGGGACGACTCGGGGTGTTCCGTCATTCTCGGTCATAACCAACCTGTCCCTAGCCTTGATGGTGGATCGGGATTCGACGGATGAATTCTATCGAGATACGGAGCGGGTTACTCCGGTTGACGTGACATCCTTCCGTGCTGGTCAGGCCCTCGATCGCGGCCCGTGGAAGGCCGCTCGATAGCTGTGCGGGCTGGTGCCGACGATCCGCTTGAACCGATCCCGGAATGCGGTCGGCGACCCGAAGCCGACCTGCCCCGCGATCCGGTCCACCGGATGGCCGGTGCATTCGAGCAGGTACTGCGCCTGGCGGATGCGGGCCCGCAGCAGCCACTGCAACGGCGTCGTCCCGGTCTGTTCACGGAAGCGGCGGTTGAGCGTGCGGGTGCTCATCCCGGCCTGCGCGGCGATGTCCGCCAGGGTCAGGTCCTTCGCGAAATTGTCCTGGAGCCAACGGGTTATCGGCTCCAATGCCGAGCCGCGCGGGGTCGGCGGCTGGTCGTGCACGATGAATTGCGCCTGTCCCCCTTCACGTTCCAGCGGGACCACCGACAGGCGGGCGACGTCGGCGGCGATCGCGGAGCCGTGATCGCGGCGAATCAGGTGCAGGCACAGGTCGATTCCCGCGGCCGCGCCCGCCGAGGTGAGCAGCTGACCGTTGTCCACGTAGAGCACGTCCGGGTCGACGTCGATGGCGGGGTAGCGGGCCGCGAACTCGGTGGCGGCGGCCCAGTGCGTGGTCGCGCGTTGTCCGTCCAGCAGGCCGGTGGCGGCGAGGACGAAGGCGCCGACGCAGATCGAGGCGATTCGAGTGCCCGCGGCGGCCGCCTGCCGCAGCGCGTCGAGCACGTCGTCGGCGACCGGCAGCATGGGGTCGGCGCGGCCGGGCACGATGATCGTGTCGGCCTCGGCCAGCGCCGTCAGGTCGAACGGTGGTTGCAGCGTGAACGCGCCGGCGTCCACCGTCGGCGCCGCACCGCAGACCCGTACCCGATAGGCGGGCCGACCGTCGGGCAGCCTGGCGCCGCCGAACACGTCGATGGGTGTTGTGAGGTCGGAGGGGATGACCTGGTCCAGTGCGAGAACAGCCACCACATGCATGGCACCATGCTAGGTCGCTGCCGGATTCGCGCCAATGGCGGTGAGCTGCCCATGTTGATAAAATTACGTGGTCAGAGGAGTTGGCCAGAATCGACCGATGTATGGCAGTTTCGCCTATTCCTCGTCGATCGGATCGCCGCTAACCTCGCCGCTGTGACGAAGTTTCTGCTGTCGGTCCACGTGCTGGCCGTGATCCTCGCCGTCGGACCGGTGACGGTCGCGGCGAGCATGTTCCCACCGACCACGCGGCGCGCCCTGACGGACACCGGTAGCGAACCCGCCGTGCTCACGACGCTGCACCGCATCTGCCGCGTCTACGCCTACCTCGGGATCCTCGTCCCGATCTTCGGCGCGCTCACCGCGCTCAGTCTCGGCGTGCTCACCGACGCCTGGCTCATCGTCTCCATCGGCTTGACCGCCGCCGCGGGTGGGGTGCTCGCGCTGCTCATCCTGCCGGGCCAGCACAAGATCCTCGCCGACCTGCCCGGTGCGACGCCCACACTGATCCGCCGGCTCGGCATGGACACCGGCATCTTCAACCTGCTGTGGGTCGTCGTCACCGTGCTGATGATCGTGCGTCCCGGCTCCACCACCGGGGCTTAATCGGGGGCAGGCATGTGCCTGATCGTCTCCCCGCCCTTGGCGTGATGCAGCCTGCCGAACTTACTGTCGAGCAGGTGCGCCATGCTGTCGGCCGCACCGCGCACCGATTCTTCGACCGACCCCGCACGATGCGTGGCCGCCACCGGGTTCTGGCCGGCGGGCCGAGCCTCCAGCACGCACTGCTTGTCCTCCGGCCCGCCCTTCTCGCCGTTCTGGTCGCTCAGATGGGCCTCGACCCGCGTCAACTGATCGCTGAAACGATCGAGCACCGAGGCGATCTCGGTCTCCGCCCACCGGTTCAGGTCTTCGCCGCCGTGGATGCCGCTTCCGGTATTGATCTGGATCTGCACAGCTCTCTCCATTCCGTTAGGTAGCAAACTCCACGAAACCGACACTACCTGCGCGGAAGCTGTGGGCGAGGTCATACGCGTCCGGGGCAGAGCCATGCTGTCGCGCTCGGCTAACTGGTCGAGCACACCTTGCCGACGGGTATCCGAGCACCGGTGATGCCGCCCGACGGCCAGCCGACGACCTCGGAGAACTCCGCGAGCTCCACCGGTCCACCGGTCTCCAGCAGCTTCGGCTGGCAGCTGCCGCAACAGGCTTCGCGCGAGCCGCCGCACCGCTCTGGTATTCGCACGCGTGCAGGACGGCAAGTCGGTGTGCGGGAAATCAGAAGATGTGCGGGAGCCGCCGGGGCTTCGGCAGGGCCGCGCTCAATCCCGCAGCGCCCAGCGCTCAATCCCGCAGCGCCCAGCGCTCAATCCCACAGCGCCGCAACGACAGTCTGGTAGTCGCCGGGCTCTAGGGATGGCCGTCCGGTCGCCAGCAGCCACCGTTCGACCGCGCGATCGTCGTCGGTGCGGTACGAGCGTTGGTCACCGCGCGCGATCTCCATGACGCCGCGATGCACGCGTAGGGTCTCCTCGTCCGAGAGTTGGGCGACGAAACCTCGGTATTCACTGTGGTTTTCGATCTCAGCGACGGCAGCGCGCGGTGCCGCGGCGATCAATCCGTGCAGCTGCGCCTCGTCTCCTGGCGTCAATTTCCACCGCGGATTCGGCTTGCCGGAATTGATGTCGAGTTCGACTTTGATCATGTCCGTACCCCCAGCGACAGCGGGCCGCGAGCGGGATCGGCGCTGGCCGTCCCGCACGGAGTTTCCCACATCACTGCCCTCCTCACGGGCGCCCGACGAGGAGATGGTAGCCCCGCAACGCCGCGCCCACCACTCGGTTGGCGGCGCAATTCGACTGCACCGGAAGCAATACCGGTTTGTCCGATTCAGCCGTTGACGACGACGCAGCCGTTTCCGACGTGCATACCGGTCCCGACGCGCATATCCACTCCCGCGATGATCCGATCGTCCGGCGCCTGGACCGCGCTGATCGTGTGCAATCCCGCCGTCGCGGGCACCCAGTCAACCAACGCCGTGCCGCCGGACGGCCGCGTCACCGCGAACGGAATCCCGTTGTCGTAGAAGACAACCGGCTGCACCGCGTCGGTCACCGCAGCCCGCGCCTGATATTTACACCCCGTCCCATAGTTGGTCGACGACCCGAAACTGAGCCCCGGCGCCAGCCCCACCCGCGTCACCGTCGCCCCCGCCCCCGGCGCCGCACACACCGCGGCCACCGCCGCGACCCCGACCACTCCCGCAACAGCCCCCACTCGCATCCGTACAGCCTTCATGAATTCGGTCCTAGTCCTGCGCACCGGAGCACCGCACCCCGGCGAGTACGTAGCATCCTCACCCCCCGAGCCCGTCCATGTGACACAAACCGTCGAATGTTTCAGACCATTCGACGAATATCGGCCGCGATTCCGCTCAACGGCGCCACCTCCCCGATAGCAGCAAACCAATCCCACAGTTCCAGGGCGTGATAGAGCCGGTAGAGCACCAGCCTCGCCGCCCAATCCTCAGGCATCGGTCCATAACCCCCGACCAGCGCGCTCCGCTTCACCGGATCACCCTGTACGGCGTAGTAGTCGGTCTTGGCGACGTCGAGCAGCGGATCCGCCGCCACGGCATTCTCCACATCGATGAACCCACTGACCTCCCAGCCGTCGCCCCGGTGCTCGACAAGGACGTTTCCTTCGTGGAAGTCGTTGTGGCACAGCACCGGCGCTTCGCAACGACGGAACAGGTCAGCTTGTTTCGCAACATAGTTCCGGATCCCGGCGTGCAGCTCCGGGTCACCGCCGAGCTCCTCGAACTCGGCGAGCTTCTTCGCGAACTGACGCGTCATATAGGCCGTGTTGTCCGGCTCGGGATCCAAGATTCGGGTTGTCAGATAGCCATAAGTGACCTGTCCGATCCGATGTATCGCCCCCAGTGTCGCGCCGAGCCGTCGGTAGATCCGAGCCGTCTGTTCCCCATCGAGATCGGCACTGACATGCGAAAGCGGCACGCCCGGCAGCACGGTCATGACGGTGAACGCGTAACCGAACAAGGCGGTATCGGGCTCGACCCGCAGGATCACCGGCACCGGGCCGACTCCGTGCGCACTCAGCAGCCGGTACACGAAGACCTCCTTGGCCTGCTTCCAACGCCACTGATCGGCGTACACCTTTACGATCACCGCCTCGACGGGTGCTGCGGATCGCACCTCGTAGACAGAGCTCAACTGCCCAGCGGTACGGGCGCGAACCTCGGTGACGAGCACATCGGGCCAGATCGGACGGAGGATATCGGCGGCTTGCCCTTTGCTCAGAAACCGATCGATCACGCCTTGACCGTAGAGATGGCGGCAGCCCGGATCGATTGAATTTTCCGGCGCGGTTTCCGAGCGGATCAGGAGCCGGGTTACCTGACTGCGTTCCGGGGGGGCGCGAGCGCGGACATGGGCGTATCCGCAGGTATAGGCTCGGGTGATATCCGCTGCGGGACGCAGTGCTCCCGCGAACAACGAGTGCATCGGGGACCACGATGACCGAGTCCGGACCGGCCGAGACCGCCGCGCCGATCACTATCTACTGGCGTCGGTGGTGCCCGTATTGCCAGCGCCTCGGTGTCCGGCTTCGCCTGGCGGGCATCCCTTTCCGCAAAGTGGACATCACTCGTGATCCGGCAGCCGCGGCTGAGGTACGGGCGATCACCGGTGGAGACGAGATCACGCCGACCGTGCTGGTGAACGGGCACCAACTGGTGAATCCGAGTGTCGATGAGATTCGCGCAGCTCTTGCCGCACCGCGCCGCGTGTCATAGCGACGCGCAGTTATCCACCGACAACTGTCAGTAAGCAATCAATTCGAACTCTTATAGCGAATTCGTTGCCAAGGCAGTTCTGGATGGGTGTAATTTCCGGTAATCATGGAGAGCGGTTCATATTCACCGGAAACGCCCCTGAGCTGGCATTTTGTCGCCCCTGATCTAGTGCGCTAACCTTTCCGCGATCCATCCGATTCCGACGGTCAGGTATGTGGCCGCCGCACATTGCCCGCCCTGGTGCAGCCGCGACTCCGGCTCGCACTCGGGGCCCCGGAAAATGCGATGGACACTGTTCCACATTTCTCATGAGCGCGCCAAGAGCCTGCATTACACGTTTCAGATGGCAGTTCTGCCAGCAGTCCTGACGTACCGGTAGCTCTCGGCTCGGCTACCGGCGTCGCCGAAACAGCAATGGGAGGTAGCGTTTCTATGCGCACAGCAAAGGTTCTGGTAGGCAGCGTCGTGGCGATCGCCGCGGCACTGCAGATCGGTATGGCCGCAACGGCTTCGGCCGATGCCAAAGAGTGGGTTCGCGTCGACGGCGTCACCGCTGCCGAGGACGGAATGACCTTGGATGTCGAGGTCACCTACAACTGCACCAGCAAAGAGCACAAGAAGCTCACGGTCACCGTCGAAGAACAAGCCAAGGAAGCAAAGGTAGGCGAAGAAGCCGCCGAGCCGCCGTCCGGCGCCGCTCAGGTGAAAGTCACCGAGACGGTCGAAGGCGAAGAAAAATCGAAGTGTGACGGCAAGGACCAGAAGGTGACCGTCACCGTCAAGGATTCCGCCGGTGAAAAGTGGTCGAAGCCCGGAATGGGCACGGTGAGCGCGGGATTCGTCGATGCGGCTACCTTCAAGTCGGACTACCACTTGAAGTGGGTCGGAGCCGAGTAGCTTCTCGGCGGACCAGACCGGCACCGCGGTCCAACTCCTGACACTCACATGAACGATGATTCTTTGGTCAACCCCAGAGTTTCGTCCCCACCGGTGATGATCGGCTGACAGTTCCCGACTTTGGTCGCACCGGCGGAATCGGTCACCCGGACCACGGTGTCGCGGAGTTGATGTAAACGGCGAGCGGATTCGTAGGTGGAGCAGCCTCGATCCGCTCGCCGTCCACGTACAGGCCCAACTCGAGCCACGAACCGTGCGGCGTCCTTCGAACGTACGGCCACATCCCACGTGGAACTGCTGTGCCCTAACGCTTCTCAGCAGTCCTGGTCGCCCCTGCGGAAGCGGCAACCACGCAGATGACCCCCACCCACTGCGGAATGTTCATGAACTGACCGAGCACGACCAGCCCGGCCAGCGCCGCGACCGCCGGCTCCAGACTCATCAGCACGCCGAACACCCGAGGCGGAATCCGCCGCAACGCCTCCAACTCCACCGAGTACGGCAGCACCGACGACAACATCGCCACCGCGAATCCCACTGCGAGAACTTCGGGTTCGAGCAATGCACGCCCCGCGTCGACCACCCCGAGCGGCGCCATCAGCACCCCGCCGAAGGCCATCGCGATCGCCAGTCCTCCCCCACCACTGGTCCGCTCGCCGAGCGCCGCACTCAACAGAATGTAGGACGCCCACAACACCCCCGCCCCCACCGCAAACAGCACCCCTACCCCGTCGACCGCACCATCGACCTGGGTCAACAGCACTACTCCGCCCCCGGCGAGCAGCACCCACAGCGGATCCGTCCAGCGCCGCGACCCGCCCAACGCCACGGCCAGCGGCCCGAGAAACTCGATCGTCACCGCCATCCCGAGCGGTATCCGATCGATCGCCGCGTAGAACAGCAGATTCATCACCCCCAGCACCGCGCCACACGCAAGCACAACCGGCATCGCCTGCCGCCCGACGCGCAATGCGGACCGCCACACCACCAGCAACACCACCCCGCCGAACACCAGCCGCATACTGACCGCCCCCGCTGCCCCCGTCGCCGACAACAACTGCTTGGCCAGCGCAGCGCCCACCTGCACACTGACGATCCCCGTCAACACCAACGCCGTAGGCGGCACTGCGCTGAGCCCTCGCTCGACGATTCCCCGAGCCCCGCCCCCGATCCCCACCCGCTCGACGTCGATCGCCACCCCGACATCCCCTCCCTCCACTACCCATCATCCGCACCCGCCCCCTTTCCGGATACCCAGAAAACATAGGGGTACGGACCCACCCCTCTTGACGCCCGCGATATCGCTTTCACGAGCGGCGCGCCGAACCGATTCAGCGCGAACGATCAGCCGACGTGAAAATGCAAATGTTCTTGCCCCCACAGCACAGCACAGACCGGTGCGCTGAATGTCTCCGCGGAAACATTCACCGCACACGAATGCCAGGAATTAGCGCGCCGAAAACTACCTGGCCGTCTCCGAGCAATCGGCCAGCTCGTGCCGTGCAGGTGCTACGAGCGTCCCAGCGCCTTCTCGAGCTGCCCTTTGTTCATCTTCGAGCGCCCCTTGATACCGCGCTGCCGGGCCTCGTTGTAGAGCTGGTCGCGGGTCATCCCCCTCGGCCCTTTACGACCGGACCGCTGCCCGCCCCGGCTCTGCGGCGACTTGTCCCGGACCGAGGACCGGCTCGCCGTCTTCGACTCGCCGGACTGGGCGCGATTCTTGTTGACCGTACGAGCGGCGATTTCTTTCGCCCGCTTGGTGCTCGCGCCGCGGTCCTCGGCCGAGTCCTTGATGTGCTCGTACTGCCGTTCTCGTTTGTCACTCCACTGTTTCGGCATGTCACACCTCCTGGGCATCGAGTACCCAGGCATCAGCAGGCAAACATGCCGAATTTTCTGGTCAACGGCGGCGCGGCCGGACTCTGGCGGACCGGCCGTCGGTCGGCGCCGATCCCTGCTGTTCGGCGGTGAGGGCGAGCATGGCCAGGCCGGTGTCGCGAATCAACATGTCCAGGTCATCGACCAGGGCGGTGATGGTGTCGCGAAGCTGTGGTTGGGTGGCCGGGTCGAGTGCGTCGAGGACGTGGTGCAGTCGCAGACCCACGTCGAACAGATGCCGGACCAAACGGTCACCGATATCGGCGAATTGTGCGTTACCGCCAGGGGATTCGAATAACAGGTCGGCTCTGTGGGGGCGGCGCACACGCGTGGTATCGCCGGTGTAGTCGAGTCGTGCGGAATCAGGCATGGCCTCCTCCTCCGTTGGTAGGTGGGTCGACGCCTGCGAGCCGCACTTCGGGACTCGAAGCAGACCCTTAATTCTAGGGATATTCAAGCAATTTGCGCCATCGGCGTTCATGCCCCGAAACCGATCCGCAACAGGTGGGACAATGGAGACATGCCCGCCAACCACGCAGGCGAGACGCGTGCGCTGTCGGTAGAAGAATCGTTGGATCTGCTGCACAGCGTCTGCTTCGGCCGTATCGCGTTCTCGCGGCACGCATTGCCCGCGATCCGGCCTGTCCGGCACACGGTTGTCAACGGCTGCATCGTGATCGCCGCCGACCCGGCGATGATCCGCACATTGCACAGACAGGTTGTCGCCTATGAGGTCGACACCATCGATCACCAGACCACGCTCGGCCGGTGCGTGATCATCACCGGCGTCGCCGACACCGTCACCGACCGTCAGGAACTCGCCAAGTACCAGGACCACCTGCAGCCGGCGGCCGCGCAGGACCATCAGCTGATCGTCATCGACCCGGACATCATCACCGGCATCGAATACGTCGGCAGCAACGGGGCCTGACCGAGTTTGTCTGCCGTGGGTGAACATGGCCCGAGGCGGCGCGACGGGGTGTAAGACTCGTCGGTATGGCAGCAGCAGAGGATGGCGTCGTAGTCGATCTCGATGCGCGCCGCCGTGGCGAAACCCGCAGCGACCGGGTCGAGACGGCGTCGCCGCTGCTGCGTTCGGTCTACGGCGAAGTACTGCGGGACGAGCGGTTGGACCAGGACCGCACCCTGGCCGATGTGGCGACGGAGGTCGGCATGTCCAAGCAGTACCTGTCCGAGATCGAACGGGGCCGCAAGGAGGCGTCCTCAGAGATGCTGCGCTCGATCTGCCTCGCGCTCGACCTCCCCGTCGAGTCCCTGCTTTTTCGCGGCGCTCGGAAACTGGGCGCGCTGCGGCAGCTGCGCCGCCGCCCGGTCTCCGAGGCGCGCGTCGAACTGCTGGCGGCCTGAGCCGTCAGTGGTCGCGGGTGAAGATCAGCTCGTCGGCCAAGCCGTACGCCACCGCTTCCTGCGCGGTGAACACGCGATCGCGCGCGGTGTCCTTGCGTAGCTGTTCGACGCTCTGACCGGTGTGTTTGCTGAGGATGGCCTCGGTCTGCGCGCGCACCCGCATCACCTCGGCTGCCTGCAGTGCCAGGTCCGAGATGGTGCCCTGCCCCTGTGCCGACGGCTGATGCAGCAGCACGCGGGAGTGGTTCAGCACGTACCGGCGCCCCGGCGTGCCCGCCGCCAACAGCACCGCCGCGGCCGACACCGCCTGCCCCATGGCGTAGGTCTCGACCGGCGTGCGCATGAACTGCATGGTGTCGTAGATGGCCAGCATCGCCGTGTTGGAGCCGCCCGGCGAGTTGATGTAGAGACTGATCTCGCGGTCCGGCGACTCCGACTCGAGGTGCAGCAGCTGCGCCATCACGACATTCGCGACGCCGTCGTCGATCTCGGTGCCCAGGAAGATGATTCGGTCATTGAGCAGTCGGCTGAAGACGTCGAACGAGCGCTCGCCATTGGGAGTGCGTTCGATGACATGGGGAATCGTGTACTGGGACATGGTCACAACCCCGCTCGGTGTGCGTTGGTGAATGGTGCGATCTGCGCGAAGCTGGCGGCGATCTCGTCGACGATGCCGTATTCGCGGGCCTGCTCCGGGGTGAACCAGCGGTCCCGGTCGCTGTCGATCCTGATCTCCTCCAGCGAATGACCCGTCTCCGCGGCGAGAATCTGCTCCGACTGCAACTTCATGTACTCGAGATTCTCCGCCTGGATCGCGATGTCCATGGCGGTGCCCCCGATGCCCGCGGACGGCTGGTGCATCATGATCCTGCTGTGCGGCAAGCTGATTCGCTTCCCCTTGGTACCCGACGCGAGCAGCACCTGCCCCATGCTCGCGGCGAAGCCGACCGCCACGGTCACCACGTCGTTCGGGATGAGCTTCATCGTGTCGTAGATGGCGAGGCCGGCCAGCACCGACCCGCCAGGGGAGTTGATGTAGAGGACGATGTCGCGCTTGTCGTTCTCGCCGGCGAGCAGCACCAGTTCGGTGCAGGCCCGCTCAGCCATCGCGTCATCGACCTCACCGGTCAGTTGGATCGTCCGATGCCGGAGCAATCGGTCGGCTAGTTGGCCCCGGTAGTCCAGGTGCGATGTTTCGATCATGACTCAGGTCTACTTCCCTTCGAGCACCGAAAGCCGCTGTGTCTGCCGACAGCAGACCGGACCGGGAACCAGGGAATCTTCGGCCCGCTCACGTCGGCCGAAGTTGTTAAGGTTCGCGAATGACAGAGGGAGTTGCGGTCGTGCTACTGCGCCCGGCCGACCCGGCGGACGTACGGACGATCGCGCGGATCTGGTACGCGGGCTGGTGCGACGCACATCTGGGAAACATCCCCGACGAGCTGATCGCGGTCCGCCCGCGCGAATCCTTCGATACGCGTGCGGCACAACGGGTCCCGGACACCACCGTGGCGACCGTGGGTGACGCCGTCGCCGGGTTCGTGATGGTGCACGACGACGAGGTCGACCAGGTCTACGTCTCCGGTGACCACCGCGGCTCCGGCGTCGCGGCAAGCCTGCTCGCCGCAGCGGAGAGCCGGGTCCGCGCCAACGGCCACCAGCAGGCTTGGCTGGCCGTGGTGCCGGGCAATACTCGGGCCCGCGCGTTCTACGAGAAGCACGGGTGGTCCGACGAAGGTCTGTTCGTGCATCGGGCGCCGGGTCCGACGGGCCCGGTCGACGTGCCCGCCCATCGCTATGTCAAAAGGTTCGACGGATCGCGCGATCCCAGCGTGGACGCCATCGACTGAGCGGTCACGGCGGTGAATGTCGCGTCGGGCCAACGGCCAGCGCTGAATGCGCAAGGCCCGCTGACGCATTCGGCGTCAGCGGGCCTCGGGTGCGCGGTTCAGCGCACTACTTCTCGATACCCTCGAAGTCCCACAGGCCGCTCCAGGTGAGCTCGGCCTTCTTCACCTTCTCCGACCGTCCCGCAGCCGCGACGTAGTCGAACATCGGGATGTCGGCCATGTCCTTGAACAGCAGCTCCTGCGCCTTGGCGGTGATCCGGTAGGACTCCTCCAGGGTCGGCGCGGCCAGCGCGGCGTTCAGCAGCTCGTCGAACTCTTTGCTGTCGTAGGTGACGCTGTTGGTCCCCGAGAAGCTGTAGTACTGCGAGGTCAGGAACTGCAGCATGGTCGGGTAGTCGCCCTGCCAGCCGTGCCGGAACGCCTTACCGATCGTCTTACCGGTGATCGCGTCCCTGATGTTCTTGAACGTCGGGTACGGCGCACCGACCGCCTCGATACCGAGGGTGTTCTTGATGCTGTTCGCGGTCGCCTCGACCCAGGCCTGGTGGCCGCCGTCGGAGTTGTAGGCGATCTCGTAGCGGCCCGACCACGGGGAGATGGCGTCGGCCTGCGCCCAGAGCTTCTTGGCCTCCTCCGGGTTGTACTTCAGCAGTTCGTTGCCTGCCAGTTTGTCGCTGTAACCCGGCAGGGTTCGTGCGGTGAAGTCGAGCGACGGAATCCGGGTGCCGTTGAAGATGTTCTGGCAGATCTGTTCCCGATTGATCGCCATCGAGATCGCCTTGCGCCGCAGCACACCCTCCGCACCGCTGAAGTGGGGGACGTTGGTCTGGATGCCGAGCGCCTGCTTGTACGCGATCGGCTTCTTGATCGCCCGATCGCCGAGATCCTTTTCGTAGGAGGACATCGCGGTGTCGGGGATGATGTCGAGCGCGTCGAGGTTACCCGCCGTCAGATCGGCGTAGGCCGTGTCATAGGACTGGTACATCACGAACCGCAGGCCCTTGTTCTTGGGCGCGCGGCCACCCTTGTACTCCGGGTTGGGCACCAGGTCGATCTGAACGTTGTGCTGCCATGCGCCCTCGCGCGCGAACTTGTACGGGCCGTTGCCGATCGGGTTCTCCCCGAACGCTTTCAGGTCCTTGAACGCGGCTTCGGGCAGTGGGTAGAACGGCGCGAATCCGAGGCCGACCTCGAAGTCGATCGATGGCTGCTTCAACGCCACGGTGAAGGTGCGGTCGTCGACCACCTTCAGCCCCGACATCGTCTGCACCGCAGGCTTTTCCGCTTGCACGTCGTCGAACCCGATGATCGGCGCGAACACGTAGTTCTGCAGCTGCGCGTTGGTGGCGAGCGCACCGAAGTTCCAGGCGTCGACGAACGACTTCGCCTTGACCGGGGTGCCGTCGCTGAACTTCCAGTCCGGCTTGATGGTGATCTTGTAGTTCTTGCGGTCGGACGACTCGATCGACTCAGCCATCTCGTTGTGCGCCACACCGTTGGCGTCGTAGTACTTCAACCCCGCGAACAACCGGTCGACCACCCGGCCGCCCATGTTCTCGTTGGTGTTGGTGGGTACCAACGGGTTCTGCGGCTCGCCGCCGTTGACCGTGACGATGTCGGCGTCGCCACCGTCGTCCGACGAGCATGCGGTCAGCCCTAGGCTTGTGGCCATCAGTGCCGCCGCGAGCAGCGCACCAGCTCTTGTGAATCTCACGCGTTCTCCCGATTTCGAACCGGCTATCGGGGCCCCACCCGATCGCCTTGGAATGTCCTCGGACACTAACCATTCCGGCGTCGGTTGTCATGGGATCCACCGATGATCGGACCCGCGGCGGGCCGCCGCGGGCGCCGACCTCTTATGTCCGGCTCTCCAACGTCTCCTTGACCTTGGCGATGGCGAATCCCCAGGCCTGGTCGAAGGTCGGTTTCGGGGGTATCGAGATCTCCTCGGGGTTGGTGACGACATCGAGCAGTACGGGTTTGCGCTGCGCGAAGGCTTCCGCGACCGCCCCGTCCAGCTCGTCGGGGTCGGTGATCCGCCGGGACTCGAGGCCCATCGCCCGCGCGACGGCGGCGATATCCGGATTGTCGAGCACGGTGCCGAACTCGGGCAGGCCGCCTTCCTCCTGCTCCAGCTTGACCATGCCGAGGCGTCCGTTGTTGAACACCACCAGCGTCACCGGCAGGTCGTAGGTGACCGCCGTCCGCAGGTCGCCGAGCAGCATCATCAGGCCACCGTCGCCGCAGAAGGCCACCACCTGGCGTTCGCGATCGAGGATCTGCGCGCCGAGCGCCTGCGGCATGGCGTTGGCCATCGACCCGAAGTTGTAGGAGCCGAGCAGCCGACGGGTGCCGCGCAGGCTGAGGAATCGGGACAGCCACACCGTGGACATGCCGGTGTCGGAGGTGAAGATGGCGTCGTCGGCGGCGTGCGTGTTCACCGCGGCGGCGACCGCTTCCGGCCGGATCAGCTGATCCGGGTTGTCCAGATGCTTGCGGATGCGGCCGAGGAATTTGCGATCGTGCTTGGGCTCGGCCAGCCGATCCTGCAGTCCGGACCAGCGCTGATACTCCGTCTGCGCCTTCTTCAGATGTTTGTCGGCGGACTTGGCGTCCAGTTTCGAGAGCAGTTCGCGCAGCGTGGGACCAGCGTGACCGACGAGTGCGACATCGACCGGGGTGCGGCGACCGATGTGGTCGAGCCGGGAGTCGAGTTGGATGACGGTCTTGCCGGTGGGATACCAATCCCGGTAAGGAAAGTCGGTGCCCACCATGAACAGCACGTCGCAGTCCTCGAGCGCCGAGTTGGCGGCGGGATTGCCGATCAGACCGGTCTGCCCGACCGCATAAGGATTGTCGTGCTCGAGGCCTTCCTTGGCCTTGATGGTGAGCACCATCGGCGCGCAGAGTTGTTCGGCGAGCCGCAGCACCTCCTCGCGCGCCTCCCTGGCCCCGATGCCGACCAGCAGCGTGACCTTGTCCGCCTTGTTGAGCGTGTCCGCGGCCTGCACGATCTCGGCCGTACCGGCCATGATCGTGCGGTCGCGGGCCACGAATCGGGGGCGCTCGTCGGAGTCGAGCTTCTGTCCGCCGATGTCGCCCGGAATCGTCAGTACACTCACGCCCTGCCGGGACACCGCGGCGTTCACAGCCTGCTCCAATAGCCGCGGCATCTGGGCGGCGCTGGTGACGGTGGCGGTGAACTCGGAGACGTCACGGAAGACCGCGTCGTTGTCGACCTCCTGGAAGTATTCGCTGCCCATCTCCGAGGTCGGCACCTGACCGCAGATCGCCAGCACCGGTGCGTGCGACTTCTTCGCGTCGTAGAGACCGCCGAGCAGATGGATCGAGCCGGGGCCCACGGTTCCCATGCACACCCCGATGGTGCCGGTGAGCTGGGCCTGTGCGCCCGCGGCGTAGGCGGCGACCTCTTCGTGTCGCACGCCGATCCATTCGATCCGGTCTTCGCGGCGGATCGCGTCGGTGATCGGATTCAGTGCGTCGCCGACGACGCCCCAGACCTGGGTGACACCCTGGTCGGCCAGCGCAGTGACGATCATTTCCGCGACAGTGGTCATCGTCGGCTCCTCCTTCTAGTCAGTCGGTTCGGTGATCAGTGCGAAACCCGGCGTCCGGTCACCAGATTGACCAGGAACAGCAGGATCACCGCGCCACCGATGCAGGTGAAGAAGCTGAACCAGAGCCCGCCACCCTCGACGTCGACGCCGAGCGCCTTCAGCAGGAAGCCGCCGAGCAGACCGCCGACGACGCCGACGACGATGTTCAGCAGAATCCCCTGCTGAGCGTCCGTCTTCATGATCTTGCTGGCCAGCCAGCCTGCGAGGCCGCCGATGATGATCCATCCGATGATCCCGAGACCCAGCATGATGTCCTCCTGACGTTGGTTCTGGCACGCCGGAAAAGAACGCGCTGCGGCGGTCATACCCCTCGCAGCGCAGCCCAAGCAGAGCCGCGAGTTTCACCACATCGAGACTCGCTGACCGTTTGCTCGGATCGGTGCCGGGTAGCCGATGCGAATGAGCGACTCCCGTCCGCGCGAGAGAGTCCGCAATTTGCCCGCTGACCGGCGGAAATTTGTCGTGCTCAGCGGTGGTGGCGTCTCCGGCGGCGAGCGCGAGGTAGCGAACACTGCCGACGTTCGCTGCTTATTTGCGGCGGAGTCGATGTTCGTATCGCCAGAGTCACGCGGCGTCAGATCCCGCGAAGCTCGGCCGTGCCAAGGAGTCCACATGGTTGCCGAACCGATAATCCATCTCGCCGCCGGCGACACTCCCGAGCGCACGTGGACTCGCTGGCGCCACCGTCGCCCGGAACTCTCGCTGACCGGGTGGCGGCACCTTATCGTCGTCGCGCCACACCCCGACGACGAGGTGCTCGGGGTCGGCGGTCTGATCGCGCTGGCCCGCTCGCGCGACCTGCCGGTCACCGTCGTCACGGTGACCGACGGCGAAGCGTCCCATCCGGGCTCTCCTACCTGCTCACCGCCCGAGCTCGCCGCCCTGCGGGTGCAGGAATCGCGCCGGGCGGCCCAGGAATTGGCCGTCGACGCACCGATCCGGCTCGGCATCCGCGACGGCCGGGTGGCCGCCGACGAAGCAGCGGTCACCGACGCACTGTCGGACATTCTCGCGCGATGTGGCCACACGGGCGCCTGGTGTGCGACGACCTGGCGGCGTGATGGTCACCCGGACCACGAGGCCGTCGGGCGGGCCGCCGCCGCGGCCTGCGCGGGCACCGCGACCCGGCTATTGGAATTCCCGGTGTGGATGTGGCACTGGGCCACTCCGGAGCATCCGGTGGTGCCCGCCAGCCGCGCCCGAACGTTGACCCTGCCCGGGTCGGCGGTCGAGGCCAAGGTGCGCGCGCTGGCGCAATTCCGCAGCCAGATCCTGCCGATGTCGGACGACCCCGCCGACCAGCCCATCCTGTCGCCCACGGTGATCGACCGATTCACCGGCAACACGGAAACGTTCTTCGTATGAACGAGACCGGGCTGGCCGCGGACTACTTCGAGGACACGTACGCCCACGATCCGGACCCGTGGGGCTTCACCACCCGCTGGTACGAACAGCGCAAGCGCGCACTCGTCCTGGGAGCGCTACCGAAAGCCCGCTACCACAACGCCTTCGAACCCGGCTGTGCGATCGGCGCCCTCTCGGTGGAACTCACCGACCGCTGCGATCGACTGGTGTGCACCGACATCGCGGCCCAAGTCCTCGACTCGGCAGCCAAACGCATCGATCGGTTGCCCGAATCCGAGCGCGGCGCAGTCGAATTCCGGCGGTGGGCGCTGGGCGAACAATGGCCCAACGAACATTTCGACCTGATCGTGCTCAGCGAGGTCTGCTACTACCTCGACTCGACCACTCTGCGCACGGCTTTCGGGGAGGCCGTGGCGCATCTCGAACCGAACGGCACGCTGCTGTGTGTGCACTGGCGCCGAAAGGTGCCCGAGTACCCGCTGTCCGGTGACCACGTGCACGCCATCGCCCGCACCACCCAGGGTTTGACGGCGCTGGCGGGCTATCACGACGAAGACATGCTGCTCGACGTCTTCACGACGGGCGACCCCATCTCCGTCGCGACCCCCTGACCCCGGCTACGCCATGGCGAAGCGGAGCAATGCCTGCTTGTCGCCCTGCTTGATCTTGCCCTTGCGGTTCAGCACTTCCAGCTGCCAGGTGGTGCCGGAGCGGAACGCGCGGGCAACGGCATTGGCGTTGTCCGTGCCGAGCAGCGACGGCCAGATGTCGGCGACCTGCTGGCTGGTGCCGCCGCTGGCGTCGTAGACCTTGAAGCTGATGTTGTTGGCCTTCTCGAACGAGCTGCCCTTCTTGAAGGCCACCGCGACGAAGATGATGGCGTCGATGCCGCCGGGCACGTCGGCGAAGGTGACGTGCACCGTCTCGTCGTCGCCCGCGGCGGCGCCGGACTGTTCGTCACCGCTGTGCAGCACGGAGCCGTTGCCCAGCGGGTCGAGCGAGTCGAGCCCGGCGAAGCGGACCGGCTCGGCGCCCTGCATGAGAATGGCGATCAGGTCCAGGTCGACGCCTTTCTTGCGGCGCGCCCAGCCGAGCGCCCCACCGCTGGCACCCGCCGACGGATCCCAGCTCACTCCGACGCTGAGCTTGGTGACGCCGGCGAGATCCGCGGCGCCGTCTTCTTTCTTGAGCGTGATCATGGGTTCACATTAGCGGGGGTTTCGTAACTTCAAGCGCCGGAAAGATTCTCATTCGGCTAATGGGCGACAACACAGGCAACCACGAAATCTATTGATAGCAAACGGCTCTCGCCGATGCTCAAGCGCTGGATGTGGCTTTCGACAGCAACCGGTGCAGCTGACGCTGCTCCCTGGCGGACAGCCGGCGCAGCGGCAGATGCCGGGTCATCGCGTCGACCAGTTTTTCGCGCTGTGTCACGCCGGCGACGGTGAGCGCCACCACCTTCACGCGCTTGTCCGCCGGGCCGGGTAGTCGCTCGACGGTGCCGCGTTTCTCCAACTTGTCGATGATGAAGGTGACCGTCGACGGGTCGCTGCAGGTGCGGCGGGCGAGCTCGGACATCGAGGGCGGCGCGGCCGTCGGGGTGAGATGCCACAGCATGTTCGCCGACGGCACGGTGAGATCCAGGTCGCGCAGGACGCTGACGAGGGCGGCGTCGAGCTGGTCGGAGACCGTACGGAGCTCGGCGAGCAGGCGATAACCGAGGTCTGCTTCAGGCAGGTCCACTGTCACGGACCACAGTGTAGACAGCTACTTGAAGTCTCCTATGAAGTTACTTTGACACTCAAACCTCGAAGCGGCGTTTTCGGCGGTCGTGCCGGTTGACCGGCGACCGCAGACAACGGGCGGGCTCGGCGAGTCTCGGCCACGACGAGAGCGGATCATATTGGCCGACTGGCTATTTACAAAGGCGGCCGACGCGCGGTTCGGTGGGGCATGGCCGATCCGCTGAAAGAACAGAACGTCGCCGCGCAGGCGTTGGCATTGGTCCACGATGCGGCGGGACCGTATCTGGACAGCCTGCCGGAGCGACCGGTGCACGACGCCACCCACGACCCACTGATCGACGACCTGGGCGGCCCGCTGCCCGAGCACGGCGTCGGTGCGTCGGCGGCGATCGAGCAGTTGCTGTCGGTCGGCACGCAGGCGTCGGTGCACTCGGCCGGGCCGCGTTTCTTCCATCTCGTGGTGGGCGGGTCGACACCGGCGGCCCTGGCCGGGGACTGGGTAACCGCACTGCTGGACCAGAACTCGGGCCTGTGGGTCACCTCGCCGCTGGCGTCTCGCACCGAAACCGTCGTGCTCGGGTGGCTCGAGGAGCTGTTCGGCCTGCCGCAGGACTTCGGCGCGGTGCTCACCCCGAGCGCCACCTTCGCGAACCTGACCGGGTTGGCCGCGGCCCGTTACTGGTGGGCCGATCGGTACGGGGTGGACGTGGTCGCCCAAGGGTTGGCCGGCCTGCCGCAGCTGCCGGTGTTCACCAGTGGACTGGTGCATGCCAGCACTCGCAAGGCGCTGCAGATCCTCGGCTGTGGCCGAGACACGTTGCGCACCTTCGTCCGTGACGATGCCGGACGGATCGACCTCGCGGCGCTGGAGCGGGCGCTGGTCGAGCTCGACGGCGCGCCCGCGGTGATCGTCGGCAACCTCGGCGAGGTGAACACCGGCGACTCCGACCCCATCGAGGAGCTGGCCGACCTGGCCGAACAGTATCGGGCCTGGCTGCACGTGGACGGCGCTTTCGGCCTGTTCGCGACGGTCTCCCCGCGCACGGCGCACCTCGCCCGCGGCGTCGAGCGGGCGGATTCGATCACCGCCGACGGCCACAAATGGCTGAATGTGCCGCAGGAGAGCGGGTTTTCTTTCGTCAAGGACAGCACGGTGCTCGGCAAGACCTTCGGCGGCTGGGGCGCCGCCTACCTGCCGACCCTCGATGACGAACAGATCAGTTACAACATGCACGGCCCCGAATCCTCGCGCCGCGCAAGAGCATTCCCGATCTGGGCGACTCTGCGCGCCTACGGCCGGGCGGGCTATCGCGACATGGTGGAACGCCACCTCGACGTCGCCGTCCACCTCGGCCGCGTAGTCGATGCGGCACCCGACTTCGAGCTCTTGGCGCCGGTTCAGTTGTGCGTCACCTGTTTCCGATACCGCCCGCCGGGTGTGCCGGAGGCCGAGCTGAACGACCTCAACGCGCGGCTCGGCGCGGCCATTCTCGATGACGGCCGCGTCTATGTCGGCACCACCACGTATCGAGGCATGACCGCGCTGCGGCCGACGTTCGTCAATTGGCGGATCACCGAGCCCGAAGCCGACCTGCTGATTCAGGTAATCCGCGAAATCGGGCCCCGCCTATAGACCGTTGGTCAAACAAGGAACTGGAGAGATGAGCGCTCACCGTTGCGGAGCGCCTCGGTGTGTGCGGCGACGTTGATCGCGTCGCTCAATGTCGCCCCGGCGTCGAGCTTGGCGATAACCGCCGCTTCGGCGTTCTTGACGGCCGTCGCTGCCTCGACGAGGTGCTCGAGGCGCGCCGGATCGACGACGATGACCCCCTCCTCGTCGGCCATGATCACGTCGCCGGGCGCCACCGCGACGCCACCGCAGGTCACCGAGGTCTGCAACTCTCCGAGCTGAGCGGTGGTCCCCGCCATGGGTGTGACGAATCGGCTATAGATCGGCAGCTCGCAACGCCGGACGTAACCGATGTCGCGGTATCCCCCGTCGATGATGATCCCGCCGAGCTGCCGAACCTGCGCACCGCGCGCGAAAATCTCGCCCGCAAAGGCGATTTCGCTCCCATCGCCATCCACGACGATCACCTCGCCCGGCGCGGCGGACTCGATCGCCCGCAGCACCGCAAAGAAGTCACCTCTACAACGCACGGTGAATGCAGGCCCGAGAATCCGCACCTCCGCCGACCGTGCCCGAATCCCGGTGTCCATCACCCGCATCGACTTGTCCGCGTCACACAGCGCGGTCGTATCGACGGAGTGAACCTTCGCGACAAGTTCATCGGTCAGCATCGGCGCCGCCCCTTCGAGACTCGGAGTGTCCAGTCCCCCAAACCTTACTTCGCGACCCGCGCTCGGGCAGGTGTCTCGACAGCGCCCGGAAGTTACCGAGGGTCTTGGATATTGAAGGTATAGACCTCGCCGTCGTACCAGAACAGTGCCGCCATCGACGCTTCCGGCGGGTCGACCCGGCAATACTCGAGACCCGTCAGCGCAATGGATTTCCGCGCGAGACACTCCACCGGGCCACGAGATTTCGGGACAGGCCCTTTCAACTCGAACCGTTTCCCCGACACCACAATCGACTTCGGCCCGTGCCGATACCAATCCGGACTGCCGAACAACCACCAGTAGTAACCGAAAATGATCGAGACCACGAGAACGACCGCAGCCACGAATATTGTGACCGCTTTCTTCCGCCTAGCAGCCATCTCTCATCCTTCACCTGGATACGTCATATGCGCGAACAGATAGTCGATGGGGACGTTCGACGAATCATACTTCGGCAGCCACCACGGTTCGTGCCTGCGATTGCTGGTGTGCATGTCCACGACGTCGCCCCACACCCGGCTGCCGTCGGGCATCGTGATCCAATCCTTACCCACGTAGACGGCCACGTGATCCATACGCCCATCCGGCGTTTCGCCGTCACCGTGATCGTAGAAGATCAGGTCACCCGGTTGGAGTCCCATCTTCGACGGAAGATTCGGGTCCGGCGCGAGATCAGCGTCGTCCCGGCGGAACCCGCCCGACAGCTTTCCCGTCGGGCCGCCCTTCGATCCATCGTTGGTGATGATGAATCGCAGCAGCGAGGGAGCATAGGTCCAGGTCCTGGAGTCCTCCCAATCCCTGCCGAAAACGTTCTCGTCGTAGGCCGAGAACCAGGCGTTCGGATCGCTGTCGTTCGGGTCGTCGAGGGTATCGCGCGACATGATCTGGGAGAACCCGCCCGCCTCCAGAACTTGCGAGGCGAAGTTGGCGCAGTCACTCTGCGTGTCGGAATCGTAGAACGGATATTTGCTGTTCGGATTCATGACGTACGTTTCGGCGTAATCTACTGCGGCTTGCCGGGAGGGCGATAAGCCGTCACGCACCAAGTTTCGCGGCAGAATCGAGGAACCGAGCCCGATGTTCGGACGGCGGACCAGTGGTGCCAGGAACGCGGCAGCGCCGGTCAGCAGTAGGAGCGGGACAGATCCGTCGGAATCTCGTGCATCGGAAGGCTTTTCAAGTTTCGATCCGGACGGCGCGGATGGCGCCGGCGCAGGTGCCGCGGGCGGCGCTGCGATGGGAGTCGAAGGGGCCGCGGGTGCCATCGGCGCGGCGGGCGGCTGCCGAGGCGTCTCCGTTGCCTGAGCCCCATCCGGCACACGCCGCGGGGCGGGAATCGGCTGCGGCTGGTTGCCAGGCAACACGGGTGACGGCGCTCCGGGAACCGCGACGATGGGCGCCCCGTTGCCAGGCGGTACCGGTGGCGGCGTCAGCGCTCCAGCCTGGCTGCCGCCTCCGTTGCTGCTCGGGGGCTGGCCCGGCGCGACCGGGGTGGGCAGTGGCGGCGGCGTGGTCGGCGGCCCAGGGGGTGGGGTCGGCGGAAGGGACGGGGTGTCGAAACACGGCCAGCCCGGATGCATCTGCTGCCACTCCGCGCACGGGACGGCGGCGGCCGAGGGAGTGGCGAAGAAGGTGAATCCGACACCGATTCCCGCCGCGGTCGCCGCCAGCGTGACTCCGGCCAGCCGGTTCACCGTCCGCACGCGGCTCATCGGCCACTCTTCAGGCGGGCGTATACGGTGTCGATGCCCCACCAGGTGAGCCGTCCGGCGATCGACATGTACAGGAAGAACGCCAGATACACCAGGACCGCGCCATAGTCGTCAGCCCATCCCGGCATCCGATGCAGCGTGGCGAACGCCGCGATCAGCATGAGCAGCCCGGCGGCGACGCTGAGTGGTGCCAGCAGGGCGGTGTTGGGTTCCGTCCCGGCGCGGGCGGGGCGATCGGTGCCGACCATGACTGTGGATCTCCTTCTGAAATCTCGCTTCGGCGAGGCGCGGCCAGGACGTCGGACGCGGCGACAAGGTCAGAGCCAGATGGGGTCGCCGTAGGCGGTGGTGGTGTTGTCCGCGGTAGGGGTCGACATGGTCGCGGTCGCGAACGAACGCAACGACACCGGACCCATGCACGCGTCGACCTTCACCTCGACCTGATCCATGGCGATCGAGGCTCGCCCGGACGCCAAAGCCTTCTTTCCGAACTCGATCGTCGCGATCGATCCTGGCTTCAAAGTGGTCGAAACGTTCGGTGACACCGAGGCGTTGACTCCCAGACTGACGCTGGGCGGGTACGAAATATTCAGCGACGCGTTCGGCCCGAACGAAACCCCCAAACTGGTCGTCAGGCCGCTCGACACATCGATCTGACAGCCGACCTGGTAGCCGAAGCTGACCATCCCCGCACTGACGGGTTGGGTACCCACACCGCTGATCTCGGCCACCGCCTTCAGCGAGACGAAGCCCTCGCGGGTGAACATGGTCGCTGCCAGGTTCGGATAGCGATCCAGGTTCTCCCCGGTCTTGGTCACCGTCAAAGTCCAACCGTCGTCGGTCGTGACCACCCGAGCCTTGTCGGCCACCGCATCCGCCGCAGCCGACGCCTGGCTCAGCAACCCTGCTGTTACCGACCCGATACACAGCGCAGCGGCGATCCCGCCGCGCCTAATCCCAACCCTGCCCATCGGATCCATCCTTATGACGTCATTTCTCAGGCCAACCCAGATCTGGGCGTTCTCCCCGAAGCTAAGGAAAACGCACTCAGCTAACAATTGGCAACCCTTCATGGGCGCGCACGACCTCTCGTGACCGTTCGTTTACCATCTGGACACGCGACCAGCCCCGGCCACGGCCGGTGTACAGGCGGTTCACCGCTTGATTTGTTGCATGCGTCACGGCAGCCTCGTTATCGCCAGGGGTTGCCGGTTCGCGCAGGCTCATGGGCCCAGCTGCACGACCAGGCGGCGAAGGCTAGCTAACGTGCGGGCTTGGGTCGTGGGTTGCCCGCGATCGGTACGCCGGTGCGGCGGGTCTGGGCCAGCGAGGCGGGTGAGTCGGAGCTCCTGGCGGCGGTACGGGGGATGACGGGTGGCGTCTCGAGCGTTGATTGCGCTCGGTAGTCGGCGAGGGTTGCGGTGCCCCAGACGTAGGGGTCGGCTTGGGGGCTGCCGAAGGGCGACCAGGCCAGGCGGGTTCGGCCGGTTTTGTCGTCGGTGTCGGAGTCGTAGACGAGGATGTTCATCGCGAAACGGGTGGGGTCGACCGGTTCGGGCAGTGCGGTGAGCGGGATTTTCGCCTCGATCGAGTAGCCGCGGTACGGCTCGGTGACATATGCGGCCACTCGCATGCCCGGTAGCGGTGCGCCCTGATGGTTGTCGGCGTCGCGCTCCGCGGCGGGCCCGCCTCGGTGTGCCGTGTACGGCAGGATGCCGGTTTTGAAGGTGGTCGAGGTGTCGTCGGAGTTGCCGCTCGGGTCGATGGCGATCTCGACCGAGTCTGTGCGCCAATGCCTTTTGATGTCGTCGGCGTCCAGTGCGGTGCCTTCGCGGTCGTCGGCTACGTTGACGAGCACGTATAAGTCGTCGTCGTGCCTGGCGAGCTTTGCGGTTGCCGAACAACCACCGCCACCCTGCCAAATCGCCAGCGGCAGTTCGGGTCCTGGGTACTCCCCTGCCCCCTCGACGCCGTTCAGGATCGGCGCGATCGCCACGGCCGGGACGACGGTGCTCGGGTTCGGTGGGTAGTCCGGCTGGACCCGGTTGGCCAACCACGGCAACCCGGTTCGGTCGGCCCACTCCGCGAACTCGGCGTACCGCGGTTTCAATCCGGTTTGCCGGTGCACCGGCACTGCGACGAACCGCCCGTCCTCGGCCAGCACCGTGAACCACTCGGAACCGAGCTGGTTCGGGTCGGTCGGTACCTGCGCGGGCTTCGCGGCGAAACCCTGTGTCAGATATAGCCGAGTGGCGTCGCGTTCGACCTGCGCCCAAGTCGTGTTGTGGGCGCGCGAGCGGACACCGGACCATACGCCGATGACCGGCAACCCGGTGTCGGGATCGGCGTGCCGCTGTTCGGCTACTTCTGGTCCGAGCAACGCGCCGAACCCATAGTTCTGCGCGAGCAACCTGGTCGGACGCCACGGCGACAGTCCCTCGTCGGTGAGCTGTTCCGGATAAGCCTGCCGATCACCGGCCAGCCGGAACGCCTCGATACCGAGCCGCGCCGAGAGTTGGTGTCCGCCATGCTGATCGAACGGCCGAGGATCCATCACCACGATCGTGTGCGGTGTGGTCAGCCGGACCAACCGCACCAGTCGCGCGAGGGTGTCCTGCTCGTTCCACACGCGCGCGGTCAGCGGCGCGGACAGGGTGTACCAGAAGTCCGGTTTGTCGAGGTAGTAGATGTTCTCGATCCCGGCGAGGGCGTTCGCCCTGCGTTCTTCGGTCTCGCGGATCAGCCCAAGCTCGGGGCCTTCCGCCAACCCGACGGCATTGCCGCCGCCCTCGCCACGCGTGACCGTGACGACGCCGGTGGTCCAGCCGAACTCGTCGCGCCACCGCCCGAACGTGGCCAGGTTGCTCGACTCGTCGTCCGGGTGCGCCGATGAACAACACGTCGGTGTGCGCTGGATCCGTGCTCTCGACGTCTGCCGAGGAGCAGTCCGCGACCAGCCAGGTGGCGGCCAGCCCGGCGGCGAGGAAAGTACGGCGGCGCAGTTTCACCTCGAAGCCTCCCGCCACCCGAACCTCCCGTCGCCTCGTCGCATGTCAGAGCCGAACATAGGCGAGGCACGAGGAGAGACGAGTCTTGGGTGCGGCGGTCGGGGTCAGCCCAGTGATTGCAGTGCGGTGTGCAGCCGGTCCAGTGCCGCGGCGATCCACGGCAGCGACGTCGGATCGTTGCTGCCCAACGCTTCCCAGCGCTGATCAGCGGTCTGCCCATAGAGCAGACTGGTCGCCGCCCGGAAACGCAGACTATCCCGGGTGTCCCCGAAATGCTCGCCTGCCAGCACGCCGATGCCGTACTCGTCGAGCAGATGGTCGGCGAGCGCCACGCCCGTTTCGATGCCACGGGCGGCCAGCGCGGGACGCAACAGCTCGAGATCGGGATAGAGGTAGAACCCCGCCTGCGGCGCCCGGCACGCGACACCGGCTTTCGCAAACACCGTGTGTGCCGCGCGCGCCACCGAGGCGTGCAGTCGTCGGCTCGCGGCGATATGCGCCGTGACCTCGGCAGGCGCGTCGAAGGCAAAGACCGCTGCCGCCTGCATCGGACCCGCCAGACAGGACCAGACTTCGCTGCCGAGTCCGGTGATCTGCGCCGCCAACTCCTGCCCCGCCCGGCCAGGCGGGGTGCGCAGGAAGCCGATCCGCCAGCCACCGAGCGCCATCGACTTGCTCAGTCCGCCGGTGACGATGGTCCGGTGCGGCAGCAGCGTCGCCGGGCTGTGCATCGCCTCGGGGTCGTAGGCGAGGTCGCGGTAGATCTCGTCGCAGATGATGGTCATGCCGTGCCGGTCGGCGATCTCGCAGACCCGGGCGATCAGGTCCGCGCCCGCGATGGTCCCCGTGGGGTTGTCCGGCACGGTCAGGATGAGAATCCGTGGGTCGGCGCCCTCTTCCCGCGCCTTCGCCAACGCGGGTTCGAGCAGGTCGGGGTCCGGCACGCCACCCGCGATGCGCGGGATCGGCACCCCGACGGCGCGTTTGCCGAGGAAGCCGATCTGCGCTGGATACGTGACCCAGGACGGGATGGGCAGCACCACATCGCCGGGCAGCACCGCGATGGCGGCATACAGCAGCGTCTTGCTACCCGGAGCGAGGACGACCTGCTCGGTGTCCGTGCGCAGACCGCGCCGCGAGAGATACCGCGCCGCGGCTTCACGTGCCCGGACGGTCCCGGCCACCGGGGTGTAGGAGTTCTCCGTCGCGCCCTCGGCCAGTGCGGCGGCGATCTCGGGGAGCACCGGCAGTCCCGCCTCACCGAACCCGAGATGCAGGATGTCCTGGCCGGCCGCCCGGCGCGCGTTGATCGATTCGTTGAGGGCCAGCGTGGCCGAGCGCGGTACCAAGGGTCGTCTCCTGAGATCGAAAGTGGTTGGTGCCTTGGGCTATTCGTCCGTGACAGGAAGGCGGTACTCACGGCGCATGCTGGTGCCGAGCTTGCCGATGTGCGCGCCGTAGATGTGGATGGAGATCACCGTCGAGGTCCCGGAATTGCGCACCAGATGGATGTCACCGGGCGGGGCGAAACCGCAGGCGGTGCCTGCCTTGTTGACGACGTGGTCCACCGCGACGAGCCGGGCCGACTCGCCCTCGCCCCGCAATTCGTAGCGCCATTCGGTCTCCGCGCCCTCGTAAACTCCTGCGACACACCAGGACACGTGATCGTGGATCGGTGTCTGCTGCCCGGGCAGCCACACCAGGGCCACCACGGAGAAACTCCCGTCGTCCTCGGTGTGCACGAGGTGCTGCCGATACTTCTCCGGCGAACCCTCCCGGAACTCGGCGGGCAGCAGATTCGGCTGCGCCAGAAAGCCTTCGAGCCGATGCGCGACGAGCTGCGCGGCCTCGGCAGGTGGCCGTTCACGCCGGACGACTTCCCGCACCGCGGCGACGAGATCGGTGAGGATCGGCGTACACGGGGCGGCGGTACTGATGGACATGGCGACTCCGATCGAACAAGTAGACCGACGCGCGCCGCACCTCCGAGCAGCGGCGCGCCGCCGACTCGCTTGAAACGCCTTGTCCGGCAACGAAAGATCGCTATCGGCGAGGCCGTCGAGTCGGCTTATGTCGACCAGCATGCATGGCGGCAACGCTACGGTCTACTTAGACATTGTTGCCGTAACCAAAGGATCCGTTATGTATTGCGGCAGCTACTTGCCGCTCATCTCATCGGCGGCGACCTGCAACGCCTCCATCATGAGCCGGGTCACCGGGATGTGGTGATGACCAGCCAGCGCGTACGCCGCCACCGTGCGCGAGTCCACCGGAATCACCGGACGGCTCACCACCTTCGGATGGCGGATGAACGACTGCACCATGCTCGGCATGACCGCGATCCCCGTGCCCGCCGCCACCAGACTCTGTACCGCGAGGTTGTCGTCCGTCGTGAAATCGATGTGCGGTTCGAAACCAGCTGTCGCGCACGACTCGATGAAATGGCTTCGGCAGCGCACACATCCGGCGATCCACCGCTCGTCGGCGAGCTGCGCCAACTCCACCGTGCGCCGCCGCGCCAGCGCATGCCCCTTCGGCAGCAACACGATCAACGGATCATCGAGCAACGAAACCTTGTACAGGTCATCGGATTCCGGCTGCTCAGTCGAGGCGTCATAGGTGAACGCCAACGTGATGTCGCACTCCCCCCGCCGCAACGCCTCCACCGAATCCGGCGGCTCCGCATCGAACAACTCGACCCGGATCCCCGGATGCCGCGTCTTGATCGCCGCCACCGCCGACGGCACCAACGTCGCACTCGCACTGGGAAACGCACACACCCGAACCCGCCCCGTCTTCAACCGGGTAATCGCCGTCATCTGCTGCTGCGCCGCCGAGATCGTCCCCAAGATCCCCGCCGCGTGCTGCGCCAGCACTTGCCCGGCATCCGTCAACCGCAACCCCCGCCCCACCCGCACGAACAGCGGCGTCCCCACCGACCGCTCCAACGCCTTCATCTGCTGACTGATCGCCGGCTGCGTATACCCCAAGCTCCGCGCCGCCGCCGCAAACGACCCGGTCCGCACGACCTCGTCGAACACCCGAACATGCCGTGAGTCGAACATCGGTCCAGAATAAGCATTTCTTTGGGGTGCATAGCGTTTCGCGGGGATTGGGGAGAGCGCGACCCCCTCGGCTTCACGAATCAGTTGCCGGGTCGGCGCCGCTGTCCGCAGCTGATCCGAGGGCGTAGACCTGACGCCAATGCTCCACCGAGCGGACCAAATCCTCGCTGACATGCAGGAGGAACTCGGCCATCTTCGCCAGCCGCGCCCCCGCCGGCGTGCCTGTACCGAGACGCCGCGCTCCGTCCATACAGGCGGCGGCGATCCGGATATCGACGCGCGAGCCGGCCATGATGGTTTGGTACCAGAGATCATCATCGATGACGTAACGGTCCGCGCGACCTCGGGGATCGCGTTCGCGCCGCAGCAGCACCTGCCCCTCCAAGTACCCCACCGCCTTGGAGATCGAGGCCGGGCTGACCTGCAGGCGCCGCACCAGTTCCGCCGAGGTGAGGCTGCCGCTGTCGGTGGTGAAGAGTGCGGCAAGCACCCGGGCCGTCATGTGTGGCAACCCTCCTTCGACGAGCAGGTCCGTGGTCTGCGCGGCGACCCCCGCCACGACCCGTGGGTCGCGGCCGTCGGCCTCGAGCCGCCCGGTCCCCGGCGCCGGTGCGGCCTCACGTCGTTTACTCCGGTGTCGGGTGCGTGCCCGGTGGGCCGGCTCGGCTCGATAGCGGTTCGGACCGCCGTTGCGCATCACCTCACGGGTGATGGTCGAGGTCGGTCGTCCGAGCCTGCGGCCGATCGCGGCGTAGGTCAATCCGTCGCGCAGGCCTACGGCGATCTGCCGCCGATCCTGTTCGGTCAATCGCGCACCGGGCATAGGTTCCTCCACTGTCGAACTCATCAACAGCTTAATGCAACGAATACGTTGCATTAAGCGGCATTCGCCTTGCAATGAAATATGCTGATCCATCAGCGAATACAGACTAATGAGCGTCCATTTTTGGTTGAAGGATCACTGAACGCAACGTTACTTTTGTCATGTCGTAAATTCCCCAGAGCAAGGACAGATCGACGTGACCCACACCGAAACTCAGCAGGTACTCGACGGCGCGGTGGCCACCTACCACGTGCCCGGCATCGTCGCCGAGGTCGTACACGGTGAACAGACCTGGTTCGGCTCCGCGGGCGTGGCCGACCGCGTGACCGGCGCCCCGCGCAAGCCAGGAGAACACGTGCACACCGGCAGCGCGGGTAAGGCATTCACGGCCGCCACGCTGCTGGCCCTCGAAGCCCAGGGTGTCCTGAGCATCGACGACACCGTCGAGAAGTGGCTGCCCGGCGCGCTGAATGTCAACGGCTACGACGGCACCACGATCACCATCAGGCACCTGCTCAACAACACCAGCGGACTCTTCGTCACCGGCCTCGCACCGGAATTGAGCCACCGGTACGCGACCCGGTCCGGCTTCGACAAGCACCGCCTCGACGAGTTCACCACCGAAGAGCTACTGCGGCTTGCGGTTTCGCAGCCGCCGATCGGCGCGCCGGGCGAGCGCTTCGCGTACTCCAACGGCGGCTTCTTCGTCGCCGGGGCGATCATCGAGAAGGCCACCGGCAACAGCTACGCCGCGGAGGTCGATCGCCGAGTCGTCCAGCCGCTCGGCCTCACCGGCACCTACGTGCACCCTACCGAACACACCGGATACCCCGACCCGCACCCGCGGGCGTACTCAACCCTGTTCTTCAAGGAAGGCGCTGACCCCGCCGCGGTCACCCCGGAGAACTGGGAGTCGATGATGGAAAGCCCCGACCTCGAGCCCCTCGACGTCACCGAATTCAATACCTCGGGCGGGTTTTCGGCAGGCAACGTCGTCTCGACCACTGGCGACATGATCCGTTTCATCGACGCGATGGCCACCGGCAGCCTGCTCCCACCGGACCAGCACCGCCAAATGTGGACCACGGTCTCCACCGAAGGCGGCCACTGGATGCCGCACGCCCGCTACGGTCTCGGCCTGTTCGAGTTCGACAAGGCAGCCACCGACGGCCGAACCCTGCGCGGTGTCGGCGGCAGCCTCTGGGGCTCCTGGTTCATGGCCGTGACCGACCCCGCCGACCAGCACACCCTCGCCGTGCACACCAACACAGAGTGGAAGTCCTGGAACCTCATGTTCGAGCTCATCAAGGCGGAGTTCGGCGTCACCCTCGCCTCTTGAGGCTCTCTCGCTAGGCGGGAGGCGGCATCGGACCTGGCACACCAGGGAGGGGTCCGGGAGCGCGGCTTCGAAACTGGCGAACCAGGGAGCGGGTCCGGCTGCGGCATCGGGCCTGGCAAACCGGGGAGGGGGTCCGGCCGCGGCTTCGGGACTGGCGAACCGGGGAGGGGTCCGGGGGCGAAGCCCGCCGGGCGGGGTGTGGGGGCTGCGCCCCCACACAACACGACGAAACGAGACAAGGCCCACGCCCTGTGTGGGCATGGGCCTCGCATCGAGTGAAGTGGAGCTGCCGGGAATCGAACCCGGGTCCTCCGCCGCGTCTCCAGGGCTTCTCCGTGTGCAGTTCGCTGTGCCTCTACTCGGATCTCTGAGTCTCGCGAACTAGCTCAGATGACGATCCCAGTCGCTGTTTGATGTTCCATCCTGGTCCGCGACCGGCCAGGACGGTGAGTCCCTCTAGCTGATGCCAGGATCCGGGTCGAGGGACGAACCCGGACTGACAGAGACGACCTGCTACTTAGGCAGCGAGGGCGTACTCGCGCTGATTGGAATCGGCGCTTAATTGGTTGCAATGACGCTTACGGTGGTCTCTTGCCTGCACCGACACGCTTCCCCTGAATCTACGTACAAAGTCGAAACCGTTCAGCCCCGTACGTCCCGGCACCTTGCCGGGCTGTTCATATTAACACCGGCCAGGGACCGTTTCTTCCCATTATTCTGCCGGTGTCGCGCAACCCGGCTCACGCTGCGGCGATGAGTCCGACGGCGATGAGGGCGAGCACCATTCCGACCTGCTGTTGCCTGCCGACGCGTTCGCCGAGCAGCACCATGGCGAGCAGCACGGTGGCCGCCGGGTACAGCGAGCCGATCACGCTGACCAGGGCGAGCATCGAGCCGTGGAAGGCGTACAGCAGCGCAGCGTTGCCGATCACGTCCAGCACGCTGATGTAGAAGGCGAGCCGCAAGGGTTCGCCACGCAGTCGCTTGAACTCGCCGCGGGTCAGCGCGGTCACCCACACCACACCGGTCGCCGCGACCCGCTGCGCGAGCAACGGCCACAGCCCGGCGGACGCGGCGGTCTCGTGCATGAAGACGAACATCAGGCCGAACGCCAGGCCGGATCCGACAGTCAGCAGGGCGACCATCTTGGTGAACCGCAGTTCACGGCCACCGGTGATCTCCTCGGTGACGGCGTCGGGCGACTCCCGGCTGACCAGCAACACCGCCACCAGCGCGAAAACGATGCCGATGAAGGCGAGCGGCCCAGGGCGCTCTCCGGCGATCAGGCCGACGATGACCGGTACGCCGGCCACCAGCACCGCGGTCAGCGGCGACACCACGGCCATCGGACCGCTGGCGAGCGCGGCGTAGAACCACCAGACGGCGACGCCGCTGGCCACGCCCGCGGCCAGGCCCCAGCCCATCGACGCGGCGTCCGCCGCCCCGTCGACGAACGGCAGGAGCAGCAGCACCAGCACGATCGACATCGGGTAGGAGTAGATGACGACCCGCAACGCGGTGACCTTGCGGGCCGCGACGCCGCCGAAGAAGTCGCTGACGCCGTAGCCGAAGGCGGCTACCAGCGCCAGCAGGATGGCGGTCAGCGCATGCCTTTGATACGCCGCCCTAGCTCGCGGGTGACCTCGCGCTCGGCGGTGCGCTTCGCCAGATCTTGCCGCTTGTCGTAGTCCTGCTTGCCCTTGGCCAGGGCCAGTTCGACTTTGACCTTGCCGTCGGAGAAGTACATCGACAGCGGCACCAGCGTCTGGTTGCCCTCGCGCGACTTACCGACGAGGCGGTCGATCTCCCGCTTGTGCAGCAGCAACTTGCGGGTCCGGCGCGGCGAATGGTTGGTCCACGTGCCGTGGCTGAACTCCGGGATGTGCAGGTTACGCAGCCACACCTCGCCGTTGTCGACCGTCGCGAACGCGTCAACCAGCGAGGCCTTGCCCTCACGCAGGCTCTTGACCTCGGTGCCGACCAGCGCGATCCCGGCCTCGTAGACGTCCAGGATCGTATAGTTGTGCCGCGCCCGGCGGTTGGTCGCGATGACCTTACGCCCCTGTTCCTTCATAACGATCAACCTTAAGTGACGCGGCAACCGGATTATTCCCAGGTCGCGGCGCGGCACTAGCCGCCGGGGCGCAGCACGACCCAGAGCGCGAACAAGGCTATGAAGGCGACGACGAGCAGGACGGTGGAGACGCGCGGTCTGCCTGGCCGCGGCGGCAGGCGATGGCGCAGCCACACGCTCTCCACCGATGGGTCGGTCTCCCTGCGGACGTTCGGCGGCGCGTCCGGGGCCTCGGAACCAGGGGAACTGCCCGACGTTTCGCCATCGTCAGGGCCATCACCGGTAGCCATAGCCAGCACCGTAGCGGGGGCCGACGCGGATTGCCGTAATTCCCGCGCGCCGCAACAGAGTTGGTACTCAGGCGAGACGTCGGGCGAAGACCTCCGTGGGCGCCGCGTCGGCGACATCGACGGTGAAGACGCGCAGGTCGACTGCGGTCGGGGTGAGATCGAGCACCATGAAGCCGAGCTGGTGATAGTTCTCGAACAGCGCGGGATTCCCACCGCGGTGTCTGGCGTCTTCGGCGCCGGCTACTTTCGCGGCGGCCCCGGACACGAGTTGCCTGGTGCCCTTGGCGGCGATGGTCGGCTCCAGCACTTGCAGCGCATGGTCGTGCCCGGACAGGAGGAACTGGCAGGTGCCCGCGACGTGGTCCTCGATGAAGCGCTGCACGTGCACGCCGTTGATCGGTTCGATGGGCAGGCCCTCGTAGTTTCCGGCGTTGCCGTGCGGGCCGTTGCTGAGGTACGGGTGGTGGGTGCAGGCGATCTTCCAGGTCGCGGTGGACGCGGCGACCGCCTGGTCGAACCACGCGCGCTGCTCGTTCATGAACTGTCCGTCGACCGCCCAGTAGGGCGAGAAGATCGGCGGGATATAGGCGGCGAGCGGGTTGAGGTCGAGCACGAAGAACTCGACGACGGGGTTGTGCTCCGGTACCCGCACCGAGTAGTACCGGCTGGGCATCCACCAGCGCGGTGAGTTCGCGTGGTACTCGACCTCGTGGTTGCCGCGCAGCAGCCAGCCGCCGTCACCGGGGAGGACGGAGCTGGTGTCGTGGTTGCCGAGCACCATCAACCATGGGAAATCCAGTCCGGCATTGGGGTTTTCGAACTTGTCGGCGAACTGACGGTCGGTGCCGCTGCTCGGGCCCGCCTCGTAGATGTTGTCGCCGAGGCCGAGCGCGAGGGAGACGGGTTCCCGGCGGTGAAACGCACGCATGGCGTCGGCGACCGCCCACTGGGTGCGCGTTCCGGTGCCCGCGTCACCGGTCACCAGCACCCGCAACCGGTTTCCGGTCGGGAAGCCGAACTTGGTGACGCCGTCCGCCACCGGTACCGCCTGGGCGGGCGTCAAGCCGACCAGCGACGCGATCCCCGCCGCACCGGCCAGAAAGCCCCGGCGACCAAAACTGTTGTCATGCATGCGATGTCCTAGAGAGTTCCGTACCCACCCGGCTATCATCCTCGCCCATGGCGCTGCCGGGTGGGCCGGGACTGGACTACTTCGCCGCGACTACCGCCTTCTTGCTCCGGTCCAGACCGAGCGCGTCGGACATGGTGAAGAACAGATCCGTCTGGTCGGTGAGGCCGACCACGTTCGCGGCGTGCGGGCCGTACGCGGCCACCCGCAACTGAGTGCCGGTGTGCTCCTGCGAGCCACCCGTCTCGCCGTTGCCGTAGGAAACGCCCATCTCGGCACCGTCCTTGGTGACGACCTTGCTGGTGAGCGACGCGGACTTGGTGTCGAGCGGGACGATCTGGCTGCTGTGCGCGTGGTCGGCGGTGACGATCACCAGGGTGTTGCCGTCCTGCTCGGCGAAGTCGAGCGCGGCGCGCACCGCCTCATCGAGGTCGACGGTCTCACCGACCTGGCCACACGGGTTGGCGTTGTGATCCTGCTTGTCGATCGAGGCACCCTCGACCTGGAGGAAGAAGCCGTCCTTGCGCGGCTTCAGCAGGTCGATCGCCTTGCGGGTCATCGTCGCCAGGTCGGGCTGGGTGGCGGCGCGCTCGGGGTTGGGGCGGCAGGTCTGCGCGGGCAGGTTCAGGCCGTTCGGTACGGCGAGGTCACCGGTCCAGCGCACCGGCATGTTGCCGGGGCTGAACAGGCCGAGCACCGGGGCGTCCTGATCGGCCTTGGTGAGTCCGTCGAGGCCGGCCCTGTCGGCGACGACGTTGTATCCACGGGCCTTAGCCTGGTCACGCAGGGTCTGGCCCTGCCACTGGCCCGCGGCCGCCTTCTGGTCGAAGCTCTTCGCCCCACCGCCGAGGGTGACGTCGGCGCGCGTATTCAGCAACTGCTCGCTGATGGAACCGAGGCCGCCCTGCTCCAGCGCGTTGGTCGGGCACTTGAGCGCCGTCTCCGCCGGGCCGTAACACTTGCGGTCGGTGACGTGCGCGCCGAGCACGGCCGGGGTGGCGTCCTGGATTTCGGCGGTGGTGACATTGCCGGTGGCCTTGCCGTTGGCCTTGGCGATCTCCAGCAGGTTGGTCTGCGGGGCACCCTTCAGGTCGACGCCGATCGCGCCGTTGTAGGTCTTGGTTCCGGTCGCCCAGGCACTGCCGCTGGCAGCGGAATCGGTGACGTAGTCCGGCTTTCCGGTCGTCTTGTCCAGGGAGTAATGGGTGTAGGAGCCGGTGAGCGGCAGGGCGTCGATGCCCTTGAAGTAGCCGCCCGCGCCCTCGGCGACGTTGCGCGCCACGGTGATCTCGGAGTCGCCCATGCCGTCACCGATCAGCAGGATGACGTTCTTGGCCTGGTTACCGTTGAGCGAGGCGCGCAGGGCGTCGGTCCGGTCGCCGGTGGTTCGGCGGGCGCCGCCGTTCTCGCTCAGCGTGCCTTTGGCGTTGGGGCTCAGGAGTTCGCCGTTGCCCTGCTTCGTGGAGTCGGACGAACCGCAGGCGGCCAGGGCTCCGACGAGAACGGCGGCGCCGAGGACGGCACCCGCGCGGAACCGGCGGGACATGGAACGCGACGAGTCAGAGGGCATCGGCGAAAACTCCGTTGTTCGTAGATACATGGGATGTTCGGAGCTTTACGAGGTCGTTTGAACAAAAAGGGTGCATCGGGCAACCGCCCGGTTACCGCACGATTACTCATTCGCATGTTCGCATAAGTGAACGCGTGGCAGGGCAGCCGAATTACCCTGCCCCGCAGTTGCTTTCAAGCCGTCCGGCAGCCGGATCGAGCCGGCTGTCCGATCCGGCCGAGGGTGCAGAATGTCACTCTGCGCCCAGCACCTCCAGCACGCCCTCGCCGTACTTGGCGAGTTTGTTCTCGCCGACGCCGGTGACCGTGCCGAGCTCGGCCAGGGTCGTCGGCTTGCGTGCGGCGATCTCGCGCAGGGTCGCGTCGTGGAAGACGACGTAGGCCGGAACGCCCTGTTCCTTGGAGGTCGCCGCCCGCCATTCGCGCAGCTTCTCGAACACCGGCACATCCGAAGGTGCCATATCGGCGGCCGCGGCCTTGCCTGCCTTGGCGGCCCGTGCCGGTTTGGTCGGCCGTTCACGCTCACGGCGCAGCAGCACCTGACGACCCTCGAAGAGCACCTCGTTGCTCGCGTCGGTGAGCGTCAGCACGCCGTAGTCGCCGTGCACGGCGAGCAACCCGCCTGCCAGCAATTGCCGCACCACACCGCGCCACTCGATATCGCGCAGATCGGTGCCGATCCCGAAGACCTTCAGCTCATGGTGATCGTGCTGCAGCACCTTGGGATTCTTCTTGCCGAGCAGGATGTCGACGATGTGGCCGGCACCGAAGCTCTGGCCGCGTTCGCGTTTCAACCGCAGCACCGTCGACAGCAGCTTCTGCGCGGGCACGGTGCCGTCCCAGGATTCGGCCGGGGTGAGGCAGGTATCGCAGTTGCCGCACGGCTGCTGCTCGTGCTGGCCGAAGTAGTTGAGCAACTGCACCCGCCGGCACGACACCGTCTCGCACAGCGCGAGCATGGCGTCCAGGTGCAGCTGCAGCTGGCGGCGGTGGGCGGCGTCGCCCTCCGAGGAGTCGATCATCTTGCGTTGCTGCACAACGTCGTTCAGGCCGTACACCATCCATGCCGTGGACGGCTGTCCGTCGCGGCCCGCCCGGCCGGTCTCCTGGTAGTAGCCCTCCACGGATTTCGGCAGGTCGAGGTGGGCGACGAAACGCACGTCCGGCTTGTCGATGCCCATGCCGAAGGCGATGGTCGCCACCACGACCAGACCGTCCTCGCGGAGGAACCGCGTCTGGTTCTCCGCGCGGGTGCGGTTGTCCAAACCCGCGTGATACGGCACCGCGCTGACACCGTTCTCGGTGAGGAACGCCGCGGTCTTCTCCACCGAATTGCGGGACAGGCAGTAGACGATGCCCGCGTCGCCCGCGTGTTCGGTGCGGATGAAGTCGAGCAGCTGACGATCGGGCTTGTTCTTCGGCTCGATCCGGTACTGGATATTGGGCCGATCGAAGCTCGCGACGAACCGGCGGGCGTTGCCGAGGTCGAGCCGCTGCACGATCTCGTCGCTGGTCTTGGCGGTGGCGGTCGCGGTCAACGCGATGCGCGGCACGTCGGGCCAGCGCTCGTGCAGCATGGACAGCGCCAGATAGTCGGGCCGGAAATCGTGGCCCCACTGCGAGACACAGTGCGCCTCGTCGATCGCGAAGAGCCCCACCTTGCCGCGATCGAACAGCTGCGCCGTCGATTCCAGCCGCAACCGCTCCGGCGCCAGATACAGCAGGTCCAACTCCCCCGCCACGAACTGCGCCTCCACCGTGCGTCGCTCGTCCGGGAACTGAGTCGAGTTCAAGAATCCGGCGCGCACGCCGAGCGCGCTGAGCGCGTCCACCTGGTTCTGCATCAGCGCGATCAACGGTGAGATCACCACGCCGACGCCGGGCCGGACCAGCGCGGGCACCTGGTAGCACAGCGACTTACCGCCGCCGGTCGGCATGAGCACCAGCGCGTCACCGCCCGCGACCACGTGCTCCACGATCTCGCGCTGGTCGCCGCGGAAGCTGTCGTAGCCGAAGACCCGGCGTAGAACCTCTTGCGCCGCACCGGATCCGGCGTCCACACCGGGATCGGTGTCGGTCGCCACGGCCGCGAATGCATCGGGGGGAGTCACCCGGCCCATCCTACGAGCGTACGCACGCGGCGCTACCGGTACGTCGGCAGAATTCCCCGCTCGGTTCTCGAGTACTCCACATGTGGATAAATAGCCGCCCTGTCCACGCCGTCGGCGTACCGACCTGGGATTTCCGCGCGACAACCGAATTCCGCCGCACTGCCGGCGTATTGCGGTTTTGTTAGGTTGACGCACATGGCAACAGGGTGCCGAACCGGTAGAACAAAAGGGTTGGACCCGCGCGGAAAGGAACCAGCATGCCGGAACCGGCTCCTATGATCGTCGCCACCCCCGACGATGCCGAAGACATCGCTCACCTGCGTAATCGGCTCGCCCAGTGGATGGTCGACAACGGCATCGGCCAGTGGGTGCCCGGCGAGTACCCGAGCACACTCGTCGCCGAGGAAGCCGCACGCGGCGAATGGTTCGTCTGGCGTGAGGCCGACATGCTGGCCGCCGCGGTCCGGATCGTCTGGCGGGATCCGGACTTCTGGGGCGCCGACGACGACACCGAGGCCGGCTACATCCACGGACTGATGGTCGCGCCGGAACAGCGCGGACGCGACCTCGGTACCCGAATCATCCAGTTCTGTGCCGACTACACCCTCGCCAACGGCGTCACCCTGCAGCGCCTGGACACGGCCGCCGACAACGCCGTGCTCCGGAAGTACTACACCGCACAGGGTTTCACCGAGCTCCGGGAGACGCGGTTGCCACCCCAGTTCCACGGCACCACGCACGTCGTCCTGATGGAGAAGATGCTGGCCTGATGACCGGAACGGCCCCCAGGTACCTCTATCTCGCCCGGCACGGCGAGGCGACGCCGGACGAGAGCGCACTGAGCGAGCGCGGTCGCAGCCAGGCCTGGCTGCTCGGTGAGCGGCTGCGTGGTAGTTCACTCGCCCAGGTCCACCACGGTCCGCTGCCCCAGGTGCGGCAGACGGCGCAGTTGATCGGCGAGCGCCTGGACGGCGTACCGCTGCACGCCACCGAGTCGGCCGGTGACTACCTGCCCTACTTGCCAAGCAAGGACGAGCTACCCGCAGCGTCGGCGGACACCATCCTCGGCTTCCTCGCCCAGTTTCCCGCCGAGCAACGGGCCCGCGGACCCCAACTGGCGCAGGCGGCCGTCGAGCAGTTCACCGGACCGGTCGCGGGTGACACTCCCCGGCACGAACTGCTCGTGACGCACGCCTTTCTCATCGGCTGGCTGGTGCGGGCCGCGTTGGACGCACCGAAGTGGCGGTGGATAGGAATCAGCCCAGCCAATGCCGCGCTCACGGTAATCCGTTACGCGCCGGGCAGACCCGATTCGGTGCTGTTCTTCAACGACACCGGCCACCTACCACCTGACCTGCGCTGGACCGGCTACCCACCGGAACTGCATCTCTGAGAAACGTAGCCGCAGATCGGTCAGGTAAAGACCAACCTGACCGGGTGCCGCCGGCATCCGCAACCGCCGCATACGACTCAGGCCCGCAACCGACCCAACGTCTCGTCGTGCAGCAACCCGTTCGTCGCGACCGCGTCACCACCGTGCGGACCGGGCTCCCCGGCCAGCGAGGTGAACCGCCCGCCCGCCTCCCGAACGAGAATGTCGAGAGCGGCCAGGTCCCACAGCGAAACCTCGGGCTCGGTCGCGATATCGAGCGCACCCTCCGCCAGCAGGCAGTAGGTGAAGAAGTCGCCGTAACCGCGCACCCGCCACACCTCGTCGGTGAGCGCCAGGAAGTTCTCCCGCAAACCACGCTCGCGCCAGCCGGACAAACTGGAGAAGCCCAGGCTGGCCGAGCCGAGCTCGCCGACGGCGGATACCGAAATCGGTTTCGGCGCTTCGGCATCGAAGCTCGCCCAGGCCCCCGCACCGGCCGCCGCCCACCAGCGCCGCGACAGCGCTGGCGCGCTCACCGCACCGACCATCGGCACGCCGTCTTCCAGCAGCGCGATGAGCGTGGCCCAGATCGGCACCCCCCGAACGAAGTTCTTGGTGCCGTCGATCGGATCGATCACCCACTGCCGCCCGCTGAACTCGGCGTCCCCGCCGAACTCCTCCCCCAGCACCGAATCCGCAGGCCGCTGCTCGGCGAGCACCTGCCGGATCGCCTGCTCCACCGCAAGGTCGGCATCCGAGACCGGCGTCAGGTCCGGCTTCGAATCCACCTTCAGGTCGAGCGCCCCGAACCGGGCCCGGGTAATGCCGTCGGCCGCATCGGCCAACCGCAGCGCAAGTTCCAGGTCAGAAGAGTCCACAGCCACGCCCGCACCTTAATGGATGCCGCGGCACGCAGTCCGCGGCGCGGGCTCACGCCACGGCGGAGACCGCGCGGGCCGCGACCAGAGCATCGGCCCACCACTGCAACTGATCGAGCATCGCCAGCGCCGCGGTGGCGGGCTCCGCCGGCTCACGCAGCCGGCCGTCCTCATCGAAGAGCAGGTAGTAGCGCGGGAACGAGACGTAGTTGCGCACGGTATGGGCGTTGAGCTCGCCGAAGATCTGCCGCAGGTGCTCGATGGCGAGCAGCCCGCCACTCGCGCCGCTGTAACCGACGAAACCGATTGCCTTGGCGTCCCACTGGGTGAAATGCCAGTCGATGACGGCCTTCAGCGCGGCCGGGATGCTGCGGTTGTAGTCGGGCGTGACGATCACGAACGCATCGGCCGCGGCGAGCCGCTCGCTGAGATCGACCATGCCCGCTGGCCGCTCGGGATTCGGTTCCAGCGCCGGTGGGGCGGCGGGCAACGCCAACGGCAGGTCGGCCTCGGCCAGATCGATGACGTCCACCTCGAACGCACCGTGGCTCCTGGCGTGCTCGGTGAACCATTCGGCCACCACAGGCCCGAAGCGGCCTTCCCGGACGCTGCCGATGATCACCGCGAGTTTCAAAGTCGACATCGAGTTCCTCCTACAGATCGGCGACCGAGTTTCGGCCGCTCCACCAATCTGCTGGCCGCCGCGCCGACCAGGAAGGCCGCCGTAAGGGTGGTAGTGGCAGGGACACCCTCCGGCCGTCGCCGCTTGTTAGGTTCGAGGGGTGAGTGACAACGAGCTGGGGCTGTTCCTGCGCACCCGGCGCGAGGCGGTGGCCCCGGCCGAGGTCGGCCTGCCCACCGGCGCGCGCCGCCGCACACCGGGCCTGCGCCGCGCCGAGCTGGCTACCCTTGCCGGCGTCAGCGTCGAATACATAACCCGGCTCGAACAAGGCCGTGACCGCAGGCCCTCACCGCAGGTGCTTTCCGCGCTCGCCGATGCGCTGCGCCTCGCCCCGAGCGAGCGGGTCCACCTGCACCGCCTCACCAAATCCGCCGACCTCGGCTTCAGCTGCCTGGGCGGTGCCCAGCCGCTGCGCGAGGTACGCCCGGCCGTCCGCGCCATTCTCGACCGGCTCGAACCCGCGCCCGCGGTAGTGGTGAACAGGCTCACCGAGGTGCTCGCCCACACCGACGGCTACCACCGCTTGCTGGCCCCGATCGGCCTGTTCGAGAGCGCTCCGGCGAACCTCGCGCGCTTCGCGTTCACCGATCCCCGCGCCCGCACGGCCTACCCGGACTGGAGTCACGTCGCCGATCAGCAGGTCGCCACTCTCAAACATGGTCCGTTCCGCAAGGATCCGCACATCGCGGCGCTCGCCGACGAACTCACCGTCACCGTCGGCCCGGAATTCACCGAGCGGGTCGAGACCGTGCCGAGCCTGCCCGCCGCCACCGGCATCACCCGCCTCCTGCACCCCGAGGCGGGCCCCCTTCGCCTGGCCTTCGAGATCCTCGAACTCTCCGCCGACGACGATCAACGTCTGATCGTCCACCTGCCCGCCGACGAAGCCACGGCCGGCGCGCTGGACAAGCTCACGGGTCTCCGGCCCGGTGCCCTCCGCGCGGTCTAGGCCTCGGAAGTCCGGGCGAATGCCTCCGGCGTCCGGCGAAACAGCGCCTGGCCGGTAAGCCCACTCGAACCGCCGCAACAGCGCACCGTGCCAGTGCTCTGCCGTCATTCGGACCCTCCCGCGGTGACCGATCCACGAACGCAACCCATTCGAGCCGCACCACTGCCATCGCGGCTACGCCGAACCAGTAGGCTTGACCACCGTGCATCCTGACGTTTCCGCTGATCTCGCCGAACTCGACGCCACCCTCAAGACGGTCGAATCGGTCCTCGACATCGAGGAGCTGCGCCGACGTATCGACGAGCTCGAGCACCAAGCCGCAGATCCCGATTTGTGGAACGACCAGGATCATGCGCAGCAGGTGACGAGCGAGCTCTCGCATGCCCAGGGTGAGCTGCGCCGCGTCGAGGAGTTGCGGCAGCGCCTCGACGACCTACCGGTGCTGTACGAACTGGCCGAGGGCGAAGAGGGCGAGTCGCGCGCGACCGCGCTCGCCGACGCCGACGCCGAACGCGCCGCGCTGCACGGAGACGTGGAGGCGATGGAGGTCCGCACGCTGCTGTCGGGCGAGTACGACAAGCGTGACGCGCTGGTCAACATCCGCTCCGGCGCCGGTGGCGTAGACGCCGCCGACTGGGCCGAGATGCTGATGCGCATGTACATCCGCTGGGCCGACCGGCACAAGTACTCCGTCGAGGTCTACGACACCTCCTACGCCGAAGAAGCGGGCATCAAGAGCGCCACCTTCGCGGTGAAGACGCCCTACGCCTACGGCACCCTCTCGGTCGAGATGGGCACGCACCGCCTGGTGCGGATCAGCCCGTTCGACAACCAGGGCCGCCGCCAGACCTCCTTCGCCGAGGTCGAGGTGCTGCCGGTGGTGGAGACCACCGACCACATCGAGATCCCCGAGGGCGAGATCCGGGTCGACGTGTACCGGTCGTCGGGTCCCGGTGGGCAGAGCGTCAACACCACCGACTCGGCGGTGCGCCTGACGCACATCCCGACCGGCATCGTCGTCACCTGCCAGAACGAGAAGTCGCAGCTGCAGAACAAGATCTCCGCCATGCGCGTGCTGCAGGCCAAGCTGCTGGAGCGCAAGCGCCAGGAGGAGCGCGCCGAGATGGACGCGCTCAAGACCAACGAGGGTGCGTCGTGGGGCAACCAGATGCGCTCCTACGTGCTGCACCCGTACCAGATGGTCAAGGACCTGCGGACCAACTATGAGGTGAACAACCCGTCGGCAGTGCTCGACGGCGATATCGACGGCTTCATCGAGTCGGGCATCCGCTGGCGCATGCGTGAGCAGCCGAGTTAATCATTGCGGGTAGCGCAACAGCCGACGAGCAGGGTCGCTTGCGCGGAATGGTAGGACGTACGACGGTAACCTGTCTGGCGTGCGTCCAGTTGGGAGTTCAGTCGAGGTGTTGACCATGTCACTCGCGACGACCTCGGAGACGACGAACTGGCTACGTTCCAATGGGCTCGAGATCGTGCTGTTGATCCTCGGCGCCATCCTGTTCAGCCGGTTCGCCACCTTCATCAGAGATCGGATCACTCGCAAGATCGACGAGGGTTTCCAGGGCGGCGACGCGCTGGTGCGGTCCGAGGCGGCCAAGCACCGGCACGCGCTGGCGCAGGTGGTCACCTGGGTGGTGCTGACCATTGTCTATGTGCTGGTCGGCATGGAGGTGCTTCGCCGACTCGGCTTCGCGATCACCGGCCTGGTCGCCCCCGCGGCGGTGCTCGGTGCCGCTCTCGGTTTCGGCGCACAGCGCATCGTGCAGGACATCCTGGCCGGGTTCTTCCTGATCACCGAGCGCCAATACGGCTTCGGTGACGTAGTTCGCATCGCCGTGACTGGAGCCGCGGAGATGGCAGAGGGTACCGTCGAAGACGTCACGTTGCGGATCACCACACTGCGCAACTCCGACGGTGAAGTGATCACCGTGCCCAACGGCCAGATCGTGAAAGTGACGAATCTGTCGAAGGATTGGGCACGCGCCGCGATCGACGTTCCGGTGTCCGCGAGCGCGGACATCACCAGGGTCAATGAGATCCTGCACGAGGTCGGTACAAGGGCGTACGAAGACGCTCGTCTCAAACCACTGCTACTCGACGAGCCCACGGTGATGGGCGTCGAGGATTTGACCGTTGATCAAATGAACATCCGAATGGTTGCCCGCACCTTGCCGGGCAAACAGTTCGAAGTCGGACGCGAACTGCGGGTACGAGTAGCCGCTGCGTTGCGCCGGGAGGGAATCAGTGAGACCACGTAGAACCATCACGCTCTTGAAGGAATCGGTGCGACCCACCACACTCCTGAAGGAATCGCGGCCGCGGCGGTCCACCGCGATCCTGCTGGCCACCTGGGTCGCTACGTTCGTGCTGTACCTGGTGGTCAAACCGGATCAACCGGTTACCCCGCAGTCGAGCCTGAACACCGTTCCCGCAGCGGTGAATCCGGCCGTCGCGCCACGCTGAGCTCGGCGGACTCGCCGAGCGTCGCCGATCGGCAACGCGGTGCGCACGGGGTTGCTGGTTACACTGGCTCCCCGTGATCACCATGCGGAACGTCACCAAGTCGTACAAGACCTCGACGCGACCCGCGCTGGACAACATCACCGTCGATGTGGGCAAGGGCGAGTTCGTCTTCATCATCGGACCGTCCGGCTCGGGCAAGTCCACCTTCATGCGACTGCTGCTCAAAGAGGAGAGCCCCACCGCGGGGCAGATCCAGGTCGCCGACTTCCGGGTCGACCGGCTGCCGGGCCGCAAGGTGCCCAAGCTGCGCCAGCGGATGGGGTGCGTGTTCCAGGACTTCCGGCTGTTGCAGCAGAAGTCGGTGCACGACAATGTCGCGTTCGCGCTGGAGGTGATCGGCAAGCGACGCCAGTTCATCGAGCGCACCGTCCCCGAGGTGCTCGACATGGTCGGTCTCGGCGGCAAAGCCGATCGACTACCTTCCGAGCTCTCCGGCGGCGAACAGCAGCGGGTGGCGGTCGCCCGCGCCTTCGTGAACCGGCCGCTCGTCCTGCTGGCCGACGAACCGACCGGCAATCTCGACCCGGACACCAGCGGCGACATCATGATGCTGCTGGAGCGGATCAACCGAATCGGGACCACGGTGCTGATGGCCACCCATGACAACCACATCGTCGACGCCATGCGCAGGCGGGTGATCGAACTCGACCGCGGCCGCCTGGTGCGCGACGAGGCGACCGGTGTGTACGGGGTGGATCGCTGATGCGCGCGAGTTTCCTGTTCAGCGAGGTCTTCGCCGGTCTGCGGCGCAATGTCACGATGACCATCGCGATGATCCTGACCGTCGCGGTGTCGCTGACCATGCTCGGCGGTGGCCTGCTCGCGGTGCGGATCGCCGACAAGACCGAGCAGTACTTCCTGGATCGGCTGGAGGTGCGGCTGTATCTCACCGAGGACATCTCGGCGAACGACCCGGACTGCTCCCGCGATCCCTGCAAGACGCTGATGGCGGATCTGAAGTCGACCAAGGACGTCGAATCCGTGCAGTACCTCAGCCGCGACGACGCCGTCCGCGAGGCCAAGGAGAAGACGTTCAAGGACCAGCCCGAGCTGGCCAAGTACGTCAGCGAGACGCCGCTGCCCGCGTCGCTGCGGGTGAAGATGCGCAATGCGGAGCTGTATCCGTCGATCTACGAGAAGTTCTATCAACGACCAGGCGTCGGCATGGTGCGCAACGACAAGGACATCGTGGACCGGCTGGTCAGCCTGTTCGACGGGCTCCGCAATGCCGCGTTCGGTCTCGCCGTGCTACAAGCCTTGGCCGCGTTGCTGCTGATCGCGAACATGGTGCAGATCGCCGCGTTCACCCGGCGCACCGAGGTCGGCATCATGCGGCTGGTCGGCGCGACCCGCTGGTATACCCAGCTGCCGTTCCTGTTGGAAGCGGTGGTCGCCGCGCTGGCCGGTTCGCTGGTCGCGGTGATCGGGCTACTCGTCGCGCGGCCGCTGGTGATCGATCGGGCACTCGGGGATCTGTTCTCCAGCAAGGTCTTTCCGCGGATCACCGGTGATGACATCGCGATGGTCGCGCTGGTGATCGCGCCGGTCGGCATCGTCTTCGCCGCGCTCACCGCGTACGGAACATTGCGGTACTACGTGCGCGAGTAGCGACGGTGCGACTCAGTGCGAGCCGGTCCAGCGTGCTGGGCCGGCTCGTGTTGTCCGATGGGGTCGGCCTCCATGGACACTTTTCGGACAGCACTACGGTTGTCCGGCAGTGCGGCGCCGAAAGTGTCCGGTGAGACCGGTGTGGCAGGTTACCGGTCGGCGGGCATCGCATCCCTGATCGAGGCACGCTGCACGGTGAGCAGTGCGCGCTGCCGTTCGAGTTCGGCGATCTTGTTGTCCAGTTCGCTGTATCGACTCTCGACGATCCGCACCGACTTGTCGCAGGACTGGATCCACGCGCCGTGGTCCATCTCGCAAGGCAACAGGCCACGAATGTCCTCGGTGGACAAGCCCGCGGCCAGCATCTCTCTGATGCGACCCACCCGTTCGGGCGCGTCGTCGGCGTAGGAGCGGTAGCCCAGCGAGTCCCGCTGCGGGGAGAGCAGGCCCTGCTCCTCGTAGTACCTGAGCAAGCGGGTGCTCACGGCGGTGCGGCGCGCCAATTCTCCGATCAACATGGGAACTCGGTTACCTCCGTTTGCCTTCACACTGATGTCAATTCCTAACTTGGCTGCCATGACAGCAATTCCCCTGCAGACCACCGTCACCGGCTCCGGCCCCGGCCTAGTCCTCGCGCACGGCGCCAGCGGTACCATCGCCACCAACTTCGGCGCACTGATTCCGGCGCTGGCCGCGACGCACACCGTGGTCGCCTCCGACTACCCGGACAGCGATATCCAGCTCACCCTCGACGGTCTCGCCGATGCGCTGGTCGCGGCTGCGGTCGACGCCGGGGTCGAGCGGTTCACTGTGCTCGGCTATTCCCTCGGCAGCACGGTGGCGGTGCGCGCGGCGGTGCGTCACCCCGAGCGGGTGCGCGGCCTGATCCTCGCCGCGGGATTCGCCAAGGCCGACAACCGTGCTCGCCTCCTGGTACAGATCTGGCAGGACCTGCTCGATCGTGGCGACACCGCGACCTTCTCCCGCCTGGCCCTCGCACAGGCATTCAGCGCCGCGTTCCTCAACGGCCTGCCCGCCGTCCAGGTCGACGAGTTCGTCCGCGCGGGCGTGACGACCATTCCCGGCGGCACCATCCAGCAGGCGAGTCTGGTCGAAACCGTCGACACCACCGAGGATTTGGGCCGGATCACCGTGCCGACGCTGGTTGTCAATGCCACCGAGGACCTGCTGGTCGACCCGGCGAATTCTCGATTCCTCGCCGACACCGTCCCCGGCGCGGAATACGCCGAGATCGCGGCGGGGCACGTCTTCATGGCTGAGCAGCCCGAGCAGTGGCGCAAGATCGTCGAGGACTTCCTCACCCGCCACCAGCTCTGAGGCATCGCCGCACCGGACATGGCTGTGGCGTTCGTCGAGTATGGCCGCCCTTACGTCCCGCTCGGCACGCTCCTCGACAAGTGCGGCCGTCGCGCTGTTCGGCCCGGTAGTCAGCGGCGGATGCCCCTGCCGGACCGGCTGGTCAGCCGAGGTGTTTGGCGTGCGGCCAGAGTTCGGACCAGGGAGCACGCGGGTTTCGGCAGACGAAGAGCGGTTCGCCCTGTTCGTCGTTGTCGATACCCAGGCCGTTGTCGATCTCGCCTGCGGGTTGGAGGTCGGTGCAGAACCGCGTCAGGTAGTCGCGGTCGAGGCCGACGGTGAGCACCTCGGTGGCGGCGTCGCTCGGCGGGCCCCACCACCAGTAGGAGTTGTGGCCGGAGTGGGGTTTCGGCAGGTCGTAGGGCGCACCGTAGCGTTCGATCGCACCGGCTTCGCCATAGTTGGCCGTAAGTATGGCGACGTCGGGGCCGAGGCGGGCGCGCGCCTGGCCTACCTGCCTGGTGAACTCCGGCCAGCCGATCGTCTCGCCCGCGTCGTAGTTGACCGTGAGGACCGGTGTGTCCTTCAGCATCGAGACCGGCAGCACCGGCAGGAACAGCACCGCCGAACCGATCGTGTTCACCGCTACCACGAAACCGACTGCCGCCCATCGTGTTCGCCGGTGGCCCAGCCACGCCGCCACCGGCACCGCGCCCGCCGCGAGCAGGATCGGATACATCCCGCCCAGGTAGTACGCCTTCCCGCCGGTCGCCACGGAAACCACGAAAAGCAGGCCGTAGGCCACCGCGAACGCCCGGTACCGGACATCCCGGGCCAACCGCCACAACCCGAACGCCCACAGCGGCACCAACAACGGGCCCATCAACCCGAATTGCAAGAGCACGAACATGATCGGCGTATCCGAGGTACCGGAGGACCCGCCCGCGATCGCCCGGCCCATCTCCCACTGCGGCCAGCCATTACCCGCCTGCCACACCAGGTACGGCAGCCAGATCAGCACGGCTGTGCCGATCGCCATCGGAAAGAACCTGGTGGCGAACAGCTTTCGTGGGCCGAATACCAGCAGCGACACCAACAGTGCGAGCACCGGAAAGATCAACAACAGTTTGTTCTGCAGTCCTACGCCGACCACCACGCCGATCACCAGCCACCATCGTGGACCGCTGAGCCACCGAGCGACTCGACGCGGCGGCTCGACATTCGCGCTCTGCTCGGGTCCGCCGATCTCCCGTATCAGTCGCAACACCACCAGCGTCACCACCGACCACGCGGCCAGATCGAAAACCGCCGTGCTCAGCATGTGCCCGACCCCCATGACGAACGCCGCGCTCGCCACCGCCGCGGCGGCCAACGCCTGCGCCGCCCGTCCGCCGCCGAGCTCCCGCGCCATCAGTCCGGCGCACACCACCACCAGGGTGGCCGCGAGCGCCGCGGGCAGCCGCAGCAGCAACAACGAGTCGGGATCGATCGCCGCCATGGCCTTGGCCACCAGCGGCGTGAACGGCGGCTGATCCGGGTAGCCCCAGGACAGGTGGCGACCGGCCGCCAGGAAGTACAGCTCGTCGCGGTGATACCCGTAACGCGGGGCACCTGCGATCAAAACAACGGCAAACAGCGCCGCGACTATGTGCACCCGTTCAGCCTGGCACAGATAAGCGGCGTATGCTGCACCTCGACGCAGTTCTTACTCTGGAGTAAGATAGCCTTACTCAGGAGTAAGATAGCTGGGACAAGACCTCACCCCACCCACCCGAGAAAACAGGTGATGATGAGCACTCGAGACAGCGCAACGAAGCGAAGTCCAGACACGTCCGCCGTCGGCCTCAGCCACCCCAAGCGGGACTGGATGGGCGCGGCCATGCGGGTGATGACGACCATTACCGGGTCGGAACTCGCCGAGAAGTACAACCTGCGCAAGCCGATCGAGCGAGTCACCTACGAGGGCACCAAGACCGGCTTCCGCACGCTCGGCGCAGCCACCCGCGCCTTCGCCAAGGTCACCGGCAACGGGCAGCCGAAGCGGCTCGCCCCGAACGAGGCCAAGAACAAGGACTTCTTCGACCTCACCCCCAGCGACGAGCAGCAGATGATCGTCGAGACGGTGCGGGAATTCGCCGCCGAGATCCTGCGCCCGGCCGCCTACGACGCCGACGCCGCCGCGAAGGCTCCGCGCGACCTGCTCGAGCGCGCCGCCGAGCTGGGCATCACCTTGATCAACGTCCCCGAGGAGCTCGAGGGCGCCGCCTCGGAGCGCGGTGCGGTCACCAATTCGCTGGTAGCCGAGGCGCTTTCGCACGGCGACATGGGTCTGGCCCTGCCGATCCTCGCGCCGAGCGGCGTCGCGGTCGCGCTGTCCCAGTGGGGCACCGACGCGCAGCAGAAGACCTATCTGCCCGCCTTCACCGGCGAGAACGTGCCGCAGGCCTCCGTGGTGATCAGCGAGCCGCGCGCCCTGTTCGACCCGTTCGCGTTGCAGACCAAGGCCGTCCGCTCGCCGAGCGGCTACCGGATCTCCGGCGTGAAGAGCCTCGTGCCCGCCGCCGCGGACGCCGAGCTGTTCCTTATCGCCGCCGAACTCGACGGTCGCCCTTCGCTTTTCATCGTTCCGTCGGACACCCCGGGCCTGGTGGTCGAGGCCGATCCGAGCATGGGTCTGCGGGCCGCCGGTCTCGGCAGGCTGCTGCTGGACAACGTCGCGGTCGGCACCGACGCCATCCTCGGTGACGGCGATGCCAAGCAGCGGGCCGAGGAATACGCCGACGCCGTGCGGCTGGCCCGCCTCGGGTGGGCATCGCTGGCGGTCGGCACCGGCCAGGCCGTGCTCGACTACGTGATTCCCTATGTGAACGAGCGGGTGGCGTTCGGCGAGCCGATCTCGCACCGTCAGGCGGTCGCCTTCATGGTCGCCAACATCGCGATCGAGCTCGACGGCCTGCGGCTGGTCACCCTGCGTGGCGCGTCGCGCGCCGAACAGGGCCTGTCCTTCGCCCGCGAGGCGTCACTGGCCCGAAAGTTGGCCACGGACAAGGGAATGCAGATCGGTCTGGACGGCGTGCAGCTGCTCGGCGGCCACGGCTTCACCAAGGAACACCCGGTCGAGCGCTGGTACCGCGACCTGCGGGGCATCGGCGTCGCCGAAGGTGTCGTGCTCATCTAACCGGCTCGTTCCTTACCTTCCGCGGTGTGAGCGTCAGGCCCGGAGGAGGCCGCGCAGCATAACCACGTAGGGCTGGCGAGCACCGCCGATTCCACACAGGAGACTTCCCATGATCAACCTCGAACTCCCCAAGAAGCTGCGGGCCAGCGCGAACCAGGCCCACCAGGTCGCGACCGAGATCTTCCGGCCGATCTCGCGCAAGTACGACCTCGCCGAGCACGAGTACCCGGTCGAGCTGGACACCATGGCCGCCATGGTGGAAGGCCTCGCCGACTCCGGCACCCAGAAGATCGGCGGCGCCGCAGGCGGCCGTGAGGACGACAGCGAGGCCGACAGCCACGCCACCGAGCTGCTCGGAAACTCCAACGGCGGCAACATGTCCGCGCTGTTGAACGCCCTGGAGACCTCCTGGGGCGACGTCGGCCTGATGCTCTCGATCCCCTACCAGGGGCTCGGCAACGCGGCCATCGCCGCCGTCGCCACCGACGAGCAGCTGAAGCGCTTCGGCAAGGTGTGGGCCTCGATGGCGATCACCGAGCCGTCGTTCGGCTCCGACTCCGCGGCCGTGAGCACCACCGCCGTGCTCGACGGCGACGAGTGGGTGCTCAACGGCGAGAAGATCTTCGTCACCGCGGGCCAGCGGTCCACCCACATCGTGGTGTGGGCGACGGTCGACAAGAGCCTCGGCCGCGCGGCGATCAAGTCGTTCGTCGTGCCGCGCGACGCTCCGGGGCTTTCGGTGGCCCGGCTCGAGCACAAGCTCGGCATCAAGGCCTCCGACACCGCCGTATTGCTGTTGCAGGACTGCCGGATTCCGAAGGACAACATCCTCGGTAGCCCGGAAGTCAACGTGGAGAAGGGTTTTGCCGGGGTCATGCAGACCTTCGACAACACCCGCCCGCTGGTCGCCGCGATGGCGGTGGGTGTCGCCCGCGCCGCGCTCGAAGAGCTGCGTGCCATCCTGACCGACGCCGGTGTCGAGATCTCCTACGACACCCCGCCGAACAACCAGCACGCCGCGGCGGCCGAATTCCTGCGCATGGAAGCCGATTACGAGTCCGCCTACCTGCTGTCGCTGCGCGCGGCGTGGATGGCCGACAACAAGAAGCCGAACTCGCTCGAGGCCTCCATGTCCAAGGCCAAGGCCGGCCGCACCGGCACCGACGTCTCCCTCAAGGCCGTCGAACTCGCCGGCGCCATCGGCTACTCGCAGCGCACCCTGCTGGAGAAGTGGGGTCGCGACTCGAAGATTCTCGACATCTTCGAAGGGACACAACAGATTCAGCAGCTCATCGTGGCTCGCCGGATCCTCGGCAAGACCAGTGCCGAGCTGAAGTAGTAGGTGACACAAGGGAAACCGGTGTGGGTCCGTTCAGAGGACACGCACCGGTTTTCTATTGCGCCAGCAATTGCGCCGTTAGCGCCCCCTGAGTCGCCAGCCGCCGAACCCGATGAGGTCGCTTCGAGCTAGCTGGTTGCTGGCATGCGGGTGAGGTTGGTTGGTAGCATTAGGTCGTCACGCGAGTGATGCTGAGCGGTAGGACCGCCGCGCGAACGACGGCCCTACCTGGTGGGTTACCTAGCCAGCCAAACTCGGCGGACCAAGATGAGTGCCCCGGCGATTGCGACAGCAACGGTCAAGATGATGCCGTAATCGACCGGGGCCTTGCTCTTCTTCTGGCGATGTTTCGCCATCCCCACCACCTCCTCCCTGGGCGCGATGTCTGGACCGTGTCCATCGCCCCTCGGGAGGAAGTGGGCACCACAATACCTCCGTCTACCAACAACTTTCGGCTGCGCTCGAAACCGTGTGCGAACGCGGTGGTTTTGCTTTTGGCCCGCGTGATGACCGCGGCGACGGGGGTTGCAGTCGGGACCTTCGAGACACGTGTGCGCTTGGAACACCCCCTGACCGGAGACCGACACGGTGGGGCGGATAGTGGACCGGATCGGGGAACGCTGGCAACGTAACGGCCTGCGTTTCTTGATCGACAAATTCAGCGGACGAATTTCTTTCGAGCTGTACCAGAGACCCTCGAGGAGCAACTGGATATGGAACGACTGAGCGTGACGCGTCGCCTTGCTACCGTTTTTGCCGCGACCGCGGTGGTAGCGAGTGTTTTTGCAGGTAATGCCGGTGCCGAGCCGGCGACCGTGGACTGGGCCAGTGCCGCGCAGCAGCTGCGGGCGGCCGCCGCGGGTAACCCGGCGGCCGAGCAGGCGGTAGATCGCCTGATGGCGTCGGGACAGGTGAACAAGGCCGGACAGGTGGCGCTGCCTGCGCAGCCGTTCCAGATTCCGGCGCAGTCGGATATCGGCCGCGGCGACGGGCCCGGCGTCTACGGTTCCGGTATCGCTCTCGGAATCGACGGGTTCCGGTTCGGGTTCTTCGGCGGGCCGGGCACGATCGCGCCGAATCAGGCGGGCGCAAAGCTGGAAGTGCTGTGGATCAATCTGTCCAACGGGCGCAGCGGCACCGAGGTGCTCAACGAGCACCAGGACATTCCCGTGGACACCACGATCAGGACGCGCCAGCTCGATACCGGCGGCGGCATGATCGTGGCCGCGGTGTACGGCAGCCTGTGGCACCGCTGGTCGGTTCCGGTGAGCGACGCCAACCCGGATGGGTTCCAGTACCAGCGCGGCACCATCTCGGTGCCGTCGTTCGGGGCCGTCTACAACTGATCGACGCGACGTTTCGGCCCGCACGGCGCGTTCCGTGGGGGCCGAAACATTCTCGGAGCACCCGCGATCGCCCTCTTGTCCGGAATTACGTAGTTCCGTAGCTTTTGTGGCGTGAGTCTGGAAGAGCGGGTTGCGGAACTCGAGCGGCGGCTCAACGACATGGTGGCCGACGAGGGCGGGAAAGAGGCGGGCGAATCCTGGGCGGTGGCCCGCCTGCACGACGAGTTCGTCGCGGGCGACGAACCGAACGGCGGTGTGCTGTTCGCCGGTTCGGCCCGGCTACCGACCGGCGAGCACTACGGCTGGCAGGCGCGGTTCACCACCGGCGACCTCATCGAGGACGATTGGGCAGAAACCGCGGAATGCCTTGCCGCGCTCGGTAATCCGGTGCGGCTACGGCTGTTGCGCGAGATCATGGGTGGCCGAAGGACCGCGGCCGAACTCGTCGGACTGGAGGGCGTCGGCACCTCCGGACAGGTCTATCACCATCTACGTCAGTTGGCGGCCGTCGGCTGGTTGCACACCGCGGGCCGCGGACGTTTCGAGGTGCCCGCGGCCCGCGTGGTGCCACTACTCATCGCCTTGGCCAGCGCACGGCGCTGACCGCCGCGCCGGGCTCAGCAGCGATCGTTGCAGACGCACGGACCGCCGGACTGACAACCGCACTGACAAGCCGGACCACACGTGCAATCCGGTATAACGGCCGATCGAACAAGCTCGAGATTCATCATCGACGCAGCTCCATTCTCTTTCGAGTACCCCCTGCCGGTATCGAACGCGCTCGCGATCGCGCTGTCAAATAGCTCGCAGTCGACCCGAAGACGCGGCGGTGATGTGATCCCCGACACCCCGCTGCTACGGTAGTGACCTGATACGCCGTTTCTATATCGCTAGGTCGAGTACCGACGCGAGTTTGCTGGTGGAGGTGTTCGACATGAAGTTGGCGCACGCGCTGGAGACTGTTAAAGCGCTTGGGGTGCTCCGGTCCCGCGGGGTTTCCGATCCGCGCAAACCACTGGAGACCATCAGGACGATCAAGGAATCCAAGATCTTCGGCCCCCAGGCCACCCTGATCCGGCATGCCGCGCGCATCACGCCCGACTCCCCCGGCCTGGCCGACGAGCGCGGCGAGCTGACCTTCGGCGAGCTCGACAAACAGTCGACCGCGATCGCGCGCGGGTTGCAGGCCGCCGGGATCACCGCGGGCACCGTCATCGGCGTGCTGGCCCGCGACCACCGCGGCCTCATCCTGGCGATGGTCGCCGCGGGAAAGCTCGGCGTTCGGGTGGCGCTGATGAACACCGGCTTCGCCAAGCCGCAGTTCGCCGAGGTGTGCCAGCGCGAGAACATCAAGGCGATGCTGCACGACAGCGAGTTCCTCGACCTGCTCGACGCGCTGCCCGCCGACCTGCCCCGCTTCCTCACCTGGGTCGACGAGGGCACCGAATTGCCCGCGGGCGCACAGACTCTCGACGATCTGGCGGCCGCCAACTCCACCGAGGAGTTGCCCAACCCCGCCAAGCCGGGCGGCTTCATCATCCTCACCAGCGGCACCACCGGCCTGCCCAAGGGCGCGACGCGCAGGAAGGTCTCCCCGCTGGCGACCGCGCAGTTCCTCGACCGAATCCCCTTCCCGTTCCAGGGCGCCCAGGTGATCGTGTCGCCGATCTTCCACAGCACCGGCTTCGGCACCTCGCTCGTCGGCATGGCCATGGGTAACAAGATCGTGGTGCGCAGGCGGTTCGACGCCGAGGCCACTCTGAAGCTGATCGCCGATCACAAGGCGGAGTTGCTGGTCGCGGTGCCGACCATGCTGCACCGGATGACCGAACTGGACCCGGAGATCCGCGCCAAGTACGACACCTCGTCGCTGAAGGCCATCGTGCTCGCGGGCTCGGCGCTCTCACCCGAGCTGACCATGAAGGCCACCAAGGTGTTCGGCCCGGTGCTGTACAACGTGTACGGCTCCACCGAATGCTCGGTCGCCGCGGTGGCCAATCCGGAGGAGCTCGCGCTGGCCCCCGGCACCGTGGGGCGCCCGCCGATCACCTGCGAGGTGCGTCTCTTCGACGACAACGACAAGCAGGTCACCGCGATCAACACGACCGCGCGCATCTTCATCCGCAGCGGCACGCCGTTCGAGGGCTACACCGACGGCCGCAACAAGCAGATCATCGACGGCTTCATGTCCAGCGGTGATGTCGGCCACATCGATGAGCACGGCCTGCTCATGGTGGACGGCCGCGACGACGACATGATCGTCTCCGGCGGCGAGAACGTCTTCCCGCAGGAGGTGGAGAACCTGTTGCTGGAGCGGCCGGACATCTTCGACGCGGCGGTGGTCGGCGTGGACGACGCCGAATTCGGTAAGCGCCTAAGGGCTTTCGTCGTTCCCGAGCCGGGTCAGACGCCCGACGGCGAGGAGATCAAGGCCTACGTCAAGAACAACCTGGCCCGCTACAAGGTGCCGCGCGAGGTGGTTTTCCTCGACGATCTGCCGCGCAACCCGACCGGCAAACTGCTGCGCCGGGTGCTGGTCGAGTACGAGGTCAACGCCTGATCCGACGCGGGGCGACACCGTTTGGTTACCCGACGGTAGGTGCTGTTGAGATACGTGACACATCGGGTTACAGATGCTTGCTATTGTTAGCGACAGCACTGGATCCCGAAGTTGCGGTCCGCACCACCCACCGGCTCATCGCTGGGTGGGGCCGCCGGAAGGTTGTTGTCGAATGGTTGTCTCCTTCCCCGCGTTGAGTGGTACCGCCCGCAAGGCCGGCGTTCTCGCCCTCGGCGTGAACGTCATGGTCAAACGGCGGTTGTTCAATCCGCTCCGGCTCGATCACGCCGCGCGCTCGGCGTTCAACGTGGTCAAGTTCGGCCCGTTCGCGGGCGTCGCCATGCACGCCGCCCAGACCAGGCCCGACGCGGGCGCCATCGTCGACGAGGCGGGCGAGCTGACCTTCGGCCAGCTGAACGAGCAGTCGAACGCGCTGGCTCGCGGCCTCGCCGCACAGGGCATCAAACCCGGTGACGTGGTCGCGGTGCTGGCCCGCGACCATCGCGGCATGGTGCTGAGCCTGCTCGCGACCGGCAAGCTCGGCGTGCGCACGGTGCTGATGAACACCGGCTTCGCCAAGCCGCAGTTCGCCGACGTGGCCGCGCGCGAGCAGGTGAAGGCGGTGCTGCACGACAGCGAGTTCATCGACCTGATGAGCGCCATCCCCGCCGAGATCCCGCGGGTGCTCACCTGGGTCGACGCGAAGGACAATGTCGACCCGTCGGCCCCGACCATCGAGTCGCTGTCGGCGGGCCGGTCCACCGACCCGCTGCCCGCTCCCGCGAAGCCGGGCGGCATGGTCATCCTGACCAGCGGCACCACCGGCACCCCGAAGGGCGCGCCGCGCGACAAGGTGAGCCCGTTCGCCTCGGCCCAGTTCGTCGACCGGGTGCCGCTGCCGCACAACGGCACGATGATCATGGCCGCGCCGATCTTCCACGGCACCGGGCTCTCCCAGTTCACCATCGGCGTCGCCCTCGGCAACCGGGTTGTCTTCCAGCAGCGCCGGTTCGACCCGGAGCAGACGCTGGCGAACATCGTGAAGTACCGGGCCGATTCGCTGGTGGTGGTGCCGACCATGCTGCAGCGCATCCTCGACCTCGACGACGAGGTGCTGGCCAAGTACGACCCGAGCACCATCAAGGTGATCTTCGCGGCGGGCTCGGCCATCGCACCCGACGTCGTCACCCGCACCCTGGACTACTTCGGCGACACCCTCTACAACCTGTACGGCTCCACCGAGTGCGCGGTCATGACGGTCGCCACCCCCGAGGACCTGCGCAAGGCGCCGACCACGGCGGGCAAGCCGCCGGTCGGGATCCGGATCGTGCTGCTGGACGAGAACCGCAAGCCGATCACCGAGCCGAACGTCACCGGCACCATTTTCGTCGACAATGGTTTCGCGTTCACCGGATACACCGACGGCCGCACCAAAGAGGTGGTGGACGGCATGATGTCCAGCGGCGACGTCGGCCACTTCGACGCCGACGGACTGCTGTTCATCGACGGCCGCGACGACGACATGATCGTCTCCGGCGGCGAGAACGTCTTCCCGCTCGAGGTGGAGAACCTGATCGCCGGGCGCGAGGACATCTTCGAGGCCGCCGTGGTCGGGGTGGACGATCGCGAATTCGGCAAGCGTTTGCGGGCGTTCGTCGTACCCGGCCCGGACTCCAAGCGCGATCCGCAGGAGATCAAGGACTTCGTCAAGGCGAACCTGGCCCGCTACAAGGTGCCGCGCGAGGTGATCTTCCTCGACGAGCTGCCCCGCAATGCCACCGGCAAGCTGCTGCGCAAGCCGCTGATCGAGATGGACATCGAGGCGAGCTGAACTCGGCGTGCCCTCGAGGCCGCGCACACACCGTTAACTGAGCTCCCCACACGAATTCACACTCGAATTCGTGTGGGGAGGACAGTGCGGGTGCAGGAGTGATCCGCACGTGATCGGCATTTTCGGTTTCCCGCTGTTTTTCCGGCGTTTGTCGGCGGGGAAGATGCGTGCAATTGGTCGGCTACTATCAGCGCGTGAGTATCGAGTTCGGCCGGTCGACCGCGGGGCATCGCGGCGCCGTCGCGCGGGTGCGCGGTGGCTCGGCCGGGGCGATCTCCGGGACCATTTCCGTTGCGGCCCATGGCTGGGCGTCCGGGGGCATGCCGCCGGGCGGCACGACGCTCGTGCTGTTGGCCGCGGCCGCCGCGGTGATCGGCGCGCTGGTGGCCGGGCTCGCGCCACTGCGTGACACCTCCGTCGGTCTGATCACCGCGCTCGTGGCCGGGCAGCTGCTCGGCCACGTCACCATGGGGTTCGACTCCGGTCGTCTGCACCATGGCGATGCCCAGCTGACGCCGACGATGCTCGCCGCGCATGTGCTCGCGGCCTTTGCCGCCGCACTAGTGATCCGCGGAGCGGAAGCCGCCTACCGAACCGGCACCGCGGTGCTGTTCCGAGTGCTGCGCTCCCCCCGATCCGCACCTGTACTCGCTGACCCCGCGCCGCTGCGCACCACGCACCGAGACCGCGTCATCCTGCGGGTGCTCGCCGCCGCGGCGCTGCGCACCCGGGGTCCGCCACTCACGGTCAGCTGAGCTCGACTCAGCACTTTTCTCACACGAAGACATCGCTCGTCGCCGTCTCGTCAGCACCTGTGTCGTTTCCTCGACACCGCTGCGGCATCGGTTTTTCACCGCCGCCGTCATCGCGAAGCATTGCCGCGCAACGGATATTGCCCGGCGCTCGAAAAGCACCGCTCGCGCCGCCGACGCATGCCGTCTTCGGTCACCGCAGAAGTCCCGACCGACCATCGGGAACTACGCCCGCACACCGGGTTTCCCGAGCTGCAGAAACGAAAAGATCGTGAGCACAACAGAGACCATTACTCCGGGCGCCGAATTACCGCCGCCTCCCGAATCCGCGCCCGCGCGTAAACCGGCGGCGCGAAACGGACTGTACGCATTGGCCATGCGCCTGCATTTCTACGCGGGCATATTCGTCGCCCCGTTCATTCTCATCGCCGCCGTCACCGGCGCCCTGTACGCGATCTCCCCGACCCTCGAGTCGATCGTGTCGCGCGACCTGCTGACGGTCGAGGCGAGCGGCACCCCGAAACCGCTGTCCGAGCAGATCAGCGCCGCCGTCGCGACTCAGCCGCAGCTCGCGCTGGCCGCGGTCGCACCCGCGCCGGGCGCCGAGGACACCACCCGGGTGTTGTTCGACGACCCCTCGCTCGGCGAATCCGAGCGCCGCGCGGTGTTCGTCAACCCGTACACCGCCGAGCCGGTAGGTGACTCCGTTGTCTACGGCAGCTCCGGCGCACTGCCCTTGCGCACCTGGATCGACCGGTTGCACCGGGATCTGCATCTGGGCGAGCCGGGCCGCCTCTACAGCGAGCTGGCCGCGTCCTGGCTGTGGGTAATCGCGTTGGCCGGCCTGATCGTGTGGATCCGCCGGGTGCGCACGCGGCGGAGCCGGACCTCCGCGGGCTGGCTGTTCGCACCGGATCGTTCGCAGCACGGTCGCGGCCGGACGGTGAATTGGCATGGCTCCGTGGGCATGTGGGTGCTGCCGATCATTCTGCTGCTGTCCGCGACCGGCATGACCTGGTCGACCTACGCGGGCGCGAACATCACCGAACTGCGTCAGCAGCTGAGCTGGACCACCCCCGCGGTCACCACCGCACTGCCGGGCACCGCCGCACCGAGCCACGATGCGGGCGGCGATCATCACGGCGGCCACCAGATGTCACCGGTGCCGGGCAACCCGAGCGACCGGATCGCCGAGGTCGACCGGGTCGAGGCGACCGCACGCGCCAACGGCGTGAACCAGGCCGTCGAGATCACCATTCCCGCGCAGCCGGGTCAGGCGTTCGCGGTGAAGGAACGGCGGATGCCCGGCACGTACACCGTCGACGCGGTCGCCGTCGACGGCGCCACCGGTGCGGTCACCGATCGGCTCGCGTACGCCGACTGGCCGCTGATGGCCAAGCTCACCAACTGGGGCATCCAGTTCCACATGGGATTGCTGTTCGGGCTGCTCAACCAGCTGCTGCTGCTCGCCGTCATGATCGGGCTGATCACCGTGCTGGTGCGCGGCTACCTCATGTGGTGGCGCAGGCGCCCGACCCGCAGGACCGGACGCCCCGCGCTGGGCCGGGCACCGCGCCGGGGCGCGTTGCGCCGGACCTCACCATGGATTGCGGTACCGGTGGTGGCCGTGGCGGTGGTGGTCGGCTGGTTCGCCCCGCTGGTCGGGCTGAGCGTGCTCGCCTTCCTCGTGGTAGACGTGCTGGTAGGCGTCGCGGCACGGGTGCGCGCCGCGTAACCCGCAAGGGTTCCTCTCCGGATGACACGGTCCGGCCGTCGGTGACCAGGCCGTCTCGACCGGAGAGGAACCCCGTGCACCCCGAGTGTGCTTGCGCTGTCGCGGAACTCGGGGTGCGGGTTCGGCAAGCGGAGTGTCAAGTGTCGGCGCATGGCATCTACCTCCATTTCATTGCTTCGATCGGTCAGCAGGCCGTAGCTAGCTGTAGAGCCGGGCGACGAACGCCCGCATGTTGGCCAGCATTCGCTCGACCTTCTGCTCGGGGTTCAGGTTCTCCCGGTACCGGTTGCCCAGCGCCGGGGTCTTCTTGCCGCGCGCGTACAGCGAGCAGGCCAGATCCGTGCACATATAGGTGCCGATCGTGTTGCCCTTGCGTCCGGACGGACCCGCTTTGGCCGCCGTCAGCAGGGAGACGCCGCTGCCGGTGTGCGTGGTCAGGCAGATCGAACACATCTGGGCTCGACCCGACCCACCGGTCTCGTAGCGCAGCGCCACGCCGACCAGCTCGTCGTCCTGCGGGATGACCAGATAGCACCGGCCCGGCAGCGACGGGTCGCTCCAGCCGAGGAAGTCGAGGTCGTCCCAGGGGCGTTCATCGAGATCCTTGGGCACCGGCAGCCGTTTGGCCTCGGTTTTGGAACAGTTGATGAACGACGACCTGATGTCGCGCTCGGTCACTGGTTTCATGGCGTTTCCACTCCGTTCCTTCTGATCGGTAACAAACCGCAGTGACGTTACGGGGCGCGACGGCCACCGAACAAACGTATTTCACTCGCAAATGGCCGGGTCGGTCTGTTTGTCACCCAGCGCGCCGGGTATGCGCGGGATGTCCTGAGTCGCCACGACGCGAGCGACCGAGTGAGTGCCCGCCCCGGCGAGGCTGCGGGGTCGGGCGACGAAAGGGGTAGATGTGAGTACGTTGGCCGCCACAGTGGACGTCGAAGTCCCGGTACGCACCGCGTACAACCAGTGGACGCAATTCGAGACGTTCCCCCAATTCATGGAGGGCGTCGAAGAGGTGCGCCAACTCGACGACAAGCACACGCACTGGCGGATCCATGTCGGTCCGGCCACGCGTGAATTCGACGCCACCATTACCGAACAGCACCCCGATGAACGGGTCGCCTGGAAGTCCGACAGCGGCCCCGAGCACGCGGGTGTCATCACGTTCCATCGCCTGAGCGATACCACCACCAGGGTGACCGCCCAGATGGAGGTCGATCCGGAGGGCTTCGTGGAACACGCCGCCGACAAGCTCGGCGTGCTGAAGCACCGCGTCAACGGAGATATGCAGCGCTTCAAGGAGTTCATCGAGAAGCAAGGTCACGAAACCGGCGCCTGGCGCGGCGACATCCCGCGTCCGGACGCCTGAGGTGAAAGGCAGCCAGTCATGGCAACATTTCAGCCGAACGCGGCAACCACCGAATGGACGCCGACCAGAATCGCCGCCCTCGCCGTAGGCGCCGTCTTCTTGATAGTAGGTGTCCTCGGCTTCATCCCGGGTGTCACCACCGACTACGACACGATGACCTTCGCCGGGCACCACTCCGACGCCAAACTGCTAGGCGTGTTCGAAGTTTCGGTGCTGCACAACATCGTGCACCTGCTGTTCGGCGTAGCCGGCCTGCTCGCCGCACGCACCTTCCAGGGCGCCCGCTGGTTCCTGCTCGGCGGCGGCGCCAGCTATCTGGTGCTGTGGCTCTACGGCCTGATCATCGACAAGGGCAGCGCCGCCAACTTCGTCCCGGTCAACGACGCCGACAACTGGCTGCACTTCGGCCTCGGCCTCGGCATGGTCGTCCTTGGTGCCCTGCTGCCCCGACTCGGCGCGCCGGGTCACGCGGGCCAGGGCCGCCAGGCCTTCCGATAATCCCTGCGGCACAACTGAATACGATGTGCCCGAACCCCGCCCGGACAGCCCGGGCGGGGTTCGGTACGTGTCAGGGAACTTCCGACGGCTCGTCCGGCAGCTCCGCGGCGGGCGCCTTCTCGGGCACCGCGATCGGACGCAGGACGACCCAGGCGATGAAGAGCAGGGCGACCACGCCCATGCCGATCCCCGCCCAGAGATTCACATTGATGCCACCGGTTTTGGCTTCATCGGCGGCGGTATGGCTGACCAGGCCGGTAATGATCAGAATTACTCCGTAGCTGCCGAGTAGGGCGCCGACGATGGTGCGGATGTCGAAAAGCATGGCGGCTCCTTATCCGACGATGATGTTGAGAGCGATGACGAGCACCAGGGCGATGCCCGCGAGCAGCACCGGACGCTGATACCAGGGCAGCGAGGCCTGCTCCGGATCGGTGCGCACTTCCTTCGGCGTCTCCGAGTAGACCAGGCCGACGAGCTCGGCGACGGGCTTGGGCTGGGTCACCTGGGTGACCAGCACGCTGACCACGATGTCGACCGCGAACGCCACACCGGCGGCCACGAAACTCGACCCCTGGCCGGACAGGTGGAACACCTCCATCTGGTGCAGGATGAAAATCACTACGGCGGAACCGGTTCCGCAGACCAGACCCATCCAGCCCGCGGTCGGCGTCATCCGTTTCCAGAACATGCCGAGGATGAATGTCGCGAACAGCGGCGCGTTGAAGAAGCTGAACAGCGTCTGCAGGTAGTCCATCATGTTGCTGAAGCTCGACGCGATGAACGCGGTGAAGATCGCCGTCACCGTCGCGCCGATCGTCGCCAACCGGCCGATGGTCAGGTAGTACCCGTCCGGGCGGTCCTTGCGCACGTACTGCTGCCACAGGTCGTAGCTGAACACGGTATTGAACGCCGAGATATTGGCGGCCATGCCGGCCATGAACGCCGCGAGCAGACCCGCGATGCCCACCCCGAGCAGGCCGTTGGGCAGCACATCCTTCATCAGGTACAGCAACGCTTGGTTGTAGGTGGTGTCACCGCTGAAGTCCGGGTTCGCCGTCTTCGCCGCCTTGTACTCGCTCATCTGCGGCACCAGCACCGCGCTGATCATGCCGGGGATCACCACGATCAGCGGGATGAACATCTTCGGGTACGCGCCGATGATCGGGGTGCGACGGGCCGCCGAGATGGAGTGCGTCGCCAACGCGCGCTGCACCTCGACGAAGTTGGTGGTCCAGTACCCGAACGAGAGCACGAACCCGAGCCCGAACACGATGCCGAGCACCGAGAGCATGTTGTTGCCGAACCCGCTGAGCTCGTTGCCCGGCCACGAGTCCAGTTGCGCGGCACCACCCGGCGACGCGGACACCTTCTCCCGCAGCCCGTCCCAGCCGCCGACCTTGTGCAGGCCGACCAGCGTGAGCGGCAGCAGCGCGGCCACGATCACGAAGAACTGCAGTACCTCGTTGTAGATCGCGGCCGACAGCCCGCCGAGGGTGATGTAGGACAGCACGATCACCGCCGCGATGACCACCGACAGCCACAGCGGCCAGCCGAGCAGCACATTCAGGATGGTGCCGAGCAGATACAGGTTGACACCCGCGATCAGCACCTGGGCGATCGCGAAGCTGAGCGCGTTCACCAGGTGCGCGCCGGTGCCGAAGCGCCTGCGCATGAACTCGGGCACGCTGCGCACCTTGGAGCCGTAGTAGAACGGCATCATCACCACGCCGAGGAACAGCATCGCGGGAATCGCGCCGATCCAGAAGTAGTGGAAGGTGGGGAAGCCGAATTGGGCGCCGTTGGCCGACATGCCCATGATCTCGACGGCGCCGAGGTTCGCGGAGATGAACGCGAGACCGGTCACCCAGGCGGGCAGCGAACGCCCGGACAGGAAGAAATCGATGCTGGACGAGACCCGCTGTCTGGCGAGCAAGCCGATGCCGAGTACGAACACGAAATATAAGGCGACCAGGGCGAAGTCGACCGGAGCCGCGTCCAGTCGCAACTCCGAAGCGTCTAAATAGGTCGACGCCGTCGACGGCGGCTCGGCGGCGAGCAGCACGGACGGTAGAACAGGTGAATCGACAAGCGGCACAGCGTCCCTCCTGGCGGTAAAACCGGGCGTCGAGCGAGATCCTTCGTGGTACGAGATCGTGCGTCTACGGATACTGCGTGGCGCGCGCGACTCCCTCGTCGCCGACCGAATGGTGTCGGCCGACACCTACTCTGCGTGATTGTGCCTCACTCGGGGGCCACAATCGTGCACAAAAACACCCAGGGTCGGTACGAGACAGCAGGCAAGCGGGCGCGGTCGCTCAGTCGGCGCGGTGCGCACCGGCTGCGGGCCCGACGACGAAGGTGCGCGGCTCGGCAAAGCCCGCGCGGGCGAACCGATTCCGCACGGCCGCGATCACCGCCTCGGTGCGTTCGCGGTCGACCAGCGCGAGGGCGCTGCCACCGAATCCGCCACCGACCATCCGCGCGCCGTGCGCCCCCGCCGCGAGCGCCGCGGCGACGGCGGCGTCCAGCTCGGGCGTCGACACCTCGAAATCGTCGCGCAGTGAGGCGTGTCCCTCGGTGAGAACCGGCCCGATGGCACGCGGATCGGCGCCACTCCGCAATTTTTCCGCAACTGTCAACACCCGGGCGTTCTCGGTCACCACGTGTCGCGCCCGGCGACGCAACACGGCATCGGTGATCCGGGCGAGCGCGGCCACCGAATCGACGTCACGCAGCGCGGGCACACCCAGTTCCGCGGCGGCAGCCTCACATTGGGCGCGTCGCTCGCCGTAGCCACCGTCGACCAGCTCGTGCGGCTGGCCGGTGTCGATCACCAACAGCTCCAGTCCGAATCGCGCAAGATCGAAGGGAATCTGTTCGTGCGCAACATCATTCGTATCCGGATCGGCGGACTCGGCGGCGAAGCGCCGCACGTCGAGAAACAGCGCGTGCCCCGCCGTGCAGAGGATCGAGGCGGACTGGTCCAGCAAACCGGTCGGCGCGCCGACGTAGCCGTTCTCCGCGGCGCGGGCGAGGTCGATCAGCTCGCGATCGGTGACGGCGGGGGCGAACAGATCCCGCACCGCAATGGCCACCGCGCAGGACAGCGCCGCCGACGACGACAGTCCGGCGCCGATCGGCACGGCGCCGTCCAGCTCGAGCTCGACCCCGCTGATCCGGTGGCCGCGCCGCACGAATTCGGCGACGACGCCGAGCGGGTACCGCGACCAGCTGGGCACCCCGTCCCGGCGTTGCGCGAGCTCGGCCACCTCGACCAGCACGGTCTGCTCCGGCCGCTGCCGGGAGACCACCCGCACCCGCCCGTCCGCGCGCACCCGTGCCGCGCACTCGACCACCAGCGGCAGCGCGATGGGCAGCACGAAGCCGTCGTTGTAATCGGTGTGCTCACCGATGATGTTGACCCGCCCCGGTGCCACCCACTTCTGCACTGTGCCCCTCACTGTCCGTCGACTCCGGTTGCCCTGGACCACGTTACGAGACACGCCGCGCGAGCACTGCTTTCCGCCGTCGGGCGTGCGTGATCGCGTTTCGTGCCGCACAGTCGAATTTGATGTAATACCGGCCTGCAAAATGGGCCGCGCGTTCTCGGAGGCACTATGATTCACACCACCCCACGCAGCGGACTGGTGGGGCCGCGTGGCCGCCTACTCGGGCTGCCGTGGATAGATCGGCTACGCCCGCCCTCGGGCAGGCCGGTCTACGGGTCCCCACTGACGATAGAGATAGGCGCCGCGACGGGGGTAGGGCCGACAGCCATGTCGGCCTTCGATGCGGCGCTGCGCGAGCTGGGAGTGGGTGATGCGAACTTGATTCGGCTCTCGTCGGTCATTCCGCCACGCGCCACCCTCGAACGCACCGCGCGCGTACGCAAACCGATCCCGTGGGGCGACCGCCTCTACTGCGTGTACGCGGCGCAGCACGCGGACGAGCCCGGCCGGACGGCGGCCGCCGGTATCGGTTGGGTCCTGCGCGACGACGGTTCCGGCGCAGGCCTTTTCGTCGAGCACGAGGGCGAGACCACCGAAGAGGTGACCACACTGATCCAGTCGAGTCTCGAAGACATGGCGCGGCATCGGCCCGAGAGCTTCGGGCCGGTCCGCATGTGCACGACCGAAGCCCGGGCCACGAGCGGGCCGACCTGCGCATTGGTGCTGGCCGCCTACCGCACCGCACCGTGGGGTTGGCGCGGATGAAAAGCTATGCCGAGGGGGCCGAGTCCGGGGTGGCGTCGCGAGACAACGTGCACGTCACCGTGGAAAACAAGATTCCGGATGACCAAATAGCCCTGTTCCAGGCCCTGTACGAGGAGGCATTCGGCCCGCTACGCACCAAAGCCATCGCCAGGCAGGTGTTGCATCCCGACGAATTTCGTGCGGAGATGGTCGATCCACGGGTGGACAAGTATGTGGCCCGCCTCGATTCCGGTGAGCCCATCGGAATGATCACGCTGACCAAGCATCTCGAGACGGTCCCGTGGATCAGCCCGGATTACTTCGCCGCCCGCTATCCACAACACGCGGCGCGCAACGCCATCTATTACGCCGGTTTCACCCTGGTTGCGCCAAGTGCCCGACATGGGTCCGCATTTCATGCCATGATCGAGTCAGTTGTCCAGGTTCTCGTTGCCGACCGTGCCGCGGTCGGTTGGGACATTTGCTCGTACAACAACATTCGATTTTCGTTCGCCGACAGTATTCGTGTGATGCTGGAGGAGCAGGCGGATGTCGAGGTCGTGGTGGAGGATTCGCAGATCTACTACGCGGCTCGGTTCACAGGGGATGGAGCGACCTAGGGGGGCTGATGACAGTCAGCGAAGAGCGTTCGGCAGACCAGCGGCACCAGTTCCGAACACGGTGGTACGCCCTGCTCCTCGGGGTGAGCGCGGCCGCGATCGCAGTACATGTGACGGTCGACTCCCAGCTCCTGTCGTTGGTGACACTGACGATCGTCCTCGCGGGCACCGTCGCGATGATCGGCTTCGGTCTCTGGGCGTACCGCCCGACCCACCCCTTGCCCTGGTATCTGCTGTCGGCCTCGGCGGTGCTGTCCGGCACCGGCGCCGCCCTGCGCAATATCGCCGAACCTGGCCTGCACCCGCTCGACGATGTGTTCACGCTGCTCGGATACATGGGCGTCGGCCTCGCCGCGCTGATTTGGCTGCGCCCGCGTCGCGTTCGCTCGAACTACGACCTGCTGCTGGACTCCGCGCTGATCGGGCTCGGCGCACTGCTCGCGTCCTGGACGTTCCTGATCTCACCGATCTTGCAGGCCCACAACACCACCCTGAACACGATGGTGGCCGCCTCCTACCCGGTGTTGGACGCGATGCTGTTGACGCTGATCGCGCATTCGGTGGCCACGTCGATCCGCTCGGAATCCTCGCTGCGCCTGCTCCACGTCGGACTGTTCGCGGCGTTGCTCGGCGACCTCGGCTACAGCCTCGAGACAACGGGCGCCATGACGATCGGCCGCCAGATGCTGATGGTGCCACTGCTCGCGGCGTACGCGATCGTCGGCGTCGCGGCGCTGCACCCGACGATGACGAGCCTCGGTACGCCGCGACAGATCCATCCGCACCATTCCCGGCAGCGCGCCAGCTTCATCGCGATGGCGTTGATCGTGGCGTCGTTGGTCCCCGTGGTCGGCTCCGCGCTGGACCCGCTGAACCGAGTGGTGGTGTCCTCGCTGTTCGCGCTGCTGCTCATCGGGGTGCTGGTGCGCAGCGAGCGGGCCATCGTGCGCAGCTCCCGCAGTGAGCGGCGCGCGCAGTATCAGGCCGATCACGACGTACTCACCGGGCTGTTGAACCGATCGGCGTTGCTGCGCGCGCTGAACCGCAACAGCGAGCGCTGGGCCGAGCAGCCGCTGTGCCTGCTGTTCATCGACCTGGACGGCTTCAAGATGGTCAACGACAGCTACGGGCACGCGGTCGGTGACGAGCTGATCGCGAACGCGGCCTCGCGAATTCGCCGGGTGGTACTGCGCGACGACGTGGTCGCGCGCTACGGCGGCGACGAATTCGTGGTGCTGTCGCCGCTCGACCGGCCGCAGGCCGCGACGCTCGCCGAGCAGCTGCTCGGCGCGTTCGTCCGGCCGTTCGACCTGAGCGCGGGCGAGATTCCGATCACCGCGAGCATCGGTATCGCCTGCGGCAGCCCGCGCAGCGCCGAATCGACCGTCTACGACCTCATCCGGGATGCGGATTCGGCCATGTATCACGCGAAGGAATACTCGCTCGGCTACGCGTTCCACGACGACGCGCGGCACGCGCCCGATTCTCCTGTGCGACACATGACGGGCGACCCGGCGCGGCATGCCGCCACCGAGCCGGGCCGGCGGATCTGGCGCGCGAGCCCCAGATCCACCAGCACCGCGGTCTGAGCTAGTCGACCAGTTCGTCGAGCAGGCGCTTGGCGGCCTCCAGCTCGGCCTGTAGCTGCTGCACCTTGGCCTCCTGCGCCTCCCTGGCCGCGTCGAGGATGCCGGCCACCACGTCGGCCACCTCGGGGTGCAGGATCTTGGCGGCTTGCGCCACGGCCGAACTCGGCACCGCGAGCCCGCGCACGGCGCGCTTCTTGCCGCTGACGACGTCGACGGACCATTCGCCGTCGGCGGTGCCGGTCAGGGTGACGGTGACCTCGGCCGCCTTCGCCTTCGGCCGGGCGGGCGCCTTGGCCGCCTTGGCCGGAGCCGGGGTGGACTTGGCGGCGGGCTTGCTCGCGCCGCCGTCCTGATCGTCGGATTCCGGGGTGCTCGCAATGGGTTTCGGGACGACCGGTGGCGGCGTGACAGAACTGGGGGTGGGTGGTGTCGCAGTGCTCGTCAAGGTCGACGGCTGGGTCACGGGTGATTCCTTCCTGGTTGTCGACTTCGGCTGGGCAGTGGAAACAGGTGCCGCCCCTCGGGGTGGCTTGGTCAACGTCACTTCTGTCGGAGAAAAGGACAGTACATCCTTCGATCCGGTGGGCCGGACCTGCAGGAAGTCTCCGTCGGCCGGGTCGCCGAGGGAGATCACCTTTCCCGACCGTCCTTCCGGTACGCCCACCGCGGCGGCGGTGAACCACACCATGGGCGGTCGGCCACCGGCGATATCCGTGGCGATCCGCTGAATCTCGCTGTCCGACAATGGCTTGGGCTTGGTTTTGGGCGACGGCATGGTGACTCCGAGCAATATTCGTGGATGGCTGCGTGCACAGATGATGCCGCACCGCACCGACAGATTCGCAGGCCGCTACGAAATCGAGTCCCAGAACACGATTCTCGCGGGGCCAGCGAATATCGAGCTACGGCCGCATCCCGCGCCGAATCGCCGGTTCGCTCAGTCGCCGTCGAGCGGCGCGCGCAACGCCGGGAACCAAATATCGGTGAGCACCTCGGCGGCGCGTTCCGCGGAGACGTTGATGGTGCCCTGGACCGCCCAGCGGGTGAAAAATCGCTCCAGTTGGGCGACAAGCAGTTCCACCCGCAGCCGCGCCTCGTCGGCGCGTTCGGCCGGCCAGCGGGCGAGGTAAGAGGTCATCGCGTTTGGCAGCGCCAGGATGCCGTTGCGCGCGATCTCCCGGAATTCCGGCTCCAGCGCGGTGGCCTCGTCCCAGGCGGGCAGCAGGTCCTTGTACTCGTGGAACCAGTCGATGGCCCTGGTCACCCAGGCGACGAACTCGGCGCGCGAGCCGGTGTCGAGCACCCGGTCCAGATCCTCGTAGAAGTGCAACGCGCTGGGCGCGGTGCTCTGCTCGGCGATCGCGCGCAGCACCTCGAGCTTGCTGGTGAAGTGCAGATAGAAGGTGGCCCGGCTGCAACCGACCGCCGCGACGATGTCGTCGACCCGCACCGCCGCGTAGCCGCGCGTGCTGAACAGCTCCTTCGCCCCGGCCAGCAGCCGGATCCTGGTCTGCTGCTTCTGCTCGTCGCGCAGGCTGCCGCCCGCCGGCGTCGAGTTCGTGCGCAACGGCTACCCCTTGTCGGTGGAAAGTTGTGCTGACGTGCGACTTTCGCTGGGGCAAGTCTACTGATGCCCGTGCCGTCCGTGCCTTCACTAGACAATAAGTCATTCACTAGACACGATGTCTAGCCAGTGTTACGTTGTTGCCTACGTCACCCCCGAAGCCGCACTGCTACGGACGGTTCCGGCGCCGGGCGCGCCACCGCTGGTGACCCCCTCCCAGCACGAGGACAAGTGAATTGACTCGAACCGATCTGCCCAGGGTCTGCGTCATCGGCGCCGGCCCCTCCGGGATCACCGCCGCGAAACGCCTGCAGGACTTCGGCATTCCCTTCGAGGTGTTCGAAGCCTCGGACGAGGTCGGCGGCAACTGGTACTTCAAGAATCCCAACGGAATGTCGGCGTGCTACCAGTCACTACACATCGACACCAGCAAGTTCCGCCTGGCATTCGAGGACTATCCCGCGCCGGCGGGCTGGCCGGATTTCCCGCATCATTCGCAGCTGTTCCAGTACTTCAAGGATTACGTCGACCATTTCGGCTTCCGGGACAGAATTCGGTTCGCCAGCTTGGTCACCGCGGCCGAGCGGCAGGCGGACGGGCGCTGGCTGGTCACCGCGAACGACGGTCGTACCCGCGACTACGACGCGCTGATCGTCTGCAACGGCCACCACTGGGATCCACGCATGCCCGAATACCCCGGCGAATTCGACGGTGTGCTGATGCACAGCCACGCCTACAACGATCCGTTCGATCCGGTCGATATGCGCGGCAAGAAGGTCGTGGTCGTCGGTATGGGCAACTCAGGACTCGATATCGCCTCGGAGCTGTCGCAGCGCTTCGTCGCGGCGAAGCTCACCGTCTCCGCCCGGCGTGGGGTGTGGGTGCTGCCGAAGTATGTGCACGGCAAGGTCGGCGACAAGCAGAGCGTGCCCGCGTGGATGCCGCGCAGGGTCAGCCTCAAACTCAAGCAGCGCTTCGTCCGTAAGTTCCGCGGTGACATGGAGTTCTACGGGTTACCCAAGCCCGATCACGCGCCGTTCGAGGCGCATCCGTCGGCCAGCGAGGAGTTCCTGCACCGCGCGGGCTGCGGCGATATCGCGTTCAAGCCGGCCATTACGGCGCTGGAGGGCCCGCGGGTGCGCTTCGCCGACGGCAGCACCGAGGAGGTGGACGTGATCGTCTGCGCCACCGGCTATCACATCAGCTTCCCGTTCTTCGCGGATCCGAACCTGGTGCCGGATGAGCAGAACCGCATGCCCCTGTTCCAGCAGATGATGAAGCCGGGTGTGGACAACCTGTTCTATCTGGGCTTGGCGCAGCCGCTGCCGACGCTGGTGAACTTCGCCGAGCAGCAGAGCAAGCTGGTCGCCGCCTACCTGACGGGGAAGTACCTGCCGCCCACCGAAGCGGAGATGCACGAGGCGATTCGTGCGGCCGAGCAGCGCCGGGCCGGGCGCTACTACGACTCGCCGCGACACACGATTCAGCTCGAGTTCGAGCCGTACGTCCGCGACATGAACAAGGAAATGGCAAGGGGTGCAAAGCGTGCCGCCGCCAAGGGGTACGCACTGCCGGTGCCTGCCCGCGCACTCGAGCACGCGTGAGCGAGCGAACCATGGACACAGCGCCCCCGGCGAGTGAGCGGACAACGATGACTACTTCCGGTTTCTGCGCCGATCAATTCGCCGGCGTACGCACAGAATTGGCGAATCAACTGGCCGCGGGCGAGGAACTCGGCGCGGCGATCTGTGTGACGGTCGGCGGCGAGCCGGTGGTCGATATCTGGGGCGGGCACCGCGACAGCGCGCGCACCGTGCCGTGGACCGAGGACACGCTTGTCAATGTCTTCTCGATCAGCAAGACGATGACCGCGCTGTGCGCACTGCTGCTCGTCGATCGTGGCGAGCTGGATGTGCGGCAGCGGGTCGCGCACTACTGGCCGGAGTTCGCGGCGAACGGCAAGGGCGACATCGAGATCCGACAGCTGCTCGGGCACACCTCCGGGGTCTCCGGCTGGGAGCAACCGATCGAGCTGGCCGATATCTACGACACCGAGGCGGCCAGCGCCCGGCTCGCGGCACAGTCGCCGTGGTGGACGCCGGGCACCGCATCGGGCTATCACGCGCTCAACTACGGCCACCTGGTCGGCGAGGTGATCCGCCGCATCACCGGCCGCGGCCTCGGGCAGTTCTTCGCCGAAGAGCTCGCCGGGCCGTTGCGCGCCGACTTCCATATCGGCACCGCCCCCGAACACCATCACCGGATCGCGCCGTTGGTACCGCCGCCGATGCTGGAGTTCGACATGGCCTCGCTCGATCAGACGAGCATCCTGGTCAAGACCCTCACCAGTCCCCTGCTCGATCTCGCGGAGGCCAACAGCACCGCATGGCGGCAGGCCGAGATCGGCGCGGTGAACGGCCACGGCAATGCCCGTTCGGTGGCGCGAATCCAGTCGCTGGTCTCCGGCGGCGGCACGATGGACGGGCGAAAGATGCTGTCGGAGAAGACCATCGAGCTGATCTTCGAGCAGCAGTCGGACGGCCCCGATCTGGCGCTGCTGCTGCCGCTGCGCTTCGGTATCGGTTACGGCCTGCCACAGCGGCAGACCGCACCGCAGGTGCCCGAGGGCCGGGTCTGCTGGTGGGCCGGGCTCGGCGGCGCCATCGTCGTCAACGACCTGGACCGGCGAATCACCTTCGCCTACACCATGAACAAGATGGCGCCCGGCCTGATCGGCTCCGCCCGCGCCGACGCCTACCTGCGCGCGGTCTTCACCGCGGTGGGTGCCGAGGTCGGCGCGTGATGCGGGCGCTGCAACTCACCGAGCCGGGCGTGCTCGAGCTGCGCGAGGTTCCGGTCCCCGAGATCGGCCCGACCGAGTTGTTGCTGCGGGTGGGCGCGGCCGGGATCTGCCACTCCGATCTGCACGTGCTGCATATTCCGTTCCGAATGCGCGAGGAGCCACTGACTCTCGGGCACGAGGTCGCGGGCACCATCGAGGCGATCGGCGCCGAGGTCGACGGCCGCACCGCAGGTGAACGCGGCATCGTCTACCTGTGCTGGTCGTGCGGCGAGTGCCGGGAATGCGTGTCCGGCAACGAGAATGTCTGCTTGGCCGCAGGCCGCACCGCGATGCCGCCGTGTCCCGGGCTCGGTCCGGACGGCGGCATGGCCGAGTACATCCGCATCCCCGCACGCGCTTTCGTGCCGATCGGCGACCTCGACTTCGCGCAGGCCGCCCCGCTCGCCGATGCCGCACTGTCCAGCTATCACGCGATCCGCGGTGCCCGCGACCACCTTCGGCCAGGGTCGGTCGCGGTGGTGATCGGTATCGGCGGTCTCGGCCATGTCGCGGTGCAGATCCTCGCCGCGACCAGCGCAACCCGGGTGATCGCGGTCGACGTCGGCGCGGACAAGCTCGCCCTGGCCGCCCGGTGCGGTGCGGCCGAGGGCCTGCTCGCGGATGCCGACACCGCGCGCCATATTCTCGACCGCACCGCCGGTCGCGGCGCCGACGCGGTCTTCGACTTCGTGGGCGTCGATCAGACCGCCACGCTCGCCGTGGAGTCGGTTGCCCCGAACGGCGCCTATCGGATGATCGGCCTCGGCGGCGGTGCGCCGGAGCTCACCGCGGGCCCCGCAGGCGGGCCGGGCTGGCCGTGGGGTGCGTCGGTACGAAAGTCCTACGGCGGCACCAAGTCCGACTTGATCGAGTCCGTCGCCCTGGCCCGGTCGGGCAAGCTCACGGTCGAGCTCGAGCGATACGACCTGGCGGCGGGCCGCGCGGCGCTCGACCGGCTGGAGCGCGGACTGGTCACCGGCCGCGCGGTATTGGTTCCGTAGACGAGGAAGTGCGGTAAATGACAAAGCCTTTCGATCAGCAGGCGTTCGCGGCGGCCGCGGCGGCCCGGTTGACCGGGCCCGGTGGCCGATTCGAGATGGTGGTCGAGGACGTGCTCGGCGCGCCGCTGCCGGTGCTGCGGCACCGCGACAAGTCGCTCGGCGACGTGCTCGCGGCGTCGACCGCCTGGGGTGCACGCGACTATCTCGTCACCGAGGACCGCCGGATGTCGTTCGCCGAGCACGCGGCGGCGGTCGGTGCGCTGGCCACGGCGCTGCGCGACCGCTACGGCATCCGAAAGGGTGACCGCATCGGCATTCTGGCCGCCAACACCCCCGAGTGGGTAGTCACGTTCTGGGCGGCGCAGTGCCTCGGCGCGATCGCGGTGGGCTACAACGCGTGGTGGACGGCCCGCGAAATCGCCTACGGCGTCGAGCACACCGAACCCGCCGTGCTCGTCGTCGACGCGAAACGCGCGGCGCTGGTGGCGGAGCTGGACATCAGGGTGCCCGTGCTCACCATGGAGGCCGAGTTGCCCGGCCTGGTCGCCGAATTCGGCGGCGGCACACTCCCGCGCACCGAGGTGGACGAGGACGATCCGGCGGTCATCCTGTACACCAGCGGCACCAGCGGGCGGCCGAAGGGCGCGGTGCATTCGCACCGAAACCTGGTGGCGGTCATCGGCTATCACCGGTTCAACGACGCGATGGCCGCCGAGTTCGCCGGCGCGACCGAACCGCCGAGCGGGCGGCGGTTCCTGCTCACCTCCCCGCTGTTCCACATCGCCAGCCTGCACAACCTGGTGGTACCTCGGCTGGTGACCGGTGATACCGCCGTGCTCTATCAGGGCTCGTTCGACGCGGATCGGGTGCTGCGCCTCATCGAACGCGAGCGCATCACCAACTGGGGCGCCATGCCGACCATGGCCACCCGGCTGCTCGATCAGGATCTGTCCCGATACGATCTGACCTCGCTGGCCTCCTTCTCGCTGAACTCGGCGCCCTCCTCCGCCGCGCTGCAACAGCAACTGCGCGAACAACTTCCGGTGGCGCGGACCGCGCTGGTCACCAGCTACGGGCTCACCGAGTGCAGCACCGCGGCGACGCTGGCCGGTCCGGCCGAGCTCGCCGCGTTCCCGGATACGGTGGGCCGCCCCGTCATCGGGGCCGCCGTGCAGGTCCGCGACAGCGCGGGCAACCCCGTGCCGGACGGCACCGAAGGCGAGATCTGCCTGCGCAGCCCGTACGTGATGCTGGGCTACTGGAACGACGAGGCGGCGACCGCGGCCGCCATCACCGAGGACCGCTGGCTGCGCACCGGCGACATCGGCGTGCTCACCGAGGGCAGGCTGCGATTGTCCGGCCGGCGTTCGGATCTCATCCTGCGCGGCGGCGAGAACGTCTACCCCACCGAGATCGAGCAGTGCCTCGAGGAGCACCCGGCCGTGCGCGAATGCGCGGTCATCGGGGTGCCCGACGCCGATCTCGGCCAGGCGGTCGCGGCGTTGGTCGTTCTCGAAAGCCCCTCGGCGGCAACCGAAGCGGAGCTGCGTGACTTCGCCGCGGCACGGATCGCCTACTACAAGGTGCCCGCCCGCTGGCGCCTGACCACCACGGCATTGCCGCGCAATGCGACGGGAAAGGTCGTTCGCACCGGCATCGAAGTATGAGGCAGTCTTCGGACAGGCCGCCCGCGACCCCGTAAAATCGGGCACGGATCGGGCATCGCCGCTCGGCCGCTCGCAAGGAGCCACCGTGGACGTTTTCGAGCATCTGGGCAGGGCTGTCGCCTTCGATCGGGCCGGTAGCGGCGCGCCGGTGGTCTTCCTGCACAACGCGGGCACCCAACGCCGGATCTGGGACGACCAGGTGGCGGTGCTGCGGCGCGACCACCAGGTATTCGCGCTGGATCTCCCCGGTTACGGCGAGTCCGAGCAACCCGCGGCCGGCTACCGCCTCGCCGACTACGTGCACATGCTCGGCGCCTTCCTCGACGCCTACCACCTCACCGACGTGGTGCTCGTCGGCAACTGCCTCGGCAGCGCCACCGCGCTGAGCTACACCATGGGGCATCCGGAACGGGTGCGTGCGCTCGTCCTGATCAACCCGCTGACCTGGGACACGGTCAGCTCCGGGCAGTCGGCGGCGCTCGCCTGGGCGGATGCCAGGCTGCCGCTGGGGCCGCTGGCCCGCAGGCTCGCGCTGCCCGGCCGCGCCGTCTCGATGATCCTCGCCAACCAGCTCGGTGCCAGGGGCAAGCGGCAACGACTCCAGGATTCGCCGCGGCTGCGCGCCCACTGGTCCGATCGGGGCCGCCTGCTCGCCCTGCACGGCCTGGTCCAGGACTTCCCGGCCTACGCCGCCTTCGACCGTTTCGACCCGCCGCCGGGCTTTCCGCCGATCTGCACGCTCTGGGGCAAGCAGAACCACATTCTCTCGGCCCGCGCCGGCGCTCGCCTCAATCGCAGGCTGCACGTCCACACGGCGGTCGAGCTGCCCGACTGCGGGCACCTGCCGATGCTGGAGGACCCGGACCGGGTCACCGCGGTCATCACCGATTTCCTGGCCACAACCGGCCGGACAACGGTCCCGAAGGCCGTCGGGGGGTCCTGAGCGGTCCGCTACAGCGGCCCTGCGGTGGGGTACAGCTCGGTGAAGCTGTCCGAGCGCACACCGCAACCGGCGCACTCGAATTCGACGCCGAGGGTGAGCAGCCAATGGATGCGGGTGTGACACGTATCGCACAGGAAGTCGACACCCTCGACATGGCAGCAGCCGCGTTTGCGGATGAACCATTCGGCGCGATGTCGGCATGGCACGGTATCGAAGCGGAAAGTACAGCCCGGCGCGGCGGGCAGCGGGGCCACGATGGCCTCGAAAGTCGTTGGGGCCGTGGCGGAGTTCATCGGCGGTACCTTCCGGCGAGCAGCTGAGCGACGACACGCGGATCCGCGCGGATCCACAACCAGTCATCGTTCGCTAATTATTTGCTGTTACGCGGTGTAGATTCGACGTCCGATACGCCCGTTACTCCCCGCCCACCGGGTTTGATGCGACACCTTCCGGGAACCCGGTCGAATAGAGCCGTCGAGGAAAGGGATCCGTCATGTTGTTACGCCGACTTGCCCGCCCGCTTTTGGCCACTGTCTTTGTCGTGGAGGGTGTCGATACGTTGCGACGCCCGGAATCACGAGTCAAGGCGGCGACCGAGCTGGTGCAGCGAGGCCAGCGTCAGCTGCCCGAGCAATACGCCGCGAAGTTGCCGAGCGATCCGGGAACCGTCGTACGGATCAATGCGGGTGCGCAGGTAGCCGGTGGTGTGCTGCTGGCCCTCGGCAAGGCGCCACGCCTGGCCGCGCTGGTCCTGGCGGCCACCGTGGTCCCGGCCACGGTCACCGAACAGGACTTCTGGAACGAGCCCGACCCGGCGCAGAAGGCGACCAAGCGCAAGGCGTTCCTGAAGGACCTCGGGTTGCTCGGCGGGCTGATGATCGCGGCCGCCGATACCGAGGGCAAGCCCTCGCTCGGCTGGCGTGGCAAGCGGGCCGCCCGCGACGCGGCGGCGACGGTCACCGCGGCACTGCCGTTCACCGGCTCCTCGGACGGCGCGACCAGCGAGCTGCTGAAGCGTCGGGCGCACGAGGTCGCCGCCGCCGCAGGCAGTCTCGGCAGCGCCGCGGCCGCCAAGGGTTCCGAGCTCGCCGAGACCGTCCAGCAGCACGGCCCCGAATGGGCCGCTGCCGCAAAGGAACATGCGACTCCGCTGGCCGAGACGGCCAAGGAGCGCGGCGCGGAACTGGCCGATGTCGCCAAGCACCGCGGCGCGGAGCTGGCCGACGTGGCCAAGCACCGCGGCGCCGAATGGGCCGAGCTCGCCAAGGAGCGCGGACCGAAGTGGGCCGAGTTCGCTCGGGAACGCGGCGCCGAGCTGGCCGAGCTCGCCAGGGAGCGCGGCGCGGAACTGGCCGACGTGGCCAAGCACCGCGGCGCGGAGTGGGCGGAGCTGGCCAAGGAGCGCGGCGTGGAGTACGCGGAGGTCGCCAGGGAGCGCGCCGCCGAGCTGGCGGACACCGCGCGCGATCGTGGCCCGGAGCTGGCCGACACCGCGCGCAAGCGCGGCGGCCGGTTCGCCGACACCGCTCGGCACCGGGTCGAGAAGAGGCTGAACTGAGACAGTACCGGCCCGAAAGCTAGGCCGTCTCTTCGTATCCCACGGAGTTGTCGGCCAGCGCGGCGTCCAGCGACCGCACCCGATGGAAGCTGGGCGCCAGGCCGGTGACCTCCAACGCGCGATCGACGCAGCGCGCCTCGGTGATCAAGACCATTCGGCGCCTGGTCTTTTCGGCCTGGGACTGCGCGTCGACCAGCACCCGCAGGCCGGCCGCCCCGAGAAAGGTGACCGGCGACAGGTCGAGGACGACCATGGCGGCACCGGCACTGAACAGCCGACGGAGCTGATCACGAAAGCTGGGCGCGGTACCCAGATCGATCTCACCGACCACCAGCATCACGGCGATATCGCGGCGCGGACGGCACACCGAAAAACGAAGGACTTCAGTTACTTCCAGTACCGAACGGTCCGGAGGTGGGCCGGAGAACCGCTCGTTGTGGTTGAGGGACATTTGCCGACTCCTCGGGCTGTCTCCACACGGGACAGACCTGTCTTCCTAGTGAAGCATGGCCCGACAGGTCTGTACAGCGTTAGGGTTATACCGTGATGGCAAGCGACGACGTGGTTGTCGGTGCCCGCGAACGGATCCTGTCCACCGCCTACGAACTGTTCACTCGGCGTGGCATCCGAGACGTCGGCGTCGACGAGGTGATCGCCAGGGCGAACATCGCGAAAGCGACTCTATATCGCCATTTTCGCACCAAGGACGAATTGGTCCTCGCGGTACTGGCCCGGCGCGAGTTGCTGTGGACCTTCGGGCTGATCGAGCAGCGCTCCCGCGGGCTGGGCAGCACGGCGGAGGAGCGGCTGCTCGCCATCTTCGATGTCCTCGACGATTGGTTCCGTACCGACGGATTCGAGGCGTGCACGTTCATCAATGTGCTGCTGGAGATGGGGCCGGAGCATCCGGCCGGGCGGGCGAGCATCGACCACCTGGACACCATCCGCAGCGTCGTCCGGTCTCGCGCCGAGGAGGCGGGGCTGCGCGACCCCGAGGACTTCGCCAGGTCCTGGCACATCCTGATGAAGGGCTCGATCGTGTCGGCCACCGAGGGTGACCGGCATGCGGCCCGACGCGCCCAAGCCATGGCGCGGAACCTCATCGACAGTCACCGCGTCGAGCCTGCGGCCTGACCCGTTGAGCTCGATGTCGGTCGGGCAACCGGTCACCCCGAGTGTCGGCTCGCTCACAGCCGGGGATATGCCCGGGAACTACAAGGCGTAGTTGGCCGACTACCTGGTCATGCAGCGAACAGCCATGCGGATCAGCCCGCAGGGAGATTTCGGTGTGGTGGTCGAGGACTTCGACCCCACCTCGCCCGACGATGTCCGCGCGGTCAAGCGCGCCGTGTACCGCGAGCGGATCGCGGTGATCAAGGGCATCGAGCTCGATCCGCACCAATTCGTCGCGCTGGCAAGCGGTTTCGGTGATCCGGCGCGCTACTACGAGCCGATCTACCACCACCCGCAGGTGCCCGAGGTGTTCGTGTCGTCCAATGTCGACACCGGCCCGCAGCGGGTGGGGGTACCGAAGACCGGGAAATTCTGGCATTCGGACTACCAGTTCATGGCGCGGCCGTTCGACCTGACGTTCACCCACACCCAGGTGGTGCCGACGCACAGCCGGGGTACCTACTTCATCGACCTGGCCCGCGCCTACCGCGACCTCAGCCCCGATCTGCGGCGGGCCGTCACCGACACCGTCGCGACGCACAGCGTGCGCCGCTACTTCAAGATCCGGCCGAGCGACGTCTACCGGCCCGTCTCCGAGTTGCTCGCCGAGATCGAGCGGAAGACGCCGCCGGTGACGCTGCCGACGGTGCACGCGCACCCGCACACCGGGGAGCCTGTCGTGTACGTCAGCGAGGGCCTCACCGAGTCCATCACCGCGGCCGACGGCACCGACCGGCCCGATCTACTGCACGAGTTGCTCTCCGCCACCGGACAACTGGACGACACCTTCGCGCACCCGGCGATCCGGCTACAGACTTTCGAGCGCGGCGATCTGCTCATCTGGGACAACCGCAGCCTGGTGCACCGGGCGCTGCACACCACCACCGGTGAGCCCGCGGTGTCGCACCGGGTCACCGTGTACGACGACGAAGGCGTCCCGGCGTGACCGGGGAGGTATTCGCCGACGATCCGTTGCTGCTGTCGGAGGTGCTGCGTTGCTACAAGCCGCACTGCCGTTATCTGCGTGCGCTGACGGTCGAGGCGCGGGGCGAACAGGCGACGGCCACCGGCATTTTCGAGATCGCCGAGTCCTGCTACATCGACGCGACCGGTCACCTCAACTCGGTCGAGGTGAACATCTGTTACAACCAGATGCTCTACCAGACCATCGCGGTGCTGGTGCGCCACCGCGTCGGTCCGGTGTTCGGCGGCTGGACCATGGACGACTACTGGCGGCGCCAGCTGCCCGGCATCCTGATCACCAGGCTGGACAGCGAGTATCGACGGCCGATCGATCCGCGGCGGTTCTACGGTGAGTTCATCCTCGCGGGTAGCCAGGAACGCGTCAGCTCGACCGATGGTGCGCCGTTCACCTCGTTGGACACGTCGTTCCGGTGTTGGGACGACGCGGGGGGTCGCTGCGCGGGCACGGTGCGGTTGGCCATTGTCGATGTGGAACAACCGCTGGGAGCGATGGGATGAGCGCACCCACGGTGACTTCGATCCTCGCCGAGCACGCGCGGAACCGCCCAGACATCCTTGCGATCTCATGCGCGGGAACAGGTCTCGAATACGCACGCCTGCACGCCGACAGCATCCGACTGGCCCGAGCATTGCGTGCCTCGGATATCGGTACGGGCAGCCGGGTGGCGTACCTCGGCCAAGAGTCCGTCTACTACTACGCCCTGTTCTTCGCCTGCGCGCGGCTCGGCGCGGTGCTGGTGCCGATCAACTTCCGGCTGACCGCGCCGGAGGTCGAACACATCATCCGGGACTCCGGCAGCGCGCTGGTGCTGGTCGACGCCGATACCGCGGGCATCGCGAGATCCGCCGCGCCGCACGTGCGCTCGGTCCGCATGGACGGCGACGAGTTCGCCGGATGGCTCGCCGACGTCGCCGACCCGGATTCCGGGGAACGGCCATCGGGTCGCGACGGCGCGGTGATCCAGCTGTACACCAGCGGCACCACAGGACTGCCCAAAGGTGTTGTGCTGGCGCAACGTAGCTTCTTCGCCATCGCGGACCTGCTCGACCAGGCCGGGCTGGACTGGATCGACTTTCGCGACGGAGACCGCAACCTCATCGGTATCCCAGGCTTTCACGTAGGTGGAATCTGGTGGGCTATGCAAGGTTTCGCGGCAGGTATCACCAATGTGGCGATGCCACGGTTCGACAGCACCACCGCGGCGGCGCTCATCGAGGAAGCCCGGATCACCACCATGTGTGTCGTCCCGTCGATGCTGCGGTTGATCCTCGGCGAACCTCGGGTGACGCCTGCGGCCGTCGGGTCGGTGCGCAAAGTCGTCTACGGCGGATCGCCGATCTCGGAGACGCTGCTGCGGGCGGCATTGGAGCTCTTCGACGCCGAGTTCGCGCAGATCTACGGCCTCACCGAAACGGGCAATACCGCGATCTGCCTGCCGCCGGCGGACCACGTGGCAGGCAACCCGCGGCTGGCTGCGGCGGGCAGGCCGTATCCCGGTGTGTCCGTGCGGATCATCGATTCGTCCGGCACGCAGCGGCCACCCGGCGAGGTGGGCGAGATCTGCCTGCGCTCGCCCGCCGCCATGCTCGGTTACTGGAACATGCCCGAGGCCACGGCGCAGACACTGATCGACGGCTGGATCCACACCGGCGACGCCGGATACGTGGATGCCGACGGCTACCTGTATATCCGAGACCGCCTGAAGGACATGATCATTGTCGGCGGCGAGAACATCTATCCCGCCGAGATCGAGAATGCCCTGGCCCGGCATCCCGCCGTGGCGGATTCGGCGGTGATCGGCGTACCCGACGACATCCTCGGCGAGTCGGTGCATGCGTTCGTCGCGTGCCGGCCCGGTGCGCAGGTTCGGGTGCGCGAGCTGATGACGTTCTGCCGGGAGCAGCTGGCGTGGTTCAAGATTCCGGTGCGCTTCGAGTTCGTCGACCGCATTCCGCGCAATCCCAGCGGCAAGATCCTGCGCTGGCAGCTGCGCGATCGGTTCTGGGCCGACCGGGACAGACAGGTCAACTGAGCGCGATGGAACCTCTCAGCTACGACAGCGTGCGTGCGGACATCGCCGACGTGCTGTATCTCGAACCACACGAAGTGGGCGACACCGAGGATCTGTTCGCCGCCGGACTCGACTCGGTGCGGCTGATCGGCTTGATCGAGCGGTGGAAGTCGCGCGGCGCCGCACCGGCCTTCGTGGACCTGGCCGAGAACCCCACCCTTGCCGCCTGGTGGCCGCTGCTCGCCCCGCGGTCCGCGTCGTGAGCGCGCCTGCCCGAGCGGTCGACGGGGCCGAGCGCCCGCAAGGTGGGGCCGTCGGTTCGGTTACCGCGCGACCGTTGACCGCCGCACAGCTCGGTGTCTGGCTCGGGCAGCAGCTGGACCCGGCCTCGACCGCCTTCAATATCGCCGAGTACGTGGAGATCTCGGGTCCGGTCGTGCCTGCGAAGCTGGTTGCCGCGATTCGCACGGCAGTCGATGAGGCTGCGGCGCTGCATGTTCGGTTCGTCGAGGACGGCCCTCGGCAGATCAGCGCAGCCCACGACTGGGCGGTTCAGGTGGTGGATGTTTCGGGTGCGCCGGATCCGCTGCACGCGGCAGTCGAGCTGATGGATCGGGATGTCGCGCGGCCGGTGGTCCTGGCACACGATGCGCTCTTCGCGCACATCGTCTTCCGGCTCGGGGCGCAGCGGACGCTCTGGTATCACCGGGTGCACCACATCCTGCTCGACGGCTACGGCATGGCCCTGATCGCGCGACGGGTGGCCGAGCTGTACACCGCCTCGGTGGCCGGAACATCGCCGCCGCCGTACGCCTTCGGGGATTGGGATGCGGTGCTGGCGGCCGATCTCTCGTACGCGGACTCCGCCGAACTCGACCGTGATCGCGCGTTCTGGCTCGATTACCTCCGCGATCGGCCTGCCCCCGTGACCCTGTCCGGTGCCGCACCACGTACGAGTTCCGCTGCGGGCCGGATACTTCGTGAGTTCACCACGCTCGACACCGAGATCGTCGCGCTGCTGCGACGCGTCGCGCAGGCCACCCGCGCCAATTGGACCGACGTGTTCACCGCGGCGGTCGCCGCTTACCTACACCGGATGACCGGCGCCGCGCAGGTGTGTCTCGCGCTGCCGGTGATGCTACGGACCGGGACGCCCGCGTTGCGGGTGCCGTGCATGACGCTTAACGGGGTGGCCCTGTGGGCCGATTGCGCGGACGACCCGACGCTGACCGAGCTGACCGACCAGATCGCGCGTCAACTGGTCCGTAGCCGCCGTCATCAGCGCTACCGCAGCGAGCAGGTGCGCCGGGACCTCGGTCTGGTCGGCAGCGACCGCAGCATGTACGGGCCCTCGGTCAACATCATGCTGTTCGACTACGACCTGCGCTTCGGTGCATGCACCAGCACGGTCCGCAATGTCACCGCGGGCATGATCGACGATCTGGTCTTCAACCTGTACGACCGGATGGATGGCGCCGGGCCGACGCTGTATCTCGACGGCCATCCGAGTTCGTACACAGCGGCGGAGCTGACGACGCATCTTCGGCGCTTCACTACGTTTCTCCGCCGCATCCTGGCGGAGCCCGATCGCACCCTCGCCGCGGCCGATCTGTTCCTGCCGGGAGAACGAGAGTCGTTGCGTGCCAACAGCAGCGGCCCCTCGCGTACTCGGCACGACGGCACCGTGCCCGACTTGCTGACGGACCAGGTCGCCCGCACCCCGACGGCTACGGCGCTCGTCGACACCGGTGCCGGGCAGGCGCTCACCTATGCCGAACTCGACTGCCGGACACAACTACTGAGTGCCACGCTGACCGCAGCGGGTACTCGCCCTGGCGACGCCGTGGCGGTGCTGCTTCCGCGCACCGGCGACGCGATCGCCGCGCTGTTCGCCGTACTGGCTTGTGGTGCAACCTATGTCCCGCTCGACCCCGGGCAGCCCGTGGCACGATCGGCGCTGCTGCTGGAGGGTTTGACCGAGGGGACCGAGCTCGCCGCCATCGTGACCACGACCGCGCTGACCACCATGATTCCCACCGCACTACGCGACCGAGCCGTCGTGCTGGATGACGGTGGCCTACCGGCCGTCCCGCACGCCCATCCGCCGATCCGCCTGCACCCCGAGCACCCGGCCTGGGTGATCCACACCTCGGGCACCACCGGAACTCCCAAGGCCGTGGTGATTTCACACGGCTCGGTGCTGAACCTCTACCACCACCATCGCGAGCATCTCATCGAGCCCGCGGTGGCGGCGCGCGGTGGGCGACGGATGCGCGCGGCGCTCACCGCATCGCTGACCTTCGACACCGCGTGGGAAGGGCTGCTCTGGCTGCTCGCGGGACACGAGCTGCATCTCATCGACGACGACCTACGGCGCGACCCCGACCGGCTGGTGCGCTACATCAGGGACCGGCGTATCGACTTCCTCGATGTCACACCGACTTTCGCGCGTGAACTGCTGGCCGCAGGGCTACTCGCCGGAGCCCATCGGCCGGAGGTGCTGGCGCTGGGCGGCGAAGCTGCCGACCCGGCCTTGTGGACCACGCTGCGCGCCGAGCCGGGCATCTCGGTCTACAACCTCTACGGCCCAACGGAATGCACTGTCGACGCCACCTGGACCACCCTCGCCGCGCACCCCACACCCTCGATCGGAACTCCCGTCAGCAACGGCCGCTGCCACGTCCTGGATAGACGCCTGCGGCCGGTGCCGCCCGGAGTCATCGGCGAGCTATACATCGGCGGCATGCCGGTCGGGCAGCGGTATCTCGGTGCGTCTGCCGCGACCGCGACACGATTCGTGGCCGACCCGTTCGACGCGAACGGCGGTCGGCTCTACCGCACCGGCGATCTGGTGCGATGGCACAGCGACGGCCGGCTGGAGTATCTGGGCCGCGACGACAGCCAGCTGTCGTTGCGCGGCTATCGCATCGAGGAAGGCGAGGTGACGGGCGCGCTCACCGAACATGCGCAGATCGGCGCGGCGGCGGTGCGTATCCACGGCGAAGTCCTTGTCGCCTATGTGGTGCCCACGCCCGGCGCGAGTGTGCCCGAGGCGCAACACCTCCGCGCCCACCTGGCCGGACGGCTACCCGACTACATGGTGCCGTCGGTGTACGTCACGCTGGATCGTCTGCCGCACACCACGAACGGAAAGCTGGATCGAGCCGCACTGCCCGCGCCGCCGGACGCCGGACCCTCCGGCCGAGCCCCGCGCACACCCACCGAGCGCGCGCTGGCCCGATTGTTCGCCGAGGCACTCGAGGTCGAGTCGGTCGGCATAGATGACGACTTCTTCGCACGTGGCGGGCATTCGTTGCGTGCGGCGAAGGTGCTCAACGCCGCTCGGGAGGCGTTCGGGGTGCGGTGGGATCTGCGCGTCATGTTCGACACACCCACCGTCGCCGGGCTCGCCGAACGCCTCGAGTCCGGCCGGGACGGCGGGGCGACGTGGACGGCAGCGGACCTCGAAGCAGACACCAGGCTCGACGACACCATCCGCACGACGGCCGAACCGCGGACGCGGCCACACACGATATTGCTGACCGGCGCGACCGGATTTCTCGGCGCGTTCCTGCTCGCCGCCTTGCTCGAACGCACCGACTATCAGGTGTACTGCCTGGTCCGGGCAGACGACGATGCCGCGGCACGGCGTCGCATCGAAGCATGCTGCGCGCGTTACGGTCTCGACGCTCCGACCGCGAATCGGGTCACGGCCATCGCGGGCGACCTCGCCCTCCCCCGGCTCGCCCTTTCGCCGACGCGCTACCAACAGCTGGCCGACACCGTCGATGTGATCGTGCACAACGGCGCCCGAGTCCACCACTTCGAGCCGTACGCCCAACTCCGTCCGGCGAATGTCGAAGGCACCGAACGCATTCTGCGCCTCGCGGCCACCGGCACGACCAAGCCGGTCCACTTCATCTCCTCCATCGACACCGCGTTCGCGGCCGATGGCAACCCACCGATCCTCCGTGCAGACCGACGGGTGGCCGCGACGTCGCTGCCGCACAACGGTTATGTCGCAAGCAAGTGGGTAGCGGAGGGCCTGGTGTACGCCGCCGCCCACCGTGGCGTGCCGGTCACCGTGTACCGGCCCGGTCGCATCGGCGGCCACTCGGTGACCGGCGTCTGCGGCCCGGACGACGCGTTCTGGAGTCTGATCCGCGCGATGGTCGTGCTCGAGGCTGTCCCCGACGAGAGCTATGCCGCGAGCACCCTCGACCTGGTACCGGTGGACTGGGTCGCCGCCGTCGTCACCCATCTTGTCGCCCACCCCACGACGGCCTCGACCTACCACCTGACCAGCCGCCGACCGCTGACCTTCGACACTGTCATCGACGCACTGCGTGCACGCGGTTACCCGATCGCCGCGATCCCCGCTTCGATGTGGCACGCGCGGTTGACCGCTATGGCGGACCAAGCCTCCGCGCAAGACGACCATGCGCTGACCATCGCTCGCGCGCATGCCGCGCACATGGTTTCCCCCGGCGCCGCCGTCAGCTACGGGCATGACAACTCCGCCGCACTCGATCCACCACTCCCGCAACCGGATCCCGCCGCCGCTCTCATCGCCGGGATCGACTACCTGATCGACACCCGTTTCCTGCCGCCGCCACCGGCCGCGGCGCAACGATCGAAGAGGCACCCATGCTGATGAAACGCGCGCTGCTGCTGGCACTCGCGGCAAGCACCCTCGCCGTCACCGGCTGCACGACCACGGTCACCGACGCGGCGGACCATCGGCCGTCCGCGGCGGCCACCGAAGGGGTCACCGAATACCCAGTGTCCCTGGAGAATTGCGGCAAGACCTACACCTTCACCGAGGCACCGAAGCGCGTCGTCGTGATGAACGGCGGCTCCGTCGGCGAGGTGTCCGCGCTGCTCGCGCTCGGCGTCGCCGACCGCGTGGTGGCCAACGCACAGTCCTACGGCGCCTCCGACGTGCCGGACCGGGCCGCCGCGATCGACGCGCTGCCCACCGGTCGAATCACCCCGAACAGTCTCCAGGACATCCCCCGCGAAGCGATGCTGAACCAGCACCCCGACCTGGTGATATCCACCGGTGGTGGCGGTTTCGCCGCCGACCAGGGATTCGCTACCCGCGACGAGCTGGCCGCCGCGGGCGCCAATACCTATGTGCCCCGCGCGAACTGCGGGGTCACCGGTGCCGTCACCGGCACGCCGACGATCGAGGACAGCTACGCGCTGCTGCGCGATCTCGGCACCATCTTCGACGTGCCGGGCCGGGCCGAGCGGCTCATCGCCGACTCGCGGCGCGCGATCGCCGAGACGGCGAACCGGGTTGCCGGACAACCGAAGAAGAACGTGCTGCTCGTCTTCCCCGGCATGGGGATGGGCGATTCCTCGGACTTCTCCGCCATCGCGGCGGACGGCATCTGGAACGACGTGATCGGCAAGGCGGGCGGGGTGAACTCGTTCGATCGCGACGACGGCACCACGTTCGTGACAATCAGCAAAGAACAACTCGCGGTGACGCCGATCGACGGGCTCATCGTGGTCAACTACCGCAGCCCCGACATCGACGCGGTCGCCGAACGCATACTCGCGCAATTCCCCCAGTGGGCGGCCACGCGGACCAAGAGCTATGCGGTGCTGTCGGACTCGATCTACCTCGGTCCGAGCAACGACGTCGCGGTGCGGCGCATCGCGCAACTGGTGCACCCCGAGCAGTTCCGATGACCCGGACCGCCACCCGCGCGCCGTTGGCACGGACACCGCTGCCGATCGTGCTCGCGATCTCGGCCGCGGTGCTGCTCGCCGTGATGCTGCTGTCGATCGCCGCGGGCTCGGTCACCGTCTCGGTTGCCGACACCGGACGAGTGATCCTGGCCCATGTGTCCGGCAAGACACCGGATGTCGGCTTCACCGTCGACCAGATCGTCTGGCACTACCGCCTGCCCCGGGTGATCCTGGCCGCACTCTGCGGCTGCGGTCTCGCGGTGGCCGGCGTGATTCTGCAAGCGCTGGTGAACAATCCGCTGGCCGACCCGTATGTGCTCGGATTGTCCTCCGGTGCTTCGCTCGGCGCGGTGACCGTCATCGTGACGACCGGCGGCGTCCTGGGCGGTGTCGGGGTGAGCGCCGCGGCCTTCTGCGGCGCGGTCGCGACCATCGCGGTGGTTTTCCTGCTCGGGCAGCAACGCGGCACCCTGGTGCCGACCCGGCTGGTGCTGGCCGGGGTCGCGGTGGGGTACCTCTTGCTGGCCGCCACGAACTACCTCCAACTGCGCGCCTCGCCGAATGAGCTACGGGCGGTGATGTTCTGGACGATGGGCAGCGTCGCCGGAGCGAGCTGGGACCGGCTCGGCCCGGTGACCGTGGTGGTGCTGGTGACCGTCGCCGTCGTGCTCGCCTTCGGGCGTCGGCTCAATGTGCTCGGCACCGGCGACGAGCAGGCCACCGCGCTCGGCGTCGATGTGCGCACGCTCCGGATTGTCCTGCTGGTGCTCGCCTCGCTGCTGACGGGCGTGCTGATCGCGGTGGCCGGCGGCGTCGGCTTCGTCGGCTTGATGATTCCGCATCTGGTCCGGCTCGGCTTCGGCCTGGATCACCGGCGGGTGCTGCCGCTGTCCGCCGTGTTCGGTGCCGCGTATCTGGTTGCGGTAGACCTGCTTTCCCGCACGGTCGACGCACCCAACGAGTTGCCGCTCGGTATCTTCACCGCGGCGTTCGGCGCGCCGTTCTTCCTCTGGCTGCTGCGCCGCAACGGTGGGCCGGCATGAGCGCCTCGGCCGAATTGTCGGTTGCCGGAGTGCGGGTCATGTTCGGCGACGCCGCCGTCCTGGACAAGGTGACCCTGCACGCGCCACCCGGCGCGGTCGTCGGCCTGGTCGGCCCCAATGGCAGCGGCAAGACCACGCTGCTGCGCACCGTCTATCGATCACTTCGACCTGCCGGGGGCATCATCGCGATCGATGGTGCCGACATCACCGGGATGCCGGTACGCACGGCGGCGCAGACCACCGCGGCGGTGCTCCAGAACGGTTCCGGCGCACCGGAATCGACCGTCGCCGAAGTGGTCGGCCTCGGCCGCAATCCACACCACGCCCTGTTCAGCCGGGACACCGCGGCCGACCACCTCGCCGTCGCGGACGCCATGGCGCGAACCGGCGTCAGCGCCTACGCCGACCGCACCGTCGGCTCCCTGTCCGGCGGTGAACGTCAGCGCGTCCTGCTCGCCCGAGCCCTCGCGCAACAACCACGCCTGCTGGTACTCGACGAACTGACCAACCATCTCGACGTCCGCGCCCGCTTCGAACTCCTCGACCTGATCCGGTCCACCGGCATCACCACCCTGGCGGTGCTGCACGAACTCGACCTCGCCGTCCGCTGTTGCGACCGGCTGGTCGTCCTCGACCACGGCCGCGTCGTCGCGGCGGGCGGGGTGCTCGAGGTGATGACGCCGGAGCTACTCCGCACGGTGTTCGGGGTGCACGCCACGGCGACGAAGCACGCGGACGGAGTCATCCGATTGCAGTACGCCGCAAACCCTTTGGCCGAGCTGTGACCGCCTCAGCCGTGCGCACGCCGCCTGCCGCCGAATCGGGTCGCGGCGACCAGATCCTCGCGGCCCCGCGCCACCCGCGAGCGCACCGTGCCCACCGGGCAGCCGCACACCGCCGCCGCCTCCGCGTAGGACAGGCCGAGCACCTGGGTGAGCACCAGCGCCTCGCGCCGCTCCGGCGCCAGGTCGTCGAGCAGCAGGTTGAGTTCGACGATCTCGGTGAGCCCGTCGCGCCGCGGCACCTGCCGATCGGCCGCAGCGGCCCAGTCGACGCCGTGCGCGATCTTCGGCCGCGCCACCGCCATCCGCACCTGGTCGACCACGACGCGGCGCGCGATGGACAGCAGCCAGGTGCGCGCGCTGGCGCGGCCCTCGAAGCGCTTGATGCTGCCGAGGGCGCGCAGGTAGGTCTCCTGGGTCAGGTCGTCGGCCCGGCCCACCTCGGTCAGATGGGCGAGCAGTCGCCACACGTCTTTCTGGGTGGCCCGGATGAAAGCCTCCAGCGCCTGCCGGTCGCCGCGCGCCGCCGCCAGTGCCAGGCGGGTCGTCTCGTCATCCTCGGCGGGCGTCGGCATGGTGTCGACAATAACCGGCGGTTGCCGCGGCGAGAGACCGGCCCGGTGACCGTAATCCGGGTCACCCGGCGGGCGCGGTGACCGTCGCCACCGAGGACAACCTGCGGGAACTTCGGTGTCCGGATAGACGACAATCTGGACGTGGAGTGCAAAGTGTGCCGGACGGCGCTGTCGGCTCGGATCGACGGCGAGCGCGAGACCGTTCCCGCGGCCAGGGTGGACGAACACCTGGAGCAGTGCGCCGAGTGCTGCTCCTGGTACGTCGCCGCGGTGGAGACCTCGAAGCGGTTGCGCGGCGGCTCGTCGTACGCGCCGGACCTGACCGACGCGATCTTCGCCGCCGCCGAGCTGGAGCGGCCGCAGCCGTCACCGCTGTCCAGATTGCGTGCCGCCGTGCCGACCTCGCGGACCGTGACCGCTCGCCTACTGCTCGGCCTGCTCGGTGTCTTGCAATGCGCGTTGGCGCTGGCCCAGCTGGCCGGTGTCGACTTCGGCATGAGCCACCACCACGCCGCCGAGATGACCCGCCACCTGCTCAACGAGAGCACCGCGTGGAGCCTTGCCATCGGCGTCGGGTTCCTCTACTGCGCGCTGCGACCGCACGCCGCCGCAGGCGTGCTGCCGGTGCTCGGCGTGCTGGTCGTCGCGCTGAGCGCGTTCGTCGTGTCCGATCTGTACTCCGGTGTGGTGCCGGTCGCCCGGGTGCTCTCGCACGGCCTGCTCGTGATCGCGTTGGTGCTGGTCGTGGTCGTGCACCGGACCCGCCGCCCGGAAAGCTCGCCACCGACCAGCGACCGGGTCCCCACCGATCTGGTGCTACCGCCGGGTGCCCAGCTCGGCAGGCGCACCCGGCACCTTCGTTCGACCCAGGATCCCGCCGCGTGAGGAACGGATTTTCATGACCATCGAGCTCGACCCGATCACTCGACCCGACTCGACCGCCGCGCCGGCCCGCATCTCGCTGGCCGTCACCGGTATGAGCTGCGCGGCCTGCTCCACCCGGGTGGAACGCAAGCTCAACAAGATCGACGGGGTCACCGCGTCGGTGAACTACGCCACCGGCATCGCCACGATCGACGCGGTCGGCGACCACACCGCCGAGCAGCTGTGCGCCGAGGTCGAGGCCACCGGCTTCGGTGCGGCGCCGGTCACCGACCGCGCCGAGACGATCCGGGCAACCCCGGAGGACGCACAGGTCAGCGATCTGCTGCGGCGGCTGGTCGTCGCGTTGATGGCGTTCTTTCCGCTGGCCGATCTCTCGGTGATGTTCGCCACCATCCCGTCCACCCGGATCACCGGCTGGCAACTGATCCTCACCGCGCTCGCGCTGCCCGTGGTGGTCTGGTCGGCGGCGCCGTTCCACCGCAAGGCTTTCGCCAATGCCAAGGCCGGTGCGGCCAGCATGGACACCCTGGTCTCGGTCGGTGTGCTCACCGCGACGCTGTGGTCGCTGGACACCATGTTCCTGCACCCCAACCGTTCCGGGCCTGCGCCCGATGGGGTCTGGGCGGCGATCTGGGCCAGTGACGCGATCTACCTCGAGGTAGCCGCCGGTGTCACCGCGTTCGTCTTGGCGGGGCGGTATTTCGAGGCGAAAGCCAAGCGCTCGGCGGGCAGTGCGCTGCGTGCGCTCGCCGCGCTCGGCGCCCGCGAGGTCACCGTGCTGACCCGCGACGACCGCGAATTACGCGTGCCCATCGGCGAACTCGTGGAAGGGCAGCGCTTCGTGGTGCGCCCTGGGGAGACGATCGCCACGGACGGCCTTGTCGTAGCCGGTGCCTCGAGCGTCGACGCCAGCGCGATGACCGGTGAATCGCTCCCCGTCGACGTGACGGCGGGCATGGCGGTGATCGGCGGCACCACCGCGCTCACCGGCCGCCTGATCGTGGAAGCCGCTGCGGTAGGGGCGGATACGAAGTTGTCCGGGATGATCCGGCTGGTCGAACAGGCCCAGACCGGCAAGGCGCGCATGCAACGGATCGCCGATCGGGTGTCGGCGGTGTTCGTTCCGTTCGTCTTCCTGCTGACGGCGGTGACCTTCGTGACCTGGCTGATCACCGGCGCAGGCGCGGATCGGGCGGCGGCCGCCGCGCTGGCGGTGCTGGTGGTGGCGTGCCCGTGCGCGCTCGGCCTGGCCATCCCGACTGCGCTGATGGTGGCGTCCGGACGCGGTGCGCAGCTCGGCATTTTCATCAAGGGGCATCAGGCGCTCGAAGCCACCCGCGACGTCGACACGGTCGTGCTGGACAAGACGGGCACGGTCACCAACGGCGCGATGAGCGTGGCCGCGGTGACCGAACGCGCGCCGTTCCACACGGCGGAGGTGCTGCGCCTGGCCGGTGCGGTGGAGGCGGCGTCCGAACACGCGGTGGCCGCGGCGATCACCCGCCACGCCCGCGACGCGGTCGAGGAATTGCCCGCCGTCGAATCCTTCGAAGCGCTACCGGGATTGGGGGCCCGCGGCACGGTGGACGGCCGCCGCGTGCTGGTCGGCCGATCGCGGCTGTTCGACGATCGAGGCATCGAGATCCCGCAGGATATGCAGCGCGCTGTCCGGCAACAGGAACGCTGCGGGCGCACCGTGGTGCTGGTCGCCGTGGACGGAGCGGTCGTCGCGGTGATCGCGGTGGCCGACACCGTCAAGGACACCGCGGCCGCCGCCATCGCCCGGCTGCACCGGCTCGGGCTGCGGGTCATGATGTTCACCGGCGACAACGCCTACGCGGCGCAGTCGGTGGCCGACGAGATCGGCATCGATGAGGTTGTCGCCGAACTGCTTCCGGAGGGCAAGGTCGAGCTGATCGCCCGCATGCAGGAGCAGGGCCGCCGCGTGGTGATGGTCGGCGACGGCATCAACGACGGTGCGGCGCTGGCCACCGCAGACCTCGGCATGGCGATCGGCGCGGGCACCGATGTGGCGATCGCCGCCGCCGACGTCATCCTGGTGCGCGAGGACCTCGGCGCGGTCGCCGACGCCATCGAGCTGGCGCATGCCACGTTGCGCACCATCAAGGGAAACCTGGTGTGGGCCTTCGGCTACAACGTGATCGCCATTCCGGTGGCCGCCCTCGGCTTCCTCAATCCGCTGATCGCCGGCGCGGCCATGGCGTTCTCCTCGTTCTTCGTGGTCTCGAACAGCTTGCGGCTGCGGCGCGTTCGCTTCGCTCGGTAGCCACGCGCTCGGCCGGTGTCAGCGGCGGGACTGGGCCAGTTGGTCCAGCATGGCGTTGTACGCGGCGAGGTCGGAGTCGCCGTAGTCGTCGTCCTTGCGGTCGGTGCGCACCGCGGTGCGGCGATCCTGGGCCACCCACTGGGTGAGCAGCGCGCCGACCACGAGCAGGATCGGGATTTCGCCGGAGACCCAGGCGATTCCGCCGCCGACGCGCTGATCGGCGAGCAGGTCGATCCGCCACGGCAGTTGCAGGTTCGTGTAGAAACGCGACCCGATCACGGTGTTCATCGACATCACCGCGACGCCGAAGAAAGCGTGAAAAGGCATGACCGCGAACAACATGCCGAGCCTGCCCAGATGCGGCAGCCGCCGCGGGCCAGGGTCGACGCCGATGATGCCCCAGTAGTACAGGTAGCCGACGATCAGGAAGTGCACGTTCATCAGCACGTGCCCCCAGTGGTAGCGGATCAGGCTCTCGAACAGCGGGGTGAAATATAGGCCGTAGAGCGAGATCACGAACAACGACAGCGCGGTCGCGGGGTGGGCGATCACCGCGGTCGGTCGCGAATGCAGCAGCGCGAGTACCCATTCGCGCACACCGTGCACCTGACCGCGCTGGGCCGCCGGGACCGCGCGCAGCAGCAGGGTCACCGGCGCGCCGAGTACCAGCAGCACCGGCACGAACATGTTCAAGGCCATGTGCGTGATCATGTGCATGCTGAACATCGCGAACCCGTAGGTGCCGACGCCCGACGAGGTGGCGATCAGCAGCGCAACACAGCCGCTGATCCACGAAATGGTGCGCCACTTCGACCATTCGTCGCCGCGCCCCCACAACCGCAGCACGCCGAGCGTGTACAGCACGATCGCGGCGACCGCGGCGGTGCCGAGCACAATGTCGAAGCGCCACAACGTCATCAGCCGCAGCAGGTTCGGCCGGTCGAACAGGTCGAAGCCGAGGAACACCTGCTGCGCGGTGAACGAGCGATCGGCGAAGGCGGGGGCGGGCTGTACCGCCATGGCCACCGTCGCGCCGAGCGCTATCGCGGAAAGCGCGCCGCCTGCGGCGATCAGGAAGGCGGTGCGTACGCCGGGACGCCGGTTGCGCAACACCACGCGCATCGTCAGCGCGAGGTCGGCGCCCACCGCGACCACCACCAGCGCCAGCCGCCCGTACCCCGTGCCGAACACATCCGACCAGGGCAGCAGGATCAGCCAGAGCACGACGCCGCTGAGCGCCGCCGCCGCCAGGCACAGCAGGGCGAGCACCGCGCCGCGCCGTACCGCGGTGCGCGCGTGTGACCCGTTGCGGCGCAGGTGTTCCGCGACGCACCACAGCAGTCCGGGCAGCACCGACACCGCGAGCTGGAAGATGATCATCGCGCCGGTGCCGTAGTCGTGATTCGGCCCCTCCCCCGCGTTGCCCACCATCGCGGGTGGCAGCACCCCGACGGCGGCCACCAGCATGAGCACCGCTGCCCCGTTCCAGGACAGGATGATTCGGGCACCCAGGGTCACCACCGCGGCGAGCAGCGCGACCACGATCCACGCCTTCGGCTTCTCGCTGGCGTCGATCAGCGGGGCGAGCGCGCCGAGCCGGAAGAGGCTGGAGACGGTCAATCCGCCCACGTTCGCGGCGGTAACCGGGATCAGCGCCAGCGCCGACACCAGCCACACCACACCGGCACGCTCGGCCAGGCGCAGGCCGGAGTAACCGTCGACATCGAGGCGGCCGCGGCCGGTGACCGCGGTACAACACACCGCGTAAACCAGGGCACCGAGCGCTGTCGCACCCGCCAGTGCGGCGACAACGCGCAGCAGCACGTAAACGAGCACATCGGCGAATCCGGGATAGGCGGTTCCGGCCGCCCGGTACGGCGTCGCACCCGCTTCGACCACCGAGCCGACGACGAGGGCGAGCAGAACGGCCGCCGCGACCAGCCAGACGAGGTGGACTGTCGAGCGTTTCACCTGCACGTTGCCGTCCACCATCCTCGAGTACGAAAGCTGCACCTGAACCAGGCCTCGCTGACCGGTCGGCCGCGGCGCCGGGAAAGTTCCGGCGCCGACCCGACTGCGATGCAGGTCACATTTCGTCGATGGTGGCGCGCGGGTCAGACGGTATTGGCGCTGATTCCGCCGGAGATGGTCAGGGCCTCGCCGTTGAAGTGCCGCCCGTGCTCGGACACCAGCAGCAATACCGCGTCGGCGACCTCGTCCGGCGCGATCAGATCGCCGTTCGGCGGGCCTGCGGCGAACATCTCCATCACGTCTTCCCTGGTGGGATTCTCCTTGTCCGGCAGCATCAGTCGATACATCGCCGGATTCTGGATCATGTCGGTGTCCACGCCGCCGGGCAGCACCGCGTTGACGGTGATCCCGTACTCCACTACCTCCAGCGACACCGACTTGACCAGGCCGACGACACCCCATTTCGCGGCCGCATAGTGTCCGGCGTTGCGCACGCCCATCCGGGCCACGATGGAGGAGGTGGCCACGATGCGGCCCCAGCGGCGCTCGATCATGTGCGGCAATACGGCGCGGATGCTGTGGAAGACACCGTTGAGGTTGGTGTCGATCATGTCCTGCCACATCTCGTCGCCCATCTCGGCGATCGGCGCGTTGGACGCGATGCCGGCATTGGCGATCAGGATGTCGATGTGACCGAAGTCATCGATGGCGCGCTGGGCGACCGCGTTCATCTCCGTCTGACTCCGCACGTCGGCCCTGAGCGGCACGCAGCGGCGCCCGGTCTCCTCGACCAGCTTCGCCGTCTCGGCCAGATCGTCCTCGGCGCTCAGCGGATACGGCACGCTCGCGATCTGCTCGGCGATATCGCAGACCACCACGTCGGCGCCCGCCGCGGCCAATGCGACCGCGTGAGCGCGACCCTGCCCGCGGGCACCGCCGGTGATTACCGCTACCTTGTCATCGAGATTCCCCATTTCGGGCCCCTCACCAGATCGGTATGTGTTCGGCCGAGGCCATCGTTGCACGCCGGATCGGTGTGCGGTTGCCGTTTACGTTCGTATTGTCCAGCACACCGCACGAAACGTTCCGGGTCGGCGCAGCGACGAAGTGGATGCGGTGTGTGTCGCGGCATCCGGTAGGACTCGTCTGCGCCACCACACCCAGGCGCGCGGCCCAGCGCGCCCACAATGGTCCCAGGGGGCCAGATGACCGATTGTGAGTACCGCGCCGTGGATCTCGACCAGCTCGTCCGACCTATCGACACCGACTACGACGTGACCGTGGTGCGGGCGCTGGACAGCCCGCGGCTGCGCAGGCTGATGTACACCGTGGTCGGCCTCTCGCACGACTCCATCGATCTGCTGTCGACCATGAGCGACCGGCTGCGCGCGGTCGAGGGCATGCTGGTGCGCGACCCGCTCGACTGCTGAGCGGGATCAGGCGGTCCTACTGGCCGCGGGCAGCCCCGGCACGGCCGGTATCCGTTGATAGCCACGGAGATTGACCAGTCCGCGGCGCTCGGGCGTGCCGGTGAGCCGTAGCGCGGGGAAGCGCTCGTACAGCGCGGACAGGGCGATCACGCCCTCCGTCCTGGCCAGGCTGGCGCCCAGACAGGCGTGCACGCCGCTGCTGAACGACAGGTGGTCCTTCGCGTTGGGTCTGGTCACGTCGAATCGCGCGGGGTCGTCGAAGACGGCCGGGTCGCGGTTGGCGGCACCGAGCAGCAGCGAGACCATCTCGCCGCGCGCGATGTGGTGACCGGCTATCTCCCTGTCGCACAATGCGGTTCGAGCGGTCATCTGCACGGGGCTGTCGTAGCGCAGGATCTCCTCGATGGCGCCGGGCCACCGGTGCGGCTCGGCCCGCAGCAGGTCGAGTTGATCGGGGTTCTCGTGCAACGCCACGATGCCGTTGCCGAGCAGGTTGACCGTCGTCTCGAAACCCGCCCCGGTGACCAGTGTGGCGGTAGCCATCAACTCCGGCTCGGTCAGCAGGCCGCCGACGGTCAGTTCGCTGAGGATGTTGTCGCCCGGATCGGCGCGCAAGCGCTCGATGTGCCCTTCGAGATAGTCCTGACTGTCCCGCAGGGCGGCCATCGCGCCGCGGAAGGCCCGCCAGGAGATTCCGACATCGAGTAGTGGCGCGCCCGCGTGGCCGAGTTCCAGTAGCTCGGCCTGCTTCTCCTTCGGCACACCGAGGATTTCGCAGATGATCGCCACCGGCAGTAGCCGCGCGAAGTCCTGGATCAGGTCGGCGGCGGGACGAGTCGCCAGGTCGGCCAGGAGCTCGTCGGTCACCTCGGCGATCCGATCGCGCAGGCGGGCGACGGCACGCGGGGTGAATTCCTGCGCGACGAGCTTGCGGTACCGGGTGTGCTCCGGCGGATCGACCATCAGCATCGACGGCGGCTCCACCGGGTTCGCCAGCTTCGGATCGGTCGCCCGCAGCAGCCGCAGCACCGGGCCGGGCACGTTCATGGTCTCCGGCGGGGTAACGCCGAAGTTCTTGTCGCGCAGAATGTTCCGGCAGACTTCATGGTCGGCGGAGGCCCAGGAGTAGGGTGTGCGAACCAGCCTGCCCTGCGCGCGGACTCGGTCGCCGAACGGGTAGGGGTTCGGTCCGGCCCGCCGGCCCGCCAAGATCTCGGACACGGGATCGCCGCTGCGCGCCCGCATTCGGAGGTACGCACCCGGACCGCCGTGCAGTATCGCCCACCTGATCCAACTCTTCATCGTGGCCCCCACCTGTGCTGTCGAGTTCCCTCACGGTACGCACCGGCGGCGCGGCGCGCATCGGTCCGTGGTCGCAGACCAGGCGAACCTTCGGCAAAGTCGATCAATCCATGACATGAGACGGCGGTCACATGGTTTGGTGGACAGAGGCCGGTCGCGCCGGCCAAAGCTGGACGGCGGTTCGGAGGTGGCGACGGCCATGAGTGTGACGCAGACCGAACAACTTCAGGCGGTTCGACCGTATCCGCGACGGATGGGGCCGAAAGGTTCCTACATCTGGAAGATGATCACGACCACCGATCCAAAGGTGCTCGGGGTCATGTATCTGGTCTCGGCCATGTCGTTCTTCTTCATCGGCGGACTGATGGCGCTGCTGATGCGCGGCGAACTCGCCAGGCCCGGCATGCAGTTCCTCTCGCCCGAACAGTACAACCAGCTGTTCACCATGCACGGCACCCTGATGCTGCTGTTCTACGCCACCCCGATCGTCTTCGGTTTCGCGAATGCCGTGCTGCCCTTGCAGATCGGGGCGCCGGACGTCGCATTCCCGCGGCTCAACGCGTTCAGCTACTGGCTGTATCTGTTCGGGGCCACCATCGCGACCGCGGGCTTCATCACCCCCGGCGGGGCCGCCGACTTCGGCTGGACCGGGTACACGCCGCTGAGCAACTTCCAGCACGCGCCAGGCGTCGGCGGCGATCTCTGGATCATGGGCCTGATCCTGTCCGGCCTCGGCACCATCCTCGGCGGCGTCAACATGATCACCACGATCATCTGCCTGCGCGCGCCCGGCATGATCATGTTCCGGCTGCCGATCTTCACCTGGAACATCCTGATCACCAGCATCCTTGTGCTGCTTGCCTTTCCGATCCTGACGGCCGCGCTGTTCGCGCTGGCGATCGACCGCCATCTCGGCGCGCACATCTACGACCCGGCCAACGGTGGCGTGATCCTGTGGCAGCACCTGTTCTGGTTCTTCGGCCATCCCGAGGTGTACATCGTGGCGCTGCCGTTCTTCGGCATCGTCACCGAGATCTTCCCGGTGTTCAGCCGCAAGCCGCTGTTCGGTTACACCGCACTGGTGTACGCGACGATCTCCATCGGCGCACTGTCGGTCGCGGTCTGGGCCCATCACATGTACGCGACCGGATCTGTTCTGCTGCCGTTCTTTTCGCTGATGACCTTCCTGATCGCGGTGCCCACCGGGGTGAAATTCTTCAACTGGATCTTCACGATGTGGCGCGGGCAGTTGACGTTCGAGACGCCGATGCTGTGGTCACTCGGCTTCCTGGTCACCTTCCTGTTCGGTGGTCTGTCCGGCATCATCCTGGCCAGTCCGCCGCTCGACTTCCACGTCACCGACTCGTATTTCGTGGTGGCGCACTTCCATTACGTGTTGTTCGGAACCATCGTGTTCGCGACGTTCGCGGGCATCTACTTCTGGTTCCCGAAGATGACCGGGCGGCTGATGGACGAGCGCCTCGGCAAGTTGCATTTCTGGACGACCTTCGTGGGTTTCCACACCACGTTCCTGGTGCAGCACTGGGTGGGTTCGGAGGGCATGCCGCGGCGCTACGCCGACTATCTGCCCAGCGACGGGTTCACCATGCTGAACACCGTCTCCTCCATCGGCGCGTTCGTGCTCGGGGCGTCGATGCTGCCGTTCATCTGGAACGTCTTCAAGAGCTTCCGGTACGGCGAAGTCGTCACCGTGGACGATCCGTGGGGTTACGGGAACTCGCTGGAGTGGGCGACCACCTGCCCGCCGCCGCGGCACAACTTCTACGAGCTGCCGCGGATCCGATCCGAGCGTCCGGCGTTCGAGCTGCACTACCCGCACATGGTGGAGAAGATGCGGACCGAGGCGTACGCGGGCTGGGGTGCCGAGCATCGGGCGGCCATGCTCGTCGAGGATCGTGCGCTCGCCGAGGAGGCCGGGCCCTCGTTGGAGAAGAAGCCGGGCACGTCCGAATAGCTTTTGCCGAATCAGCAAAGAAGTTTGTCAGAACAGCCTCGCGCGTGGATCGTGGTGCTCATGACCGAGACACACAACCACGGCAGCAGCAATATGTCGCCGTACGACGGCGACGATACGGTGGGCTACTGGGAGCACTTCTATCAGGAGCGCGAACGCGTCTGGTCCGGGTTGCCCAATGTCTTCCTCGTCCGCGAAATCGAGTCCGTGCCGGCGGGATCCGCCCTCGACCTCGGGTGCGCGGAAGGCGCCGACGCGGTCTGGCTGGCCCAACGCGGTTGGCGCGTCACCGCCGTCGACGTCTCGGAGACCGCGCTCGGCCGCGCCCGCGCCCACGCGGCCGACCAGGGCATCACCGACATCGACTGGCAGCAACACGATCTCGCGAACTCCTTCCCCGAAGGACGATTCGATCTCGTCAACGCCCAATACCTGCACTCCCCCGTGGCCAAGACCGACGAACGCGAGAAGATCCTGCGCCGCGCGGCCGACGCCGTCGCCCCCGGCGGCCTGCTCCTGATCGTCGGCCACGCCGGCTGGCCCACCTGGGTCCAAGACCCGCCCGACATCCACCTCCCCACCACCGCCGAGGTCCTCGCAGGCCTGCACCTCATCCCCGCCGAATGGACGGTCGAAGTCGATGAGGTCGTCGACCGCGAACACGCCGGCCCCGAAGGCCAACCAGGAAACCGCCAGGACAACATCCTGCGCATCCGCCGCCACTGATTCACCCCCGCGCCCACCGAACAGCCACCCGCTCGACCTCCGCCGCCACCGCCACCCCACAAACCGGCCGCGCCGTATCCACCCGAACCGTCGGCGCGAGGTCGAGCGGCGCAGCCTGCGCCGCCCACACCGCCCAGTCACTGACAAGGCGCTGCTCGTCGCGGTGTATCGCGGCCCGGCGCCTACCCGCGTAGCGAGCCTTCGCCAGTTCGGCAGGGATGTCGCACCACACCTCCACGACCCGATCGGCCCCCGACTTATCGATTCCCATTGCGGCAAAAGACAAGTCGCGCGGCTTGAACCACCACGAGTCGATGACAACGGCCCCCTGCGTCGCCCGCGCCAACGCCCACACCGCGTCCATCGCGATCCCGCCCAACTCGGGGATCGCATCGGCGTCGGCGACACAGTGCGCCAGGGCCTCCTTGACGGTGTCCTTCGACAAGAACTCCGCCTCCAACGCCGCCGCCAGCGATCGCCCGAGCGTCGTCTTGCCGGAGCCCGGCAATCCGTTGACCAGCACCAGGAGTTCGGCCATCGGTTCCTCTCAGCGGGTGGACTCGAGTTTGTCGATGTTGGCGAGAACTTTTTCATGCCAATCTATTTCGGATTGGATGCGCATTCTGGCGTGGTCGACGATCAGGTCGTCGATCACGTTCTGGTCCGGCCAGCGGCGGTCGAGTTGGTGCTCGATTCGGGAGGCGCGGGCGCGGAGTGCGGCGATGCGGTCTTCGAGGTAGCCGCGTAGGAGTTCGCGGTCGAGTTCGGCGCTGACGGCCAGGGCGAGATCGACTACGTCCGGGCGGATTTCGACGTCGGTGAAGGCTTCGTCGCGGAGTACGCGCAGTTCCCGACGGCCTTCGTCGGTGATCTCGTAGACGGTTCGCGCGGGCAATCCGCCCTGCTGCTCGGTCCGCAACGGGCGGATCAGGTTCTCGTCCTCCATGCGATGCAGGGCACCGTACAGGGAACCGGGCTTCACCCGAGACCAGAGATCGGCGCGATCCAATCGCGCGTCGCGGCGCAGCTGATGGCCGTGCATCGGGCCCCTTTTGGCGAGAGCGGCGAGCACGAACAGTCGGGTCTCGTTCACCGCCCTAGTCTGTCACGACTACTCGTATTTGAGTACCCTGTTTTGCATGGCTGTTCGACCAATACTCATCGCGGGCGACCCCCGATTGACTACCTCCGCCACGCCGGTCACCACCTTCGACGCGGAACTCGCGGCGTTCGTAGCCGATCTCTTCGAGACCAATACCGCCGCCAATGGCGCGGGCCTGGCCGCGAATCAGGTGGGCGACGGCCGGGCGGTGTTCGTCTACGACCTGGTGGATGCCTCGGTTCGCCACCGTGGTCATGTCGTCAATCCGGTGTTGGAAACGTCATTGCTTCCCGAAACCATGCCCGATCCCGACGACGACCTGGAGGGCTGCCTGTCCGTGCCGGGCGAGTGGTATCCCACCGGACGCGCGCACTGGTCGCGGGTCACCGGCACGGACGTCACCGGACGACCGGTGACCGTCGAGGCAACCGGCTACCTCGCACGCTGCCTCCAGCACGAGACCGACCACCTCGCCGGACGGCTCTATCTCGACCGGCTGATCGGGCGCAACCAGCGGGCGGCACGCCGAATGATCAAGGACCGGAACTGGACTCGGCCCGGCCGGACCTGGCTGCCGGGGTAAGCCCCCGTTACGGCGTCGCGAAAATTCGTGGGGTGATTCGGCCACCGAATGGGTACTTGGTCTTTACACCGCATCGCCGACGATCGGTAGCTGAGCCAACCGGCCCGGGTGTCCGCATCGCAACGGCGCGGCGCGGACACCCCTCCGCTGGTCACGCATCGGGGCCAGCTCCAACAGCGGGCTGCGGCGCGATCACGGCGTGGTCGGCATCCGACCACTGACGGCGAAACGCCTGTGTAACAACCTGATCGGGCGCTCCGGTCTGTTCAGCCCCCGAGCACGAGCAGAAGCAATGCTCGTTGCAGAGTGTCCAGTACGTGGCCGATGGTGATCACGAAATCGACGGTGCCCATCATCACAGGCCCCTTTCCTCGAGCAAGGTCAAGCCTCGATGTATCGATTCAAGACCCGGCGTCCAGGATTAGGAAGACCGCGGCATCATCTGGGGGTGAGATCCGAAAAAGCTACATTCCGACGCATTCGATGATCGGCGCCGGATACACACCCGGATCGACGTTTTCGCGCCACGGCGTGTGCACGGCGGCACCCGGAATGTGCGCCAGTTCGGGCAGCCAGCGGCGCACATAGTCGCCGTCCGGGTCGTAGCGCTTGGCTTGGCGCAGCGGATTGAGCACCCGATTCGGCCGGGTGTCGGTGCCGGTGCCCGCCACCCATTGCCAGTTGAGTTGATTGTTCGCCAGGTCGGCGTCGACCAACCAGTGCAGGAAGTGCGCTGCCCCGATGCGCCAGTCCACGCGCAGCGACGTGGCCAGGAAGCTCGCGGTGATCAACCGGGCGCGCCCCGGCATCCACCCTTCGGCCCGCAATTGCCGCATGGCCGCGTCGATGACCGGGTAGCCGGTGCGCCCGTCCTGCCAGGCCGCGACGGCCTGGGGATCGTCGCGCCAGGTAACCGACCGGGGCCGATAGTCCGACCACGCCGCGTCCGGCCTGGCGGCGAGCAGTTGGTGGTGGAAGTCGCGCCACGCGAGCTGCCTGGCGAAGGCGTGCCCGCCCGGCGTCGCCATGTCCACCCGGTGCACCAGTTCCACCGGCGACACGCACCCGAAATGCAGATACGGCGAGAGGCGTGAGGTGGCGTCGGCGGCGAGATCGTCGTTGTTGTCCTCGTAGCCCGCGATCGGCCCGGCCAGCCAGTCCCGCAGCACTTTCCGCCCGGTTGTCTCGCCGCCGACGGCGAGCTGCGGCGACGTCGGGCCCGCGCAGAGTTGCTCGGCTTCGGGCAGCGGATCGCTCGCCACCGGCGGCATGGTGAGCTCGCGCGGCTTGCCGAACGGCTTGCGCTGATGCGCCTCGGCCCAGCGGCGGAAGTACGGGGTGAAGACGGCGAAATGGTCCCGGCCGGTGGAGGGGACGAGCACCTCGGGATCGGCGGCGGTGATCGTGGCGGCGTGGCTGTGCAGCAGGCAGCCGCGCTCGTCGAGACGCTCCCGCAAGGCCTGTTCACGCCTGCGGCTGTACCCGCTCACGTCGGCGGCGATGTGCACGCTGTCGGCGTGCACCTGCGCCGCCACCTCGGCGACCACGTCGACGACGTTGCCGCGCCGCACCACCAATCGGCCACCGATGGCCCGCAACTCGGCGTCCAGCTCGCCCAGTGCGGCGGCGAGGAAGCGCGCCCGATTCGGCGCGGCGAAGCGTCCGGCCGCGATGGCGTCGTCGATGACGAACAGCGGTACCACGGCGGCGCCCTCCCGATGGGCCGCGGTGAGCACCGGGTTGTCGTGCACCCGCAGGTCACGGGTGAACACTGCGATGGTGACGGTCATCTGCTCCTCTTCGGAAAGCGCGGGGACAAATACTCCGGCACCCACAAGGGTGGCGCCACGATGCCGCGGGCGGCTCAACGCTGGACACCGTCGACGCGACCCTGGCGGATGCCGGAGAACTCGGTCAGAGCGTGCAGAGCGGGACGATATCCGTCCGGCCGCCGGTGCTCGGCGAGGTCAGGTACAGGCACGGGTCCTGGCCCGCGGCAACGATTTCCGCGTGCACCCGCGACCAAGTGGCCGCATCCAGCATCGGTGCCCGAGCCAGCACGAAGCCGGATGTCCGCTCGGGGTTGGTCACCAGCGCCCACGAATACTCCGGACCGAGGGCGGTCACGATGTAATTGGTCGGCCCGTCGAGCCGGTCCTGGGTGGGCACGCCGGGAAAGCTGACGTGCAACTGCGCGCCGGTAACCCGGTCGTTGACCGTCGCGGTCCCCATGATCTCGTTGTTCGCGTTCGTCCAGGTGGTGCAGGTGTTGCGCACTGAGATGTTGCCCTGTGGGTCGAGCGCGTAGTTGGCCTGAGTATCACGCGCACAGACGAGGTTGAAGTACTGCGGCACGGCCGCGAGCTGATTCCAGGTACCGAGATACCGGTTCACATCCAGTGACGGGACCGGCGCCGGTGCGGGGACGGGGGCGGCTTGCGCACCACCCACCGCCAGGAACGAGCCTGCCAGACCGGCCAGAGCAACGAGCAGGCGAACGGGATACCGCTTCGTTCGTGATGTCACGCGAACTCCTCGGGGATCGACGACATCAACCATGGTAGCCGATAACGATGCACAAATGATTCAAAGTGCCGAGAATCATCGAGCAGGCCGGCACAGCGACACCGATAGCCGTACCCCGCCCCCGAACGTCCAACCCCCTCCGCAGCCACCCGGCCGTGGTGAAGCGGACGAACCGGAACAGGCAGAATAGGGCGATGTCCGCCGGTTCCGCTCCCGTTTCCGACGCGGCCGGGTACACGGTCCGCGCGGTCGCCGAGCGCCTCGGCATTCCCACGGCGACCCTGCGGAGCTGGAACCGCCGCTACAACATCGGCCCGCCACAGCATCGCCCCGGCAAACACCGCCTCTACACCGAGGCCGACATCGCGCTGCTCGGGCGGATGCTGACGCTTATCCAGGACGGTGCGAGCCCGGCGGGCGCGGCAGCCGCGGTGCGCGGCCCGGCGCCGCAGCTCGGTGACCGATTCCCCCTGCTCGCCGCGGCCTTCACCCTGGAGACGCGCGCGGTGTCGGACTATTTGGAGGCGCACTTCCGCGCCTACGGTGTCATCGACACCTGGGATCAGTTGTGTCGCCCGGCGTTCGCCGACATCGTCGCCCGCCAGGGTGCGGGCGAAGGCTGCATCGACGTGGAGCATCTGCTGTCGTGGTGCATCACCTCCGTGCTGCACCGCACCACTCCGCCGCCCGACGCGCCCGCGCCACAACCGGTGGTGCTCGCCTGCACCAGCGGTGAGACACACTCGCTGCCGCTCGAAGTGCTGCGCGCGGCACTGGCCGAGTGCGAAGTCGGCGCGCACATGCTCGGCGCGGACGTTCCGACCAGCGCACTGACCGACAGTCTCGCGCGCCATGATCAGCCCGCCGCGGTGGTGCTGTGGTCCCAGCAGGAGTCGACGGCGCTGACCTCGGCGGTGCGCGCCTGCCGGGAAGCGGGCGCGCGCGTGTTCGTCGGCGGGCCCGGATGGGATTCGGTGATCCTGCCAGAGTCGACCGAGCGGGTGACGAGCCTGACGGACGCCGTCGAGCAGCTGAGCTGACCCACCCTCGAACGATGCAATAACGAGGCAGTCTGGCAATCGGCCTGTTTGTCAGCGAAGCGTCGGGATATCCACTGCCTTGTGTGCGGTGGCAACCGATCAGTCACCTCCCTGCCGCGGGGTGACCAACAGCCGCTGAGGACACCTCGGTCGGCATTCCGAGCCGAGGCGGCCCGTCGATCGCGGGCGGCCGACCACGCCCACATCGTGCGCCAGCCGATTTTCGCCGCCTCGATGACCGGGCGTTGCTCATCGGCCACCGTCCGTACCACCCTGCGCGCGACAGTAGCGGTACCCCTTGCCCCACTTGTGGTCTCGGCGCGCATACGCAGGCCCGGCGTACCTCCCCGGCCGCGCGGCCTGCCACTCGCCTCCGGACCGCCCCTACACTTCGAGGAGTCTTCGCGGTGAGCATCCAATCGCACGTCACGGCACGACCCTCGATCTCGTGGCCCGATGTCGAACGCGTGCCCACCGGCACCCGCGCCACCCTCGCCGCCGCGCTCGCGGATCGGCTGTTCCGGCGCGCCGTGCGCACGTTGCCGATCCGCGTCGAGTACCCGGACGGGACGGTGCTCGGCCGTGGCGGAGCGGACGCGCCGCGGTTGATCCTGCACCGCCCGGCGGACTTCACCGCGCGCCTCGGGGTAGGCGGCCTGATCGGCTTCGGCGAGTCGTACATGGCGGGCGATTGGTCCTCGCCCGATCCGGCGGCGACGCTCACCGTGTTCGCCGCGCGCATCGACCGGCTCGTCCCCGCCCCGCTGCGGGCGCTACGCCGCCTATACGTGTCGAAACATCCCGCCACCGAGCACAACAGCGAAGCGAACAGCCGCAGCAATATCGCCAGGCATTACGACCTGTCGAACAATCTGTTCGAGCTGTTTCTCGACGAGACACTGACCTACTCCAGCGCGCTGTTCCCCGCGACCGCGCCGCCGCCGCGGTGGGCCGATCTCGCCGCCGCCCAGCGGGCAAAGATCGATCGAATCCTCGATCGAGCAGGCGTGGGTCCGGGCACCCGACTGCTCGAAATCGGCACCGGCTGGGGCGAGTTGGCGCTGCGCGCGGCCGCCCGCGGCGCGTCGGTACGTTCGGTGACGCTGTCGACCGAACAGCGCGCACTGGCGCTCGACCGGATCGCGGCCGCGGGCCTGTCGGAGCGGGTCACCATCGATCTGCTCGACTACCGCAGGGTGACCGGCGAATTCGACGCGGTGGTCTCGGTGGAGATGATCGAGGCCGTCGGCTACGAATACCTGGACACCTTCTTCGAGACCATCGACCGAGTGCTCGCACCCGGTGGTCGCGCGGTGATACAGGCGATCACCATGCCGCACCACCGCATGCGCGCCACCCGCGACACCTACACCTGGGTGCACAAATACATCTTCCCCGGCGGCTTTCTGCCGTCCACCCGGCTGCTCGCCGACGTGGCCGCGCGGCGCACCGAACTCGTTGTCCGCGAACAACTGTCGATGGGCGAGCACTACGCGCACACCCTGCGCCTGTGGCAGCAGCGGTTCAACGCGCGAGCCGACCGCGTCGCGGAACTGGGCTTCGATCCGATCTTCCGCCGGATGTGGCGGCTGTACCTGGCGCACGCCGAGGCCGGATTCCGGTGCGGCTACCTCGATGTCCACCAGATCCTGCTCACCCGCGCCGAGTGAGCGCGTGACTCAGCGGGTGCGACCGAGTAGATGTTTCAGCGCGGAGGCGAGATCCGGTGTCCGGAAGCGATGCCCGGCCTTGTCGAGCACGGCGGGCACCACCCGTTGACTCGCGGCGGCCAGTTCCCGCGCGCCCTGCCCGCCGAGCAGCAGGGCCGGACCGAACTCGGGCACCGGAAGCAGCGCGGGCCTGCGCAGCACGCCGGCCAGGACGTTGGTGTACTCGCTGTTGCGAACAGGCTGCGGGGCAACGGCATTCACCGGTCCGGACACGGCGTTGTCCCATAGCGCGCGATGGTAGATGTCCACCAGATCGTCGATGCCGATCCAGGACAGCCACTGTTCGCCGTCCCCGATCCGCCCGCCGAGCCCGGTGGCGAACAGCGGCCGCAGCAGGCGCAGGGTGCCGCCGCGCGGCGACTGCACGATGCCGGTGCGCACCTTGACCACCCGGACCCCGCCGTCGGCGGCCGCACCGGTCGCCGCCTCCCACGCGTCGACCACGTCGGCGAGGAAACCGTCACCACGCGAGGCGTCTTCGGGTAGTCGGTCGTCGCCGCGGTCGTAGCCGTAGTAGCCGATGGCGGACGCGCTGACGAAGGTCGGCACACCCGCTCGGGCGGCGAGGGCCGCGAGCCGCTCGGTCGGGCCGATCCGGCTGTCCACGATGGCCTGCTTGTGTTCGTCGGTGAACCGGCCCGCGATCGAGGCACCCGCCAGGTGCACCACCGCGTCGACCCCGTCGAGCAGATCGGGCGCGGGATCGTCGGGGTTCCATTGCCTTTCCCCGTTTCGCGGCGCGTGCCGGACCAGGCGGAGCACGGTATGGCCACCGGTCGTGAGGAAGGCGGTCAACGCGGAGCCGACGAGCCCCGACGCGCCGGTCACCGCGATCGTCTTGGCGGTGAAGCCCGCGCGCGCCGCGTCGGCGTGCGCGGCCAGGTCGTCGGCCAGCTGCCGATATCGGTAGTCGAACATCGGGCGCAGGGTGAACGCGGGCACCGGCGACTCGACCCGATCCACCACCCGGGTGTGCGTGTCGTCGACCATCTCGAAATCGTGGGTGTGCCGCCAGCGCAGCAGCAGGCCAACGGGCAACGAGCCGAGGCCTGCCACAGCGATCCGGTCTACGAACCGCTGCGGCGGGTCATAACGGGCCGGGTCGTGTTTCGCCACCCACCGCAGCCCACCGGGCAGGCCGAGCACGGCCCGGCCGTCGGCCAGCGAATCGGCCTCCGCGAGCACCGACACCGGCTGCCACGGCGGCGCGAGCCGCGCGAACGCGCCTGGTCGGGCGTGCCACTCGAAGACCTCGGACCGGGGTGCCGCGACGACGCTCGAACACTCGATGCCCATCACTCGACTCTAGCGAGGTGGCGACGCTTTGCAACGTTCATGCATCGTTATTCCGGAAATCGCCTCGCTCACAACCGAAATTGTGCGCGGCCCGACGTGTCCCGCCAATTGAAACTTGTTCTACCATATGACGAGTCATCGTCGACATCGGAGGATTTGTCATGCCGCTGGAACCCTCGGCCGCGGAGCTCTTGACCGCCGTCCAGGCGTCGCCGACCGCGGTCGCCGCGCACGACAAGTCCGCGTGGGTCGACTTATTCGCCGCCGACGCCGAGGTGAACGACCCGGTCGGCGCCCGCCCCCATGTCGGGCGCGCCGCCATCGAGCGCTTCTACGACACCTTCATCGGCCCGAACGACATCGCCTTCCGGGTGGAGCGCGACATCGTGCACCCGCCGACGGTGGTGCGCGACCTGACCATCGAGACCACCATGTCGACCGGCGCCAGGGTCTCGGTCCCGATGCACCTGCGCTACCAGCTCACCGAGGACACCGACGGCTGGAAGATCGCCCAGCTGGCCGCGCACTGGGAACTGGCACCGATGATCGTGCAGCTGCTGCGCACCGGGCCGAGCGGGTTCAGCGCCGCGCTCCAGCTCGGACCGCAACTGATTCGCCACCAGGGCGTCGGCGGTGCGCTTGGCATGCTGCGTGCGCTCGGCGGAGTGGGGCGGACGGGCAAGCGCGTCTCCTCCCGGCTGTTCGCCGCGGCGGGCAGCACGGACATCGTTCGCGTCCGCGGCCTGCTCGGGCACTACGCCGTTGTCGAATTCCCGGCGGGCACACCGGTTTCAGCCGAGGAGTTCACCAACCGGGCGCGAAACATGCGGTGGGGCAAGCTGATCGCCGCCGGTCGCACGGTGAGCGCGAGTGTGCGCTTCGGTGATACGCGCGGGGTGGCGTTCGTCGAATTCGCCGCGGGCGCGCCGAGCATCGCGAGCCTGCGCTTCTTCCTCGATCGCGCGTGAGACCACGCCACCCTCGGTCCAGCCGGGCGGACCGAAGATGTAGCCGAGCCGGCCACGCCACGTGCGCGCGCCGCGCACATCCCGGACCAGCCCGGCCAGCTCGTGATAGTTGACCTTCACCGGGTTGTGCGTGTCGATGTTCTTGGTGAGCCCGTACCGGATCGGCTCGGAAACGGCGGCGAAGCTGCCGAACATCCGGTCCCAGATGATGAAGACGCCGCCGTAGTTCCGGTCGAGGTAGGGCTGGTTCGACCCGTGGTGGACGCGATGGTGGGCCGGCGTATTGAACAGGAACTCGATCGGGCGCGGCAGCGTGCCGACGCGCTGGGTGTGGATCGGGAACTGGTACAGCAGGCCGATGCTTTGCAACACGAAGATCATCCACACCGGCAGGCCGAGCAAAGCCGCTGGCACCCAAGCCATTCCGCGCAGCACATTGGCCACCGGATGCACCCAGGGCAGCCGGATCGCGGTGGACAGATTGAAGTGCTCGCTGGAGTGGTGCACGCTGTGCGAGGTCCACAGCAGCCGGACCCGATGGTCGGCGCGATGCGCCCAGTAGTAGCAGAAGTCGGTCACCACCAGGCCGAGCACCCACACCCACCACGCCTTCGCTGGCAGGTGCAGCGGGGTGATCGCGGCGGCCGCGACCACCGCCGAGAACGGAATCAGATACTGCGTCAGCGGTTTGGTGAGCCGGCTCAGGGTGAAGGTCGCCACGTTTGTCGCGGTGTCGCGGCCAGACCCGGCGTTGCTCGGGCGATCGGGGTCGCGGCGGTAGGCGAACCACTCCACGAGCATGAACAACGCGAAAGCGGGGACGGCATAGCTCAACAGCTCCACTCTGCCCACGAGATCTCCTTGACTGTGCGGCGGTGATCCCGACGCTACGGGCGATGGCCTGCGCGAACATCGCGCCGCCGAGGGATTCGGCGTCCCTCGCACGGGGGACGCGACGACGCTCGCCGGCGGGCAGAGTTGTCTCGAGCGGCGCCCGGCCCCGATGCGCCGAGCTGGCTAGGATCGAGAGCTCCGACGACGCGAAGGCGGTGGCGAACCAGTGGACGTGAGCCGGTCGCTCGCCCGCCAGTCGCTGCTGGTCGCGGTGGTGGCCGCGCTGATCGACGCGGTGGTGTTCGGGCTGAGCGGGGTGTTCACGGTCGCGCCGTGGCAGGCCGTCGCCGCGGTGGCGGGCATCGTCGCCGTCGATCTGGCCTTGGCCGCACCGCCTCGCACGGCCGGTGTTGTCGCGGTGGCCCACGTCGTTGTCCGGCTGCTCGGCGCGTGGCTGCTGCACTGGCACGGCTTCGGCGCGCGCTTCGCCGACGTCGGTTTTCTGGTGGCCGGTTATCGGGCGGGTGCGTGGCTGGCCGGACCGAGATCGGTGCTGACCATGCTGGTGCTGTGTGGCGGGGTCGCGACGGGGCATCTGCTGACCGCGAGTTACGCCACCCGCGACTGGCGAATACTGGTCACCTCGACGGTCGCCGCGGGCTGCGTGCCCTGGCTCGTCGGGCGCTACACCGCCGCGCGCGGCGCCTACATCGCCGACCTGGAGCAGCGCGAGCGCCTGCGGCGCCGCGATCATCAAGTGGCGCTGGAGCGGGCGGTGACCGAGGAGCGCGCCGCCATCGCGCGGGACCTGCACGATGTGATCTCCCACCACGTCAGCGCCATCGGTATCCACGCGGGCGTGGCACGAATGGCCTTGGCGGACAGCACGAATGGCGCGGCGACCCGCTCACTCTCGGCGGTCGAATCGAGCAGCAGGGCCGCGATGGTCGATCTGCGACGGCAACTCGATCTGCTGCACGGCCGCGACGACGAGGGCCAGCGGCAACCGGGCCTGGTCGATATCGACGGACTTGTCGAGCATGTGCGGGCCGCCGGGTTGGCCGTCGAGGTCGTGGTGCGCGGCGCGGTGGTCGATCTGCCGGAGTCGTTGGACGTCACGGTGTATCGAATCGTGCAGGAGATGCTGACCAACGCGCTGCGCCACGGCGACGGCGCGCATGCGCGGTTGACGGTGGAGTACCTGCCCAAGCGGGTCGTCATCCGAACTACCAATCCGATGCCACCCACGCCGAGCGCCACCGACACCGCGGCACCGCGTGGCCTGTGCGGGATTCGCCGCCGCACCGAGCTTTTCGACGGCACGCTCGACTACGGCCTCGATGCCACCGGAACCTCTTGGCACACCACGGTTTCCGTTCCGATCGGCGGCTCGTGACCGCACCGATCCGGGTCCTGATCGCCGACGACCACAGCATGTTCCGCTCCGGCCTGCGCGCGGTCCTCGACAGCCAGGCCGACCTCGACTGCGTCGCCGAGGTCAGCGACGGCCGCACCGCGATCGCCGAAACCGCCCGGCTGCGACCGGATGTCGCGATCCTCGACGTGCGCATGCCCAAACTGGACGGGCTGGCCGCCACCGAGGCCATCGTCGCGGCGGGCGGCACCCACGTCCTGGTGCTCACCACCTACGACAGCGACGCCAACCTCTATCGAGCGCTGCGCGCGGGCGCGAGCGGGTTCCTGCTGAAGAGCCTGCCGCCGGAGGAGCTCGTCGCCGCGATCCGGATCGCGGCCCGCGGCGACGCCCTCATCGATCCGTCGATGACCCGCCGCCTGGCCGTCCGCTTCGCCGCCACCCTCGCCCCGCCGCCCGACCCGCCCGAGATCGGGCAGCTCACCGCCCGCGAACTCGAGGTGCTGCTGCTGCTCGCCGACGCCCGCAGCAATGCCGAGATCGCAGGCCTGCTCGGCGTCGGCGAGGAGACCGTGAAGACCCACGTCTCCCGCGTCCTGGCCAAACTCGGTGTGCGCGACCGTATTCACGCGGTCGTCTATGCCCACCAGCACGGCGTGGTCCCTCGCACGCCACCCGGCCATCGATGACCGATGCGCCGGTGCGCATCATGGATGGCATGAATGATCACGCCATTGCCGAAGAGCTGGCCGAGGTAGTCCGACGTCGCGGTCTGACGGTTGCGGTCGCCGAGTCGTTGACCGCCGGGCAGATCGCGACCGCCCTCGGCGCCGCACCCGAGTCCGCCGAGTGGTTCCGCGGCGGCATCGTGGCCTACTCGGCAGAGGTCAAGCACAAGGTACTCGGCGTGCCCGAGGTGCCGGTGGTGTCGGAGACGGCGGCCAAGGCGATGGCCGAAGGGGTCAGCTCCCTGCTGGGTTCGACGCTGTCGGTCGCTGTCACCGGCGTCGGCGGACCTGGCCCGCAGGACGGCGAACCCGCCGGGTCGGTGTGGTTCTCCGTCGCCGATGACAGCGTCACCGCCTCGCATCGCCAGTTCGACGGCGATCCGGAACAGGTGCTCGCGCAGACCGTCCAACGCGCTCTCGAACTGCTGTTGGCGGCGGCGCGGCGGCACTGATCACGGACCCGTCGGCGGCTCACCCACTGTCGTCGACGGGTCGACCAGGCCGAACGCCTCACCCTGCGGGCCCTGTACCACACCCATCCGGCCGAACGGGCTGTCGAACACGTCCATCAGGACCGTTGCGCCCAGCTCGGTGGCCTTGGCGACGGCCGCGTCGGTGTTGTCGACCTGGAACCAGACCAGCCAGAACGACGGCGAATCGCCGGGCGTCTTGGTCGCGTCGTTGATGCCGCCGACCGGGTCGCCGTCCTGGGTCAGGCCGAAGGTGGAGTAGACGAAATTCTGGTCGTCCCCGATTTCGGTGTAGTGCCAGCCGAATACGGCCGCGTAGAACTCCTGCGCCTGCTTGTACCGGTCGGTGTGCAGCTCGTTCCAGCAGTAGGCGCCGTGCTCGTTGTAGATTCCCGCACCGGGGTGCGCCTTGGCTTCCCACACGCCGAACGCCGCACCGGCCGGATCGGTCGCGACGAACATCCGGCCGACATCGAGCACGTCGAAGGGTGCCATCAGCACCGAACCGCCTGCCGCCGTGACCTTCTCGGCGATCGCGTCGGCGCTGTCCGCGGCGAAATAGGTGGTCCACACCGACGGCATCGCCGTACCGTCGGGTTTGGGTCCGATGCCCGCGGCAGGCCTGCCGTGCCGTAGCGCCATCAGATAGCCGCCCGCGCCCGGCGGGCCGTCCATGATCTCCCAGCCGAACAGTTCCCCGTAGAACCCGCGGGCCTGCCCGGTGTCGTCGACCTGACTGTCGACCCAGCTCGGTGTCCCCTGCGGCCATTGTCCGTCGTGCGTTGGCATATCCGTGGCCTCCTGACCTCGGTGCGCTGAAGTGCGGCCGGTAGCGGCCGGCACGGCGCCAAGTCAACCACCGCGGCACTCGCGAATCAGCGAATCGACAATTCCGGCAAGGTGCACCGAATCCATAATCGCCAGAAGCTTCGCGAACCGGACACACCGTACCGATTTGTTGCCCGGACAAGGGTTGATCAGGAGTATGGCGGGATGATCACAACATCCGACGTCGGGCGCGAACGTCTGCGGCTGGACGAACTTCCGGTTCGCCCCATTCATCGCAAATTGGTCCTGCTCGTCGGTGCCGGATTGTTTTTCGATCTGTATGAATTGTTCCTCGCCGGCACCATTACCGGGGTGCTGAAACAACAGATGCACCTGTCTACATTTCAGCTCAGCGGGATCGTCGGATCGGCCTTCGCCGGGCAGTTCCTCGGCGCGCTGGTGCTCGGCCGATTGTCGGATGTGTTCGGCAGGCGCCGCATGTTCATGATCAATATCGCGTTGTATTCCGGATTCACGCTGCTCGGCGCGTTCAGCCCGAACATCAGGTTTCTGATGGCGACGCGCTTCCTGGCCGGACTCGGGATCGGCGCCGAGATGACGGTCTCGGACACCTATCTGTCGGAAGTTGTTCCACCGCAGGTGCGTGGGCGCATGATCGCCATGGCCTACACGATCGGGTTCTGCGCGGTGCCGACCGTGGGCTTCCTCGCCAAGTGGCTGGTTCCGTTGCAGCCCTTCGGCATCGAAGGCTGGCGCTGGCTGTTCGTGATCGGCGGGCTCGGCGCCGCCGTGGTGGTGATCGCGCGACGGGACATGCCGGAGTCGCCGCATTGGATCGCCAGGCAGCAGCACAAGACCGCCCTCGCGCCGTTCAGCGCGATCGTCCGGCCGCCCTACCGGGCTAGGACCACGCTGTTCTCCGCGGTGATGATCCTGCAGGTGTTCGGCTACTACGGGTTCGGCACCTTGGCGGTACTCGTGTTGGACCGCAAGGGATTCGAAGTGGTGACCTCCCTGAGCTACTTGGCCGTCACCTATCTCGGCTATCCGCTGGGCTCCCTGCTGGCGATCCCGTTGATGGAGCGGATCGAACGCAAGCACCTGGTGATGGGGACCGCCACGCTGATGGCGGCGTTCGGCCTCACCTTCGGCTTCGCCACCAGCGTGCCGCTGATCCTGCTGTCGGGCGGGCTGTTCACCGTGACGAGCAACGTCTTCTCCGACGCCATCCACGCCTACCTACCCGAGTCGTTCCCCACCGCGATCCGCGGAACCGCTTCCGGCGCAACGTATTCGCTGTCGAAAGTCAGCACCGCCCTGCTGCCGTTCCTGCTGCTCCCGCTGTTGGACCGCCCGAACGGGCCCGGCCTGGTGTTCTCGGTGATCACCGTCGCACTGCTCGCCATGGTTGCCCTGGTCGGCATCTGGGGCCCGCTCACCGGCAGGCGGGCGCTGGACGCGGAGTGAGCATCCGCGGCGAACTTCGCGTCGTGCGGCCGCCGGAAACCATTCGTCTATTTATCACGGCCGTGATAATTTCGCGGCATGGGCCACATCGACATCAATGGGATCGGCTACACCCTGCCCGACGGTCGCGTTCTGCTGGACGAGATTTCGTTCCGGGTCGGCGAAGGGTCGAAGGTCGCCCTGATCGGCGCGAACGGCTCCGGGAAGACCTCGCTGCTGCGCATCGTCGCCGGGGATCTGACGCCGAGCACCGGCGCGGTGACGCGCAGCGGCAGCCTCGGCGTCATGCGGCAGTTCATCGCCGGGAAAGACGACGACGTGCGCGACCTACTGTTGTCGGTGGCAGACCCGCGACTGCGCCGAGCCGCCGCGACCGTCACCACGGCGGAGGCGAAGATGTTGGCACACAACGATATCGACGCGCAGATGGCTTACGCGTCCGCGCTGGCCGAATGGGGCGACGCGGGCGGATACGACGCCGAGGTGCGGTGGGACGTGTGCACCATCGAAGCGCTCGGCCTGCCGTTCGACCGATGCCTGCGGCGTAAAGTCCGGACGCTGTCCGGAGGCGAGCAGAAGCGTCTCGTGCTCGAGGCTTTGCTGCGCGGCACGGATGAGGTGCTGTTGCTGGACGAGCCGGACAACTTCCTCGACGTGCCCGGCAAGCGCTGGCTGGAGAGCCGGCTGATCGAGACGTCGAAGAGTGTCCTCTACGTCAGCCACGACCGCGAGCTGCTCGCCCGCACGGCGCAGCGCATCGTCACCGTCGAGCTCGGCGCGGCCGGGAACACCGCGTGGGTACACCCGGCCGGATTCGCGACGTATCAGACGGCGCGCGCCGACCGGTTCGCGCGACTCGATGAGCTGCGCCGCCGATGGGACGACGAACACCTCAAGCTCAAAGAGCTGGTGCAGCTGTATAAGCAGAAGGCCGCCTACAACTCGGACATGACGTCGCGGTACCGGGCGGCGCAGTCGCGACTCGCCCGATTCGAGGAGGCCGGGCCGCCCGAGGCGCAGCCACGCCAGCAGCACGTGGCGATGCGGTTGCGCGGCGGACGGACCGGTAAGCGCGCCGTCGTGTGCGAGAACCTGGAGCTCACCGGCTTGATGCGGCCGTTCGACCTCGAGGTCTGGTACGGCGACCGGGTAGCCGTGCTCGGCGCCAACGGCTCGGGCAAGTCGCACTTCCTGCGGCTGCTCGCCGCCGGTGGCACCGACCCGGATCCAGAGCACCGACCGGTGGGTGAGCTGACCGTGGAACCCGTGTCGCACACCGGGCGGGCGCGGCTCGGTGCGCGGGTGCGCCCTGGGTGGTTCGCGCAGACGCACGGCCGCCCCGATCTGGCCGGCCGCACACTGCTGTCGATCCTGCACCACGGCGACGAGCATCGGGCCGGCTTGCCGCGCGAAGAGGCGTCCCGCGTGCTCGCGCGATACGAGCTGGCAGGCGCGGCGGAGCAGACCTTCGACTCACTGTCCGGCGGGCAGCAGGCGCGCATGCAGATCCTGCTGCTCGAACTCGGCGGCGCGACGTTGCTGCTGCTGGACGAGCCGACCGACAACCTCGATCTCGTCTCCGCCGAGGCCTTGCAGCAGGCGTTGAACAGCTTCGACGGCACCGTCCTCACCGTCACGCACGACCGGTGGTTCGCCAGGGACTTCGACCGCTTCCTCGTCTTCGGCGCCGAGGGTGACCTGTACGAGTCGGCCGAGCCGGTGTGGGACGAAGGGCGCGTCACCCGGCACCGCGCCTGACCGACAGCGTTGCGCCGCAGCGTTTATCGCAGCTGTACATTGGCCCGATGCCAGCTCGAATCGACGCCGAACAGCGGCGCAGGCACGTCGTCGAGGCGGCCTTCCGGCTCGTGGTCGCCGAGGGCCTCGACGGTCTTTCGCTACGAAAGGTCGCCGTCGAATCGGGTTTGAACATCGGGTCGGTGCGGCACTACTTCGACGATCACCAGGACCTGCTCGCCGCCGCGGCGGCCGAGGTCGGCGACCGCATGGGGCAACGGCTTTCCCGCCACCCCATTGCGGCGTTGCCCGGATTGACCGGACGACGCGCCGTCGACGCCCTCCAGTCGCTGCTCGAAGAGCTGCTTCCGATCGACGAGGAACGCCGAGTCGAGTCGATCGTGCTGCTGGAGTTCATCGTCGCCGCCCGCACGAAACCGGTGTTCCGCCCGGTCACCGAGCAGATGGCCGCCGACCTGCGCCAAGTGATCACCGATGCCCTGCGCGCCCTAGCCGTCCCCGAGCCGCGAGAGCAAGCCGAACTGCTCACCGCGATCATGGAAGGACTGAGCCTCGACGCGGTGACGCCGCACGGTTCACTCAGCGTCGAGCGCCTCCGCAAAACCCTTCGGGCGCATCTGCGTTCACTGCTGATCTAGCGCGTCCGTCGACGCCGCCTGCTCCGACATAAGAAAAGAGGCTTCCGGAGTGATCCGGAAGCCTCTTTCATTTGTAGCGGGGACAGGATTTGAACCTGCGACCTCTGGGTTATGAGCCCAGCGAGCTACCGAGCTGCTCCACCCCGCGTCGGTAAACACAACATTACACACGGGTTCACGCCGATGCCAAATCGCCTGGTCGGCGGGCGTATTTGCGATGGCCGAGCGTCGGTTGCGACGGCTGTTCCGGCGACCGAAAGCGCGGCTGAGAGCGCGGTCTCAGGCGGGCAGAGGCGGCGAGCCGAGGTCGAGGGCGTCCGGTTTCGCTATGCGGATGGGCCTATCACCGCCGACGGCAACCACTTAAACGTGATCCCGGTCACTATATCGTAGTGATCTCGAACACATAACGTTGCTATAACAGACCGTCCAGAATGCGTGTCGATGCCATTTCCGACCTGCGCAAAGGATGATATTCGGGTTATTCGCTTCATGCAATGCGAGTGTTATCAAGACGTGATCTGCCGAGATTTCTTCGTTACCGTGCGTTCACGGCCCGGATCATCCGTGAAGGGCTCGAACTCGAACCGTTCGTATACCGGCGACCCTGTCCCGCGGTTCGAGGATCCCCGACAACCTGGGGGCAGGGGCCCGGCAGCTGGATCGCCGAGCTGGTAGGCGCAGGGAGGGAAATGCACTTATGACTGAGAACCGGAAGTTCAACGCCCGCGCCCTCGGCTTTGCCGCTGTTACCGGCGCCCTTGTTGCCGTCCCGTTCGCATTCTCCACCGCGACCGCATCGGCCGCGCCCACCCACGACTGGGACGGCGTCGCGCAATGCGAGAGCGGCGGCAACTGGGGCATCGCCACCGGCAACGGTTACTACGGCGGCCTGCAGTTCTCGCCGAGCACCTGGGCGGCCAACGGCGGCCAGGGCTCGGCCCACACCGCGAGCAAGGAAGAGCAGATCCGCGTCGCGGAGAACGTGCTCGCCACCCAGGGTGTCGGCGCGTGGCCGTCCTGCGGCAAGTACCTGCGCCCGGGCACCTCCGAGCCGGAGCCCCAGGCCGTCGTTGAGCCGGAACCGGCCCCCGAGCCCGCCGCCCCCGCCCTGCCGCTCCCCGGCAGCTCCAAGGCTCTCGTCGATCAGGCCAAGGCCGTGGGCAGCGACCTGGCCAAGCAGCACGGCCTGGAAGCCCAGTACCAGCAGATCCTGGAGCAGAACGGCTCGCTGATCGAGGCGATCGCAGGCCGTTAAGCGCTTACCGCACAACGAAAGCGGCGCTGCCGTCCCTAGGGACAGCAGCGCCGCTTCGTGTTTCGGCCAGGACCTAGCTCAGCGACCGGCGTCCTGGTACGCCTTCGCCGCGGCGTCCAGCTCGTCCAGCGCCTTGCCGAAGTCCTGGAAGTTACCCGTGCGCATGGCATTTCGCACGGCGTCGATCTTCCGGTTCAGCTCGGCGGCCGCCGCGTCCTTCGCGGGCGACGAGCCGGGTGGCGGGGTGACACTGCCCGGCGGCGGTGCGGGCGTGCCGCCGGTGTTCGGCGGCGGCGTGGTGCCTTCCGCGGGTGGCGGCAAGGTACCGGGACGCGGCCGGGTACCGGAATCACCACCGAACGGAGTGGCCAACGCACCGGCGCCGGGCAGCACCTGGTTCAACGCCTCGGCCAACGTCGAGGCGTAGCCGACCTTCACGCTGCCCGCGTCATCCCGGTAACTCACCAGGACGCGCAGCAGCTGCGGGAAGGTCGCGGTATTCGCTCCGGTGTTGCGTTCGTTGTAGAACGGCTCCACATAGAGGATTCCGCCGTCGGCGATCGGCAGGGTCAGCAGGTTGCCATATTTGATCTTGTTCGAGTTGGACAGCAGCGTCTTCTCCCTGGAGACCTCCGGCGCCGTCGTCATCCGGTTCTGGGTCTGCTGCGGGCCGAGGGTCTGCGTATCGGTCGGCAATCGCAAGATCGTGAACTTGCCGTAGTCGTCCGGATCCGACCGCACCGAGATATACGCCGACAGGAACTGCCGGTTGTAGCCGACCATCGCACTGGTCAGGTTGAAGACCGGCTTGTTCCCGCCCTTCGGGTCACCCAGCAGCACGTAGTAGGGCGGCTGGTTGGCCGGTGCCCCACCCTCGATCGTGGGATCGGCCGCCACCGACCAGAAGGCATTGTTGGTGAAGAACTCACGCGGATCGTCGACGTGGTATTTCGTCAACATCTCGCGCTGCACCTTGAACAGATCCTCCGGATACCGGAAGTGCGCGCGCAGCTCCGGAGTGATCTCGCTCTCCGGCTTGACCGCCCCGGGGAACACGCCGCGCCACGCCTTCAGCACGGGATCCTTGGCGTCCACCTCGTACAGGTTCACCGAGCCGTCGTAGGCGTCGACGGTGGCCTTCACCGAGTTGCGGATGTAGCTGACCTCCTTGCGCGGAATCAGCCTGCCGGTCTTCTTGTCGATGCTGTCCTCGATGCCCTCCAGCGACGTCTTCTGCGCGTACGGGTAGTGGTCGAGGGTGGTGTAGGCGTCGACGATCCACTGGATCCGGCCGTCGACGACCGCCGGGTAGGCGTTGCCGTCGGTGGTCAGCCACGGCGCCACCTTCTGTACCCGGTCTCGCGGGTCGCGATTGAAGATGATCTTGGAGTTGTCGCCGATGGCCGAGGAGAACAGAATGTTGCGCTCGGCGTACTTGGCGGCGAAGGCGAGCCGGTTGAACCAGTTGCCGATCGGCACGCCGCCCTTGCCGTCGTAGGTGAACTGCGCGGTGTCGGAGTCGTATTCGCGGGGCCGCTGGCCTTCGGTGGTGCCGACGATCGAGTAGTCCGGGGTGGCCTGTGAAATCACCTCACCGAAATAGATGCGCGGCTGGTCGACCTTGATCCGCTGCTTGTCCTTCGGCGTGAACAGGTCGCTCACCATGAAGATCGGGTAGCCGCTGTCGCTGCTGCCGCCTGCCGCGTTCGGATCATCGGACTGCGGCTTGTTCACCCGGTTCGCCGGCGCGGCGACGAAACCGTTGCCGTGGGTGTAGACGGTGTGCTGGTTGATCCAGTCCTTCTGGTTACCGCTCAATGCCGCGGGCGAGAGCTCGCGCGCGGCGACGATGTAGTCCTGCACGTCGCCGTCGAGGTTGTAGCGGTCGATGTCCAGCGACTCGGGGAAGCCGTAGAAGTTCTTCAGCTGGCGCAGCTGAGTAAAGGTGGGCGACAAGATGTTCGGATCGAGCAACCGGGCATTGCCGATGGTCGCGGCGTCGACCGGCACGTCGAGCGGGTTCTTCTTGCTCTCGCCCTTGTAATCCTGATACGTGATCTTGTCGTCGGTGATGCCGAACGCCTGCCTGGTCGCGGCGATATTGCGTTGGATGTACTCGCTCTCCTTGTCCGCGGCGTTCGGGCGCACCGAGAACTGCTCGACCACCAGCGGCCACACCGCGCCGACCAGAATCGAGGACAGCACCAGCAGCGCGGCCGCCATCGCGGGCACCCGCAGATCGCGCAGCACGATGCCTGCGAAGAAGGCGAGCGCACAGATCACCGCGATGGAGAGCAGGATCAGCTTGGCAGGCAGCACCGCGTTGATGTCGGTGAAGGAACCACCGGTGAAGGTGGGCTCCTTACGGCTGCTCATCAACAGCTCATAGCGATCGAACCAGTACGCGATCGCCTTGAGCAGCACGAAAAGCCCGGCCAGTACGGCCAATTGGATACGCGCGGCGCGGGTCAGTGTGCCCTCGCGACCACTCAGCCGCAGACCACCGAAGATGTAGTGCGTCACCAGGCTGGCGAAGAACGCGATGACCACCGCGACGAACAGCCAGTTCAACACCATCCGATACAGCGGCAATTCGAAGGCGTAGAAACTGACATCGAGATGGAACTGCGGGTCCTGCTGGTCGAAGGTGCTGCTGTTCAGGAACAGCTGCACGGTGACCCAATTCGACTGCGCCACCAGACCGGACAGCAAGCCGAGCAGCACCGGGATACCGACACCGAACAACCGCAGCCTGCTCATCACGGTGGTGCGGTAACGCGCGATCGGATCGTTCGGCCCGGCCACCGGCACGAACACCGGCCGGGAGCGATAAGCCATCAGCAAGGCCAGCCAGACGACGACGCCGACGAAGATCGCCACACCGACGAACAACAGGATCCGGGTCACCAAGACCGTGAGATATACGTCGCGGAAACCGACTTCGCCGAACCACAACCAATTGGTATAGGTGTCGGTCAGCCGTGGACCGAGTAGCAGCAACGCCGCTAAGGCAATGGCCGCCAGCAGCAGCACGCGGCTGCGTCGGGAAAGCGAAGGTAAGCCGGTGGGGGGCCGCATGCCCACGATGCCACTCTCCAAGGTCCGGCGGCACTCGCGCCGATACAGCAGGCCGAGACGCCGCAGTCCGATGTTGCGGGGTGGTCCTTACGGACCGTCGGGGCCCACTCTACGGAATCGGACAGATTTATTTGCCGCGCGGGCGCGGCGGTGTTCGCGGCCCCCGGGTGTCGCGTGTCCGAGCGGCCGAGACTCGCGCTTGCGGCGCATGCACTTCGGCCGCTCGGACACGCGACGGGCCGCGAACGGCGCTCGCAAAACTCACGCTGCGGCAGCGGAGTCGGGGACGGGCGGCCCGTCTATCGCTAGCAGTTGGGAGAGGTCCAGGGTGAAGCGGCGGGTTTGATGATGGCTGCGGCGGACCGTTTGATTGGATGTCCCCCGTGACCCCCGCAGATCTGCACGCCGAATTGGTTCTCGCCCGCGCCGTCCGGGAGGTGGCCGATTTCGTCGACGCCGAAGGGTGGGGCAGACCGCCGCAGATGTTCGCGCTGGTACCCACCGCGGACCTGATCGCGGCGCAGCCGGAGCTGCTCGAGGAGGTCGACGAGGCGGCCGAGCTCACTCCCGTTGCGCAGGAGTCGTATCCGGACGAGGTGACCGGCGGCTCGGTGGCGCTGGACGAGTTCCTCGCGACCACCAGCTGGCCGCCCGCCGTCCAGGGTTGTGTGCTCGTGCAGGAAATCGTGGTGTTGCCGCCCGATGCCGAGTCCACCCTGGACGAGGCGCTGGTGCCGCTGCTCGCCGACCACGAGGCGGCCGACGCCGCCGCCAGGGCCGCGGCCGACTCGCATCCGGAACGGCGCGAGGCCCGCCTGTTCGCCGCGGTGCTGCGCGAGGGCGCGTCGCTGTGCCTGCTGCAGTTGCGGCCAGAGGACGACGCCGACGACTTCGGCGACCTGGACCTGCGCACCTACCCGAACCTGGCGCCCAACCTCATCGACGCGCTGCACGCCACCCTGGAGTGGGCAGGCGACTGACCGGCTCAGCCGCAGCTGACGGGTTCCTTGCCCGCGTTGATGTCGTTGAGCGATTGCACGGCGCCGGTGAGGTTTTCGACCTTGACCAGGCGCAGACCCTCGGGGGTTCGCTGCTTGGCCTCGTTGCAGTTCGCGGCGGGCACCATGAAGGTCTCGGCACCAGCGTCGCGCGCGGCCATCATCTTGTACTGGATGCCGCCGATCGGGCCGACCTTGCCCTCCTGATCGATGGTGCCGGTGCCCGCGACGAACTTGCCGCCGTCGAGCTCGCCGGGGGTGAGCTTGTCGATCAGCGCGAGGCTGAACATCAGTCCGGCCGACGGTCCGCCGATGTCGGCGAGGTTGAACGACACCTGCAACGGCGGCCGCGCGCCCTCCCCGGGTGTCACGCCGAGGTAGCCCTTGTCCTTGTCGTCGGGCCGCGCGCCGAGGGTCACCTGCAGGGTCTGCTCGGCGCTCTCGCGACGCACCCGCACGGTCAGCTGCGCGCCCGGCGGCTGTGCCGACACGGCCGTCACCACGTCCTTCGGCTCGGCGATCGGCGCGCCGTTGATGCTGATGATCTCGTCACCGGCTTTCAGCACGTCCTTGGCCGGGCCGTCCTCGGCCACCTTGCGCAGCAGCACCACCGTCGGCATGTTCAGGTAGTGCAGCGCCGCGACCTCGGCATTGCCCTCGGAATCCTTGAAGTCCTGCTGGTTGGACTTGTCGATCTCGTCCCGCGACACCCCGGGCGGGTAGACCTCGGCGCGCGGCACCAGCCCGTGCTTGCCGCTCACCCAGAAGCCGAACGCCTCGAAGATGCTCAACCCGTCGCGCACCGACACGGTGGTCATATTGAGATGGCCCGTGGTCGGGTCCACCTCGGTGCCGCGAACGTCCACCACCTCTTTGCCGTCGACCTGGCCGAGGGTGTTGAAGGTGGGGCCTGGACCGAGTGCGACGAACGGCACAGTGAGCACGCTGCCGAGGGCGCCGAGCACGAGCACCGGGATCAGGGCGGCCACCAGGGTGAGGATCCGACGATTCACCTGGACCACAGTAGTGATGGCCGCCGTCGAAGGACGCCGGAGGCGGACATTCGATGCTCGCGCGCGTCCCCGGTTTCGCGCCGCGCGAACATCAAGTGCCTGCACTACACGCGTAATGTTGGCCGTATGAGTGACGTCCCCTTCGGATTTTCGAACCGCGACGACGACGACCGCAAGCGCGGTGACGAGCCGGGCGGTCCCGAGTCGAACAACCCGTTCGGAGTGGGTGGCCCCGGCGGCGGTTTCGATCCGTCGCAGCTCGGCCAGATGTTGACCTCGCTCGGCCAAATGCTCAGCGGCATGGGCCAGCCCGGTTCGGCGCAGGCCGGCCCGGTGAACTACGACGTCGCCAAGCGGCTCGCCCGGCAACAGCTCGGGTCGAGCGTGACCCCGGTGTCGGCGAGCACCGCGAGTGCCATCGCCGATGCCGCGCACCTCGCCGAGCTCTGGCTCGACGGCGCGACCACCCTGCCCGCGGGCGCGACCAAGACGGTGGCCTGGACCGCCAACGACTGGATCGAGGAGACGCTGTCCACCTGGCAGCGGCTGTGCGACCCGGTGGCGCAGCAGATCTCCGGCATGTGGACCGCATCTCTGCCCGAGGAGGCCAAGGAGTTCGCGGCGCCGATGGTCGGCATGCTCGGTCAGATGGGCGGCCTCGCCTTCGGCTCGCAGCTCGGTCAGGCGCTCGGCCAGCTCGCCAAGGAGGTGCTGACCTCCACCGATATCGGCCTGCCGCTCGGCCCCACCGGCACGGCCGCGCTGCTGCCCGCCGCGATCGCGGACTTCAGCGCGGGTCTGGAGCAGCCGGAGAGCGAGATCATGGTGTTCCTCGCCGCGCGGGAAGCGGCGCACCAGCGGCTGTTCGGTCACGTGCCGTGGCTGCGCCAGCAGGTGCTCGCCGCGGTCGAGGACTACGCGCGCGGCATCCGGATGGACTTCTCCGCGCTGGAGGAGGCCGCCCAGGGCATCGACCCGATGGCGCTGACCGATCCGGGCAAGCTCGAAGAAATCCTGTCCCAGGGCGCGTTCGAGCCGCAGACGACGCCGGAGCAGAAGCAGGCGCTGGAGCGGCTGGAGACACTGCTCGCGTTGATCGAGGGCTGGGTGGAGGTCGTGGTCACCGATGCCGTCGGCGAACGGCTGCCCGGCGCCGGTGCGCTGGCCGAGACGCTGCGGCGCCGCCGCGCCACCGGCGGCCCCGCCGAGCAGACCTTCGCGACCCTGGTCGGGCTGGAACTGCGGCCGCGCAAGCTGCGCGAGGCCGCCGCGCTGTGGCGCAGGCTCACCACCGACGCGGGCGTGGAGCAGCGCGACGGCGTCTGGGCCCATCCGGACCTGCTGCCCGACTCCAACGACCTGGACTCCCCCGCAGGCTTCATCGACGCGGTGATCGGCGGCGGGGCCACCGCGTTCGACGATCCGCTGGCGCAGCTGGCGGAGACCGAGGCACGAGAAAAAGCCGAGCGGGACAAGACCGACGCGGCCGATCCGGGTGCGGACGACGACCAGCCGGGGCCGGACCTGGGCAAGGACAGCGGCCCGTCCGCCTGAGTGTCCTGTTGATAGCCACGAATCCCTGTGCATAACTAGGGGATTCGTGGCCGGTCGGCGCGTGCGGGAGCCGCATACTGCCGGGCATGACCTCACTGTGTCGTGGCCCGCTGCTGCCCCCGCAGATCGCCGTGCTGGTGCGTCCGTCCGGCGTCGTACAACTCGGCTGGCACCCCGAGACCGCCCTGCTGCTCGACCCCGCCGGGCTCGACGCCGACACCGTGCTTGCCTTCCTACGGCTGCTGGACGGCACGCAGACGCGGCCCCACATCGTCTGGCGCGCCGGGGAATGCGGCATCGAACCGGACCACGCGATGGCGCTGCTCGACGTGCTGGACGAGGCCGGACTGCTCGAGCATCCCGAGGACCGCGGCGGGCGGATCAGGTCGGTGCGGGTGCACGGGCTCGGCCCGATGTCCGACGCCATCACCACCGGACTGCGCAGACTCGGTGTGCGGCCGAGCCGTTCCCGCGACTACCGGCCGCACGCGGCCCCCGTGTCCGGCTGGCAGACCGACCTGGTGGTGCTGGCCGATGTGCTGGTCGCCGACCCGCGCCTCACCGACGATCTCGTGCAGCACCGGATCGCCCATCTGCCGGTGCGGATCCGCGACGGCCGCGGCGTGATCGGCCCGCTGGTGCTGCCCGGCGCGACCAGTTGCCTGCGCTGTGCCGACCTGCTGCGCGCCGACTACGACGCGGACTGGCCGCACTTGGCCGCACAGTTGCTGGGCCGGGTCGGCCACGCCTCGCCCGCCAAGATCGCGGCCACCGCGGCCCTCGCGGTCAGTGAGGTGGAGGCCGTCCTCGCCCTGTCCACCCGCCGGGCGCCGGCCACCTTGGACGCGACACTCGAGGTCGATCTGGACGCGTACCTGCTCGATCGGCGGCAGTGGCCGCGGCACGAGGACTGCGGATGCCGCCGAATTCCGGCCGGGCTCACCGCGTGTCGAGATCGCCGGGATCACTCGGGCGAGTCGGTGACCGAGTGATCGGGGTCACTGCCATCGGCGGTGTCTATTCAAGATTGCCGTGGCTAAGAAGTGCTTCCGTCCGCCATGATGGGTACGTGTCTGAGATCGTGCGCCGTCGCTCGTCCCGTAACGCCAAGTTGGCCAAGATTCCGCTCGGCATCGCCGGGCGGGCCGCCGTGGGGTTCGGTAAGAAGCTGGCCGGTGGCGACAAGTCCGAGATCAACGCGCAGCTGAACCAGAAGGCCGCCGAGCAGCTGTTCACCGTGCTCGGTGAGCTCAAGGGCGGCGCGATGAAGTTCGGGCAGGCCCTCAGCGTGATGGAAGCCGCGGTGCCCGAGGAGTTCGGCGAGCACTACCGCGAGGCACTCACCAAGCTGCAGGCCGCCGCGCCCCCGATGCCCGCCGAGACCGTGCACCGGGTGCTCGATCAGCAGCTCGGCACCCAGTGGCGGCAGCGGTTCCAGGAGTTCGACGACCGTCCCGCCGCGTCGGCCAGCATCGGCCAGGTGCACAAGGCGGTCTGGTCGGATGGGCGCACCGTCGCGGTGAAGGTGCAGTACCCGGGCGCCGACGAGGCGCTGCGCGCGGATCTCAAGACGTTGAACCGGATGACCGGGCTGCTCGCGTCGGTCATCCCCGGCGCCGATGTGAAGCCGATCCTCGCCGAGATCACCGAGCGCACCGAGGAAGAGCTCGACTACCGCAACGAGGCGGCCAATCAACGCGCCTTCGCCAAGGGTTTCGACGGGCACCAGGAGATCGTGGTGCCCAAGGTGGTGGCCAGCGCGCCGAAGGTCATCGTCACCGAGTGGCTGGACGGCACCGCCGTGTCCTCGATCATCCAGGCCGGTACCGCCGACCCCGAGGGCACCCGCGAGCTGCGTAACCGGATCGCGACCCTGATGGGCCGGTTCCACTTCTCCTCCCCCGAGACCGTCGGCCTGCTGCACGCCGACCCGCATCCCGGCAACTTCATGATGCTCGCCGACGGCAAGCTCGCCGTCATCGACTTCGGCGCCTGCGCACCGCTGCCGAACGGCTTTCCCCCCGTGCTCGGCCGGATGCTCGCGCTCTCGGTCGAGGAGCGCTTCGAGGAACTGACCGAGCTCATGTACGACAACGGCTGGGTCATCCCCGGCCGCACCGTCACCCACCAGGAGATCGCCGACTACCTGCGCCCGTTCACCGACCCGATCAAGTCCGACTCGTTCCACTTCACCCGCAAGTGGATGCAGCGGGTCGCGGGCAAGGCCTCCGACATCTCCAGCCAGGAGATGAAAACCGCACGTGCCCTGCAACTTCCGGCCGAATATGTGATGATCTTCCGGGTGCTCGGCGGCTCCGTCGGCATCCTCGCCCAACTCGACGCCGAACTGCCGTTCATGGAACTGGTCCGCACCTGGATGCCGGGTTTCCGCGAGGAGCGCACGGTCAGCTGAACCGGCGACCCGGCCCGCGACACGAATTGCGGGATGCGCGGTCGTCGGTCGATTAACCTCATCCTCGGATCGTCTCCGTCGACGAAGGGTGATGACCATGTCGCGCACCGGTCGGATAGTCGGTGTCTCGATCGGCGCGGCCGCGGCGCTGGGGGTGTCGATGGCGCCGGTCGGTGCCGAACCCGCCGCCGAGGAGCAGTCGGTGGTCTCACTGTCGGTGGGGCCGGGAGTATCGACCGAGGTAGGTGGCAAACGCGTCGTCAGCCTGATCTGCGCGCCGACGATCGGCGGCACCCACCCGAAAGCCGAGCAGGCCTGCGCGAACTTGGCGGCCGCCGACGGCAATATCCGTGCGCTCGCCGACTTCACCGTGCCGCCGCTCTGCTCCCAGGATTTCGATCCGGTGGTCGCCGCCATCGACGGCGTCTGGCGCGGCGAACCGATCTCCGACCATGGCTTCTTCTCGAACGAGTGCGTCTTGCACGCGACCACCGTCTCGGTGTTCGACTTTTAGGCCGCCGGGAAGTATTCCGATCAGCGTGATGTAAACACGCGGATTCAGCACCGCACTCCTGCCACTGTGCGTGGGGATCGAGAGAGGTTTGGCAGGTGCGGTACGGAAGCGACGATCAGGCGCGGTGGCCTGGACTCGGCAACGTCGTGCACGACCGCAGGCGCGCGGCTCGGCTGACGCTGGCACAGCTGGCGGCGAAGACCGAATTGTCGCAATCATTTCTGAGCCAATTGGAGAACGGGCGCACCAACACGAGCCTGCGCTCGCTGCAACGCATCGCCGACGCGCTCGGCACCACGGCGACGGAACTGCTGGCGGCGGCCGACAGTGCCCCTGGCTCGGCGATCGTGCGCGCGGGCGAGGGCAGCCTCGATCAAACGGAGTGGGACAACGACGGGTCGGTGCGCTCGCTGGTGCACGGCGCCAGGGAGCTGCGGGCGCTCGAGTTCACCGGCGGAACCAGGCGGGGCGAGCGCGAATTCACCCATGGGAACGACGAATTGATCTACGTGGTCTCCGGGACGATCACGGTCGTCGCCGACGGCGACGAGGCGATCCTGTCCACCGGAGACTCCTACTACTGCCCGTCGGGCGTGCGCCACCGCTGGTGGGCGCACGCCGACGACACCAGAACACTACTGCTCGCCGTTGCCGACGGGCTGACGGTCCGCCGGGCACCCCACGGGCCGCGACGAACCTGACTTCCAAAACCCCTGTAGCACAACGCAAACGAGCCGCCCACCGGGCAACGGTGAGCGGTTCGTCTGCTTTCTCGTTCGTTGGCTCGGCCCGTGTCAGGACCAACCGAATCGAGCACATCGACCGGAGGGAGGGAAGCTACTCCCGGATTCATGCCGGGACCGCGATCTTGCGCGGACGGCCGCGCGGGCGCTTGCGGGCGATGACGACTCCCTGTTCGAAGATTTCGCCACCCCAGACACCCCACGGCTCACGCCGATCCATGGCTGCGGTCAAGCAGCCCTTCCGGATGGGGCAACTGGCGCACAGCGCCTTGGCCTGCTCCAACTGGTTAGGGCTCTCGGCGAACCAGAGATCGGGGTCTCCGGCACGGCAAGGCAGAACCTTGTTGACCTCCCTGGCCCGGGTGATGGGGGCCACGGTTCGGCATGTCACGTCAGTAGTGGCTTCTGGCCATTCCTGGGCGGTGAACACGTCGTTCTCCTTCAGCTCGTTGCAGCGGTTCGTTGTGTTGTCCGCGAAACCGGTGCCGGCTGGCTGAAGGGCCGAAAAAGATTGGCCACGGTTTCGCTTCGTGCGATCCGTGGCCAGGAGGTCTGGGAGGGAGATTCCCTACCTAGGTATTCGACATCTCTGCCGAGTCCTGATCACGATCGCTTGGTTTGCGGGGCGGAGGCGTGCTGCCTGCAGATCCGCCGGCTCATAACCGGCGTCTGCTGCGATGACGACAACGTTGTCTGCCGTCGTGGTGACGACAGACGGGTGCCAGCTACCCGCGTTGGGCTTGTCCTGAATGACGGCGCAGCCATGGGCATGCATGGGCGCGAGTTGCGCCTGCGTGCCGAACGCACCGATTTCGGACAGACCGATCCCCTGCAAGGCGAGGATCCCCCGGGAGGCCGACATGGGTGAAGTCACCGCAACGTCGCTGCCGCTGAAGTAATTGATGTACACGTCTGCCTCCCTCCATAACTCGTTGTGTCTGACGACTGTGCGCGCCGGGATGACCTCCCGGTGCGTAGAACCCACCATAGGCAAGTTCGCGAAACGGTACAACCTATTTTCTACCTGCGGTTTTGGGGTCTTGCGCGGAGCCGCGAAGCGATGATCGCGAGCACGTCGGCGCCGTACTGTTCGAGCTTCTTGGCGCCGATGCCGGCGATCGCGGTCAGCGCGGCGTCGTCACCTGGGAGTTGTTCGGCGATGGCGGTCAGCGTGGTGTCGGTGAACACCACGAATTCGGGCACCTGCAATGCCTGTGCCTTCTCCGCGCGCCACTCCTGCAGTGCCACCAGCAGCTCGGCGTCGAGCTCCGCCGGACAACGGCGACAGCGGCCGAGCATAGTCGCATAGGTGCCGATGAGTGGCTTCGCACACACTCGGCAGGTGGGGCGGATACCTTTCGCGGTCTCCGAAACCGGCGCCGCGATCCTGGAAGCCGGGGAATCGTCGGGCACGAGGCCGTTGAGGAACCGGGACCGGCGCCGGGTGCGCCGCTTCCCCTCGCCGCGCGCCAGCGCCCAGGACAGCTGCAGATGAACGCGCGCCCTGGTCACGCCGACATAGAGCAGCCGCCGTTCCTCTTCCAGTTTCGCCTCGTCGCCGACCGAACCGTCGTCGGCGAGCACGTGCGCGATCGGCAGGGTGCCGTCGGCGACGCCGACCAGGAAGACCGCGTCCCACTCCAACCCTTTGGCGGCATGCAGCGAGGCGAGCGTGACGCCCTGCACGGTCGGTGGGTGCCGCGCCTCGGTACGGGCGGCCAGCTCGCGCAGCAGGCCGGGCAGGTCGAGCTTTTCGTCGTGCTCGACCAGTTCCTCGGTGAGGGTGACCAGTGCGACGAGCGAGGCCCATTTCTCCCTGGCCTGGGCACCGGCCGGCTCCGCGGTTGTCAGGCCGAGCGGGGCCAGCACCGCGCGCACCAGGGTGACCAGCGCGGCGCCGCTGCGCGCCGCGCCGGGCAGGTCGTCGCGCGCGGCGGCCTGGCGCAGCGCCGAGACCGCCTGCCGCACTTCGGGACGCGAGAAGAAGCCTTCACCGCCGCGCACCTGATAGGGGATGCCGCGTTCGGTGAGCGCCTGCTCATAGCTCTCGGACTGGGCGTTGATCCGGTAGAGCACGGCGATCTCGGCGGCGGGCGTGCCCGCATCGATCAGCCGCTTGATCGACGTGGCGACCGCGGCGGCCTCGGCGGGACCGTCCTCGAACTCGGCGAAGACCGGCTCGGGCCCGTCCGGGCGCTGACCGATCAGTTGCAGCCGGGTGCCCGCGATGCGGCCGCGGGCCACGCCGATCACCCGGTTCGCCAGCGACACCACCTGCGGGGTCGAGCGGTAGTCGCGTTCCAGGCGGACCACGGTGGCGTCGGGGAAGCGGCGGGAGAAGTCGAGCAGATAGCCGGGGGTGGCGCCGGTGAACGAGTAGATCGTCTGGTTGGCGTCGCCGACCACGGTCAGGTCGTCGCGGTCGCCGAGCCAGGCGTCGAGCACGCGCTGCTGCAGCGGGGTGACGTCCTGGTACTCGTCGACGACGAAGCTCCGATAGCGGCCGCGGAATTCGTCGGCCACCGCCGGGTAGTCCTCCAGCGCCGCCGCGGTGTGCAGCAGCAGATCATCGAAGTCGAGCAGCAGGCCGTCCGGCGTGGCCTTGAGCTTCTCGTAGCCCGCGTATACCTCGGCCACCCGCAGCGCGTCGTAGGGCGTCTCGCGCCGGTTCCTGGCCACCGCCGCCGGGTAGTCCTCGGGGGCGATGAGCGAGGCCTTCGCCCACTCGATCTCGCTCAGCAGGTCACGCACGCTGTCGGTGGCCGAGGAGAGCCCGGCCCGGTTCGCCGCCTGCGCGACGATCGGGAACTTGCCGTCGATCAGCCGCCACGGCACGTCGCCGACGATCTGCGGCCAGAAGTATTTGAGCTGGCGCAGCGCGGCCGCGTGGAAGGTGCGCGCCTGCACCTGGTTCGCCTCACCGCCCAGTCCGAGGGCGCGCAACCGACTGCGCAGCTCCCCCGCCGCCCGCGCGGTGAAGGTCACCGCGAGCACCTGGTCGGCCTTCACGTGTCCCGCGGAGACCAGGTGCGCGATGCGATGGGTGATGGTCCTGGTCTTGCCGGTGCCCGCCCCCGCGAGTACACACACCGGACCCCGTGGCGCGCGCACGGCGGCGGCCTGTTCGGGGTCGAGCGAATCCAGCTCGAGGCCGGTCGGTTGGTGTGTACTGGTTGACGACACGGCACCCATCATGACAGTGACCGCCGACAACTCACGCGGCCCGCGCAATACTCTCGCCTCGTGGCACACGACACGCCGTCAACGGACGCACAACCGACCGACCGGCATGCGACCTGGATGGAGCTGTTCTTCGACCTGGTCGCGGTCGCCGGGATCGGCCAGCTCACCCACCTGCTGCACCGTGGGCCCTCGCTCGCCGATTTCGGCCTGTACCTGCTGCTCTACCTGGCCTTCTGGACGGCCTGGGCGTGCATGATGCTGTACGGCAACATCGCGCGCGACCACACCAGGATCCGGCTGATGCTGGCGGCGATGCTCGGTCTCGGCGTGATGGCGAGCGCGGTCGCCGGGATCCCGGACCGGCATGCGACCACGTTCGCGGCGGTCTACGTGCTCGTGCGAATGGTCGCCGCGCAGGTCTGGGGCCGCGGCACGCTGGTGGTCGACTGGCCGATCGCGCAACTGTCCATCGGCGTGCTGCCGTGGATCGTCTCGCTGTGGGTGCCCGAGCCGTGGAAGTACGGCCTCTGGGCGCTGGGTCTCGCGCTGGATCTGTGGCTGATGTTCGCGATGACCGGCGAGCGGATGCTGGCGGGTGCGCAGGAGGCGATCGATCGCAGATTGCGCGGTTCGCGCCGGTTCCGGGGTGTCGAGCCGCCGAAAATCACGGCGCTGCACGCCGACTCGGCGCATCTCGGCGAACGCCTCGGGCTGTACGTGATCATCGTGCTCGGCGAGGGTGTCATCGCGGTGATCGCCGCGGTGGGCGGCGTGCGCTGGCACGCACCGGTGCTCGCCCTCGGCTTCGGCGCGTTCGTGATCCTGGCGAGCCTGTGGGCGCTGACCCTGATGTACGGCTTCGTGCCGCGCCTGATGACGGGCGGCGACCCCGACGGCTCGATCTCGCGGCAGTACGCGATGGCGACGCACTGCTGGATCACCGCGGCGATCGCCACCATCACCGCGGGTCTAGGTCTGGCCGTCGAGCACGCGGACGGGCACGTGTCCACCGGCATCGGCTGGTCGCTCGGTGGCGGCGCGGCGGCGTACTTCGTGATCACCGGGCTCGGCGGCGCGCGCAGCGGGGCGGGGTGGCGCTGGGTACTGACCTGGCCGCTACCGTGCGCGCTGCTCGCGGTGCTGCTCGGCGCCCTCGGTCCGCACCTCGGGGCGCTCGGGCTGGTGTACGGCGTGGTGGCGCTGTTCCTGTGGGCGGTGTTGTGCCAGACGTATGCCGCAGGGCAGTGGGACTTCGGATCCGATCGCCGCAGGTGGCGGCGGCCGAACCACGGTCTCGGCATCGACGAGGTGCTATAGCCGCCGGTCGCGCAGGCGCCGTAGATCGACACCGAATTGCCCGGTCCGCGGCCCGAGCGGACCGAAGAACTCGCGGTCACAGGCCTGCACCGCGACCACCGCTCGATCCGCCAGTGCCGCACCGGCTTCGGTGGGCACCAGCGACTTCGCCCGCCGATCACTCGGATGATCGCGCCGCTCGACCAGGCCCTTCTGTTCGAGCACGCGCAGCACCTGGGAGGTCATCATCGGGTCGGTGGCGGCCTGCGCGGCGAGGTCACGCTGCATGACCGGATCGCCGGCGACCGTGAGGTAGGTGAGCGAGGCGAGCAGCACGAACTGCACATGGGTGAGTTCGAAGGGGGCCAGGGCCGCGCGCTGGGCGGCCTGCCAGCGGTTGGTCACCTGCCAGAGCAGCAGGCCGGGACTCTCGTCGACGTGCTCGAATTCGCTGCGTAGCCCATTGTTTCGCATCGGCCTGCCTCACTCGCCCGACATCGCTGCCGCGATCACCGCATGGTCGTGTTCGGTGAGTTGTATCAGGCCGAGGCGCAATATCATTCCCCAGTTCGGGGTGGTCCTCAGCGCCAGTTCGCCGCGCGGGTCCTCGATCGGGGATCGCTGTGGCCGTGCCTCAGGTAGCTGACCGACCGACGGCACCATTGCGCTCGGGTAACCACCGCGCGGAACACCATCGGCCCTGGCAACGTTGCATCCTTCGTGACTGACGCAACTCCCGACCTGACGATGTACTCGACCACCTGGTGCGGTTACTGCCGCAGGCTGAAGAAGCAGCTGGACGAGTCCGGTATCAGCTACGTCGAGATCGACATCGAACAAGATCCGGCGTCGGCCGAGTTCGTCGGCAGCGTCAACGGCGGCAACCATGTGGTGCCGACGGTGAAGTTCGCGGACGGCTCGACGGCGACCAACCCGTCGCTGGTGGACGTCAAGAAGGCGCTCGCCGCACTCGCCTGATCAGGACGCCACGGCGCCCTGATCGGCACGCCACCGTGCGCTGATCGGACGCCGTTCGCACATATCCGCGCGGCCTACTTCGGCCCGCCGCGGGCCTTTCGTGTGCGCTCGACTCAGTCGAGCGCGGCCCAGGACTCCATGATGGTGCGGGCGATGGAGATCGAGCCCGGCAGCAACAGCCGCGCGCCCGAACCCTGCGCCGACCAGTCGCCCGCCGCCAGCGCCGCGCGCACCTCGTCCCTGGTGAACCAGTGCGCCTCGGCGATCTCGCCGTCGGAGAAGACCAGCGGCTGCGCCGGATCGCCGACCGCGGCGAAGCCGAGCATCAGCGACCGGGGGAACGGCCACGGCTGGCTCCCCAGGTAGTGGATGTCGCGCACATCGACGCCGACCTCCTCCTTCACCTCCCGCTCGACGCACCGCTCCAGCGACTCGCCCGCCTCGACGAATCCTGCGAGCAGCGAGAACAGCGTCTCCGGCCAGCTGTGCTGCCGCGCGAGCAGCACCCGGTCGGCGCCGTCGTGAATCAGGCAGATGACCGCGGGATCGATCCGCGGGAACTCCTCGTAACCGCTCTCGGTGACCCGCGACCAGCCACCCTTGCTCGACGTGGTGACGGTGCCGTCGGCGCTGTGGAATCCGGCCTTGTCATGCCAGTTCAGCAGGGCGACCGCAGTGGAGAGCACCCCGGCGGTGAGATCGTCGACCGTGTTCGACATGCCGCGCAGGTCGGTCAGCGAGCCCGTGAGCTCCCGGTCGCGCACCGCCCACAGGTGCACACCGCCGTCGATGCCGAGGAACACCGCGTCGGGGCTCGGCTCGGGCGACAGGTCGATGGCCTTGTCCAGAACGAGAGCGCTGTTCTCGAATCTGACCTGTCCGCGCGCGTTCACCCGCAGCAGCTTGGCGTCGCGCCAGCCTTCCGACAGGGCCTGCGCGTCGCCTCGCGTCTCCTCAGCACGATCGAGTACGGAACGGGACAGCAAGGGCACACCATTGAGCTGAAAGACCGGCACCCTCCGAGACTATCGCGCCGAACGCCCGGTTCCCGTGCCGCGGCCTTACTTGGCCGTGCGGCGGATGTAGAGCAGCTTGTCGCTGCCCTCGAGCGAGTCCACTTCCGGCTCGCCGACCCGGACCAGCACGCCGGCGCGCACCACGCCGAGCACGATGTCGCTCAGATGCCGCGGGGAGCCGCCGATCTCCGAGGGATCGACATCGCGTTCGGCGATCGCGAACCCCTCTTCCGGAGTGAGCAGGTCTTCCATCATCTCGACCACCGAGGGCGTCGTCGTCGCGACGCCGAGCAGCCTGCCCGCCGTCTCCGAGGAGACCACCACCGAGTCGGCGCCGGACTGGCGGACCAGGTGGGTGTTCTCCGCCTCGCGGATCGCGACCACGATCTTGGCGCTCTTGGTGAGCTCCCGGGCGGTGAGGGTGACCAGCACCGCGGTGTCGTCGCGGTTGGTCGCAACCACCACCGAGGACGCGTTCTGCACGCCGGCCAACCGCTGCACGTCGGACTGGGTGGCCGAGCCGTGCACCGTCACCAGGCCCGCGTTCGCGGCGGCCTCCAGCGCGATCACATCGGTGTCGACCACCACGATGTCGGCGGGCTGCACATTGTCGCCGAGCATCGCGTCGATCGCGGTCCGTCCCTTCGTGCCGTATCCGACGACCACGGTGTGATTGCGCACGCTGTGCCTCCATCGCTGAATCTTGAAAGCCTGCCGGGACCGTTCCGTCAGCACGCCGAGGGTGGTACCGACGAGAACAATGAGGAACAGCACACGCAGCGGCGTGATGATGATGATGTTGGCCAGTCGCGCCTGCGGCGTGATCGGCGCGATATCGCCGTAGCCGGTGGTCGACAGCGACACCGTGGCGTAATAGAACGCGTCGAGAAACGACAGCGGATCGCCCGAATTGTCGCGGTAACCGTCCCGGCCGATGAACACCACCATGGCCGCGGCGAACAGCAGCCCGATCGCGAACAACACCCGGCGGGTCAGCGAAATCCACGGACTGGTCTGCACTTCCGGGATGCGCAGCACGCCAACCAACGCGAAATGCGGGCGATTCGACAGCCCGAGCGTGCGCGCTCGATCACCGAACAGCGGACTCACCCGCCCTGGTATTCAACGAGTCGGCTGTTCCCGGCTCTGCTTGTCCCTCCGGCACAGCACGGGAGCCTACCTGTTTCCGGGGATACCACCCGCTCTCGACGCGAATGCCGGGTAATGCGAAGGTGCCTCATGGCAGAAAACGCTCACGTACCCGCCCGCGCCGCCGGGCGCCGCCCCGCACTGGCCATCGCCGCCCTGCTGTTCCCCATGGGGGTCCTGCATTTCGTCGCGCCCAAGTTCTTCGACGGGATCGTGCCCCGCGCGCTGCCCGGCGAGGCGCGCAACTACACCTATGCCTCCGGCGTCGCCGAGATCGGCGTCGCCGCGGCGCTGGCCGTCCCGCGGACCCGAAGCCTCGGCGGGCGGCTGGCCGCGCTGCTGTTCCTCGCGGTGCTCCCCGCGAACGTGCAGATGGCCGTCGACACGCTCGGCAACAAGAAGGCCTCCCAGCTGATGAAGGTCGGCACGGTGCTGCGGCTGCCGTTGCAGGTTCCGCTGGTCATCCAGGCGTTGAAGGTGAGCCGGTCGGCGCGGAGTTCCTGATCAGCTCGGCCAGTTCGTCCGGCCCGGCCAGCGCCGCCGGCGCGATGGTCCGGCCGGTGCGCACGTAATGGAAAGCGGCACTGATGCGTTCGAGCATCTCCTGCTCGGGCCTGCCCTCCCTGGACGCCATCAGCCTGGCCCAGGCCAGCCGGTAGACGGCCAGCTGCATGGCGACCGCGGGCTCCTCGGCGGGGGTCGGCTCGGCGCCGGTCTTCCAGTCGACCACGATCCAGCCGCCGCCCGGCTCGGCGAACACCGCGTCCATCCGGCCGCGAATCACGGTGCCCGCGAGCGACGTTTCGAACGGGACCTCCACATCGATCGGGCTGCGGTTGGCCCACGAGGAGTTCAGGAACGCGTCCTGCATCGCGGTCAGCTCGTCGTCGACGCCCGCGTCCGCGGCGGTGCTGCCGTCGGCCGCGCCGGGGAGTTCGTCCAGGCCGAGCAGCCGGGTCGAACCGAACCAGCGCTGCACCCAGGCGTGGAACGCGGTGCCGCGGCGGGCCAGCGGGCTCGGCGGGAACGGCAGCGGACGGCGCAGGCGCGCGGCGAGTTTCGCCGGGTCGGCGCGCATCTCCACCAGCGCGGTCGCGGCGATCTGGCCGGGGAGTTCGACCTCTTCGGCGGCGGCCTGCTCGGACTCGAACTCGGCGAGTAGGGCGTCGACGTCGGCGGCCCAACCGTCGGGGTCGTCGGGGTCGTGGGCGGGGGTGATCGGGTCGAGTGGCTGGTCTGCGGCGAATTGTGCGGTGGCGAAGGCGATGTCCTCGTCGGAGAGAGACGCGTCCATGGGGTCGGGTGGGATATCGATGAAGTGCTCGGGGTGGGCGCCCATGGGGTCCGGCGGCACGGTGTCGAGGTCCGGCGGCATGGCGTCCATGGGGTCCGGTGGCAAGGCGTCGATGTCGTCCGGCGGCTCGAACGGGTACGGGTCGCTGAAACCTGCTGCAGCCGAGGTGCTGTCGAAGAGACCCGCCGAGACGCTATCCGGTTCGAGAGCGGCTTCCGGTTCGCCGGGTTCGGACGCGGCTCCCGATGCCCGGACAGCGGCCGGTGGTTCGGCTGCGCTGTTCTTCTCGCGTGCCGTTGCCCGCGGCGCGGGCGGTTTGGCACGGAGTTCGGCCAGGGCGGCGCGCACGAGCGCGGCCCCCTGCTCGATGGGGTCGCGGCGGTCGCCGAGGGGATCGCGCGGCCATTCGGCGGTGGCCGGGTTGTCGGTGAACGGGTTCACCGCGTCGTGCGCCGGTGGGTCGTCCCAGCGGGCGACGTCGACGACGCCGTTGGCGGGACTGTCGGCGGATTCGCCGGCGTGTTTCAGCTCGAGCAGGAAGTCGGAGGGGCCCTTCGGCGTGGTGCCGGTCTCGGCCCAGTGATGCGACGAAACGAGAAGCACGCGTTCGGTTCTGGTGAGGGCGACGTAGAAGAGGCGGCGCTCTTCGTCGATGCGGCGGCGCTCCAGTGCTTCTTTGTGCGACTTGATCGCGCGTTCCAGGTCGGCGCGGTCGTACAGGTCGGCCAGGTCGAGGACTGGCACACCTTCGGCGGCGTCGTCCTGTTGCCGGTCGCCGCGCAGCTTCGTCGGGAGTTCGGCGAGCGCACCGAGCCAGGTGCCCGACGCGGTCCCCGACGGGAAGACGCCGCGCACCACGTGCGGCACCGCGACGATCTCCCACTCGAGCCCCTTCGCCGCGTGCACGGTCAGCACCTGCACCCGGTCCTTGGCGACCTCGACTTCGCCCGGCTCCAGGCCGTTCTCGACCGACTCGGCGGCGGCGAGGAAGGACAGCAATCCACTCAGCGACGCACCGGAATCGGCCGCGTATCCGGCGACCACCTCGGCGAAGGCGTCCAGATGCTCGCGCCCCGCGCCGGTACCCGACATGGCCCGGCGGGCTTGGGTCTCCACGCCGACGCCGATGGTCCGCTCCACGTCGGCGACCAGCTCGGTCAGCAATTGGCCGCTGCGTTCGCGCAGTGCGGCGAGTTCCCGGCTCAAGGCCTCGATCCGGGCGAAACCCGACTCCGAATACTGTTCGCGCGGACCGGGATCGGCGATCGCGTCGGCCAGGCCGGCCTGCTCGGCGGGTTCGGGCGCCACCTCGCGCAACGCCTCGGCCAGCGTGCTGCCGTCGGTGATGTCCGGGGCGTCACCGCTGGTGAAGCGACTGATCGAGAGCGTGCGCGCGCGGCGGGCCAGCGCCGCGATATCGGCGACACCGATGCGCCAGCGGGCGCCGGTGAGCACCCGCATCGCCGCGCTACCCGAGCCGGGTTCGGCGATCAGCCGCAGCGTGGCGACGATATCGGCGACCTCGGGAGTGGCGAGCAGACCGCCGAGCCCGACGATCTCCACCGGCAAGCCCTCGGCGCGTAGCGCCTCCGCGAGCGGCGAGGCGTCCGCATTGCGGCGCACCAGGACGGCCGAGGTGGGCGGCGGCTCCCCCGCGGCGCGACGGGCCGCCCACTCCTCGACGATCCGCCCGGCCAGCCACTCGCGTTCCTCGGCAACGGTTTCGGTCAACGCCAGCGCCACCACGCCCTGTCCCGCATCGGGTTTCGCGCGCAGGGCGTCGACCGTCACGCCGCCGCCCTCGATGGCTTTGCGGCGCAACGGGTCGGCTACCAGGTTCGCCAGCGCCAGCGCCTCGGGCGGATTGCGCCAACTGGTCAGCAGCGGCAGCGTCGGCGCGGGAACACCGGGGGCACTGGGGAAGTCGGTGGCGAAGCGCGGCAGGTTCGCGGCGGAGGCTCCGCGCCAGCCGTAGATCGACTGCATCGGGTCGCCGACCGCGGTGACCGCCAGCCGTTGGCCGTCGCGTGACGAAGCTTCCCGCGCTTCGGCATTCGAAGACTCGGCGCCGCCGCGTCGCTTGCCAGCTTGCGACTCCTCGCTCGCCGGCCGTCCGGTGTGTCGCGGCTCCCGCGCACTCGTCGGCCGCTCAGGGCGTGCGGACGGATCGGTCTCGGGCGCACCACCGAACAAGGCGGCCAGCAGAACTCGTTGGGCGTGGCCGGTGTCCTGGTACTCGTCGAGCAGGACGAGGCGGAAGCGGGCACGTTCGGCGGTGGCGACCTCCGGGTGTTCGGCGGCGAGGCGGGCGGCCAACGACATCTGCGCGCCGAAATCCAGGGCGCCGCGGCGGCGCAACGCGTCGGCCAGCTGCTGCACCAGTGGGAGCAGCGCGATGCGTTCGCGCTGCACCTGCAGGATGCTCAGCAGGGCTTGGCTCGGCCCACCGCGCTGCCGCGGGCCGGGCGGGAGCGTGTGTACCAACTTCTCCAGGTCGGTGTGCGCCTCGGCCAATTGTTCCGGCTCGACCAGGTGCTCGGCCAGCTGGCCGGCCAGGGCGAGGATCGCCTCGGTGACCGAGACGGGGGTGCGGTCGGTGTCCAGATCGCCGTCCCAGGTGCGCACCACCTGATGCGCGAGCTGCCAGAGCTGGGTCTGGGTGAGTAGCGTCGCCGAGGGCTCCACCGGCAGCAGCAGGCCGTGTTCGGTGAGCAGCCTGCCCGCGTACGAGTGGTAGGTGCTGATCTCCGGCTCCGCGCCGGACAGCTGCGCCCGCAGCTGCCCGGACGGGTCGAGCTCGCGCAGCAACGGCGCACCGGCCAGCCGGGCCAGCCTGGTCCGGATGCGAGCGGTCAACTGCTGCGCGGCTTTTCGGGTGAACGTCAGGCCGAGTACCTCATCGGGCAGCACCAGGCGGTTGGCGACCATCCACACCACGCGGGCGGCCATCGTCTCCGTCTTGCCCGCCCCGGCTCCCGCGACGACCAAGGTCGGGCCAGGCGGCGCGGCGATCACCGCCGCCTGTTCGTCGGTGGGCGGCGGCAGACCGAGCGCGTCGGCCAACTGATGCGGGGTTACCCGGCCGCCGGTCACGGCTGCGCCTCGGTGGTGCCGCACGCCGCGGCGCCGGGCGGCACGGGACCGCCGGGTCGTGCCCGACGAGGGCCGGTGGCGCGGCGACGCGGCCCGACACCCGCGTGCGCCGCGGGGTCGATCGCCCGCTCCGGTACGACCGAGCAGCACAGACATTCGGGGCCACAGATCGGCAGCGGAACGCGGCGGGGCTTGTCGTTCACGACGTCACCTCGCTGCGGCTCGGTTCTGTGACGCCCGGCAGCACGCTGTGTTGGCGATCGACTCGCCGGCGCTCGCTCACTCGTCGGTCACCTGCCTACCGGTGTCCTGGACGGGGCAGCTGCCCGCGACCGGGCAGTGGCGGCAACCGTCGTTGCGCATCGCGAGATAGCTCGGGCCTTCGGTGGCCGCGGCGGCGTCGTGAATGGTGTTGCGCCACTTGTCCAGCGCCTCCGGATCGAGCGGCGGCTGCATGCGCTGGGTGGCGCCCTCCTTGCTGCTCGGCTTGGCCACGTAGACCAATCGAGCACCGCCCGGCTCGCCGAGTGCGCCGGGAGCATCGCTTGCCTCGGCGATGTGTTCGTCCGAGTCCTGCTCGTCGGCGTCCGGTTCGCTTGCAGCGGTGACCGATTCGCCGGCAGCCGAATCGGTCGGCCCATCGGCGGAGCCTGATTCTTCCCGCGCTTCCGCGTCCAGCGCGCCCATCGCCGCCGCCACCTGATACGTCGCCAGCTGCGCGTGATCCACCGCCGCCTGCTTGGTGACCGGCGACTTCCCGGTCTTCACGTCCACGATCACGAAGCGGCCCAGCGCGTCGCGCTCCAACCGGTCGACCCGGCCGCGAATCCGCACGGGCCGTTCGTCTTCCGTCCGCGGCGGCAGCACGCAGTCCACCGGCACCTCGACCCCGGCCTGGGTGAGTTCGCCGCGGGTGTTGCGCACCCAGGCCATGAAGGTCTCCAGCATGGCCTCGGTGCGCCGCAGCTCCTGCCGGGAATGCCAGCCGGATCCGGGATCCACGGACTGCCAAGCCTTTTCGAGTGCGGCGCGCACCTGCGCCTCGGGCACCTGACCGGCCAGCGCCTGCACCAGGGTGTGCACCAGGTTGCCCTTGACGGCGTGCGGGTTGTCGCCGTCGGTGCCGCCGTGCCGCTCCAGCGCCCAGCGCAGCGGGCAGGTGCGCAGCAGCTCCACGGTGGACGGCGAGAGACCGATCGGGCTCTCGTCCTCCTCCCACAGGGACCGCGCCGAACTCAACTCGGCGGTGCCGTACCACTCGTCGGGGTGGGTGCCCGGTACACCGGCACTGGCCAGGCGCGCCAACTGGTGCGCGGCCCGTTGCCTGCGGTCCAGGTCGGCCTCGGGGTCGCAGACGGCGCCACGTAACTCGGCCACCAGCGAGTGCATGACCAGGGCGCGGCCGGGGTCGGCGATCGGCAGCGCGCCGGGCTCCCCGTCCTCGTCGTGCCCGAGCAGCTCGGCCAGGAACCGCGACGGAACGAGATCGCGCTCCCCCGAAACCGACTCCACCGCGGTGACCAGCAACGAACGCCGGGCCCGGCTGCACGCGACGAGCAGCAGCCTGCGTTCCTCGGCGAGAATCGGCGCCGCCCGGCTCACCTGCTCGCCGCCGTCGATGATGCCTGCGGTCAGGTCCACCAGGTCCTCGGTGTTCAACAGCGTCCCGCGCGCCCGCGGGTTCGGCCAGATCCCTTCCTGCACAGCGGCGACCGCGACGACGTCCCACTCCCGGCCCGCGGCGGCGTGCGCGCTGAGCAGGGCGACCGCCTCCTTGGGCGCGGTGCGCGGCGCCGAGCCGTTCGGAATCTCCTGCTGCAGCAGGTATTCCACGAAGCCCTCGATACTCGCGCGAGGCAGCCGATCCACGTAGGCCGCGGCCGCGTCGAACAATCCGACGGCGGCATCGAGATCGCGGTCGGCCTGCATACCCACCGCGCCACCGCGTTCGGACTGCGCGACCCAGCGTCGCTCCAGCCGCGAGGCGGTCCACAGTGCCCACAGCACATCCTCCAGCCCCGCACCGCGACGACGCGCCTTCCGAGCACGCTCGAGCGCGTCGAGCACCCGGCGCAGCGGTGCCGCCTCAACATCGGTCAGCCGCTCCAGGATGCGCAGATCACCGGACCCGATCAGCAGATCCCGCAGCACCTCCGCAGACGATTGATCTATGCCGTGCCGGAGTACGACGGACTCACCGCTCGTCGCGGGACCGTCAGCGGAGTCTGTGGAATTGCTCGCTTGCGCGGCTGTGCTGTCGACGGTGGTTGTGTCAGGCGCGGCGATCGCGTCGGCGGCGGCGGTAGTCGTCGCGTCGGTCGCGACGGCTGAGCCGGGGTCACCGACGGCTACGTAAGGCGAATCAGCCTGCTGGTCGGCGTCCACACCTTCCAGTTCGGCCTCGCTGCCACGCCATTCGGAGTCTTCGATGCTCCATTCGGCGTCCACCCCATACCAATCCGCGTCGTCCGCGGCCCGCTCGACGCTGCCCGGACTCTGCTCGGGCAGTCCTGTTTCCCGTTCCGAACTCTCGATTGCCCGGTCGGGCTCTCCCGGATTCCGCTCGGAGTACTCGCTTTCCGGAGCCTCGTCCGCGCCCCGGCCGAACTTCGCCTTGTTCCGCTCGGATTCCAGCACGCTGCGTCGCACACCACGCCGCAACCGCCGCAGCGTGATCTGATCTGCGCCGCCAAGTGGGCCGGCGAGCAAGTCCAGCGCGTCCTCCGGCTCGAACGCCGAGCCTTTCTCGCCCGCGAGCAATGCCCGCAGCGACAGCAGCATCCAGGCCGCGCCACGCCGCCTGGCCAACGGTGTGTCCAGCGCGGGCTGCTGCACGGGCACACCCGCCGCCAGTAGCGCCCGGCGCAGCGGCGGCAGCGACAGCGGCACCGACCGGACGATCACCGCCATCCGCGACCACGGCACCCCACCGGTCAGGTGCGCCCGTCGTAGGTGGTCGGCGATGAGGGCGGCCTCCTTCGCGGGCGTGGCGAGCACCCGCACCCGCACCTCGGTGCCGTCGTCGGCCGGTTGGTCCGCGCGCTTCGGCAACGAAAAGCGTTGTGGCGCACTGCCGGGCAACTTCGCCGCCACCCGGGCGACCGCCAGCTCCACCGGACCGCCCGAACGATGGTTGTCGCGCAGCACGATTCGCTGCCCGTCGGGCGCGGGCAGGTCGGCGACGAACCGGGCGTCCGCGCCGCGGAAGGCGAAGATGCCCTGGTCGGGATCGCCCGCGACGACGGTGGTGTGCGCGCTGTGCCCGATCGCCCTGACCAGCATCGCGGCCTGCGGGTCGAGATGCTGTGCATCGTCGACCAGCAGGTACCTGATCCGGGCGCGTTCGGCGGCGAGCAGATCGGCGTCGCCGGCCAGCGCGTCCAGTGCGGCGCCGATCAGTTCGGCGGCGTCCAGTGCGGGTGCGGTCGCCTCCGGCGCTTCGACACCCACCGACCAGCGCAGCAGCATCGTCTGCTCGTAGCGCACCGCGAACCTGCCCGCCGCCACCCACTCCGGTTTACCGTGCTCGCGACCGAGTCGCACCAGATCCTCGGGCCCGAGCCCGCGTTCGGTAGCCCGCAACATCAGATCGCGCAACTGTTCGGCGAACCCGCCGAGTGCCAACGCGGGTTGCAGCCGCTCCGGCCACAGGTCGGCCGCGCCCGCCGCGATGTCGATCAGGTCGCCGCGCAGCATTTCTCGCAGCACCGCATCCTGCTCGGCACCGGTCAGCAAACGCGGCGGCGGGTTGCCGTGTGCGGTCGCGTGCCTGCGCAGCACCGAGAAGGCGTAGGAGTGCAGGGTGCGGGCCAGTGGCTCCCTGGTCGCGCCGGGTACGCCGCCCTCGGCGTCGGGGCCGGCCAGGCGCGCGGTGATGGCGTCGCGGGCCGCGCTCGCTGCCTGCTTCGAATGGGCAAGGACCAGCACGGATTCGGGATCGTCGCCCGCCGCGATGCGGTCGGCGGCGAGGTCGACGAGCAGGGCTGTTTTGCCCGTGCCCGGTCCGCCGAGCACCTGCCAGGGTCGCCACCCCGGGCGCGTCGGCCCGGCCGCGGCCGCGGCCTCGAACAGCGCGCGAACGTCGGCACCCCAGGCGCGCGGCCGGGGCGCCGCCACGTTCCGGCGAACAAGTCGCACCGCGCTATCCGATCGCACCACGCGGGCTATTGCAACAGACACGACCGACACGCCGACGCGCCCCTCGGGCAACTCGCCGAGCGGCCAGCCGCGGCGCAGGTCAAAATGGACCGGTGTCTGCTCTCAATATCTATCGATTCGGCCCCGCGACCGGGCCGGCCGTCCTCGCCCTGCACGGGGTGACCGGCCACGGCAAACGCTGGGAAGACCTGGCCACGAACCACCTGCCCGGTGTCCGGATCATCGCACCTGACCTGCGCGGACACGGACGATCGAGCGCGCTGCCGCCCTGGACCTTCGAGGCCGTCGTCGCGGATCTGGTCGAGTTGCTCACCGCGGAGACCGCCGAACCGGTGACGGTGGTGGGGCACTCGTTCGGCGGCGCGTGTGCGCTTCATCTCGCCGATCGTCGTCCGGACCTGGTCCGGCAGCTCGTGCTGTTCGATCCGGCCATCGCGATCGACCCGGCACTGATCAACGACATCGCCGAGTCGCTGCTGGCCTCCCCCGATTACGCGAGCGTGGCCGGGGCGCGCGAGGACAAGCTGGCCTCCTCGTGGGGCGAGGTCGCGCCGGAGCGCCTGGACGCCGAGCTCGCCGAACACCTTGTCCCCACCGCGAACGGCCGCGTCGGCTGGCGGATGAGCCTGCCCGCCATCACCTCCTACTGGGGTCAGCTCGCCCGCCCCTTCGTGCTGCCGCCCGCCGACCTGCCCACGGTCCTGGTGCAGGCGATGAAGGTGCAGCCGCCGTTTGTCACACCCGAGTTCCGCGCTGCGCTCACCGAGCACCTCGGCGCGCGGCTCACCGTGCACGAGTGGCAGTGCGATCACATGATTCCGCAGGCCCTTCCGGCCGAGGTCGCCGCGCTCCTCCGCTCGATCCTCTGAACGCGATGGCCACCACCGACGATCAGGTCGAGCGGGTGCGCGCGCTGGTCGCGTCGATCCCGCCCGGCCGGGTGGCGACCTACGGGGACATCGCCGCGGCCGCCGGGCTGTCCACGCCGCGCACGGTCGGCTGGATCATGCGCACCGATGCCGCAGACCTGCCGTGGCATCGCGTGATCGGCGCGGGTGGCAAGCCCGCCGCGCACCTGGCCGACCGCCAGCTGCGTCTGCTTGCGGCCGAGGGGGTACCGCTGCGCGAGGGCCGAGTGGACTTGCGGGCGGCGCGTTTTCCGTTTGGGTAATCCCACCCGGCGCGAGCCGCGCGACGGTTACCGTTGAATCATGTCCACCCGCCTGGCGTGTGTCGTGTTCGATGCAGACCGGCCGCGGTTCATCGCGGATTTCTGGGCCGAGCTGCTCGGTTGGGGCGTGACCGTCGACCGCCCGGACGAAGTGGACGTCGCGGCGCACGATCCCGACGGCGCCGACCTGGCCCTGGCCTTCCTGCCCGCCACGCGAGCCAAGCACGGCAAGAACCGCATTCACCTCGATCTGGCCAGCCGCTCGATCGATCATCAACGCCTACAGGTGGATCGCGCGCTGTCCCTGGGGGCGCGCCGCGTCGACATCGGGCAGGGCGCGGTGCCGTGGGTGGTGCTCGCCGATCCCGAGGGCAACGAATTCTGCGTTCTGGAGCCGCGCGAAGAGTATGTGGACACCGGCGCCGTCGCGGCCATCGTGATGGACACCCGAGATCCGCTGCGGCTGGCCGAGTTCTGGTCCGCCGCCTCCGGCTGGCCGGTCGCGCACGGTGGCGCGCAGCTCGCCGGACTGCGGTCGGCGACCGGCCTCGGCTCGTGGCTGGAGTTCGTCCGCACACCGGAGGCCAAGTCGGGCCGCAATCTGCTACACCTGGATCTGGCCTCGTTCGACGACCAGGCCGTCGAGCTGGCCAGGCTGCGGGCTGCCGGTGCCACGCCGATCGAGCACGACGGGGCGAACCGCGACACCGCGGCCGGCCTCGCCTTGGCCGACCCCGAGACCAACGAGTTCTGCCTGCTACGGCCGGTGCGCGACTGCTCCGCCGTGTAAACCGTCGGTGTCCGCCTCCCGGGTTCGCGGCGGCGACGAATTAGCATGTCCGCCATGGTGTACCTAGGCCCTGCTCGGTGACCGCCGCCGACGCCATCGTGCTCGCCGGCGGGCGAGCCAGCCGCATGGGCGGTGTCGACAAGCCCGCGATCGTCATCGGCGGTCGCTCCATGCTCGATGCCGCGCTGGCCGCGGTGGCCTCGTGTGCGCACACGGTGGTGGTCGGACCGCATCGGCCCGAGCTGCCGCCGCAGATCAAGCAGGCCCGCGAGGTGCCACCGGGGTCGGGGCCGGTGGCGGCGATCGGGGCCGGGTTGACCGCGCTCGGCTCGGCGGCTCCGCTCGTGGTGGTGCTCGCGGCCGATCTGCCGTTCCTGTCCGAGTGGTCGGTCACCGAATTGATCAGGCACGCCGGTGAATCCGGGGCCGAGGCGGTGTTCGCGGCGGATGATTCGGGGCGGCCGCAGTATCTGATCGGGGTGTGGCGGCGCACCGCGTTGGCCGCCGCCCTCGATGGACTGGACTCACTGATCAATCAGCCGATGAAGGCGCTGATACCGGCCGATTCGGCGATCATCGCGCTGCCTGGGGTCACCGACTGCGATACCGACGAGGAGGTCAGGCAGGCCCGCGCCGCCGCCGACCCGGCACCACCGCTGTCCCTCGACGACGCCCGGAATACCCTGCGCGACAACCTTTCCCGGCTCACCGACTACACCGCCGAGCTGGCCTCGGTGCGCGGCGCGGCGCTCGCGGCGCCATTGACGGCCGTCGGACCGCTGCCCCGCTTCGACGTCTCCGCGATGGACGGGTACGCGGTGGCAGGTGATGGACCGTGGCGGCTGCGCCGCGATATCGGGTTCGCGGGCGGTCAGCGTCCGGTCGGGCTGTTGTCCGGCGAGGCGGTGCGCATCGCCACCGGCGCGCACGTGCCCGACGGCACCACCAGCGTGGTGCGCGACGAATTCGTCCGGGTGGACGCGGATGAGCGCCTGCACCGACTACCGGACACCCCGATCCGCGACGATGTGCGTCGCCGCGGCGAGGACCGCCGACCCGGCGATCTCGTTGCGCCGCAGGGGACTCCGGTCACCGCCGCGCTGATCTCCGCGGCGGCGAGCGTGGAGGTGACCGCGGCGCCGGTGCGCGGGCCGGTCCGGGCCAGGATCGTGATGACCGGCGATGAGATCCGCAGCGAGGGTCCGTTGCACGCGGGCCAGACCCGCGACTCAATCGGACCCATCCTGCCGGAGCTGTTGTCGCTGTGCGGTATTCGCACCGCCGACCGAGTACATCTGCGCGATACGCCCAACGGCTTCGACCAGGTGCTCGCCGCGGCGCCCGAGTGCGATCTGCTGGTGATCGTCGGCGCGACGGGCGGTGGGGCGGCCGACCAGCTACGCGCGGCGGTGGACCGCGCGCGAGCTCGGGTACTCGTGCGGCGACTGCGGCTGCGGCCGGGCGGTTCCACGATCGTCGCCGAACTCACCACGGGCACTACGGTTCTCGGCCTGCCAGGGAACCCGTTCGCCGCCGTGGCTACCCTGCTGGCCTTGGCGCCCGCCGTCGTCGCGGGCCGCACCGGCGGCGCACCGCGACGCGCCCTGCTCGGCCCGCTGCACAACGCGTCGGAGATAGCGGGACCGGTCGCGCGCATCGTGCCCGCTCGTTTCGCCGAGGCGGGTGGCTGGGTCGGCGACCCGCACATCCGCACTGCACATCTCGGCGGCCTGGTGGACCGCGACGGCCTGGTGATCGTGCCCGCCGACGCCGTCGACGGCGCAACAGTCGAGTTCCTGCCGCTTCCGCGATAGGCCGAGTACGCCCGCCGACTCGCGGGTCGCCTGGTAAACCTGTTGCCCCTGCGGCAACCGCTCGGCAACAATCGGAGCATGGGACGCAGCTTCGAGGAACTGGTAGCGGAAGCCGACACGGTCTCCGTGGCAGGCTGGGATTTCGGCTGGCTCGACGGGCGGGCCAACGAACAGCGGCCGTCCTGGGGGTATCAGCGGATGCTTGGTGAGCGGCTCAGGAAAGTGGCTGCGGCACTGGACATTCAGACCGGCGGCGGCGAAGTGCTGGCCGGTGCCGGGAACTTTCCGCCCCTGATGGTGGCCACCGAGTCGTGGCCGCCGAATATCGACAAGGCGACCCGACTTCTGCATCCACTCGGCGTTGCGCTGGTCGCGGATCCGGATGAACCGCCGTTGCCGTTCGCGGACAATGCCTTCGATCTGGTGGTCAGCAGACACCCGGTCACCGTCTGGTGGGCCGAGATCGCCAGGGTGCTCCGTCCGTCCGGCAGCTATTTGGCGCAACATGTCGGTGATGCAAGCGTTTTCGAACTCGTCGAATATTTCCTCGGCGCACAGCCCGAGGAAATTCGTAAGCGCCGCAATCCGAATGACGATCGGGCCGCCGCGGCGGCCGCCGGACTCGATATCATCGACCTCCGATATGAACGGTTGCGCGTCGAGTTCGGCGATATCGGCGCGGTCGTGTACTTCCTGCGGAAGGTGCCATGGATGGTCCCCGACTTCACGGTGGACCGATACCGCGACCGCCTCCGGGCCCTGCACGACGAGATCGAAGCAAATGGACCATTCATCGCCCATTCGACCAGATTTCTAATCGAAGCACGCAAGCCATAACGCTCCTACCTGCGGAAACACCTAGGATCGCCGGTGCGACAGGCTTTTTTCACTTTCCCTTCCGGAATTGCTCGACGCTCGCTATCGTGAGTGACGTTAGGCGAATATCAATCCCCGGAAAGGACCGAGTGGAGATGGCTGAAAAGTCGAAGAAAACGCCTAAGAAAATGCCTAGGCAGATGGACCGGCAGCAGCAGCAACAGCGCCAGGATCAAAACCAGAACCAGGGCATGAACCGCCCAGGCGCAGACGGCCAGCGTATGCCGAACCAGCGCCAGTCCGACGATGATCGGCGCGATGCCGACCAGCGCAGGATGGGCCAGAACTAACTGATCCGCACCGCGAGCCGCCGGTTCACCGAACCGGCGGCCGCGGTTGTGGTCGTTGCGGGGCCGAGCGGTAAGCGGAACTCGTTGCGGAGTAAGCAGATCGGCGCTTACCTCCGAGGTAATTGTCCGGCACCAGCACGCGGCCTACGTTCGGGTCGACGTCGTGATCCGCCGACGCCACCGACGACGGGAGCCGCCCATGTCCGCCTATGGCTTCGCCCACCTGCGCGCCCGCAGGCCACACCCCGACATTCTCGAGTACCTGGAGCGCATTCAAGACACGCTCGATCCGTTCCACGGCCGCTTCGTCATCCACGGACCGCCTGCGGAGGTCGTGGAGGGCGACTGGCCGGGCAGCATGGTGCTGCTCAAGTTCCCTGATCTGGATACCGCACGAGCCTGGTACCACTCCCCCGCGTACCAGCGGATCATGCACCTGCGCACCGACCACATCGACGGCGATCTGCTGCTGATCGAGGGCGTCGAACCCGACTACGACCCGCGTGCGCGGGCCACGAAGTTGCGGGCGGAGGCCGCAGCCGGGTAACCCGGCGCACTGGCTCGTCCGGTTCCGGCCGACTTTCTCGGAGCCATTCTCGTCCGATACCGTTGACCAGGCACAACACGGTTCCACGCGACGAAGGATGCGCCTGATGGACGACAGTTCCCTGAGCTGGGACGACGGTGCGCTGGTCACCATCGACCAGCGCGGACTGCCGCACGAGGTCCGTGAGCTGCGGCTCGACACGGTCGACGCGGTCATCGACGCCATCCGGGTGCTCGCCATCCGTGGCGCGCCCGCCATCGGGATCGCGGGGGCGTTCGGCGTGGTCATCGCGACCGCCGCGCACACCGTCGACGGCGTGGTGGACGAGGCCAGGGTGCACGCCGACGCCGATCGCATCGCGGCCGCGCGGCCGACCGCGGTGAACCTCGCGTGGGCGGTGCGGCGCGTGCGCGCCAAGATCGGGCAGGGCGCCGATGCCGTGCTCGCCGAAACGCTGGACATGCTCGCCGAGGACGGCCGGGTCAACCGGGCCGCCGCGACGCACGCCGCCGACCTGGTGCGGGAACTGTGCCCGGACCGGCCGTTGCGGGTGCTCACCCACTGCAACACCGGTCGGCTCGCGACCAGTGCGTTCGGTACCGCGATCGGCACACTGCGGGTGCTGTTCGAGCGCGGCGCGATCGAGACTGTTCTGGTCGATGAGACCAGGCCGTTGCTGCAGGGCGCACGGCTCACCACCTGGGAGCTCGCCGAGGCGGGTATCCCGCATCGGCTGACCATCGATGCCGCGGCGGCCTGGGCCATGGCGACCGGGCAGGTCGACTGCGTGATTGTCGGCGCCGACCGGGTCACCGTGAACGGTGACGTCGCGAACAAGATCGGCACGTATTCGCTCGCGCTCGCGGCGCGCCATCACGGTATTCCGTTCATCGTGGTCGCGCCGGAATCGACCAGGGACCCGAACATGGCGACCGGGCGCGACATCGTCGTGGAGGAGCGGGCGGCCGCCGAGGTGATCGGATTCGGTGGTGTGGCAACGGCTCCCGAAGGGACCGCGGTGTTCAACCCGGCGTTCGATGTGACGCCGGGCGAGTTGGTGACGGCGGTGGTCACGGAACTCGGTGTGGTGCATCGCTCGGACGCGACGACAGTGTTGAAGTCGACCCGATCTGTCGCCCCGGGCGATCACCGGCTGCCGGACGCGGTGGGTACAGCGACCACCGGTAGTCCCTTGCCCAGCAAGGCGATCGCAGATATCGCGCGCGGTCTGTATCAGCGGGGTTGGATGCCGGGCACCGCGGGCAATATCTCGGTGCGGACCGGCGCCACCGCCGTGATCACCGGCAGCGGGTTGTCCAAAGGTGAACTCACCGAACACGATATGGTGACCGTCCGGGTCGCGGACTCGGCACCGGTGGCCGGGAGCCGGAAACCCTCGGCGGAGACCACGATTCACACCGCCGCCTATCGCGCCACCGCAGCGCAGGCCGTCGTGCACATCCATCCGCCCTGTGCCACCGCGCTGGCCACGCGAGCAGGCGGCTCCGACGAGGTGACCTTCCTGCGGATCACCGACTACGAGCTCATCAAGGGCCTCGGCGGCAGCGACCCCGCGGTCATCGATATCCCCGTGTTCCCCAACTGGCCCGACGTGCCGCGCATCGGCGCCGACATCGAGCGCTATCTCACCGCCCACCCCGCCGCTCCCCCGGTCCTGTTCATCACCGGTCACGGGATCACCGCGTGGGGGGACAATCTTTCCCAGGCGCGTGATCGTGCCGAATGCCTGGAGGCGCTGTGCGAGCTGGTCGCCCGCACCGGTCGCAGGCAGGCGTTCGGGTCGCGCGAGGAGACTCTCGAGATTGGACTGACATGACCTTGCTCCAGGTGATGGCCGCCGACAACGCGGCCGACGTACGGGTGCGGACCACCGACGACGCGGTGATCGGCACCGAATTGGCAAAGCACGGCATAACTTTCGGCCGGTGGCCGGTGGTGGACAACGCGGCGTCGATCGCCTCCGACGAGCTGCTCGCGCACTACGCCGACCAGGTCGCCGAGCTCAACGAGTCCGGGCGCTACCAGCACATCGACATCGCCCGCATCCATCCGGACGACGCCGACCCCGAATGGCCGCAGACCGCCGCGGGTGCGCGGGCGAAGTTCCTCGACGAACATCGGCACGCCGAGGACGAGGTCCGCTACTTCGCCGCAGGCCGCGGCTGCTTCTATCTGCATCTCGGGCAGGAGGTGCTGGCCGTGGTCTGCGAAGGCGGTGATCTGCTTTCGGTGCCCGCGGGCACCCTGCACTGGTTCGACATGGGCAGCAGGCCCGACTTCATCGCCATCCGCTTCTTCGAGGAAGAAGACGGCTGGGTGGGCGACTTCACCGGCGACCGGATCAGCGCGGGGTTCCCGACCCTCGATGAGCTGCTCGCCACCTCATGATCACCACCGTCGTCGTCGACATCGAGGGCACCACCAGCCCGACCAGCTCGGTCCGCGAAGACCTGTACGGCTACACCCGCGAGCGTCTTCCAGCGTGGTTGGCCGAGAACCGCACGGGCGCAGCGGCTCCCATTCTCGCTGCGGCCAAGGAGCAGGCGGGGCAGCCGTCGGCCGACACCGATGCGGTCGCGGCGATACTGCGCGGCTGGCTCGACGCCGACGTCAAAGCCGAGTCGCTCAAAGCCGCCCAGGGGCTGATCTGCGCGGAGGGGTTCCGCAACGGCGCGCTGCACGGGGAGTTCTTCGCCGATGTACCGCCTGCGCTGCGCGCCTGGCATGCGGACGGTCTCGCGGTGTACGTGTATTCGTCGGGATCGGTTCGCAATCAACAGGATTGGTTCACTTTCGCGCGCGGCGGCGAATTGGCCTCGCTGGTCCGCGGCTACTTCGACCTGTCGACGGCGGGCGGCAAGCGCGAGCCGTCATCCTACGAGAAGATCGCGGGGGCGATCGGCGTCTCCGGTGATCGGATCCTGTTCCTGTCCGACCATCCGGACGAACTCGACGCGGCCGTCGCGGCCGGCTGGCACGTCGTCGGCCTCGCCAGGCCCGGCGAGCCCAATCCGCCTCGGCCACCGCATCGTTGGGTGGATACGTTCGCTGACATCGATCCGGGCGCCGAGTAAGCGGATCAGCCCAGCGACTCGACGATCTTCGTGATCCGACGGGCGCGGGTATCCGCGCGCTTGGCGTCGGTGACCGCCGTGACGTGTGCGCGGCGGCGCGAGTAGGACAGCTTGTCGAAGGCATCGCGGCGCCCCGCGGCGCGCAGTGCGTCGGACAGGTCGTCCGGGACGTCGACGGTGCGTTCGGCGTCGTCGCGGGTTACCGTCACCAGCACCGTGTCACCTGGCGCCTTATTCAGCTCGGTACGGATCGCCTTCAGCATGCCGAGGCAAGGTCCGGAACCCATGTCGACGATGGAGCCGCGGTAGTCGACGCCGTCGAAGGCCGCCTCGACCGGGATGCGGCCGCCGCCACCGAGCGCCGCGACGACCTCCGTTGGCACAGCGACGTACGCGCCGCCGCCGACGGCGGACTCGATTCTCGCTTCGAATCGCATGGACCGACGATAGCCCCTGAGCCGCGAGGACCTCGGGATTCAGGGTGTTCCCCGATAGCAGGGGTGCGCCGGTCCGGCCTACGGTGAGCGTCGGTCGGTCATCGGTGGAGGTAGCGTGCGGCGTCAGGTTTCGGATCGGTCGGCCGCGGCCGTGTTCACTGTGCTGGTGCTGGGAGTCGCGGTGGCGACAGCCGAGGTGGCCGGTGGGTTGCTTCTGGCGTTGTCACCGGTGGTGGTCACCGTGCTGCTGCTGGCGTGCACTCGGGATGGCCGCACAGGGTGGGATCGGGTCGGGTTGTCCCGCAGCGGGATTCGGCAGTGGCCGCTGGCCGTCGGCGGAAGTGTCGCGGTGTCGGTGGTGGCCACGGGTCTCGTGGTGCTACTCGGCTACGCGTCGTTCACCTCGCCCGCCTCGGACATGTGGATGAATATGCTCGTGCTGGCGATTACCGGGCCCATTCTCGCGTTCGCCGAGGAAATCGGTTGGCGCGGTTACCTTCTCCCACGAGTGCTGTGGTTGGGCGAGCGACGGGCCATGGTGCTCGTCGGCGTGGTTTGGGCGGCTTGGCATCTGCCGTACATCCTCTTCACCCCCTACTATCACAGCGAAGGCAATCGGCTGCTTACCCTTTCACTGTTCCTCGGGAGTGTGCTCGCGTTCTCCTTCTTCTTCGGTTATCTGCGACTCGCCTCGGACAGCGTGTGGCCGCCGGTGCTCGCGCACTTCGCGCACAATTGGGCCTTCGCGGTGCTGCCCGCGATCGTGGCGACGCAGCATCCCGTGGTGTTCGGGGAGTACCTGGCGGGTGACACCGGGCTGTTCGTCCTGCTCGGTACGGGTCTGCTTGCCTGCCTGCTCGCGGCGGTGTGGCGACGGCAGGTGGTGATCTCGGAACGGCCGGCGGTCAGCGGCAGGATTTGAGCGCCCGCCTCGCGGTGGAGGCGGGCGATCGGTTCAGGCGTTGTCGTACGCGTCCTGGAGGGTTTTGATGTCGAGCTTGGACATGCCGCGCAGGGCGGTGCCGACGGCGATGGTCTTGGCGGGGTCGTCGCCGCTCATCAGGTGTGGCAGCACGGCGGGGGTGACCTGCCAGGACAGGCCGTAGCGGTCGGTGAGCCAGCCGCACGGGCCCGGCTCGCCGCCCTCGGTCAGGGCGTTCCACAGTCGGTCGATCTCGTCCTGGGTTTCGACGATCAGTTGCAGCGAGGCCGCGTCGGTGAGCGGGTGGCCCGGGCCGCCGTTCATCAGGGTGACCGGGTGGCCGTCGAGTTCGATCGCGACGATGAACGCCGTCCCGTCCGAGTTGCGGGCGACGTCGACGATCCGGGAGTTCGGTACCAGCGTGGTGTATTGGGTGGCGGCTTCCTCGGCGGCGCTGTCGAACCAGAGGAAAGTGTTCACGGACATGATGGGCTCCTTGCCGGTGGTGTGTGACTTGCTGTCACCCTCTGGTCGGAGCCGTTTTCGCTGTCTCGACCTATCTCGCCGAAATTTCTCGAGATTTTTCGACCGTGCTTGTCAGCGAGGCGGCAGCTGGTCGAGATACGGCCGGATCGCCTTCTCCGCCTTCTCCGAGTAGTCGAGTCCATCCGCCGTCGCGACCTCCCTGGCGAGCTCACCGAACAGGTCCGCCGTCGCCTGCGCCTGCCGCAATGGATCACCGATCGCGAAGATTCGCTCCACGCGCTCCCACACCCCCGGTGCCGCCCACTGCCGCATCTTGGTGCCCGCATGCCACACATCGTGCCCACTGCCGTGCCGCGAAATCGCATGCCATTCGATCATCGTCAACAACAGTTCCTTGGTCTCCCAGTCCCGAGACTTCACCACCCACAGCTCACCCCGCGCCGAATACCTCGGCAGATGGGCGATCTCGAACCAGAACTCCGCACACAGCGCCCCGAACTCCTCCTGATCGGGCAACTCGCCCACCGGCGCCGACCCGGTCGCCGCAGGCAGCCCCGCCGCCGCCCCATCCCGATCGAACAGCACCTGATATCCCCGCTCATGCAGCTCGTCGAGACCGCCCTCGACCATCTCCCCCAACCGCTCCACCGGCACCACCTGAAAGTCGACCTTCACCCCGCCTTCGAAGAACACCAGATGCGCCGGATTGTCATAAGGCCCCGCCAACTCGACATTCACCCACACCTCCCCCAACTCCCGCACCCACCCGTCCTCCCCCGAGTACTCCTCGACATCCGTGGTGTACAGCTCGATGTCGTGGTCCGACAGCGCATCCACCGCCCCATCCCCCCGCGCCCGCGACCCCGTCCGCAACACCACCCGAATATCGTCGCGCCCCCGAGCCCACTCCACCACCCGCCCCACTATCGGTTCGTCCTCAGCAATCCCCATCAGCGAGCGATCCATGATCGCCGATCCTGCCCGACGGACCTCGGGGTGGCAACGAACCACTGGCGCACTCTGCGGCATCGAGTTCGAATTGGCTTCGCGCCGCTCCGTAGGCAGCTCCAGCCCCTGACCGATTCATGACTTCGGCACGCAGGACCGCCCAACGCACATGTTCTCCTCGGGGCGAAGGACCGATCAGTGTCACTCGGCCCCGAAAAGATCGGCGATGCTGGTCACTGTCGCCGAGCGTCGGAGCCACAGACGGAGTACCTCGCGATCTTCACACGAGGTGATGCGAGCCCGCGCATCGGGTGGAACCTCGATCGATCGCTCAGCCAGGATCTCGAGAATGCTGCCCGCGACTCCCTTTACCTCCCCCTTGGCCTGTCCCTCGACTAGTCCCTCGGTCCGGCCCTCTTCCCGCAGGCGCTGCGACGTCTCCGAACGGAAGAACGATGGGTCGATCGACATCAGGTGCCTCCAAGTCTGGGCGGCCGGGCTCTTGCCCAGGCCGAGTTCGGTGAGTTCGGCGATGACGTGGGCGTCCTCCTCGTCGATCCCCCGCAGTGCGGAGGCGAGCGCCTTCAGTATCTCACCGATGCGAGGGTCTTTGGCATGTGTCATCGCGGAGAGTGCGGTGAGCGCGATGTCGCCGACGGCCTTGTCGGGGTCGGTCACCACGGGCACGTTTTCCGGGCCGAGGACCAGGGGACGCATAGTGAGGCTCGACCAGAACGGCAGGCCGAACGCTACGGGGCGCGCCGCCCACAGTGCGGTGGCGTGATCGTGACACACGACAAGCAGCAGGGCGGGGAGGCGGTACTTCGCGTGAGCATGCGCCAAGTAGTACGCCCATGCCGAAGGTTTGGCAGGGTCGTCCTCGCCCTGCGCTTCGACCAGAAGCAGAAACTGACCCGTAGCCGTGGTGAACCGTAATAGGGTGTCTACACGGCGCTCCAGTGGTCTGACTTCGGTGAGATCCGTTGGTAGCAAGACCACTTCGGTTGGATCGTCTATTGGAACGTCCAACGCGCGGAATGCGCGCGCGAACATTGTTGGGTCGTGCTGAAAGATCCGGTGCATCGCCTCGTGCTGGGAACCGACCATGCCGCCGAAAGTACCTCGAGATTCGAAAATATGTTCGATTAACATTTCGTGACAGCTAGATTCGAGTGAGCAGTCGAGGCGAGGTCGCCTTCTAAGAGGCAGCTGAATTCTGACTTCCGTTAGGGGATTCGGGGTGGTTTGTCGTGATTGCCGGGATGGGGGGACCTGGGTCGGGAGAGTTCATCCAGTGTTCGTGCTTGGCTTGCGGTGTCGAGTTGCTGGGGGCTTGCGGGGAGGACAGCATCGGTGGGTATGGGGTCGAATCCGCTGAATCCTGTTGGTGATGTTCCGGAGACCGGGATACCGGGTGGGCTGTCTGCTGAGATGACCATGGCTGAGCAGCATGAGTGGCATCGGGAGTATCTGCGGCGGCATCGGGTTTCGCGGCGGAATGTGTTGCGGGGGGCGGCGGCCGCGGCTGCGGTGGCGGCGGTGGGGACGTCGCCGTTCGGGCGGCGGGCTTATGCGCAGGATGCGCCGTTGGCGGTCGGGGGGCGGCATGTGGGGTTCGGGGCTGAGGCGACCAGTCAGCTGCGGTTCGCGGGACAGTTGTCCAGGCGACCTGCGGGTACCAAGGTGTTTCTCGAGCATGGGCCGACGCCGGCGCTGGGCGCGACGGTGGAGGCGGAGGTGCGCAATCTGCTGACGCAGGTGCCGACCAGCGATGGGGGCGTGCTGGCGGCTGAGCAGTTCTATGTGCACGCGCCGGTGGACGGGTTGCCGGGGCGGGTGCCGCACTACTATCGCTGGCGCACTGCGGACGGGTTCGCGAGTGATATCCGGGCCGCCGCGACAGCGATGTCGACCGCGCGGGCGGCGATCGTGCCGTTTCGGTTCACCATGATGGGCGATCAGGGGACCGACGAAACGCCGGCGTTGCCATCGGGTGTCGCGCCTGGTGATTACGACGACAAGTACTACCAGGCAGACAACGATCCGAATGTCCCGCACGCCACCAACGTGCTGCGCCAAATCGCCAGAGCCAAACCGGATTTCCATATTTTGGCGGGCGACATCGCTTACGCCGACCCGTCCGGCGCGGGCAAACCGAACCAATTCGTATCGCACGGCGCGAAATCGGCGCACGGCTTCGACAAGTTCAATCCGTACGTCTGGGATGTCTATTTCGGCGCCATCGAGGTGAGCGCCGCCCAGACGCCGTGGATGTTCGCCACCGGCAACCACGATATGGAGGCGATTTACGGCGCGCACGGCTACGGCGGTCACGCGGCGCGCCTGGACTTTCCCGGTAACGGGCCGGCCGGCTGCCCTTCGGCGTACTCGTTCACCTACGGCAATGTCGCGGTGCTCTCGCTCGACGCCAACGACGTCTCCTACGAGATTCGCGCCAACACCGGGTATTCCGAGGGGGCGCAGACGAGTTGGGTGGAGCGCACCCTCGCCGCCTACCGGGCGAACCCCGATATCGATTTCCTGGTGTGCTTCTTCCACCACTGCGCCTATTCGACGACCGACGCGCACGCCAGCGACGGCGGCGTGCGTGACGCCTGGGTCGCGCTGTTCGACCGCTACCAGGTGGATCTGGTGTTGCAGGGGCACAATCACGTTTTCGAGCGCACCGACCCGATCCGCGGCAATGTCGCGACGAAGGTCGCGGGCGACAATTCGGTGGTGTACCCGGAGACCGATGGCACCGTGTATTACACGGTCGGCGGCGGTGGCAGGCCGCGCTACGACTTCCAACCGGGCTCGCGAGAGTCTTACCGCGGCAACGAGTTACCGGACACGTCCGTGCCGAACAGCTATGTGTGGGCGCCCGGCGGCGACAAGCAGGCCGAGGCGGCGCCGTGGTCGCGGGTGCGATTCCGCAACTATTCGTTCCTGCGCGTCGACGTCCGTCCCGGCATCTTCGCCAGCGAGATGGATGTTGTCGCCGTCGACGAGTACGGCCACGAATTCGACCGGGTCACCTACCGCAGGCAGGTGCGCGGCTGACCCGCGCAGGCGGGGCCGTCCTACTTCTTTTTCGGCGGTAGCGACCGCGCGTAGCCGACCCCGCGGTCGACCCACTCGCGCAGCACGGTGTCGTCGTCGGCGGCCTCTGGGGTGACGCGCAGCCAGCCGACCATTTCCCGGCCGCCCATCACCATGGGCTCCACGAACTCGTTCGCGAGCAGCCTGTCGCTCTCGGCTCGGTCGACCCGGACCAGCAAGCCGCCTTGCCCGCTGGCCGCCACCGCCATATTGCCGCCGATCAGGAAGGCCAAACCGCCGAACATCTTGCGCTCGGACAGCTCCGGCCCCGGCTTGATCAGCAGCCGGATGCGATCGGCCAACTCCTCGTCATATGCCATAGCGGAATTGTCGACCCTGGCACCGACAGATTCGCGGCGAAACCCTCAGGCGCCGATCGCCGCGGCGAACAACGGCCAGGACAGGTGCACGTCGTCTTCCCAGTAGGTCCAGGCGTGGGTGCCCGCGGGGCGCAGGTTGGCGGTGACCGGTATGTCGAGTTGGTGCAGCCGATCCACGAACGGACGGGTGCAGCCGCCGATGACGGTCTCCATCACACCCCCGACGAGCATCCGGTCGAGCAACCGGAGCGGGTTGCCGTCGACGCCGCGGTCGCCGATGGTGTCGTGCTCCCCCGGTGCGCCGGTGCCCGACGAAACATACAGCGCCACACCGCGCAAGCGCTCAGCGTTCAGCATCGGATCGTGCTCGGCCCAAGCCGGGCTCTCCGGCCCACCCCACATGTTCGCTGCGTTCGCGCCGAACACCGCGAGCTGCGAGGAGACGTACGCCTGCGCCACCGAGTCGCTGGTGCGCGGGCACCCGCTGTACGCGCCGACCGCCTGGTAGAGACCGGGTGCGCCGGTGGCCAGGTTCAACGCCGAGGTCGCCGACATGGACAGTCCCGCAATAGCATTGCGGCCCGTCATGCCGAACCTGTCCTCCAGCAACGGCGGCAGTTCGCGGGTCAGGAAGGTGGCCCACTGGTTGCGGCCGAGCACCGGGTCGTCGCGCAGCCAGTCGGTGTAGTAGCTGGCGCGCCCGCCCATCGGCACGATCACGTTGACGTTCTTGTCCGCGAAGAACTCCGCGACGTCGGTGCGCCGCATCCACGGTCCGCCGTCCTCGCCGCCGTCGACCGCGTTGAGCAGATACAGCGCGGGCGCGCCGGCGCCGGGGTGCGACATCCAGAGCGTGATGGGCTTGTTCATCGCCGCCGAGTGCACGACGACCTCGATTTGCCGCCCGCCGAGCGGGCGTACCTCGAGGATGCGGGAGTCGGGATCGGCGGCGGCCGGACCGGCCGGGACGATCGCGGCGACGACCGCGAGAAGAGGGACCAGGCATCGCATCAGCCGGCGCATGCCGTCGAGTATCTCCCAGGGCCGCCGGGACATCCGGCATTCACCGGGCGTGTTCGGGCAACGAATGAACGCCCAGTTCGGTGGCGACGCCTTCCGCGATCACCGGCATCCAGCAAACGACCAGCGACGGAGGGTCGCCGCTACGCACTCGAACCGTGCACCGCGCGCTGCCGCACCGCGACAGGCACCGCGGTGCGCTCCAGATGCCGCGCCAGTATCGGGCCGATCACGCCGACGACATCGGTGTTGGTGAGCTGGGCATGCGTCGCGGGCACCGGATGCTCGATGAGGTCGCCGGTGATGTACGGCCGCCAGATCTCGGCGCCGAACAGCTCGGTGACACCGCGCGTGGCCGAAAAGTACAGCAGGTCACCGTCGAAGACGCCGGGCTTATAGCTGTGCGAGAGCGCGACGCCGTCCACGTACCCGCGGTGCAGCCGTTCCAGTTGTGCCGCCGTCAGGCCGGTACCGAACGACGCACCGGCACCGGCCAATTCGTCGGCGGCCTCGGCGGCCGTCAGCTCCGGGGCGGCGTCGCCGTCTTCGGGTTCGTCACCGAGCAAGTGCGTCAGCAGATCTCGCATCCGAGGCGCAGGCGGCGGATCGACGCCGTCGGGGAAGACGACGCTGTCCAGCATGGCCAGCACCGCCACCCCGGCGCCGCGGGCGCGCAGGCGCACCGCGACGGCGTGCGCGATCTGGCCGCCGAGGGACCAGCCGAGCAGGTGGTACGGCCCGTCCGGCTGGACGCGCAGCATGGCGTCGACGTAGTTGTCGGCCAACTCGTCGATGGTGCCGAGCGTGCGCAGCGGCCCGGTCAGCGTCGGCGCCTGCAGGCCGTACACCGGCCGGTCCGTGATGTACCGTGCCAACCCGGCGTAGCACCAGGCCAGCGGGACCGCCGAGTGCACGCAGAAAAGCGGCGGCCGGGTTCCGTTGCGGCGCAAAGCGAGCAGCACACCCAGCGCGTCGTCGTCGCTGGTGTCGGTGCCGTCGTAGGCGGTGATCCGATCGGCCAGCGCCCGCACGGTCGGCGCCGTGTACAGCCAGCGCACCGTCACCGGCACGCCGGTCGCCGCGGCCAATTCGGCCGAGACCGCCACTGCGAGTATGGAATTCCCGCCGAGTTCGAAGAAGTCATCGTTCAGGCCGACCATGGAACGGCCTGTCGCCGCGCCGACCCGCTCGGCGACCAGACGCTGAATCATGTTCTCCGGGGCGCGATACGGGCGCTGCACGATGATCGACGGCGGCAGGGCGGCACGGTCGAGTTTGCCGTTGCTCGACACCGGCAGCCGGTCGAGTTCGATCAGCGCCGAGGGCACCAGCGCGGCGGGCAGCGTCGCGCGCAGCCGGTGCAACGTAGCCGCGGGGTCGAACGCTACGCCGGGGGCCGCCACCACGTACCCCACCAGTCGCGCCTCGGGGCGACCGGCGTCGGCGACCGTGACCACCGCGTACTCGATGTCCGGTCCGGCGAGCAGCGCCGCCTCGATCTCGGCGGGCTCGATCCGTCGTCCGCGCACCTCGACCTGGTCGTCGACGCGACCGAGGAACTCGAACACTCCGTCGGGTCCCGCGCTGACCAGATCGCCGGTGCGGTACAGCCGCCGCCCGACCCCGAACGGATCGGCGATGAAGCGCACCGCGGTGCCCGCCGGATTGCGAACATAGCAATCGGCGACGCCGATGCCGCCGAGGTACAGCTCGCCCCGGGCACCGTCGGGCAGCCGCCGCAATCGCGCGTCGAGCACCACCGCGAGCACCCCGGGCAGCGCGCGCCCGATGGTCACCGGCGCATCGATCGCCATCGCCGCGGTCTCCGTCGCCATCACGGTGGCCTCGGTCGGCCCGTACCCGTTGAACAGTCGCACATGCGGCGCCCATTCGCGCACCAGCTTCGCCGGGCACGCCTCGCCGCCGATGGCCACCACCGCGAGGCCGGGCACCTCCGCGGGCGCGAGCGTGGCAAGCACCGCCGGGGTGGTCAGGTAATGCGTGCAGCCTGTCGCCCTGAGCAGCCGCGCCAGCTCGGCGCCGGAGACCACCGAGGGCGGCTGCACCACCAACCGCGCGCCGGACGCGAACGCCGCGAGGATATCGAGTAGGTGCGCGTCGAAGGACGGGGCATGCGAATGCAGCACCACCGATTCCTTGCCGACACCCCAGTGCTCGACGATGTAATCGGTCAGCGAACCGAGGCCGCGATGGCTGACCGCCACCCCCTTCGGCCGCCCGGTCGTGCCCGAGGTGTAGATGAGGTAGGCCGGGTGGTCGGGCCGCAGGGCGCGCGGCCGCTCCGCGTCGACCACCGGAGTCGCCGACCGGCGCGCTATCTCCGCCATGCACCGCGGATCATCGAGCACCAACCAGTCGATGCCACACCCGGGGGCACCGCGCGCGTCATCGTCGCTCGCGTCGTCCGCGTCTGTCGCCGGGTCGAGTCGGCCGAAGAACCCGGTGTCGGACGGGAACCCCTCCCGAACCGCGCTGATCGTAATTCCCTGCCGTGCCCGGGAATCCGCGATCACGGTGGCGATCCGCGAGACCGGGTCGGCCGGATCGACCGGGACGAAGCAGGCGCCGGTCTTCGCGACCGCCCACAGGGCCAGCACCGATTCCAGCGATCGCGGGACCGCGACCAACACGAACTCACCCGGACGCGCACCGCCCGCCATCAACTCGCGCGCCAGTCGCGAGGACGCCTCGTCCAGTTCGCGATAGCTCATCGCGCGGGTATCGTCCTGCACCGCAACAGCATCCGAGGCCGCGTCGGCGCACAGCAGTTCCGGCAGCACCCGCACCGGCCCGGCGGGCGGCGCGACTACCGGAGCGGGCCCGCCGCCGTCGACCGCGACAATCGGACAGTCGGGCGCCGCGGCGAGGAAACGGCGGAAGTACTCCAGGAACAAGCGGTGCTGCCACACCACCGTGTCGTGGCGGTAGCGCGCCGGGTTGGCCTGGAAATCGATGCTGACCGAGCGGTCGTCCGGACCGGCCTGGTAGCCGTTGACCATCAGATCCTCGACCGGTCCGAGCGCGAGCAGCCGGGCCTGGCCGGTCAGCGGGCCGAGCCGGAGCGGTTCGGCGAAGCCGAGGACATTGACCAGCGGCCCGAATCCGCTGCCGAGGCCTTGATCCCGGCCGCTGTCGCGGCGCATGTCCTCGAATCGGTAGCGCTGGTGCCGCAAGGCGCCGATGACGGTCGACCGGACCTGGGCGATGACGGCGCCGACGGTGCTGGTGTCGAGCCCGGATAGTCGCAGCGGCACCACATTCGACAGCGAACCGGCCGATCGGCGTAGCCCCGCGGTGGTGCGCGCGGGAACGGGCAGGGTCAGGCAGATCTCCCCGTTACCGGTCATCCGCGCCAGGAAGCAGGCGAAGGCCGCGAGGGCCAACTCCGGGAACGTCGCACCGTGGCTCGCTCTGGCGGCGGCGAGCAGCTCCGCGGTGGCGGCGTCGACGGTCGCCGTCACCCGGTGCGGCCGCGCCTGCGGTGCGGCAGGTTGGCCTGCCAGGCTCACCGGCGCGCCGAGTCCGGCGAGCCGGTCCAGCCAGTAGTCCCGATCGACCGCTCGGCGTGGTGAATCCCGGTAAGCCTGTTCGGTCGCCAAGATCTCCGGCACCGAGAGCGCCGGAAGGTCCTGCGCCGAACCAGCTTCGGCGCGATCCGCAGCACCATTGGACCGCGCAGTGCCGTTCGACTGCACAGCGCCGTCCGACTGCACAGCACCATCCGACCGCACAGCACCATCCGACCGCACAGCACCATCCGACCGCACAGCACCATCCGACCGCGCAGCACCGTTCGACCGCGCAGCACCGTTCGACAGCACCGCACCGTCGCGCCGCGTGGATTCGCCCGCCGCTTCCCGTGTTCCGGTCGATGCCGGATGGTCCGCGGACCGCCATAGCACTCGTCCGGCGGAACGGCGGCCCGCGCCGACCAACCGGCCGGCGTCGAGCAGCGCGGTGTCGCTCGTCCCCTGCACTACGCGCGGCTCGGTATCTCGCTGGGCCGCAATGACTTCGGCGCGATAGAGCTCCCCGGTGCGACGCAGCACGGCCGCGGCGCCGAGCCCGTCCAGTATGAGGTGGTGGCTGCGCAGATACAGCAGGTGGTGTTGCGGCGCTGCCCGGAAGAGGGTGGCGACGGTGTGGTCGTCGGTTCGCGGATCCAGCGGTGCGCCGTAGTCACGCTCCATCGCGGCGAGCGCGGTGGCGACCGGGTCGCTGTCGGTCGACAGGTCAACGACCTCGATCGGCAGCTCCGCGTCGGGGTCCACATACTGCCGCGGCTGCCCGTCGACGGTCCGCAGTCGCACGTGCGGTGATTCGAGTTCCCTGGCCGCACGCCGGGCACAGCGCGTCATCAGCGCTATGTCGAGCGGGCCTGCGAGATCCAGGTACATCGCGACGGTGAGCGGCACCTCGGGTTGCAGTTGCTGGGCCACCCACCAACTCTGTTGCACGGTCGAGAGGGGGTACATCGGCTGCGCCGTGGCATCGCCAGGCGCGGCGTCGTCGGCTCCGGTCAACACGCCTCCCATGCATTCGGAAGCCACCGCTGAATCGTTTCTCGGGCAAACCTACGGCATCCGGGCCCGAACTCACCGGAATTGCAGCATGATCGGCGCGTGCAAGGGCAGCTGCCAGCGCGGACAGCAGCCATCGGGGCCGCCGGATCCGACCAGCATCTGACCAGGCTTGTCAGCTGGCATACACCCTGCTATGTGAGACCGCTCCCTCGACGGGAGGGTCGTCGTGGGAGCCGTTCCACTCGCACGGCATCGTGGCCGTCGGGCGGCACGAACATCCCTCGGCGCACCGTGTCGGCACACCGCACGCTCGAACCGTTGAGCTCAAGCGGCGCGGGTCCGCACCAGCTCCCGTGCGGCCGCGCGATAACGATCGGCAATGAGCCGGACGACGGCGGGGTGCACGCCGATGGGCTCGGCGACACCGTCGGCCCCCGCCTCGTGCAGGCGTTGCTGAAACAGGCCGTGCGCCAGCAGATACGACGCGACGAAGACCCGCTGCGAACCCGATTCGCGCAGCGCGGCAACGACTTCCGCGACCCGCGGCGCACCGGTGGCGATGTAACCGATGCGGACCGGTGTATCGAGGTGCTCGGCGAGCATGGCGGCGGCCCGGCGAACATCCTGGCGGGCACGGGCATCGGAGGATCCGGCGGCCGCGAAGACGACCGCGTCACCGGGCCGCCAGCCCGCGGCCCGCAGCCGCATGGTCATGATCCGGGCCAGTGCCGGGTCCGGGCCCATGGCCGGGGTGACGGCCACCGCGGGGTGCCCACTCTCGGACACTTCCCGCGGCACGTCCTGGTAGACGTGGTAGCCGGAGGCGAGGAACGCCGGAACGACCACGGCGGGAACGGATTCCCCCACCGCGTCGCACAGATCACGCAGCACCTCGGCCGGCGAGGGACCGAGCACGTCTACGAAAGCGGTCCGCACCGCCGGGTCGGGTAGCTCGGCGTCGCGCCCCGAAACCGCGACGCCGAGCTCCCTGGCCACCGCCTCGGCCAGCGCGGCGATCATCTGCACCCCACGGGTGCTCCTGGTGCCGTGAGCCACCAGCACCAGGGCCGGCGTCGTCACAACGACCCCATCGTCTGCACGTACCGCGTCGGCGCGCCGGGCGCCTGCGGCCCCGACAGCTCGGGGCGCGGATTGTTGTCGATGCATTCGGCCGCGTCCAGCGCCAGTCGATAGCCGCGCTTGACCACGGTCTGAATCGCCTTCGGCGCACCGAGTCCGGCCCGCAGCCTGGCGATCGCGGTCTCCACGGCGTGCGTGTCGTCACCGCCACCGGGCAGCGCGGCGAGCAGGTTCTCCCGGGAGACGACCCGGCCCGGCTGGCGCGCCAGCGAACGCATCAGCGCCATCGGCGCGGGTGCCAGCTGGCGCACCTCGCCGTCGACCACCACGCAGCCGCCGCGCACGCTGAGCGTGTGGCCCGCGGCGTAGATCCGGTTGGCCCGCCGCGGCAGTTCCTCGGCGACGTGGCGAGCCAGCGCACCGAGCCTGGCCCGGCCCGGCATCGACGTCGCCACGCCGAGCTCCTCCAGCGGCGCCGCGGTGATCGGACCGACGCAGGCGGCGAGCACCCGGCCGCGCAGCGCGTGCAGCACGCCCTCGAGCAGCCCGGTTTCCTTGGCCCGCATCAACATCGACGCCACGGCGGGCGCACTGGTGAAGGTCACGCAGTCCAGGTTCGCGGTGACGATGGCCTCGATCAGCTGGTCCATCGGACCCTGATCCTCCGGCGGCATCCACCGATACACCGGCACCGGCACGACATCCGCACCGGCACAACGCAGTACCTCGCAGAAGTCGGGCACCGGCTCCCACTCGGTGGTGGCGCCGTGCAGCTGCACCGCGATCCGCACGCCCTCCACGCCCTCGGCGAGCAGGTGATCGAGCACCTCCGCCGACGACTCCGAGGCGGGCGACCATTCCTCACGTAGTTCGGCGGCGCGGATGGCGCCCTTGGCTTTCGGGCCGCGCGCCAGCATCCGGGTGGCGCCGAGCGTGGCGCGCAACTCCTCGGCGACGCCCCAGCCTTCGGCGGCCTCCATCCAGCCGCGGAAGCCGATGCCGGTGGTGGCCACCGCGATCTGTGGCGGCTCGACGATGAGCTGGCGGGTCACCCGCTCCAGCTCGGTGTCGTCGGCCAGCGGAATTATGCGAATGGCCGGGGCCGACACGATGTCGGCGCCGCGCCGGACGAGCAGCGTGGCGAACTCGTCGGCCCGTCTGGCCGCGGTGATGCCGATGGTGAATCCGGCAAGGCAGGGGCCCGGCTCGATGGTTGTCATGCGTTCATCCGTCCGAGGAGGCGAGCCCGGCGGCGACCGGCTCGTTGGAGATCGACACGATGCCGTCGGCTACGCGGACCGCGTACACCGGCAGCGCCGCCGATTCGTCGTCCAGGCAGCGCCCGTCGACGAGGGAGAACGCCTGCTTCAGCAGTGGTGAGGCGACGACAGGGACACCGCCGCGGTCGCCGACGATGCCGCGCGACATGACCGCCGCGCGTCCGATCGGGTCGATGTTGCCCACGGCGTAGAGCATGCCGTCGGACAGCAGGAACAAGGCGGCCTGACGGCCACCTTTCAGCAGCACCGCAACGCCGCGGCCGGGGATCAGGTAGTCGAGCCGGCATGCCTGCGTCCAGCCGGTGGCGGTCGTAGCGGCAAAACCGGGGGTATCGATCACGGTCATCGGTGTCATCCTCCAAACGCCTTACCCATTGGTACAGGCGTCCTGTTTCTATGCGGTTAAGCCGTCATTTCCCGTGCGTGGCGACGGGCACGTCGGGCATGCCGAGCAACACCGGTACCTTGCGTTCCCCGGTTTCGTCGAAGGCGATTGTGGGATCGGTCTCATCGGGGGCATTGACGAAGGAAACGAACCGCGACAGCTTCTCCTCGTCCTCCAGCACGGCCGCCCACTCGTCGCGGTAGCCAGCGACATGCTGGGCCATCACCGCCTCCAGTTCCTCGGCGATGCCGAGGCTGTCCTCGCAGATCACCTGCTTGAGGTAGTCGATGCCGCCCTCGAGCGCCTCCTGCCACGGCGCGGTGCGCTGCAGCCGGTCGGCGGTGCGGACGTAGAACATCAGGTACCGGTCGATGTATTTGATCAGGGTCTCGTCGTCGAGGTCGCCGGCGAGCAGCACCGCGTGCTTCGGGGTGAGGCCGCCGTTGCCGCCGACGTAGAGGTTCCAGCCGTGCTCGGTGGCGATCACGCCGACGTCCTTGCCCCGCGCCTCGGCGCACTCGCGCGCGCAGCCGGACACGGCCAGCTTGAGCTTGTGCGGGGAACGCAGTCCGCGGTAACGCTTTTCGAGCAGCACGGCCATGCCGACCGAGTCCTGCTGGCCGTAGCGGCACCAGGTGGAGCCGACGCAGCTCTTCACCGTGCGCAGCGACTTGCCGTACGCGTGACCGGACTCCATGCCGACGTCGACAAGACGCTGCCAGATCTGCGGCAGCTGCTCCACCCGCGCGCCGAACAGGTCGATCCGCTGACCGCCGGTGACCTTCACGTAAAGATCGAAGTCCTTGGCGATCTGGCCGATGGTGATGAGCTGATCGGCGGTCACCTCGCCGCCCGGCATCCGCGGCACCACCGAGTAGGTGCCGTTCTTCTGCAGGTTGGCCAGGAAGTGGTCGTTGGTGTCCTGCAGCGCGGCCTGCTCGCCGTCGAGGATGTGCTCGCTGGAGGTCGAGGCCAGGATGGAGGCGACCGTCGGCTTGCAGATGTCGCAGCCGGTGCCCTTGCCGTACTTGGCGATCAGGCCGGAGAAGGTGCGGACGCCGGTGACCTGGACGATCTGGAACAGCTCGGCGCGCGACTGGGTGAAGTGCTCGCACAGCGCCTTGGACATCTCCACGCCGGACTGCTCGAGCAGCTTCTTGAGCATGGGAACGCAACCGCCGCAGGAGGTTCCGGCGGTCGTGCACTTCTTGATGCCCGGGATATCGCAGGCACCCTCGGCGATGGCGCCGCAGATCGCGCCCTTGGACACGTTGTTGCAGGAGCAGATCTGCGCGTCGTCGGGCAGCGCGTCGGCGCCCAGTTCCGCACCGGCGGGCGAGATCAGCGCGGCGGGCTCGGCGGGCAGCGGCCGCCCGACCAGCGGACGCAGCGCGGCGTAGGCGGTGGCGTCGCCGACCAGGATGCCGCCGAGCAGGATCTGCGCGTCATCGGAGACAACGAGTTTCGCGTAGGTGCCCTTGGCGGCGTCGTGCAGCACCACCGACAGCGCGCCCTCGGTGGTGCCGTGCGCGTCACCGAAGCTGGCCACGTCGACGCCGAGCAGCTTGAGCTTGGTCGACATGTCCGCGCCGGGGAATTCGCCTGCGCCGCCGAGCAATCGGTCGGCGACGATCTCGGCGGTGGTGTAGCCGGGCGCGACGAGGCCGTAGCAGGTGCCCTCGACCGCGGCGCATTCGCCGATGGCCCAGATGTTCGGATCCGAAGTCTGCAAGCCGAGGTCGGTGCTGATGCCGCCGCGCGGGCCGACCTCGAGTCCACTGTCGCGGGCGATCTGGTCGCGTGGGCGGACGCCCGCCGAGAAGACCACGAGCGAGGCCTCGATGACCGAGTCGTCGGACAGGCTGACCCGGATGCCGTTGTCCCCCTGCTCGATCGAGGACGTGCCGACGCCGGTGTGCACGTGCAGGCCGAGATCGGTGACCAGGCGCTCCAGGATCGCGCCGCCGCCCTCGTCCACCTGGGCGGGCATCAGCCGCTGGTTGTACTCGACCACGTGCGGGGTGAGGCCGAGCAGCCGCAGCGCGTTCGCGGCCTCCAGGCCGAGCAGTCCGCCGCCGACCACCACGCCGACCGCGCCGGGTCCGGCGGCTTCGGCGGCCGCCCGGATGCCGTCCAGGTCGTCGATGGTGCGGTAGACGAAGCATTCCGGGCGATCGTGGCCGGGCACCGGCGGCACGAAGGGATAGGAGCCGGTGGCGAGCACCAGCGCGTCGTAGGCGATGGTGTCGCCCGCCGACGTGGTGACCTTGCGGGCGTCGCGGTCGATCGACTCGGCGCGCTGGCCGAGCCGCAGCTCGACGAGCGCGTCACCGTCGTATTCGTTGCCGGGCAGGGCCAGCGCCGCGGTATCCCAGGCGCCGACGTAGGTCGACAGACCGACGCGGTCGTAGGCGGGCAGCCGTTCCTCGCTGAGCACGACGACCTGCCACTGTCCTGCTTCGTCGCGCGAGCGCAGTGCCTCCACGAACCGATGCCCGACCATGCCGTGGCCGACGACGACCGCGGTCTTGCGCAGGGCTGGTTCGACTGAGTGATTCGTCGACGTGCTCAAGAAGGGCCTCCCAAGATCCGGTTGGCCCCACGGTAGGAAACAGGTATTGCCGCCATGCTGCGCGCGATGACCGGCGCATCAACGGTTGCTCACGGACCCCGATTCACCAGGGTGAGCTCGGCGCAATGTGGCGCGGCGGCGACACGCCTTTTGCGCACGTCATCGCGGGCCGACCTCGGATCGGCCGACCGGTGCGGGCTGACGCGCACAGCATGAACGCCGCCGCATCACCCCGCAACTCGAGCCGGGAATCAACTCCAGGTGTCTTCGAGCATCCGCGGCTTGCAGGCCTGCCAGGCACCGGCGAGCAGCACCAGCACGGCCACCCCGAGCAGTGCGAACGGGGCGATCCAGCCGCCGGTCGCCGAGTGCAGCACGCCGAACAGCAGCGGTCCGATGCAGGCGACCGCGTAGCCGACGCCCTGGGTGAAGCCGGACAGTGCCGCGGAGCCACCGGGGGTGTTGGTGCGCAGGTTGATCAGGGTCAGCGCCATCGGGAAGGTGCTCGGGCCGAGGCCGAGCAGCACCACCCACAGGATGGGCACGCTCATCGGCGCGACGATCAGGCCTACGAAGGCGGCGACGAAGAAGACCGCGCAGCCGATCACGACGGGGAAGGGATTACGGAATCGGGTGACGACCGTCGGCGCGCTGAGCGCCGCGACGAGACCGACCACCGCGAACAGCGCGAGCATCGACCCGCCGAACCCGGCGCTTGCTCCGGCGTCGCTGAGGATCTTGGGCAGCCAGGTGAACATCGCGTAGGTGATCAACGACGTCATACCGAACATGCCCGCCATGCCCCACGCCACCGGGGACCGCCAGACCCGCCCGGTGCGCGGCGCGTCGGTCGCGCCGAGCGCGGTGGTGTCGTGCAGGTCGCGGCCGCGCCGGTCGCGCAGCACGCCGAGCCAGGGCACCACGGCGGCGAAGCCGAGCACCGCCCACAGGCCGAGCGAGATGCGCCAGCCGTGCGCGTCGGCGACCGGGACCGCGACGAACGCGGGCACCACGGTGCCGAGCTGCACCATCACGATGTAGAGCGAGCTCACCACGGCGACGCGATCGGCGAAGTACCGCTTCACCAGCGGCGGGATCACCACGTTGCCGATGCCCATGCCTGCCAGCGCCAGGGCGGAGAAGACGAGCAGTTCGGCGGTACCCGACAGCAGCACCCGGACCAGCTGGCCGGTGCCCGCCATCAGCATGGCGATCAGCGCGGTGCGCTCCAACCCGAGCCGCTGGACCAATACCGGCGTCAGCAGGCCGGACAGCGCGAACATCGCGGTCGGGATCATGCCGAAGACACCGACCACCGCGGTGCCGAAGCCGACGTCGTCGCCGATGCGTTCGGCCAGCGGACTGAACGCGGTGACCGCGACCCGCAGGGTGAGCGCCGACATAACGATGGCGGCTAGAACGAGCAGACGCCCCTCCGTCAGCGCGCGTCGGCGCTGCTCGACCTGCGGAGATTCCTGTCCGGTCGGAGTTTTCTGGAGGGTTGCAGTCACTGCGAAATCATAGGATGACAGGATGATAGGAGGCAACGATTTGTGATGAGCGGTACTCTATGGCAGTGCAACCAGTCCGGCGCACCAGCCTCATCGCCCAGGTCACCGAGCAGCTGCGTGCCGAAATTCGTTCCAGCCGTTGGCCCATCGGGTCCCGCATCCCCACCGAACCGGAGCTGACCGAGCTCACCGGAACGGGTCGAAACACCGTGCGCGAGGCCGTCCAGGCCCTCGTGCACGCGGGGATGCTGGAGCGACGCCAAGGCTCGGGAACCTACGTGATCGCCTCCTCCGACCTCGGCGGCACCCTCGGCAAGTACTTCGCCGACGCCGAAGAGCGCGACGTCCTCGAACTACGCCTGGCGCTGGACACCACCGCAGCCGCGCTGGCCGCGCGCCGCCGCGACGACGGCGACATCGCGAACCTCCTGCAGCTGCTCGCCGAGCGTGACAAGGCCTACGACGAGGACAACCCGGCCGCGATCGAGTCCGACGTCGAGCTGCACCGCGCGATCGTGGTCGCCAGCCACAACGCGGTCTACCTCGAGTTCTACGACTCGCTGCTGCCGATCATCGAGCAGGTGATCCGGGCGCGGACCTTGAAGTCCGACGACTCCTACCCCGAGGAGCACGCCGAGCTGGTGCACGCCGTGATCGACGGCGACCCCGAGCGCGCCGCCTCCGCGGCCAGCTGCTTCCTCGAGTCGCTCATCGCCGAGTATCCCGACGTTCGTTGACCCAGCCCCTGCGGACGGCAAGTGAAGATCCACTCACTTGCCGTCCGTTTCGCATGTGAGTCGGAATTGCCTGGAACGTCACGCGTAGCCACGGAGCCGCAACAAGCGGCCCCTACGTTGTGAAACGACCTAGAAAGGCAACTCGACTCCGCCGGCGGCGCCAGCCGCGATGAGGGCCGGTCGAGTGCGAACGAGAGGAAGCCGATGACTGCCATCGCAGCCGCCACCGGCACCGAGTCGACCACTGCATCCGAGACCTTCCAGCACCAGACCCGCGGCCGCTGGCTGGAACACTGGGAGCCGGACAATCTGAAATTCTGGGAGTCCGGTGGCGCGCGGACGGCACGCAAGAACCTGATCTTCTCGGTGTTCGCCGAGAACCTCGGCTTCAGCATCTGGGTCATCTGGGGCACCGTGGTGACCAGCATGGGCGCCGCGGGCTTCCCGTTCCTCGAGGGGCTCGGCAAGGGCAATCCGACGGCCGTCAGCAACGCGCTGCTGCTGTCGTCCACCCCGACCCTGGTCGGCGCCGCCCTTCGTATCCCCTATACCTTCGCGATTCCGAAGTTCGGCGGCCGGGCCTTCACCGCGTTCAGCGCGGCGATGCTGCTCATCCCCACCCTCGGGCTGGCGTACTTCGTGAACCAGCCGGGCACGCCCATGTGGGTCTTCATGATCCTGGCGGCACTCGCCGGTGTCGGCGGCGGCAACTTCTCCTCGTCGATGGCCAACATCAACTTCTTCTTCCCGGAGAACAAGAAGGGCGCGGCGCTCGGCATCAACGCCGCGGGCGGCAATCTCGGTGTGGCACAGACCCAGCTGGCGTTGCCGCTGCTGATCACCCTCGGCACGCACCTCACCGCCAAGGATGCGGCGGGCTACCGCTTCGGCATCACCCTCTCGGTGCTGGTGTGGATCCCGTTCATCCTCATCGCGGCCTTCGGCGCGCTGCGCTACATGGACAGCGTTGCCAGCGCTAAGTCCGACGGCAAGTCCTACCGCCTGGCGCTGACCAACCGGCACACCTGGGTGATGGCGCTGCTGTACATCGGCACCTTCGGCTCGTTCATCGGGTTCTCCTTCGCCTTCCCGACGCTGATCAAGGCCAACTTCCCTGAGCTGGCCAAGATCGGCTGGATCAGCACCATCGGCAACCTGGCCTTCCTCGGCGCGTTCGTGGGATCGTTCAGCCGTCCGTTCGGCGGCTGGGTGTCCGACAAGGTCGGCGGCGCCAAGATCACCGTGTGCGTGTTCGGCGGCATGGCCGTCTCGGTCGCGCTGATCATGGCCGCGCTGGAGCTGAAAAGCTTCCCGCTGTACCTGATCTCGTTCCTGCTGCTGTTCGTGATGACCGGCATCGGCAACGGCTCGACCTATCGGATGATCCCGACCATCTTCAGCGCGATCTCCAAGAAGTACGCTGCCGAGCACGGTCTGGACCTCACCGAGTCGACCGCGTCGGCCCGGCGGCAGGCCGGTGCCGCGATCGGCGTGATCGGCGCGGTGGGCGCCTCGGGCGGCTGGCTGTTGCAGCAGGCGTTGCGGCTGTCCAACATTCACTACCACTCGATGGCGCCCGCGTTCTGGGCCTACGCGGTGGCGTTCCTGCTGATGGGCGCGGTCACCTGGTGGTTCTACCTGCGGTCCTCGTTCGCGGTGCAGCGGATGCCGTCGCTGGCCTACGCCAAGGTGTAACCGGCACAACGCAACACGCACGTCGGTCGTCGAAAGGCACGCCAGCCGTAAGGCTCGTCTTTCGGCGGCCGGCGTTTTCGTGTGCGCTACACCATCAGTCGGACCATGTCGGCTGTGCGCGCCAAGCCCGGGAACGCCTCCGGCGTCGACCGTGGATGCAGCGCGTGTACCGCGAGCCGGAACATGACCGCGCGCAACAACATCTGCGGCCACTCCGGCAGATCGCGCCAGCGCTCCAGCAGTCCGTCGTCGGCGCCGCCCCAGGCCAGCGCGTCCACCACGATCACCCCGGCCGCCCACGGCGCGGGCCGCCAGTACGGCGTGATGTCGGTGAGGCCAGGGGTGTGGGTCCCGGCGAACAGCACCGTGCCGAACAGGTCGCCGTGCACCAGCTGGGCGGGTGTCCGCACCGGCTTGCGCAGGGTGGCCAGCTGACCGATGAGCTCCATGCTGCGCTGGCCGTCGGGTGAGTCCGCCGAGGGCAGCGTGCCGCCCGCGCGCAGGCTGCGCAGCGGCACCGCCTCCCAGGCGGCCCGGTCGGCGGCGACGAACACGTCCACATCGACCCACGGCGCCACCGGCGGCTGCACCAGGAACCGGGGCCGTTCGAGATGGGTCGTCGCCTGATGCAGGCGCAGCGACACCGAAACCACTTCGTCGTGCCTGGGTTCCGGGATGCCTTCCAGATAGGTGTCGGCGCGCCAGCCGGAGACCACGTAGCGGCCGTCGGTCGCGCGCACCGGCCGAGCCAGGCGCAACCCGTCCACCTTCAGCGTCTCGCGCACCTTCGCCGACCAGGCCGCACGCGCGTGATCGGCGACCGGGCTGAGCACCACGTCCCCGAACCGCCAGCCACCCTCCCAGTCACCCAGCGTGACCGGGGAAACTTCGCGCAGACCGAACGTGGCTCGCACGTGCTCGGGAGGTTCCACAGAAGTCACGGCCGTACCGTACCGCCGTGGTGGACGCTGTACAGGACGCCGCGCCGAACTGCAACCCCCGCCGTTAGGGCAGGGGTCACAGCGTCGTTCGGCGGATCAGTAGACGGGCAGCGACGGATCGATCTGCCGCGCCCAAGCGATGACCCCACCCTGCAGGTGCGTGGCGTCGGCGAAACCCGCGCGCTTGAGCGCGGCCAAGGCCTCCGCGGAACGCACACCGGTCTTGCAGTGCAGCACGATCGGGCGGTTCTGCGGCAGCTCGGACAGCGCCTCGCCGGACAGGATGCGGTCCTTCGGAATGAGTCGCGCCCCATCGATGTGCACGATGTCCCACTCGACCGGCTCGCGCACGTCGATCAGCTCGATCTCCTTGCCCGCGTCGAGCAGCTCCTTCAGCTCGCGCGCGGTGACCGTCGAGTCGGCCGCGGCGGCCTGCCCCTCCTCGGACACCACCCCGCAGAACGCCTCGTAGTCGATCAGTTCGGTGATCGGCTGACGTTCGGGGTCACGGCGCAGCTTGATGGTCCGGTAGTTCATGTCCAGTGCGTCGTAGACCATCAGGCGGCCGAGCAGCGGCTCACCGATGCCGGTGATGAGCTTGATCGCCTCGGTCACCATCACCGAACCGATGGACGCGCACAGCACCCCGAGCACGCCGCCCTCGGCGCAGGAGGGCACCATGCCCGGCGGCGGGGCCTCCGGGTAGAGGTCGCGGTAGTTGATGCCGCGACCGTCGGGGGCGTCCTCCCAGAAGACCGAGACCTGGCCCTCGAAGCGGTAGATGGAGCCCCACACATAGGGCTTGCCCGCCAGCACCGCCGCGTCGTTGACGAGGTAGCGGGTGGCGAAGTTGTCGGTGCCGTCCACGATCAGGTCGTAGTCGGCGAACAACTCGACGGCGTTCTCCGGCTCCAGCCGGATCTTGTGCAGCCGCACGTCGATGCCGGAGTTGATCTCGAGGATCGAGTCGCGCGCGCTGTCGGCCTTCGGGCGGCCGATGTCGGACTCGCCGTGGATGATCTGGCGCTGCAGGTTCGAGGCGTCCACCTCGTCGAACTCGACGATGCCGAGCGTGCCGACGCCCGCGGCGGCCAGGTACAGCAGCGCCGGGGAGCCGAGCCCACCCGCGCCGATCACCAGGACCTTGGCGTTCTTCAGCCGTTTCTGCCCGTCGACGCCCAGGTCCGGAATGATCAGGTGGCGGCTGTAGCGGGCGACCTCGTCCTTGGTCAGCTCCGCGGCCGGCTCGACCAGCGGCGGCAGGGACTTAGGTGATGACACGTCCAGGACTCCTCGAATCGAATGGGTCGATCTCGTTGTGCAACACCCGCGACCAGACCGTTCTTCCCGACCTATCGTCGCGCACGGGGTGTCGCGTCAGCCGCGGGGGTACGGCCAGGGGTTGAAGCGGCAGCGCTTGCCGTCCATCGGGACCACGCCGTCGGGCTCGAGGGCGGCGATGTCGTTGTTCTCGGTGCCGAAGGTCTGCTGCATCATCACCGGGGCCAGGCCGCCGTCGGTCTCGCACGGCTGGTGCTGGTGGTAGCCGATGGCGTGCCCGACCTCGTGGTTGATCAAATACTGCCGGTAGGAGCCGATGTCGCCCTCGAAGGCGATCGCGCCGCGCACCCAGCGGACCTCGGAGAGCACCACCCGGCCGAGCTCGGCGTTGTAGCAGGACGAGTCGATCGGGATCTCGTATCCGCAAGCCTTGCGGGTGGATTCGCGGGAGGTGAGGGAGATGCGGAACTCGGTGTCGCCCTGGTCGACCCGGCGGAACGCGAATTTTTGGTCGTGCGTCCAGCTCTTCGGGTTGGCGAGGGTGGACTCGATCAGCTTCGCCACCGACTCGTCGCCACCGAAACCCGTGGTGTCGATGCCGTCCTCGATCTCCACGGTGTAGCGGAAGACCGAGTCGGTGCCGGTGCCGACCTGGGCGGACGAGCCGGGCACCACATGCCACGTGCCGGTGCCGGTTTCGGCGAAATTGCCGCCCTGCGGCAGCGCGCCGGTCGGCAGATCGGTGGGAAACCGGCCGTCGCCCGCCGGTCCGCCGATGATGCCGTCGCTCGCGGCGCGCGGACTCAGGTGGCCGAGGCCGGGCACGCCGCTCACCGTGCTCGCCGGGTCGGAGCCGCGCACCGCGTCGACGACCACCAACACCGTCACGGCGAACAGCACCGGCAACGCGTAGGCCCGCCAGCCGTAGGTGGAGACGAATCTGCCGAGCGCGCTTTGCTTTTTGACGCTGCGGTCGGGGCGCTCCCTGGTTCGCCCCTCGGTGGGGGCGGTGGGGTCCCAGCTGGCGCGCAGCGGCTGACGGGAGCGATCCGGCGGACTGTAGAGACCGAGCGGGTCGTAGATCTCGACGCCGTCGCGATCGCGCCGGGTTGTCGAATCGGGTTGCCGGGTAAGCGGATCGGCGCCGTTCGGGCGACCGTTGCGGTCCGGCCTGCGGACGGAGCCGTCGTCGGCGTCGAGCGGTGGCGCAGCGCCGGTGCGGGCGGCTGCGCCCGGTCGTGCTTCTGGGCCTGACCTTGCCACGGGTTCCGACCCTACGGAACCGGGCGCGCCGGGGCCAGCACGGCGGCGCGCATCGCGTCCACCGCCGGACGTGACCGGGGGGTCGGCGTGCCGCTCCCCGGGTCGGTCGGCGCGGAAAGTCACGGACACCAGGTTCTCACAGCGGGTCCGCACCGCCGTCGGGCACGCCACAACCGCCGGGCGGTGCGACATTTCTCACCGGGTTCCCTCAGTTCTCCGGGCCCGGTCTGCGGGCGGGCAACAACCGAGTATCGTTCTTGGGATACCCGGTGCTTACCCCTTGCCGGGGAATCAACTGGGAGAGCCGAAATGACTGACCTCGTGGACCGGATGGCGTCCCGTAGATCGTCGTCCGAGCCCGCCAAACGCGGCACCCGGCTTCCGCGTGATGAGCGACGTCAACAACTACTCGCGGCCGCCAGCGAAGTCTTCGTGCAGCGCGGCTACCACGCCGCGGGGATGGACGAGATCTCGCAGTGCGCCGGTGTGAGCAAGCCGGTGCTGTACCAACACTTCACCAGCAAGCTGGAGCTGTATCTGGCGGTGCTGCAGAACTACGTCGACATGCTGGTGTCCAGCGTCCGGCAGGCGCTGCGGTCGACCACCGACAACCGGCAGCGGGTGCGGGCCGCGGTGCAGGCCTACTTCGATTTCGTCGACAACGAGATGCAGGGCTTCCGGCTGGTCTTCGAATCCGACCTGACCAGCGAGCCGCAGGTGCAGCGCCGGGTCGAGCAGGCCACCGAGGCCTGCGTGGACGCGGTGTTCGACGTGGTGGCGCACGACTCCGGCTTGGATCCGTACCGGGCCCGCATTCTCGCGGTCGGCCTGGTCGGCGCGAGCCAGTTCACCGCGCGGTACTGGCTGGAGGCGGATCGGCCGATCCCGAAGGAAGACGCCGTGGACACCACCGTCTCCCTGGCCTGGGGCGGTCTGTCGCACGTCCCGCTGCACCCGATCGACTGAGTACTCGAACGACGCGAGCCCCTGCATCCCGAGGTTGCAGGGGCTCGTTGCTGTCGGCCCGTGGCCGAGAAAACTAGACGGTGGCGAAGCCGACGCGACCGCTGGTGACGGTGCCGATCTCGACGTAGGCCACCTTGGACGCCTGGATCAGGAACTTGCGACCCTTGTCGTCGGTCAGCGACACGACGCCGCCGCTGCCGTTCAGCGCACCGGCCACCAGCGCCTCGACCTCGTCCGGGGTCTGCGAGCTGTTGATCAAGAGCTCGCGCGGGCTATCCGAAATACCGATCTTGACCTCCACGGCCAACCTCCGAACGTAAGAGTCCTGTGCTGTCGATTCCAAGGCTAGTGCAGGGCAACGGCGGGTAGGCAGACGGCCGCCTGCGCCCTCAGCGAACAGCAACGGCCCGCACACCGTTGTGCGGGCCAGTTCGGTGCGGTGCTTACTTCGGCTCGATGAGCTGGATCTCGAGCTCGATGTTCACCTTGTCGCTGAGCATGCCGGGCAGCGGGCCGCCGACGCCGAAGTCGGTGCGCTTGATGGTGCCGGTGGCGGAGAAGCCCGCGTGCCGGTCGCCGGTCGCGCCGAACTCCTGCACGCCACCCCACTCGACGTCCAGGGTGACGGGCTTGGTGATCGAACCGAGGGTGGCCTCGCCCTGCACCTCGAAGCTCTCCGCGATCCGCACCGGCTCGGTGGCGCGGAAGGTCAGCGTCGGGCGGTTCTCGGCGTCGAGGAAGTCGGCGGTGCGGATGTGCGCGTCGCGGTCGGGGTTGCCGGTGTCGAACGAGTCGAGGTAGATGGTCGCGCCGAGGGTGGCGGCGCCGGACTCGTCGACCACGAACTCGGTCTCGAAGCGGGTGAATCCGCCGCGCACCTTGGAGATGCCGAGGTGGCGGATGGTGAAGGCCACCGAGGAGTGCGCGGTGTCCAGGGTCCAGGAGCCGGGCTTCAGCGACTGGGCGGTCGTGGTGGACTCGGAAGAAGTTGTCATGCCAACCACCTTTGCCGGACCGTGGTCCGTTAACCAGACCGCAGTTATCCTGGACCCGGCAGGGCGAGGTTAAGCCTCCTAGGACACGGCACGATGGGACCCATGGCACGCAACGGATTCGCCGAATTCCTCATCGCGCGACGCGCTGAGCTACGCCCGGCCGACGTCGGCCTGCCCGAGGGCAGGCGCCGCCGCACACCGGGGTTACGCCGCGAAGAGGTGGCCGTGCGCGCGGGCGTCAGTGCCGACTATCTGGCGCGGCTCGAGCAGGGCCGCGACACCAACCCCTCGGTCGCGGTGATCGACGCGCTCGCCGACGCGCTGCTGCTGCGCGGCGACGCGCGCCACCACTTCAGCCTGCTCGCGCTGGCCTCCGGCAACGAATCCCACTGCCCAGGTAGCGAATCCGCGCAGGAGAAGGTCGCCGAGACGATCCAGTCGATCCTGCGCGCGTTGCAACCGACCCCCGCGTTCGTGGTCGGCCGCAGGCTGAATGTGCTCGGCTGGAACGCGGCGTGGGCGGACTTCGCCGCGCCGCTCGGCCTGCTCGACGGCGACGGACAGCCGAACCTGGCCTGGTACACCTTCGCGCAACCGACCGCGCGCCAGGTACTGCGGAACTGGTCCGAGGTCGCCGACACCTTTGCCGCGGCACTCTCGCGCGCCAAACTGCGCTGGCCCGGCGATGATTCGCTGCGGGAGACGATCGACGCGCTGCGCCACCACCCGGAGTTCGCGGCCCGCTGGAAGCCGCACCATGTCGGGGCGCCCATCTCCGGCACGCTGCAGATCGACCATCCGGTACACGGCCTGGTGCGCGTCCCGTTCGAAACGCTCGACGCCGATCGCGATCAGAGCATCATCGTGTGGCTCACCGATCAGGCCCAGACGCAGACACCCGGCCTGCGGCTGGTCCGGCCCGCGGCGGTCAACGAGTAGCCGTCAGATCCCCAGCTTCGCCATGCGTTCGGCGTGGCTGGCCTGCATGCGCTCGAACAGCGACGCGATGCCGTTGAGGTCGCCCGCGGCACCGAGCACGAGCTCGGTCAGCTCGTCGCGCTGCGCCATGACGTACTGCGCCTGCGTGATCGCCTCGCCGAGCAGCCGCCTGCCCCACAGGGTGAGCCGGTCGCGCTCGGAGCGGCTGGCCGCGACCGCGCGCCGCACCTCCTCGACGACGAACTCGGAGTGGCTGGTCTCGGCCAGCACATCGCGGACCACCTCGGCGACCTCGGGCGGCAGCGCACCGGCGATCTCGTTGTAGAAGTCCGCGGCGATGCCGTCGCCGACGTAGAACTTCACCATCGACTCGAGCCAGGTGGAGGGGTCGGTGGAGGCGTGGTAGGCGTCGAGCGCGCGAACGAACGGCGCCATCGCGTCGAAGATGTCGACGCCGCGCTCGGCCAGCGCCGCCTCCAGCGCGTTGAAGTGGCCCATCTCGGCAGAGGCCATCTTGGCCACGGCTACCTTGCCGCGCAGCGTCGGCGACAGCTTGGCTTCCTCGGCCAGCCGGTAGAACGCGGAGATCTCACCGTAGGCGAGCACCGCGAACAGATCTATGACGCCAGGGTGGTCGGCGAGGTCGGCATCGGTCGACGAAACACCCAGCGCGGCAGGTGACTGTGCTCCCATGACCCCAGCCTAGTACTCCGCGATGCTCCCGCCGCCGCAGCGGGAAAGTTGTCCCTATTCACGCGGTCTCGGCCAGGAACTTGTCCAAATATGCCCATGTCGAGTCGCGGGCTTCCGGCCCGGTGAGGATGCCGAGGTGGCTGCCGGGGGCGGTTTCGAAGGCGACCGAGGCCGCGCCGGTGAGCGTCCCGGTGCCCGCCTCGACGGCGGCGGCCGGGGTGATCACGTCGGTGGGGCCGCCGACCAGCAGGACCGGGGCACTCACCTGGGCCAACTCGATGCGCCGCGCACCGAGTTGCACGACGCCGCGGCCGATGTCGTTGTTCAGGATCAACCTGCCCCACAGCTGACCGTAGAAGCGGCCGGGGTAGCCGGGCATCTCGGCCATGAAGCGGTCGATGGTCTCCATCCGCGCCAGCGTCTCGGTGCGCGCGATATTGCTGGCGACGAACCACGGCCTGGTCAGCTCCCGGTCCCAGGCGGTGATCTTGTAACCGATCCTGGTCAGCGGCGCGGGCACGCCACCGGCGGCGCGCACCAGGGTCGAGGTGGCGATCCCGCCGGTGAGCTTGGCGACCGCGCGCAGCTGCGGGATGCCGGTCAGCTTGTCGTAGTCCAGCGGTGCGCCGACCGCGGTGATGGAGCGGATCGGCAGTTCGGCGTGCGCGGCGGCGGTGAGCAGCGCCAGCGTGCCGCCGAGCGACCAGCCGACCAGATCGACCGGCCAGCCGTCCCGGTCGGCGGAGGTACGCAGCACCGCCTCGGGCAGGATCTCGTCGATCCAGTCCTCGAAGCCCATCCGCCGGTCGCCGAAGGTGATGTCGCCGTAGTCGATCACGTACGGTGCGCGGCCGGTCTCCAGCAGGAAGCCGGCCAGGCTCTGGTCGGGGCGCAGATCGAAGCAGGTCGCGGGCGCGGCCAGCGGCGGGACCAGCAGGACCGCGGAATCCGTTGCGGGTACGGCGGTTTCGGGGCCGCCGGGGCGGTGCTCGAAGCGACGCAGCTGCCGATGCGGCTCGTCCCAGAGCACCGTCGACGGGGTGGGATCCGGTGCCTCTACGCCCGAACCGAAGGTCAGCGCCCAGGCGTTGCGGGCGGCGGTCGTGACGGTGTCCGCGATATTCACCCGGAGAATGTCTCACATCCGGTACCGGCGGTAACAGGCAAGTCCGGTTTGTGGTTACCGCTTGCCCATGGCGAGCGGATTCGCCGCGGGCACGATGGCCGCGTGCACCCGGTCGGCCAGCGGCGCGAGCGAGGTCGTCAGCTCGGTCACGGCGTCGGCGGACAACACCGCGAGCGCGCCGTTCCAGGCCGCGTCGTCGGTGCTCTGCTCGACCCGCCCGAGCAGATCGGCACCGCTGCCGGTCAGTGCCGGGCTCACCGGCTCCCCCTCGACAACTCCCCTGGCCCGCAACTCGTCGAACGCGTCGGCCCAGTCCCGCTCGGACAACCCGCGCGCGCCGCGCAGCACCGACTCCACCGCCTTGCCCGCCGCCGCCTGCATAACCATCGCCTGCCGCCCGGTCAGGCCGTGCGTCGCCAGCGCGGCCACGTGCCCGTCGCCACGATGCTCGCGCAACGAGGTGGTCAGCTGCCAGAGCGCGCCAACCGGGTCCGCGGGCAGCGGCAACGCCGCGTTCGCCGCGAACAGCGGCCTGCCCGTCGGGTCGGCCCGCTGCTGCACCGGCGCGAGCAGCGAGACGGCGCGGGCACACTCCGCCTCACCGGCGCCCAGTCCACGCAGCAGCGCGGTGGACAGGTCGAGCCGGGTGTCGAGGCACTGCTCGGGGGTTGCCCGGGACCAGGCGCCGGGGAGCGCTTTGCGCACCATCTCCGGGTGAAAACCCGCGAAGATCGCCTCGACTGTGGCGGGTGTCACGGCACCGAGCGGAGCCGCCCGAAATGCGAAGTACGTTTGCCAGTAACCGCGCAGCCCGATCGCGACTCCTGCCTCCTTGACGCCGGTCCCGAAATAGACCACGTCATGTAGTGGCTCGAGAGTCTTCCAGATTTGCCGCGCGGGATGAATTGCCATGTGGCGCAGCGTACGTCGATGAACCACCCGGCGATAGCCGAGTTCGGTTTCCGAATAATCGACGGCGGCAATTCGAGCCGGGCACAATATCACGCTACAATCGCACTGGACAACGAAAAGTTTCGCTCGACCGACTTGCCTGATCTGTGCGTACACCGCCCAGCGGTACCGATCCGATCGGCATAACGAGCAGCGATTTCGTGGTCCAGGAAAATGTGCGCGCACCAGCTCCGCATCACCAGTGCGCCGCGCCGAGATCTCCCGAGGTAGCCGCCCAGTCGCGGCACCCGAAGATCTCCAGAGCGTGGCCGGGTGAGTATCACAGGCGGAGACGTGGTCGTCGCGGGCCGACCGGTCCGCCCCACCTCGTGCGCGCGGGACGCGATTACGAGGAAGGCACGAACCTGAGCAAGATCACTGTCGAACAGGAACCCGGGGTAGCGGAGACGCTGTTGACCGCCGAACTGGACGCAACACATACCGCACCCACATTTGCCGAATTAGGCGTTCGCGACGAAATCGTGCGCGCGCTCAACGAGATCGGCATCGAACGTACTTTCGCTATTCAGGAACTCACCCTGCCGCTGGCGCTGGCCGGCGAAGATCTCATCGGCCAGGCCCGCACCGGCATGGGTAAGACCTTCGGCTTCGGCGTACCGCTGCTGCACCGCATCGCCACCGCCGACACCGGCACCACGCCGCTCGACGGCACCCCGCGGGCGCTGATTATCGTGCCGACCCGCGAGCTGTGCATCCAGGTCACCTCCGACCTGGAGAACGCGGGCAAGTACCTGAAGAACCACCAGGGCTCGTTGAAGGTGGCCTCCATCTACGGTGGCAGGCCCTACGAGTCGCAGATCGCGGCGCTGCGCAACGGCGTCGACGTCGTCGTCGGCACCCCCGGCCGCCTGCTGGACCTGGCGAACCAGAACCACCTGATCCTGGGCAAGGTCGGCGTGCTCGTGCTGGACGAGGCCGACGAGATGCTCGACCTCGGCTTCCTGCCGGATATCGAGCGCATCCTGACCATGGTCCCGGACAAGCGCCAGACCATGCTGTTCTCGGCCACCATGCCGGGCCCGATCATCACCCTCGCCCGCACGTTCCTCAGCCGCCCGACCCACATCCGGGCCGAGGAAGCACACGAGACGGCGATCCACGACCGCACCGCGCAGTTCGTCTACCGGGCGCACGCGCTGGACAAGAGCGAGCTGGTCGCCAAGATCCTGCAGGCCGAGGGCCGCGGCGCGACCATGATCTTCACCAGGACCAAGCGCACCGCGCAGAAGGTCGCCGACGATCTCGCCGAGCGCGGTTTCTCGGTCGGCGCCGTGCACGGTGACCTCGGTCAGATCGCCCGCGAGAAGGCGCTCAACAAGTTCCGCAAGGGCGGCATCGACGTGCTCGTCGCGACCGACGTCGCGGCCCGCGGCATCGACATCGACGACATCACCCACGTCATCAACTACCAGTGCCCCGAGGACGAGAAGACCTACGTGCACCGGATCGGGCGCACCGGCCGGGCCGGGCGCACCGGCATCGCGGTGACGCTCATCGACTGGGACGAACTGGGCCGCTGGGCCGGCATCGACAAGGCGCTCGGCCTGGGCATCCCGGAGCCGGTGGAGACCTACTCGCGCTCGCCGCACCTGTTCGCCGAACTCGGCATCCCCGAGGGCGTGACCGGCACCATCCGCAAGGCCAAGCCTGCCGAGCGGGACGAGGACGCGGTCGTGGTGGAGCGCCCGGCGCGGGCCCCGCGCAAGCGCAACCGCAAGCGCACCGTGCGCGGCAGGCCGGTCGACGAGACCGAGTCGAACGGCACCGCCACCAACGGCACCGAGGACTCGGCAGCGCACGACGCGCCGCAGAGCGAGGACGCGTCCGCCGACGAGAACGGTGACCAGCCGGCCCGTCGTCGGCGCAGGCGGCGCAAGCCCGCGGGCGAGGCCGACAACGGCGGCGAAACCACCGCCGTCGACGCCTCCGCCGAGCAGGAGAACGGTGCCGAGGACAACGGCGACCAGCCCGCGCGGCGCAGGCGTCGGCGCCGTAAGCCGGCCGGCGAGAACGGGGCCGAAGACAGCGCGAGCACGGTAGAGCCCGCCACGGCTTCGGTCTGACCGGCCGGATCCGCTACTCTCGCAACCGTGCTCGCACCCGAGCGGCGAACGCGCGCCGACGTCATCTCCGCTGCCGCGATCGCCGTGCTCGTGGTGATCGCGGCAGCGGTGGTGTGGGTGCGCGGCGATGCCAACGGCACCGAGTCGGTGACCGCGAGCTCGCCCGTGCCGACCCCGGTGGCCGCCGACCAGCTCCCGACCTCGCTGCGCGAGCTGTGGCACGCGCCGAACGCCGCGAGCGCCCGGGCACTGACCGCGGGCGGAGTCGTCGTCACCGGTGACGAAGGCACGGTCACCGGTCACGACCCGCTCACCGGCAAGGACCTGTGGTACTACCGGCGCGACATGCCGCTGTGCGGGCTCGAGAGCCAGTTCAGCACCGTGGTCGCGGTGTATCTGGACGAGCGCGGCTGTAGCCAGGCCACGCTGCTGACCGGCGACAGCGGTGCCAGGCGCACCGCGCGCAGCAGCTACATGGATCCGTCCGTTCGCCTGTCCGTCGACGGCACCTACGTGCTCGCCCAGGGGCCGAAAAGGCTGGAGATGTGGCGCTCGGACCTGGTGCGCACCATCGAATACGGCTTCGTCGACGCGCCGGTGAACGTGAAAACCCAACCGCGCAAAGGCTGCACGCTGCTCTCGGCGGGCTCGAGCCCCTCTCGGCTCGGCGTGCTGGAACGCTGCCCCGAGGACCCCGCCAACCGGCTGACCATGCTTAATCCCGCGCCGAAGGACAACACGGTGCCCGAGGAGTCCGGCTCGCACGTCTTGTCCGGCCCCGGCGCGGACTCCCCCGACGCGCGGGTACTCGCGGTGTCGGACAACAGGATCGTGCTCTACCTGCCCGGCGCCAAGGCCGCCGCCGGGACGGAGGCGGCAGCACCACGGCTCGCCGTCTACGACGCCTCCGGTAATCCGATTGTGGTGCACCAGCTTTCGGCCCCGCTCAGCGACAAGACCGCGACCACCCGAATCGGTTCGGCCTACCTGGTTTTCACCGGCAACAGCGTGATCGCCTTGAACGGCAGCACTTTCGACCCGATCTGGACCGCGGGCAGCGCGCTCGGCTCCCCCAGCATGATGGCGGGCAGGCTGCTGATGCCGACCCCCGGTGCGATCGCCGCGCTCGATCCCGCGTCCGGTGCCGAGGTCGGCCGCATCCCGGTGGACCGGCCCGGCTACAGTGGCGCGCCCATCTCGCTCGCGGTGCTCGGCACGACGATTCTCGAGCAGCGCGGCACCGAGCTCTACGCCCTCGGCTGACCGACGTCCCGGCCCAACCGGTCGATGGAGCGCGAGACCTTCGAGGAGCCCAGCCGACGGCACTGGCACCGGCCGGACGACTCGGCGGCGCGCCGGTGAACCATGATGGAGCCATGTCCGTACTCGACGATGCCCGGCTGGTGCTGCTCCGACACGGCGAGACCAGCTGGTCCACCCAGCACCGGCACACCGGCCGCACCGACCTGCCGCTCACTGAGCGCGGCGAGGCCCAGGCCAGGGCGGCGGGCCCGCTGCTGAGCGCGCTGAAGCTGCGGGATCCGCTGGTCTTCACCAGCCCGCGCCGACGCGCGCGCCAGACCGCGGAGCTGGCCGGGCTCACCACGAGCACGGTCGACGAGGACCTCGCCGAATGGGACTACGGCGACTACGAGGGACTGACCACTGCGCAGATCCGGGAGAGCGCACCGGGCTGGACCATCTGGACGGGCGCGGTACCGGGCGGCGAGTCCGCGGACGCGGTGCTGGCCCGCGCCGATCGGGTGCTCGCCGCCGTGACGCCGCGACTGCCCGAGCGGGATATCGTGCTCGTGGGGCACGGACACTTCTCCCGGGCGTTGATCGCCCGCTGGGCCGAGTTCGACGTCAGGGAGGGCCGCCGGTTCGCCATGTCCACCGGCGCGCTGACCGTGCTCGGCCATGAACACGACGTGCGAACCATCTTGGCGCACAACCTGGTTCCCACCGCTGAGGGAGAAACACTGTGACTGTAGAGCTGCGCCGCGCCGTCCCCGCCGACGTGCCGGGGCTGGTCGGTCTCATCCATGATCTGGCCGAGTACGAGCGGGCCGCCGACGAGTGCACCGTCACCGAGGCCCAACTCGACACCGCGTTGTTCGGCGCCGAGCCAAAGGTTTTCGCCCACGTGGTGGACGAAGACGGCGAGCTGGTCGGCTGCGCGATCTGGTTCCTGAACTTCTCCACCTGGAACGGCGTGCACGGCATCTATCTGGAGGACCTCTACGTCAAGCCGGCGACGCGCGGCAAGGGTTACGGCAAGGCCCTGCTCGCCGCGCTGGCCAAGGAGGCCGTGGACAACGGTTACAGCAGGCTCGACTGGGCCGTGCTGACCTGGAACACGCCCTCCATCGATTTCTACGAATCCCTCGGCGCCGCAGCGCAGCACGAGTGGGTCGGCTACCGCCTCACGGGCGAGCCGCTCGGCAAGCTCGCCAAGGAAGCCCGGTAAGCGCACCGACGATGACGTGGCTCGAACACTTCGACGAAGACGCCTGGCCGAGCACCCCCGAGGCGGCCATCGCGGTACAGGACGAACTGCGGCCGAGGGTCGAGACGACCGGGCAGGCAAGGGAATTCGGCACCATCGCCGGACTCGACTCCGCCTACGCCGAAACCGGTGAGGTCGCCGCGGCGGTGGTGGTGTTGCGCGCCGGCACCTTGGAGACCGTCGAATCAGCTGTCGCACACGGCACTTCGAACTTCCCGTACCACCCCGGTTTGCTCGCGTTCCGCGAATTGCCCACGACCATGCGGGCATTGGCGCAACTCGATGCCGCACCGGATCTACTCGTCTGTGACGCACAGGGTTTGGCGCATCCCCGCCGTTTCGGCCTGGCCTGCCACCTCGGTGTGCTCACCGGCATACCGACGATCGGGGTCGCCAAGTCCGTCTGGGGCGACTACCGCGAGCCAGGCCCCGAACGCGGCGCCCGCACCGACATCACCATCGACGGCGAGCTCGTCGGCAGCGCCCTGCGCACCAGAACCGAGGTGAAACCCGTCTTCGTCTCCGTCGGCCACCGCATCGACCTGGACACCGCCTGCGCCCAGGTGCTTGCCCTCACGCCGCGCTACCGGCTGCCCGAAACCACCAGGCGCGCCGACTCGCTGTGCCGCGCCGAGCTACGAGCCGCACTCACCGCATAGCCCACGAGACGCGGCGGCGAGCTCGACCGATCAGGATTTCTCCGGCTCGATGGCGTAATCGGCCGCCATCCAGCGGGTAGACGGCGGGGCGAACAGCAGTATCAGCGCGGCGACGACGACAACGCCGAGCACCGTGCCCAATACCGGCTGGCGCGAGTCGGTCAGCAGCGACCAGGTGACCGGCAGCAGCAGCAACTGGGCGATCACGGCGATCGCCCGCCCCCAGCGCTTGCCGAACAGCAGGCCGATGCCCGCGGCGAGCACCGCGCCACCGAGGATGCCGAACCAGGCGGCGGTGCCGTACCCGCTGGCCGCGCTCTGGTCGTGGCCGAGCAGCCCGCGCACGATCAACACCAGCGCGACGATGACCGCGACCGCCCCCTCCAGCGTCACCAGCCCACCCGCGCCGCGCACCGTCCTCGGCACGCCACCGGACACCTCACCCTTACGTTCAGCCACGCGGCAAGCCTACGACCCGCCGTAGTGGCCGTCCTGCCGACCGCCCCGGTTCAGCGGCTTTTCGGACCGGATCCGGCGACGATTAGGCTGCGGGTCGTGCGGACGCTGCTGATCGTGAATCCGAATGCCACCTCGACCACTCCGGCGACTCGGGACCTGCTGGCGCACGCGCTGGAGAGCCGCACCCAGCTGACCGTCGCGCACACCCAGCATCGCGGCCACGCCGCCGAACTGGCCCAGTGGGCCGCCACCAACGAGATGGACCTGATCGTCGTGCACGGCGGCGACGGGACGGTCAACGAGACCATCAACGGCTTCCTGCCGCTGCCCGAACTCAACGACGGGCAGGCCTGGTTGCCTCGGCTCGGCGTGATTCCCGGCGGCTCGGCGAACGTGTTCGCGCGGGCGCTCGGTATCTCGCCGGACCCGGTGACGGCAACCAACCAGCTCATCGATCTGCTCACGCTGGACCGGGACCGCAGGATCGGGCTCGGCCTGGCCGACGACCGGTGGTTCACCTTCAGCGCGGGCGTCGGCCTCGACGCCGATGTCTGCGAGGCGATCGATGCAAGCCGCGCCGACGGCAAGACGGCCACCCCGGCCCGCTACCTCCGGACAACGGTGCGGCAGTTCTTCCGGGCCAGGCGCAAGGCGCCGACCGTCCGCATCGAGGTCCCCGGGCACGAACCGGTCACCGACGTGCATTACGCCTTCGTAACGAACACCACCCCGTGGACCTACCTGAACACCACCCCGGTGCACACCAACCCTGGCACCAGGTTCGAAGACGGTCTCGGCGTGTTTGCCGTGCGTTCGATGGCTGTACTGCCTACACTGCTGCTTGCCAGACAGCTCTTGGCAGTCGACGGAAACCCCAAGTCTCGCAATTTGTTTCGCGAAGACAACGTTCCGTCCGTGCGTATCGAGACGAAGGAACCCATCGGTCTGCAAATCGATGGCGACTTTATCGGGAAGCGCAACGTGGTGGATTTCACGGCCGTGCCCGCCGTCTTGGATGTCGTGGCGCCGCGACCAGAGTGATGCAGGAAACGCACGAAAAACATCGTGGTAGTGCTGCGAAAACTGGGTAGAGCGAGTACAAAGGACCGGGCAGGTTCCCCTAGCGGGGGCCGTTAGAGCGTGAGCTTCCCCACGGTGCACCAGATACCTATTGACATCTACGGTGTTCGTGAAAGCATTCACAAGCAACCGTGCGGAAACATTCGAGTCGCACAAGTGAACGATCCACAAACCGTCGGCGCCATTTGCGGCGCCCAGCAAAGGAGCAGAGGAATGGACTGGCGCCACAAGGCCATCTGTCGCGACGAGGACCCCGAACTGTTTTTCCCGGTGGGTAACAGTGGTCCTGCGCTCGCGCAGATTGCCGATGCCAAGCTGGTCTGCGCTCGCTGCCCCGTAACCGCTGACTGCCTGTCCTGGGCCCTGAAGTCCGGACAGGATGCCGGCGTGTGGGGCGGTATGAGTGAAGACGAGCGCCGGGCGCTCAAGCGTCGTAACGCACGCACGCGCACCCGCACCGTCGTCTAGCAGACGATCGGATTTACCGGACCATTCAGCCCTGGTCCGGTGAACGCATTTAAGCCCGGCACCTTCGAGGTGCCGGGCTCTCTTGTGTCCCAACACATATAACGAAACGGCTATTAACGGCCGGAGCGACGGCCCAACGGAACACGAAGCACCGCATCGGTTCCGATATCGGCGCCGGGGTGCAGGCCGATGGAGCCGCCGAGTTCGGCAGTCACCAGGGTGCGCACGATTTGCAGGCCGAGGCGGTCGGAGGATTCCAGGCTGAATCCGCTGGGCAGGCCGCGGCCGTCGTCGCTGATGATCACGTCGAGCCAGCGCGCGGAACGCTCGGAACGGATTGTCACCGTGCCGTCCTCGCCCGAATCGAAGGCGTGCTCGATCGCGTTCTGCACCAGTTCGGTCAGCACCATGACCAGCGGGGTCGCGCGTTCGGCGGAGAAGACGCCGAGCGAACCCGCGCGGCGCACCTTGATCCGCGCGGTGTGCACGGTGGCCACGTCGGCCATGATCGGTAACAGCCGGTCGACGACCTCGTCCAGGTCGACCTCTTCGTCCACCGACATGGACAGCATCTCGTGCACCGACGCGATCGAGGTGACCCTGCGCACCGACTCGGTGAGCGCGACCTGCGCCTCCTCGTTCTCGGTGCGCCGCGCCTGTAACCGCAGCAACGCGGCGACGGTCTGCAGATTGTTCTTCACCCGGTGGTGGATCTCCCGGATGGTGGCGTCCTTGCTGAGCAGCGCCCGATCGCGGCGTTTGACCTCGGTGACGTCGCGCACCAGCACCGCGGCGCCCGCCAATTCGCCGTGCGGGCGCAGCACCAGGGTGCGCAGCAGCACGGTCGCGCCACGCGCCTCCACCTCCATCCGGCGGCCGGTGCGCCCGGCCAGCGCGGCCTGGATGTCGCCGACCACCTCCTGGGCGTCGAACGGATCGGTGATCAGCGAGCGGGTGAGGACCGCCAGATCCTGGCCCGCGAGATCGGCCTGCAGGCCCATCCGGTGATAGGCGGACAGGGCGTTCGGGCTGGCGTAGACGACGATGCCCTCGGTGTCGAGCCGGATGAAACCGTCACCGGCGCGCGGGCTGGAATGGGTGGCCGCGCGGTCCTCGGTGGTCGGGAAGGTGCCGTCGGCGATCATCTGGCACAGGTCGTCGGCGCACGCGACATAAGCGATCTCGAGCGTGCTACGCACCCGCGAGCGCTGCACGTCGGTGTCGCGGCTGAGCACCGCGATGACATCGTCACCGCAGCGCACCGGGATCGCCTCGCGGATCGCGTGCACCGGGGTCGGGTGATAGACACCCGCGGTCTCCACGTCCCGATCGGCGCGGACGATCTTGCCCGACATCAACGCCTCGAACACCTGCGGATGATCGGCCTGCAAGGCCAGGGTGCCGACCAGGTCCTCGTGGTGCACGGTGGACGCCGTGGTCGGGCGGCACTGCGCGACACACACGATGTCGGCGCCCGCCGCGATCGGACCCGCACCGACCCACAGCTGCAGATCGGCGAAGGACAGATCGGCAAGCAGCTGCCAATCGCCCACCACCCGCTGCAGGTGATCCACGGCGACGCCGGGTAAGTCGGTGTGTTCGGCTAATAGCTCGCTCAGCGTCGCCATGAAGATCTACCGCTAACGTTTTCTAGGAGATGACGGCGATCAGGTGACCGGCTTTGATGGCGTCGCCCGCTTTGACGCCGATCGAGGTGACGGTGCCGCCGACCTCGGCCAGCACCGGGATCTCCATCTTCATCGACTCGAGGATCACCAGGGTGTCGCCCTCCTTGACCACGTCCCCCTCGTTCACCACGACCTGGTAGACGACGGACACCAGCTCGGCGAGCACTTCCTCAGCCATGACACCCCATTCACTCGGTTGGTTCACGCGGCTCGCCCAGCAGGTTCGAGCAGCCGAGCCGTGCGGCCTGTATCCGCTGCAGGTATAGCCAACCACACGTGAAAGAATGGCCTTCAATCAGAAGGGAGACTACTCATGGGTAAGCGCGGACGTAAGAAGCGTAGTCGCAAGGGCAACGCAGCCAACCACGGCAAGCGGCCGAACTCCTGAGCTCGAGCTCAGCCGAAAAACGCAGAGCGGCACGCACTTCCGTAGGAAGGCGTGCCGTTCAGTTTTGCGTAGGGACCTAGGAGTCGGAGGTCTCGATCTTCGATTCGATCTCGGTGATCGTGACCGTCTTGCGGATCTCGAAGGTCAGCCGTTCCCGCAACGTGTCCGGGGCGCGGTCGCCACCGCACTTGCGGCTCAGCAGACCCTTGATCTTCTCCTCGATGCCGTAGGCCTCGATGCAGGGCGAGCAATGGTCCATGTGGTGCTGCAACCGGGCACGGGTCTCGTCGTTGCACTCGCCATCCAGCATCAACCAGATATCGGTGAGCACAGCGGTGCAGTCGAGATCCATATCCGGGTCCCGCTCAGCGTTCACTGCTTGACCTCCTGGCGTTCCCCCGAACGGTTGAATCCACGTTCGCGCGCCACATCGGCGAGCAAACCCTTGAGCTGCTTGCGGCCGCGGTGCAGCCGGGACATCACGGTACCGATGGGGGTGCCCATGATGTCGGCGATTTCCTTGTACGGGAAGCCTTCGACGTCGGCGTAGTACACGGCCATCCGGAATTCCTCCGGCAGCTCCTGGAGCGCGGCCTTGATGTCGTCGTCGGGCAGCGCGTCCAGCGCCTCCACCTCGGCCGAGCGCAGGCCCTGCGAGGTGTGCTCGGCGGTCGCCGCGAGCTGCCAGTCGGTGATCTCATCGGTCGGGTACTGCGCGGGCTGGCGCTGCTTCTTGCGGTAGGAGTTGATGTAGGTGTTGGTCAGGATCCGGTACAGCCAGGCACGCAGATTGGTGCCTTCCTTGAAGGACTTGAACCCCTGGAACGCCTTGACGTAGGTCTCCTGCACCAGGTCTTCGGCGTCGGCCGGATTCCTGGTCATCCGCAGCGCGGCACCGTAGAGCTGGTCGAGCAGCGGGAGCGCGTCACGCTCGAACCGCTGGGCCAGCTCGGTTTCGTCGACTGCGGCACCGTCGGTCACCACGTCGGAGTCCGATTCGCGGCCCTCGCGGGTCCCTCCGTGGTTACGCTCCGCAGCCTCCTCCGGGCCCGTCGCTCGCGCCACATGGTCGCTCGTCACACCTGTCCCTTCGATCGCCGTACCTGCCAAATCTACCGGCACCGGCAATTCGAAGGGGAATCCGGCTTCCGTCGGCGACGCCGTCGTCCCTCTCGGACGTTCGTCGAGCAGCAGGGGCACCGACATCTCCTTCACGTCGTTCACGGGGCTGATCAGTCGCGCGGCCGGGCATTTCGTCCCGGCCGGGCACTGTGTACTCGCTTCCAACATGCGGGACACGTCCTGTGTTCCCGCAGCGAAACTCCAGCACCGCAAAATCCGTTGCGACTCGGGCGGGTCTGCTCGTTAAGGTGTCCGCCATGGCAGGAGCCTCGACCCCGGCGATCCGGACCCTGACGCAGGCCAAGGTTGCCCATCGGGTGCACGCCTACAAACACGACCCGCGCGCGGACTCCTACGGCACCGAAGCGGTGGACGCGCTCGCCGGCGAACTCGGAGTGACGGCGGCGCAGGTGTTCAAGACACTGGTGCTCGAATTGGCCAACGGCTCGCTCGCCGTGGCCGTGCTTCCAGTGCCGAACACGTTGTCGCTCAAGGCCGCAGCGGCCGCGTTCGGGGTGTCGAAGGCGGCCATGGCCGACAAGGTGAAGGCCGAACGCACCACCGGATATGTGCTCGGCGGCATCTCCCCGCTCGGCCAGCGCAAGCTGTTGCCGACCGTGGTGGACGAGTCCGCGCTGTCCTGGGATCGCATCCTGTGCAGCGCCGGACGACGCGGTCTGGAGATCGAGGTGGCACCCGCCGACCTGATCCGGCTGACCTCGGCGGTGACCGCCACAGTGAGGACGACGTAATTCACTCGATTCGACACAATCTGTGCGTCAATGGACGGGCCAGATTCGTCCGACTCGAGGATGTGATGCGAAATGCCCGCGCACCAGCGTGTACGCACCGTGATCGTCGCCCTGCTCGGAACTCTCGCCCTGACCCTCGGCGCGGTGGCGCTGCAAGCCCCGACGGCCACCGCGGCGCCGCCGACGGCGACGCAGATCGACTTCCCCTTCGACGGCCTCGGTAAGGACGACGCCCCGAGCACGCCTAACGCCCCCAAGGCGGACGACAAGGCGGGCAAGGCCGAGAAGCTCGGCGGCACGGTGACCAGCAAGGTGATCGACCTGGTCACCGGCATCGTCAAGTGCGGCCTGAATATCGCGAGCCCCAGCGTGAAGTGCTCGATCTGATCCGCTGAATCGGAGGCCGGGCGGTCAGAGCATGCTGATCTGCCCGGCTTCTTCCTGCTCGCTCACCTGGGCGAGCAGTTCGGGGCCGTTGTTCTTCACGCTGTTGACCAGCGACGGCACCGGTCGCGCCACGATGCCCGCGATCACGGCTTCACTGGGTGTCTCCAGCAGGCTCGACGGCGCGGGGTGGTCCGGGTCGAGCCAGGCGTCCCAGTGCTCCCTCGGCATCGGCAGCGGCATCCGGTCGTGGATGCGGGTCAGGTCACCGACCGCGTCGGTGGTCAGGATGGTGCAGGACAGCAGCGGCTCGCTGTCGGGCAGCGACCGGTCCCGCCACACCGACCACAGCCCGGCCATGTACAGCCGGGAGCCGTCCTCCTGAGCCATGAAGAAGGGCTTCTTGGCCACCTTGCCCTTGGCCGTCGGGTCCGGCTCGACCACCCACTCGTACCAGCCGTCCATCGGCACCAGGCAGCGCCGATACTTCACCGCGTCCCGGAACGAGGGTGTGGTCGCGGCCTTGTCGGCGCGGGCGTTGAACAGTGGCTTGCCCTTCACCGGCACCCCCGGCTCGGCGACCTTCGTCCACACCGGGATCAGGCCCCAGCGCATCCGCCGCAGCCGCAGTTTCGGCTCATCGTCTTTGTGGCCGTGCTCGTGCCGCTCCACCACGGTGAGGATCTGGGTGGTCGGCGCGACGTTGTAATTGGTGAAATTGCCCGACCCCGGCGTGCTTTCGGTCTCGTCGATCGCATCCAGCTCGACCGCGAGCCGGCCGGGGTCTGTCGTGGTCGCATATCGTCCGCACATATCTCGATACTTCCACCTCCCACCGACACTCTCATGGACAATTGATCCATAGCTGGTGACCAGTTGAGAGTTTTGACCTAACATTCTCTCAGAGGATGGGTGGTCGCTGTGCCCGTCCGCTGACGCATGCGCCCCGACCGGCCACCGCCAGGAGCAACCGGGATCGACGTCGTCCCGAGCAATCACCGGCAAGAGGAGAGACTCACCGTGACTTCCACCGACATCAAACCGGCCGACAACGATACGGCGCTCACGTCGGTCAACCCCGCGACGGGCGAGGTCATCGCCACCTACCCGATCGCGGACGAGGACGCGGTGCGCGCGGCCGTGGCGAAGGCCCGCACGGCCGCCGCCACCTGGGGCGCGTTGAGCTACGACGAGCGCAAGACTCATCTGCTGCGCTGGTCGAGCAGGCTGGTCGCGGACTCCGACGAGTTCTGCAAGCTGATCCACGCCGAGAACGGCAAGCCGCTCGACGACGCCTTCCTGGAGCTGATGCTGGCGCTCGAGCACATCGCCTGGGCGGCCAAGAACGCCAAGAAGGTGCTCGCGCCCAAGAAGGTCTCCCCTGGCGCGTTCATGTCGAACTTCGCCGCCAGGGTCGAGCAGCGCCCGCTCGGTGTGGTCGGCGTGATCGGCCCGTGGAACTACCCGGTCTACACCCCCAACGGCTCCATCGGCTACGCGCTCGCCGCGGGCAACACTGTGGTGTTCAAGCCGAGCGAGTACTCCACCGGCATCGGTAACTTCCTGGCCGAGGCGTTCGCGAAGGCGAACCCCGATCTGCCCGAGGGCGTGTTCAGCACCGTCAACGGCTATGGCGCCACCGGCGCGGCGCTGGTGAAAGCGGGCGTCGACAAGCTCGCGTTCACCGGCTCCACCGCGACCGGCAAGCGGATCATGGCCGCCGCCGCCGAGAACCTCACCCCGGTGCTGCTGGAATGCGGCGGCAAGGACGCGGTGATCGTCGCCGGTGACGCGGACGTGAAGGCCGCCGCCGACGCGGTCGCCTGGGGCGCCACCGCCAACAGCGGCCAGACCTGCGCGGGTGTGGAGCGGGTGTACGTCGATCGGTCGGTGCGCGACGAGTTCGTCGCCGAGGTGAAGAAGATCTTGACGAACGTCGGCCCCGGCTCGGGCGCCGACGCCTCTTACGGCCCGATGACTATGCCGAGCCAGGTCGACATCGTGCGGCGCCACATCGAGTCCGCGCTGAAGAACGGCGGCACCGCCGTGCTCGGCGGCCCGGAGTCGGTGAAGGCGCCGTTCATCGAGCCGGTGGTGCTGGTCGACGTGGACGAGAAATCCGAAGCGGTGCAGGAGGAAACCTTCGGCCCGACGGTCACCATCCGCACCGTGGACGGCGTGGACGAGGCGGTCGAGCTGGCCAACAGCTCCAAGTACGGGCTGTCCTCGGCGGTGTACTCGAAGAAGAACGGCCTGGAGATCGCGCGCAGGCTGCACGTCGGGGCCACCTCGGTGAACTCGGTGCTCGCCTTCGCCGCCATCCCCGGCCTGCCGTTCGGCGGCGTCGGTGACTCCGGCATCGGCCGCATCCACGGCGAGCCTGGCCTGCGCGAATTCGCCCGCCCGCACTCGATCGCGGTGCAGCGCTTCGCGATTCCCGGCATGGCGCTGCTCAGCTACTCGCGCACGCAGTCCACCATGAAGCTGCTGCGCAAGCTGGTTCCGTTCCTGCACGGTCGGCACAAGTAAGTACACCGCCCGCGTGTCCGGCCGGATGATGGGCGAAGATGGACAGGTGAGTTTCTGGCCAGCGCCCCATGTCGATGTCCCTGTGCACGCGACCGTGACCCTGCCTGGATCGAAGTCGATCACGAACCGGGCATTGATCTTGGCCGCCCTGGCCGACGGGCCGTCGACGCTGTCCGGCGCGCTGCGCAGCCGGGATACCAATCTGATGATCGCGGCCCTGTGCGCACTGGGCACCGGTATCGAGGGTGACGGTGACACGCTCACCGTCACCCCGGCCCCGTTGCGCGGCGGCACCGTCGACTGCGGGCTCGCGGGCACCGTGATGCGGTTCCTGCCGCCGGTGGCGACCCTCGCCGCGGGCGAGGTGGCCTTCGACGGCGACGCGCAGGCCAGGGTGCGCCCGCTCAGCACCATCCTGGACGCGCTGCGCGGCCTCGGCGCCGACATCGACGGCGACGCGCTGCCGTTCACCGTGCACGGCAAGGGCGCGCTGCGCGGCGGCACGGTGACCATCGATGCCTCCGGATCCTCCCAGTTCGTCTCCGGGCTGCTGCTGTCGGCGGCGCGGTTCGACGAGGGTCTGATCGTGCACCACGACGGCAAGGCCCTGCCGTCCATGCCGCACATCGAGATGACCGTGGAGATGCTGCGCCGGGCCGACGTGGCGGTGCAGGCGCCCGAGCACAGCCGCAAGGCGCAGACCTGGGAGGTGGCGCCCGGCCCCATCCGAGCGGTGGACTGGGACGTCGAGCCGGATCTGTCCAACGCGACACCGTTCCTTGCGGCCGCAGCCGTCACCGGCGGCGAGGTGAAGATCCCGCACTGGCCGCGGCTGACCACCCAGCCCGGCGACGTGATCCGCGAGATCCTGGTGCGGATGGGCGCCGAGGCGCGCGTCTTCGACGGCGTGCTGACCGTGCATGGCCCCGACCGGCTGGCCGGCATCGACATCGACCTGCACGACGTCGGCGAGCTGACCCCGACGGTCGCGGCCCTTGCGGCACTGGCCGATTCGCCGTCGCACCTGCGCGGCATCGCGCATCTGCGCGGGCACGAGACCGACCGGCTCGCCGCGCTGTCCACCGAGATCAACCGGCTCGGCGGCAAGGTCACCGAGACCGAGGACGGGCTGGAGATCGAGCCCGCCGAACTGCACGGCGGCCGTTGGCACTCCTACGCCGACCACCGAATGGCCACCGCCGGAGCGATTCTCGGGCTGCGGGTGCCCGGTATCGAGATCGAGGACATCGGCACCACGGCCAAGACACTGCCGAACTTCGTTGCGCTGTGGGAGCGGATGCTCGATCCGACGCGCGCCGATCAGGAGGCGGCGCACTGAGAAAACGCGAGTACGACGAATCCGACGTCCGGGTACGCCCTGGCAAGAGTTCGCGTCCCCGCACGAAAACCCGTCCGCAACACAATGATGCGGAATCCGCCATGGTGGTCGCGGTGGATCGCGGCCGCTGGGGGTGTGTGCTCGGCGGCGACCCGAACCGGCACATCGTCGCCATGCGCGCCAGAGAACTCGGACGCACCCCGATCGTGGTCGGCGATCAGGTGGACGTGGTCGGCGACCTGTCCGGCAGGCCCGACTCGCTGGCCCGCATCGTCCGGGTGACCGACCGCCGAACGGTGTTGCGGCGCACCGCCGATGACACCGATCCGTTCGAGCGGATCGTGGTCGGCAACGCCGAACAGCTGTTCATGGTGGTCGCCCTGGCCGACCCGCCGCCGCGCACCGGCTTCGTCGAACGCTGCATGGTCGCCGCGTACGCCGGTGGGCTGCACCCGGTGCTGTGCCTGACCAAGCACGACCTGGCCGCCGAGTCCGATTTCGCCGCCGCCTTCGAGGATCTCGACCTCACCATCGTCTACGGCGGGGTCGACGACCCGCTGGAGCCGGTGCTCGAACTGCTCACCGGGCGGCTCACCGCGTTCATCGGCCACTCCGGCGTCGGCAAGTCGACGCTGGTGAATCGCCTGGTGCCGGACGCGTATCGGGCCGTCGGCGAGGTGTCCGGTGTCGGCAAGGGCAAACACACCTCCACCCAGTCCGTCGCGCTGCCGCTGCCCGACGGCGGCTGGGTCATCGACACCCCGGGTATCCGCTCGTTCGGCCTGGCCCACATCACCCCCGACGACGTGGTCGCCGCCTTCAGCGACCTCGCCACCGCCATCGAGGACTGTCCCCGCGGCTGCACCCACCTCGGCCCGCCCGCCGACCCGGAGTGCGCGCTGGACAAACTACCCGGCAAAGAGCGCCGGGTGGCCGCCATCCGGCTGCTGCTCACCGCGCTGAACTCCAACGAGCACTGGCAGAACAACAGCGGACCACGGCCGATCGACTAGCTGCCCGCGCTCAGCTGCCCGCGCTCAGCTACCCGCGCTCAGCTACGCAGCGCCGCGCTGGATCGGTCCTGCCCGTCCGGCTGGCCGGGAGCGAACGGCCACTCCTCGAACCAGGTGCAGCGACCCTCCCCGTCGAAGCGCAGCACCCATAGGTCGCGCCAGCGCGCCGGTTGGCCGGGGTACTCGACCTCCGCCCTGACCACGGCGGTGAGTCCGTCCACCGCGACGACCTCGGGCTCCATCGTGAACGTCTCGTCCGGCCCGTCGCGCCCGGCCTCCCAGAACTTCGCGAGCGCGGGTAGCCCGGTGAGCGGTTCGGCCCACGGGGAGACTTGGTATCCGACTTCGGGGGCGAAAAGGTCGCCGAGCTTGTCCGTGCCCGGCGATCGCCAGGCCCGTTCGTATTCGCTGACCCATGCCTCAACTGTGCTTCGGTCCACCCCGAAAAAGTACGCCTCTTCAGCACCCGACGCGCGGATTCTGTCCCGCCTCCCCGGAAATTCAGGCCGGACTGAGGTGCGGCAACGGTGCGGTTGGCGCCCGGCGGTAGAGCGGCGGGCGCGTTTGCCCGTCCCCGGTGAGTTACCCAGGTGCTCTCGAGATCAGTTGTTCCATAGAGCATTCTTTGAGCCGGGTGAGCCGCCCGGGGTACGCCTGGTCGGGGGAAACGCGAAAGCGCCCAGGGACCGGAGTCCTTGGGCGCCTTCGAGATTCAGCTAATTCACACGTCAGTGGCGGCGACGCGGCTTCGGTGCGCGCTTCGGCTTTTCCTGCGCGCGGGCGGCCTCGCGGCGCTCGCGGCGGGTGGTGCCGTCGCCGTACTCCTCGGCGTCGCTGTGCACCTCGCGGTGGCCGCCCTCGTCGGGTCCGGAGTAGCTGAGACCGCGCTGGCTACCGGAGTCGATGCCCTTGGCACGCAACGCCGCCGGGGCGGCAGTGCCGTTGCCCGCGGGCGCTTCGTCGGTGGGCAGCGGGCGCGGCGCGGCCATCGCGCCGACCGGCGAACGCAGGCCCTGATCGACCGAGACACCGTCCGGCTGCGGCTGCTGCACCTCGACCTGCAGGTTGAACAGGAAGCCGACCGACTCCTCCTTCAGGCCCTCGAGCATCGCCGAGAACATGTCGAAGCCCTCGCGCTGGTACTCGACCAGCGGGTCGCGCTGCGCCATGGCCCGCAGGCCGATGCCCTCCTTGAGGTAGTCCATCTCGTAGAGGTGCTCGCGCCACTTGCGGTCGAGCACCGAAAGCAGCACCTGCCGTTCGAGATTGCGCATGCTGCCCGCGCCGGCCAGCCCGTCGATCTCGGCCTCGCGCCGCGCGTAGGCGTCGTGCGCGTCGTCGAGCAGCGCTTCGAGCAGCTCCTCGCGGCTGAGATCGCCGGCCTCGCCGACCGCGGTCTCCCCGGTCAGATCCTTGTAGTTGATCTTGACCGGGTACAGCGTCTTGAGCGCCGTCCACAGCTTGTCCAGATCCCAGTCCTCGACGTAGCCCTCGGCGGTGGCGCCGTTGACATAGGCGGTGATCACGTCCGTGATCATGCTCTGGACCTGGCCCTCCATGTCCTCGCCACGCAGGATCCGGTTGCGCTCGCCGTAGATGATGGTGCGCTGCTGGTTCATCACCTCGTCGTACTTGAGCACGTTCTTGCGGATCTCGAAGTTCTGCTGCTCGACCTGGGTCTGCGCGCTCTTGATCGCCTTGGAGACCATCTTGGCCTCGATCGGCACATCGTCGGGCAGATTGAGCCTGGTCATGATCGCCTCGAGCGCGGCGCCGTTGAACCGGCGCATCAGCTCGTCACCCAGCGACAGGTAGAACCGGGACTCGCCCGGGTCGCCCTGACGGCCGGAACGACCACGCAGCTGGTTGTCGATGCGGCGCGACTCGTGCCGCTCGGTGCCGAGCACGTAGAGCCCGCCCGCCTCGCGCACCCGATCGGCGTCGGCCGCGGTCTGCGCCTTGACCTGCTCCAGCGTCGGCAGCCAGGCCTGCTGGTAGGCGTCCGGCGTCTCGACCGGGTCGAGGCCCTCCCTGCGCAGAATGAGGTCGGCGATGATGTCCGGGTTGCCGCCGAGCACGACGTCGGTACCGCGACCGGCCATGTTCGTCGCGACGGTCACCGCGCCCGGCCGACCGGCCTCGGCGATGATCTCGGCTTCCTTCTCGTGGAACTTGGCGTTGAGCACCGTGTGCGCGATACCGCGCTTGGTGAACTGCTTGGACAGGTACTCCGAGCGCTCGACGCTGGTGGTACCGATCAGCACCGGCTGGTCCCGCTCGTGCCGCTCGGTGACGTCGTCGACCACGGCCGCGAACTTGGCCTCTTCGGTCTTGTAGATCAGGTCGGACTGGTCCACCCGGACCATCGGCCGGTTGGTCGGGATCGGGACGACGCCGAGGTTGTAGATCTGGTGCAGCTCGGCGGCCTCGGTCTCGGCGGTACCGGTCATGCCGGACAACTTGTCGTAGAGACGGAAGTAGTTCTGCAGGGTGATCGTGGCCAGGGTCTGGTTCTCCGGCTGGATCTCCACCCCTTCCTTGGCCTCGATCGCCTGGTGCATGCCCTCGTTGTAGCGACGCCCGACCAGGATGCGGCCGGTGAACTCGTCGACGATGATCACTTCGCCGTCGCGGACGATGTAATCCTTGTCGCGGGTGTAGAGCTCTTTGGCCTTGATCGCGTTGTTCACGTAGCTGACCAGCGGCGAGTTGGCGGCCTCGTAGAGGTTGTCGATGCCGAGCTGATCCTCGATGAACTCGACCCCGGCCTCGTGCACGCCGATGGTGCGCTTCTTGATGTCGACCTCGTAGTGCAGGTCCTTCTTCAACAGCGGTGCGATACGCGCGAACTCGGCGTACCACTTGCTGGAGGCGTCGGCCGGACCCGAGATGATCAGCGGGGTCCGCGCCTCGTCGATCAGGATGGAGTCGACCTCGTCGACCACGGCGAAGTTGTGCCCGCGCTGCACCAGATCGTCGAGCGAGTGCGTCATGTTGTCGCGCAGGTAGTCGAAGCCGAACTCGTTGTTGGTGCCGTAGGTGATGTCGGCGCCGTAGGCCACCCGCCGTTGCGCGGGCGTCATGCCGCCGAGGATCACGCCGACCTCGAGCCCGAGGAAGCGGTGCACGCGGCCCATCCACTCGGAGTCGCGCTTGGCGAGGTAGTCGTTGGTGGTGACGATGTGCACGCCGTCGCCGCTGATCGCGTTGAGGTAGGCGGGCAGCACCGAGGTGAGCGTCTTGCCCTCACCGGTCTTCATCTCGGCGATGTTGCCGGTGTGCAGCGCGGCGCCGCCCATGATCTGCACCTTGTAGTGCTTCTGGTTGAGCACCCGCCAGGACGCCTCGCGCGCCACCGCGAACGCCTCGGCCATCAGGGCGCCGAGCGGATCGGCCGCGCCCTCCTCGACCATGTCGGAGTAGCGCTCGCGGAACTCGTCGGTCTTGCCGCGCAGCTCGGCGTCGGTGAGTTGCTCGTACTCCGACTCGAGGTCGAGAACCTGATCGGCGAAGTTGGCGAGCCGCTTGACCATGCGACCCTCACCAATCCGTAGCAACCTCGTCAGTGTCAGCGCAGGCACGGGTCTCGTCAGTCCTCTGGTCGGTGTGTCATTCGTTTCGTCGTCGGCGCCGGGCCGAGGGGTGGACTCACGGCCGGCGTGCGGGTTCGCGCTTCGAGTGCGGAATCCGCTGCACGCTTCATGGTAATGCGGCGCCGTACGTCAGTGCCGACGAGCAGCGCCGTTCGGCGACATCAGCCCGTGGCCGTGTCGTCCGCCCTGGTACTCACAGTACGCGGAAGGCGGTCAGCTGCCAGCCGGCCCGGTGCAGCACCACGCACGCGGCCACCGCGAACTCCCGGTTCCCTCGCTGATATCTGCCGAATACCTCCGCGGTGTTCGGGCCGGTCAGCTCGACCCCGAGCTTGGTCAACAGCGCTGGACCGAGCTTGCGGCCCGGCGGCGCCGAGCGCGCCAGCGTCTCGATCGCGGCGAGCACCGACGGCGCGGCGAGCCTGCGCAGCTGGACCGCGGGGCGCCTGCCGTCCAGCACCTCGAGCACGAGCCGTAGCGAACTTTCCGCGAATCGGCTTGCCGCCGAACCTGTTTCACCGTCCCTGCCGTACGATGGAGGACGACCGTCGTGCCGGGCGCGTCGCTCCGCCGCCCGACTGGTCGACCCGCTATGTGACGGCATGCGACGGCGACAGGGCAGCGCGGCTCGCGGCGACAACGCCTCCGAACGAGGGCGGCCCGGCCGATCACCGTCCAGCGGTGGCTCGAGCCGTGGCGCGGGCGAGAGCGATGGTCGTCGACTGTGCATCCGGTGTCCCCCTGTGTTCGAATCGAGTTCCCCTGGCTCGAGGCAGACAGCTTGCCACGGAAGCCGCAGCGGGTAAAGGGGAACGCCGATTTCACCGAATAAGCCACAGCGGAGCAGCTGAATCCTTGTGGCAGCAGCACAATAGGCGTGAGGCGGCATCGGAAAAAGGGAGCAGCGGGCAGCGTGATCACGAGACTGACGCCGCAGGACGCGTCCTTCTATCGGCTCGAGTCGAGCAGCAACCCGATCCATATCGGCGCCCTCGCGATCGTCCGGAATGCCGAGCACGGCACCGATCCCGTGCTCGACTACGACCGGCTGATCGACCTGGTCGAGGCCAGGCTCTCGCTGGTCCCCCGCTATCGCCGCAAGGTGGTGGAGATCCCGTTCGCCCTCGGTCGCCCGGTCTGGGTGGAGGACAGCCAGTTCGACATCACCTATCACATCCGCCGCTCGGCACTGCCCACCCCGGGCACCGACGCACAACTGCACGATCTGGTCGCCAGGCTGGCTTCCCGGCCGCTGGATCAGAGCAGGCCGCTGTGGGAGATGTATCTGATCGAGGGCCTGTCCGACGGCCGCTGCGCGATCTTCACCAAGACCCACTCGGCCCTGGTCGACGGCGACACCGCGCTGGAGATCGGCCACGTGATCCTCGATACCGGGCCGGCGCCGCGCGAGCTCGCGCACAACGCCTGGCACGCCCCGCGCGAACCCAACGACGTCGAGTTGCTCGTCGGGGCGTTGACCCACCTGGCCGCACAGCCGCGCGAGGCGCTGGAGGTGGCCAGGCACGCCAGCGGGCACGCCTTCGCGGTGATCGGCGCGGCGGGCCGGGCGGTGGACTCGGTGGTCTCGGCGGTGCGCGCGGCGACCACCGGCGCGCCGGACAGCCCGTTGAACGCACGCACCTCACGCAACCGCCGCTTCGACGTGGTGCGCACCGAGCTCGAGGATTACCGCAAGATCCGCAAGCGGTTCGACTGCTCGATCAACGACGCCATCCTCGCGGTGGTCTCCGGTGCGCTGCGCAATTGGCTGCTGTCACGGGGCGAGACGCTCACCGAATCGACCACGCTGCGCGCCGTGGTGCCGATGTCGGTGTATGTCGAAGGGCCCGACAGCGATCAGCTGAAACCGGCGAGCGAGGTCTCCTCGTTCCTGATCGACCTGCCGGTCGGCGAACCCAATCCCGTGATGCGGCTTTCGCACATCTCGCACGCCACCGAGGCCAACGGCAAGCATCATCGCGGCGTTCGCGCGCGCACCCTGGTGCACCTGGCCGGGTTCGCTCCGGCGAGCCTGCATGCCATGAGCGTGCGTGCGGCGAGTACCTTCGCAGAGCACACGTTCAATCTGGTGATCACCAACGCACCGGGTCCGCAGACGCCGATGTTCATCGGCGGCGCGCGGATGCTGGAGATGTATCCGGTGTCGCCACTGCTGCGCAATCAGGCCTCGAGCATCGGGATCACGTCCTATGACGGACGCGTTTTCTACGGACTCAACGCCGACCGCGACGCGATGGCCGACATCGGCGTGCTGGCCGCGTCGGTGCGCGATTCCATGGAGGAGATGCTCGGTGCCTGCGTCTGATCAGGAGAAAATGCGGGTCTATATCCCCGCGACGGTGCCGATGCTGCGCGAGCTCGTCACGAACCGGGAGCTGCACCCGATCGGCGGCACCGCGTTCGCGGTGACCCCGGCGTTGCGCGAGGCGTACGCCTCCGGCGACGACGAGGAGCTGGCCGAGGTGGCGATGGGCGAGGCCGCCCGCGCCTCGCTGCGCCTGCTCGCCGCCGAACGCGACGGAGCCGAAGACGACGCGGACGCGGACGCGGCGCCGGCCGACACCGGCAGGCCGGTCTATCGGCGCGCGGTGATCGCCGCCGATGTGGCCGGTGCGAAGCTGCGCCCCGACCTCGACGACGCCGTGGTGAAGCTGGCCGGGCCGATCAGTTACGACCAGATCGGCTGTGTGCACGTCGACCTGGCCGACGCCGAGCCCCAGGTGACCAAGGCCGTCGACGTGGTCGACGCCGCCGATCTCGGCGACACCGACGCCGAATTCGTGCTCGGCGACGCCGAGGACCACCAGCTCGCCTGGTACGCCGCGCAGGAGCTGCCGTTCCTGCTCGAGCTGCTCTGACGCATTCCTGTCGCCCGCACGTACTGACGCGCGCTCGCGGGCCGGGGATGATGGGTGTGAGCGGCCACGACCGCCCGGCTAACCTACGATGCCGTAACCTTGCTGAGGCGTGGGCAGCGCATCCGACGAACAGGAAGACGAACGGCAGCAATGAGCTCGAAAACTGGGGGATTCTCCGTGCGCAGCGTGCGGGAGTGGCTGGAGGCACCGGCCGCCGCGGTCGCCGAGCGAGGCGGCAGATTGAACGTGTTACGCGGGGCCGTGGCACGCGTCACCACCCCGTTGCTGCCGGATGACTATCTGCATCTGGCCAACCCGCTGTGGTCGGCCCGCGAACTGCGCGGTCGCATCGTCGACGTGCGCAAGGAAACCGCGGACTCGGCCACCCTGGTGATCAAGCCGGGCTGGGGCTTCGACTTCAAGTACGAGCCGGGCCAGTACATCGGCATCGGCGTGCTGATCGACGGGCGCTGGCACTGGCGCTCCTACTCGCTCACCTGTCCGCCGAACTGGTCGGACCCCGAGGCGGGCGGCAAGCGCGTCATCTCGATCGCCGTGAAGGCGATGCCGGAGGGCTTCCTGTCCAGCCACCTGGTGAGCGGCGTCCCGGTCGGCACCGTGGTCCGCCTCGCCGCGCCGCAGGGCGGTTTCGTGCTGCCCTACCCGCCGCCGGACAAGGTGCTGTTCCTGACCGCGGGCAGCGGGATCACCCCGGTGCTCGCGATGCTGCGGGCGATGGACCGCCGCGACATGGTCACCGACGTGCAGCACCTGCACTCCGCGCGCACCGCCGAGGACGTCATGTTCGGCGCCGAGCTGCGCGACCTGCACGACCGGCACCCGAGCTTCGACTCACACCTGCACCTCACCGGCGAGCACGGCAAGTTCGCACTCGCCGGGCTGGACGAGAAGTTCCCCGACTGGCGCGAGCGGCACACCTGGGCCTGCGGCCCCGCCGCGATGCTGGACGAGATCGAACACCACTGGCGCGACGCGGGCCTGTCCGATCGGTTGCACGTGGAGCGGTTCGAGATCGCGCGCTCCGCGGTCGGCGAGGGCGGCACGGTCACCTTCGGCAAGACCGGGCGCACTGTCGAGGTGGACGGCGCGACCAGCCTGCTCGAGGCGGGCGAATCGGTCGGCGTGCAGATGCCGTTCGGTTGCCGCATGGGTATCTGCCAAACCTGTGTCGTGACACTGAATTCCGGGCACGTGCGTGATCTGCGCAACGGTGACGAGCATCGCGAAGGCGACAAGGTGCAGACCTGCATCTCCGCCGCGGCGGGCGACTGCACCCTCGACGTCTGAGCACGCGCCGGGCCTCGGCTCGCCGCGCCACCGACGGTGTTTGGGTACCCTCAAATGAAATTGAGCAGCGAAAGGACACCCGGTGGCAATCACCGATATTCAGGCGTTCGCCCACCTGACTGCGGCAGACATCGAAACACTGGGGCAGGAGCTCGACTCGATCCGGCGCTCGGTGGAGCAGTCGCGCGGCGAGCGTGACGCGAAGTACATCCGGCGCACCATCGCCGCGCAGCGTTGCCTCGAGGTAGCCGGGCGCGCGGTGCTGTTCGGCAGCCGCAACCGCTGGGCCTGGCTCACCGGTACCGCGTTGCTGTCGGTCGCCAAGATCGTCGAGAACATGGAGCTCGGGCACAACATCAGCCACGGGCAGTGGGACTGGATGAACGACCCGGAGATCCATTCCAGCAGTTGGGAATGGGACCAGACCGGGCCGTCGTCGCAGTGGCGGCGGGCGCACAACTACTCCCACCACACCTACACCAACGTGCTCGGCAAGGACGAGGACCTCGGCTTCGGCATCCTGCGGATGACCAGGGACGAGACCTGGCGACCTGTCCATCTGGTGCAGCCGCTGGCGAACCTGGTGCTCGCCGCCACCTTCGAGTGGGGCATCGCCCTGCACGACTGGAGCATCGAGAAGGAGATCACCGGGACCCCGCCCGGCTTGGGCTCGGAGCCGAACCGCGAGTTCGCCCGCAAGATCGCCCGTCAGGTGGGCAAGGACTTCGTGTTCTATCCGGCCCTCACCGGACCCGCTTTCCTGTCGACCTTGAAGGCGAACGCGACCGCCAACCTGGTGCGCAACCTGTGGGCCTACGCGGTGATCTTCTGCGGCCACTTCCCCGACGGCGCCGAGAAATTCACCATCGAACAGCTCGAGGGTGAGACCAGCGGCGAGTGGTACCTGCGGCAGATGCTCGGCAGTGCCAACTTCAAGGCCGGGCCCGCGATGGCGTTCATGAGCGGCAACCTCTGCTACCAGATCGAGCACCACCTGTTCCCGGACCTGCCGAGCAACCGGTACGCCGAGATCGCGGTGCGGGTGCGCGAGCTGTGCGAAAAGTACGACCTGCCCTACACCACCGGCTCGCTCGGCAAGCAGTACCTGCTCGCCTTCCGAACCATCCACAAGCTCGCGCTGCCGGACCGGCTGCTCAAGGCCACCGCCGACAACGCGCCGGAGACGTCCTCGGAACGCAAGTTCGCCGGCATCACCCTGCCGTCGCTGCCGAGTTCGGACACCGCGAGCTGGCTCGGCGTCGACCCGGAGACCGGGCAGCGGCGCGGGCTGCGTTCGGCGATGCGCGAGGCCAAGGTGGTGCTCAAGGAGAAGGCGCGGCAGGAGAAGGAGATGCTGCGCGAGGCCAAGCGCGCGCTGCGCGAGAAGGCCGAGCACGAGAAGGAGGCGCTGCGCGAGGCCACCGTGGCGCTGCAGGACCGGGCCCGCACCGAGCAGGCGTCGCTGCGGCGCAAGGCCGTGCGGCAGCGGGCGCTGTTCCGCAATCGCCGCCGTCGCTGAACCGATCGGGTGAGCCGGGAGCGATCGGCTCCCGGCTCGGTCGGCGGATTACCAGCGCACCTTCAGATCGCTGACGACCGCCGCGTGATCGGAGTAGAAGACGCCGGGACCGTGGCGCCGCATGCGCTGGTCGACGATGCGGGCCGCCCGCGTCTCGACGTCGCCCTTGGCGAAGAGGAAGTCGATCCGTTGATCGGTGATCAGCTGCTCGGTGGGCAGCGGGCTCCAGGTGCGGCCTGGGACGGCACAGACATCGGGGTTGGCGGCGCGGAAGGTGTCCACGAAACCCGCGTCGGTGACGACCTTGGTGGCGGTCAGCGGGTAGCTGAGCCCGAAGTGGTTCGGACAGCCGGCTTGGCTCGGCGTCCAGTCCGCGCCGGGGAGCGTGTTGAAGTCACCGCCGAGCAGCACGGGTGCGGTATTGCCGCCGAGCATTCTCGGTAGCTGGTTCCGCACGATGTCGGTGATGTACTGCGTCTGGGCGCGTTCGGCCTGCACGACCGCGGCGACCGAGTGGCGGGGTTCGCGGCCGTCGCGGCGATCGATCGCGTTCTCGTCGATCAGGTAACCGTTCCACGGATCGGTGTAGGGCAGCCAGGTGGCGAACAGATTGAGCTCACCGTCGTGCGGCACGCGGACGCGGACACCGCCGAGGTTGAAGTCGCTCACCGGGCCGCCCTGCGGCTTCGGGTAGGCCGCGACGACCTCGTACTTGGTGAAGATCCACAGGTTGTCCTGCCCGGCGGGCCGCTCGGTGACGCGGACACCGGTGTAGCGGCCGTTGTGCGCCCGGCGGGTCAGCGCGTCGGTGATGAGGTCGCCCGAGCCGTAGGTCTCCACGGCGAAGAACACGTCCGGCTCGAGGTCGATCACCTGGTCGATCAGGTCGTTCAGGTTGTCCGGCGTGGGCTCACGGCCGCCGTGAAAAATGTTCCAGGTCAGCACGCGCACCCGCTCGTGGTCGCCGGCCTGCGCCGTCGGCGCCACCCCCACCAGCGCGGTGCTCGCCAACAGCACAGCCGTGAGCAACGCCTTGCATAATCGCACGATCGAACTCCATTCGTCAGGGACGCTGGAAGTTAGGCGAAGGTTCGGAACAGCGCGTGACGAACGGGCAAACCGCTGGTCGCCGCCGAGCCGTAACACCATGCGAGAGAAGGCTTTACGCTGTACGGCCGCATACTTGATCTAGCACCATATGATCGTGATCGCAATGGGGGATTTCCCACATCAGCGTTCAGCTCCCGGCAACCTACGGTCACGTAACTTACGGTACTGTAACCGCCATGGCGATCTCGGATGTCAAGGAATACGCACATCTCACCGAGGCCGACGTGGAAGCACTCGGCGCGGAATTCGACGCGATCCGACGGGATATCGAATCCTCGCGCGGTGAGCGCGACGCGCGGTACATCCGCAACGTCATCCGACTGCAGCGCGCGCTCGAGATCAGCGGCCGCGGCGTCCTGTTCGCCAGCTTCTTACCGCCGGCCTGGCTGGCCGGTGTCGCCCTGCTGAGCACCTCCAAGATCATCGAGAACATGGAGATCGGGCACAACGCCATGCACGGGCAGTGGGACTGGATGAACGATCCGGAGATCCACTCCAGCACCTGGGAATGGGACAACGCGGGCCCGGCCAAGCACTGGAAGCACACGCACAACTACCTGCACCACAAGTACACCAACGTGCTCGGCATGGACGACGACATCGGCTACGGCCTGCTGCGGGTGACCCGCGACCAGCGCTGGAAGCCGTTCAACCTCGGCAACCCGATCTACAACCTGGTGCTGCAGCTGCTCTTCGAATACGGCGTCGCCATCCAGCACATGGAGCTCGGCAAGCTGGCCGCGGGCCGCTTCAAGCCGGGCACCCCCGAGCGGGCCGAGTTCGAGCGCAAGCGCAGCGAAGCGCTGACCAAGATGGGCAAGCAGGTCCTCAAGGACTACGTGATCTTCCCGGCCCTCACCGGCCCCGCGTTCCTGTCCACCCTCACCGCCAACCTCGCCGCGAACGCGATCCGCAACGTGTGGTCCAACGCGGTGATCTTCTGCGGCCACTTCCCCGACGGCGCGGAGAAGTTCACCAAGGCCGATGTCGACAACGAGACCAAGGGCCAGTGGTACCTGCGCCAGATGCTGGGCAGCGCCAACATCTCCGGCGGACCGCTCACCCACTTCATGACCGGCAACCTCAGCCACCAGATCGAACACCACCTCTTCCCCGACCTGCCGAGCAACCGGTACGCCGAGATCGCGGTGCGCGTCCGGGAGCTGGCCGAGAAGTACGACCTGCCCTACACCACCGGCTCCCTGCCGGTGCAGTACTTCAAGGCCTGGCGCACCATCCTCAAACTGTCGCTGCCGGACAAGTACCTGCGCGACACCGCCGACGACGCCCCCGAAACCGCCTCGGAGCGCAAGTTCGCCGGCAAAACGGGTCCGTTCATCGACCCGGTCACCGGCAAGCGCCACGGTCTGCGCACCGCCCTCGCCTCCGGCCGCCGCCGTCTCACCCGCCGCCCCGCACCGGTCGAGCGCGTACTGCAATTCACGAAGTGAACCGGTCGGCACGAGCCTGCTGAGCGGCACGCGCTACCGCGACGGCAACGACAGCGATAACCGAATAGGCGACAAATCGACTGTGCGGGCGGCTATTGCAGCCGCCCGCACAGTCGTTTTCCGAGCTACTCCGCGAAAACGGGCGGAGTCATCGCCATAAACGAGCACAGCCAATTGGTCGTTGATCCGGATCGATCAGCGACCATCCGACTCTGCTCGGCCGCGCGGTAAGGGCGAGTGGTTGAGTAGGCGGGTGGGTGCTGACGGGTTGAGTGTTTACGAGGCGATTCGCGTGCGGCGCGACGTGCGCGCGGAGTTCACCGGCGAGCTCGTGGACGACGCGACACTCTGGCGGATTCTCGAGGCCGCGCATCGGGCGCCGAGCGTCGGGAATTCGCAGCCGTGGGATTTCGTGGTGGTGCGCGATCCGAGCACATTACGCACCTTCGCCGAGCACGTGGCGGACAAGCGGGTGGAGTTCCGCGCGTCGCTGCCGCCGGAGCGCGCGGCGACGTTCGAGCCGATCAAGATCGAAGGGATCACCGAGAGCGGCACGGGCATCGTGGTCAGCTACGACCACGGCCGCGGTGGCCCGCAGGTGCTCGGGCGCGCCACCGTGCCCGAAACCGGGGTCTACTCCGCGGTTCTCGCCATCCAGAACCTGTGGCTGGCGGCCACCGCCGAGGGCCTGGGCGTCGGCTGGGTGTCGTTCTACGATCCGGAGTTCCTCACCGAGCTGGTCGCACTGCCGGAGGGCATCCAGCCCGTGGCCTGGCTGTGCGTCGGCCCCGTCCACGAACTCCAGCAGATCCCCGATCTGGAGCGATTCGGCTGGCGCGGCAGGCGACCGCTGCACGAGGCCGTGCACCACGAGACCTTCCGCGCCTGACGCACGCCAACTGCTGTCCCGCACACGATTTCGCGTGCGATCGGCCGCCGTCGCCGACGATTCGCTGTGCGTGAGATCACCGGGTACGCGGCCGTCGCGCGCAACCTCGAGGATTCGCCGCGCGCCGGAGTGGGTACCTCATGGAGGATATCCATCTAGGACAATGGATTCGTCTCGCGTCACCATGCTCGTCAGCTCAGGAGGTTTGCCATGGCCAATGTCGACGCCGTCCGGCTGTCGCATGAGCTGGGCATCGACCTCGCGCATGCCATGCTGCGCCTGCGCCGCGAGGGCCATCCCGGCGAGACCCACCACGACACCTGCCTGCGGATCATCGCCGAAGAGGGCGGTCGATCCCAGACCCCGCGCCGCACCTTCACCGCCTACGGCGCCCGCCCCACCGCCGACGGCACGATCCCGGTGATCCCGCCGACCCGCCCCCGCCGCCCGCGCTAACCCGAGCAGCCCGGCTTCGGCCGAAAGCCGCACGCGCTCCGCCATTTACACCGCACACCCGGGCAAGCCACACACCCGCCAGAAGGGTGTGCGGCTCACCAACGGAGCGCGGTGCAGGCGGTCAGACGCGCTCCAGGACTGCCGAGGCACCGATGCCGCCCGCGGCGCAGATGCCGAGCAGAGCGGCGTTCTTCCCGGTGCGGGCGAGCTCGTTCGCCATGGTGGTGACCATGCGGGCGCCGGTGGCGCCGAACGGGTGGCCGAGGGAGACCGAACCACCGTGCACGTTGAGGGTGTCGATATCGATCTCACCGACCGCGGTGTCGCGGTCGAGGCGGGTCTTGGCCCACTCGTCACTGTCGAGGGCCGCGAGCACCGACAGCGTCTGCGCGGCGAAGGCCTCGTGGATGTCGACGAAGTCGATGTCGCCCAACGACATTCCGGCCTTGTCGAGCGCCCGCGGCATGGAGATGGCGGGCCCGATGAGCACCTGGTCGGTAGGGTCGACGCTGACGTAGCTCCAGGAGCGGAACGCGGCGAGCGGCCGGTAGCCGAGTTCGAGGGCCTTCTCCTCGCTCATCAGCAGCACCGCGGACGCGCCGTCGGTGAGCGGGCTGGCGTTACCGGCGGTGACGGTGCCGTTTTCGGCGAACACCGGCTTCAGTTTCGATAGTTTTTCGATGCTGGTATCTCCGCGGACCAGTCCGTCGCGGGCGATCTCGGTGCCCTCGGGGGTGCGCACCCGTAGCACTTCGTCGTCGAACCGGCCCGAATCGATGGCCGCGGCCGCCCGATGATGCGAGCGGGCGGCGAATTCGTCCTGGTCGGCGCGGCTGACGCCGTGGATGCGGGCCATCTTCTCGGCCGACTCCCCCATCACCTCGCCGGTGGTGCGCTCGGCGATCTTCGGCCTGCTCGGCAGCAGGTCGGTGAACGGCGCGAGCTGCGCGACCGCGGAAAGGTAGTCCTTCGGCTTCGGCTTACCCAGCGCCAGCGGCGCCGCGGCGTGCACCACCTTCTGCGGCAGTTTGACCTCGGCATTGGAGGTGGAGTCGCTGCCGCCTGCGATCATGATGTCGTACTCGCCGCGCTCGATCGCGGCCGCCGCGGAGGTCACCGCCTGCAGGCCCGACGCGCAGGCCCTGGTCACCGTGTAACCCTCGCACCCCGGGTCGAGCCGCAGGTCGAGCGCTATTTCCCGGGCGATGTTCGGCGCCGCGCTCGGCAGGATGACCCCACCCCACACGATCGCCTGCACCTGCGCGCCGGGCAGCCCGGTGCGCTCCAGCAATCCCCGAACGGCGGCATCGGCGAGGGCGATGGAGTCCATCCGCGTGTATCCGGTGAACGCACGCACGAACGGCGTGCGCGCACCGGACACGATGACGGCACGGCGAGCAGCCTTGGTGGCCATGCGATTTCCTTTCGAGAGATCTATGACCACCAAACTTACTCCATAGTAAGTTCACCGTCGACCCCCTTCGCCGACGGTGACCCCGTGCGCAGCGGCGATCCCCTCCACCGTCGCTGACTCCGGCCTGCCGCGCGCCGTTGCGCAACAGACCGGAAGGCGCCCGTCCCGACGAACGCCCCTGCTCGTCCCGGAACGCTCCGCAAGGCCGATGTCGTCTGCGACTCGGCGCCTCAGAACAGTAGCAATATTTCCACTGATTTTTCAAACACTTTCTATCGATTTGCTTTCAGCCTTGCCCGCGCCTACCCTGAAGCCACTATGCATAGCCCTTCGGAGCTGTCGCGACGCCAGAAGAGATTCGGCCGAATCATCAAGGAGCGCCGGGATGAGCTCGGACTCACGCAGTTACAGATCGGCGACCTCGGGGGGCCATCAGCACCGACGATTCGCAAGATCGAGGACGGCGACGCGGCGATCAGCACGCACACGCTGAACAAACTCGACGCGCCGCTGCGCTGGCTGCCTGGCAGTGCCGCACGTACCTACGCGGGCGGCACGCCGACCGCCGACGAACCGGGCCAGGTCGCCCGCCACACCGGCGAATCCGTGGTGGCCGGGCCCGACTCGATCCGCTTCGAAATCGCCGACCTCACCGGCCTGCTCGCCACCGCGGGCCGGCTCAACGACGCGGTCGAGCGCGGTAAGGCCACCGACCCGCAGCTGGTCGCGGCCATCGAAGAACTCAACCGGGTGGTCTCCAAACTGTCGGCGCGCTACGCGACCACCATGCTGGAGCGCAACGGCGGTCCGGGCCGCGCCCTGCACCCGCTCGTCGAAATGGCCTTCGCGCATCTACTCGAGGTGCCCGCGGAAGTCAGCGACGCTACCGAACTACAGGAACGGCGATACCGGCGCTGGCTGGCCGGGCGATCGGAGGACGTGGATGCTGCGACAGAAGCCCAGTTCCGGGCACGGTGGCTGGCTGCCAACCTGGCCACGACCGCGAGTCGAAACGGCGGGCACTGAGGTGACGGAGATGACGAACAACGCGCCGACCAATGGGACACTCACGCTGAGCCACAAGATCAACCGGCTCTTCGCCGTCGTGCACCCCCGATCCGCCCCCGAGCGCAGCAACGCGACGGTGGCCGCGCAGGTCGGGGACTACCTGCGCCGGACCGTTCCGGCGAGCCAGCTGGAGCGACTACGCCGAGGCGACTTCGACGGCGAAAACGGCTCCGCCGCAATCGAACCCGAGGTTCTCGCGGCGATCGCGCAGAGTTTCGGCGTTGCCGCGGACTACCTCACCACGACGGGCCCGGCCGCGGCGGCGATCGACCGCGAGCTCGAGCTGCTCGCGACCATGCGCGATGCCAATGTTTCCAGCATCGCGCTGCGCGGTTCCAACGTCGATCAGTCGATCCTGGCCCGGATCATCGAGAGCACCGATCGTCCCGTACCGCCGAATCGGTAACATCTCCACCTACTGGGGGCAACGAGCTTGCTGTAGGAGATCGATCGCATGGCCATGCAGGCCCGGTTCCGGAACCTGACCCGCGACGTACCGATACCCCACCCGTGGGATCTGTCCAGTTATCTCGACGATGTCGCGCGGTATCGCGGCCGGAGCATCAGTCTGTTGCCGATCGACACCGCGTTGCTCGCGGGCACCGGGTGCGGCACCGGCAGCGGGCTGTGGATCGCGAAGCAGGACAGTGACGTGATCGTCTACGGCGCGGACACCACCGAGTGGCATGCCGAGCACATCATCGTGCACGAGCTCGGTCACATGCTGCTCGGCCACGGCCCGGAGCAGCCGACCGACGCCGAACCAACGCCGAGCACCCCGACGGTCGCCGCGGTCGCCGAACTGCTGCCCTCGATCTCACCGGAGTCCATCGCGCACGTCCTCGGCCGGACCGACTACGGCACCACCCGCGAGCGCGACGCCGAAACCTTCGCCGACATGGTCATGCTGCACGCCATGCGTCCCCCACGCCGAGACTCGTTGCTACACAGGACATTCTTCCGCGACCGTCGTCGCTGAGCTCCCCCGTCCCCGCGGTCTTCGCGGTGCCGGTGATCGCTCTCGTCGTCGCCGTGGCGCTCGGCCGTTTCGCGGTGCTGCTGCACCTACACCGGTATCTGCCCGCCGAGCAGACCGCGCCGAATCCGCCGAGTACCGAGCGCTATGCCCGGCACCCGCGGCAGGCGATCACCGCCGAGCGGGCCGGTGCGACCCCGCCGCGGGCAGTCGGGGAGCCGGCACACCGTCCAGCGATCTGGACTCCGACATCCGCCGCCTGCTCGACCTGGCACGAGCTTGGCGGATACGCCAAACTCGCACGGTACCAACAGGTTCGACGACGTTACTGCCGAAGCCCAACCGGGGCGGCCGACGATCGCTGTGACGGGTGCGGGTTCTCCGGGCACCCAACTCGGGCGCTGGATACCCGGAGCGATGGAAGGGTGGATGTCGAACTACGCGAGCCGGATGAGCCCGTAGTCGAAGGCGTGTCGACGGTAGACAACCGACGGTCGGTCGGTCTCCCGGTCTTGGAAGAGGAAGAAGTCGTGGCCGACGAGTTCCATCTGATAGAGGGCGTCGTCGACGGACATCGGGGTCGCGGTGTGCACCTTGGTGCGCACGATATGACCTGGTCCGGCCGCGTATTCCTGGTTCTCCGCCGACTCGTCGGAGCGGCGGGTGTCGCCGTCGGGGTGGTCGTGCGCGCCGGATCCGTTCGGCTGCGCGAACAGCGACTCGTCCACCAGATCCGCGGTGGCCTGCGCGACGGACAGGGGGGTCTTGTCCCCGTAGTGCACCTTGCGGCGGTCCTTGGTGCGGCGCAGCCTGCTCTCCAGTTTGGCCGTCACCGACTCGAACGCGGCGTAGAAACTATCGGCGCAGGCCTCGGCCCGCACGATCGGGCCCTTACCGCGCGCGGTGATCTCGACGCGCTGGCAGCTCTTGCGCTGCCGTCGATTTCGCTCGTGGAACAGCTCGACGTCGAAAATGAAAATGGACGGGTCGAAGCGTTCGAGGCGGGAGAGTTTCTCCGCGACGTAGATTCGAAAATGATCCGGAACTTCGACATTGCGACCCTTCACCACGACGTCCGCACGGGGCGTCCTGGTTCGGTCCGCAGTGGATTGTTCGGTCACGTCGACGGTGCGGTCGTCCAGCACCGAAGGGTCAGCGTCTTGCACTGAAGGTCGTGAAGAAGTCGTCACGCGTACCTCCCGAATATGGCCGCACAGGCAATGTGCGTGCGGCGGGATTGAGCCGTGCCGATCGACGATCTCTCGGCACATGATGTCCGAGGCGCCACCTCCAAACTCCCGGTTCGGGTGTGTGATCGCGACGGTAGTACGACATTCGGGAGTGCGCCAGTGTTCACGCAAATTTCCCGGAGTCAAGCAGCACAGGTAACCAGCACGGCACGTGCCGGTAATCCGATCCGGGCAAGGGCGCGCACCGATTCGCGCGCCGTCGCTCCGGTCGTCAGCACGTCGTCGACCAGCACTACCTCGGCGTTTTCCGTGATCTCGCGCAGCGCCGGGCAAGCGGGTATCGTCGTGATCCGCCCACGCAGATTGTGTGCCCGCGCACCGGGTGTCAACCCCACCGAATCACGGACACCCCACCACACCCGGAGCACGGATACCATTCGGCTATCGGGCAGCCAACTCGCGGCTACCTCCGCCGCACGCAGCACCGGATCACCACCGCGCCTGCGCGCCGCGACCTTCCTGCTCGGGGCGGGCACCAGCACCAGTGGCCGATCGGCCGTCCGCAAGCGCGCGAGCCCACCCGCCAACGCCAGCCCGAGCGGCTCGGCCAGATCGCGGCGCCCCCGCTCCTTGGCGGCGAGCACCGCCCGCCGCCCCGGCCCCGCGTACGGCCCGAGCGCCCAGCACGGCACCCCGGGATCGGTCCGCGGCCACACCCGGATCGGCGGCTGCGCGAGGACGCGGGCACAGTCGGCGCACCAGCCGACACCCGCCGCCCGGCAGCCAGCACACGAGGCGGGCAGGATCAGGTCCAAGAGGGTCCGCATCGACCGAGTGTGCGCCGACCCACCGACAATCGACCTTGCTCAGCCGAGCCGGTCCGCGGCCTCGATACCGTTGCCAGGGAACTGTTTACGCGTGCGCGGTCCTGGGGAATCGGTACAGATGGCTCCGCAGCAGTCCGTCAGCCCGGCAGCACCGGCACGGCGTTCGCCCCCAGCCCCGGCACCTCGCGCCAGTAGGGTTCGCCGCCATCCGGGTTGCTGGTCAGCTCCAACACCGCGCGGGAATCGGCGGCGTACTGGTGCTCCGGCGAGGCACTCACCTGCCGCACCGGCGCCGTGAGGTTCCGGCTGGTCTGCGGCATCGGCTGCGAACCGTCGATCGACACGGTGCCTACCGGGTCGACATTGCCTTCCCGGGAGATGATCAACCGGTCGTTGCCGAACCAGGACAGCGACACGGCGTTCGCACTCGCGTTGACGCCCACCGGCAGCGGCGACGCCAACGCGTACCCGCCGCCCGGCTTCGGAATCACCACCGCCACATAGACTTTCCCATCGGCGATCAGCGCGGCCCGCACGCCGGTCCTGGACAGCCGCAGCTCGGTGATGGGCGGCCGGAAGTTCGACCCGGAGCTCGAGGAGGTGAGCGCCGAGGTGTCGACGTCCTGGACCGACACGGTGTTGGTGGTCCGGTCGTTGACGGCCCGGATCACCCGCTCGCCATCGATGACGGCCCAGGCGGCGGTGCCGTCGACATTCCAGGACGGCCGAGTGATCGTCGTCCCCGCGGCGACCGGAATGGCGTTGCCGCCGTAGGTGCCGATCATCAAGGTGCGCGGTGGTTCCGGCGCGGGCCGTCCGGTGTCGGCGACGCCGGCGACCAACTGACCGTCCGGCGAGAGCGACGCGGACAGCAGGTTGTTCACGGCACCGAAGTACCCCGGCGCGGGAGTGATGACCGCGTTGTTCTCCGGCACCTGCACCAGCGCGCCGCCGCGCAGCGCGTGCAGGCCGACCTGGGTGTTACCGACGGTCGGCTGGCTGTACTGCTGGACGTCGGCGGTCGACCAGCCGCTGCCGGTGAACCGGTCATCGAACGGTTTACCGTCGGCCAGCAGCACATAGGGGCCGAGAATGTCCGCGCCCGCCAGGGTGAGCACCACCTGCGCGGCGAGCAACTCACGATCGCGCGGGTTGAGCGCGGACGCACCCGCGAAGTCGATCTTCACGCCGCCGAGCCCGACCCCGACCTCGTCCGGATCTCCGTTGGCCTTGGTGACGGGGCCGCGCAAGGTGATCGGCGCGGCCAGCTCGTTGCGCAGCACCGGGGCGAGCGCCGGTTGAGTGCCCTCGCCGAGCATGGCGAGCAGCCGCTGGGTCAGCTGCACCTTGGGCACCGACACCCAGCGCAGATCGGGCACCACGACACTGCTCGTCGGATCGACGAAGTAGAGCACGTAGCGCCGATACCACTTGCCGAACGCGATGGAGTCCATCACCACGCCGTCGGGCAGCTCATCGATGCGCCACTCGTCGTTGACCTTCGTCATCTCGATCTTGTGTTCCAGCGGCGGATCCGCCGAGGCACGGTACGCGCCGTTGGTGTCGAGCTCGGCGACCTTGCGCGCCCGGATGCGATAGGTCGCCTTGTCGCCGGTGCGCGACTCGCGCAAGGTGTCCGGCTTCTCCACGATCGTGGTGCCCGCCGCGTCGTCCCAGTGCGCGGCGGCCGACGGCGTCATGTACTGGCGGGCCGCCAGGTGCCGATTGGTGGGGTCCGCGGTGGCCAGCAGGAAGTCGCGCAGCAGCAGATCGGGGTCGCGCCCGGCGACCGGCGGCGGCGGGCCCTCGGAGGTGGGCTCCCGGTTGATGGTGCCGAGCGCCTGCGGCGCCGAGGACTCCGGCAGACTGGCGCACCCGGAGAGCACGACCAAGGCCGCGAGGGCCGCCGCGGCGCACGCGAACAGTCGCTGCGTCTTCGCGGAACCGACACGCATTCGCATGAAACCCCTTCCCCCGGGACCGAGCGCCCCCGTCGTCGGGGGTGTGGATCGGACGGCTCGTGCCGGGCGCGCACCGGGCGGGTAACGCCGAGTCATGACGGTACGTCCCCCGGTTCGTGCGCCGGGTCGGCCCCCGCCGCCGACGGCGCCGCTGGCGGTGTCGATCCGTTTCCGCCGGCCGCCGCCGACGGCGCACCCGAGGCCGGATTCGGTTCCGGCTCAGGCGAAGCCGGCACGACCTCGAGCTCGACCTGCCGCACGACGGCCTGCTTGCGCACCGGCTCCAGCGGCAGCGGACTGACACCGAGCTTCTTGCCGCGCACCAGCGGCAGCGTCAACCGGAAGCTCGCGCCGACGCCGACCTCACCCCAGGCCTCCAGTCTGCCCTCGTGCAGGTTCGCGTCCTCCACGCTGATCGACAGGCCGAGCCCGGTGCCGCCGGAGCGGCGCATACGGGACGGATCCGACCGCCAGAACCGATTGAAGACCAGCTTCTCCTCGCCCGGCCGCAGCCCGACGCCCTGGTCGCGCACCACCACCGAGACCGCGTTGGCGTCGACGTCGCCGCGCATCCTGATCAGCACCGGCTTGCCCTCGCTGTGGTCGATGGCGTTGGCCAGCAGGTTACGCAGCACCCGCTCGACCCGGCGCGGATCGACCTCGGCGACCAACGGTTCCTCCGGCAGATCGATGACCACCTCGACGCCGGCGTCCTTGGCCAGATGCCGCACCGTGGAGATCGCCGCCCGCGCGCACATCCGCACGTCCAGCGACTCGACCTGGAGCTCGGCGACGCCCGCGTCGTGGCGGCTGATCTCGAGCAGGTCGTTGAGCAGGCCCTCGAACCGGTCCAGCTCGTTGACCAACAGCTCGGCGCTGCGGGCCAGTGCGGGATCGAGATCGTCGCTGCTGCCGTGGATCAGGTCCGCGGCCATCCGCACCGTGGTCAACGGGGTGCGCAACTCGTGGCTGACGTCAGAGGTGAAGCGGCGCTGCAGGTTTCCGAACTCCTCCAGCTGGGTGATCTGGTTGGACAGGCTCTCGGCCATCTCGTTGAACGCCTGGGCCAGCCGCGCCATGTCGTCCTCGCCGCGCACCAGCATGCGTTCCTTGAGCCTGCCGTCGGCGAAGCGACCGGCGATGCGCGCCGCCGAACGGATCGGCAGCACCACCTGCCTGGTCACCAGTGCCGTGATGGCCGCGAGCAAGACGAGCAGCACGATGCCGCCGATGAACATGGTGCCGCGGATCAGCGCCAGGCTGCGGGCCTCGGTGGCCAGCGGGAAGATGAGATAGATCTCCAGCGTGGGTATTTCGGTGCTCGGGCTGCCGATGATCAACGCGGGGCCGTGATAGCCGCTGGCGTCGGTGACCGTGCTGAACTGACGGCTCACCTGACCGCGCCGCACGAAATTGCGCAGTTCGGCGGGCACGTCCTGGATCGGGCCCGCCGCGACCTCCTGCTGGCCGCTGTCCACCATCACCAGGGCCACGTCGTAGCTGCCCGCGACCCCGGTCTGCGGGCTGCCGTCGCTGGAGAGCGCGTTGCGCGCCTCGACCAGCCGATTGAGCTGGGTGCCCGTGTCGTGCGTCCCGACCAGCTGGCTGTGCGCCGCGTTGCGGGCGCGGACCATCTCCTCGACCGCCGCGTTGATCTTGGTGTCCAGCATCCGGTTGGTGATCTGATCGGTCAGCACCACACCGAGGATGGTGATCACGATCAGCGACAGGGTGATCGTCGAGACCGCGACCCGCAGTTGCAACGATCGCTGCCAGAGATGGCCGAGCACCGTACCCAGCTCGGTGAGCCTGGCTCCTACCGCTGCCAGTCGCCGCTCCAGTGTGTTGCTGGAGCGATCGCTCACGACCGAGCCTCGTCGGCGCTCGATGCCTCCGTCCGCACGAACGCTGCCACTCGCTCGAGGCGACCGATCACGGCGGTCCGGCCTTGTAGCCGACGCCACGGACGGTCAGCACGATCTCCGGGTTCTCGGGATCCTTCTCGACCTTGGCGCGCAGCCGCTGCACATGCACGTTGACCAGCCTGGTGTCGGCGGCATGCCGGTAACCCCAGACCTGCTCGAGCAGTACCTCGCGGGTGAACACCTGGCGCGGCTTACGGGCAAGCGCGACAAGCAGATCGAACTCGAGCGGCGTCAGCGAGATCTGCGCACCGCCGCGCGTCACCTTGTGCGCGGGCACATCGATCACGATGTCGGCGATCGACAACAGCTCGGCGGGCTCGTCCTCGGTGCGCCGCAACCGGGCACGCACCCTGGCGACGAGTTCCTTCGGCTTGAACGGCTTGACGATGTAATCGTCGGCACCGGACTCCAGACCGAGCACCACGTCGACCGTGTCGGTCTTCGCGGTGAGCATCACGATCGGTACTCCGGAATCGGCCCGCAACACCCGGCATACGTCGATGCCGTTCATGCCGGGCAGCATCAGGTCCAGCAACACCAGATCGGGGCGGATCTCGCGAACCGCCGCCAGGGCCTGTGTGCCGTCGCCGACCACATGCGGGTCGAACCCTTCCCCGCGCAAGACGATCGTGAGCATCTCAGCGAGCGCCATATCGTCGTCGACGACCAGAATCTTCGGCTTCATAATTACTATGGTGTCATCTCCCAGGCCAGGATCGGGCTGCCACGCCAACACTGGTGTGAACCCGCCGCACATCTAACCCTAGCGGGTTATCGAATCGGCCAATCGCGCAGCCAATGTGGCTGGATCGTCACCTGATCGGAATATCCACCACGGCCCATACCAGTTGTGTTGAGCCAGCTCACGGTACACCGCGAGGGTCCGCTGCTGTAATTGTCCATCCCGTTCATAGGCGTCGAGGGCCCGGCTGTGGTCGAGCTCACCACGCTTGCGCGCCCGTTCGGCCGCGAGTTCGGGCGAGACGTCCAGCAACACCTGCACCGCGGGCGTCGGCAGCGCGAACCGCTCGTACTCCAATTCGCCTATCCAGCCGACGATTTTGCCGTCGGCCGGCTCGCCGAGCCTGGCCGCGTTGTAGGCGGCATTGGAGGCGACGTACCGGTCGAGCAGCACGATGTCGTTGTCCGCCAACAACTTCGTCAGTTCCTCGCGCGCCTGCGCCCGGTCCAGCGCGAACAGCAGCGCCATCGCGTTGACCGACGCCGCGAGGTCGCCGTGCGCGCCGTGCAGCGCCTCCGCGGCCAGGTCGGCGTGCACCGAACGGCCGTAGCGCGGAAACGCCAGCGAGTCGATTCGCAGTCCGGCGTCCCGCAATTGGGTGGTGACGGCCTCGGTCAGCGTTCGCTTGCCCGCACCGTCGAGTCCCTCGATGACAATCAGCGCGCCCATGGCACGCAGGGTACCGAGGGGTGCGCGGTGGTCGAGCCGCGCCCGGAGAAACGCGAAGGCCGCCGGATCCGGTGGATCCGGCGGCCTCGTGTCATCTCACGCCGCCGGCGATGTCAGCGCGCCAGGGGCATCGAGCCTCAGTAGCGGTAGTGCTCCGGCTTGAACGGTCCGTCCACGTCCACGCCGATGTACTCGGCCTGATCCTTGGTGAGCTTGGTCAGCTCGCCGCCGAGCGCCTCCACGTGGATCTTGGCGACCTTCTCGTCGAGGTGCTTGGGCAGGCGGTAGACCTCGTTGTCGTATTCGTCCGGCTTGGTCCACAGTTCGATCTGCGCGATCACCTGGTTGGAGAAGCTGTTGGACATGACGAACGACGGGTGGCCGGTGGCGTTGCCCAGGTTCAGCAGGCGGCCCTCGGACAGCACGATGATCGACTTGCCGGAGTCCTTGAACGTCCACTCGTCGACCTGCGGCTTGATGTTGATCCGGGTCGCGCCGGACCGCTCCAGCGCCGCCATATCGATCTCGTTGTCGAAGTGACCGATATTGCCGAGGATCGAGTGATCCTTCATCGCCTTCATGTGCTCGAGGGTGATGATGTCCTTGTTGCCGGTCGAGGTGATGACGATGTCGGCGTCACCGATCGCCTTCTCCACGGTGACCACGTCGTAGCCGTCCATCAGCGCCTGCAGCGCGTTGATCGGGTCGATCTCGGTGACCTGCACCCGGGCGCCCTGTCCGGCAAGCGATTCCGCACAGCCCTTGCCGACGTCGCCGTAGCCACAGATCAGCACCTTCTTGCCGCCGATGAGCACGTCGGTGCCGCGGTTGATGCCGTCGATCAGCGAGTGGCGGGTGCCGTACTTGTTGTCGAACTTCGACTTGGTGACCGAGTCGTTGACGTTGATCGCCGGGAACACCAGCTCGCCCGCGGCGGCGAACTGGTACAGCCGCAGCACGCCGGTGGTGGTCTCCTCGGTGACGCCCTGCACCGAATCGGCGATGGCGCTCCACTTGCCCTTGTCGGTCTCGAAGCGCTCGCGCAGCAGGTTGAGGAACACCTTGTACTCGGCGGAGTGGTTCTCGTCCTCCGGCGGCACCACGCCGGCCTTCTCGAACTGCGCGCCGCGCAGCACGAGCATGGTGGCGTCGCCACCGTCGTCGAGGATCATGTTGGCGGGCTCGTCCGGCCAGGTGAGCATCTGCTCGGCGGCCCACCAGTACTCCTCCAGGCTCTCGCCCTTCCAGGCGAAGACCGGGGTGCCCTTGGGCTCGTCGACGGTGCCGTGCGGGCCGACCACGACGGCGGCCGCCGCGTGATCCTGGGTGGAGAAGATGTTGCACGAGGCCCAGCGCACCTGCGCGCCCAGCGCGACCAGGGTCTCGATCAGCACCGCGGTCTGCACGGTCATGTGCAGCGAGCCGGAGATGCGCGCACCCTGCAGCGGTAGCACCTCGGCGTACTCGCGGCGCAGCGCCATCAGGCCGGGCATCTCGTGTTCGGCCAGCCGGATCTCCTTGCGGCCGAATTCGGCAAGCCCGAGATCGGCCACCTTGAAGTCGATGCCGTTGCGCACATCGGCGGTGAGCTCGGTTCGCGCGGGAAGTTCTGAGGTCGTCATAGCCTCTATCTGCCTCTCCTGGTAAGTCGGTACCAACACGCAAGGTTAGTCGCTGGCGCGGCGGGTGGGTACACCGTACTCACCCTTGCTAGCTTGGCGCGATGCCGAACCTTCGCGCCATCGTCACGACCGCGGTCGCCGGGTCGCTCGCCCTCGGTCTCAGCACCGCCTGCGACAGCTCAGCGGACTCGTCACCGGCTACCGCGCCGCGAACAGTGGAGCTGCAGGCGCACCGCGGCGGACGCGGTCTGACCGTCGAGGAGTCGCTGCCCGGCTTCAGCAAGGCGATCGAACTGGGTGTGAGCACACTGGAGCTCGACATCGTGCTCACCAAGGACAAGATGCCGATGATCTGGCACGACCCGACGGTGCTCGCGACCAAGTGCGCGGACACCGCGCCCGTCGCGCCCGGCGATCCGCAGTTCCCCTACGTGGGCAAGCTGGTGCACGACCTGACCTACGCCCAAACCCAGACGCTGGACTGCGGCAAGACCCTGGCCGACTACCCGGACCAGCAGGGGCTGCCCGGCAACAAGATGGCGACGCTGCCCGCCCTTTTCGATCTGGTCAAGACCTATCGGGGCGCGCGCCTGCGCTACAACATCGAAACGAAACTGGAGGCCGAGCACCCCGAGCAGTCGGCGACGCCGCAGGAGTTCGTTGACGTCATCCTCAGCACGGTCGCCGCGGCCGGTGAGACCGGCAACGTCGACATCCAGAGCTTCGACTGGCGCGCACTCGCGCTGGTGCGCAAGGCGAATCCGGCGATCCCCTTGGTGGCGCTCTATGACGACACCACGTTCGTGGCCGGCTCGAAGTGGCTGGGCCCCATCCGCTACGAGGACTACGCCGGCGATCCGCTCGGCGCGGTGCAGGCCCTCGGCGCCGATGTCGCCTCGCCCGGTTACTCGGTGCCCTACGGCCGCAAGGCGGGCGAGCGCGGCTTCGGTCTGGTGGCCGACCGGGCCTATGTCGAGCGCGCCCACGAACTGGATCTGCGGGTGATCCCGTGGACGGTGAACGACAAGGCCACGATCGCCGCGCAACTCGACACCGGCGTGGACGGCGTGATCACCGACTACCCCGACCGGATGCGGGAGGTGTTGCAGGAGAAGGGCTTCCCCCTGCCTCCTGCCTACCACCGCTGAGCCGGGTGAGCCGGTGACTCAGGCCGCGCCCGACTCCCGCACGTCGGACTCCCCCTGGTTCGACTGCGCCGTCGTGCCCTTGGCCGAATTCGGCTGGGCCGCACCGGTCAGCGTGGCGACGGTGCCGTAGGTCTCCAGGATCCGGCGCCGCTTGCGCGGGTGGATATTGGCCTTCGTGACGTCGCCTTCGTAGTGCTCGAGCACGCGATGGTCCATCACCGCCCGCCACAGCGGCGGCACCACCGCGAACAGGATCATCGTCGCGTAACCGGCAGGCAACTGCGGCGCCTGCATCGAACTGCGCAGCGTCTGGTACCTGCGCCCCGGATTGGCGTGATGATCACTGTGCCGCTGCAGGTGGAACAGGAAGATATTGGTGACCAGCCGGTCACTGTTCCAGCTGTCCCTCGGCGAGCAGCGCGCGTAGTTCCCGTTCGGCTTCTTTGCCCGCAGCAAGCCGTAGTGCTCGATGAAGTTCACCGTCTCCAGCAGCGACGCGCCGATCACCGCCTGCAGGATCAGCCACGGCAGCACACCGATACCGAAGAGCGCGATAAGGCTGCCGAACAGCACCACGCTCATCGACCACGCCTGCAGGATGTGGTTGTGCACGCTGAACCAGCGCAGGCCCTTGCGCGCCAGCCGCACCCGCTCCAGCTCGATGGCCGAGCGGAAGCTGCCGAACACGCTGCGCGGCAAGAACTCCCAGAGCGTCTCGCCGAGCCGCCCACTGGCCGGATCCTCCGGCGTCGCCACCCGCACGTGGTGGCCACGGTTGTGCTCAACGAAGAAATGTCCGTAGCACGATTGCGCCAGCGCGACCTTGGCCAGCCAGCGCTCCGCGTGCTCGACCCGGTGCCCGAGCTCGTGCGCGGCATTGATGCCGATGCCGCTGACGAAGCCGAGCGTCGCGGCCAGGCCGAGCTTGTCGACGACGCTCAGCTCGTGCCCCGCCCACATGTAGCAGGCGATGAGCAGGCCGAGCAGTTGAACAGGAAGGAACAGATAGGTGCACCACCGGTAGTACCGGTCGTTGCTCAGCAACTCGTAATCCTCATCGCGCGGGTTGGTGCCGTCCTCGCCGACAACCCAGTCCAGGACCGGGATGACGATCAACACGATGATTGGACCGATCCACCAGAACACCCTGGCACCCGTCTGCAACACCAGTTGCGAGGGCAGGAGTGCGCTCAGTGGAGCGATCAGCCCGAAAACCCATAAGTGTCGTTTGGGATCTGAAGATACCGCCGGTTTGCCAACCGTTTGCACGTTTGCCCCGCTAAATAGGAACCCTGACTCCGATGACGAGAATAGTTCCAGACTGTACGGCTGTTTCGCAGACTTTGACGGTTGAAACGTGATGAGCGTTACAGCTATGAGGGGTGGCTTTTAAGTGGACTCACATGTAGTTGAAGCCCTGGCTTACTCAGCGCAAACGTACCGGGGTTCTCCGGAATGGGATCAGTGCTCGATCCGGGCGGCCAGAATCGCTTCGACGTACGGACTCAGCAACGCGCTCAACTCCGCGGGCGCGTCTCGGCCGGGACCGGGCGGCGTCGGGATATAGCTCAGCGCGATCCGCACCAGTGCGTGCGCGATGATGTCCGACTCGGTCGCCGTTGCCGCGACCCAGCTGTGCTGGAAAGCCAGCGACAGCCTGCGGGTGGCTTGGTCGAGCAACGGCCCAGCGTCGAGCGTGATCAGCCGCAACAGATCCAGTTTCACCTCGCCCGCGAGCAGCGACTGCACCAGCGGGTCGGCCGCGGCATCGACGAAGAAATTGGTCATGCCCTCGCGAAACGCCGCGCGGACATCACCGACATTGCCGGTGATGGCCGCGTCGACGTGGTCGACCAGATCGTCGGCCAGGCGCAGCGCGTAGGACTGCGCAAGGCCACTGCGCGAACCGAACTCGTTGTAGAGCGTCTGCCTGCTGACTCCGGCCTTGCCCGCCACGTCACCGAGGGTGATCTTGGACCAGTCCCGCTCGGTGAGTAGGTCGCGCATGGCATCGAGGACCGAGGCGCGCAGGAGTTCACGCGCCGCCTCCTGATAAGGGATGCGGGTTCCGGAGCGCGGCATACCGGCGACACTGTCACGGGCGGTTGCCGCAGTCAAAATCTCACGACCGTTCGATTTCGACCATGTAGAAGTCGGCCTTCGCCGCGCCGCAGTCCGGACAGGTCCAGTCGTCGGGGATATCGTCCCAGCGGGTACCCGCCGCGATCCCGTCCTCCGGCCAGCCTTTGGCTTCGTCGTATTCGAAGCCGCATTGAATGCATTGAAAAAGCTTGTAGTCGTTCACTGGACGGCTCCTATCGATTCGAAGTCGATCTTTTCCCGCACGCCGCAGTCCGGACAGCACCAGTCGTCCGGGATTTTCGCCCAGCGCGTTCCCGGCGGGAAACCTTCGTGTGGCGCGCCCTTTCCCTCGTCGTACACGTATTCACAGACCGGGCAGCGAAAGCGATTCATCCCCGCACCTCGCCGGTCGCCGCACCGCCCTGGTAGCGGGCGAGCACTTTCTCGCGCTTGGCGGGGTGGATGTTCGCGAGTGTGATGTCGCCGTGATAGTGCGCGAGCACCCGCTTGTCCATCACCCGGCGCCACAGCGGCGGGAAGTAGGCGAGCAGGATCATGCTGGCGTACCCGCTCGGCAGGTTCGGTGCGCCGTCCCAGCTGCGCAACGTCTGGTAGCGCCGGGTCGGGTAGGCATGATGGTCGCTGTGCCGCTGCAGGTGGTACAGGAAGATATTGGTGACGATGTGGTCGCTGTTCCAGCTGTGTACCGGCGCGGGCCGTTCGTAGCGGCCGGACGCGGTGCGCTGGCGGACCAGACCGTAGTGCTCGAGATAGTTCACCGCCTCCAGCAGGCTGAAACCGATCACCGCCTGGAGTACGAGATAGGGCAGCAGCTCGATCCCGAACACCGCGACCAGCGCCGCGTACAGCGCCGCCGACATCAGCCAGGCGCTGAGCACCTCGTTCTTCAGGCTCAACGGCTTCTTGTCGAGCCGGGCCAGGCGGGCCTTCTCCAACCGCAGCGACGACGTCAGACTGCCCCACACGGTGCGCGGCCAGAAGGCCCAGAAGGACTCGCCGAGCCGGGAACTCGCCGGGTCCTCCGGCGTCGCGACGCGCACATGGTGGCCGCGATTGTGCTCGATATAGAAATGCCCATAGCAGGATTGGGCCAGCGCGATCCGGGACAGCCAGCGCTCCAGGTGCACTTTCTTGTGTCCCAGTTCGTGCGCGGTGTTGATGCCGATGCCGCCGAGCATGCCGACCGTGATCGCCAGGCCGATCTTGTCGACCAGGTGCAGACCGTCGTCGAAGCCGAGCCAGCTCACCTGATCCGCGGTGATCAGATAGCAGGCCATCACCAGTGACGCGTACTGGAACGGCAAGTACAGGTAAGTGAGATAGCGGTAGTACTTGTCGTGCTCCAGGTACTCCATCACCTCGTCCGGCGGATTGTCACCGTCCGGCCCGAAGAAGATGTCCGCCAACGGAATCAGCAGGTAGACCAGGATCGGGCCGAGCCAGAACGGCACCTGCGCCAGCGTGTGCCAGCCGAACGCGTTGAGGGCCAGGATGATCGGGATCCCGATCGTGAAAAGGCCGGTGGGGGCGAACAATCCCCACAGCCACATGTAGCGCTTGCGATCGCGCCAGTCCGGGGTTGCCACCGGTTGCGCGGACGTGTCGGCCTCTGTCGACATCGTTGTCTCCCATCCAAAAGCGGCACATCACGTGTGACGTGCGTTACCTCTGAAATGGACGATAGAGATCGATTTGTCGTTTGTCTAGACAAATTCGTCGATTTGTAAAGCAGAACGGCCAACGCAGACACAAACACCCCGGTCGGAGCGGTCTCCGGCCGGGGTGTCGGTTGTCGAGGGGAGTCAGCGCAGCAGCACTTCGGCGTTCTCGGGCAGCGCGTCGACCGGCCACCAGCGCAGGTCGGTCGACTCCGCGCTGCGCACCGGGGCGGCACCCGCCGGCGCGGTGATCCGGAACAGCAGATCGAGATGCCTGGTCGGCACGCCGAGCGAGCAGGTGATCGAATGCGCCTGCGCGCCATACAGTTCCGGCTCCATCCGCAGGCCTTCGATGCCCGACTCCTCAGTGGCTTCGCGCAGCGCGGCATCGGCGACCGTGTCGTCGCCCTCCTCGCAGTGCCCACCGAGCTGGATCCAGGACCCGACCCGTGGATGCAGGGTCAGCAAGACCTCGCGTTCGTCGTGCGAGAACACCACCGCCGAGGCGGTGATGTGGCCCGGCACGTGCTCACGCAGGCAACCACGCGGCGCCGAGCCGAGGAAGGCGAGCATCGCATGCCGCAGCGATCGGTCACAATCCGCGCCGGGCGACCACTTTTCGAGCAACGCGATGGCCGAGGCGTGCAGGGAATCCGCGCTCACAGCTCGACCAGTCCGAAACTGGAGCCGGGCACCGGGCGCGGCCGGAGTTCCTCCAGCGGGTGGCCGATGGCGATGGCGCCCAACGGATTCCAGTCGTCCGCCAGCCCGAGGACCTCGCGGGTGATCTCCGGCGCGAAGATGGTGGAGCCGATCCAGCAGCTGCCGAGGCCCTCGGTGGCCAGCGCGACCAGCAGACCCTGCACCGCCGCGCCCACCGCGACGGTGAACATGGTGCGCTCGTCGGCGCGGCGCCGCTCGTCCGGATAGTCGTGCGCGCCGTCGGGCACGCAGAACGGGATGATCACCTCGGGCGCGTCGAAAAGGATACGGCCACGGGCGATTCGACGCTCCACCCGATCGGGCGCCAATCCGTCGGCGGTGAGGTCGGCCCGCCACTTGTCGGCCATCGCCGTCAACAATCGAGTCCGCAGCGCGGCGTCGCGCACCCACACGAAGCGCACCGGCCGGGTGTGGTGCGGCGCGGGTGCGGTCAGCGCCACCGCGACGGCGGCGCGCACGCGGGCGGGATCGACCGGCGTATCGGCGAACCGGCGGATCGAGCGGCGCAGCAGCACCGCCTCCCTGCGCCCCTGCTCGATCGCCTCGGCAGTGCCGAGCCAGAACAGGTCGTCGGTGCCGCCACGCAACAGGTCCGCGGCGCCGGATCCGTCGTCGGTGATCGGCAGGCCGCGCACCACCGCGACCGGCACGCCGCCGAGCTTGCCCTTCACCAGATCCGCCGCGGCGGCCAGCTCGTCCGCGATCGCCACCTGGGTGACGTGCAGCTCGTTGCCCTGCCCGTCGACGGCGCCCGCGTAGTCGTGCAGCACACGCAGGCCCGCGGCGCCGATCGCGGCGTCGGTCTGCCCGTTGCGCCAGGCCCGGCCCATGGTGTCGGTGACGACCACGGCGACCTGCACGCCGAGCCGCTCGGCCAGCGCCGATCGCAAGGCCTTGGCGCTGGCGTCGGGATCGGCGGGCAGCAGCACCAACTCGCCCTGTTCGACATTGGAGCCGTCGATGCCGGACGCGGCCTGCACGATGCCGAGCTTGTTCTCGGTGATCAGGGTGCGGCCCTTGCGCGCGAGCACCCGCACCGCCTCCTGCTCGACCAGGGCGCGCCGCGCGGCATCGCGCTGCTCCGGATCCCGCGGCACGTCGACGAGGCGGCCCTCGACCTTGGCGACGATCTTGCTCGTCACCACGAGCACGTCACCGTCGGCCAGCCAGGGCGCGCGCTCGGCGAGGTGCGCGGCGAGATCGTCGCCGGGCCGGAACTCCGGCAGACCGGTGATCGGCAGGATGCGCAGTTCCCCTGCGGCATGGTCATTCACAAATTCATCCTGACTCAAGGTTTCACCCCGGCGAGGTCCAGCGCCTCCCGCACCATCTCGGCGGTGGTCGGCGGATCGGTCATCAGCAACGGCACGCTGCGCACTTCCACGCCGGGCACGTCGGCGGTGTCGGTGGTGTGGATGAGCCAGCCGTCCAGGATGCCGGTGGCCGAGCGGGCGCCGTAGTAACGGCCGATCGCCTCTGCGGTCGTCTCGACCCCGATCACCGACAGGCACTCGTCGGCCATGCCGCGCAGAGGTTTGCCGTCGATCACACCGGATATACCTATTACTTTGGCCGCGGTTGTGCGCAGCGCACCCCGGATCCCAGGCACCGCCAAGATGGCGCCGATGCTCACCACCGGGTTCGACGGAGCGAGCAAGACCACATCCGCCGACTCTATGATCTCGATCACATTCGGGGCTGGTTTGGCGTCCTCGGCCCCAATTGTGGCGAATCCATGGGTCTGGATGTTCGCGCGATAGCGAACCCACCACTCTTGAAAATGGATCGCGCGACGTTCGCCAGGGTCGTCCGGGTCGGTCACAACCACATGCGTTTCACAACGATCGTCGGTTGCCGGGATCAATTTCACGCCCGGCTGCCACCTGTTGCAGAGGGCCTCGGTGACCGCGGAGAGCGGGTACCCGGCGCGCAGCATCTCGCTGCGAACCAGATGCGTGGCGAGGTCGCGATCGCCGAGCCCGAACCAGTCCGGCTGTGCGTGATACTTCGCCAGCTCTTCTTTGGCGTGCCAGGTCTCGTCGAGCCTGCCCCAGCCGCGCTCGGTGTCTATGCCGCCGCCGAGGGTGTACATGCAGGTATCGAGGTCAGGACAGATTCGGAGGCCATGCATCCAGACGTCGTCGCCGACGTTCACGATCGCGGAGACATCGGCATCGGGCAGCAGTTCCCGGACGCCCTGGAGGAAGCGAGCGCCGCCGACACCCCCGACCAGTACGGCAATCCTCGGGCCGCCGAGGGAGTCGATGTCCGCTTGAAGGGAAGTCACATCCGCACAGCCTATGCGCTGTCGGACCGGGCGATGTTCGGGCTATAGTTGCTGGTCATTTGCCCTACTCCGACACAAGATCATCTTCGAAAGCGTTCGCGGATAGTAACGGAATAGCGACGGCCGCTTGACCATCGACACGTCCGGCGTGTCTAATCACAGTCATGTCATTTCGGGTTCGCGCGAGAGTGCAAGGCGCGAACGGCTTTTCGAACAGATGTTCGCATCGGGATGACGAGCTCGGGGACGTCCGCGGGACAACGTCGCGGGGTATGGCCGTCGGTATGCGTGTTGGTCCGACGGAACGAATCATTCTGCGCTAACACACAGTGAGGAGGCGGAGCGATGGCCAACGAGATGGTCTCGCCGACCGATTCCACAGCAGGCGCAGCACGTGGCGTCTGCGCAGACAACGGCTGGAAGGATCGCGAGGGGGGTGACGAAGTCTCGGCGACCGTGCTCGGCTCGGGCGACGACGTCTCGGCGCCCCGACTCAGCCTGGTCGTCACGGGCTTCGACGAGATGTTCGAATCCATCGAAGAGCAGTGGCAGGAGCGTGCCCTGTGCGCGCAGACCGATCCGGAGGCGTTCTTCCCCGAGAAGGGCGGCTCGACTCGCGAGGCGAAACGGATCTGCATGGGCTGCGAAGTACGCGACGAGTGCCTGGAGTACGCACTCGCCCACGATGAACGCTTCGGCATCTGGGGTGGCCTCTCCGAACGAGAGCGCCGCCGCCTGAAGCGCGGCATCGGCTAGCCGACTTGGGTTGACCCCCGAGTTATCCGCACACGCGACAACTCGCTACGGCGACAACGGTTTTCGCGAACACACGGGTAGCTCCGGGGGTACGCCCGAGGCCAGGCGGCGCGCCCGCCGACCGGCCGAACCAGCACTGGCTGCACGAGCCACCGGCGGGCTGGCTAGGTTTTACCCATGGCACGTTCCCGGAATCGTCGTCCGCCGACCGCACGGTCGGTGATCCGCCGTGGTCGCGGGGTACGTGGGCCGATGTTGCCGCCCACGGTGCCTGCCTGGCGCACCCGGGGACAGAAGTTCGATCGGCTGGTGCTCGAGGCGTTCGCGCCGCTGGACACCCGCTGGCACGACCGGCTCACCAAACTCGATATCGCGGTCGACGACGTGCCGAAAATCCGTCCGCTCCACCCTGATTCGGTCACCTGGCCGGACGAGGTCGTCGCCGACGGACCGGTGCCGCTTTCCCGGCTCATCCCGGCGGGCGTCGACCGGCACGGCACCGCGACCCGCGCCAGGGTGGTGCTGTTCCGCAAACCGCTCGAGCTGCGCGCCAGCGACCCCGACGACCTGGTCGACCTGCTGCGCGAGGTGCTGGTCCAGCAGATCGCCACCTACCTCGGCGTCGATCCGGACATCATCGATCCGGAGCCCGAGTAGCAAGTCGCACCGAGCCGAACCCGTCTCGGTAACGAATGTTGTTGCGAGCGGCGATAACTGATTACCGACACCGCGTGCGCGGCCCGCAGACCGCGCACCGACACCGGCCCGGGCCGCCCGCGGCCCGTCGCCCCGCGCCCGCCCGCGGCAGCCGCCGCGTGGCGGGAGTTTTTGCCCGAATCATGAGCGTGTCTATCCACATCGGACCGCAAGGAGGGTTACTCTCATCGGCGTGATCCCCATGCGTCGTTGCTGCCGTCCAGGTTGCAAGAATCCGGCCGTCGCGACGCTCACCTATGTGTACTCGGACTCGACCGCCGTAGTCGGACCCCTCGCGACCGTCGCCGAACCACACTCCTGGGATCTCTGCGAAACGCACGGCTCCCGCATCACCGCCCCGAAGGGCTGGGAGATGGTCCGCCACGAAGGCGGGTTCTCCTCCAGCACACCGGATGACGACGATCTGACCGCGCTCGCCGAAGCGGTCCGCGAGGCCGGACTACGCCGCCGCCCGCCGGAACACGAGCAGCGTGGCTACCGCGACTACACCCCGCCGCCGCAGCGCACCACTCGCACCGGGCGTCGCGGACATCTGCGGGTACTGCCCGACCCGCCGTCCTGACCCGATCCGGCCCGGTCTTCCCCCGGCCTTGGTCTTCCCTTGCCGCGCAGCCGGTGTGGCTCGACCAACTCCATCGGCTCCGCTGACTGCTCAACCCTTCCCGTCGACTTCGCCGGCCACCCCTTCCGTGGTGCGCAACCCCGCGCCGACTCCCATCGCCCGCGCGCAACCCACCCCGTCAGCTTCGCCGCCTGCCATCCCCTAGGGTGGTGGGCATGACAGTCGCCCGCTCTGCCGAATTCGTAAACGCGGTGATCAAGGCTTACGACGTTCGCGGTGTGGTCGGTGAACAGATCGACGCCGAATTCGTCAGGGACATCGGCGCATCGTTCGCCAGGCTGATGCGTGCCGAAGGTGCGACGCGGGCCGTCATCGGACACGACATGCGCGAGTCCTCCCCCGGGCTGTCGGCCGCCTTCGCCGACGGCGTGCTGGCCCAGGGCCTCGACGTGGTGCACATCGGACTCGCCTCCACCGATCAGCTCTACTTCGCCTCAGGCAGCCTGGACTGCCCCGGCGCCATGTTCACCGCGAGCCACAACCCGGCGCGCTACAACGGCATCAAGATGTGCCGCGCCAAAGCCATTCCGGTGGGCCAGGACACGGGCCTGGCCACCATCAAGAGCGAGGTCGTCGAGGGTGTGCCCGGCTTCGACGGGCCGCGCGGCACCGCGACCGAGGCCGACCTGCTTGCCGATTACGCGGCGTTCCTGCGCGATCTGGTCGATCTCGGCGAGATGCGCCCGCTCACCATCGCGGTGGACGCGGGCAACGGCATGGGCGGCCACACCGTGCCCGCCGTGTTCGACGCGTTGCCGCAGGTGACCATCGTTCCGCTGTACTTCGAGCTCGACGGTTCCTTCCCCAACCACGAGGCCAACCCGCTCGACCCCAAGAACCTGGTGGACCTGCAGGACCTGGTGGTCAAGTCGGGCGCCGACATCGGCCTTGCCTTCGACGGCGACGCCGACCGCTGCTTCGTGGTGGACGAGAAGGGCGACCCGGTCTCGCCGTCCACCATCACCGCGCTGGTGGCCGAGCGCGAGCTCATCAAGGAGCCCGGCGCGGTCATCATCCACAACCTGATCACCTCGCACGCGGTGCCCGAGCTGGTCACCGCGCTCGGCGGCACCCCGGTGCGCACCCGGGTCGGCCACTCGTTCATCAAGCAGCAGATGGCCTCGACCGGCGCGGTGTTCGGCGGCGAACACTCCGCGCACTACTACTTCCGCGACTTCTGGGGCGCCGACTCCGGCATGCTCGCCGCGCTGCACGTGCTCGCCGCGCTCGGCGAGAAGGATCGCCCGGTCTCGGAGCTGATGTCGGCCTACGAAACGTACGCGGCCTCCGGCGAGATCAACTCCACCGTCCCGGACGCGAAAGAGCGGACGTTGGCGGTGGTGGAGGCCTTCGCGGATCGGACGATCTCGGTCGATAGGCTGGACGGTGTGACCGTGCAATTGGCCGACGACGCCTGGTTCAACCTGCGCGCGTCGAACACCGAACCGCTGCTGCGACTCAACGTCGAAGCCCGATCAACCGAAGATGTAGATGCACTCGTAACAGAGATCCTGAGCATCGTCCGGTCCTGACTGGAATAGTGGAATCACAGGCCTTGAATTCGCCCGACTCGGGCCCGGCGTGGCAGCTGACCCGGGTGCGAGCGAAGGCGATAACGACTCAGCGCGATGAGGGGAGGTGGGACGCCCGATGATCGCTGGAACACCGGTGCTCGACCTCGACGATGCCGCTTCGCTGGAGGCGGCCGATACCGGCGGCGCCCTGCGCTCGGCCGCCTCCGGCGGCGCTCAGGTCCGGGCCACCGCGGCAGCAGTCGGTGAGGACGCGCTCGCGCGCCTGGCCGGACTGCGGCCGCGCAGCGTGGTTCTCGTCTCCGGCTCGGGCCGCGCCGCGCGCGCCGCGAGCCTGCTCGTCGCCACCCTCGGCGACCGCGCGGGCCTTCCCGTCGTGCCCGTCACCGCGCTGCCGCCCTGGGTCGGTCCGCTCGATGTCGTCCTGGTCGCCGGCGACGACGCGGGCGATCCCCGCCTGACCGACGCGGTCGACCGGGCGCTGCGCCGCGGGGCCGAGGTCGTCGTCGCCACACCCATCGAAGGACCGATGCGTGCCGTCGCGGCCGGCCGGGCCGCCGTGCTGGCACCTCGGGTCCAGGTGCTCGATCACAACCGCCTGCTGCGCTTCCTGGCCGCCGGAATCGCCGTCCTGCGCGCGGTCGACCCCGCCCGCAGCGGCACGTTCGTGCCCGACCTCACCGAGCTGGCCGACGTGCTCGACGCCGAAGCGTTGCGCGCCGGCCCCGGCAACGAGGTCTTCCGCAACCCCGCCAAGACGCTCGCCGCGCGCATGCATCAGCGCGGGGTGGTGCTGGCCGGCGACACCCCCGCCGCGTCCGAGCTGGCCGAGCACGGCGCCGAGGTGCTGCTGCAATCGGCGGGCCGGGTCGCCACCGCGGTGGATCTGGCCGAGGCGGTGGCCGCCAAGACCCGAATGGTCGAGGCCGCAGGCGAATCCGCGCCCGGCTTCGATCCGATGTTCCACGACGAGGAACTCGACGGCCCCATGCAGGTCGAGCGGGTGCGCGTCTTCGTGCTCAGCATCGACCCCGACCAGTCGGCCGCGCGACGCCGGATCGCCGTGTTCGGCGGCGGCGGGTCCAGCCTGGTCGACGCCGACCTGGTGAGCGCCGAGCTCGATCTGCTGCACACCGGCCTCACCGACCCCTCGCTGCCCGCACCGCCACGCCCCGAGGAGCCCGCTCCCGGCGCCGGTGGTGAGCTCGAACAGCTCGCCGTGCTCGCGCTGCGGCTGGAGATGGCCGCCGCCTACCTACGGCTGATCGGAACCCGCGGTACCGCGCCCGACAGCCGAGGGCAGTACGGGGGAAGCTACTAGTGCACGAACTCGTTGGTGCGTTGCGCTCGTATGCCTGGGGCTCGCGCACCGCGCTCGCTCAGCTGTGCGGCAGGCCGGTTCCGTCCGCGCATCCGGAGGCCGAACTGTGGTTCGGCGCGCATCCCGCCGACCCCGCACACGTACTGATCGATGGCCGCACCCGTTCGCTGCTGGATTTCGTCGCCGAGGACCCGCAGCGCGAATTGGGCCCCGCCGCCCGGGAATTCGGCGGCAAGCTGCCGTTCCTGCTGAAGATTCTGGCCGCCGAGGAGCCGTTGTCGCTGCAGGCGCACCCGAGCACCGCGCAGGCGCGCGCCGGGTTCGAACGGGAGAACCGCACCAAGGTGCCGTTCGACTCGCCGATGCGCAACTACCGCGACGACAACCACAAGCCGGAACTGGTGGTGGCGCTGGATCGGTTCGAGGCGCTGGCCGGCTTCCGTGAGCCGCACCGCACCGTCGAACTGCTGCGGGCGCTCGACGTGGACGGGCTCGCCTCGTTCGCCGACCTCCTTGCCGCGCAGCCGGATTCGGACGGGCTGCGCACCTTGTTCACCACCTGGATCACGCTGCCGCAGTCCGTGCTCGCCACCCTGCTGCCCGAGGTGCTCGACGGCTGCGTGCGCTACCTGTCCGGAAAAGGCAAGCGCGGGTTCACCCCCGAGGCGCGCACCACGCTCGAACTGGCCGAGGCCTACCCCGGCGACGCAGGCGTGCTCGCGGCGCTGCTGCTGAACCGGCTGACGCTCGAGCCCGGGCAGGGCCTGTTCCTCGCGGCCGGCAACCTGCACGCCTACCTGCGCGGACTCGGCGTGGAGATCATGGCCAACTCCGACAACGTGCTGCGCGGCGGCCTCACGCCCAAGCACGTCGACGTGCCGGAACTGTTGCGGGTGCTCGACTTCGAGCCGATCGACCTGCCCGTGGTGCTGCCGGAACCGGCGGGCGACGGCTCGGTGCGCTACCGCACGCCCGCGCCGGAGTTCGAGCTGCGCCGCTTCGATCTGACCGCGGGCTCGGCGCAGGTCCCGCTCACCGCGGCCGGCCCGGGCATCGTGCTGTGCACGGCGGGGTCGGTGCGGCTGCTGCACGGCGCGTCCGAGTTGACGCTGGAACGCGGTGCCGCGGCGTGGATCTCGGCCGCGGACACCGACATTCGGGCCCGCGCCCTGGACGGCCCGGCCCAACTCTTCTGCGCCTGCGTCGGCAAGGTGTGAGCAGGCGCGGTGTCGCCGCGGCCGAGTGATCACCTCCGGTATCGGGTATCCGATCTCGGCACACGCTAAGTTAGCCAGGTTCGGGCAATCGGAGAGAGGACATCCAACCCATGTCGGCTGGTGGTGGCAAGAAGGCGATTCTCGCCGCGTTGACGGCGAACGCGGGGATCGCCGTGGCAAAGTTCGTCGGTGCGGCGATCACCGGTTCGGCGTCGATGCTCGCCGAGGCGGTGCACTCGGTGGCCGACACCTCCAACCAGGGTCTGCTGCTACTCGGCCAGCGCCGCGCCGCGCAGGAGGCCGACGAACTGCACCCGTTCGGGTACGGGCGCAATCGCTACTTCTACTCGTTCGTCGTGGCGCTGGTGCTGTTCACCATCGGCTCGATCTACGCGATCTACGAGGGCATCCACAAGATCCAGCACCCGGAGGACCTGAGCTCGCCGATCGTCGCGATCGTCATCCTGCTGATCGCGATCGGGCTGGAGACCTACAGTTTCATGACCGCCGTCAAGGAGTCTCGGCCGCTCAAGGGAAATGCGAGCTGGTGGCGTTTCATCCGCACGTCGCGTAGCCCGGAGTTGCCGGTGGTGCTGCTGGAGGACACCGGCGCCCTGGTCGGCCTGATCTTCGCCTTCGTCGGCGTCAGCCTGACCATGCTCACCGGCGACGCGATCTGGGACGGCATCGGCACCCTGGCCATCGGCCTGCTGCTCGGCGTCATCGCCGTCATCCTGATCATCGAGATGCAGAGCCTGCTCATCGGCGAGGGCGCCACCCCCGCCGAGGACCGCGCCATCCGGGAGAACCTGGCCGACGGCCAACGCATCGAGCGCGTGATCCACCTCAAGACCCAGTACTTGGGTCCGGAGGAAATGCTGGTCGCCGCCAAGGTGTCGATCGTCCCCGACCTGGATATCGCCGATATCGCGGCCGCGATCAACGACGCGGAGGCCCGCGTGCGCGCCGCCGTTCCCGCCGCCAGGGTCATCTACCTGGAGCCCGACCTCTACCGCACCGAGCGCGTCTAGGGCTCGCGCAGCAGCGCCAGCGGGTCGGTGGTGATGCCGAACCGCTGGCGCAGCACGTGGCGGGCCGCGTGCAAGCCGGACATGCCGTGCACACCGGGGCCGGGCGGGGTCGAGGCGGAGCACAGATAGACGCCGGGCAGCGGTGTGGCGTAAGGGTTCCAGCGCGGCGCGGGGCGGAAGGCCCACTGGCGCAGGGTCATCGCGCCCGCCGAGATGTCGCCGCCGATGTAATTGGCGTTGTGCGCGGGCATTTCGGCCGCGGTGTAGACGTGCTTCGCGAGGATCAGGTCCCGGAAGCCGGGGGCGAAGCGCTCGACCTGGGCGATGATCGTCTCGCTGATGTCGCGCGTCGAACCGTTCGGCACGTGCGCGTAGGTGTAGAGGGTGTGCTTGCCCGCCGGTGCGCGGGTCGAGTCGACCACGCCGGGCTGAATGGTCAGCACATAAGGCCGTTCAGCGTGCTGACCCGCGGCGACCGCGCGTTCGGCGGCCATCGCCTCGGCTCTGGTGCCGATTAGATGCAGGGTGCCTGCGCGGTCGAGGTCGTCAGCCTGCCATGGCACCGGGCCCGCGAGCGCGAAATCGACCTTGCACGCGGCGCCGCCGTAGCGGAAACGCCGGAGCCGCTTGATGTATCGGTCCGGCAGTCGATGACCGGCGATGCGCAGCAGCTCCGCGGGGGCCAGGTCGAGCACGACCGCGCGGGCGTCGTCGAACTGCCCGAGCGCGTCGACGCGGTGGCCGGTGTGCATCCGCCCGCCGAGGCGTTCGAGCTCGGCGATCATCGCGTCCGGAATCGCCTGGCTGCCACCGCGCGGGATCACCCAGCCACCCGCATGCGCCAGTGTGCCGAGCATCAGACCGGCCCCGGCGGCGGGCACGGCGCGCGGCGGGATGATCGCGTGGGTCGCGACACCGGTCAGCAGCGCGGCCGCGGTGTCGCCCCGAAACCTGGTGTTCCACAACGGCGATCCCTGCTCGAGCGTCCGCAGCCCGAACCGCACAGCGGTCAGCAGGTCCTTCGGTGGTCGGCGCATGTCCGACATCGCCAGGTCGACGATCGATTCCCAATGCGGCACCAGTGGGCCGAACAGCGAGCGCCAGGCGGCACCGTCACGGCCGAGTCCCTCGACGGTCCGTTCCAGATCGCGCCAGGCGATGCCGGCCGTGCCGCCGTCCATCGGGTGCGCGTAAGACGCTTCCGGTGTGAGCAGTTCGACCCCGTGCGCGGCGAGATCGAACGCGCGGAAGAACGGGGAGGCCAACGCCATCGGGTGCGCGCCGGCGCACACGTCGTGCCGGTATCCGGGCAGGGTCAGCTCCGCCGTCCGCGACCCGCCGCCCGCCGCGTGCTCGGCCTCGTACACCGCCACGGAGAGTCCGGCCTTCGCCAGAATCACCGCGGCGGCGAGACCATTCGGCCCGGAACCGACGACCACAACATCAGGCATATCCCCCACGCTACCGGCCCGCGGTCGGTGCTTCCCTGGTCGTGAAACGCGCCGCAGCGCACAACGGCGGTCTCACCTGCCGGATCGGCACGAAGGTGTCGACTGTCACCGGCAATGGTCGATTCGGTCCGTGGGAACAGGATTCGCCGCCGCAGGCGGTACGAGCCAGGTGCGGTCAGGCCGACGTCGCGCCGACCGCGGCCAGCCATTCGGCGACCAGGATGTCGAGGCGCTGCTCGCGCAACTCCGGGCGCAGGCGGGCGCCGCGGTCGAGCGTCGCCAGACCGTGCATCGCGCTCCAGGCCACCTCGGCGCGGGCACCGAGGTCCGCCTCGTCGACGAACGGCCGGAACATGGCCTCCAGTTGCGCGAAGGCGTCGCGCAACGTCTGCGACGCCTCCAGGCCGAACACGAGGTCGACGTTCAGCACGAACATGGCGTCGTAGCGGGCCGGGTTGGCGGCGGCGAAATCCAGGTAGGCGCGGGCGACGCGGGCCATCCGGTCGGCCGGGCTCGTCGCCTCGGCGTGCGCCTGGCGCAGGACGACGGAGAGATCGGCGATCCCTTGCTCCGCGACGGCGGCCACGATGGCCGATTTGCCCGCGAAGTGGCTGTACAGCACCGGCTGGCTGTATTCGATGCGCTCGGCCAGCCTGCGCACGGTCACCGCTTCCCAGCCCTGTTCCTCGGCCAGCTCGCGCGCGGTATCGATGATCCGCTGACGACGTTCGGCTCGTTCACGTTCCTTGCGCGTCTGGGGGGTCATGCCGGAATTCTAGCAGCGCTAGACAAGCTAACGGAGCTCCGTTAGGGTTGCTCTCGAACCTAGCGCCGCTAGATATCGGAGCAGGACCGAGCACCCGCACCAAGGAGCAGCACCATGACCACCTCGCGCATCGCCACCGCACTGTCCCTCATCGGCGCGGCCTTCATCCTCTACATCGGCCTCAGCTACCTCATCAGCCCGCAGGCCATCGCTCCCGGCTTCGGCCTGCCCGCGTGGCCGGACGGCGAGGCCACCGCGTTCATGAACCTCAAGGGGGTCCGCGACACCGTCTTCGGCGTGCTCGTCCTGGCCCTGCTCGCCGCGAAGCAGCGCTACGCACTCGGCATCGCCACCCTGGTCATCGCCTTGGTCCCGGTCGGCGACATGCTGACCGTCCTCAGCTGGCACGGCTCCACCGCAGCCGCCTTCGGCATCCACGGCCTCACCGCCGCGCTGGTCTTCCTCGCGGGCGGCATGCTGATCCGCGAGCACCAACTGGCCGAACGGGCGACCCCGCGGCCCATCGGCGTCCCCGCCTGATTCCACCGCACCTGCTGTCCGGTACCGGTTTTCGCCGGTGCCGGACAGTTCCGCGTCCGGACTCGCTCGCGCAGACCGGAATTCGCACGCACCCGTGATCCGGCACACAAACCACCCGCGCCCGATGAATTTTCCGACGCGCCGCCGTCCACACCACTGAACGCACGACGATCACAGGAGACGACCACTATGTCGACCAAGCCACACGGGCCCGCGTCCTACTTCCCGTCCATCGAGGCCAAGTACGGCCGCACCATCGACGAGTGGCGTACCGCGATGAGTGAGTCCGGTCTGACGTCGCACAAGCCGCTGGTGGAGTGGCTGAAGTCCGAGCACACCCTCGGCCACGGACACGCCACCGCCCTCGCCCAGTACCACCTCAACCCGGAGAAGTGGGCCTCCTGACCCCGAAATGCGCGAAGGGCCCGCAGATCCTGCGGGCCCTTCGTGTTTCACAGAGCAGCTAAGCCGGAACCAGGTCCTTGGTGTCGGGCTCCTGCTGCGGCTGCGCGCCGTGGTCGTCATCGACCATGGTCTGTTCATCGAAGGGCAGCTTGCGGTCGAGAACTTCCTTGACCCGGTCCGCGTCGATGGTCTTGGTCCAGGTGCCAAGCAGCACCGTGGCGACGGCATTGCCGGAGAAATTGGTGAGCGCGCGGGCCTCGGACATGAAGCGGTCGATACCGACGATCAGGCCGACGCCGTCGAGCAATTCGGGGCGATGACTCTCCAGGCCGCCGGCCAGCGTGGCCAGGCCCGCGCCGGTGACACCGGCCGCACCCTTGGAGGCGACGATCATGAACAGCAACAGGCCGATCTGCTCGCCGAGCGTCAACGGTTTTCCCATCGCATCAGCGATGAACAACGACGCCATTGTCAGGTAAATTGCAGTGCCATCCAGATTGAACGAATATCCGGTCGGCACAACCACACCCACAGTCGTCCGCTCGACGCCCATGTGTTCCATCTTCGCGATCAACCGAGGCAGTGCCGACTCCGAGGACGAGGTCGCCAGGATCAACAGGTACTCGCGGGCCAGATAGCGGACCAGCTTCAGCACCGACACCCGAGCCACCGCCCACAGCAGCACCCCGAGCACGCCGAACACGAATATCAAGCAGGTCAGGTAGAACGCGATCATCAACGTTGCCAACTTCAGCACCGCGTCCAGTCCACTCTTGCCGACCAGATTGGCGATCGCGCCGAACGCACCGATCGGCGCCAGCCACAGAATCATCACCAGGATGCGGAACACCAGCTTCTGCAGCAATGCCACGCCACGCAGAATCGGCTCGCCGGTCTTGCCCATGGCCTGCACCGCGAAACCGACGAGCAGCGCTACGAACAGGGCCTGCAGCGTGCTGCCCGAGGTCAGCGACGACAGCAGCGAGTCAGGGACGATCCCACTGAAGAAGTCCCACGTCCCGCCAGCCTTGTGCGCGGTGTCGGTGAGCGACTTGACCGCCTTGGCGTTCTCGCCGACGTTCAATCCGGTACCAGGCGAGATCACGTTGCCGACGACGAGCCCGATGATGAGCGCGGCGGTCGACATGACCATGAAGTACGCGATGGTCAGCCCGCCGACCTTGCCGACGGTCGCCGCCGATCTGATCGAGCCGATGCCGAGCACGATGGTGCAGAAGATGACCGGCGCGATCATCATCTTGATCAGGTCGACGAAGATGCTGCCGAGCGGAGCAACCGACACCCCGAAACCGGGCGCCAGCCAACCCACCAGAATGCCCGCGAACACCGCGATGATGACGGCTATATACAGCCAATGGGTGCGGTCGCGCTTGCGTGGGGGTGCTGCTGGTGTTGCTTGGCTCATACCGAGTGATGTCCTCCGAAGTGGTGCCGACGTGAAGTGCCTCACGCCTTCCAGGCAGAATGATGACGGCCCTGGTGACGCCGGTCACGGTTTGGTGCATTACGTTCAGCGGAGGAAAACAGCTAGTGAGACGCGGTCGGCTATCCCTGGCCGGTCAGGCCTTCGCACTACAGCTGATCGTGTTGACCCTGATGGTCGCTGTCGGCGCGGTCCTCGCGGTGGTCGACGCGCGGCGCCACAGCGACGTGACGACCACCCGCGAAGTGAGAGATGTCGCGGTGAGTGTCGCTGAAGCCCCGTCCACCCTGTCCGCCGTCTACACCATCAATCCCACGGCGCTGCTGCAGCCGGTGACCGAGCGCATCCGCCACTCGACCGGCATGGACTTCATCGTCGTGATGGCGCCGGACCGCACCCGCTACACGCACACCAACCAGAACATGATCGGCAAGCCGTTCAGCGGAAACATCGACCGCGCGCTGTCCGGGGAGACCTTCACCGAAACGTTCACCGGCACCCTCGGGCCGTCGATCCGGGCGGTGGCGCCGGTCTACGACGGCGGGAAGGTGGTCGCGCTGGTGTCGGCCGGGGTGACCCGCGCCAAGATCGGCGATCAGGTGGCCGCGCAACTGCCGCTGATCCTCGGCATCGCCGCGGCGGGCCTCGCCGTCTCGGGCAGCGGGTCGTTCCTGCTGAGCCGCAGGCTGCGCAGGCAGACGCACGGGCTCGCACCCGACGAGTTGCGGGCCATGTACGAACAGCACGACGCCGTCCTGCACTCGATCCACGAGGGCCTGGTGGTCTTCGGCATCGCGGGCGAGCTGGCCGAGGTGGTCAACGACGAGGCACGCAGGCTGCTCGAACTGCCCGACGGCGAGGTACGCCGCAGCGACCTGCCGACCTCCATGCGGCAGATGAGCTGGGGCGTGGTCCGCGACGAGATGCACGTGACCGGCGACCGGATCCTGCTCATCAACCAGGACATCGTCAGCTGGGAGGGCAGGCCCATCGGCACCGTCATGACGATCCGCGACCACACCGAGTTGCGCGCGGTGATGGGCGAACTCGACTCGGTGCGTAGTTTCGCCGAATCGCTGCACGCCCAGGCGCACGAATCCGCCAACCGGCTGCACACCGTGGTCACCATGGTCGAACTGGGCCGGTATCAGGAGGCGGTGGACTTCGCCACCTCGGAACTGCAACTGTCCCAAGCCCTCATCGATCGGCTGCTGAACGCGGTCGGGTCGCCCGCGCTGGCGGCGTTGCTGCTCGGCAAGGTGAACCAGGCGGCCGAGCGCAGCATCGAACTGACCATCACCGAGGACACCGCACTCGACTCGATCGAGCCGCTGACCCCACAGGAGATGGTCACGCTGGTCGGCAATCTCATCGACAACGCCATCGACGCCGCCGCCGAAAGCCCGTCGGGCTGGGTGGAGGTCACCGTGCGGCACTGCGGCGACAATCCCGAAGCTGGGCGCGCCGAACCGGCTTCGGCGTTGTACGTGCGGGTTGCCGACAGCGGTCCCGGCATGTCCGAGGAGACGTTCGCGCGGGCGTCGCAGCGCGGCTATTCGACCAAGGCCGACCATCACGGGCTCGGCCTCGCACTGGTCCACCGCATGGTGGCCAGGCATGGGGGAACCATTCGTACCGAACTAGATCCGGAAAGCGCGGTAACCGTGACGATTCCGCGAAAGGACGCACAGTGATCCGAGTGCTGATCGTCGAGGACGAACCGCTCATCGCCGAGGCACACCGCGCCTATGTGGACCGCATCGAGGGCTTCACGCCTGTCGGGGTGGCACACACCGGCCGCGAGGCGATGCGTGCGGCCGCCGAGGCCGCGGCCGAGGGCACGCCGATCGACCTGGTGCTCATGGATATCGGGCTACCCGATGCCAGCGGCCTCGACGTCGCGGCGGCCCTCACCGGCCTGGCGCCCCGACCCGACGTCATCGCCATCACCTCGGCCCGCGACCTCGCCATGGTGCGCACCGCGGTCTCGCACGGCGTTGTCCTCTATCTCTTGAAGCCGTTCACCTTCGCCGCTTTTCGCGACAAGCTGGACCGCTACCGGGAATTCCGCACGGCGCTGCCCGCAGGCGAAACCGCGGTCTCCCAGCACGACATCGACCGCGCCCTCAGCGCGCTACGCACCCCCGACCAACGCGCCACCACCCCCAAAGGTGTTGCGCCGCAGACCCTCGACGAGATCTCTCGCACCGTGCGGGCCGCCCCCGAGGGCATCACCGCCGCGGACACCGCGACCACCATCGGCGTCTCCAGGATCACGGCATGGCGATATCTGGAGAAGCTGGCCGACGACGGATTGGTCACCCGCCGTTCGGATTACGGCCGCGCGGGGCGCCCCAAGACCCGCTACGTCTGGAAAACCAGAGCGTGACAGCAGTCTTCGCGCAGACACCTCGAAAGAGGATCTGCGCGAAGACTTTCGGGCCGCCTAGGCGGGCAGGTGGTTGTAGCCGAAGATGTTGATGAAGTAGTTGCCGGGAATCAATTGATTCATGGCGTGCCACTGCCCGCCGGGGTCACGCTGGTAGTGGCTGACGCCGAAACCCGCGTCGTAGCAGACGATGTCGGCGGTACCGAACGGGCTCCAGTAGGCGCTGGTACCCGGGCGGGCGGGTTCGAACGGCGTTCTGAACTGATGGCTACACGGGGTAATGCTCGGTTCGTAGATCGACGGTGCGGCCGTGGCGTTCGGCGCCGCGCAGATGCCGACCGCCCCCGCGAAAACCGCTGCGGCCAGTACTCGAGAGACAGACTTCCCCATAGATGTTCTCCTCAACTATTCCCAATCGGCACAGTGAGCAAAGAAGCGATCCCGCGACGGAGCCCCGGGACCCTGGGCAGCACCCTGCCAGAAGCACCGTCGCGACGAAACCGATTTCGAGCCCGCGCCGATCAGACGTCGGTGGAGAAGCGGATCCCGCCGTCGGGGATCTCGACGCCCGGCCACACCCGCGCGCCCCGCAGTAGTTCGCAGCGCGCGCCGACGTGCGCACCGTCACCGATGACGCCGTCGCGCACCAGCGCGCGGGGGCCGATGCGGGCGCCGAACCCGACGATCGAGCGTTCGACGGTCGCCCCCGCCTCGATGATGGCGCCGTCGAAGATGACCGCGCCGTCGAGGCGAGCGCCCGCGCCGACCTCGGCGCCGCGGCCGACGACCGTGCCGCCGATGAGCAGTGCGCCGGGCGCGACACCCGCACCCGGATGGACCAGGGACTCACCGCGCTGGCCGGGCAGTGCGGGCGAGGGGGCGATGCCGCGGACCAGATCGGCGGAGCCGCGGACGAAGTCCTCCGGGGTACCCATGTCGCGCCAGTAGGAGGTGTCGACGTGGCCCTGCACGCGGGCGCCCTCGGCGAGCAGCTGCGGGAACACCTCGCGCTCCACCGACACGGGGCGGCCCACCGGGATCTTCTCGATGTATTCGCGGCGGAAGACGTAGCAGCCCGCGTTGATCTGGTCGGTCGGCGGATCCTGGGTCTTCTCCAGGAACGCGGTGACCCGGCCGTTCTCGTCGGTCGGCACGCAGCCGAAGGCGCGCGGATCGCTCACCCGCACCAGATGCAGCGTGACATCGGCGTTCGTGGACTCGTGCGTGTCCAGCACCGCGCCGAGTTCGGTGCCGCCGAGCACGTCACCGTTGAACACCATCACCGTGTCGGCGCGCAGCTTGGGCAGCACGTTGCGGATGCCGCCGCCGGTGCCGAGCGGCTCGGTCTCGGTGACGTACTCCAGCTCGAGGCCGAGCTCGGAACCGTCACCGAAATGGTTCTCGAACACCTCCGCCTTGAAGGAGGTGCCCAGCACCACGTGCGTGATCCCGGCCTCGGCGATCCGAGCGAGCAGATGCGTCAGGAACGGCAGTCCGGCCGTCGGTAGCATCGGCTTCGGTGCCGAGAGGGTCAGCGGGCGCAGTCGTGTGCCCTGCCCGCCCACCAGGATCACGGCGTCGGTGCCTGCATTTCCTGCCATTCAAGGTCCCCTGTTCACAGTGGATCGATTGTTGCTCGCGCGCCGATCGAGACTCGGCTGCGCGCCGGTTTCACTCGGGCCGCACTAAGTAGTGCGGGCCCTACGTCGATTGTCGCTCGGCCGGGTGACCAGCGAGTCACGCTTTGCACCCTATTGGCTCGCGGTTTGCCTCCGCTAACTCACGTCCTGCGCTTATCGAGTCACATTGGCATCTATCGACGCGCGTCCTGCGCTATCGACTCGCGTCCTGCGCCTGTTGACCCGCGTCCTGCGCTTGTTGACCCGCGTCCTGCGCTTGTTGACGCAGCGCAGATCGAACCGCAATCCGGGAGCGCACCGCAAGTCCGGCCCGCAACGCCAGCCGCAACGGTAGCTGCCACCAGTGCGGATGCCGGTCGGCCTGGAACCGGTAAGCGCTCGCGTGGTGCGCGGGCAGCATCACCTCGGGGTGCCGTCCCGCGGCATGCCCCTTCGCGTGGGTGACCTCCGCGGACGGCACGAACACGTTGTGCCAGCCCGCCTTGCCCATCCGGTCGCCGAAGTCCACGTCCTCCATGTACATGAAGTAGCGCGAGTCGAAGCCGTCGATCGAGTCGAACGCCGCGCGCCGCACCAGCAGGCAGGAGCCGGACAGCCAGCCGACGGCCCGCTCGGAGATCTCCTCGTTCTCCTGGCGGTAACGCCGGGTCCACGGGTTCGTCTTCCACACCGTGCCGAGGATCGCGTGACCCGCGCCGTCGAGCAGACCGGGCACCCGGCGGGCGGAGGGGTAGACACTGCCGTCCGGTTCCAGCACCAGCGGACCGAGCGCACCGGCCCGTGGCCAGCGCTTCGCGGCGGCGAGCAGCTGGTCGATGGAGTCGCTACCCCAGCGGATGTCCGGGTTGGCGATCACCACGAACTCGATGTCCGGATCGATCTCGGCGACCGCCCGGTTGATCGCGCCGCCGTAGCCGATATTGCCGCCGGTGCGCAGCAGCCGCACATGCGAATTGGCCTCGGCGATCAGCTCGGGCACCCCGTCGGTCGACCCGTTGTCCGCGAGGATTACCTGCGGTTTCTCGGTGGTGGCGGCAGCCAGCGTGGTGATGAAGTGCTCGAGGTGCTCGCCCGGTGAATAGGTCACCGTGACGACGGCCAGCCCCTTTTGGGCGGAGTCGGATACGTCCACGGCCCAGCAGCCTAGTCGGACAACCGCGCGAGCGCGTCCCCCAGTGCCACCTGCCAGGGCCGCAGCGGCGTCAACCCGGCTTCCGCCCAGGCCCGGTGCGACAACACCGAATATGCCGGGCGCGGTGCGGGTCTCGCAAACGCGGACGAGTCACAGGGCCGGACCCGTTCCGGATCGGCACCGACGCCCGCGAATACCGCGCGCGCGAGGTCGAACCAGCTGGCTTGGCCCGAGTTGGTGGCGTGCAGCAGCCGCGGCGCGTCCGGCCGACCCGCGAGTTCCAGCAACGCGACCGCGAGATCGGCGGCGTAGGTGGGTGCGCCGAGCTGGTCGTTCACCACGTCGACGGTGTCGCGTTCGCGCTCCAACCGCAGCATGGTGGCGACGAAATCACTTCCGCGCCCGGCATATACCCACGCGGTGCGCACCACGTGCGCCTGCGGGGCGCGGGTCAGCACGGCCTGCTCGCCGGCGAGTTTGGACCGGCCGTAGACGCTGACCGGCCCGGTCGGATCGGTGGTCTCGTAGGGGCGATCGTGCACGCCGGCGAACACGTAGTCGGTGGACAGGTGGATCAGTCTGGCGTCGGCCCGCGCGCAGGCGGCGGCGAGCACGGCCGGGCCGGTCTCGTTGCCCGCGAACGCCGCGGCCACGTCGGTCTCGGCGCGGTCGACCGCGGTGTAGGCGGCACAGTTGATCACCACGTCACCCGGCTCGAGCACGGCGGCGACCGCGGCCGCGTCGGTGATATCGAGGTCACGGCGACCGAACGCGCGGGCGGCCGGCGCCAGGGTGAGCAGTTCCCGGCCGACCTGTCCACCTGCCCCGGTCACGACGAGGCGGGCGGGCACGGCGGCGCCGGATGCTGTCGAAGCTGTCACGGGGTCGAGTCTGGCACGCCGCCACACCTGCGGATTGAGGGTGCCCGGGCCGGTATTCGTTAGCCTTCAGTCAGTTGCCCTCGGCGGACACCCGCCCGCGAACAATGGTTTGCTGAAAGGGTGCGGGGGCTACGGAAAGGTGGGGTGGTCGGTCGGACCGTGCAGTCGTAAGAGGCCCCGAGCGTGTCGAAAGGATGTCGTGTTGGCGAGAGGACACAAAGTAGCTGCGGCGGAGGGTTCCGGGTGACCCGGCCGCTCGGAGCGCTTGCGAGCCGCGAACGCGCGAGGCCGCGCGGCACTCGATCGCTGTTGCCTGCGGGCGGTCCGGTGCGGGCCGGCGCCGCGGTGCTCGCGGTGGTGGTGCTCGTCATCACCGGCTTCGCCTGGCACAGCGTCGACAGCCTGATCTCCAATATCGAGCGCATCGGCAATCTCGGGCTCGGCGGTGGGCGCGACGGCGCGGTCGACATCCTGCTGGTCGGCGTCGACAGCCGCACCGACGCGCACGGCAATCCGCTGAGCGACCGGGAGCGCGCGCTGCTGCACGCGGGCGATGAGGTCGGCACCAATACCGACACCATCGTATTGATCCGGGTGCCGAACGACGGCCGGTCCGCGACCGCCATCTCCCTGCCCCGCGACTCCTATGTCGACATTCCCGATCTCGGCAAGGGCAAGATCAACTCGGCGTACGGCGCGACCAAGGAGACGCAGCGGCTGAAGCTGATGAACCAGGGTGTTCCGGAGGCCGACGCGGACAAGCAGTCCACGCAGGCGGGTCGTCAGGCGTTGATCAAGTCCGTGGCCAACCTCACCGGCATCAGCGTCGATCATTACGCCGAGGTGAGCCTGCTCGGTTTCGTGCTGCTCACCGACGCGGTGGGCGGAGTCGAGGTGTGCCTGAACAATCCGGTCGACGAATGGATGTCCGGCGCCGACTTCCCGGCGGGCCGCCAACGCCTCGACGGTCCGGCGGCCTTGAGCTTCGTGCGGCAGCGGCACAATCTGCCGCGCGGTGACCTCGATCGCATTGTGCGCCAGCAGGTGTTCATGGCGCAGTTGGTCGGGCAGGTGCTCAACGCGAAGACGCTCAGCAATCCAGGGCGGATGAAGCAGCTCAGCGACGCGGTCGGGCGCACCGTCGTGCTCGACGACGACTGGGACGTGCTCGCGTTCCTGCAGCAGTTGCAGGACCTTTCGGGCGGCCAGGTGAAGTTCGAGACCATTCCGGTCACCGACCTGAATTACCTGACCACCAGCGGCGAATCGGTGGTGCGGGTCGATCCCGCGGCGGTGAAGTCCTATGTCGGCTCGCTGGTCGACGGCAAGACCGCCGAGTCGGACGAGCCCGCCGTTGATCCGGCCACGGTGACCGTCAGCGTGTACAACGCCAGCGGCATCGGCGGCCTGGCCGGTCAGGTCGCACAGGCTTTGCGCGGTAAGGGATTCCACGAGGGTCTGGTCGGCAACTACACCGGCCCGAAGGTGTCCGGCAGCCGGGTGCTCGCCGCCAAGACCTCCGACGCGAAAGCCAAGGCGGTGGCCGAGGCGCTCGGTGGGCTGCCGGTGCTCGCGGATACGACGCTGTCGCCGGATTCGGTGAGCGTCGTGCTGGCGAGCGACTATTCTGGTCCGGGCTCGGCGGCAGGAAGCATGTTCGACTTCTCCGGAACGTCGAGCGCCGCCGCGACGCCAGTCCCGCCCGCCCCACCGATCGACGCAGGCCAGAACGGACCGAAATGCGTGAATTAGACAATGCGTGACCTCGACAAGGCGCTCACCCTCACCGAGAAAGTGCTCGATCCGATTCTCGCGCGGGACCCCGCCGGGCCGCGCGTCACCTACTACGACGACGCCACCGGAGCCAGGATCGAACTGTCCGGGCTCACCCTGGCGAACTGGGCGGCCAAGACGGCCAACCTGATTCGCGACGAGTTCGGCCTCAGCCCCGGCGCGCGGATCGCGGTGCTGCTGCCCGCGCACTGGCAGACCGCGGCCGTACTGCTCGGCTGCTGGTGGGCGGGCACCGAGGTGGTGCTGCGCCCCGACGAGCATGCCGAACTGGCCCTGGTCACCGCCGACCGGCTCGACGACGCGGACGGCGTCGCCGAGGTCGCGGCGCTCTCCCTGGATGCGATGGGCGCGCCGGTGCGCGATCTCCCGGTCGGCGTCACCGACTTCGCGACCTCCGTGCGGGTGCACGGTGATCAGTTCCTGCCGGGCAGCGCGGGTGCCGCGCTGGACGGCATGCCGGTGGCCGAGGTGTTCGCCGAGGCGAAGAAATCGGCCATGCGGCAAGGGTTCTCCGAGAGCGACCGGGTGCTGTCGAGCACGCCGTGGGACACCCCCGCCGAACTGATCGACGGCTTCGTCGCGGTGCTCGCGGCGGGCGCCTCCCTCGTCCAGGTGGTCAATCCCGATCCGGCTCTGCGCGAGCGCCGCATCGAGACCGAACGCGTCACGGCCCAACGGGCCTGACCGGCCGCCACCGCGGTGGACTCCTACCACGGTATAGGTGAAAGTCCGACCAGGGGACGTTCCACATTCTGGCCGGGTTCCGTACGGTGGATTTATCGCACAACGACGGAGTTGGTGAATGATGAAGCCGCAGTATTGGTTCCGCTGGTTGTCCGTGCAAGGCGCGCCCCGGCTGGTGTTGCGCCGCCAGGCCAGGCGTGGCGACGCCTTCGCCGAACTGATGGGTGGGCCCGGCGGGTTCGCCGATCCGTATCCGCTCATCGAGCGGTTGCGCGGCGAAGGCAGGCTGATCCGCACCTCGATCTCCTGGGCCACCCTCGACCACGAGCTGTGCCGAGCCATCCTGCGCGACAATCGATTCGGCGTTCGTAGCACCGAAAGCTTCGACATCCCCGGCCCGCTGCAGAAGCTGGCCAACCACTTCCCGTTGCCGCCGAACCCGGTGGAACCACCGTCGATGTTGGTGATCAACCCACCGGACCATACGAAGATGCGCAAGCCGGTCGCCTCCGCGTTCACCCCGCGGGCCATCCGCAGGCTGCGCGACCGCGTCGAAACGGTCACCGCGGAACTGCTCGACGCGCTGCCCGCAGGCGGCTCCGCCGATCTGATCACCGCCTTCGCCGCCCAGGTCCCGATCGCGATCATCTCCGAGATGCTCGGCTTCCCCGACTCGGACAAGGACCGGTTCCTGCACTGGGGCGATGAACTGACACCGCTGCTCGATGTCGGCATCTCCTGGCGCGCCTACCAGCGCGCGCTGGCGGCCATGGAGGTGATGAACGCCTACTTCGACGAGCACATCGCCCGCCTGCGCCGCACCCCGGGCGACGACATTCTCAGCGCCCTGGTCACCGCGGGCGAGCTGGACCTGTTCGAGCTCAAGGCCTCGGCGAGTCTGCTGATGGGTGCCGGCTTCGAGACCACCGTGAATTTGATCGGCAACGGGGTGGCCCAGCTGCTCGAACATCCCGAGCAGCTCGCGCGGCTGCGCGCCGAACCCGAGCTGTGGCCCAACGCCATCGAAGAAATACTGCGCTTCGACTCACCGGTCCAGACGACGGCGCGCACCGCGCTGTGCGACGTGGAGATCGCAGGCGAGCGGCTGCGCGCGGGCGACACCGTCGTGCTGTCACTGGCCGGCGCCAATCGCGATCCCGCGGTGTTCGCCGAGCCGGACCGTTTCGACATCGGTCGCGCGAATGCCAAGGAGCACCTGTCGTTCAGCAACGGCATCCACGTCTGCCTCGGCGCCAGCCTGGCCCGCATGGAGGGCGTCTACGCGCTACAGGCCTTGTTCGAGCGTTTCCCGGATCTGCAATTGGACGGACCGCCGCAACGCCGGAAGTTGTTCACTCTGCACGGTTACGAGCAGCTGCCGGTCCGCCTCGGGCGGCGCGCACCCGCCCCCGAACCGACCACGGTCTGACCTCGCCGAGCGGCTCGGTACCTGTGGATAACCGAGCCGCCCTGCGAGACAACAGGTTTCAGCTGAAACCTACGGCTTGCGCACCCCAAGCGGTGTGCAGTTCCGCGTCGGGGTCGTCCACCACACGATCGACCGTGTCGATCAGCAGCGTGGTGCGCGTGTCCGGACGGTACGGCGGCCAGTGCTTCGAACCGTCGAGCGCGGCGGGCACACCGTGGGTGGCGAAGGCCAACCAGCGCCGCATCATTCGGCCGGACACCTCCATGGCCACCTTGCGACCGCCGAGCCAGAAGGTCGGGTCGTGGTTGAACGAACCGAAATTGCCGAAGACATAAGGCAATTCGGTCGCGTGCCCGGCGCCGACCCGGGCTGCCCGCAGCATCGGCGTCGCGTGGTCGAAGCGGTACATCCAGGTCGGCGAGTGCTGTGCGTGCGCGTCGGCCACCCAGTGCGCCGGCATCCGGAACGCGGCGTCGCCGGACATGGCCAGCGCGCCCTTGGTCTTGTCCAGATCCGGGTAGGCCGAGGTGATCTCGGCGATGCGCTCGTGCGAGAGCTCCGGGTGGCTGGCCGCCACATCGTTGAGCATCGCGTTCACCGCGTCCGGGGTCACCGGCATGATCGGCGAGCGGAACACCCGGAACAGCGAGGCCTCGTCCTTGTTGGCGCCGATCATCAACGGCACCCGGTGCGAACGCCCGTGCTGGAACCGCTCGATCGGATAGGTCGGCAGCAGATCGCCGTCGACCACCGGCGCGGCCGCCAGCCTGCCCGGCTCCTTCAACGGGATCTCGTCCAGCAGGATGCCCGCGACCTCCACGATCTTCTCGACCGGCCAGTCGAGCAGTTCGACGGCCCTGGCGGCGGGCAACTCCAGCAGTTCCAGGAATCGCCGCGCCACCGCAGCCGCCCGCTCCTGGCCGAATACCGTGGTGGCCGGCGGGCTTTGCGCGATGGCCTTGTGGAACAGCCCGGCCGTGCGCGGCGAGGTCAGCAGCGCGGTGACGCACCCCGCGCCGGACGATTCGCCGAACAGCGTGACATTGCCGGGGTCGCCGCCGAACGCGGCGATATTGTCGCGTACCCATTCCAGCGCGGCGATCTGATCGTGCAGGCCGAGGTTCGGCGTGAACGGGCCGGGCAGCGAGGACAGATCGAGGAAACCGAGCGCACCGAGGCGGTAGTTCACGGTGACCACGACGACGTCACCGGATTCGGCCAGCTTGCGGCCGTCGTAGATGCCCTGCGCGGCCGTGCCGAGGCAGTAGGCGCCGCCGTGCAACCAGACCAGCACCGGACGCGGTTCGCCCGTGTCGAAGGAGTGCACCAGGTCGCCGACGTCGCGCCGGGGTGACCATACGTTCAGCCAGAGGCAGTCCTCGCCCATCCGCAGGTCGGAGTCGACGGGGACCATGTTGCCCATGGTCTGCGGCGCGATCTCGCCGAAGGTGGCGCAATCGCGGATCCCGTCCCACTCCGGTGCGGGCCGCGGCGGCTGGAACCGATACTGCCCGCGCGGCGGGGCCGCATAGGGAATGCTGCGCCATACCGCCACCGGGCCGTCCCAGCGGCCGCGGACATCACCCGAAGTCGTGGTGACGACAGGCTCGGCGCCGCGCACTTCCCAGCCCGGTTCGGTCTCGAACTGAGTAGTCATTGTTCGCACCTCCTGCCAGCGATCGCTCGGTGTGCTGCGTGTTTGCTCCAGCTGGCCTCGCACCTCGTGATCTCTTATTCGAGGGTACTTACCCACCGGCGACCTGGATATGCGACGCACCAAGCTGAGATCGCGGCGGTACGCTTGACCGATGCCGAGCTACAGCTACCGGTGCCGCAGTTGCGGCGACACCTTCGAGGTGAACCGACCGATGGCGGAGTCGTCGAATCCGGCGTCCTGCCCCGCGGGCCATGCCGACACGGTCAAGCTACTGACCACGTTTGCCACGGTCAGCCGTGGTGGCACGGCACCGGCGCCGAGCCAGGCCGCGCCGCAAGGCGGTGGCGGCTGCTGCGGTGGCGGCTGCTGCGGCTGAGTCCCACCCGGCAGGCGGGCGACCGGTTCCGTAGGCCGAGCGCCGGGCTCAGTCGCGCCGATCCGCGTGGCCGAGATCACGGTCCGGCGCGACCCGGTCGCGCACCCGCTGCTTCAATACCGCGATATCGGGAAAACCGCCGTCGGCCTTGCGTTCCCACACCTGCTCGCCGTCGACGGTGATCCGGAAGATGCCGCCCGTCGCCGGGATCAGCGCCACCTCACCGAGTTCGGTGCCGAAGGTGCTCAGCAGTTCCTGCGCCATCCAGCTCGCGCGCAACAGCCAGCGGCACTGGGTGCAGTACTCGATCGCGACACGGGACATGCCGGCTCACGCTACCGTTCGGGCCCGCGGCGCGCCGTGCGCACTCACGCCTCGATCTCGCCGTCCAGGTAGACCCAGGCGCCGTCGGCGCGCAGGAACCTGCTGACCTCGTGCAGTGCGCCACGGGAACCGTCCGCCCGATAGTGCGCGACGAACTCGACCAAGCCGGTCTCGTCGAACAGCCCGCCGTCGGCGGTGCGCAGTATCTCCAGGAACAACCAGCGCTGGCCGGGATCGAGCTCCAGCTCGGCGGGCCTGGTGCGCGGATGCCACGATTGGCGTAGATAGTCGGTGTCCCCCACCGCGAAAGCGGTGTAGCGCGAACGCATCAACGCCTCGGCGGTCGCCGCCGCCCGCTTTCCGTTCAGCACCGGGCCGCAGCAGTCGTCGAAGGCCTCGCCCCGGCCACACGGACACATCCGGGTCCCACTCATGCTCCGATTCTCGCGTGCCGCCCGCGGCGAAGCTCCGCCCGGGTGGCCTGTTCCGCCGCGACGGCGCCGGTCACCTCGACTCGACGGCCGCCAGCGCGCCTGCGATCGCCACCGTCTGTTCGCGCCAACGGCGCAGGTCGGTGACGCTGGGCGCCAGCTCGTAGTCGTGGTGGTGCGCGGCCCGCGACAGCGCCGCCCACAGCGCGGCCACCTGCGCCGCCACCTCGGGTCCGGCGAAGGTGCGCAGCGCGATCAGCTGGGCACGCATCGGGCAGCGCATCAGCGCGGGCGCGAGTCGCCCCCACAGCTCATCCACGGACTGCTCCAACGCGATTCGCAGAATCCACGCGGTGGCGCGGGACCACAGCCCGCCCGCGTCGGTCACCGCGCCGGCCAGCAAGCGGTCCACGGTGTCGAGCCGCTCGGCCACCGACGGCCGCGGGCGCTTGGGTCCTTTCACGGGTCGCCGGTTGGCTCCGCGACCACCGATCGGTCCGCGGCGCGGTCCACGCTGGGCGCTCATGCCCGTGCCTCGCCGCTGCTACCCCAGTCGCCCCAACACATTCGGATGCTGTGCGCGCCGCTGTCCGCACCTCGCCGGTGCTCGATTCCCGCGCGGGGGGAGCGCCGCTGCAACCTGCTGTGCTCGGGCGTGCCCGCACCCGGCTCCGGCCTGCGCCACGCCGTCAGCGCGCGAGCCATGCGACGAACCTTTCTGTCTCGGTGATCAATTCACGCATGCCGCGGCCGATCGGCACGTGTGCGCCCGCGGTGGCGTCGCGCAACGCCTCGACCACCCATTTCCCTTCGCGCGCGACCAAATGCTTGTTGAGGTCGTCGACCTTGCCGCCGACCCCCATCACCGCGAGAGCCACCTTCGCCCTGGTGGATTGGGCCGCGTCGATGTGGCGCTCCACCTCGCGGTGGTTCATGCCGTCGGCGAGCAGCGTGCGCCTGGCCCGGCCGAGGCTCGCGGCCTCCACCGCGGAGCGACAGCAGGTGGCGACGAGTTCATCGGCGATGGCCTGCGGCAGCTGCGGGGTGCGCACCAGGGCGCGCGCGTCGTCGAGGTAGCGGCGGACCGGATCGCTGGACACCCGGACCTCGACCACCGAACGGTCCCGGCGCTGGACCTCGAGCACGGTGGCGTCGAGCTGCATCCGGCGCACCGCCTCGGCGAGGCGTTCGTCGTGGGTGAAGACGACCACCTGCCGCGTCCACGCGACCGCGGCGAGCACCCTGGCCAGCCCGTCCACCTTCGCCGGATCCATCGCCTGCACCGGGTCGTCGATCATCACGAAGCGGAACGGACTCTCCTCGACCGTGGCCCGCGGCAGAAACAGCGACAACCCGAGCGCGTGCAACTCACCCTGGCTCATCACGCCGAGCGCGGCGCCGTCCACCTCGTCGACGGTGACGTCGAGCAGCACCCGGCGCGCGGTTCCGGCGTTGCCCTGCAAGCGAATAGCGCCGAGCTCGACATTGCTCTGCTGGCGCAGCGTCTGCCACACCCAGCGCGCGGTGGTCTCCAGCGGTGTCATGCGTTCGCCGCGCAGGCCCGCGGTGGCGGACTTGAGCCAGTCCTCGGCCTTCTTGACGGTGCGCAGCTCGGCCGCGTGCGCGGCGACCTCGCGCGCACCATCCAGCCAGCTGACAATGCGCGGCACCAGCGGGGTCCACACCTCGTCGAGGCGGTCCAGTTCCTTACGGGTGCCCTGCTGCACCAGGTCGAGCTCGTCGACGAGCCTGGCGTGCGCGCCGCGCAACCGATCCGGCAGGTCGGGGGTGTAATCGGCGGAGGTGAGCGCGGCCCAGTCGGCCCAGGCCCGGCGCACGGCGGAGGTGTCCACCGAGGGCGGGTTACGCGGGTCGAAATCCAGTTCCGGCGGAACGAGATCCGGCAGCGAGCGCGCAGCGCGCAGCGCCTGGCCGAGTTCGGTGCGTGCGGTGGTCAACGCGTCGACCCGGGCGGCGAGGGTGGCGATCGAGTCGTCGGCCTCCCTGGCCCACGCGTCGTCCAGCTCGCCGCGACCGCACACCGGGCACGGGCAGGCGCCGCCCGCCCTGTGGTGGTCGCGGGCCCGGCGCAGCAGCTCGAGCACGCGCAGATCCGCCTCGGCGTCGGCGGTGGTGCCGCGGGTCAGCGCGGTACCGCACTCGGCGAGCCGAGCGGCCACCTCCGCGACCTCGGCCGCGGTGGGCAGCGTCAGCCGCACGATCGCGCGCAGGCCGGCCGGGCCGCTCTGGTCGTCGAAGGTACCGATGACCTCGCGCCCGACCGCGGCGAGGTCGGGTTGGGCGGGTCGCAGCAGGCTGTTCACCCGGATGGCGCGGTCGTCGGCCACCGTCTCGAGCGCCTCCAGCAGCTCGAGGCGTTCCTGGCGCGAATCGCGCACGGCGCGTTCCAGTTCCAGGCGGCGCATGCGAATTCGCTCCTGCGCCAAGGTCAGTTCGTCCAGGCCGAGCAGTTGGTGCAGCGCGTCGAACAGGTCGCTCGGTTTGCCGTCGACCAGCGCGCCGAGCTCGCTGTAGGACAGGAACGGCCGGTAGAGCTCCAGCCTGCCCGCCCAGCGGTCGATGTCGAACTCCGTCGGCGCGGCGGGCGGGTGCTGTTCGGTCCACTGCGCGTCGGGGAGGTCGGCGTCGGCGGCCCACTCCTTGGCGATGGTCAGCTGCGGCTTGTCGCCGGTGGTGAGCAGCTCCACCTCGATGCGGGCGGTGCCGCCGTCGTGCAGGTTCCGCCAGCCCTCGCGCCAGGCCGCGGATCTACCGTCCCAGCGGCGGTTGCCGCCGGTGAACACGAGCTCGGCGGCCTCGGCGAAGCTGGATTTGCCGCTGCCGTTGCGGCCGACGACCAGCGTCAGGCCCGGGCCGGGCGGTAGTTGCAGTTCGGCTTCCGGCCCGATGCCGCGGAAGCCGCGGACCCGGATGGCCCGCAGGAAGATCCCGCCGTCGTCGAATCGGGTTGCCCGATCATCGTTCTCACCGCCACCGAGGGCGCGCAGGACGGTGCGTGCGACCGAGGGCGTCACCGCGGGATCGTCGGCCAGCCGCCGGGTCACCACCTCGGTCAGCCGAGGCACCGGATCGGCGTCGGGACGCAATTTGGTCGGACCCCCTCCACCACCGAGCCGCTACACGTCCTCCGATCCCGTGCGCGGCGCCACTGTCGAAGCTGTGCGAAACGCTACCCGATCCCGTGGGATTCGCCCACCGGAGGTGAGACCTCCGGCAGCCATGCGAATCTGCCCGCGGGGATGGATATGGTCATCGAAACGGCTGGGGCCGCGCCTCGATGTCCACCCCTCGCCAGCCCCGGCGGGCAGCTCGATGGTGTATCACCCGATTTGGATGGTTCGGTCGAGCCGAACAGGACAGAATGCCAGAGAACATCGGCACATGCAAGATGTTTTCAGCACTGAAACTTACGATGGCACAGGTATTTCCGTGCGAACCACACCGGTCGACGCGGCACTTGTCGGTGGCCTGCGGTACAAATCCGGTCAACCGAGGAACGGGGGAAACATGACGCGCTGGAGCGAGGACCAGGTCACGGCGCTCGCGCCGGACGCGAGCTCGCTGTCGGCCGCGCGGAAACTCGCGAGCCGCTGGCGCGGCACGGGGCAGCACGACATCGCGCTGTGGGGACTGTGCCAGGGCAGCGGCGCCAAGCCGTATCAAACGATCGTCGATCTGTCCGGGCCCGCGTACAAGTGCTCCTGTCCCAGTCGCAAGTTCCCGTGCAAGCACGCGCTGTCGCTGTTGCTCGAATGGGCGGCGGGCCGGGTCGAACAGGCACCGGGGATCGCCGATTTCGCGGCGAGTTGGATCGACGGGCGGGTGGCCAAGGCCGCCAAACCCGCGGCGGAGTCCACCACCCGCACCGCGAATCCCGCTACCGCACAACAGCGGCGGGTGCGGGTCACCGCGGGGCTCGCCGAGCTCGACGTCTGGCTGGGCGACCAAATACGGACCGGGCTGGCGCAGACCGACCGCTCGTTCCGGGCGTTCGAGGCGATCGCCGCCCGCATGGTCGACGCGCAGGCACCCGGCATCGCCTCGGCGCTGCGCCAGCTGCCCACCGCCGTGGTGACCAGGGCCGACTGGCCCGAGGTCGTGCTGCGCGAATACGCGCGGCTGCACCTGCTCATCGCCGCGCACCGACGGTTGGACGAGTTGGCGCCGGAGTTGAGCGCCACCGTCCGCACGCATGTCGGTTATCCGAATCCCGCCGAGACGGTGCGCACCGAGCCCGCGGTCCGGGATCAATGGATGGTGCTCGGCGTCCGGATCTCCGAGGACGAGCGCCTCTACACGCGACGAACATGGTTGTACGGGCGCAGGTCTCGGCGCTGGGCGCTGGTGGTCGACCACTCGTTCGGTTCGCCGGGCTTCCCCGCGGACGTGCCGACACTCGGTTTGCTCGCCGACGCGGATCTGCACTACTACCCCGGAGCCGCACCGCTGCGGGCGCTGTGGGGTGAACGCCACGGTGCCGCAGCGCCTTTCACGACCTTGCCGTTCGATCCGGAGCACCCGGGCACGGTGGCCGCCGCACTCGACGATCACGCCGCCGCGCTCGGCGCCGATCCGTGGCTGCGCGGCTGGCCGGTGCTGCTCGTCGACGTGATCCCGGTGCACACCGAAAACGGTTGGTACATCACCGAATCCGACGGCACCGCGTTGCCGGTGGCGCCGGGCGAGCAGCCGTGGCGACTACTCGGTGTGTCCGGCGGCCATCCGGTGACCGTGGCCGCCGAGTGGACCATCGAGGGCCTCGTGCCGATCTCGGTATTCAGCGCTGGCGAGGTAATCGACCTGGCCAGGCTCGATCCGGTCGGCCGGAGCACCGCGCAGACTCGGGTCACACCGCCATCGAACGCGGCGGAGCTGACCTCTGTCGCGCTGCTCGGCACCGCGCGCCGGGCGCCGGACCTCACCCGGCTCGCCGCACCGGTGACGCGCGCTGCCGACCAACTGCCCGCCGATCCGGCCCTGCGCCTGCTCGAATCCGCCGCGCTGCACGACGTTTTCGCGCGCGGCGGGGTCCGCGCGGTCACCGCGACCGCGCCCGAACCCGCCGAGGACGACACGCGACGCCTGCTGCCACCCACCGCCGCAGGCCACCTCGCCCGCATGCTCCAGGAACGGTCTCCCTTTCTGCCGGAATGGTTCACCGCGGCCATGCCGTTCGACTACCGCGCGCCGGACGCCCTGTGCGGGCAGCTGCTCGATCAGGCGAAGAGCAACGCCGAGCTGCGGGAACCGCTGCTGCGCCTGGCGGGCACCCGTGGCCGATGGCTGGCCGGCCAGCATCCGGAGTGGCGAAACCTGGTGCGCGAGCAGCCCGCCGCGGCGGCCACCGAGCAGGTGTGGCAGTTCGGGCAGCCGCCGGAGCGGCGCGCGTGGCTGACCGAGCTGCGCAGACGGGACGCGGATGCGGCGCGCGAAACGCTCGCCGCGGCATGGCCGAAGGAGTCAGGGCCGTTGAAGGCGGAGTTGCTCGCGGTCCTGGCCGAGGGGATCTCCCGCGCCGACGAGCCGTTACTTGAGGCCGGGTTGGACGATCGGCGCGCCGATGTCCGGCGGACCGCCGCCGGGCTGCTGACCCTGCTGCCCGATTCGGCGTTCGCGCATCGCATGACCCGCCGTGCGAGCGACTGGATCCGCGTCGAGCACCGGCTGCTGCACACCGAACTCGTTGTCGCGCTGCCCGATACGCTGGACCCGCCCGCGCACCGCGACGGCATCACCGACCGCAGCGTCGAGTTCACCTACCGCTGGGGCGGCGCCCCCGACCTCACCGCGGGCAGACTGCGGCAGCTGGTCGCGGCGACGCCGCTCAGCCACTGGGCGAGCGTGCTCGGCGCGCCCGACAAGGCGGTCAAGGTGACGATCGACGACCGCTTCCGCCAGCCGATCTTCGACGGCTGGGTGGACGCCGCACTGGCCCAACATGATTCGACCTGGGCGCGGGCGCTGTTCGACGCGGGCGTGCCGACCGACGTCGCCATGCTGCGCAGGCGCGAGTTGTTCGCGCTGCTGCCACTGGCCGATCGCGCCAGGCACCTGCTCGAGCTGGACGGCTCCTGGCTCTCCGAGATCGAGGCGCTGTTGCCCGCGATGGGGCACCCGTGGCCGGAACAGCTGGCGCAGCACGTGATTCTGCTGTTGTTCGAACGTGCCCGCGCGGCGGCTCGCCGCCCCGAGGCGCACGGCAATACCCCCAATGCGCACCGGTCGCTGCTGTCCGCCGCGTCGGTGCACCTACCCGTTACCGCCGCGAGCGCCGCCGCCGTGGTCGCGCGCCGGTGCGGCGATCCCGCCTGGGAGCGAGCCTTCGATCAGCTCGCACACGACCTCAACCACCGCTCGATGATGCTCGAGGAGCTGCAGTGACCATTACCGACGTGACGCCCGACCTGCTGCGTCCGCACGCCGAACAGGCCTACGCCGACGAACTGCGCGCGCTCGCCGCCGCCGACGAGCGCCCGCGCCCGCCGTCCTGGCGGCTGTCCCCGTGGGCGGTGGTCACCTACCTGCTCGGCGGCACCCTCGACGACGGCACCGTGATCAGCCCGAAGTACGTGGGGCCGCGCAGGCTGATGGAGGTGGCGGTCGCGACGCTGGCCACCGACCGGGCACTGCTGCTGCTCGGCGTGCCCGGCACCGCCAAAACCTGGGTATCTGAGCATCTTTCGGCCGCCATCTGCGGTGAATCGACGCTGCTCGTGCAGGGCACCTCGGGGACGGCGGAGGAGGCGATCCGGTACGGCTGGAACTACGCGCGGCTGCTCGCCGAGGGCCCGAGCGAGGGCGCGCTTGTCCCGTCGCCGGTGATGACGGCGATGCGCGCAGGCGCCATCGCCAGGATCGAGGAGCTCACCCGCATCCCGTCCGACGTGCAGGACGCGCTGATCACCGTGCTGTCCGAGAAGACGCTGCCGGTACCGGAACTCGGCACGGAGGTGCAGGCGGCCAAGGGCTTCAACGTCATTGCCACCGCCAACGACCGCGACCGCGGCGTGAACGAGCTGTCCTCCGCGCTGCGCCGCCGCTTCAACACGGTGGTGCTGCCGCTGCCCGCCAGCGAGGACGAGGAGGTCGCCATCGTCAGCCGCCGCGTCGAACAGCTCGGCGCCTCCTTGGAACTGCCGAAGGTGCCCGCCGCGGCCGAGGAGGTGCGCCGGGTGGTGCGCGTCTTCCGCGAACTGCGCTCCGGGATCACCGCCGACGGCCGCACCAAGCTCAAATCGCCCTCCGGCACGCTGTCCACCGCCGAGGCCATCTCGGTGATCACCAATGGGATCGCCCTTTCGGTGCACTTCGGCGACGGTGTGCTGCGGGCCGCCGACGTCGCGGGCGCCGTGCTCGGCTCGGTGATCAAGGATCCGGTCGCCGACGCGGTGGTGTGGACCGAGTACCTGGAGGCCGTTGTCCGCGAACGCCCGGAGTGGTCGGACTTCTACCGGGCGTGCCGCGAGGTCTCCGGATGAGCGCCACCGCCGACACCGACTCGACGGCCGACGGTGCGCTGACCCGGGTGTTCGGCATCCGTCATCACGGGCCGGGCTCCGCGCGCTCGCTGCGGCTGGCACTGGCGGAGTTCCAGCCGGACACCATCCTGATCGAAGGGCCCGCGGATGCCGATCCACTGGTCGGCTACGTTGCGGCCGAAGGGATGCAGCCGCCGGTCGCGCTGCTGGCCTACGTGCCCGACGCGCCCGCGAAAGCCGCGTTCTGGCCATACGCGGTGTTCTCACCGGAGTGGCAGGCGCTGGCGTACGCGGCCGAACACGATGTGCCCGTCCGGTTCTGCGATCTGCCCGCGAGCATGGTCCTCGCCGCCGACGAGGAGCCCGGTGACCGGTTCGATCCACTGACCGAGCTGGCCGCGGCGGGCGGTTACGACGATGCCGAACGCTGGTGGGACGCGGTGGTCGAATCCTCGCCCGACGCCACCGCTTTCGAGGCGATCACCGAGGCGATGGGTGCCCTGCGCGAAGGTGCCGAGCAGGTAGCCGCCGAAGAGGATTCGACACCGTCCATCGATCTGCGCCCCGAGAAACCTGCGGCCAATTCGGTCGCCGAGGCCACGGGCGATGTGCTCGAGCTGGAGCCGATCCGACTTGGGCCCGTCCGCATCGACGCGCACACGCTGCGCCGCGAGGCGTACATGCGGCAGACGATGCGGAAGGCGTTGAAGGACGGGGCGGTTCGGCTCGCGGTGGTATGCGGGGCGTGGCATGCGCCCGCGCTGGCGGGCAAGCTCGGGCCCGCCGCCGCGGATACTCGGCTGCTGAAGGGCCCTCCGAAGACGAAGGCCACGCTGACCTGGGTGCCGTGGACGCATTCGCGGCTGTCCACCACCTCCGGATACGGCGCGGGGATCACCTCACCCGGCTGGTACCACCATCTGTTCACCGAGACCGAGCGGCCGATCGCGCGCTGGCTCACCAAGGTGGCCGGGGTGCTGCGGGCGCACGATCTGCCGGTGTCGAGCGCGCACATCATCGAGGCCGTCCGGCTCGCGGACGCGCTCGCCGCCATGCGCGATCGCCCGCTGGCCGGATTGTCCGAGGTCACCGAGGCCACCAGGGCGGTGATGTGCGGGGGCGACGAGACGATGCTGCGGCTGGTGGTCGACGAACTCGTCGTCGGCGAGGCCTTGGGCACCGTGCCCGAGGGCACGCCGACCGTCCCGCTCGACGCCGACCTGCGTGCCCGCGCCCGCACCCTGCGGATGAAACAGGAAGCCCTGTCCCGGGTACTCGATCTGGACCTGCGCAAAGAACGGGAGGTCGAGCGCTCTCGCCTGCTGCACCGGCTGCGCGTGCTCGACATCCCGTGGGGCGAGCTCACCACCGGCGAGGTGCGCAGCACCGGCACCTTCCGGGAGACCTGGACGCTGCAGTGGCGACCGGAGTACGCCATCGCCATCATCGAGGCCTCCCGGTGGGGCACCACCATCCGCACCGCCGCCGAGGCGAAGATCCTCGACACGGCCGGTCGCGCCGACAGCACCGTCGGCGACCTCACCGCCGCCCTGGAGGTCGCGCTGCTGGCCGACCTCGGCGGCGCCACCGACGGATTGATCAGCAGGCTGGAGTCCGCCGCCGCGCTGGACCACGACATCACCCACCTGCTGGCCGCCCTGCCCGGCCTGATCAGGACGCTGCGCTACGGCGATGTCCGCGGCACCGACACCAAGGCCCTCGCACATGTGGCCGACGGCCTGCTGGTGCGCGTCTGCGCGGGCCTGCCCGGCGCTGTCACAGGGCTCGATACCGACGCGGCCACCGAACTACGCAGCCAGCTCGACGCCGCGCACACCGCCATCCATACCCGCGACGACGGCTGGGCCACCGGCGAATGGCTCGGCGCGCTGCACAAACTCGCCGACCGCGACGACGTGCACGGCGCACTGGTCGGCCGCGCCGTCCGGCTCCTCTGCGACGCGGGAATCATCGACGAGAACGATTCCGCCCGTAGGCTTTCCGCCGCGCTGTCGGTCGGCAACACCGCCGCCGCGAAGGCCGCCTGGATCGACGGCTTCCTCGGCGGTCGCGGCCTGCTGCTGGTACACGACCGAGAATTGTTGCGCCTCATCGACGATTGGCTGAGCGAACTGCGCGAGGACCAGTTCGTCGAGACGCTTCCCCTGCTGCGCAGAACTTTCGGCGCTTTCGAATCAGGTGAGCGCCGAGCGATAGGCCGTGCGGTGCGCGATGGGGGTGGTGGCGCCGTCCGCACCGGCCACGACGGCAGTTTCGATGTGGCGCGGGGCAGCATCGCGCTGCGCTCCGCCGCAGAGATTTTGGGGGTCGCGGTGTGAGTAGGCCACCGATTGCCACACCGTCCGGCAGCGTCGCCCGGCCTCGACCGGCGCGGCCCGCGCCGATTGTCAGCTCGACCACCACGCAGAGGATCCAATGAACACCGACAACGAAACACAGGCGCGGCGTTGGCGTTTGGTGCTCGGCACGGCCGCCGAAGAAGGACTCGGCGGGCTCGGCTCGGCCGACGACGTCGCGATGGATCGCGCGCTGTCGGCGCTGTACAACGACGACGAACGGACCTCGGGCAAACGCTCGGGCGGGCTGGAGGGGTCCGCGCCCCGGGTGGCCCGCTGGCTCGGCGACATCCGCAATTACTTTCCCTCGACCGTCGTCGAGGTGATGCAGCGCGACGCCGTGCAGCGGCTGAATCTCACCCAGTTGCTGCTCGAGCCGGAGCTACTCGAGGCGGTGGAGCCGGACGTGCACCTGGTCGGCACCCTGCTGAGCCTGAACCGGGTGATGCCCGAAACCACCAAGGCGACCGCGCGTCTGGTGGTGGAGAAGGTGGTGCGCGAGATCGAACAGCGCATCGCCGCGCACACCGTCGCCGCCGTCTCCGGCGCGTTGAACCGGGCCGCGCGCGTCTCCCGCCCTCGGCTGCGCGATATCGACTGGGACCGCACCATCCGCAAGAACCTGGCCAACTACCTGCCCGAACACCGCACCGTCGTGCCGGAGCGGCTGGTCGGTTACGGCCGCAAAGCCCACGCCGTACAGCGCGACGTGGTGCTGGCCATCGACCAATCCGGCTCGATGGCCGCCAGCGTCGTCTACGCCTCCGTCTTCGGCGCCGTCCTCGCCTCGATGCGCTCGCTGCAGACCTCCCTGGTCGTCTTCGATACCGAGATCGTCGATCTCACCGACAAACTCGACGATCCCGTCGACGTCCTCTTCGGCACCCAGCTCGGCGGCGGCACCGACATCAACCGCGCCATCGCCTACTCGCAAACCCTCATCTCCCGCCCCACCGACACCCTCTTCGTCCTCATCTCCGACCTCTACGAGGGCGGCGTCCGCGACGAAATGCTGCGCCGGGTCAACGCCATGAAGGAATCCGGCGTCCAGGTGGTCGTCCTGCTCGCGCTCTCCGACGAGGGCGCCCCCGCCTTCGACCACGACAACGCCGCCGCCCTGGCCGCCCTCGGCGTCCCCGCCTTCGCCTGCACCCCCGACAAGTTCCCCGCCCTGCTCGCCGTAGCCCTGGACCGCGGCGACCTGCAAGTCTGGGCCAACGCCAACACGAGCCATAGCTGAAGGGATGTTGGTCATGTATCCTCGTTTGTACATCACCAACATCGAGACCGAGGTGTGCCATGTCAGTGACGCAGATCGACCTGGACGACGACGCGCTTGCACAGGCCATGGCACTGTCTGGCGTCCGCACGAAGAAAGAGGCGGTCAATATGGCTCTTCGCTTCTACGCGGAACAGCAGCAACGCGCCGCCCTAGTGCGCGAACACTTCGAGCGCGCCCGCACCTGGGGTGCGGTAGCGGACGCCGAGCGGCTGCATCTCGCCGAGAAAGCGGCCCGCGATCGGTGATCTACCTACTCGACACCTCCGGACTGGTGCGACTGCTCGCAGACCCGGCCATTCAGGCAGCGTGGGAGCAGGCGATCGTCGCGCAGACCGTCGGATCCTGTTATGTACAGCGCTCGGAGTTCCTCTACAGCGCCCGCGACGCGCAGGAGTTCGATGAGCTCAACGAGATGTTCGCGCGTATCTACCCGGATGTTTCGGTGCCGAAGCAGGCGGGCGCGTGGGTCAACGCCGTGCAGCACCGCATGTCACGACTCGGCCAGCATCGCAGTGCCTCGGCCGTTGATCTGATCATCGCGGCAACGGCCGCCCATCATGGGCTGACTGTACTGCACGACGACAACGACTTTCGCACCGTCGCCAAGCACGCCACCGACTTGACCGAACACAACATTCGCAATTACTAGGGCACCGACTCAGCCGGACAGGCTGGAGAGGGCCGAGGCCAGGTTGACCAGCTGGATGGCGATGCCGAGCAGGGTGGAGAGGGTGGAGAGATCCATCGGGCTCCTATCTGAACGGGCGAACCGGACAGCTCAGGAGATCGTACGACAGAGATCGCGGGGGCGAGTCGGGTTCGGCGTACCGTAGTGCGACTTGTTTCAGCTGGTCACGGCGGTTTTTGCCGCAACGGGACCCATGAAGCCCCAGGCGGTCGCCGCAGTCGGGACGAGTTTCGTATGCAGCAGGGCGGCCACCGACAGCAAACCAACCGCAACCATGATGTCGAGCCAGTAGTGGTTACCGGTGCCGACGACTATCACGGTGGTGAACACCGGGTGGGCCAGGGCGAGCCAACGCCACGACGTGCGGGTCGCGGCGACGACGGCGAAGGCGGGCAGCAACGCCCAGCCGACATGCAGTGACGGCATGGCGGCGAACTGATTGGACAGCCCGCCGGATTCGGCCGAACCGTAGACGGATTGACCGTGCACGGCGGCCAGATCGACGAAACCGTACTCCGGCAGCATGCGCGGCGGCGCCAGCGGAACCAGGACGTGCACGACAAGAGCGGCGACGGTCAACGCCACCATCAGGTTTCGCGTCCAGCGATAATGCTCGGGCCGAAACATCCACAACCACAACAGGACCGCCACCGCGACGGTGAAATGCGCGGTGGCGTAGTAGAAGTTCGCCGGCACCGCGAAGAAGTCGCGGTGCACGAAGATCGACTGCACCGTCGTCTCCTCCGGCAGCCCCAGCCGATCCTCCAGACCGAGCAGACCACGCGCGTTGCCGAACGCGCGCACCGTGTCGTCGGCGGTGAACATCCGGCCGACGCGATAACCGAGATAGAGCACGGTGATCAGCGCGAGCTGCCCGGCCGCTTCGCCACCACGGCCGTGCACCGCCGCCCGCACCCGCTCGACGAGCCCGCTCGGCGCGAACTCCAGTCCCGCACCGGGCCCACCAAGACCCACAGCCACCATCGCCCGCGGCCTCCTTCTCCGTTGAACCAGGCCGATCCCGGCAATTAAGTGGAGCTACATCCTCCGTTTAATTTAGCAGCACCACCCTGTCGATTTCGGCTGGGGTGATCAGACAGACACGGCGATCGGCCAGGCGGCACCAGAGCTGCTGTGGGACAGCGGATTCGAATCATCCCGGCACACAACGGCGGGCCCCGAAGATCGGGGCCCGCCGGATAACGCGTTACTACAGGTCCGCGATCGCCGCCAACGGCGGAGTGCGCGCCGCACGGACCGCGGGCCAGAGCGCGGCGAACACACCGACCACCGCCGAGCTCACCAGAACGAGCACGAGCTGAGACCACGGGATGGCGATCTGATCCAGACCGAGATCACGCAGCGTCCGCAGGAACCCGACACCGAGCCCGAGCCCGAGCAGCATGCCGACGATGGCGCCGAACACGGCGATGAGCATGGACTCCAGATAGATGGTGCGGCGCACCTGAGCACGTTGCATGCCGACGGCGCGCAGCATGCCGATCTCGCGCCGCCGCTCCACCACCGACAGCGCCAACGTGTTGACGATGCCGAGGATCGCGATCACCACCGCCAGCGCGAGCAGGCCGTAGAGGATGGCGAGCAGCGTGTTGATCTGCTGGCCCTGCGCGCCCTTGAACTCCTCCCGGTCCTGGACCTGGACCACCGGGAACGGCTCGACCGCCTTCTCCAGATCGGCGCGCAGCTCGGCGAGGTCCGTGCCGGGCTGGGCGGTGACCAGCACAACGATGTTGCTCTGGAAGCTGACCGGCACGACCTCCTTGTACACCACCGGCGACACCACCAACGCGCCGAGCAGCGGGGTCTTGCGGTAGATGCCGCTGACGGTGAGCGGCACCTTCTTACCGTCGAAACTGGTCGGCGACACCTGCTGGCCGACCCGCCAGCCGCGCTTGTCGGCTTCATCCTCGGACACCAAGATGTCGCGATCGCCGAGTGTCGCGCTGCCGCGCAGTATCTCGTAGTTCAGCGCCCGGTCGAGCTGTCCGTCCGGCGAGGCGCCGCCGACCTGATCGTCACCGATCTTGAAGCCGACCCCGCGGATCCCGACGACGTCGGCGACGCCGGGCACCGACTTGCGGACCGCGTCGGCGGCGCCGAACGGCACTCCGGTGAACTGCTGCCCCGCGAGCACGTATTCGGACTTCACACCCTTGTCCACCAGCACACCGACGCTCGCCTTCGCCGAGGCGCCGAGCATGCCGATCGCGGTCACCAGCATCAATCCAAGGGTGAGCGCGAAAGCCGTTGCGGCGGTGCGGCGTGGGTTGCGCGCGGCGTTGTTGCGCGCCATCCGTCCGATCGGCCCGAACGGGCCGATCAGCACGCCGAGCCCCGCCACCACCGGCCGCGACAGTGCGGGCGCGGCCAGCAGCACCGCCAGGATCAGCGCCAGCGCGCCGATGCCGACGGTCAACGCCGCGTCGCCGCCGGTGGATTGCGCGCCGACGTACACGAGCACACCGCCTGCCACCGCGAGCACCGCGCCGACCAGCGTGCGCACCCGCAAAGAGTCACCGGCCGAGGCGAATTCCTCGCGCATCGCCTCGACGGGCGGGATCTTCGCCGCCCGCCGGGCCGGGGCGTAGGCGCTGAGCATCGTCACGGCGAGGCCAACGAGCAACCCGACCACGACGGTGCGCGGCAGCACCGCCATCGACCCGGTGGGCAGCCCGAGATCGAAGGCGTTTAGCACCGCCGACAAGCCGAACGCCAGGCCGATGCCACCGGCCAGACCCAGTGCGCTGCCGACCAATCCGATAACGAACGCCTCCGCGACGACGGACCGGCCGACCTGCTGCCTGCTCGCCCCGACGGCGCGGAGCAGCGCGAGTTCGCGCAGTCGCTGGGCGACGATCATCGAGAAGGTGTTGTAGATGATGAAGGTGCCGACGATCAGCGCGATCGCGCCGAACGCGAGCAGGAAGTAGTTGATGAAGTTGAGCGCGTTGGACACTTCCTTCTTGATGTCCGCGCGCACCTGATCGCCGTTCTGCACCTTGTAGTTCGGCAGCGCCTTGGCGAGTTCGTCGCGCAGTTGGTCACCCGGGATGCCTGCGACGGCGAGATCGACATAGGCCACGTGCAGTCCGTCGGTGAACAGCTTGCGCGCCTGACCGTCGTCGAACAGCACACCGATGAAACCGCTGGTGTCTCCGGGCACCTCGTAGATGCCGGTGAGGGTCACATCCAGGGGATTGCCCTGGGACGGGATCATCACCTTGGTGTGCTCGCCGACCTTCAATCCCGCCCGCTCGGCACCGCCGACGTTCAGCGCGATCTCGCCCGGTTTGGTGGGCGGCGCGCCTTGGACGAACTTGTTCGGTTCGGCGACCGTTTGCTCCGGCGGCAGATACGACTGGCCGAAGGTGGGCGCGCCACCGGTCTGGATGGCCTTCTTCCCATCGGGCGTCAGCAGCACCACGACGCCGTTCACGCTCGGCGCGGCCGTGCGCACCCCGGGATACTTTCGCAGCTCGTCGACGATGTTGTTCGGAATCCCTTGCGCTTGGCGCTCTTTCGGGCTTACCCGAACGTCGACGCCCTTCGCCTGGCCCGCGAAGATACCGTCGAAGGTGCGCTGCAGCGTATCGGTGAACACGAACGAGCCCGCGATGAACGCGGTGCCGAGCACCACCGACAACAGGGTGAGCGCCAGCCGGACCTTGTGTGCCGCAAGGTTGCGCAGCGCAACCTTGCGCATCGGACTACCCATCAGGCTTGCTCCAGCGCCTTCATCCGATCGAGCACGGTCTCCGAGGTCGGGTCCCGCAGCTCGTCGACGATCTGACCGTCGGCCAGGAACACCACCCGGTCGGCGAACCCGGCGGCGTGCGGCTCGTGGGTGACGATCACCACGGTCTGCCGGAACTCGTCCACCGCGGCCCGCAGGATCGACAGCACCTCCGCGGAGGCCTTGGAGTCCAGGTTGCCGGTCGGCTCGTCGCCGAAGATGATCTCCGGCTTGGCCGCAAGCGCCCGCGCGCAGGCCACCCGCTGTTGCTGCCCGCCGGACAACTCGCTGGGGCGATGGGTGAGCCGATCGTTGAGGCCGAGCCGTTTCAGCACGGTGTCGAGCCACTCCTGGTCCGGTTTGCGGCCCGCGATGTCCAGCGGCAGCGTGATGTTCTCCAGTGCGGTGAGCGTCGGCACCAGATTGAACGCCTGGAAGACGAAGCCGATCCGGTCGCGTCGCAGCCGCGTCATCTGCTTGTCGGAGAGGCCGGCGAGGTCGGTGTCACCGATCCGGACGGTGCCCGTGCTGGCGCTGTCCAGTCCGGCCAGGCAGTGCATCAGGGTCGACTTGCCGGACCCGGAGGGGCCCATGATCGCCGTGAATTCCCCCTTCGCGAACTCGGCCGACACCCCGTCCAAGGCCCGGACCTGCGTATCTCCCGACCCGTAGACCTTCACCAGGTCGATAGCGCGGGCCGCGACATCGGTCGGAACCGCCGCTTCGGCGGTGTCGGAACCCAAAGCTTGCGAAGTCATGCACACCAGTCTTACCGGGTTCGCCCCTGCGCGCCATCAGGGAATTCCCCGACTCCCCCGGTATCGATGCGCCGCGGCGGGTTACGTGGTAGCGGGTTCGGCGTGCAGTTGGTCGACCATGGCGGCCAGCGATTTGGCCAATCGGGCCTGGCCGGTGGCGAGCACGTCGAGGCCGCTGGCGCCGACGGCGCGGTTCATCGTCTGGTAGGCGAGCAGGCCGCGGCGGGTCGGGAACACCAGTACCCGGCGGCGATCGGTGTCGTCGACTTTGCGGTGCACCAGGTTGTCGGCGATCATCCCGTCGATCAACCGGGTCAGGTTGGCCCCGGTGAGCAGGGTCGCCTCCGCGAGGTGCGACATGGGTTGGCCGACGCCGTCCACCACCGCGGCCAGGACGTGCCAGCGCGCGACGGAGCTCTCGCCGAGGCTGGTCGCGATGGCCCGGTCGAGTTCCTGCGAGGCCCTGCGCACAAGCCGGGCCAGCTCCTCCAGCGCGGCGGGGGCGGTGCTATCGTCCACAGCAGTACTATAGCCAACCCCGTATGGTAAATATTCAAATGGAAATATACGGTGGTGATTTCCGTTGCCGCGCTCCGGTTTTCGTCGTTCCACGGTAGACATCGCGCTGGTGGTGCCGCTGAGTGGCACGGCGGGCATGTTCGGGCCCTCGTGTGAGGCGTGCGCGGCTCTGGCGATCGGCGATATCAACGCCGCGGGCGGCATCCTCGACCGGCCGGTCCGGCTGCACCCCGTCGACGCGGGCGCGCCGCTGCCCGTGCTGGCCGCGACGATCGATCGAATGGTCGGCACCGGGATGGTCGACGGCGTCGTCGGCTGGCATTTGTCTAACGCGCGCAAGGTGATCACCCCGCACACCGCAGGCCGGGTGCCCTACGTCTACACCACCTTCTACGAGGGCGGCGAGGACTCCGACGGCGTCTACATGGTGGGCGAGACGCCGGAACAGCAGCTGTTCCCCGCGCTGCGCTGGTTGCGCGCCGAGCACGGCATCCGCCGCTGGTGTGTGGTCGGCAACGACTACGTGTGGCCGCGGGAAACCGCAAGGGCTACCCGGGAATTCGCCTCGACCACCGATATCGAGGTGGTCGGGCAGGCCTTCGTCCCGCTCGGCGGCCGCGACTTCCGGCAGGCACTGGAGCTGGTCCGCCGCTCCCCCGCACAGGGCGTGCTGCTGTTCATGGTCGGCGCGGATTGCGCCGCGTTCAACCTGGCCTTCGCCGAGGCCGGGCTCGACGACGGCAGGCTGCGGCTGAGCATGATGATCGGCGAGGACGTGCTATACGCGGGCGGCGCCGACAGCACGCGCGGATTGTTCACCGCCAGTGGCTATTTCGAGAGCGTCGTGTCGCCGGCCGGGATGGATTTCGGCGCCCGCTACCTGCGCGAGTTCGGCCCGGCCGGGCCCGCGCTCAACAACATCGGTGAATCCTGTTACGAGGGCCTACTGTTGTTCGCCTCCCTCGCCGAATCCGCCCGCAGCCTCGACCTGCGCGACATCGAACGCCACGCCCCGCGAGTCAGTTACGGCGGCCCGCGCGGCGAGGTGCGGGTCCGCGGCGCGCACACCACCCAGCCGGTCTACCTGGCCGACGCCGACGCGCTCGAGTTCAGCGTGCTCGCCGAACTGAACTCCTGAATCTCGTAACACGAACTTCACCGTGCGGTTTCGCTGCGGCGACCTGCCTGGCTTTGTATCGTCATCATACGAAACATATTCAAATGAAAATAATGAGGTCTCCGTGCCCCTCTACTGGTTCCACTGCCGCGCCTGCGGCGGCTTCGATCTGACCTTCGCGATGGCCGACGTGCCCGCCGCCGCGCCGTGCCCGGACTGCGCGTCGAGCAGCAAACGACAGTTCGGCGTCGCGGCATTGATCCGGCCGGGATCCTCGGCGACCCGGCTCATCGAGCTGACCGAACGCACTGCGAGCGAGCCGTCGATCGTCGCCGCACCGCCGCCGCGCCGGTCCGTGCCGGTGACGCGTAACCCGCTGCACCGCAAGCTGCCCCGCCCCTGACCCGAAGGAAACACCATGCCCGAGTTACTGTTCCCGCTCGACTCCAGCAAGCGGTTCACCGAGCAGCAGATCGTCGGCCACAACCGGTGGCACCCAGACATCCCCGCCGCGGTGACCGTCAAACCGGGCGACGAATTCCGCGTGCACGTGCGCGAGTGGTTCGACGGCGCCATCCACAACGACGACTCGGCCGAGGACGTACTGAACGCGCCGCTCAGCACGGTGCACTGCCTGTCGGGCCCGTTCGCGATCGAGGGCGCGCAGCCCGGCGACCTGCTCATCGTCGACATTCTCGACATCGGCCCCATCCCGCAGGAGGACACGGGCCCGCTCGCCGGTCAGGGCTGGGGCTACACCGGCATCTTCGCCACCGACAACGGCGGCGGCTTCCTCACCGAGCACTTCCCCGACGCCTACAAGGCCATCTGGGATTTCAGCGGTCAGACCACCACCTCACGGCATATCCCCGGCGTGAAGTTCACCGGAATGACACACCCCGGTTTGATGGGCACCGCCCCGTCCACCGCACTGCTGTCGAGATGGAACGCCCGGGAAGAGGCGCTGATCGCGACCGATCCGCATCGGGTGCCGCCGTTGGCGCTGCCGCCCGAGCCGCGCGACGCCATCCTCGGCACGCTCGCGGGCGCCGAGTTCGATCGGGTCGCCGCCGACGCCGCGCGCACCGCGCCGCCGCGGGAGAACGGCGGCAACCAGGACATCAAGAACTTCACCCGGGGCAGCAGGGTGTTCTATCCGGTGTTCGTCGACGGTGCGCATCTCTCGGTCGGCGACCTGCACTTCTCCCAGGGCGACGGCGAGATCACCTTCTGCGGCGCCATCGAGATGGGTGGATTCATCGACCTGCGGGTCGATCTCATCAAGAACGGCATGGAGCTTTACGGCGTCAGCGAGAACGCCATCTTCGTCCCTGGCAACTCCGGACCCAATTACTCTGAATACCTTGCCTTTTCGGGTACCTCGGTGACCCTCGACGGGGAACAGCGCTATCTCGACTCGCAGCTGTCCTTCGAGCGGGCCTGCCTGCACGCGATCGACTACCTCACCAAGTTCGGCTACACCCCGGAACAGGCTTACTTATTACTCGGCGCCGCGCCCATCGAGGGTCGGTTCTCCGGCGTCGTCGACATCCCGAATTCCTGCGCCACCGTGTACATTCCGACCGCGATCTTCGACTTCCCCGTGCTCCCCACCGCAGCAGGCCCGGCCCGGATCGACCCGGGCCCCGGCGCACCCCGCGCCACCCGCTGACCGATCACGCGGTGCCGGTTGTGTTGCACGCACAACGGGCCCGCTGCACGATTGCTGAATCATTGCGGGCAGCTGTACCGTGACGGCGGCAAATGCGGCGCCGACAATCCCGTGCCGGTGAATTAGTGGTCATCCGTCAAGTTGTCGAATACCGCCCTGGCCCGAGGCCACGGTGGTTCAATCGAGAGGCGTGTGCTCTGAAGTAGCTATTGGTAGCGAAAGGAGTTCCATGGGCCCTACTGTCGCCGAACGGATTCGCCTGCGCGTCGATAGCTTTCAGTCGGGCAGACTCGCCGGGCACTGGGGCGGGCGGCATATTCTGCACGGCGGTGTCCCCGACCACGGCGATGTCGTGCTCACCAGCAATGACTACCTGGCGCTGTGGGCCGATCCGCGGATCACCCACGCGATCGAGGCCGCCCTACATGCTCCGACCTCGGGCAGACTCGCCGCCAGCGCCTTCCTGCGCGACGACCACCCGCAGGTGCTGCTGGAACGCGCGCTCGCCGATCAGCTACGGTCGCCCGCCGGAATACTCTGCCAATCCGGCTGGAATGCGAGTATCGGGTTGCTGCAGTGCATCGCGGACGCCGAAACTCCGGTCTATCTCGACCAATTCGCCCACATGTCGTTCTGGCGCGGCGCGCGGGCGACCGGTGCGCCGATCTATTCGTTCCGGCACAACTTTCCCGGGCACCTGCGCGAGCAGATTCGCGCGCACGGGCCGGGCATCATCGCGGTGGACGCCATCTACGGCAACACCGGCAGCCGGTGCCCGCTGACCCACATGTGCGATATCGCCGACGAAACCGACAGCGTGCTCGTCGTCGACGAATCGCACGCACTCGGCACCGACGGTCCCGCCGGGGCGGGGATGGTCGCGGCGCTCGGCCTCACCGATCGGGTGCCGTACCGAATCGCCAGCCTGGCCAAGGCCTTCGGCGGCCGGGCCGGGTTCGTCGGCGCGAACAGCATCGACTTCGTGGACTACTTCAAGTTGGAGTCGCATCCCGCGGTCTTCTCCTCCACCATGCTGCCGTACGAGATCGCCGGACTGGCCGCGACGCTCGAGCTGATCCGGACCGACAACTGGCGGCGCCAGCGACTACGCGAACTGTCGACCATGGTGCGCCGGGCGCTGACCGCGCTCGAATTCGACCTGGCCGGCTCGGCCAGCCACATCGTCGCGCTACAGGCCGGACCCGACCTGCGCGCCGCCGCCATCCGGGACTTCCTGGAGATACGCGGCATCTTCGGCACCCTGCTGTGCCCACCCCACACCGCACGCAACCACACACTGATCCGCTTCTGCCTGCACGCGGGCCTCACCGACGAATCCGTCGGCCGAATCATCGACGCGTGCACCGAAGTTCGTACCAGGTTCGGCGCGATGCCGCCCGTCGAGCCGTTTCCCAAGCCGAGCGGGCCGCCACCGCGGCACGCGCAGACATCGGCCACCGCCGGTTGAACGACCGCCGTGGGGGGGGGGGGGGGGGGGGCCGCCCCCCCCCCCGGGGCCCCCCCCCCCCCCGGCCCCCGGCCGGGGGGGGGGGGGCCCCCCCCCCCCCCCCCCCCCCGGCGTCGCACCGCTAGCCGGTGGCGAGCACGGTGCCCGCGCCGACCGTGCGGCCGCCCTCGCGGATGGCGAAGCCGAGACCCGGCTCCAACGGCACCGGGCGGCCGAGTTCGACGGTCAGCTCGACCGTCTCACCCGGCATCGCCACCCGGATGTCATCGGGCAGTGTCACGTCACCGACCACGTCACCGGTGCGGATGTAGAACTGCGGGCGGTAGCCGGTGGTGATCGGCGTACGCCTGCCGCCCTCCGCCGCGCCGAGCAGGTAGACGCGGGCGGTGAACCCGCTGTGCACGGCGACGCTGCCGGGTTCGACGACGACCTGGCCGCGGCGGACCTGATCGCGCTGCACGCCGCGCAGCAGCAGTGCGACATTGTCGCCCGCCTCCGCGACATCCATGGTGCGGCCGAAGGTTTCGACGCCGGTGACCACCGAGGTGAGCTCGTCACCGAGGCCGAGCACGGCCACCCGGTCGCCGAGCCGGACCCGGCCGCGTTCCACCGCACCGGTGACCACGGTGCCGCGACCGGTGATGGTCAGCACGTTCTCCACCGGCAGCAGGAACGGCGCGTCGGTGTACCGGACCGGTGTCGGCACGTACGTGTCGACAGCGTCCAGCAGCTGCCGCAACGCGGCCGTCCACCGCTCGTCGCCGTCCAGCGCGCGCAGGCCGGAGACCCGGACGACCGGCAGGTCGGCGCCGGGATACCCCTGGGCGGTGAGCAGTTCGCGCACCTCGAGCTCGATCAGGTCGAGCAGCTCGGGGTCGCCCACGTCGGCCTTGTTCAGGGCGACGACGATGTGCTCGACGCCGACCTGGCGGGCCAGCAGCACGTGCTCGGCGGTCTGCGGCATCACCCCGTCCTGCGCGGAGACCACCAGGATGGCGCCGTCCAGCTGGGACGCCCCGGTGATCATGTTCTTCACGAAATCGGCGTGCCCCGGCATGTCGATGTGCGCGTAATGCCTGGTCGCCGTCTCGTATTCGACGTGCGCGATATTGATGGTGATGCCACGCTGCGCCTCTTCCGGTGCGCGGTCGATCCGGTCGAACGGCACGAAGCTGCCGCCGCCCCGCTCCGCGAGCACCTTGGTGATCGCCGCGGTGAGCGTGGTCTTGCCGTGGTCGACGTGGCCCATGGTGCCGATGTTGAGGTGCGGCTTGGTGCGGACATAGGTCTGCTTGGACATGGTTTTTCCTGGTTTGCCTGGCGGGCACGAGCGAATGTGCCCGACGATGTCGAGCGGGACCTCAGCGACGGGGCGACCTTCCCCGTCCGAGGTCCCGGGACATCCCGGGGAAGGTCAGCTTCGGGCTCCGTCGAGCTGCGCGGCAGATGCTGCCGAGGCGGCCAGGACAGCAGCCATCGCGCCCGCGACTGCGGACGATGCGACGATGGCGTAGCTGAACATGCTGCGAATGGTAAGCGCCGAGACCCGCTGAGCGCGACGCATTTTCCGGACACCGGTGACCGCGAAATCGCCCGCCGCCGTGCAATAGGCGGCGAAGGCTCACAGCGCGCGCATGAGCGTCACCGCTCGTCGGCTGCCTGAGTGTCTACTCGCCGTCGAATGAATTAGCGGGCCGATGGCTGACCCATTCGAAGGCCTCGGCTTTCGATCGGGCGCCTTCTGCGGTGCGGGAGCGGTTCGGTTCGCCGAGGTCGGTGAGTAGGTCTGTGGAGAGGTCGACCAGGGTTGCGAGGGTGGCGGGGGTGAACCAGGTGGGGCGGGTGGCGAAGAGGATGTCTTCGGTGGCGGTGTTGCCGCTGGCGCCGGGGGCGAAGGGGCAGCCGCCGAGGCCGCCGAGCGCGCCGTCGACCATCGTGGCGCCCGCCGTGATGGCGGCCAGGGTGTTGGCTACGCCCATGCCCCAGGTGTCGTGGCCGTGAAAGACGATGCGGCGCCGCGGGGTTCGCGTATGGACGGCGGAGACCAGCGCGGCGACCTCACCGGGATGGGCTTGGCCGAGGGTGTCGGCGAGCACGATGTCGTCGGCGCCCGCGGTGCGCGGATCGTTGGCGATGGCGATGACCCGCTCCGGATCGACCGGGCCGTCGAACGGACAGGTGAAGCTGGTGGCCAGGCACAGCTGGATCGAGCCGCCCACGGAAGCGGCGAGCCGGACCGCGTCGGGCATGGCGGCGACACTGTCCTCGGTGCTGCGGCCGATATTGGCCTTGTTGTGCGCGTCCGAGACCGAGAAGCAGTACTGAAAATTGCGTACCCCGGCCGCGGCCGCCTTCGCCACGTGCCGCGGCGTGGCCACCCACACCCAACAGCGTTGCAGCTCTTCGGGGCTCAGCGCGGCGATGAGCTCCATGGTGTTGGCCATCGGCGGCACCAGATCGGGCCGCGCCATCGAGCCGATCTCCAGTGCGGGCACGCCGAGCCCGAGCAGCCGCCGGACCATGTCGGCCTTCTGCTCGACCGGCAGCACCTTTCCGGTGAGCTGCAAGCCGTCACGCAGGGTCACGTCACGCAGGATCGCCGAGCTCACCGCTCTTCGCGCTCCTGCCGCGGCGCGCACATCACGCCGCCCCACGGCTTTTCGTGCACACCGGCGGGGTTGGGATGCACGGTCGGCCGGGTGAACCCCGGCGAACGGATATCGCGTGGGCCGCGTCGCGGCGGACGCCTGCGGTCTTCCCTCATTTCGCCTCCAAGGCGTCGATCTCGCTGTCGCTCATGCCGAGTAGCCCGGACAACACCTCGTGCGTGTGCTCACCCAGATCGGGTCCGACGTTGCGGATGGGCAGGGACTGTTCACCGATCACCGGGACGATGCCGGGGAAGCCGACCGTCTTCGGTTCCGCCGCACCGACATCCACCGAGAACGGCTGAATCATGTTGCGCGCCTTGTACTGCTCGTCGGCGACGATGTCGGCCGCGGTGTAGATGGGGCCGCACGGGATGCCCGCGGCCTCGAGGATCTTCAGTGCCTCGGCGCGGGTGTGCCTGCTGGTCCACTCGGTGATCGCGGCATCGAGGCGGTCGTGGTTGCGCCAGCGGCCCGCGTTGTCGTGCAGTTCCGGGTCGGCGGCCAGGTCGGGGCGGTCGATCACCTGCATGTAGCGCTGGAAGATGGCGTCGCCGTTGCCGCCGATGATGATGCTGACACCGTCGCTGCACGGGTAGGCGTTGCTCGGGGCGATGCCCTCGACCAAACCGCCGGTGCGCTCGCGTGTGATGCCGTAGGCCAAGTAGTCGGGCACGAGGGATTCCATCACCGACAGGATCGTCTCGTTCAGGGCGACGTCGATGACGCGCTCACGCAACGGAATCGGCGTCTCATCCGACTTGCGTTCACGCTGGAACAGCGCCATCACGGTGCCGAAGGCGGCGTAGACGCCCGCGATCGAGTCGCCGATGGACACGCCCGTGCGCACCGGTGGCCGGTCCGGCTCGCCCATCAGTTCGCGCAGGCCGCCGACCGCCTCGGCGACGGCGGCGAAGCCAGGCCGGGACGCGTGCGGTCCGGTCTGCCCGTAGCCGGAGATCCTGGTGATCACCAGATCGGGGTTCGCCGCGTTGAGCACATCCGGGCCGAGCCCCCACTTCTCCAGCATCCCGGGGCGGAAGTTCTCCAGCAGCACATCGCAGCGGCGGACCAGGTCGAGCACGACGGCGCGGCCCGCTTCGCTGCGTAGGTCCAGCGTGATCGACTTCTTGTTCCGGTTGACGGTGCGGTAGAGCATGGAGGTGTCGCCGCCGTAGAGCCGCCAGTTACGCAACTCGTCCCCGGCCTTGGGCCGTTCCACCTTGATCACCTCGGCGCCGAAGTCGCCGAGGATACGCCCGGCGGTCGGCGCGGCAATGTAATTGCCCAGCTCCAGGACGCGAACACCGTCCAACGGCCGAATAGTCATCGCGCCATTGTCTCAGGGGTCCGAGCGGCACCGGACGACGACACCTCGCGGGGACCCATCTACCCCACGTGCTCGCGCAGGTAAGCCAGGTCCTCGGCGACCCCGTCGGCGGGAGTTTCCAGGATGACCGGGGCGTCCGCGGTCTTGCAGACCTCGGCGAGTAGCTGGGGGTCGATGGTCCCGTCGGCGAAGTTGGCGTGGCGGTCGGCGCCGGAGTTGAACTCGTCGCGCGAGGAGTTCAGGTGCACCAGGTCGATGCGGCCGGTGATCGCTTTGATGCGGTCGACCACGCCGATCAGTTCCTCGCCGCCTGCCCAGGCGTGGCAGGTGTCGAGGCAGAAGCCCGCGCCGAAATCGCCGACGGCGTCCCACAATCGGGCGATCGAGTCGAAATGCCGCGCCATCGCGTGGTTGCCGCCCGCGGTGTTCTCGATCAGGATCGGCACCGCGAAGCCGCCCTTGTCCTGCTGCCGCTCGAACAGTTTGCGCCAGTTGTCGACGCCGGTGGCCAGTTCAGCGTCGGAGCGCACGTGCCCGCCGTGCACGACCAGGCCGATCGCGCCGAGGTCGGCGGCGGCCTTGGCCTGCTGGGCGACCGCGTTGCGGGAGGGCATGCGCAGGCGATTGTTCAGGCTCGCGACATTGATCTGATAAGACGAGTGCACCACCACGTCGATCGGGCTGGCCACGATCTCCTCGGTCCGCGGGTGCGGGGTGGGTTTGTCCCAGCTCTGCGGGTCGACGACGAACATCTGGATGACGTCGGCGCCGAGTTTCTCGCCGAAGCCGATCGGGTCGCCGTCGAGCCGGACGTGTGCGCCAATCTGCATGAGGGCCAGCTTAACGACCACCACCGACAGCGGGCCGCGGACGGCGAACCGGGATATGTTGCATCGCGGGAGCCCCACGAGATACATCGGTAGATCCGCGTGCTCGACCGGCATTACCCCGCCCTTGCTGGCGGGCCGCCGGTCCGGTGACAACTGCTATGGTTTCGATGTTTTCCGTGGTCCGGCCCGTGCCTGATCGCGCGTTCTTATGCTGTACGCCTGTTCGTCGGTGGGTCCCGGCGGGCGGCGGGAAGTGGAGCAGACATGCTGGCCAGCGGTGACGTTTTCGCCGGTTATGTCATCGAGCGGCAACTGGGTCGCGGTGGCATGGGATCGGTCTACCTGGCGAAACACCCTCGGCTGCCGCGGCTGACCGCGTTGAAGCTGTTGAACAGGGAGATGTTCTTCGACAAGGAGGTGCGGGCGCGGTTCGAACGGGAGGCGGATCTGGTCGCCCAGCTCGACCACCCGAATATCGTCACGGTCTACGACCGCGGGCTAGAGGCCGAGCAGCTGTGGATCTCCATGCAGTTCATCGACGGCATCGACGCCGCGTCGGTGCAACCGCAGGCGCTGCCGCCCGAGCGCGCCGTGCAGATCGTCAAGGAAACCGCGGACGCCCTCGACTACGCGCACGGCATCGGTGTGCTGCACCGCGACGTGAAGCCCGCGAACATCCTGCTGGCGCGCGGCGGTGGTGGCCGCGGCGAGCGGGTGTACCTCACCGACTTCGGCATCGCCCGCTTCCGGGACGACACCGGCCATCTCACGCAGACCGGAACCTTCACCGCCACACTGGCCTACGCCTCGCCCGAGCAGCTCACCGGTTCGTCGCTGGATCATCGGTCGGATCAGTATTCGCTGGCGTGCTCGCTGTTCTGGTTGCTCACCGGTACCGGCCCGTTCTCCGCGACCAACCCCGCGGCGGTCATCCAGGGTCACCTGCAAGGCGCGCCGCCCGCATTGAGCAGTCACCGCCAGGGCCTCCCTTACGCCCTGGACAGCGTGCTGGCCAGGGCGATGGCGAAGCGACCGGAGGACAGGTACCCCAGCTGCGCCGACTTCGCCGCCGCCGCCCGCCAGGCCCTGACCAATCCGAGCGTGCCGTCGATGCCGGTGGCCGGCGGGCCGCGGCCGTTCACCGCGCCGCCGACGGCGGTGGCCGGACCACGACCGACCACGGGACCACGGCCGACCACAGGGCCGCGACCCACCACCGGACCGCCGACCCCCACCACCGGCGCGCCATACCCGGCGCAGTACGGCCAGCCGACCAGCGGGCCGAATCACCTTGCGGGATCGCCGTTCACACCGCAGCCGGCCACCCTGGCCGCGCCGCAGTACGGCAACGGCCAGGCACCGCAGCCGACCGCACCGTACGCGGGGCAGCAGTTCGGCAACAACTACGGCCCGCCGCCCATGTCTCCGGTCAGCGTCGCCGGACGGCCGCCGAAGAAGTCCAACGTGGGCGTCATCATCGGTATCTGTGTCGGGGTGGTGGTGCTGCTGGTGGTGACGCTGGCCATCATCGGCGCGGTCAGCGATTCGGGCTCCTCCGGCGGCGATACGACACCGAGTTCGGTCGCGTCCGGTGTGAATGGGCCGGGCAAGACGGTGCCCGCGACCGCGGACTCGATCAGTGCCGAATTCCCGCGCATGGTGCCTGCCACCAAGACCGAGCAGGTCGGGTACAACGGCGCCAAATGCTGGGAGACCGACGCCAGTTACACGCCGTCGCCGAGCGATGGTGACCCGGAGTTCGGTGATTGGGCCTGGCAGTGGCGCTGCTACGGCGGCGGCGACAGCTCCGACCCGCTCTATCGCATCTACGTCTACAAGTCCGCCGCCGACGTGCAGGCGGTGCTGAACACGCTGCCAGCCAACACCAAGTCCACCGACACCAACGGTGGAAAGTCCTACACCAACTACAAATACGACACGGGCGGCCCGAAGATCGTCACCGCCTTCACCGGCGATCCGGATCGGGCACAGTACCTGATGTTCACCGACGGCTCCGGCTCCATCGATCAGACCCTGCGCTGGTGGCGCTCGGCGCCGCTGAACTGATCCATGCTGCAACCCGGAGAGATATTCGCCGGGTACACCATCGAACGGCTGCTCGGTCGCGGCGGCATGGGCTCGGTGTACCTGGCGCGGCACCCACGCCTGCCACGGTTGACGGCGATGAAGCTGTTGAACCCGGAAGTTTTCCACGACAAGGAGATCCGCACCAGGTTCGAGCGAGAGGCCGACCTGGTCGCCCGGCTGGATCACCCGAACATCGTGACCGTGTTCGATCGCGGCGTCGAGGACGAGCGGCTGTGGATCTCGATGCAGTACATCGACGGCACCGACGCCGCCGGGGTGGACGCGCGGTCGCTGCCGCCGCAGCGCGCGGTGCAGATCATCGGCGAGACCGCCAAGGCACTCGACTTCGCCCACCGCCGTGGCGTGCTGCACCGAGATGTGAAGCCCGCCAACATCTTGCTCGAGCGCACCGCGGGCGCCGGCGAGCGGGTGTTCCTGACCGATTTCGGGATCGCGCGCTTTCGCGACGACACCGGGCGGCTGACCCAGACCGGAACATTCACCGCCACTCTGGCGTACGCGTCGCCGGAGCAACTGTCGGGTGCGCTGCTCGATCACCGCTCGGACCAATACTCGCTGGCCTGCACGCTCTTTCGGCTGCTGACCGGCACGGTGCCGTTCGACGCCACCAACCCCGTCGCGGTGATCCAGGGACATCTGCAGGTACCGCCACCGCCGGTCAGCCGGCTGCGGCCGGGGCTGCCGGTGGCACTGGACGCGGTGCTGGCCAAGGCGATGGCGAAGCGGCCAGACGGGCGGTTCGATTCGTGCGCCGAATTCGCCGGTGCTGCTTGGCATGCGCTCACTGCGCCGCAACAGTTCGCGCAGCCCGTCGCGCCGAGCCAGTTCACGCCGTCTTCCCCGCCGAATGAGCAGCGCGCCGTGGGGAAGGACGGACCCGGCGCCGGTCCCGTCCGCAGCGGCCCGGTTCCCGCCCGGCGCCCGAAGTCCAACGCCAAGCTCGGCGGTGGGATCGGCGTGCTCCTGGTGCTCGGACTCATCGCCTCGGTCCTCATGTCCGCCCGCGGCGAAACAGGTTCGGCGGGACCGACAGTCACCACGACCGCGACCACGCCACGCGCCACCGTCATGGCCGACCCCACCGAGGCGCCGACCTCGGCACCACCGGCGACGACCGCCGACCCCGCGCAGGTGGGCGCGAACGCGGCGGCGCTCAGCGCCGAGTTCCCGGCGATGCTGCCCAAAACCACTGCCCAGCAGCTGGTTCAGTCCGGAACGGGCTACAACAAGGCAGGCTGCTTCGCCTACGACCCGGCTTCGGCGCCGACCATCGATGATGAGGATCCCGCCTTCGGCACCTGGCTGGTGATGTGGCGCTGCTTCGGCGGCACGGAGAACAAGGCGGCCTTCTCCTTCTACCTCTACAACTCCCCCGCCGACGTCCGGGCCGCGCTCGACGCCCTACCCGCCAACGACCGGACCACGGCGACCAATCACGGCCACGCCTACACCAATTACACGCTGCACAACAGCAGTTCCCGGCGTCCGCGCATGATCACCGAGTTCACCGCCGACCCGCAGCGCGCCGCGATCCTCATGTACAGCGCGGGCTTCATCGCCACCGAGTCGGAGCTGATGCAGTGGTGGACCGACGCCCCACTGAACTGAACGAGCCGAATCCCGCGACCGGAACACGCAGGCGCTCAACCGAATGCGTGGTGTACGAATTCGTGGGTCGGATGGAAGCCGATGGACTGGTAGATCTTGCTGGAGGTGCGGTTGGCGGTGTCGGCGAACAGGCACACGTTCAAGTTGTCCGCGCGCAAGCGGCGCGCGATGTGCGCGGTGACGGCGCTGGCGTAGCCGTGCCCGCGCTCCTGTGCCGGTGTGTACACCAGGCCGACGCGGGACCAGCCGTGCACGGGAAGGTGATGGGCGGCAAAGCTTGTCGGGCGGCCGTCGCGCTCCCAGAACCACATCAGTCCCGCCGCGACCCGGTTGCGGATGGTCGCTTTGTCCAGCCCGGCCGGCGAGATCCCGGCCTCGGCCCGCATCGCCTCGGCCCATTCGACACACAGCTCGACCTCGGATTCGGTTGCCCGGCGCGGACTCCCGGGCACGTCGGGGACGCGCAGCGCGCCGAGCCGGTACAGCCTGGTGGTGTAGGACGGTTGGACGCCGACGCCGAGGCGGTCGCTCCATCGCTCGGCGAAGAGGTCGGCGTCGGCGGCGAGTCCTTCCACCCCGGTGCTTTCCGGCGCTACTTCGGCCAGCGCGTCCGCCACCGCGCTCGCGCCGCCCTCGGGCAGCTCGCCCAGGTACATGTCCCGGTCCGCGACGCGCATGGCGACACCGGTCACCGACGCGCCGTCACCGTACATAGCCAGAAATCGAGAGCTGCCGTCGGCGGCCTGGAGACCGGCGACCTGATTGGCGATGCTGGTGCTGATCACGGTGTGCCGCAGCGGATCACGGAGCAGGAACGGCTCGGTGCGCGAGCGGAACTCGGCGGCGTCCGTGGTGATCTCGATCCTCATGATCACCACGGTAAGCGGCGAATGACTTGTGCGCCCGCGTGTCTCGCTCGGCCTGCCACGATGGTCCGGTGACCGGCCGATGATCGGGTCGGCGCACCGGCTCAGTAGGGTTCGGGGTCAATCCGTTTCGTTGCCGCCACGGCCACCTGTGCGAAGTTTGAGCAGGACCAGCCCTGCGGTGCACGCGAGAATCAGTCCGGCGACGGTGATTTCGACGTGTAGGCCGGCGATGCCGAGGACAGCCCCGACTATGCCGCCAATGAAGATGAGCCAGGCGAGTGTCCGCGAAAGAATCGTGGACAGCGAGCGCGCTGACCCGTTCGACACGAGATGCTGCGAAGAAGCCGACACCGCATCCTTGGCGGCTGCGGACGACTCCTGCTGCGACGCTGTCGAGTAAGCTCCCATCATCTACTCCTCGATGACGCCGATCAGAGAACCAATGCCGCGTTCATCACACAACGCTTCTCTCATCTGGGTACAGGCGTCTCACGCGTAACTTTGCTCACACGCTACGACCATGCCGCGCCATATGACAGCGACACGTGCCCACGACACGCCGAAGAGACCAATTCGATATGTGAGTTACCAGTGTTTAAAATGAAAGGGTCCGACGCACCGGCGGCGACCGCGTCGCCTGGCCGGGTGGACCGCGCTCGAGTAAGGTGAGGCCCACTCGAACCGCAGCAGGAGTGTCACCGATGGAGAGCACCAGGACCAAGATCGCAGGTCCGGCGATCGCCGCAGGCGCGATCTCCGTCGGGCTAGTCCTCATCGGCGCCTGCGGAATCGGCAAGCAGGACACCTACGTCGCACCCCCGCCGTTGCAGTCGGACCCGAACGTCGCGCCCGTGGTGCACTCGGGCACCAGCGTGACGGTGCCGAAGGTATCGATTCCGCCGTCGCCGACCTGGCGCATCGCCCCCTACCAAGCACCCCAGGCGACGCCGTTCACCGGATTCGCCACCACCACCTCCGGCGAACCGGCCCCGGAAGAATCGCACGGTATTCCGCCGTACGAGACGCCGTCCGAGGACTCCCGCGCACCGGCCACCACCACCGAGGCACCGACGACGACCGAAGCGCCGACGACTCGCCCGACCACCACCCGGCCGACCAGGCCGCGGCCGACGACAACGACGCCGGACGAGCCGACCACGCGCCCGTCGGAGAGCTCGTCCGGCGGGTTGAACAGCGATCACGAGTGACCCGCGGTGGTGCGCGGAACACGCACCACCGCAAGGGTTTTACAGCTCGGGCAGCTCGTGCTCGCCGACCCGCGCGCTGAGCACCCGCAGATGCTCCAGCCCCCCGCCCAGGGTGCGCTCGATCGCGGTCAGTCTGGCCACGTAGTGACTGACCGGGTACTCGGCGGTGACGCCGATGCCGCCGTGCAGCTGGATCGCTTCCTGGCCGATGTGCCGCGCCGAGCGACCGACCTGGAGCCGGGCCCGCGAGGCGACCTGGTCGTCGATCGCGCCGTCGGCCGCGGCCGCGGTGGCGTAGAGGCTCATACTGCGCGCGAGCTCCAGGGACACGTACATGTCCGCCGCCCGATGCGTGAGCGCCTGGAACTTCGACAGGGTGACCCCGAACTGCTTGCGCTGCTTCAGGTAATCGGTCGTCAAGCGCAGCGCCTCTTCCATCGCACCGATGGATTCCGCGCAGAGACTGGCCTGCGCCTGGCCCTGCGCGGCCCGAATCGCCGCAGCCGCGTCGACGTCGCCACCGAGCAGTTCGGCACTGGCTTGGTCGAACTCGACCTGCGCGCCGCGCTGACCGTCCACCGTGCGGTAGGCCTTGCGGGTCACGCCCTCGGTATCGGCGGCGACCAGGAACAGCCCGGTCCCGCCGCCGGGCAGCTGCGCGCTGACCACCAGCTCGTCGGCACAGTCGCCGTGCGTGACCGGGTTCTTGATACCGGACAGCGCGTACGAATCCCCCTGCGGCACAGCGGTGGTGGCCAGCTCCGTCGCGGGCCAGCGCACGCCGGGTTCGGCATGGGCGAAGGCGAGCAGCTTGGTGCCGGAGGCGACCTCGGGCAGTACGCGCTGCCGCTGTTCGGCGCTGCCTGCGAGGGTGAGGAGCGCGCCGGGGATGAGCACCGCATCCAGGATCGGCTCCGGCGCCAGCCTGCGCCCCACCTCCTCGAGCACCACCATGGTCTCCACCGGGCCCGCGCCGACGCCACCGTCGTCCTCGCTGAAAGTCAGCCCGAGCACGCCGAGTTCGGCGAGCTGCTGCCACACCTCCCTGCTCCAGCCGAGTTCGGTGTCGGTCACCTTCAGCCTGGTCTCCGGGTCGTAGTTGCGAGCGAGCAGCTCACGAACCGTGTCCCGCAGCATTTCCTGTTCATCGGTGAGATCGAAATCCATGGCGGCGCCTCACAATCCGAGGATCGTGGAGGCGATGATGGTGCGCTGCACCTCGCTGGAGCCTCCGTAGATGGTTGTCTTGCGGTAGTTCAGGTACCCGGGACCGCTGCGCTGCGCCCAACCGGGCGAAGCGATGTCGTCGGCGCCGACCGGCACCGCGTCCGGGCCCGCGATATCGAGCAGCAACTCGGTGGCGGCCTGCTGTAGCTCCGAGCCGCGCAGCTTCAGCACCGAGGACGCCGGATTCGGCTTGCCGTCCGAGGAGTTCGAGACCACGCGGAGCTGGGTGAGCTCCAGCGCGAGCAGCTCGTTCTCCAGTTCGGCGAGCCGCGCCGCGAACAGCGGATCTTCCAGCAGCGTTCCACTGCCCGACCTGGTCTGCGCGGCATACTCTTTCGCCACGCCGATCTTCACCTTGGTGCGGCCGACGCCGGTGATGCCGGTGCGCTCGTTGCCGAGCAGGAACTTCGCGTAGGTCCAGCCCATGTTCTCCTCGCCGACCAGCTGATCGGCGGGCACCCGGACGTTCTCGAAGAACACCTCGTTCACCTCGTAACCGCCGTCGATCAGCTTGATCGGGCGAATGGTGACACCGGGCGACTTCACGTCGAACAGCAGGAACGAGATGCCCGCCTGCTTCTTCGGCGCGCTCGGATCGGTGCGCACCAGGCAGAAGATCCAGTCCGCGTACTGGGCGAGGGTGGTCCAGATCTTCTGGCCGTTGACGATGTAGGAGTCGCCGTCGCGCACCGCGGTGGTGCGCAACGAGGCCAGGTCCGACCCGGCGTCGGGCTCGGAAAAGCCCTGGCACCACCAGATGTCGAGCGCGGCGGTGGGCGGCAGGAAGCGCTGCTTGAGCTCCGGCGAGCCGAAGTGCGCGATCACCGGGCCGACCATCTGCGCGTTGAACGTCAGCGGATCGGGCACCGAGGCGAGCTGCATCTCGTCCTGCCAGATGTGGCGCTGCATCGGGGTCCAGTCCTTGCCACCCCATTCGACGGGCCAGTTCGGCACCGCGAGGCCGTGGTCGTTGAGGGCCTTGTGCGAGCGGACGATGTCGTCGCGGGACAGCTCCCTGCCGTATTTGAACCGCTCACGGATGTCGGCGGGGATCTCGGTCCGATAGATGTTTCGCAGTTCGTCGCGGAAGGCGACTTCATCGGGGGACAGGCTTATTTTCATACGCAGCTCCGTCTGTGTCTCGTACGTCCGAGTCCAACCTACCCTCCGGTAATCCTCCACTGTCGACTGGATCACACAGGTAGGACACGCTCGGCGGGCGTCAACCGAGGGTGGACACCGGCGCTACCCGGGCGGCACCTCGGACGAACTGGTACGTTGCTGCACGTGGGTTGGGGACCCCGAGACTTTGCGTATCGAGGAGTTCGAGTGAACGGCAGGACCATCGCACGAGCCAGTACGGCCGTGGTAGCCCTCGGCATCGGCGCGGCATTGACCCTGGGTGGCCCGGCCACCGCCGAGCCCGAACCGGCACCGTTGGACGCCGGCCTCGCCCACCTCACCGAGATCGCGGGCCCGGACCCCACCGTGCAGGCGGGTGTCGGCGCGCTGACGCAGTACACCAAGCTCGCCGATGTCGCCGGATTGCGCCACGTGACGAGCGCCTTCACGCCGTTCGCCTACGCCGCACCCACTTTCGGCTGTGGCAGCGTCGGCCCGGTCACCACGATCATCGCGGCCGCGACCACCGACGGCGTCGGCAACAGCCAGGACCTCAATATCGCGCCGGGCACGCTGCGCTTCAGCGCGACGCCCGCGCACACCGGTGCACCACTGGCCTCGGGCCTCGTCGTGGCCTGGGTGAACATCAACAACGGCGCCAGCGGCATCGACCCGCTCGACGACCTCACCGAATACGGACTGCCCTCGCTGTCCAAGACGGTGCACAGCGGACCCGGCACGGTGATCGCCTCGATGTGGGGCATCATCGACTACCCGTTCGCGCACTGCGTGATGACACCGACCGTCGGCACCTTCATGGTGCCGGACCAGCCGGTGCACCAGCCGAGCAATCCGTCGAACGCGAACGGTCCCGGACTGACCGCACCGGGCCCCAACGGGACCGAGATCGGCCCGGCGCCGGCCCCCGCACCGTCCGCCGCGCCCAGACCTGCACCCGCGCCTGCGCCCGCCGCTCCCCCGGCGCCCGAGCCTGCTCCGGCGCCCGCCCCCGCTCCCCCGGCGGTGCCGACCACGCCGGGTGCGCCCGCCGGTGCCGCGGTGCACGGCGAGTTCACCAAGCCTGCCAACTGACCCGGGCGGCACCGCCGTGAAAGGCGATGCCGCACAGCCTGGTTCAGCGCACCTTCGCGAAGAACGCGCGGATATCGGCCACATGCAGCTCGGGCAGTTCCATCGCCACGAAGTGATTGCCGGTATTGCCCTCCGGCCAGTGCACGATGTCGTTGTCGCGCTGGGCAAGTCGCAGCATCAGCGCTGATCCGCCGCCGTAAACGCCCGTCGGAACCCGCTTCTGCCCCTTGGGCCAGGCAAATCCGTTGTCGCCGAGACCGTTGTACATCGGCCAGGACGAGGTGGCCGCGGTATTGGTGAACCAGTACAGGCTGATTGTGGTCAGCAGGTGGTCGCGGTCGATGACGTCCTCGGCCTGATCGGCGAGCGGGGCGAACTCGTTGAACTTATGCATCAGCCAGCCGAGCAGGCCGACCGGGGAGTCGGTCCACGCGTGCGCGAAGGTCTGCGGGGCGATGCGCAACAACTCGTGGTGGTTCACGCCGGTCATCCACTGCTGCATGAGATCCCATTCGGCCCGCTCGTCCGGGGTCATGGTCGGCACGTCGGCCGCGCTGGGCATGCCGATGCCCCCATCGATGTGCACGCCGATCACCCGGTCCGGCGCCGCGATCGCCATTTCCGGCGCGACGTAGGCACCGAGATCACCGCCCTGAGCACCGAAGCGCTGGTAGCCGAGCCGATCCATCAGCACCAGCCACATCTCAGCCACCCGCTGCGGCGTCATCCCCACCTCGTGCGGCGCCGCCGAGAACGCGAAACCGGGCACCGACGGCACCACCACATGGAAAGCCTGTGCCGGGTCGAGTCCGTGCTTGCGCGGGTCGGCGAGCAAGCCGATGGTTTTGCTGAATTCGGCGAAGGTGTTCGGCCAGCCGTGCGTCAGCAGCAGCGGCACCGCGTCCGGCTCGGGCGAGCGGACGTGCACGAAATGCACGTCGAGGCCGTCGATTTCGGTAATGAACTGCGGAAACTCGTTCAGTGCCGCTTCCTGCGCACGCCAATCGAACTCGGTCCGCCAGTACTCGGCGAGCTCGCGCAGGTAGGCGACGGGCACGCCGCGCTCGCGTTCCACACCGGGCAGCTGGGCCGACCAGCGGGTCCGGCTCAGCCGGTCGTGCAGGTCGTCCAGGTCGGCCTGGCCGATGTCGATGCGGAACGGGCGGACGGCGGTGCGGTGGTCGGTCATCGAGAGGCTCCTCGTGTGTCGGTCGTTCGATCCGAGCACTACGTTAGGAACCATGTAGGACCATCTGTGTCCTAGTTATCTGTCAATCTGAGATTCATGAACGACACCCCCGCCCGGTTGCTGCGTCTGCTGTCGCTGCTGCAGACCCCACGCGAATGGCCGGGCAGCGAACTGGCCGAACGACTCGGCGTCACCGATCGCACGGTGCGCCGCGACATCGATCGATTACGCGAACTCGGTTATCCCGTCGAGGCCACGATGGGCGCGGCGGGCGGCTATCGGCTGGTGGCCGGGTCGGCGTTGCCGCCGTTGCTGATCGAGGACGACGAGGCGGTCGCCATCGCGGTGGGACTGCGGGCCGCGGCGGGTTACGCGGTCGCGGGCATCGAGGAAGCGTCGGTGCGCGCGCTCACCAAGCTGGAGCAGGTACTGCCCGCGAAACTACGCAGAAGAGTGCGGGTGCTCGGCACCGCGCTCGCACCGCCCGCCGATACCGGACCGCTGGTCGATCCGGAGGTGCTGACAGCACTGGCCGCCGCCGTAACCAACAGGGAGCGAGTGCGTTTCACCTATCGCGACGGCAGTGGCACGCACTCGCGCAGGCATGCCGAACCCGTCGGACTCGCACCGGTCCGGCACCGCTGGTATCTGGTCGGCTACGACGTCGATCGCGACGACTGGCGCGTCTACCGGGTCGATCGCGTCGCACAGGTGCAGCCGACCGCCGCGCGCTTCGTCCCTCGGGAACTCCCCGCGGCCGATCCGGCCGCCTACGTGGCGGGCCGCCGAACCGACTGGGGTACACCGACTTTCCGGCTCTCCGTCACCATTCACGCACCCGCGCAACGGATCGCGGGCAGGCTCGGTGACGACCCCGGCGACCTCATCGCGATCGACGAGAACTCGTGCCGCCTGGACACCCTCCGCGACGACTCGCCGGAGTGGTTGGCACACCGGCTGATCACCCTCGGCGCCGACTTCGAGGTGCACGAGCCGCCGGAGTTGCGCCGACAGCTACGCGCGGTCTCCGCACGCGTCGAGCGCGCCGTCGGCCCGAAAACGCACGGTCAGCGGGGTAATTGAATACGCAGCACCGCGCCGCTCTCGGTACCGGCCAGTAACTGATTCGGCTGCCCCGGCGTGGCGACCACCGACGTCAACGGCTCGCCGGTGAGCACCGCGCAGGCCGCACCGGTCGCGGGATCGACGCGAACGAGCTGGCCGGACAGCGTGGTCACGTACAGGACGCCGTCGGCATCGATGTGCAGATCGTCGGCGAAATCCGGAACACCGGGCAGCGACGAGGCGAGATTCGCGACCACCGTCTGCGCACTCGGATCGTCGATCGCGATGCGGACGACCTGGCCGAGCGTGCTCCCGTTGACCGTTACGTAGAGCGAATTACCCCGCACGACAATGCCGTTGGCGCCAGTCCTGGCCGCCTGCTCGGTCCAGGCGGTATCGACACTGCCGTCCGCGCGCACCCGGACGACGCCGGACATGGCGGCGACGTAGAGATTGCCTGCCGCGTCGAAGGCGGCGCCGTTGGGCATGGTGAAGCCGGAGACGAAGACCTCGGGCTTCAGGTCCGCGGCCGCCGGATCGAACCGCACGACACCGCCGGGGCGGATCGCGCTGGTGGGTGAATCACCGTAGACGACGTAGAGCAACCCGTCCGGTCCGCTGCGGACGGCGCCGGGGAATTCGACGGGGACGGTCGCGGTGAGCGCACCCGAGCGGTCGTAGCGCTGCACCTCGTTGCGGTAGATCCGGGAGACCCACAGGTTGCCCTCGGCGTCGTAGCCGACGTTCTCCGACCAATCGAGCACCGGTATGCCGACCGGTACCGCGGTCGCGGCCTGCGCGGGCGCACACGAGGCGATCGGCTGCGCGGCGGCGGCCGGATCCGCGGCGGCGACCGGTGCGGTGCAGGCGAGGGCGACCAGCGCCGTCGGCCACAGCATGCCGAGCCGGGGCAACGAGTCTTGACGATGGAGTCTTCGCAACGGGCACCTCGGGTCTCTGCAAGCCGACACAGCAATCTGCGGGCAGTCTAGCCACCTGGACAACGGCCTTCCGGCCCGATACCGACCCTGGCCGGGGCGAAGGCGGTCCGGCGGCGGTGCGCGGACGTCGTGAAGTCCACTGAGCGCCAAGATCTTTGACAAGATCTCGGCATGCCCTTTTTCGACGGCGCCCGTGGCCGGATGCACTATCGGCGGTGGCCGAGCGAAAACCGCGTTGCGACAGTGCTGCTGCTGCCCGGACTAGGCCAGCACAGCGGCCACTATCACCGTTTCGCGCGATCGCTGAAGGCTGCCAGCATCGGAACCTGGGCACTCGATACCTCGGGTCACGGCCTCAGCGAGGGCGATCCGCGCAAACCGGGCACGCTGGCCGAACTGGTCGCGGACGCGCGGCGGCTGTTCGACCTCGTGCGGGCGACCGAGCCGCAACCCCCCTTGATCTTGATGGGGCATTCGCTCGGCGCGGTCACCGTGCTCGGCATGTTCGGTGCCGCGGTGCCGGATCCGGGCGAGGCGACGACGGATTCGACGATTGTGGAACGCGACTATCCGCTGCGACCCGCCATCCCGACCGACGCGGTGACCGGCGTGGTGCTGTCCGGCGTGCCGAAACGGGCACTCGGCGGCGGCGCCCCCGGCGCGCCGGGTTCCGCTCTGCCACGCGAGCTTCCGGTGCTCGCCGTGCACGGCGTCGAGGACCGGCGGGCGCCGATTGATGCGGTGAAGGTATGGACTGGACGCCACGAATCGGTAGATTTACGGGCGTACGCCGACGCCGGGCACGATCTGCTGCACGAGCCGGTGCACGCGCGGGTCACTGCCGACATCGCGGACTGGATGCAGGGTGTCGTCGTGGGGTTGGCACGGCGCCCGTGAACTGAGCCTCGCTCAGAGATGAGGAAGGGGGACGTCGAGGTGCCATCTAACGAGAACGCCAACGGTGTCGGACGCCCGGATCTGTCCATCGTCACGGCGCCCGGAGCCACCGTCGCCGCCTTGCACAGCGCGGTCGACGACGGGGAGCTGTGGATCGACGGCATGCTGGTGGCCGAGGGCGTGCACGAGAAATGCGCGCGCCGCTACGAGCAGTTGGCCAACCAGATCGAGGAACAGATCCGATTACTCAGCGCCGCCGCGTCGCTGCCCGGGTTCGGCGGGTTCGCCTCCGGTGACGCACTGCGCGCGGGTTTCGAGACGAAGGCGCACGGCGCGCTCACCCGGCTGTGGGAATACGCCGAAGCCGCCAGGGAACTGGCGCTGACCTTCCGGGCCGCGGGCTCGGCATATCAGGGCGCCGACTCGCTGCTCGCGGCGTCGGTCGGCCGGATCGACGCGGAGGGAACGGCCCATGCGTAGATTGCCGCACACGCCGGGGCAGACGTTCGTCCGGCGCAACGACCCGCCCTACGCGCCGAACGTCGAGATCTTCGACAGCATGACCCATCGCGAAATCCACGAGAAGGTCCAATTATTGAAGCCCGCCGTGCTCGCGGGTGGGCAGCAGGCCTGGGGTGATGCGGCCGCAGGCCTGGCCGACGCGGTCGCGCAGGCCCATCTCGAGGTCCAAGCGGCCATCGCCGACGGCTGGCGCGGCGGCGCGGCGCAGAAAGCCGCCGACGCCGTGCACGCGTTCGAGCAGACCGGTCAGGACCTCGCCGACGTGCTCGCGGTGGTCTCGCAGCGGCTCGGGCAGGCCGGCGACGCGGCCGAGGCGCTGCGGGCTGCGGTGTCCGCGCCGACCGCGAAGGCACCCGATCTCGGTGCGGCGCTGCTGGATCCGACGCAGGCCACCAGCAATATCGCCGACCAGAAGTCGGCCGAGCACACGCGCCAGGACATCGTGCGGGCGATGAACGACATCTACGCCGGTGTGTTCATTCCGACCGGTAACGACGTGCCCGCATTCGGCGACCAGCAGTCCGGCGACGTGCCCACCGCCACCTATACGACACCCGCCGCCAAGATCGCCGGGCCCGGCCTCGGCGCGGAAACCACTGCCGCGCCCACCGCTGTGCTGGACACACCCTCGGACGCGAGCCGGCTCGTCGGCGAACCGGCAGCCGAACCAGCGGGCGAGGAACAGGTCGCCGTCGCAGAGCAGTCGGCCGAGACCGCGCCTGCGACGGTTGCGGCGGCGAACGGTGTACCCGATGCGATCGCCGGAAGTAGCTCGGCACCCACACCGCTTCAGGTCACTGCGGCCGGAGTGGATGCCCCGCCGACCTCGGCACCCGCCGCCGTCGGCACCGCGCCGAGCTCCGGTGCGACCATCGCACCGAGCACCACCACCGCGTCGGCCGCCCCGCAGGTCGTCGTGCCGGGTACCGCGGCCCCGGCCGCCCCCGACGAGCAACGCAAGCGCGACGAGCGGCGCAGGGACAGCACCAGCGACGCGGTCACCGGCCTCGGCGCGGGCGCGATGGGCGGGTTGATGGGCGGCGCGATGGCCATGGGCGACGCACCGCGCCAAGGATCCAGTGTCGCCGCGAACGCCGCGAACGCGACCGCCCGCGCCACCCGCTACGACGACGAAGACGAAGACGACTTCCACTTCGACGACCTGCCCACCTTCCTCGAACCGGCCGACGACAACGGCGAGCTGATCGGCGCCATCGATCCGACCACGCCACCGGTGCTCGGCGAGTGGACCGAGTTGGAGTGAATTGGACGCTGACGCCGGACCAGTTCGCGCTGGCCTGGGCGCGCACCGACGGCGATCGGATGCCCTATCCGCTGGCCGTTCGGCTCTCCGCGCGCGACACCGAGGAGCGGGACGCGCAGCTACCGGCGTTGCACAGCTGGTGCGATCGAGTGCTCGACGCCGACCTGGAGGCGGCACTGCGGGTGCTCGGCGCGCCGGAACTGCGGATCGAGGTGTACGGCGAACGCGACAGCGCGTCGGGGCCGGACGACGCGGCCGTCCGGCCGGTGCGGGTGCTCGGTGCCGCGGCGGGCAATGTCGCGGTGGTGGCCGCGCAGCGCCCCGGCGCGACCGCGGACCACGGCGGTGACATCCGGCTGTTCGTCGGCAGTGTGAAAAGTCTGACCGCCCGGGTGGTTTCGATGCTGCCGGAGAATTCGCCGGGCACCACACCCCGGCTGACCGCCCCACTGGCGCGCGTCGGCGAGGACAGCCGCGACCTGGTCACCGTGCCGGTCGCCGGACCGACGGTGCCCGCCCGCATCCGCCGGATGCTGCGGCAGCCGAGGGACGGCATCGGCCAGATCGTGGTGTCGGCCCGGCGCGGCGACGGCGAGCTGCGCCCATTCGGGGTGCTCTGCTGGATCGACGTGTGCGACGACGGCCGGTATTCGGTGCGCACCGGTGCCGACGTCGACATCGTGCCGGTCACCGCGCACGGCCTGATCGCACAGCTGCGCCCGATGGTCACCGCCGCTGAGCGCACCAGTACCTACGCCCAGCGCTGGTAAGAACTCGCCGACGCTGTCCGAGTTCCGGCGAGGCTTCGGCACCGGGCCTAGCTGAGCAGGGCGGTGACCTCTGCGTCCTCCAGCTGATGGAAGTCCTCGTAGGAGGTGCCGACACCGCCGAGCGACTGCGGAACCAGCGGGCAGACCACCTGGTCGGCTTCGGCGGCAACGCGGTGCACCGCCTCGGCGGAGGAGACCGGCACGGCGACCACGACGCGACTCGGCTGATGCAGGCGCGCGACCCGGCAAGCGACCACCACGGTCGCGCCGGTGGCCATGCCGTCGTCCACGATCACCACGGTGCGCCCCTCCAGCGGGATCGGTTTCGCGTCGCCGCGCCACACCGCCCGCCGCCGCTCCAGCTCCGCCCGTTCCGCAGCCTCGATCTCGGCGAACTCCCGCTGGAGTATCCCGGTGTGCGACACCACATCCGGGTTGAGCACGCGTACGCCGTCCTCGCCGATGGCACCCATCGCCAGCTCCGGCTGCCACGGCACACCGACCTTACGGACCAGCAGAATGTCGAGATCACCGCCGATGACGTCGCGCACCGCGGCGGCCACCGGAACTCCGCCACGTGGCAGACCGAGCAGCAGCGGATGGGCCGCGCGCAAGTCCTCCAGATGCGTGGCGAGCGCGCGACCGGCCTGTGTCCGATCGGGGTAGATCATCCATCAAAACGCTACGCCCACCCGCCACCCGACCACCACCCCCGAGGAACCGCAAAGCGATACCGCTGCCCCGCCACCCGACCACCATCACCCGGGAACCGCAAAGCGATACTGCTGCCCCTGCGCACCACTACGTCAGCCGCGCTCCGTAATAGCGAACCGCCGCAACGCAAGGCTCGGATTGGTGGTGCGAACTTCGGCCAGGTGGCCCAGATCGACAGTCGCGGTAAGCACGCCGGGTTCCTCACCGATCTCGGCGAGCACGGCCCCCGTCGGATCGACGATCATCGACGCCCCGGCCCCGCGCGGCGCCGCCTGGTCGGCCGCGACCACGTAGACGGTGTTCTCGATGGCGCGCGCCCGCACCAGCGTCGTCCACTGGTCGACCTTGCCGGGGCCGGGGATCCACTGCGCGGGCAGCACAAGCACCTGGGCGCCCGCGGCGGCGACCCGGCGGATGCCCTCGGGGAAGCGCAGATCGAAACAGGTCTGCAAACCAAATGTCACGTCCGCCACATCGAAGGTGACCGGTTCGGTGATCGGGCCCGCCTCCACCGTCTCCGATTCCAGGTGTCCGAAGGCGTCGTAGAGGTGGACCTTCCGATACACCGTGGCGAGGGTTCCGTCGGGCCCGAGGACGACGAGCGTGTTGCGGATCCGGCCGCCGCCGGGCTCGCCCTGCTCCACCATTCCGGCTACCAGATGCACCCCGAATTCGCGGGCGATCGCGCCGAGTCCGGTGACGAACGGCCCGGTCAGCGGTTCGGCGACGGCCACGACCCGCTCATCGAGCCGGGTGACGGCAAACATCGAGTATTCCGGCGCGACAACCACGCGGGCGCCCCGATCGCGCGCGCTGCGCACGTGCTCGCGCAGCGCGGAAAGGTTGGCCGACGGATCGGTGCCGGGGGCGAACTGGACGACCGCCACGTCCAGCTGGTTCGGTGCTGGGGTCTGATTCGTTTCGGAGCTATCCAGTTGCATACGTCTCACCGTATTGGGGCGGTGGCCGGGCAGGCCAGCACGAGGCAGTAAACTCCTGGTCAATGAGTACCAATCAGGTCGACAGCGTTCCTGGCGACAACGACAGGGACACCGACGGCCCGACTTTCGCCGATCTCGGGATCGATGACCGCATCCTCGCGGCCATCGCCGATGTGGGCTACGAGTCGCCGTCGCCGATTCAGGCCGCGACGATTCCGCCACTGCTCAGCGGCGCCGATGTGGTCGGCCTCGCGCAGACCGGCACCGGCAAGACCGCGGCGTTCGCCATCCCGATCCTGATGGGTCTCGACACCTCCGGCAAACTCCCGCAGTCGCTGGTGCTCGCGCCGACGCGCGAGCTCGCCATCCAGGTGGCCGAGGCGTTCGGCCGCTATGCCACGCACATGCCCGGGCTGAACGTGCTGCCGATCTACGGCGGCCAGGCCTACGGTGTGCAGCTGTCCGGCCTGCGCCGCGGCGCGCACGTGGTGGTCGGCACGCCGGGCCGGGTGATCGATCACCTGGAGAAGGGCACCCTCGACCTGTCGCAGCTGAAGTACCTGGTGCTCGACGAGGCCGACGAGATGCTGAAGATGGGCTTCCAGGAGGACGTCGAGCGCATCCTCAAGGACACGCCGTCCACCAAGCAGGTCGCGCTGTTCTCGGCGACCATGCCCGCGGCGATCCGCAAGATCTCCAAGCAGTACCTGAACAACCCGGTCGAGATCACCGTCAAGTCGAAGACGTCGACCGCCACCAACATCACCCAGCGCTGGGTGCAGGTCTCGCATCAGCGCAAGCTGGACGCGCTGACCAGGGTGCTCGAGGTCGAGTCGTTCGAGGCGATGATCATCTTCGTGCGCACCAAGCAGGCCACCGAGGAGCTCGCCGAAAAGCTGCGCGCCAGGGGCTTTTCCGCAGCAGCCATCAACGGCGACATCGCACAGAACCAGCGTGAGCGCACCATCGGTCAGCTCAAGTCCGGCGCGCTGGACATCCTGGTCGCCACCGACGTCGCCGCGCGCGGTCTGGACGTGGACCGCATCTCGCACGTGGTGAACTACGACATCCCGCACGACACCGAGTCCTATGTGCACCGCATCGGCCGCACCGGCCGGGCCGGGCGCAGCGGTGAGGCGCTGCTGTTCGTCGCGCCGCGCGAGCGTCACCTGCTCAAGTCGATCGAGCGGGCCACCAGGCATCCGCTGGAAGAGATGCAGCTGCCCAGCGTCGATGACGTCAACGCGCAGCGCGTCGCCAAGTTCGGTGACGACATCACCGAGAGCCTGACCTCGTCGAACCTGGCGCTGTTCCGCAGGCTCATCGAGGATTACGAACGCGAGCACGACATTCCGCTGGTCGACATCGCGGCGGCGCTGGCCGTGCTGTCGCGCGACGGCGACAACTTCCTGATGCAGCCCGAGCCGCCGGAGCCGGTGCGCGAGCGCCGCGAACGCCCGGATCGGCCGCGCCGGTTCGAGGGTGAGGACGATCGGACCGGTTTCGGTTCGCACAGCCGCGCCAACGGCACCGAGCTGGCCACCTACCGGATCTCGGTCGGCAAGCGGCACCGCGTGGTGCCCGGCGCGATCGTCGGCGCCATCGCCAACGAGGGTGGTTTACGCCGCAGCGACTTCGGGCATATCAGCATCCGGCCCGACCACAGTCTGGTGGAGCTGCCCGCGGACCTGCCCCCGGAGACGCTGGAAGCGTTGCGCCGCACCAGGATCAGCGGCGTCCTCATCCAGCTCACCCCGGACCAGGGTCCGCCGGGGCAGCGTACGTTCACGCCCCGTGGCCCGCGCCGCGAGGGCGGGAACGCGAAGCGGCCGGAGCGGCGTAAGCCACGCTCCTGAACCGGGGAGAGTACGGCGAGGTCAGCCTCGCTAGCTAGAGTGTTGCCGTCCGGTACGTAATTAGTGCTGACGGCAGCGGGTGTCCTGCGAAAACTCGAGACGTGATGAGCGACAATGGCGCTGCCCGCTCATCGATGCAGGCCGGATGCGGATGTCCCGCAGCGGCCCGAGGTGTCGATGGGCGACAATCGCGCAGCCCGTTCGTCGTTACGGACCGGGTGCGGGTGTCCCGCAAGACACAGGAGGGCCGCGTTTGTTCGTGTTCGGTGATCGTGTCGTCTGCTCTGCCGTCGACCTCGTGCGCGCGGCGCGCTGTGAGTTCGCGCTGCTGCGCGCCCTCGACGCCGAACTGGGAACCGTCGCGGCCGATCCGGCGACCACCGCCGAGTGGGCGCCCCAGCCGCGCACCTGGTTCGACGACTCGCGCGATCGCAGGCTCAGTGACTTCCGGGATCGCTTCGGCGGCTCGATGGTGGAGATCCAACGCCCGCAGGACAAGTCGGACAGCGGCCAGGCACTGATCGCGGCGCTCTCGGCCGCGCACGCCGAGACCATCGCGGCGCTGCGGGCCGGCGTGCACGTGATCCACGGCGCCACCTTCTTCGATGGGACCTTCGACTGTTCCTGCGATTTTCTGGTGCGCGCCGGTCATCGGGTGCGCTACACCGTGCACGGCACCGCGCACCGCAAGGCCGACCGCGTCGGCGCCGCACTGGAACTCGCCGCCTGCGCCGACGCGGTGGACCACAGCGGATCGTTGACCGGCCCGCTGATCCGGCTGCATCTCGGCGAGGACAACACCGCATACGCGTTGAGCGATCTGATCCCGGTGTACCGCGCGCGCAGGCGCCGAGTCGAGCGCATCCTGGATGAGAAGCTGAGCGAACTCCTACCCGCGCAGTGGGGTGATCCGCGCTATCTGGCCTGCGGACGCTGCGCGACGTGCACGACGGCCGCGGCGGCCGCACGCGACCTGCTCCTCGTCGCCGGTATGCCGACCACCACGCGGGCCCGGCTCCGCGAAGCGGGCGTGAGCACCATCGACCGGCTGGTCAGCACCGAGAGCACGGTACGCGGCGTGCCACCGCGGACCTTCACCGCGCTGCGCAGGCAAGCCGAAATCCAGCTGCGCCGCGAGGATTCCGGGCAGCCGACGCACAGCCTGGTCGACCCGATCGCACTCGGCGCCCTGCCGCCGCCCTCCGCCGGTGACCTCTCGTTGACCGTCGTCGGCGGCGGGCGCACCCCGCTGGCCGTGGACGTCGGCGGGCCGGGCACCGTGCACCTGACCTTCCGCGGACCGTTCGGCAGCGACGGCGACCCGGACAGCGAGGCCGCCGGACAGCGGCGCGCGCTGGCGGAGGTGCTCGACTATCTCGCGCAGCGGCGGCGGATGTATCCGGACATGCACGTCTACCACTACACCGTCGCGGTGCGTACCGCGCTGCTGCACTGCACCGGCAGCACCGGCGTCGGCGAAGAGATCGTGGACGAACTGCTGTGCGACGGCGTGCTGGTCGACCTGTATCCGATCGTGCGCAACGCGCTGATCATCGGGGAACGCTCCTATCGGCTGAGCAGGCTGGCGCGCCTGCTGCCCGGCGCGGCGCACTCGGCCGACGCCGAACGGGACTGCCTGACCGTGCTGCGCCTACGGGACTGGCTGCTGGACCGAGCCGCCGAACAGCGCATCGACCCGCAGGCGGTGACGCTGGAGCGGACCGGATCCTGGTGTCAGGTGGCCGGCCCCGACGGACTGGAACCCATCCCGCCCTCGCGCCCCTCCTCGTTCGAGGCGGCGCTCGCCGAATACGCCGCGGCACAGGACGAACCGCGCCACGTCGCCGCGATGATGGCCGCGGCGCTCGGCTACCACCGGCGCGAACGGCAGCCGCTGTGGTGGGCGCACGTCGATCGGCTCAGCCACCCGGTCGACGAATGGGCCGACGCCCCAGGGGTGTTGGTCGCCGAATGGGGCACCGTCGACACCAAGTGGCATCGCAGCCCGGACCGCCCGACCATGCGGCGCTACCTCACCCTGACCGGCCGGATCGGGTCGAGCTGGAGTGCGGGCGGCCCCGGACCGGCCACCGTGCTGACGCCGGGCACCACCGTCTACACCTTCTACGACCGGCCCGCAGCCGCGGGCATGGTCACCGCCGTCGGGCGCCGGGCCACCGCCGTCGCCACGGTGCTCGGCTGCTCGGTGGACGCCGAATTCGACGACGCGGTCCGGCTCGAAGAGCTGCTGCCGGACGGTTGCGAACCGTACGACGAACTACCCACCGCGATCGCTCCCGGCCTACCCGCGTGGGACTGGAACGCCGAAACCGCGGTCGAATTCGCCGCCCAGCAGCTGCTCGTCGCGCTCCCGGAGATACCCGAGGGCGCCGTGTTCGACCTGCTCGCCCGCCGCCCGCCCCGGCTACGCGGCGGCGCCGCGTTGCCGGAGGTGCACGGCGACCATGCCGCGGCGATCACCGCCGCGATGCGCGAACTCGACCACTCCTACCTCGCCGTGCAAGGCCCGTCGGGCACCGGCAAGACCGCCACCGCAGCCAGGGTGCTCGAGCGGCTGGTCACCCGGCACAAATGGCGGATCGGCATTGTCGGGCAGACCCATTCGACGGTGGAGAACCTGCTGGACGCGGTCGTGCGGGTCGGCGTGCTGCCGGAGCTGGTCGCCAAGAAGGACGTCGAGTCGGTGGCGCCGGAGTGGGTGGTCATCGACGCCTCCCGGTACGCGCGGTTCCTCGACAACGCCATCAGCGGCTGCGTACTCGGCGGCACCCCAACGGATTTCGCGAACGAGACGATGGTGCCGAGGGCGGGGCTCGATCTGCTGGTGATCGCCGACGCGGGCCGGTTCCCACTGGCCGATGCGGTCGCGGTCGGGGTCAGCGCGCGAAACCTGTTGCTGCTCGGCGATCCGGTGCCGCCCGTCACGCACAGCGCGCATCCGGAACCGGTCGGCGAATCGGCGCTCGGCTGGCTCGCCGAGGGGCGGCACACGCTGCCCGGTGAACGCGGCTACTTCCTGGACCGCACCTGGCGGATGCATCCGCAGGTGTGCGATCCGATCTCCCGGCTGTACTACGACGGACGGCTGCGCGCCAATGAAACCGTCACGCTGGCAAGGGAACTCGATGGTGAGTCGCCCGGCGTGAGCACCGTGCTGGTGCCCCATCACGGCAATGCCACCGAGTCCGCGGCCGAGGCGCGCGAGGTGGTGCGCCGGGTGCGCGCGCTGCTCGCGATGAACTGGACCATCGGGGCGATCACCCGGCGGCTGCATCCGCACGACATCTTCGTGGTCGCGCCGTACGCGGCGCAGGTCGGGCGGATCCGAACGCTGCTCGCCCGGGCCAAGATCGAGGACGTGCTGGTCGGCACCCCGGACCGGTTCCGCGGCAGGGAGGCCGCCGTTGTCCTGCTCTCGATGACCACATCCAGCCCGGCCGACGCGCCCTACGGCATGCCATTCCTGTTGTCGCGCGCGCTGATCCATGCCGCGCTGTGCCGCGCGATGTGGAAGGCGATCATCATCCGCTCACCGCTGCTGAGCGAGTATCTGCCCGCGAGCCCGGAGGAGATGCCCGAGCTCGCCGGGTTCTTACGGCTATGACTCAGCCGAAGCAGTTGCCTTCACCGCGATAGGTGGGCACGGTGGTTCTGGTGCCGTCCGCGTCGACCAGATGCACCTTCTCGAAGCGCTCGCACAGTTCGCCCGCCTTGGCGTGGCGGAACCACACCCGGTCGCCGATGCGCAGTTCCGCCGCACCGGCCAGCGGGGTCTGCACCTCGCCCGCGCCCTCGGTGCCGATCAGCCGTAAACCGCTGGGCCACACCGGCATCGGTACGCGAGACGGACCGGTCGGGCCGGAGGCGATGTAGCCGCCCGCGAAAACCGTTGCGATGGAAGGGCTCGGGCGGCGCAGCACCGAGGTGGCGAAGAACAGTGCGGGCCTCGGGGTGAAGGACCGGTAGTGGTCGAACAGGGTCGGCACGTAGAGCCCGGAACCCGCGGTCACCTCGGTGACATCCGGATCGGCGATGCTGACCTCGATCGACCCGCTGCCGCCGCTGTTGACGATCTCCAGCTTGCCGGTCACCGAGCGGACCGCGTCGAGAACCCGCCTGCGGCGCTTGGTGATCTCCGCGGCGGAGGCCCGCTTCATCAGGCGCAGCGCGACATTGCTGTCCGGCATGCCTGCGATCTGCGCCTCGTAGGTCATCACGCCGACCACCTCGAACCCGCGGCGCAAGGCTTCCGCGGCGAGGGCGGCGGCTTGCTCGGGCGTGCGAATCGGCGAACGGCGCACGCCCAGGTGGATCGGGCCGATCCGCAGGGAGGCGTCGACGTCAAGGCACACCCGCGGCCGCACCAGGTCGGTGCCGAGAGCGGCACGGATCAGGTCGAGCTGGGCGACATCATCGATCATCAGGGTGATCGAGCGGCACAGCGTCTCGTCGGCGGCGAGTTCGGCCAGCGCGGCCCGGTCGACGGTCGGGTAGCCGAGCAGGATATCGCGGGCGCCGCGCCGGGCCAGCCAGATGGCCTCGGGCAACGAGTAGCTCATCAGGCCCGCGAAACCACCCGAGGCGGTGAGCTCACCGCCGAGCACTTCTTCGAGGACGGCGCGACAGCGCACGGATTTGCTGGCGACCCGGATCGGCACACCGTTCGCGCGGCGCACCAAGTCGGCGGCGTTCGCGCGCAGGGCGGTCAGGTCGAGGGCGGCCAGCGGCGGGTCGAGTTCGGCGGTGGCCGCGTGCAGCCCCGCGATGGGGGACGTGTCCGTCACCCCATCAACTCAACCACCAAACTGGTCACACGTCCAGTACTTGCGGCAACCCATTTTCCGAGGTCACCGCGCACCCGGCGGGGACTAGACCTCGGCGGCGCGGGTGGCCAGGCTGCTCACCAGATCGTCGAGTACCACCAGCATTGTTTCGTCATTGCAATCGGCGAGCCAGCGCAACACGGTGCCTTGCAACACCGAGACCGCGTAGGTCGCGATGGCCTCCACCGGCTCGAGCCACTGCACACCCGATCGGTCGGCGCACAGCTGCAGAAAGGCGGCGACCTCGGTGTCCATCTCTCGATAGACCGCGGTCGCGGCGGGGTCGGCGATGCAGTCGGTCTGCACCTCCCAGCGCTGACGCAAGGTCTGCACCGTGGCCTCATAGGCCTGTACCTGCTTGGATGGGGCGGCCTTCACCAACGGCCAGTACGCGCTCACGCCGGCGTGCAGTAGCACCCGTAGCGCGCGCACCCCTCCGTGATCCAGTGACGCGGCCGCCTTCTCGACGGCCTCGCAGATGGTCGGCCGCAGCCGAACCACTGCGGTGTCTCCTCGTACGCTCAACGACGACTCCCTCGGCGAAAAGATCTCGCGCACCCTCGTCGGCGCGACTCGTCGAACATGGCGGGCACTCCGCCGGAAATCCCAGGCTGCCCGGTCCAACGTTCATCAATGGTAGAGGGTTTTCGGGGTTTGAGAACAGGTTCAATGGGTATTTCCAGACCGCAAGAATGTTTTGTTACCCAAACGGAATGGTAGGGGTGCCATCGAGCCCTGCCCGGATTTCCCTCTCTCGGGGTCACTCTCAGCCCTGCCCGGCTGACAAGCAGACCGTTGTCCACTGTACGGGCGCGTACCGACGTGCCCCGAATCCTGTGGCCGATCACACAGGTGAAGCACGCAAAACGGTCAACTGTCCGTGTCGAGTCCGATCCGGAAACGACACCCGCGCGGCGCCTGCGGCCGGATAGCCTGAGTCGGTGACTCTCTCGCCGCCAGCCGATCAGTACTTCATCTCCGGCACCTTCAACTTCCGCGATCTGGGCGGGCTGCGCACCGACGACGGGGCGAAGGTCCGTCCCGGCGTGCTGCTGCGCTCGGCCCAGCTGACCGGACTCGACGACGCCGGGTTGGCCACCCTGCGCGAACTGCGCGTCAGCGACGTGCACGACCTGCGCGGCGAACGCGAGATCGACCACATCGGCCGCGACCGGCTGCCCGAGGGCGTCCGCCTGAACGTCACGCCGTTCGACGCCAGGATGGCCGAGGCGCCGCCGCACCACACCGACGCCCAGGGCGCGTTCGCGCACATGCTCGAGGTCTACCGGATGTTCCCCGCGCTGCCCGAAGCCCATGCCGCGATCACCGCGCTGGCCGAATCGATCGCGCGCGGCGAGGGCGCGGTGCTGGTGCACTGCGCGGCGGGCAAGGACCGCACCGGCTGGGCCGTGGCCACCCTGCTGCGCGCGGTCGGCGTGACCGAGGCCGACGTCGAGGCCGACTTCCTGCTGAGCAACGGCGCCATCCCCGCCCTGCGCGCCATGATGACGACGAAACTGCTCGGCGGCGAAGAACTCTCGGTGGATCTGCTCGGCGTGCGCGAGGAATACCTCAGCACCGCTACCGCATCCATGCACGAGTTGCACGGTGATGTGGACTCCTACTTGACGGCCGCCGGGATCACCCCGGAGCTGCGCGCACGGCTGCGCGAGCGGATGTTGGAGTGACGCAGGATTATTCGGCCTGCGCCAGGTCGCGGCGCACCAGGCCGTCGGTGTCGATGGTTACCTGATCGCCGGTGTGGAACCAGGTCCCGGTGAAGCGGGCCGCGGTGGTCGTCGGGTCGTTCCAGTAGCGCGGGCAGACGTTCGGGCCGCGGCACAGTAATTCGCCGTGGCCCGCCTGCGCCCGCGGTCCCCACAGCGCCAGTTCGGTTCCGCCGAACGGGAATCCGAGCACGGTGTCGGCGTCGTCGGCCGACTCCGCCGCGTCGTCCACGGCCAGCCCGATGCCGCTGGTCTCGGTGGCGCCCCAGATCGACCACTGCCGGGCGACCGGGAACATCTCGCGCAGTGCCACGGCCAAATCGGCTGGGGTAGCGGGCGTCACGGCCCGCTCGCCCCGATGGCCCGCCTTGCTGATCCTGGCGATGCCCTCGGTGTGCACGCCGTCGGCCCGCAACGCGGCGAGCTCGGGCAGCAGGCCCGCGAAGATCCGCGGCGTCGCCGACACCATGTCGATCCGTTCGGCCACAATGGCTTCCGCGAGCCCTCGGGTGTCGCGCGCCAGCACCACGGTGCCGCCGACCGCGAAGGTCGGTAAGAGTTGGTCCACGCAGCCGCTGGCGTGGGCGAGCGGCAGCAGCACCAGGTTGCGCAGGCCGTCGGTCGGCAGATCGAGCGCGGCGACCACCGAACGTATTGCCGAAAGCAGGTTTTCGTTGGTCAGCTCCACGCCCTTTGGCGCGGTGCCCGCGCAGCGCGGGGTGCCGCTGGTGTAGCTGAGCAGTGCCAGATCCCCCAGTGCCGCACCGTCATCGATGAACGCGGCACCGTCGGGCAGCTCCGCGCCGCGCGCGATCTCGCGGCCGAGCACGAAATCGGCGCTGCTGTCGGCGATCACCCGCTCGGCCACCGCGTCCGGTAAGCCGTCGTGCACCAGCACCGGTACCGCGCCGCTGAGCAGGGCGCCGAGAAACGCCTGCACCCAGCGCACGCCCGCGGGCATGTGCACGGCGACCCGGTCGCCGTAACCGATGCCGTGCTCCTGCAGCCCGCCCGCGATGCGCGAGGCGGAGTGCCACAGCTCCCGGTAGGTCAGCCGCGGGCCACCCACCTCGACCACGGCCTCCCGCGTGGAGAACGCGTGCACCTGCAGGTCCAGTAGCTCGGTGAGCGCCGGGGTCAGGTTGCCGTAGCGCAGCACCCCGTCGGCGCCGCGCGCCAGCGGGGCTTCACGGGCATGCGGATGGGTCAGGGGGTATTCGACGAGCAACTGCGACATCCGTCCTCCGCACGCCTCGAGTCAGCAGGCACTGCGACTATATGACGAGAGTCACATTTTCGCGGGCAGAGGCGACGAACGTGTCCTAGCTGTCACCGCCCCGTGTAGGTGGCCTTCCCCGGCCCGACCTCGAGGAAGCTGCGCACCGCACCCCGCAGATCCGCGGTGTCGAACAGCGCGCCGGACACCTCCGGCGTCACCGAATCCGCATGGGCGACACCGCCGGAACGCCACGCCTCGATGATCTTCTTGGTCGCGGCGTGCGCCAGCGTCGGCCCCTGCGCGAGGCGGTGCGTCAATTCCCTTGCGGCCGTGTCGACATCGTCGTGCACGGCGTTCACCACGCCCCACTGCGCCATCGTCGCCGCGTCGTACAGGTCGCCGGTCATCACGAACTCGCGCGCCCGGCCCGAGCCCGCGCGTTCGGCAAGCCGCTGCGGGCCACCCATCGACGGCGTCAGGCCGACCACGGTCTCCACCAGACCGAACTTCGCCTTCGGCGCGGCCAGGATGATGTCGCAGGCCAGCGCGATCTCGAAGGCGGCGGTGAGGGTGAGCCCGTGCGCGGCGAACACCACCGGGCACGGCAGCGCCTCGACCGGGTGGATGATCTGCGCGAACAGGGTCCGCCAGAGTTCGGCGCCCTGGTCCACCGACAAACCGTCGAAGACGTGCACGTCGACGCCGCCGGAGACCAGCTTGCCCTCGGCGCGCAGCAGCAGCGCGCGCGGCGGGTTCGCCGACAGCTCGGCGAAGTCCTCGATGAGGGCGTCGAGCATCGCCCGGTCGAAGAGGTTCAGCGGCGGATTGGCGAGCGTCAGGGTCGCTACCTCGGCGCCGCCGTCGGTGATTTCGCGTTCCAGGCGCGTGGCCTTCGAATCGGTCATTCGGTCAGCGTAAGACCTTCGTCTGCCAGACTGTCGAGGTGACCAAGTCGGCGGAAAGCGGCTCCTACGTCGAGCCCGGCGAGTTCAAGCGGGACACGAACTACATCACCACCCGGATCACGGCCGACGGCCGCGACGGCTACCCCGTCGAGCCGGGACGCTACCGATTGGTCGCGGCACGGGCCTGCCCGTGGGCCAACCGCACGCTCATCGTGCGTCGCCTGCTCGGCCTGGAAGGCGTGCTCTCGCTGGGATTGTGCGGGCCGACGCACGACAAGCTCAGCTGGACCTTCGATCTGGATCCCGGCGGCGTCGACCCGGTGCTCGGCATCCCCCGACTACGCGACGCGTACCTGGCCCGGTTCCCGGACTATCCGCGCGGCATCACGGTGCCCGCGGTGGTGGACGTGCCGACCGGACAGGTGGTGACCAACGACTACGCGCAGATCACCCTGGATTTCTCCACCGAGTGGACCGAGTTCCATCGGCCCGGCGCGCCGCAGCTGTACCCCGAAGCGCTGCGCGCCGAGATCGATGAGGTGAACCAGGCGGTGTTCCGCGACGTCAACAACGGCGTCTACCGCTGCGGTTTCGCAGGCTCGCAGGACGCTTACGAGGCCGCCTACGACCGGCTTTTCGCCCGGCTGGACTGGCTCTCCGAACGTCTTGCGCGGCAACGCTATCTGGTCGGCGACACGATCACCGAGGCCGATGTGCGGCTGTTCACCACGCTGGCCAGGTTCGACCCGGTCTATCACGGCCACTTCAAATGCAACCGCTCGAAACTGAGCGAGCTGCCGGTGCTGTGGGCGTACGCGCGTGACCTCTACCAAACCCCCGGCTTCGGCGACACCACCGACTTCGCGCAGATCAAGGAGCACTACTACGTGGTGCACCGCGACATCAATCCGACCGGGATCGTGCCGAAGGGACCGGAGCTGGCCAACTGGCTGACCCCGCACGGCCGGGAGGCATTGGGCGGCAATCCGTTCGGCGACGGCACACCCCCGCCCCCGCCGCCGCTGGCCGAGCGCGTGCCCGCGCTGCACCAGCCGAACTGATGGAACCGACCGGGCTGGGTACTTCGTTGTCATGACGAGCTGGTTGGCATAGGTGCCATAGAGTTCAACCAGCAGACCGAAGAGGAGGGTGCCGCCGATGTTCAAAGGCGCGTTCGAGAAGACGGTGGTCCAGCTACTCGATTCAGGGTCGCGTATGCAGGCGCCCGCGGTCGCCAAGTACGTCGACCGGATCCGGCGCTCCCACCCGTCGGAGAGCCCAGCGCAGATCATCGAGCGCCTGGAGAACCAGTACCTGCTCGCGGTGACCGGCAGCGGTGGCGCCGTCGGCGCGGCAGCGGCGGTGCCCGGCGTCGGCACCGTCGCGGCGGTCGCGGCGGTCAGCGCGGAGACCACGTTCTTCATGGAGGCCTCAGCCGTGTTCACCCTGGCGGTGGCGGCCGTGCACGGCATCTCGCCGGAGGACAAGGAGCAGCGCAGGGCGCTGGTGCTCGCCGTCGTCCTCGGCGAGGGCGGCATGGATATCGTGCAGAAGACCGTCGGCACGTCGGCCAAGAACTGGGGCACGGTGTTCGCCAACCGCATTCCCGGTCTCTCGTCGATGAACGACTCGCTGCTCAAGCGGTTCATCGTCCGCTTCATCACCCGCCGTGCCGCGCTGATGGCGGGCAAGGTGGTGCCCGCGGGCATCGGCGCGGTGATCGGTGGCGTCGGCAACCGGGCGATGGGCAAGGCCACGATCAAGAACGCACGTCAGGCCTTCGGGCCGCCACCGGTGGTCTGGCCCGCCGACCGGCATCTCATCGTGGACGCCGATCCGCTCACCGCGATCGACCCGTCGCAGCCGCAATCGCCGACCAAGCCGCAGTGACCGGGGTGGCACCGCTCGCCTTCGCCGTGCACGCCATGACCAAGCGCTACGGTCTGGCCTCCGCCGTCGAGAACGTGAGTTTCACCGTCGCGTCCGGCACCACCGCCGCCCTCGTCGGGCCGCCCGGTGCGGGCAAGACCACCATCGCGCGGACTCTGCTCGGGCTCCTCGAACCCACCTCGGGAACCGCAGCGGTCGGCGGGCCGGGGACGAGCCGGCCACGCGGCGACGCGGAGCGTGACGCGGGCAGTTCGGCCCGGGTCGTCGGCGGAGTGCTCGCCCCGCGTGGACTGCATCCCCGGCGAACGGCGCGCGACCACCTCCGGGTGTACGCGGCGGCGGTCGGCGTGCCGGACAGCCGGGTCGAGGAAGTGCTCGAGCTGGTCGGGCTCGGTGACATGGCCCGCTCGAAGGCCGGTGCGCTGTCGGCCGGTCAGCAGACGCGGCTGGCACTGGCGACCGCGGTGCTCGGCGACCCGCCGCTGCTGGTGCTCGACGAACCGATGGACGGCCTCGACGCCGCGGAACGTGGCTGGCTGCAAGACTTTCTGCGCAGGCACGCCAAGCGCGGCGGCAGCGCCCTGGTGACCAGCGCGAGCCTCGCCGCGGTGCTGCCCGGTGCGGACAACGTCATCGTGCTGAGCAACGGCGCGGTGGTGTATCAGGGCAGTCCGGCGCGGCTGCGCCGCGGTCACCCCGATCGGCTCGTCGTCGCGGCGTCGACCCCGATCGCCCTGGCGACCGTGCTGGCCGCGCGTGGCTTCACCGATGCCGTGATCCGGCCGGACGGGCGACTCGCGGTGGCCGAGGCGACCGAGGCCGACATCAGGGCGGCCGCGACGGCCGCGCAGGTGCGGCTGGACAGCATCATTCCCGATCTGATCCATCCCGATCGGGTGCTGGCCTCGCTGACCAAACCTCCGGCGCCGGCGATCTCGCCCTACCCCGGCCTGTCCGGGACCGCTCACCATCCGACGCCGATGCCCTACGGAATTCCTCGATGATCACGATTCTGCCGCCGGAGCTCGTACCCTCGGTCAACTCCGAGGTGCGCAAGGTCGCCACACTGCCGGGGAACCGGCTGCTCGCCTGGGTGCCGCTGGTGGTCGCGCTCCTCGCGAGCATGGCCAGCGCGCTCATGGCGGGCAAGGCCGATCCCGGCGGCGAACCCATTACCGGCACCGCGACCCTGGGCTTGTACATCGGCCTCGCAGTGGTGGTCGTGGCGGCGGCGGTGTTCGGCGCGATCGGCAGCGGCGGCGAGTACGGGCACCACACCATGCCGATCACCGCGCTGTTCACCGGCGACCGCGACCGGCTCGCCGCGGCGAAACTGGTGGTTACCGGCGTGTTCGCGCTGGCGGTCGCGGTGGCGATGGAAGTGGTCTCCGTGCTGACGCTCGCGGCTTTCGGCCGAGGCAAGTTCGACTTCGACCTGGATCTGGCGGCCGTGCTCGGCGGCGGGCTGTTCGCCGCGGTCTGCTGGTCGCTGATCGGCGCGGGCCTCGGATTCCTGCTGCGCTCGTCGTCGACCGTGATCGCGATCATGCTCGGCTGGTTCGTCATCGCCGAGCCGCTGCTCTGGCTGATCGCCAACGGCGTCGGTGCCACCGGGTTCGTCACCCTGTTCCCCGGTTCCGCGACCATCAGCACCATCGCCGTCGGGTCCTACCCCGACAGCGACTTCCTCGCGCCGACACCCGCCGCCATCGTGGTGCTGCTGCTGTGGACCATCGGCATCGGCGGCGCTGCCTGGTGGAACCTGCGCAGGCTCGACCTCTGACCCCTGCCACCTGACGAAACCGCCCAGCGGGAACAACGACGTGTCGGTGCGCGTCATTACCGTGGATGGTTATGGGCGGGGTTGTCGAAGCAGGCGAAGACACCGGGTCGGCTGAGCGCGACCCGGGCGGCCCCGGCTGGATTCGTCGGCTGTGGGGCGAGAGCCGGACGCACCGCGGCACGCTGGCCGGCCTGGGCGCGGCCGTGCTGGCGGGTGCCGCAGTGGAGATCGCCGGGCCACTGCTGACCAAGCGCGCCATCGACGCCGCCGGGACCGGCCAAACCGCTGTGATCGGTGTCGTCGCCGGGCTGCTGGTGCTGCTCGCCGTCGGTCGGTTCGCGGCCGGATTCGGTCGGCGGTTGCTCGCGGGGAAGCTGTCGTTGGACGTGCAGCACGCGCTGCGGGTGGACCTGCTCGGGTCGCTGCAACGGCTGGACGGGGTCGGGCAGGACGCGATCCGGACCGGCCAGGTGGTGTCGCGGTCGATCACCGATCTGCAACTGGTGCAAGGACTGCTGGCGATGGTGCCGCTGGCGAGCATGGCGGTGGTGCAGTTCGTGCTGGCCGCGGTGGTGATGATGTGGCTGTCGCCGCCGCTCGCCGTCCTCGCGCTGCTGATCGTGCCCGCGATCGCGCTGGTGGTCTACCGGCTGCGGCCGCGGCTCTACGCGGCCACCTGGTCCGCACAGCAGCGCGCCGCCGATGTCGCCCAGCATGTCGAGGAGACCGTCACCGGTGTCCGGGTGGTGAAGGGGTTCGGGCAGGAAGCCCGGATGGTGGACGTGCTCGAAAAGCACAGTCGCACCCTGTATGCCGAGCGGATGCGCGCGGCGGCGGTGAACTCCCGCTTCGCGCCGACGGTGGCCGCCATTCCGCAACTCGGCATGGTCGGCGTCATCGTGGTCGGCGGGCTGCTCGCGTTGCACGGGGCGATCGGGATCGGCACGTTCGTCGCCTTCGCCGCGTACGTCGCGACGATGAGCGGTACCGCGCGGATCATCTCGGGGGCGTTGGTCCTCGCGCAGTTGACCCGCGCCGCCGCCGAGCGCGTGTACCAGGTGATCGACACCGCGCCGGTGCTCACCGATCCACCCGAACCCACGCCGCTGCCCGCGGGCCCGCTCGGCATCGAGATCGACTCGCTGACTTTCGGATTCGACCAGGACCAGCCGGTGCTGCGGGAACTCGACCTGACCGTGCGGCCCGGCGAGACGGTGGCGATCATCGGGCCGGCCGGCTCGGGAAAGACCACGCTCTCGCTGCTGCTCCCCCGCTTCTACACACCCGACGCGGGCCACATTCGCCTGTTCGGCGCCGAGCCTGCGCACCGCGTCGACCTCGCGGACCTGCGCGCCGCCGACCTGCGCGGCGCCATCGGCGTGGTGTTCGACGACCCGTTCCTGTTCTCCGACACCATCGCTGCCAATATCGCCATCGGCCGCCCGGAGGCCACCGACGCCGAGATCAGGGCGGCCGCGCAGGCGGCGGCGGCCGACGACTTCATCCGCGAACTCCCCGACGGCTACGACACGGTGGTCGGCGAACGCGGCCTGACGCTGTCCGGCGGGCAACGCCAACGCATCGCGCTGGCCAGGGCGCTGCTGGCGCGGCCGCGCATTCTCGTGCTCGACGACGCGACCTCCGCGGTGGATGCGATCACCGAGGCGGCGATCTTCGGCACGCTGCCCGATCAAGCGGGGCGCACCACCCTGATCCTCGCGCACCGCGAATCGACCCTCGCCCACGCCGATCGGGTGATCCGGCTGCCCGCGCCGGTGGGCGCCCAGCTGACCGCACACACGGCATCCGCCGCGATGCCGGCCACCGCCGCCAACGGCAGCGCGGGCCACACCTTCGCCGCGGCCGCAGCCGACCTCACGGAAACGCCTGAGCTGCGCCGGGAAATCGCGCGCCTGCCACCCGCCACCGAGCAGCCGAAGCTGGACGACCAACGGCTGCGGCAGCCCGATCCGGAGTTCCGGCTGACCAGGCTGCTGCGGCCGGTGCGCGCGCTGGTGCTCGCCGCTGTCGCCCTGCTGCTGCTCGACGCACTGGTCGGTGTCGCCTTCCCCCCGATCGTGCGTTTCGCGATCGACACCGGCGTCGGTGGCCGCGATGCCGGGGCACTCTGGCTGGCCGCCGGGCTCGGCATCGCCTTGGTCGCCGGGGGTTGGCTGGTCGGCGCGGCCAACACCCTGATCACCGCGCGGACCGGCGAGCGGGTGCTCTACGGCCTGCGCATCCGCAGCTACGCACACCTGCAGCGGCTCGGGCTCGACTACTACGAGCGCGAGCTGTCCGGCCGGATCATGACGCGGATGACGACCGACCTCGACTCGTTGTCCACGTTCCTGCAGACCGGGCTGGCCACCTCGTTGATCGGCGGGTTGACCTTCGTGGGCATCGCCGTGGCGCTGTTGGTGATCGACGTGTCGCTGGCCCTGGTGGTGCTGGCCACGCTGCCGCCGCTGTTCGTGGCGACGGCACTGTTCCGGCGCTTCGCGTCGACGGCGTACACCGTCTCGCGGGAGAACGTGTCCACCGTGAACGCCGACTTCCAGGAGAACGTCGCGGGCCTGCGCGCGGTCCAGGCCAATCGGCACGAGCCGGTCGCGGCCCGCCGCTTCGCCGAGTACTCCGATCGATACCGGCACAGCCGGATGCGCGCGCAGACCTCGATCGCGCTGTACTTCCCGTTCATCACCGCCTGGTCGGGGATCTCGCTGGCCGTTGTCGTCTTCGTCGGGGCACGCGAGGTGGCGGCGGGTACCACGACGGCAGGCACCCTGGTCGCCTTCGTGCTGTATCTGGAGCTGCTGTTCGCGCCGGTGCTCGCGCTGTCGCAGGTGTTCGACGGATATCAGCAGGCACGGGTCGGGCTGCGCCGGATCGGCGAGTTGCTGCGCACGCCCTCGGCGATCGCGAGCGATCGAGCCGACGCGGTCCCGATCGAGCACGGGCTGCGCGGCGAGGTCGTCCTCGATGAGGTGCGCTTCCACTACCCCGGTGTCGAGAAACTCGCGCTGGCCGACGTCTCGCTGCGGATCCCCGCGGGCAGCACCCTCGCGCTGGTCGGCCCGACCGGCGCGGGCAAGTCGACCATCGTCAAGCTGCTCGCCCGGCTCTACGACCTGCCGCCAGACACGGACGGCACCGGCGCGATCCTGGTCGACGACACCGACATCCGGGACTACCGGCTCACCGACTACCGCGCCCGCCTCGGCATCGTCCCGCAGGAAGCGCACCTGTTCAGCGGTGACGTCGCGAGCAACATCGCCTTCGGCAAGCCGGGCGCGACCGACGCCGACATCGCCGAAGCCGCCGCGGCGGTCGGCGCGACGGACATGATCGCGGCCCTGCCGCTCGGCCTGCGCCAACCCGTCGGCGAGCGCGGGCGCGGCCTGTCGGCGGGGCAGCGACAGCTGGTCGCGCTGGCCCGCGCGGAGCTTGTGCGCCCCGACTTACTACTGCTCGACGAGGCGACGGCTACCCTCGATCCGGACGCCGAGGCAGCGGTGCTCGCCGCGAGTCGATCCTTGACCCGAGGGCGAACCACCGTCCTCGTCGCACACCGGCTCGGTACGGCGGCGCGAGCCGATCGCATCGCCGTCGTCGAACACGGCCGGATCGCCGAAATCGGCACTCACGTCGAGTTGCTTGCCGCAGGTGGCGGGTATGCCCGACTGTGGGCAGCGGCACGTGAAACCGGGGGAATATTCTCGGTTACGGACAAGTCGTCTTCTATGAGGTGAGGTTTGTCGGGTGGTCAGTCGCTCCGTCGGTTTGCTGCTGGGCCTATCCTCAGATAGGGCGCATCGGCGCGCATCCGCTGATCCCCGTGCCGGGCACGTCACAAACGTCGCAGCGCGAAGAACGAAATGAGGCGAACACCTGCTGTGAGCAGCTCAACTTCCCAGTTCGGACAGAACCAGTGGCTAGTCGATGAGATGTATCAGAAGTTCAAGCAAGATCCATCTTCGGTCGATGAGAGTTGGCACGAGTTCCTCGCCGATTACACGCCCGAAGCCACGGGTGATTCCGGTAACAGCTCGGCCGCCCCGGCCGCGGCCGCTCCCGCGCAGGCGCCGACCCCGGCTCCGGCACCCGCGCCGGTGAACTCGGCCCCCAAGGCGAACTCGGCGCCCAAGGCCGCCGCACCCGCGCAGGCCAAGCCCGCGGCCCCCGCGCCCGCTCCGGCAAAGACCACCGCGCGCACGCCGCAGACCACGCCCGCGCCGACCTCCAACGCGGCGCCCACCTCCGGCGCCCCGAAGACGGACGCCCCGGCCGACGAGGCCAAGGTGCTGCGCGGCGCCGCCGCGGCGGTCGCCAAGAACATGGCCTTGTCGCTGTCGATTCCGACCGCGACCAGCGTGCGCGCCATCCCGGCGAAGCTGATGATCGATAACCGGCTGGTCATCAACAACCACCTGGCCCGCACCCGCGGTGGCAAGATCTCGTTCACCCACCTGCTGGGCTACGCGATCGTGCAGGGCATCAAGGCCTTCCCGAACATGAACCGGCACTTCGCCGAGATCGACGGGAAGCCGAACGCGATCACCCCGGCGCACACCAACCTCGGTCTCGCCATCGACCTGCCCGGCAAGGACGGCAGCCGATCGCTGGTCGTCGCGGCCATCAAGGGCACCGAGTCGATGACCTTCGGCCAGTTCCACACCGCCTACGAGGACATCGTCCGCCGCGCCCGCGACGGCAAGCTGACCGCCGACGACTTCAGCGGCGTCACCATCTCGCTCACCAACCCCGGCACCATCGGCACCGTGCACTCGGTGCCCCGCCTCATGCCGGGCCAGGGCGCCATCATCGGCGCGGGCGCGATGGAGTACCCGGCCGAGTTCCAGGGCATGAGCGACGAGCGCATCGCCGACATCGGTGTCGGCAAGCTGATGACGCTCACCTCCACCTACGACCACCGCATCATCCAGGGCGCGGAGTCCGGCGACTTCCTGCGCACCATCCACCAGCTGCTGATCTCCGACGAGTTCTACGACGAGATCTTCCACGGCCTCGGCGTGCCGTACGAGCCGGTGCGCTGGCGCAAGGACATTCGCGAACGCGGCGTCGACAAGAGCACCCGCGTGCTCGAGATGATCGCCGCCTACCGCAACCGCGGCCACCTGATGGCCGACACCGACCCGCTGCGGCTGGTCAAGGACAAGTTCCGCAGCCACCCCGACCTCGACGTCACCCAGCACGGCCTGACGCTGTGGGACCTGGACCGCACGTTCAACGTCGGCGGCTTCCACGGCCAGGAGCAGATGAAGCTGCGCGAGGTCCTCTCGGTCCTGCGCGACGCCTACTGTCGGCACGTCGGGGTGGAGTACACCCACATCCTGGAGACCGAGCAGCTGCAGTGGATCCAGGAGCGGGTCGAGCAGAAGCACGTCAAACCGACGGTCGCGCAGCAGAAGTACATCCTGAACCGGTTGAACGCGGCGGAGGCCTTCGAGACCTTCCTGCAGACCAAGTACGTCGGGCAGAAGCGCTTCTCGCTCGAAGGCGCCGAGGCCGTCATCCCGATGATGGATGCGACCATCGACCAGTGCGCCGAGCATGGTCTCGACGAGGTCGTCATCGGCATGCCGCACCGCGGTCGCCTCAACGTGCTCGCCAACATCGTCGGCAAGCCGTACTCGAAGATCTTCACCGAGTTCGAGGGCAACATGAACCCGGCGGGGGCGCACGGCTCCGGCGACGTGAAGTACCACCTCGGCGCGCACGGCACCTACCTGCAGATGTTCGGCGACAACGAGATCGAGGTCTCGCTCACCGCGAACCCCTCGCACCTCGAAGCGGTCGACCCGGTGCTCGAGGGTCTGGTCCGCGCCAAGCAGGACCTGCTGGACAAGGGCGACGGCCCGGACGGCTACTCCGTCATGCCGCTCATGCTGCACGGTGACGCCGCGTTCGCGGGTCAGGGTGTGGTCGCCGAGACGCTGAACCTGTCCGGGCTGCGCGGCTACCGCGTCGGCGGCACCATCCACATCGTGGTGAACAACCAGATCGGCTTCACCACCGCGCCGGAGAACAGCCGCTCCACCGAGTACTCCACCGACATCGCGAAGTTCATCGGCGCGCCGATCTTCCACGTCAACGGTGACGATCCGGAGGCCTGCGACTGGGTGGCCCGTCTCGCGGTCGACTTCCGGCAGAAGTTCCGCAAGGACGTCGTCATCGACATGGTCTGCTACCGGCGCCGTGGCCACAACGAGGGCGACGACCCGTCGATGACCCAGCCGTCGATGTACGACGTCATCGACACCAAGCGCTCGGTGCGTAAGGCCTACACCGAGAGCCTGATCGGCCGTGGCGACATCTCGCTGAAAGAGGCCGAGGACGCGCTGCGCGACTACCAGGGTCAGCTGGAGCGGGTGTTCAACGAGGTCCGCGAGCTGGAGAAGTACACGCCGGAACCGAGTGAGTCGGTCGAGGACGACCAGAAGGTCCCGACCACGGTGCAGACGGCCGTGGACAAGGCGGTACTGCAGCGCATCGGCGACGCGTTCCTGAACGTGCCCGACGGCTTCAACGTGCACCCGCGCGTCAAGCCGGTGCTGGAGAAGCGCCGCGAGATGGCCTACGAGGGCAAGGTCGACTGGGCCTTCGCCGAGCTGATGGCCTTCGGCACCCTGATCGACGAGGGTCGCGCGGTGCGCCTGACCGGTCAGGACTCGCGCCGCGGCACGTTCACCCAGCGGCACTCGGTGATCATCGACCGCAAGACGGCCGAGGAGTACACCCCGCTGCACAACATCGGCAGCACCAACCCCGGTTGGTTCGCGGTGCACGACTCGGCGCTGAGCGAGTACGCCGCCGTCGGCTTCGAGTACGGCTACTCGCTGGGCAACCCGAACGCACTCGTGTTGTGGGAGGCGCAGTTCGGTGACTTCGTCAACGGCGCGCAGTCCATCATCGACGAGTTCATCTCCTCCGGTGAGGCAAAGTGGGGTCAGCTCTCCGACGTCGTGCTGCTGCTGCCGCACGGCCACGAGGGTCAGGGTCCCGACCACACCTCCGGTCGCATCGAGCGGTTCCTGCAGTTGTGCGCCGAGGGCTCGATGACGGTTGCCGTGCCGTCCACCCCGGCGAACTACTTCCACCTGCTGCGCCGCCACGCACTGGACGGCATCCGCCGCCCGATGATCGTCTTCACCCCGAAGTCGATGCTGCGCAACAAGGCCGTCGTGTCGGATCTGAAGGACTTCACCGAGAGCAAGTTCCGCTCGGTGTTCGACGAGCCCGCCTACGAGCAGGGCATCGGCGACCGCAGCAAGGTGAAGCGGATTCTGATGACCAGCGGCAAGCTCTATTACGAGCTGGCCGCCGAAAAGGCCAAGCAGAAGCGCGAAGACGTCGCGATCGTGCGGATCGAGCAGCTTTACCCGCTGCCCACCTACCGCCTGAACGAGTCGCTCGACCGCTACACCAACGCGACCGACATCGTGTGGGTCCAGGAGGAACCGGCCAACCAGGGCGCCTGGCCCTTCTTCGGCCTCAACCTTCCGGAGGTCCTGCCCGACCGCCTCGGCAAACTGCGCCGCATCTCCCGCCGCGCCATGTCGGCCCCCTCCTCGGGGTCCAGCAAGGTGCACGCGGTGGAGCAGGCGGAGATCGTCGCCGAAGCTTTCGAGCCGACCAGCTAGTAGCTCAGCGTTGACCCGGCGTTCGGCGTTTATCGAGCCCGGATCGATGGGTATTCAGGATTGACTGCTTGCTGACAGTTCTCGGCTTTCCGCCTGCCGCCGAAATGCTTGGCCCGCAAGCGAATCCCCGCTTCGTGGGTTACGCGGAGTTGCCCGCAGATCGAAGTCCTCATTTCGCACGAATTCGGTCGACTATGCCCGAAAAGTAGGCGGTTTCGCGGTACGAAATGTGGCACTCGTCACATAATTCCGGTTTTCGGAGCGGCGTCGGATATGAATATCGGTGTTCGAACAACATCAACGCTTCGATTCGACTGGGGGACAAGGCGTTCCATGGTGATCGGGGGCGGGAGAGATACCGAAATGTTCCACAAGACTGTCCGCAAGGTCCTTACCGTGGTTCTGCCCTTCGCGGTAGTGGCCAGCCTCGCCAACGCGGGCACCGCGTCCGCAACCGACTACGCCGCGCAGCAGACACGGTGGGCCGAGAGCCTGACCGCGACGGGTAACGAGCAGGGCGTCGAATACAAGACCACGACGGCACCGGACCTGAAGTCCATCTCCACCGAGCTGAACAGCGGCAAGTTCACCCTGGCCGCGGATTCGTCGACGGTGCGCGTGGAGTCCACCACCGGTGCGCAGGTCACCGAGTTCCCGATGACGCTGAAGACGGTTGCGGGCAACACGATTTCGCTGGCTCCGCAGGTATCTGCGGACGGTAAGACCCTGGTCGTCACCCCGCAGGTGACCCCGGAGGCCGCCGCTGAGCTGAAGAACGTCACCGCCACCGGTGACCTGAAGCCCATCGCCACCAACCCGGACGCACAGAACCACGACCCGGTCGCCAACGGTCTCGCCGCCGGCGCCCTGGTGGGCCTCGGCATCGCGGCCGTCCTGTGCATCCCCGCCGTGCTCGCCTTCGTCATCGGCTACTTCGCCTGCGTGGTGGCCAGCGGCATCAGCTACGTCGTGTTCGCTGCCGTGATCGGCGCGATCCTCGGTGCGGCTGCTCCGCACGTGATCCCGCAGGTTCTGCCCTGATGATCAGCTCGTCGCCGACCTTCGAAGCGACCAACTGATTCACTGAAACGACGCCGGGTCGACTCCGCTTTCCCGCGGAGCCGACCCGGCGTTCGGCGTTTTCCGTGGTTGCCAGTGTCGTTTCCGTGGTAGCCAGCGCCGTTTTCCGTGGTCGACAGCGCCGTTTTCCGTGGTCGACAGGGCACAGTGCCGTCAGTAAACTTCGCCACCATGAGCGACGGGGGTACGCCGACAACATCCGGTCAGCAGGTTTCGGTCGTTCCCGAGCAGGTGCGCGACGTCGGAAAATACGTCTACGAGTTGGCCGAGGCGCTGCGCTCGGCGTTGGATTCCGCCGCCAAAGACGTGGACGCATTGACCAACGGAAGCTGGACCGGCGACTCGGCCACCGAGTTCGCCAACGGCTGGACCGACGTGCGAGACGGGGGCGTGGCGATCATGTCGGCGTTGACCGGCATGGCGGAGAAACTCGGCGTCACCGCCGACACGTACCAGGCCCGTGACGCGAACAACGCCGCCGCACTCAACACCTCCACCTTGGATCTGCCATGAGCTCGGAATTCTCGGTCGACCTCGAGCATCTGGACCAGATCGTCGCCCGCCTCGCCGGACTGGCCGGATTCGTCGCCGAGCATCTCGACGAAATCGACGACCGCGTCGCGGCACTGCACGGCACCGGCTGGGAAAGTGCTGCCGCCGAAGCGTATTCCGACGCCCACCGGCAATGGGCTACCGGCGCGCGCGAGTTCGTCGAAGGGGTGCGCGAGATGAGCGATGCGGCGAAGAAGGCGCACGGGCGTTATACCCGAGCGATCGAACTCAACAGCAAGATGCTGCAAGGGGGTTGAGCCGTGCGCATCGACTGGCAGACCTACTACGACGCCGCCAAGAAATGCCACGACCTCGCCGCCGACCTCCGCCTCGCCGACAAACCGGTGCATGACGCCGTCAAAGGCGAGTGCGCGGGCATGGCCGGCGACGCACCCGGATGCAAAGAGTGGGGCGAGAAGTACGACCGCACCGCGCGCGACACCATGCAGTCGTGCACGAACCTGGCCGATGCCCTCACCAACTTCGGTTACGTGCTGTACGCAACCGGCTACAACTACGGCATCGGCAACAACAGCAATCCGCCACCCCCTCGCCCCGATGTCCGCGAGGTACCGCAATATCAGGTCACCATCCCGACCTCGGTGCGCGACAACGGAATCGGCATCGAACACCACGGCGGCGTCCAGGAGCTCTTCGACCTTCTGATCGCCCAAATCCTGGAGCAGTTCGGAAAGCTACCCAACGGCGACATCAAGAAACTCGAGAAGGCCTCGACCACCTGGACCACCTTCGCCAACCACGAGACCGTCACCGGCGCCGCCGCCCGAATCACCACGATCATCGGCCTTTTCGACAAGATCGAAGACGAGAAAAATCTTTCCCCACTACTCGACCGCCTCGAAACCCTGCGCAACGGCGCAACCCAGGTCGCCGCCGCAACCCAAAACCTGGCCGCTCCGGTCGCCGACTACCACGCAGGCACCGTCCAAGTACGCGGCAACATCGAATCCTCGATCACCCAAGCCGAATGGGCCATCGGCCTCACCGTAGTAGCCGCCGCAGCCGCCGCCTTCTTCACCTTCGGCGGCAGCGCCGCAGCAGGAGCCGGCGGCGTCGGCGTCATAGTCACCAACACCATCAACACAATCCGCACCGTCTACCAGGGCAGCAACCTCCTGAAAGCAGTAGGCCTGGCCACCGCCGCCGCCGGAGCCGTCGGCGTAATCAACTCCTTCGACAAAGTCCCCGACCTAGGCACCACCCTCACCTCCCTAGCCTCCATCATCGCCATGCGAGTGCTGATCGATGGTGACGGCGATCATCCCCACCCAGGTGCCAACAACCCCGCGGAGGACCCGAACTTCGGCCGCCTGAGTGAGGCCGAGCAAGCAACCCTCGAGCGGGCGCAACAGGCGCACCCTGAGCTGGGACTACGGGCCACCGCGGAGGAGAGAGACGGTGAATACGTCGACAAGGACGGAAAGATCTACGATCAAATGGGCAACCCCAAAGCGTCGGACCACTGGAGCCCCGAGGCGGCGGAGAAGTTCAATAGATCAGTAGACCACCATCTGACGAAGTCGACCGATGCCACTCTCATCGACCTGACCGGTTTCAGCGATGAGGCGATTGCCGACGTCAAGCGATACGTTGATTCCCTCCCCGCCGACAAACAGGCGAAGATATTGAGGATTGGATTCTGATGACAACAATCAGCTTTTCGCCAGCGGCCGAAGATATCTTCAGCGTTCGCAAGGCCGTCTACAGGATGATCGTCACACGTGCCACAAAAAAGCTGACAGATTCAGCCGACATCAAAGAGCTCGAAATGAGCGAACTCTTTGATGACATATCACTCTATTCACTGTCGGACGCTCAGCGAGCGCGGCTCGAATCGGCCCTACTGGCAGGCATACTCACACTCCGGGAAGACATCAATGCCGGTCGACCGACCGAGGAGCCGGTTCGCAACGGTATAGAAAGCGTCCTGGACGAACTTGTCGAATTCATGCAAACGCACCTTTCACCGAGTACGTAGCGGCAGGAACCAGGGATGGACGGGCGGGGATGATCAGGGAAATTAAGGAATACGATGATCGGTGGCTGTTGCGACCGCTACGGGACAGCCAGGTGGTACATATCGAATGGGGCGCAGACCATTTCGAGCTGTCACTTGATTCAGCGTTTCGGATCGTTGCAAGCTACGAGACGGAGCTATCTCCGCGGTCGTTGGCACCAGACCATCCCGATCGGCACGTGATCACCCACTGGCGGCCGGCTGAAGTCGAGCGAAATATCTCTGCGCCAATAGTTTCCGCAGTACTTTTCAAATCCGGCTGCCTTCGTGTGGGCTTCCGCAACGGATGGAACATGTTCGTGTCCTATCGGCAGCCGGACGCTGCCTTCGGAATCTTCTCAGGCGAGACGTTGATGTCGGACCGATCTGGCATGCAGGATCAAGTCGAATACCCTGTTGTGCAGGTCGATCGTTGGACTGGGAGACGTATCACGGCACCACCGTGGCCACCGAAGCCAGATAACCTCGCGATAAATTATGATTCGGACGATATCAACGACTGACGCCACCACTCCGGAACACAACAGAATCGCGCGTTGACGACTTGACGTATGGAACTGGCTTTTGACGAAGGCTGCAGTATGCGTCAAGAAGGTGCTTTGTGCGTTAAGCCGTGGCGGGCCTGGGTGGTTACCCGGTGGAGATGAGGTTGGCGGCGGCGTTGAGGGTTAGCCAGATTCCGATGCCGCCTACAGCCCAGCCGATGGCTGTGGCGCTGTGTTTGGTCAGCCAGTCGTTGAGTCGTTGGAGGAGGGGGTCTATTCGGTGGTGGGCTATTAGGCGGGCGGCGGCTAGGGCTAGGGCGGGGACGGTCATCAGGACGCAGTAGGCGGCGAGGGTTAGGGCGGTTAGGGGCCAGGTGAGGTTGGCGTTGGCGATGAGGGCGATGGCGGCCAGGTAGGGGAGCATGGTTGCTACCTCTAGGGCGGCGGCTGCGAGGGCGAGGCTCATCAGGCTGCGGGGGCTGCCGGTGCCCGACATTGCTTTGGTGCGCCAGCGGTGGATCTTGCCGGGTTGGCCTGCTTGGCGTTTGGCTCTGGCTTCGAGGCGGTAGCTGAGGGCGAAGACGAGGAGGCCGAGGATCAGTTGGGCGATGCGGAGGGGGAGCTCGGGGAGGTCGAGGGAGCCGGTGCGGAGGGCGGTGAGTGCGGTGTCGGCACCGAGGACGAGCAGTACGCCGACGGCGAAGTAGAAGACGGCCACGGTGGCGAGGTACACGGCGATGCGGCCTGGGCGGAGGCGGCCGGGGGTCAGCAGTAGCCAGATGGGGATGAGCAGGGTGCCGAAGCTGGTGCTGTCGACGAGGGCGAGGGCGATCAGCGCGGCGACGAGCGGGAGAGTCATCGGTGTTCCGTTCGGGTGTACGACACGGTTCTGATGCTGGCGTATCCGGTTGTGCCGCCGCGTCCGACGAAGGGAGGACCTGCGGTGGTGTCAGGGGCGGACGTCCCGAATGAGCTTGTCCGCGCACCGCAGTACATCAGAGCGCCCCGTACAACCCACCGGCATCGACGGGGATCGCAGCTCCGCTGATGTAGGACGCTCGCTCCGACAGTAGGAACTCCACTACCCCGGCCACTTCCACGGGATCGCCGATGCGGGCGCCAGGATTCTTGGCGCGTAGGTGGGTGAGGAGTTGGTCGTGTAGACCGCCGAGCATGTCGGTGTCGATGACACCGGGGCAGACGGCGTTGATGCGGATGCCGTCTCGGGCGTATTCGGCGGCCAAGGCGCGGGTGAGGCCGACGACGGCGTGTTTGCTGGCGGTGTAGGAGACCGAGAGGCTGTCGGCGGCACGCAGTCCGGCGACCGACGAGCAGTTGACGATCGCGCCTGCGGCGTTGACGGACATCATGCGCAGTTCGCGGCGCAGGCAGCGCCAGAGACCTTTGACGTTGACATCGAAGACGGTGTCGAACTGGGCTTCGGTGGAGTCGTGGAAACGGGCACCGCGCAGGATGGTGTCGGTGCCGATCACGCCCGCGGCGTTGAAGGCGCCGGCGAAGTCGCTCGCGTACTTCTCGACGGCGTCGAAGAAGGAATCGACGTCGGCGGGGCGGGTGACGTCGGCAGCGATGAATTCGACATTGTCGCCGAGCTTTTCGGACAGGTCGTGCCCGGCGGCGCGATCCCGTCCGCAGAACACGACGTGGTTGCGTGCGTCGGCGGCGAGTAGTTCGACGGTCGCAGCCCCGATCCCCCTGGTCCCGCCTACCACCACGTGCACCGAACGATTTCCCATGGTGTCCAACCTATTCCGAAGCGGCCATGCGAGACTTCGCAAACCGCAACCGTTCCGCCACATCGATCAGCACTTCTGGATCGTGTGCCGCGGTGACGGTCGACCGCAACGCACCACCGGGCCGCGAACTCCATGCCCCGGACAGCGGCAGCAGAAACACGTCGGCATCCAGCGCCGCATGGAACCAACGGGCGGTATCCCCCGCATCCGAAAACAGCAGCGGCACAATCGCGGTCGCGGAGACCCCGGTATCGAATCCGGCCGAGTGCAGCGCGGTCGTCCAGGTCGCTCGATTCGTCGCGAGCCGCTCCATCAACGTATCCCCCTTGCGCAGCAGCAGTTCGACGGACTCGGCGGCCAGCGCAGCCGCCATCGGCGAGATCACGGTGGAGAACGTAGCCCCGCGATGTCGGCGCAGTCGCTCGGCATACTCGCCCGAGCTGGTGACGAACCCGCCCCCACCCACGAAAGCCTTGGCCAGCGAACCGACCCGGACATCGATACTTCCCGGCATTCCGTAGTGCGCTTCGATGCCACGCCCACCCGGACCGAGCTGGCCCACCGACGATGCCTCGTCGACGAACAGCACAGCGTTCGCGTCCCGGGCGCAGGCGACGAGGCCGGGCAGGTCGGCGATGTCCCCCCCGACACCGAAGATCGCCTCACACACGATGACTCGCCGTCCGCGGGTGGGAAAGCGCTGCAGCTGCCCACGCAGGTCATCGGGGTCGTTGTGCCGATAGATGTGCAGGGCGGCACCGCTGAGCAGGCAGCCGTCCAGCAGTGAGCGATGGCACCGCTCATCGATGAACAACGCGTCGTCGGGCCCGGCGATCGCGGGAATGGCGGAGACGTTCGCCAAATAGCCGGAGCTGTACAGGGTTATGGCCTCGCACTGCAGCAGGGACCGTAACGCATCGGTCAATCGTTGATGCACGACGGTATAACCGTTGATCGCACCGGACCCGTGTGAGCCGAAAGTCGAGGAACTCCGGGCGAACTCGACCATCGCGGCACGAATATCCGGGTGTGAGTTCAGGCCGAGGTAGCTGTTGGAACACAGATGATCGAAGCGCCGACCGCGAAAATGGATCGTGGTTTCGCTGACCTCAGCGGCCGGTCCGAGCAACGCGCGCACATCGAGCTGCGGCGGCGTCGGCGCACTGGATGGCGGGGTGGCAGCCTTGCGAGCTCCGGCATCGGAGAGAGCTTCCACCAGCTCGGCAGCGGTGAGCGCGTTGGTTATACCGGCCCGCGACGCTCCGGGCCCGGCAACCCTGCTGAGCAGCGCGGCGAACCGGAGCGAGTCGATGCCCAGGGCGTCGAACGGCGCGTTCATGTCTGGCTCATCGAGTCCCGTTGTGTAGCGCAGATAGTCACGGATTTGTGCCGCCGTACCCGTGGTATCCCCACTCGGCCTCGGCTCGGACAACATCGCACGCAAGGCCGCGACATCGACCTTTCCGTTGCGCGTCATCGGCATACCGGTCACCGTCAGCACCCGCTGCGGCAGCATATATTTCGGTACCCGTGCCGCCAGCGCGGCCCGAAAGGCCATGGGCTCGAATTGAATCGAGTCGTCCACCGGAACAAGAAACACTGCCAACGCCGTAGCACCGTCGAGCTCGAAGCCGATGGTCGCCGCGTCCTTCACCGCGGCCATGGTCCGGCACTTCTCCGAGATGTGGTCGAGCTCGATGCGGTAGCCGTTGATCTTGACCTGCTGGTCCGCGCGACCGCCGAACATCACCCCGTGGCGCGGCGAACGGTAACCGAGGTCGCCGGTCAGATAGGCGGGAATCATGTTGCCCTCCGGTATTCCGGTACAGAACTTCGTCGCGGTCAGCTCGGCATCCCCCGCATAACCGAGCGCGACTTGCGAACTGCGCACCACGATCTGCCCGGTCTGCAGCGGCAAGCAGACTCGACGCCCCGGCGTGACAACCAGAACATCGACGTCCTTCATCCCCGAACCGACCGGAATGACCTCGGGCACCTTCGCCAACCCGGCGGCACTGGTATCGACCTCGAAATAGCCGACGGCCCTTTGTGTTTCCGTAGAGCCGTACAGATTCACGGTGCGCGCGCCGGGCGCGACCCGAGCCACCGTCTTCACCTGCGCACGGGTCAGCGCCGCACCGACCAGAAAGACGACAGCCAGATCTGTCAACGGATCTTCGGCACCCGCGAGCAGCCGGATCGCCGCCGGATTGACGCACACGACCTGCACCCGATGCTCCGCCAGCCAACCCGGAAACGCCTCGGTGACGGTCGAACTCCGATGCTCGGGCACCACGATGGTGCCGCCGAGGTAGAGCGGGGTCATGATGTCGCGCTGCAACGGGTCGTGGCCGATGCTCGAACACATACCGAACCTGGCGCCGCGCAGCGAGCCGAATCGGCCGTCCATCCAATCGAAGAAGTAGGTGAGCGAGCCGTACCGTCCACGCACCGCCTTGGGCGTCCCGGAGGTCCCCGAGGTGAAGGTGATGATCGCGCAATCGTCGCGCCGAAACCGTTCGGCCTCGTATCGATCGGGCTCGACGGCGGATTGGAGACCGAGCGCGGTGAACGCCCCTGAGATGCCGACACCGGCAAGATCGGCCACATGATCGGCGCCCGCGACCCGCGCACACTCCTCGATATAGCTGGTGGGAGCCTCGGGATCAGCGATCGATACGGTGATCCCGGCCTTGAGCGCCGCCACAAAGGTCGCGACGAGCGTCTCGTCCCGGTTGGGCACGAGCAGCAACGTCTCACCGGCCCGCACGCCGCGCTTCTGCAGGTCAGCGGCGATGCCGTCGGCAGTACGATCCAGTTCGGCGTAGGAGATTGTTTTGGTGGCCGTTTCGACGGCAATCCGCGAAGGATAGGCGCGAGCCATCTGGACGAAACGCGTGACAAACAGGTCCGGCTCGTCGGCACGAATACGCTTCTCGAAACTCGGCCCGGTGAATGCGTCTTGCAGAACATCTTCGGCCTTGGCCAAAACCCCCTGTGCCCACGCGCCGGACATCACCTCGACGACCTCGCGCACATCGATATCACCGTCTTGCGGTAGGGCAACACTGATTTCCCCGCTACCGATATGTACCGCGGTCACCGGCCGGAACCGCTCGATCAACTCGAGGTGCCGCGCCGGTTCGACATCGGAAACGAGATGTCCCGCCGCGATATCGACCGCACGCACTACCGGCGAAGCCTTGATCAATGCACACAGATCCGCCAGCGTATGCCGCTCGACATCGACGCCGGACACATCGACCACCCGCAGCCGCGCCGCGGTCGCGACCAAAATACTGCCCCGCGCGCCGAATACCCGATCGAGCAGCGCATGCAGCGCCACCGCGATTACCTGGGGCTCCCAGTCCACGCGCGCCGCGAAAGCACCGGACCGATAGTCGCGATGCAGCGAAGTGTTGTCGATACCGATGGTGTCATTGCTGATCATGCTCAATTGCTTTGTCCCACTCGTCATATCGTCGCGCCGAACCTTCGCCGCGCTACCTACTGAAGGGCCACTCCCACTCCGACGGTCACCAACGCAACACCCACCCCCGTGTCGATCCGCCGACGCGTCCGCGCCTGCGCGAACCGCTCGTGCAGCCACGTCACCACACTGGTGACGAAGAGGAACCACGCCGTCACCACCACGACCGCGACCAACGGAAGCGCCACCGCGTCGGTGACCGTCGCGCCGTCCGGAATGAACTGCGGAATCAGCGCGACGAAGAAGACGGCCGTCTTGGGGTTGAGGACGCTGCTACCGAACCCGCGCCCCAGATCACGCCGGAAGCCCTGCGCGGCAACGGGTCCGAGCATCGCGCCACCCGCTGCCCGTCGCGCCTGTACCAACGCGTGCACCCCGAGAAAGATCAGATACGCCGCGCCGAGCAGCCGCACCGCGGTGAACGCCTCCGACGACGTCGCGAGCAGGGCCGAGACTCCGGTCACCGCCGCGAGCACCCACAGGAACATCCCGGCCGCCACTCCGAGTGTCGCGGCGGCACCGGCCGCCCAGCCGCTCAGTGCCCGGCTCATGATCACCGCGAGATCCGGCCCAGGGGACGCCGACACCACCAACATCACCCCGGCGAATGCGGCGTATTGCGTGATGGAGGACATCGTTGAGCCCCCTCCCCCTGAACTCCCTGTACCCGGCGGCGAACCTCGCCGCAATGCGCTCGGAAGGCATTGCGATAAACGCTATCTCGTCACCCGGCGGGCGTCATGACAGGAATTCTGGGTGCAGCATGACAACAACTTGCCCCCGGTCGGGGGGTTGTTCAACCGCGCAATGCGGCGGTAAGTTCCGGGCTCAACGCAAGCGCCGGTAGCGATTCCACCAGCAATTCGATGAGTTGTGCCCGCGGAATGGGTTTCTCGCTCATCCAGGTGAGAATTGTTTCCTCCACGAAGGCGATCCACCCGCGAATAGCCAGCGACAGCCGGGGCCGATCGGGATCGTCCGGCGGAATCGGAATCTCGGTGAGTACGAGTTCAGCGATCGCGCTGCGGGATTCGTTCACGTAGGTGACCATGCCGGGGTTGTAGCTCGACGGTCCGCGCAGGATCGCGTGGTAGGCCGCCCGGTTCTGCTCGACGTAGTCGACGTAGCGCTCGACCGAGTCGCGGAGCATGTCGAACAGGCCGAGGCTGCGGTCGGGCGCCGTCGCGATCAGGAACTCGGCGCTGACCTGCCGGGCGATGGCCTCGTGGAATTCGTGCACCGAGCTGAAGTAGTGGAACAGCAGGCCGCGGGAGATGCCCGCCTGCTTGGCGATGTCCTCGACGGAGATGTCTTCGAGCGCGCGCTCGGCGAGCATCTCGGCGCCGAGGGTGATCAGTTGTAGTCGGCGCTCGTCCGGGCTGAGCCGGACGCGCTTGGTCTCTCCTGAACCGGAACGACTGCTACTCACATCAACATCCTACTGAACGTGATTCAATACTGTTGACTGCCGCTCAATAAGCCTCTACGCTCGGTTATATGAGTCGCAAGGTTACAGACAAAGCTGTCGGCGACCGGCCCGTCCGCCGCGTCAAGACGATCATCATCGGTGGCGGATTCTCGGGCCTCGGCCTAGCCATTCGCCTGAGCCAGCAGGGTCGAAACGACTATCTGGTGCTCGAACGCGGCCACGATGTCGGCGGCACCTGGCGCGACAACACCTACCCTGGCGCCGCCTGCGACGTGCCCTCGCACCTGTACTCCTACTCGTTCGCGCTCAACCCGAACTGGTCGCGCTCGTTCTCCCGCCAAGGGGAGATCCAGCAGTACATCAAGGGCGTCGCCGAGAAGTACCGGGTCCTCGACAAGCACGTCTTCAACTGCGACGTCACCGGCGCACGGTGGAACAACGACACCGCCGAGTGGGAAGTCGAGTCGTCCCAGGGACGCTTCGTCGCCGACACCCTCGTCTCCGCCATCGGCGCGCTGTGCGAGCCAGCGCTGCCGGACATCAAGGGCATCAACGACTTCGAGGGCGAGATCTTCCACTCCGCCCGGTGGAACCACGACGCCGACCTGACCGGCAAGCGCGTCGCGATCATCGGCACCGGCGCCTCCTCCATTCAGATCGTGCCCGCCATCGCGGACAAGGTCGCGCATCTCGACGTCTACCAGCGCACCGCACCCTGGCTGCTCCCCCGCATCGATCGCCCGTACACCAAGGCCGAACACCTCGCCTTCAAGTACGTGCCCGGCTTCCAGCGGCTGTCCCGCGCCGCCATCTACGCCGCACGCGAGACCCAGGTGGTCGGCCTGGCCAAGTTCCCCGCGCTGATGCAGGCGTTCGAGCTGATCGCCAGGGCCAAGCTGCGGCACGAGGTCCGCGATCCGGAGCTGCGCGCCAAGGTGACGCCGAACTTCCGGATCGGCTGCAAACGCATGCTGATCTCGAACAACTACTACCCGGCGATCAGCCGCGACAACGTGGACGTGGTCACCGACGGCATCACCGAGGTGCGGGCGAACTCGATCGTCACCGAGGACGGCACCGAACGCCAGATCGACGCGCTCATCGTGGCGACCGGCTTCCACGTCACCGACTCGCCCACCTACGAGACCATCGCCGGGCGCGACGGTCGCACCCTCAGCGAGGTGTTCGACGAGATCGGTCAGCAGGCCTACAAGGGCGCGACCATCGCCAACTTCCCCAATATGTTCTTCCTGCTCGGCCCGAACGTCGGCCTCGGCCACACCTCGATGGTGTACATGATCGAGTCGCAGCTCAACTATGTGGCCGACGCGCTGGCCACCGTCGATCGGCTCAAGCTGAAGACCGTCGAGGTGCGCCGCGACGTGCAGGACGAATACAACGTGGACCTGCAACGCAAGCTCAGCAAGAGCGTCTGGATCAATGGTGGCTGCGCCAGCTGGTACCTGGACAAGCACGGCAACAACACCACGCTGTGGCCGGACTTCACCTTCGAATTCCGTAGGCTCACCAAGAATTTCGACTTGTCCGCCTATGAAACAACCAAATCGTCCCGTGCCGATGTGAAAGTGGGAGCTGTCCAGTGAGTGAGCGCAGCGAACGAATCATGTGCCAGCGCGCTTTGCGCACAGCGGAGCCGAGCGCCAGCGAGGTGCAGCTGTGAGCAAAGACGCTTACTTCCAGAACAAGGTTTGTGTGATCACCGGAGCGGGTTCCGGTATCGGTCGCGCACTCGCCGAAAACCTCGCCAAGCGCGGTGCCAAACTCGCGCTGTCCGATATCGACACCGACGGTCTGGCCGAGACCGTACGCCGCTGCGAACAGCTCGGCGCCGAGGTGAAATCCGATCGGATCAATGTGGCCGAGCGCGAGGCCGTGCTGCTCTACGCCGACGCGGTGCACGCCCATTTCGGCAAGGTGCACCAGATCTACAACAACGCGGGCATCGCCTACCACGGTGAGGTGATCAAGTCCGAGTTCAAGGACATCGAACGCATCATGGACGTCGACTTCTGGGGCGTCGTCAACGGCACCAAGGCATTCCTGCCGTTCCTGATGGAGTCCGGCGAGGGGCACGTGGTCAACGTGTCCAGCCTGTTCGGGCTGATCGCGGTCCCCGGCCAAAGCGCTTACAACGCGGCGAAATTCGCGGTGCGCGGGTTCACCGAGTCGCTGCGCCAGGAGATGCTGGTCGGCAAGCACCCGGTCAAGGTCACCTGCGTGCACCCCGGCGGCATCAAGACCGCCGTCGCGCGCAACGCCACCTGGGCCGAGGGCATCGACGGCAAGAAGGCCGCCTCGATGTTCGACGCGAAACTGGCCATGCACTCACCGGAGATGGCCGCACAGACCATCACCGAAGGCGTGCGCAAGGGACACGGGCGGGTGCTGATCGGCTGGGAGGCCAAGCTGCTCGACGTGTTCGTCCGGGTCACCGCCTCCGGTTACCAGCGCATCGCCGCCGTCGTGAACCGCCCATTCCTACCCTGATTCGAGTTTGACCCATGCGGGATATCCATCTTCCGCTGCCCGTCGCGCGAGCGGTGCTGCGTCCCATCTTTCGTGCCACGCTGAACCAGCGGGCACCGTGGTGGCTGCAGCGCCGCTTGCTCGAGCTGGGCTCGGTAGCGCAATTGGTGCCTGCGGGCACCACCGTTGAACGGATTCGACTCGGCGGCAGGCCCGCCGAACGCCTCACGGCCACCCCGACGCCGCACGGTGCGGTGCTCTATCTGCACGGCGGCGGTTACGCGGTCGGCTCGCCCGCCACCCATCGGTCGCTGGCCGCCCGGCTCGCCCACCGAACCGGTGCCGCCGTCTACGTTCTCGACTACCGGCTGGCTCCGGAGCATCCGTTCCCGGCCGCGCTCGACGACGCCGAGGCGGCGTTCCTGGAGCTGGTGGACGGCGCGGGCTACCGGCCGGACCAGATCGCCCTGTCCGGTGATTCGGCGGGCGGCGGGTTGTCGCTGGCCACCGCGCAGCGGTTGATCGCCCGGCACGGGCACACCCCGGCCGCGCTCGGGCTGATCGCGCCGTGGACCGACCCGAACCAGATCCCGGAACGCGCCGGCGACCTGGTGATCAACCGGCTGTGGTCGCGCGCCTGCGCCGCCGCCTATCTCGGTGGCGGCGATTCGAGTGATCCTGGTTACGCGCCGCTCACCGGCGTATTAGTCGGGTTGCCGCCGACCTACGTCCAGGTCGACGTCGAGGAGTTGCTGCACGGGCAATGCGGGGACCTGGTCGCCGCACTGCGCGCGGCGGGGGTATCGGTGCAATTCACCGAGAGCACGGGCCTGTGGCACGTTGCGCAACTACAGGCCGCACTGGTCGCTCCCGCCGCCGCGGCGCTCAGCGAACTGGCCGCGTTCCTGCGGGAAGCGATTCAACCGGCCGACGTCCGGGACTTAGGATAACTACGAAGCGGGTCCGTAGCTCGGGTGTTACGCACGGATCCGTTTCTGGTGGTCGACCTCACGGCCCTGACACAGGTGTCGTAGATTACTGGCGAGTAAACCCACGTGGAAGGGCACTGATGCGAGAGTTCGAAGTCCCGGCTTCCTACACCATTCCGGACGACGCGAACAATTCCGACAACGTCTTCCGGCATGCCGAGCAGTCGCCCGACGCGGTGCTGTTCAATGTGCCTGCCGGCGGCGGTGGCTGGCGGGACGTGACGGCCGCGGAGTTCGCGAAGACCGTCACCGGCGTCGCCAAGGGATTGATCGCCTCGGGCATCGAACTCGGCGACCGGGTCGCCATCATGGCCCCCACCCGCTACGAGTGGGCCGTGCTCGACTTCGCCATCTGGGCCGTCGGCGGCTGCACCGTCGCCATCTACGACAGCTCGGCCGCCGAGCAGGCCAAGTGGATCCTGCAGGACTCCGCCACCAAGCTGCTGATCGTCGACAGTGACAAGCACCGCGCCACCATCGACGAGATCGACGCCGGCGCGCTGACGGAGCTGAAGGAGACCCTGCAGATCGACAAGGGCGTCGTCGACGAGCTGATCAGCCGCGGCGCGGAGCTGGACGACCAGCTCGTGCACGACCGGCGCAAGCAGGTGAACGCGGACTCGGCCGCCACCCTGATCTACACCTCCGGCACCACCGGACGCCCCAAGGGCGTCATGCTCACCCACGCCAACCTGTACGCCGAGTCCAGGTCCGACGGGATCGCGCTGGCCACCTTCATCCGGCCGGGCAAGAAGACGCTGATGTTCCTGCCGCTGGCGCACGTCTTCGCCCGCGCGGTCGCGCTGGTCGCGTTCGACGCCAAGGTGACCGTCGCGCACACCTCCGACTGGTCCACCCTGGTCGACCAGTTCGGCACGTACAAGCCGCACTTCATCCTGTCGGTGCCGCGCGTGTTCGAGAAGGTGTTCAACAGCGCCAAGCAGAAGGCGCACGACGGCGGCAAGGGCAAGATCTTCGACGCCGCCGCGGACACCGCCATCGCCTGGAGCGAGGCGATCGACAACGGCGGGCCGGGGCTGGTGCTCAAGCTCAAGCACGCGCTGTTCGACAAGCTGGTCTACAGCAAGCTGCGCACCGCGCTCGGCGGCCAGTGCGACGCCGCGGTCTCCGGCGGTGGCCCGCTCGGCGCGCGCCTCGGCCACTTCTTCCGCGGCGTCGGCGTCACCATCTACGAGGGCTACGGGCTCACCGAGACCACCGCGGCGATCACCGTGAACACCCCCGAGAACATCCGGGTCGGTTCGGTGGGTCAGCCGATCCAGGGCCACGCCGCCAAGATCGCCGAAGACGGCGAGCTGCTGCTGCGCGGCTCGGTGGTCTTCGACGGTTACTGGGGCAACCCGGCGGCCACCGAGGAAGCCTTCCAGGACGGCTGGTTCAAGACCGGCGACCTCGGTGCCATCGACGCGGACGGGTTCATCACCATCACCGGCCGCAAGAAGGAACTCATCGTCACCGCGGGCGGCAAGAACGTGTCCCCCGCGCTGCTCGAGGATTCGCTGCGGGCCCACCCGCTGATCAGTCAGGTGATGGTGGTCGGCGACGGCCAGCCGTTCATCGCCGCGCTGATCACCCTGGACCCGGAGGCGCTGCCGGGCTGGCAGAAGAACCACAACGTGCCTGCGGACACCCCGATCGAGAAGCTGATCGAGAACCCGGAACTGGTCGCCGAGATCGACGCGGCGGTCGCCGAGACCAACAAGAAGGTCTCCCATGCCGAGGGGATCAAGAAGGTCAGCATCCTGCCGGTCGACTGGACCCAGGAGGGTGGCGAGCTCACCCCGAAGCTGTCGCTCAAGCGCGCGGTCGTGATGAAGCAGCACGCGGACGACGTAGCGAAGATCTACAGCTGAGCTGAAATCCTGGAGGCGTCGTTCGCGAGGTTACCTCGCGGGCGGCGTCTTTCGGTTTCGGCTCAGGCCTGCCCGCCGGGTTACTCGCGCGCCCATGATCCAGCGCGCCGCTCCGGTTCGCACCTCACCGCTCGGCACGAGACCCTCGCTGCGAGAAGACTTTTCGGACTTTCACGTCGCGCCGTCGCCTGTTCACGTTTCAATAGAGCAACCCCATCGCGAACCGGGAGGTTGCTGAGATGACTGATGGCGCAAGGAAATTGCTCGCCACGATCCAGGCGGAGTTGACGCCACGGGACGCGGACAATCGGCTCGTACCACTGATCAGCACGGGTAAAGCGGCGCGGGCGGTGTTCGCCGCGATCGCCACCGAGCAGTGGCGGATCACCAGTAGCGACTGGCGCAGCTTCCACGCGCTGGCGGCCCGCGCGGACCATCCGCATTCCCGCACCTTCTTCGGCATGCTCGCGCCGGGTGAACAGCAGGCCCAGGAGATGCTGCACGCGCTGGTCGTTGCGGCCGGGCGGGACCCGGGCACCGAACTGCCGCGCGCGGGCTGCCAGGCGTACCCCGCCTATATGGCCTGGTTGGCGTTGAACGGCGAACCCGCCGCGGTCGCCACGGGCATCTTCGCGAACCTCGCCACCTTCGGCCGCTACTGCCGCGACGTCGCCGCGGGCATGCGCGAGCACTACGGCTTCGACGACGCGGCCTGCGCGTTCTTCGACCACTTCGCCGCCGACGCCCCCGAGGTGGAACAGCAAGCGCTGCGCGCCATCCAAGCGGGCATCGACTCCGCCCGCCTGAACACCGACGAGGCCCACCTCTACGCCCGGCTCTTCCAGAGCTACGAACTCATGTTCTGGAACACCCTCGCCGACGAGTTCGCCGAAGGGGAATCGATGTAGGCGGAGGCGGCCCGGCAGTACGCTCGAGTTCATGGCCAATCTGCGAGTGCGGGTCGCGGCTGGGATCGTCTCGGCAGGTGTGGCGCTCGGCGTCGCGGAACTGCTCGCGGCGTTCTTCGGCGCCGACAGCGCGCCCCTCAATGCCCTCGGCGCGACGGTGGTCGACCACACGCCCGACGGCATTCGCGAATGGGCCATCAGCACTTTCGGCACCAGCGACAAGGCGGTGCTGTACGCCTGCATGGCGGTGGTCGCGGTGGTCGTCGCCGCGGCGGCGGGTGCGCTCGAACGCACGTCGCGGGCGGCGGGTTCGGCGATCCTCGCGGTCTTCGGTGTGGTCGCGGTCTTCGCGGCGGTCGCGCGGACCAGTGCGTCCGGTGCGCTACCGACCATCGTCGGTGTCGGCGTCGGCATCTACGCGCTGCGGTTGCTGACTCGGCGGATCGACGCCACCGAGCCGCAGAGCGACGTTGAAACTCCGAGCGCCGGAGGGAAATCCACAACCGGCACGCCGGAGAAGGCGGCCGCGACTCCGGAGCGACGGCAGGTGCTGCGAGGCCTGCTGGTGGTGGGCGGTCTGGCGGTGGTCACCGGCGTCGGCGGGCGGTTGTTCGGGGTGCGGCGCAGCGATGTGTCGGGCGAGCGGGCGGCGGTCGAGTTACCGCAGCCGAGTGCGCCGGAGGTGCCGATCGCGCCGGGCGCCGACCTGCGGGTTCCCGGCCTCACGCCGTACCTGACCGCCAACGCGGACTTCTACCGCATCGACACCGCACTCGTCGTGCCACAGGTGTCCAAGGACGACTGGTCGCTGCGCATCCACGGCATGGTGGACCGGGAAATCCGGCTCACCTGGGCGGATTTGGCGAATCGGCCGGCCGTGGAGCGGCTGGTCACGCTGGCGTGCGTGTCCAATCCGGTCGGCGGCGACCTGATCGGCAACGCCCGCTGGCTCGGCTACCGGCTCGACGAACTGCTCGCCGAGGCCGGACCGCACCCCGACGCGGACATGGTGCTCTCGCACAGCGCCGACGGCTGGACCGCGGGTACTCCGCTGTCGGTCCTCACCGACGGCCGCGACGCCATCCTCGCCGTCGGCATGAACGGCGAACCACTCCCCGTGGTGCACGGCTACCCCGCCAGGCTGGTGGTTCCCGGCCTCTACGGCTATGTCTCCGCGACGAAGTGGGTGACCGAGCTGGAGGTCACCCGTTTCGACCGCGCCACCGCCTATTGGACCCGTCGTGGCTGGTCGGCCCTGGGCCCGGTCAAAACCGGCACCCGCATCGACACCCCTCGTCCCCGTGGCCGAATCAAGCAGGGCCGCACCGTCGTCGCGGGAGTCTCCTGGGCGCAGCATCGCGGCGTCCGCACCGTGGAGGTGCAGATCGACAACGGCCCATGGCAACCCGCCCAGCTGGCCGAAGAACACTCCATCGACACCTGGCGCCAATGGACCTTCGACTGGGACGCCACTCCGGGCCCGCACACCCTGCGCGCCCGCACCACCGACGGCACCGGCGAGGTGCAGTCCGCCGAACGCCGCGACGTGGTCCCCGACGGCGCCACCGGCTACCCCTCCGTCACCCTCCAGGTCACCTGAGCTACCGGCGCACCAGGCCGCACTGGTCGACCCCTACCGCCGCTCGGCTTCGATGCTGTCGAAGAAGCCGGTGGCGACCATATCTTCGACCGCTAGTTCGATGTTCTCCGTGGTGACCTTTTTGAGAATTACCAGATTCGGTTCGGTGAAATAGAGACTGCCGCCTGCGATCTCGTCTTCGATTGTTTGCCGCAATCGGGCCGGGTCGTAGAAGGAGAGCGGGTATACCGCGCCGTCGGCAAATGCGACTTCGACATCGAGCCACCCTTTGTCCGCGGTCTCCGCCTCTCGTCGGGCGTGATATCCGTCCGGGAAAACGACGCGATAGTTCTCTGCCATGCCTGCACAACCCCCACCGGCTCCCACGCCGCGTTGGGCAACGGCGTGCGGACAGCTTACGGTCCGCGTGCGGCACTGCGCCCACGAAACGAATGTCCGTGCGGCGCAGTGGCACCGAATTGTCAGCCGGCCAGCGACCCCGCCTTGGCAGGGGTGTCCTCCGGGTCGGCCACCGGGGGTTTGCCGTGCCGAATGAACAGGGCCGAGGCGATAACGCCGATCAGCAGGATGCCCGCGGGCAGCAGCATTGATTGCCCCAGTGCGGTACTGAACGATTCTTTGACGAATTCGGGGACGGGGCCTTGGCCCGCACCACCTTCGGCTACTTTGCCGCCACCCAGTCCGTTGGCCGACATCCGCCCCGCGATCAAGGCGCTGATCGCCGCGCTACCGAGCACCGAACCCACCTGACGGGTGGTGTTGTAGACGCCCGCACCCGCACCCGCCTGCTGCACCGGCAGGTTGTGCGTGGCGGTGGTCGCGAGCGGACCCCAGATGCACGAGTTCGCGAAACCGGCCAGCGCGGCGGACACCAGGAACCACCCGATGGGCGTGTCCGGCGTCATCAGCGCCGAGAACCAGAACACCGACACCGCGAACAGCACGAAACCGGTGGTCGGCAGGGTGCGCGGATGCAGGCGGTTGGCGAACCGGCCCACGAACGGCGCGAACACCAGGGTGACGATCGCCATCGGCGCGAACACCAGCGCCGACTCGGTCGGCGACATCTCGCGCACCGCCTGCAGATAGAAGTAGGAGGGCACGCTGAACGCGGTGACGGTCGCGCCCATCGCGGCGATCGCGGTATTGGACAGCGCGAAGTTGCGTTCCTTGAACAACTTCAGCGGCAGCAGCGGCTCGCCGGTATTGCGGGCCTGGTTCACCGCGAACGCGGCCAGGACCAGCACGCCCGCGCCGATCACCAGCCAGATCCGCAGCGACCAGTCGTTGCTGTTGCCCTCCTGGATGCCGAACACCACCAGGAACATGCCGACGCCGCTGAGCAGCACGCCGGGGATGTCGAACTTGTGCCGGTTGGTCGGCAGCGCGGGCACCAGCCAGGCGGCCAGCGCGAAGGCGACGATGCCGATCGGCACGTTGACGAAGAAGATCCACTTCCAGCCGAGGCCGTCGACCAGCACGCCGCCGAGGATCGGCCCGACCAGCGTCGCGAGGCCGGCCACGCCGCCCCACAGTCCCATGGCCGCGCCGCGCTTGTCCGGCGGGAAGGTGCGGGTGATCACCGCCATGGTCTGCGGTGTCATCAGCGCGGCGCCGATACCCTGGGCGGCTCGCGCGGCGATCAGCATGCCGATGGTGCCGGACAGGCCACACCACAGCGACGCCGCGGTGAACACGGCCAGGCCGATCAGGTAGATGTTCTTGGGGCCGAAGCGATCACCGAGCCTGCCGGTGACCAACAGCGGCACCGCGTAGGTGAGCAGGTAGGCGCTGGTCACCCAGATCACCTTCGAGATGTCGGCGTGCAGATCCGCCATGATGGCCGGATTGGCGACCGCGACGATCGTCATGTCGAGCAGGATCATGAAGAAGCCGACGACCAGCGCGGTGAGCGCCAGCCACGGATTGCGTTGTGTGGTCATGGATTCGACAGTCCTATCTCGGAGGTTCCCGCTGACGGGCGAACGAAGTCGGTGAGCGGCCTCAGGGTGGTGCGCCCGCGCCGCGCCTGATCTTGGTCACCGGCGGCGCCCCGGTGAGGTGGTCACTGGTCCAGCCGTGGTGCTGCTTGCCGGGCCGATCGCCGGTGGCCGGATCGAAGTCCTCCCATTCGAGTGCCCCACTCGCCAATTCGACGAGGAAGCTCTCGATCCAGGCGATCTCGGCGCCGAGCATGGCGTGCAGGTACGGCAGCGCGATGACGTAGCGGCGCGGCACCCCGCGCTCGCCCGCCCAGCCGATCATCAGCTCGACCTCGGCGAGCTCGGTTTTCAGGTGCTCGGCCCGCTCCCGCAGCAACGCGAGCACCTCTTCCTCGGGCAGGTTGTGCGATTCGCCGAGGGCGACCGGGAAAATCGGATACTCCGGTGCGGGATAGCGCAGGATCTCGGCGATCCGGCCGCGCAGCGCCGCGCGACCGTGCTCGGTGATGCGGTAGGTGGTGCGTTCGGGCCGATTTCCCTCTCGGTCCACACCTTCGGCCTGCACCAAACCGTGCTCGGCCAGCCGGGTGACCGTGTGATACAGCGAGCCGGGCCGCACCTTGACCAGCACGTCTTCCCGGCGGGCGATCAGCAGTTGGTACATCTCGTACGGATGCATGGGCTGCTCCTCGAGCAGCGCGAGCACAGCGATCGCCAGGGGCGTCACTGTCGGACGCGCTTGCTGCGCCATCTCCGTCACCTTCCGTAGATCGCTCACGGGTGGTCACCGCACGAGCCGAGCCATCGGCCCGCGAGGCGAACATAGCCCCGGCTTCCGACATACTCCACACTTAATACTCCACGTGGAATATACGGCGCGGAACAATGTGATCGCAAGGCCCCGCAGCGGCGCACAACGGTGATCGCGGGCACAGCAAACCGGCCCCCGACATCAGTCGGGAGCCGGGCTGAACCGGACTGTTCGGCTGCTCAGCCGGTGGTTCGCGCGCTGAGATCAGGGGCGACCGGCAGGACAGTCGCGCGACGAAGCCGGCCGGTGCCGGGCGTGCTCGCCCACACGGCCAAGGCGAGCACCCCATCGAGAACCATGGCCAAGACCGCGACCAACAGCGCGCCGACGAGCACACGGTCGTACTGGTAGAGGCTGATGCCGTCGAAGATGTAGCGGCCGAGACCGCCGAGGTTGACGTAGGCCGCGATGGTCGCGGTGGCCACGACCTGCAGGGTGGCGCCGCGCAGACCGGTGAGCAGGATCGGCATGGCGTTAGGCACCTCGACCCGGAACAGGATCTGGGTCTCGGTCATGCCCATGGCGCGCGAGGCGTCGACGACATCGGCCGGGACATTGGCGATGCCTGCGTACGCGCCGGCCAGCAGTGGCGGAATGCCGACGGTCACCAGGGCGAGCAGCGGCGGGATCAAACCGAGGCCGAGGCCGAGCACCAGAAAGGTGAGCAGGCCCAGGGTCGGCAGCGCCCGCATGGCGTTGGCGAAACCGACGAGCACGGCCGCCCCACGTTTGGTGTGTCCGATCACCAGACCGAGCGGCAGCGCCACCGCGGCGGACGCGACGATGGTGAGAAAGCTGTACCAAAGGTGTTCGGCGACACGGTGTTCGATGCCCGAGGGGCCGTTCCAATTCGCGCCGTCGGTGAGATAGTGCCAGGCATCGATGAAAAGGTTCATGCCGCAACGCCTTTCGCCCGCGCCGACCGCGCGTCGGCCCGCACCCATGGCGTGGCCCAGCGGCCGAGCGCGTAGACGAGGCGGTCGAAGATCAGGGCCAGCGCCAGGATCACGATGATGCCCGCGACGATCTCGTCCGGATAGTCACGCTGATAGCCCTGGGTGAACAGCTTGCCGACCCCGCCGACCCCGATCAGCGCACCGACCGACACCATGGCGATGTTGGTGACCACCACCACGCGCAGGCTGGACACGAAAACCGGGATGGCCAGCGGCATGTCGACGGTCAGGGTGCGCCGCAGCGAGCTGAACCCGACCGCGTCGGCGGCGTCGATCACCTCGTCGGACACCGAGTCCAGCGCCGCGGGCACCGCGATCACCAGCAGCGCGGTCGAGTACACGGTCAGCGCGATGATCACGTTCAACGGGTCGATCGTCGAGATGCCGACCAGCGGCGGGATGATCACGAACAGCGCGAGCGAGGGAATGGTGTACGCCAGGCTCGCCACGGTCACCGTCATCCGGCGCAGCCAGGAGACCCGGCGCACCAGCGCACCCACCGGCACCGCGATCACCAAGCCGAGCACCAGCGGCACCAGTGCCAGGTAGAGATGGGTTCTGGTGAACCCCATGATCTCGGCGAAGTTGTCGATCAGATACCTCACGTCGATCCCCCGCCGCCCACTTCCTGTTCGAAGAAGTGCCTGTTGCGCTCGGCGTCCTCGACAGCGCGCTGATCGGCGAGCCGTTGCAGGATCTCGGTGGCCAGCAGGCCGCCGCGCACAGCGCCCGAATCATCCACGGCGACACCGACTCCGGAGGGCGAGGAGATCGCGGCGTCCAAGGCCTGCCGCAGGTCGCCGGTCGGCGTGAACAACGAGCCGCCCGCGGACGTGCTCGCCACCAGCGAACGTCCGCCGCGCACCGCTTCCACGCCGGAGACGTCGATCCAGCCGGACGGTTTACCTTCGTCGTCCACGATCAACACCCAGTCGCCGCGGTCCAGCCGCAGCGACGGTACCTGCGCCGCCGTCGCGGTCCGAATCTCGTGCAGCGGAACGTCCTGCGCCGATCGGAAGGAGAGCCCGCGATAGCCGCGGTCGCGGCCGACGAAATCGGCCACGAAATCGGTGGCGGGCTGGGCGAGCACATGATCCGGCGGATCGTACTGCTGCAGCACCCCGCCACGGCCGAACACCGCGAGGCGATCACCCAGGGTGATCGCCTCGTCGATGTCGTGCGTCACGAACACGATGGTCTTCCGCAATTCGGCTTGCAGCCTCTGCATCTCGGTCTGCAACTCGGCCCGCACCACCGGGTCGACCGCGCTGAACGGCTCGTCCATCAGCAGCACCGGCGGGTCCGCGGCCAGCGCCCTGGCCACCCCGACGCGCTGCTGCTGGCCGCCGGACAGCTGCGCCGGGTAGCGGCCGGCCAGCGACCGATCCAGCCCGACCCGATCGAGCACCTCCAGCGCCGCCGCACGCGCGGCTTTGCGCGAATCACCGCGCAGCACCGGCACGGTCGCCACATTGTCGACGACCGTGCGGTGCGGCAGCAGTCCACCGCTCTGGATCACGTAACCGATACCGAGCCGCAGCTTTACCGGGTCGACCGTCGAAATGTCCTGTCCGGCAATGGTGATGGTGCCGGAGCTGGGCGTGATCATCCGGTTGATCATCCGCATCGAGGTGGTCTTGCCGCAGCCGGACGGGCCGACGAACACGGTGAACGAACCGGAGTCGATGCGCAGATCGAGGTCGGTGACGGCGTGCGTGCCGTCCGGATAGGTCTTGCTGATACCGCGGAATTCGATATCGGACAACGCTTTTCTCCTACCCGGTCGGGGTGTTCAGCCCCTGCGCGGCCACCCACGCCGCGGCCGCGGCCTTGGGCTCGGTCTTGCTGCTACCGGAGACGGCCTCGTTCAATTTGATCAACTCCGCGGTGGTCAGCTTCGCCGAGGCCGCATTCAGGGCGGCCAGCGCCTTGTCCGACTTCTTGGCCGCGTTGAACAGCGGGACCACGTTCTGCGCGGCGAAGTTGTGCTTCGGATCGGCAAGCACCACAAGGTTGTTCTGGGTGATGGCCGGCGAGGTGGTGAAGATATCGGCCGCGGTCACCTGCCCCTCGACCAGCGCGCGCACCGTGGCGGGCCCGCCGCCGTCGGCGATCGGCACGAAGTTGTTCGCAGCGATGTCGAGGTTGTAGTTCTTCTTCAGGCCGGGCAGGCCGCCCGGACGCTCCTGGAACTCCGCGGGCGCACCGAACTTCACCTCGGCGGAGTGCGCGGCCAGGTCGGCGATGGACTGCAGGTTCCAGCGCTCGGCGGTGGCCTTGGTGACGACCACCGCGTCGGAATCCTCACCGGGGGCCGGGGTTCCGATGGCCAGCTCCGAACCGAGGGCCTTGGCGAGCGCGCCGTCGACGTCGGCGGCGCTGGTCGCGGTCGCGTTCTTGTCCAGGTACTGCAGCAGGTTGCCGGTGTACTCGGGGATCACCGAGATCGCGCACTGGCGCACCGCGGGAACGTAGGCTTCCCGGCTACCGATGTTCAACTTGGTTTCGACCTTGAAGCCGTTGACCCGCAAGACCTCCGCGTAGATCTCGGCGACGGTCTCGGACTCCGGGAAGTTCGCCGAGCCGACGATGAGACCGTCGCCTTCGCAGCTGCCCTTGCTGGCGAGCGGGTCGGAGTTGCCGCAGGCGGACAGGATCATGGCGGCGGCCAACGCCGTCGCGGCGACGATGAATCGGACGGCACGCAGCGTGAGCCGCAGCGCCGACCGACCGTGCCGCGCGGCATCGGGGGTGATCGAGGTTTTCACTGAAGTCCTTCCGGCATGACGGGCAGTGCGAGGTCCCGGGGCGGCACAGCCACCGGTACATTCTGGGTGTCCATACTGCCCGCTTCAGGGTGTTCCTGTTAGCTCTGTCGGTCTCTCGGAGAGTTGGTGTCGCCGGATGGTGTTGCCCGCGTCGCTGCGGATGCTGGCCCGATTACTGGTCGTCGCGACCGCCGCACTGGCCGTATCCTGCGGCAACGATGCGCAGGGCGCGCGGATCACGGTCGGCGCCGGTGATTCGATCGAGTCGGGGCTGCTCGCCGAAATCTATGCGGGCGCATTGGCGCGCACCGGGGCGCGCACCTCGGTCGAGGCGCGGCTCGGCGGGCGCGCGGACTATCTGGCCGCGCTCGACGCGGGCCGGGTCGACCTGGTCGGTGAGCACAACGGCGCGCTGCTGGCCTTCCTCGACACCACCGCCGCCGACCGCACGCCCGACCAGGTGCGCAAGGCGCTGAGCAAGTCGCTGCCCGAGGGGCTGGTGGTCACCGATGCCGCCGACGGCACCGATCTGCGGCCGCGGGTCCTGGTCAGTGGCGCGGCCGCGGCGCGCGACAATGTGCGCACCGTCGGCGATCTCGTGCCGCGGTGCGGCACACTCACCGTCGGCGTGGCTCCCGTCCCCGATCTGATTACCTTGCCACCCGCGCTCGAGCAGGTGGCGGACTGCGCCGCGACCGTGCGGTTCCCCGACCCGGCCGCGCTGCGAAAGGCGCTGCTGGACGGTCAGGTTCAAGCCGGACTACTGACCGGACCACCCTCAGTCGTACCCGGGGCGACCGACGGGCTGACGATCCTGTCCGACACCGGCTACGCCCTGCGCGCGGAGAACGTGCTGCCCCTGTTCCGCAAGGGTGTGCTCGACGAGCAGCAGATCAAGAAGCTCAATTACGTTGCGGGCGAACTGACCACCGACGACCTCGCGGCGATGATCCGCAGCGTCCGAGACGAGGGCGCGAAGGCCGCGGAGCTGGCGCGCCAGTGGCTCGACGACCACTCGCTGTAAACACCGCACGGTCGGCACCGGACATCGCTAACGTCTGACCAGTGAGTATCAGGTTCATCGGCGGCTATGTGGCGCTCGTGGCGATTCTGCTGTTCGTATGGGCGACCAACTCCGACCGCAATCCCCTCTTCGCGGCGTCCCTGGTCTTCGCGCTGTGCGCGATGATCGCCATGAACGTCTGGATCCACCTGTCGAACCGTCGGCAGCGTGACACGCGAAAGGCGCCCCGCCCCGATCGGGACAGAGCGCCTTCCAGCGAGTGAGTTGCTAGGCAACACCTTCGGCACGCGCGGCGGCCGCGACCGCCTCGGCGACCGCGGGGGCAACCCGCGGGTCCAGCGGGCTCGGCACGATCTTCTCCGGGCCCAGCTCGGCGGCGACGACGCTGAGGATGGCGTCGGCGGCGGCGATCTTCATGCCCTCGGTGATCCGGCGGGCACCGGCGTCGAGCGCGCCCTTGAACACGCCGGGGAAGGCGAGCACGTTGTTGATCTGGTTCGGGAAGTCGCTGCGGCCGGTGGCGACGATCGCGGCGTACTTGCGCGCGACCTCCGGGTGGATCTCCGGGTCCGGGTTGGACATGGCGAACACGATCGACTCCGGCGCCATCGAGGCGATGAGCTCCTCGGCGATCAGACCCGCGGACAGGCCGAGGAAGACGTCGGCGCCGGTGAGGGCCTCGGCCGCGCCGCCGGTCAGCCCGCGCGGGTTGGTCCGGGTGGCCAGCTCGGCCTTCACCTCGTTGAGGTCGGTGCGCTCACGGGCGATGATGCCCTTCGAGTCGAGCACGGTGACGTCCCGAACGCCCGCGGCCAGCAGGATATTCGTGCACGCGACACCGGCGGCGCCCGCGCCGGACACCACCACCTTCATGTCGTCGATGGCGCGACCCTGCACCTTGGCCGCACCGTTGAGGGCGGCCAGCACCACGATGGCGGTGCCGTGCTGATCGTCGTGCATGACCGGGCAGTCGAGCGCCTCGATGAGTCGCTTCTCCACCTCGAAGCAGCGCGGCGCCGAGATGTCCTCCAGGTTCACCGCGCCGAAGCTGGGGCGCAGCCGGACGACCGTCTCGACGATCTCGTCGACGTCCTTGGTGTCCAGCACAATCGGGATCGAGTTGAGGTCGGCGAACTTCTTGAACAGCGCCGCCTTGCCCTCCATCACCGGCAGTGAGGCGCGCGGGCCGATGTCGCCGAGGCCGAGCACCGCGGTGCCGTCGCTGACCACCACGACGAGCCGGTCGGTCCAGGTGTAGCGCTTGGCGAGCTCGGCGTCCTGCGCGATGGCCCGGCTCACCTGAGCGACGCCCGGGGTGTAGGCGATCGACAGGTCGCGCTGGGTTTCCAGCGGCGAGCTGAGTTCTACCGAGAGCTTGCCTCCGAGATGCCCCGCGAAAATCTCGTCGTGGGTGATTTCGGAAAGACTTGCAGTGGCATTCGGTGCGTCAGTCACAGGTGACACGATTTCACTCCTGCTCGGGCCGGACAAACCGGGGGACGGTTACCGCCGGGTATATAGGTATTAGTGTCTACAGTCGCTCCACAGGCTCCGCTCCTGTGGATTCTTTACGCTCATCGAGTGCGCAGACCGGTACGTTTCGCGTGTGACGGCGGGTCACAAAAAAACCCGTTGTCGATTTCGCTGACGTGGCGCGGCACTGATCCGCGGAGCGGGAGCCGGACGGGTAGGTCCGGACAGAACATGCGGCGTGATCCTCGGGTCGCGACGGTGCGTCGCGAGGCGGAGATCTCCGTAACTCCAGTACCCGGCGGTGGCTTAGGTAAAGGAATCCGACATATTCTGCCAGCACGGTCTGCGACTTGCCAAACCGGTCTGGTTCTCGCCGTGTCGCCTGCCCGCACCCAGCCTACTGCGACGGAATTACCAGGCGGTAAGCGAAAACTCGCGTACCGCGCCGACCGGGCGGTGAGTTGTCACATCGCGATCGGGTCGGCCGGTGTGAGGTGCTCGGCGGGCGCCGCCGCGTTGTCGTCCGCAGGCAGGATCTCCGGCGCGTCGGGGATCGCCGCCGACCGCGTGCTCAGCACACCAACCTCGCGCGTGTGCGCGACGGCCGGACCGCGCGCGTCGAGCACGAGCGCCTCACGACGGCCCGCCGGGCCACGGGCGTCGAGCACGAGCGTCTCCCGCCGTACGACCGGTCCGCGCGCGTCGAACACCAGGGTCTCGCGCCGGCCGGACGGCTCGTGCGCCTCGGGCACGAGCGCCTCGCGCCTGCCCCGCGCCGCCGGCTCGCGGGCGGGCGGCACAGCAACCTCCGTGGCACCGACCATGCCCGCGTCCAACGCCGCGATCTCGCGCGCGTCCGGGCGCACCCACACGTTGTCCAGGCCCCCTGACATCAATCGCACCCGCCAGTCCGCCTCGGCCCCCGGATGATCGGTGCGCCGATGCATGCCGCGGCTCTCCGTCCGCGCCAAGGCGCTGTATTTGGTCCACCGCGCCACGGCAAGCAACGCGGCCGCCTGCCGCGCCCGCAACCGATCCAACCCGGCGCCGCCCAGGTCGAATTCGGCGCCTGGCCACATCGAGTCGAGCTCGCCGATGCTGTCCACCAGGCTGCCCGCGCTGCGCCAGTAACTGCGTCGCAGCGGCAGCGTGTGCTCCTGCACCAGCCCGACCACCGCGCGCGGATCGATCCGCGACACCTCGCTGAGCCCCGCGCCGGGCACCTCCCGCACCGGACTGCGCAGGTCGGCCGCGCGCGCGTACCTGGCCGCACCCGCCCCTGCCCATACCCCGGAGGCGATGGCCCACGCGCCGCCCTGCCCGCCGAAGCCGCTCACCGCACCGGTGATCAGCTCCCTGGTGGTCACGTCACCCGCGCCGAACAGCCCGCCGATCGTGGTCGCGCAGTCGCGGTTCGCCACCCGCAGACCGCCCGTGCCGCGCACCGTGCCCTCGAGCACCGCGCACAGCGGCACCCGGCCGGTGTGGTCGACCAGGCCATGCTCGGCCAGCCAGCCGCGCATCGCGACGGGCACGTCGTCGAGTGCTGCGAACACCCGGTGGCCGTCGGCGATGGCGGCGAAGGCCGCGGCGCGGTGACCTTCGAGGACCGCCCCCGACTCGTCGTACAGAGTGGCGAAATGCAACCCGAGCCCCGACGCCGACTTCGGCCGAGCGGAATTTCGCAGGTGCACAACGGGTGTCAGGCCGTAAGCACTGGAGAACTCCATGCCGGAGAGCTCGGCGCCCGCTTCCGCGGCGAACAGCAGACCGTCGCCGGTGTCCACATCGGTGCCGGCGCCACCGGACAGGAACGCACAGCCACCGGTGGCCACCACCACGGCGCCCGCGCGGACCGTCCACGCCTGGCAGTCGTTGTGCAGCCGCACCCCGGTGGCCCCGGCGACGCCACCGTCGCGATCGACGAGCAGTTGCAGGGCGGGGTGATGATCGAGGACGCGCACGCCCGCGTCGAGCACGCTGCGCCGCATCCGGCGTAGATAACTCGCGCCGTCCAGGTACACCCGCAGCGAAGAGCCTGGTCCCGCGCCGGGGAACCGATAGCCCCAGCGGGCCAGCTGCTCGACCCGCCGGTGCGTCTCCTCCAGCACCCGGTGCATCCATACCGGGTCGCCGAGTCCGCCGCCGTGCGCGTAGCCACGGCGCACCGCCTCGTCCCTGGCCGGGCCGGGCGGGATGTTCCACAGCGAGGTGGTGCCGTGCGCGGTCGGGCCGCTGGTGCCGCATCTGGCCTTGTCGGCGAGCACGACACGGGCGCCGGTGGCGGCGGCGGAGACGGCGGCCCAGGTTCCGGCGGGGCCGCCGCCCAGAACCAGTACGTCCGTCTCGAGTTCAATCACAATGAGAAATATTCGGCCACAATTCACGTTGCCGCAACCATTAGCGGAATATTTAGCGGTGGCGTTTTCGATCCGTTGTCACCCGAATGGCATAACGCCGCCCGTAGATCAACTCCACCACTGCGTCCACAGCAATAATCCAGCGACGATAAAAACAACCGCAGATCCGGAAAAGGCAGCCAAACCCCGACGCTTGTCCGAATAAATCTGTGCCGCAACGGCTATCACAGCCACCACCACATGCCAAGCCACCGACTCGACGCCAGGACCGGGGAAGTCCCGGCGACCCGCCATGACCGCGGTGCCGACAATGACCAGCATCAACGCGACGGTGCCCGCGGCGACGATCCCGCTCAGGCCACGCAGGAGCCTCACGAAGCGATCACCGGCACACCGGTCGCCTTGCCGACCAGCACCTCGTATTGCGCGGGATCGGTGGTGAACTCACCGAGGCGGATGGTCTTGTTGCTGCCGTGATAGTCCGACGAGCCGGTGGTGAACAGGCCGAGCTCGGCGGCCAGCTCGGCCAGCACCGCGCGGTCCTGCGCCGAATGGTCCGGGTGCTCGAGCTCCACACCGCCGAGTCCGAGCGTGGCCAACTCCCTGATGTCGGCCAAGGCGAGCAATCTGCCGCGCTTGCGCGCCCGGGCATGCGCGATCACGCTGACCCCGCCCGCGGTGGCGATCATCTCGACCGCGCGCCGCAGCGGCGTGTCGGCCTTCTCCACGTAGTACGGGCCGTGCGGTGCGAGCAACTCCTCGAAGGCGGCGTCGACACTCGGCACCACACCCGCCGCCACCAGCGCCCTGGCCAGGTGCGGCCGACCGGCCGACGGCCCGGCCGAGGCGAGCACGGCATCCGGATCGATCGGCAACCCGTCGGCCACCATCCGCTCGGCCATCGCGCGCACCCGCTCGATCCGCTCGCCGCGCAACCGCTCCCGCTCGTCGGCGAAACTGCGGTCGGTCGGGTCGAACAGATAGGCCAGCAGATGCACCGGCACCGGCCAGCCGTCCTCGCCGAGGCCGATGCACGACATCTCCATGCCACGGACCAGTGTCAAACCCCGCGGCAGCGCCTCGACCGCCTCGGTCCAGCCGGACGTGGTGTCGTGGTCGGTGATCGCGAGGACGTCCAAGCCCGCGGCGGCCGCGTTGCGAACCAGTTCCGCCGGGGTGTCGGTGCCGTCGGACGCGGTGGAGTGGGTATGCAGATCAATGCGCACGCCTTCAGTCTTACAGTGCTCGATCGGCGGCACTCGCACGTCCCTGCGCGGTGCCGCTCCGCTGCCCGCCCCCTGACCCGCCACTCGATGCCGCGGGCGTGCGCCCCTTGCCGCACACGCAGGCGACGTAGCATCGCCGTGTGCCATCAATACCGTCGTTCCGTGGTCCGGGCCGTGGACCGCGGCAGCTGCTGCCGCGCATCCCGGTCCCGACCGCACGGGCCATCGTGGACTGCGGCGTCTACGTCGAGGGACACCGGCTGCCCGGCAGATTCACCCATCGCGACGCCCTCGACGAGGTGCGTAGCCGCGGCACGGGCTTCGTCTGGGTCGGCCTGCACGACCCGGACGAGGGCCAGATGGCCGACATCGCCGAGACCTTCGGGCTGCACGCGCTCGCGGCCGAGGACGCGGTCCACGCGCACCAGCGCCCGAAATTGGAGCGCTACGACGACACACTGATCCTGGTGATGCGGACGGTCGCCTATGTCGAGCACGAACTGCACAGCATCAGCGAGATCGTGGAGACCGGCGAGATCATGGTGTTCACCGCGCCGGACTTCGTGGTGAGTGTGCGGCACGGCGAGCATTCCGAATTGGCTTCGCTGCGTAAAGAACTGGAGGCCGACCCGGCCAAGCTGATGCTCGGCACCGGCGCGGTGTTGCACGGGATCGCCGATCATGTGGTGGATTCGTACATCGAGGTGACGCAGTCGGTCGAGCTGGACATCGACGCGATGGAGGAAGAGGTCTTCACTCCGCGGAACAACGTCGCTATCGAGTCGATCTACCAGCTCAAGCGCGAGGTGGTGGAGCTGCGCCGGGCCGTGAATCCGCTCGCGGTCCCGCTGCAGGTGCTCGGGCACAAGCCGGATGTGCCGCTGCCCAAGGAGATTCGGCGCTACATGCGCGATGTGGCCGACCACCACGCGGGCGTCGCCGAACGCATCAGCGACTTCGACGACGCGCTGAGCGCGCTGATCAGCGCGGCGCTCGCCAAGATCGGCGTGCAGCAGAACACCGACATGCGCAAGATCTCGGCCTGGGTGGCGATCGCGGCGGTGCCGACGATGATCGCGGGTCTCTATGGCATGAACTTCACCCACATCCCGGGATCGGAAGAGGTGTGGGGGTTTTGGCTGGTGATCGTCGTCACCCTGGGCATCTGCTTCGGCCTGTTCACGACCTTCCGGCGCAACAACTGGCTCTAGCCCCTATTACAGGCTGGCGGCGCCCCTTTCGGGGTCACGCACGTCGATGCCCGCCTCGGCCCACGCGTCGCGCAACGCCTGCGCCCCGCGCACCCGCACCCAGGCCGCCTCGGTCGCGGTCACCGGCGTCACCGCGAAGTACCGCACCGGCTCGGCAGGCTCGGGCAGCACCACCTCGGGAATCGCACTGTCGCCCAACAACACCGCGGAGAACGGCGCGCCATGCCACATCGGCTCGCCCAGGTCCATCAGCGCATCGGCTTGCAGCACAACACCTTCCACAGCGGGCGCGGCGGCGAGCACACCGAGCGTCTTGGCCAGACCCGAGCTCGCCCCTGCCGTGCCGCGCAAGGTGAGCACCAGCTCGGCTCGCGGGCCCTTGACCGGATCGGCAAGCAGCGCAGTGGGATCGCCCATCGGATGGCGCGAGCCGCCCACCGTCGCGTAGTGCACCAGCTCGCCGTCGGCGATGCGCAGGATCTCGATGGGTTCCAAGCCGAGGAACGTCACCGACGCCGAATCGACGCCTGCCGCTTGCACACCGAAGTAGTCCAGCACACCGGTGCGGACCGTCGATACGACCTCCATGCCTCAGATGGCCAGCCGCGCAAGCATGTCCCGCGCCTGCTCGGCGGACTTCGGGTCGCACAGCACGTCGTAGCGCCCGGCCACCAACTGCATGGTGGAGGCGAAGTCGCGCTGCCCCTTGGTCGCCGCGTACGGGATCGAGGTGGAGATGACGCCGAAGATGATGCCGCCGACCAGACCGACCAGCAGCGGGCCGAGCGCGCCGCTGGTGGTGAACAGGCTGAGCAGCAAGCCGAGGAACAGGCCGAGCCAGGCTCCGCTCACCACGCCACCACCGATGACCTTGCCCCAGGTCAGCCGGTAGAGGACGCGCTCGACCTGCATCAGGTCGACGCCGACGATGGTGACGTCCTGCACCGGGAATTGGCTGTCGGCCAGGTAATCGACGGCCTTCTGGGCCTCGGCGTAGGTGGGATAGGAGCCGACCGGCCAGCCGGACGGCGGCGTCGGCAGCGCTTGCCGTGCGCGATTCGAGTTCCCCAAGGGATTCGTCATGTCTCTATTCTGCTATTCCGACCGGATTCCCGGGGGTGTGAAACGCGTGGTGCGCGTCATTGCCGCGGCCCGGCCCTTTTCCGCGATCACCTGAGCCATTTTCGCACTTGCCTCATCGATCATTTCGTCACCGAGCATCACCGCGCCGCGGGCCCCACCCTCGGCCGAGGTGTGGAAGGCGTACGCATCCAGGATCAACTCGGCGCGATCGTAGTCGGACTGGCGCGGACTGAAGATCTCGTTGGCCGCCTCGATCTGGCCGGGATGCAGTACCCACTTGCCGTCGAAGCCGAGTGCCGCGGTGCGCGCCGCGGCCCGCCGGAAGCCGTCCACGTCCCGAATCTGCAGGTACGGGCCGTCGATCGCCTGCAGACCGTGCGCGCGGGCGCTGAGCAGGATTGTCATCAGGATGTGGTGATAGGCATCACCGGTGTCGTAGCCCTCCGGCTGCTCGCCGACCACCAGGGTGCGCATATTTATGCTCGCCATGAAGTCGGCAGGCCCGAAGACCAGCGCCTGCACGCGCGGGCTCGCGGTGGCGATCTCGTCGATATTGCGGAGCCCCAACGCGTTTTCGATCTGCGGTTCGATGCCGATGCGGCCGACCTCGAGCCCGCTCGCCTTCTCCAATTGGGTGAGCAACAGATCCAGGGCGCGCACCTGGCCCGCGTCGGTGACCTTCGGCAGCAGAATGGCGTCCAGCGCCGTACCCGCGCCCTCGACAACCGTGATCACGTCCGCGTAGGTCCACTGGGTGGTCCAGTCGTTGACCCGGACCACGCGCAGCTGGGTGCCCCAGTCGGAGTCGTTGAGCGCCGCCACGATATTCGCCCGCGCCTCGGCCTTGGCGGCAGGCGCGACGGCGTCCTCCAGGTCGAGAAACACCTCGTCGACGGGCAGGCCCTTGGCCTTCTGGATCATCTTCTCGTTGCTGCCGGGACAGGCGAGCACCGAACGGCGCGGCTTCAAGATCACTCCCGTCGATCGTGGCGAGGTAGTTCCCCCCGCCCGCGAACCTCTAGCCTGGCAAGCATGGCAGCTACCAGGGTGTACGTCGCCAGGCTGGCCGGCCTGGTGGTGTTGGGGCCGGACGGCGAGTCTATCGGCCGGGTTCGCGATGTCGTCGTGGCCATCCGGTACGACCGGCAACAGCCGAGGGTGCACGGTCTCGTCGTCGAATTGCCCACCCGTCGGCGGATTTTCGTGCCCATCCTGCGGGTCACCGCGATCGAGCCGGGGGTGGTGACGCTGAACACCGGGACGGTGAGCCTGCGCCGGTTCACTCAGCGACCAGGCGAGATGCTCGCGCTCGCGCAGATCGTGGATTCCGCGGTGCGCGTGCAGGATCCGGACCTGCCCGACCTCGCGGGGGTCGATGTGGTGGTGGTCGATCTCGGCATGGAGCAGACCCGCACCAGGGACTGGCGGGTGACCAGGGTGGCGGTGCGCGGGCACCGCAGGATCGGGCGGCGCCGCACCGTGCACGTGGTGGATTGGATCCGCGTGTCGGGGCTGACGCCGACCGAGATCGATCGGCCGGGCCAGGAGGTCACCCAGCTGCTGGAGCAGTTCGAGGGCCTGCGCCCCGCCGATGTCGCGCATCTGCTGCGCGAACTTCCGGAGAAGCGGCGCATCGAAGTCGCCATCGCCCTCGATGACGAGCGGCTCGCCGATGTCGTGCAGGAACTGCCCGACGACGAGCAGGTCGATCTGCTCGGCCATCTCGAGGTACGCCGCGCCGCCGACGTGCTCGAGGCGATGGACCCCGACGACGCCGCCGACCTGCTCGGCGAGCTGCCGGTCAGCGAGGCCGAATCGCTGCTCGCGCTGATGGACCCGGAGGAATCCGAACCGGTGCGCAGGCTGCTCGAGCATTCGCCGTACAGCGCGGGCGGCCTGATGACGCCGAAGCCGGTGATCCTGACCCCGTCCACCACGGTCGCCGAGGCGCTGGCGCGAGTGCGCAACCCGGACCTGACACCGGCGCTGGCGTCCATGGTGTTCGTGGTCCGGCCGCCGACCGCGACACCCACCGGCCGCTACCTGGGCTCGGTGCACATTCAGCAGTTGCTGCGCGAACCACCGGCCCATCTGGTCGGCGGCATTCTCGACGCGGAACTGGCGCCGCTGCGCCCCGATGTCCCGTTGGCCGCGGTCACTCGCTACTTCGCGACCTACAACCTGGTCTGCGGGCCGGTGGTGGACGAGGAGAACCACCTGCTCGGCGCGGTGAGCGTCGACGACGTGCTCGACCATCTGCTGCCCGACGACTGGCGGGACCAGGAAGAGCTGCACGAAGGGATAGTCCGGCATGACTGACAAAGGCGGCGCTCGGCAGCGGCTGGAGACGCCGGTCGAGTCCAGGTTCCGGATCGAGTGGGATGCCGAGGCGCTCGCGCGCAGCAGCGAGCGGGTCGCCCGGTTCCTCGGCACCGGCCGGTACCTGGCTATTCAGACGATCATCGTGATTATTTGGATCGCGCTGAATGTCTTCGTCGTCGCATTACGCTGGGACCCGTATCCGTTCATTCTGTTGAATCTGGCGTTCTCCACCCAGGCCGCCTACGCCGCGCCGCTGATCCTGCTCGCGCAGAACCGGCAGGACAACCGCGACCGGGTCTCCCTGGAGGAGGACCGAATGCGGGCCGCCCAGACCAAGGCGGACACCGAATTCCTCGCCCGCGAACTCGCAGCGTTGCGGATCGCGGTCGGCGAAGTGGCGACTCGCGACTATTTGCGCAGGGAATTGGAGGAGATGAAGGAGATACTCGATCGGATCGAGGGTGCGAGCGACGACTCCCCGCAGCGCAAGAAGAACTCCGGCCGAAAGCAGGCGTCCACCCCGGTTTCACCGGCTGTAGCTGATGATTGACGGGAAATACCGAACAACTACCTGACTGGTGGGTAACCTGGACAGCGTTGTCCCGAGCGGCTCGGGAAGGGGATGTCCCGGACAGCCGCTCAAACGACGTAGAGGATTGGTGTGGCTGAATGCGTATATCTGCTCCGATAACCGTCTCGGCCCTGGTCGTAGCTGGTCTGGTAGCCACAGGCTCGACCTCCGACCCCACCACCCCCACCGGCGCACCCCAGGCCCCCGAGGCCTTGCTCGCGTCGTCCGCGAATCCGGCGGGCACTACCGGCAAAGCAAGTGAAACAGGACTGTCTAAGACAGTCGGCCTGCTGCCGGTGACCCAGGAAGCACCCCGCAAACTACGGGCTATGACCCCGTCCGACGGCTCGGCGCCGTTCGCCGGACGAGTGCCGCTGCAGGAGATCTCGCTCCCGCTGATCGGCGGCGCGCTGGGCATTCCCGAGGTGGTGCTCGCCGCGTACCGCAACGCCGAGCTCGCGCTCGAGTCCTCCACCCCCGGCTGCGGACTGTCCTGGAGCCTGCTCGCAGGCATCGGCCGGATCGAATCCGGCCACGCGGGTGGCGGGCGCACCGACGCCGCGGGCACCACGGTCACCCCGATCTACGGCCCCGCACTGGACGGCACGCTGCCGGGCAACGAGATCATCAAGGCAGCCAGCGGCGGCTACGTGCGCGCGATGGGGCCGATGCAGTTCCTGCCAGGCACCTGGAGCCAGTACGCCGCAGACGGAAACGGCGACGGAGTCGCCGACCCGAACAACGTCTTCGACTCCGCGCTCGCCGCGGGCAAGTACCTGTGTTCGGGCGGGCTGGACCTGCGCGACCAAGCGCAGGAACTACGCGCCGTGCTGCGCTACAACAACTCCACCGCCTACGCGGCCAACGTGCTCAGCTGGGCGGCGGCCTACCGCACCGGTGGCGCGCCGACCCAGGTGACCATCTCCCCCGATCTGATCCCGCCGGGCAGCAGCACAGCCGCCCAGGGCCCGAACATGACCGCGGCGACCTACACCAACGCCGCGCCCACCACGACCACTCCCGCGGCGCCGCAGACCAGCACGACGACACCGACGCCGACCGAGGTGATGATCACCATCCCCGGCCTGCCACCGATTCCGTGCGGCATCTTCTGCCCGCCGCCGCCGAAGCCGCTCAATCCCTGTGAGCCCGCCGTGATTCCGGCGCCCATGCCGCGCCCTGGCGAGCCCGCTGAGCCCGCGATCGTGCCGGGCGCACCCGGACAGACCTTCGGCGCGGGAGCGGCCGCTGCGCCGGATCCCGCGCACCCGGAGCAGCCGCCCGTGGTGCCGGTGTGCGCGCCGCCCGAGGCGCAGCAGCAGGCGCAGGCGCCACAACCGCAGCCGCAGCAGGCCCCCGTGCCCGCGCCCGAGCAGCGGACGGTGCCGACGCCGGACGCGCCGCCGACGGTGACGATCGAGCCTGCCCAGCCCGAGGCCGCGGCGACACCGACCCCGCCGCCGGGCATCACGTTGCCCTTCGGCATCGTGATTCCGCTTCCCCCTGCCCCGCAAGGCTGACGCCAAACTCGAAGCAGGTCACGAAGCAGTAACAAAAGGGTCTCGAATGCGGTAGTCTCCTCTTCGTCAGATCACGAAGGGCTCACGAAGAGCCGTTGGAGGGTCACCGCACAGTGGGGCGTCACCGAAAACAACCGGCTGTCACCGTCAGGCGCAGCTCGGTTATCGCACTTACCGGATTGGTTCCCGCTGGACTCGTGGCAGTCACTGCCGCGTCCGATGTGGGTAACGCGAGTCAGGCCGCGGCAGCGGTGGAGCAACACCTCCCCGACGATCAGGCCGCGGTCGGCGCGCAGCCGCAGACCTTGATGGAGCCTGCCGCCGAAACCGAGTTCGTCGTCAACAAGATGGCGAAGCCGAGCGGGCCGCCGGTGGTGAAATCCGTTGCGCTGGCGGATGGTCGGCAGCCCGCTGCACTGCCCGCGGGGCCGATGGGCGTCCCCGGCATCGCGATCGCCGCCTACGAGAACGCCGAGCGCATCCTCGCCGCGGACAACCCCACCTGCAACATGCCGTGGTCGATGCTGGCCGGGATCGGCCGGGTCGAATCCACCCACGCCTACGGCAAAGCCGACGCCGACGGCAATCCGCTCACCCCGGTCTACGGCCCGGTGCTGGACGGAAGCCTGGCGGGCAACAACGTCATTCGTGATTCCGACGGTGGCGAGCTGGACGGCCTCGGCAGTTACGACCGCGCCATCGGCCCGATGCAGTTCCTGCCGCAGACCTGGAAGCGCTACGCCGCCGACGGCAACGGCGACGGCATCGCCGATCCGCAGAACCTCTTCGACGCGGCACTGACCGCCGGAAAGTACCTGTGCGACGGCGGTTTGAACATGCGCGACTTCGCCCAGCAGTCCAAGGCGATCCTGCGCTACAACAACTCGATGGCCTACGTCGCGAACGTCATGGCCTGGGAAACCTCCTACAGCAGTGGCGTCGCACCACGGGCCGGGGACCTGCCCAGAATTTGACACGCCTAAAATTCCTGCCATGCCAGTAGTTACGGAATCGGATGTGCGGGGCGCGCTCGCGAAGGTCGACGATCCGGAGATCCGCAAGCCGATCACCGAACTGGGCATGGTGAAGAGCATTGCGATCAGTGCGGACAGCAATGTCCACATCGAGGTCTACCTGACCACCGCGGGCTGCCCCCTGCGCACCGAGATCATCCAGCGGGTCACCAAGGCCGTTGCCGACGTCGCAGGCGTCGGCGCGGTCACCGTCGACCTCGACGTGATGAACGACGAGCAGCGCACCAACCTGCGCAAGCAGCTGCGCGGCGACTCGGCCGACCCGGTCATCCCGTTCGCCCAGCCCGGCTCGATGACCCGCGTGTACGCGGTCGCGTCCGGCAAGGGCGGCGTCGGAAAGTCCAGCGTCACCGTCAATCTCGCCGCCGCCATGGCCGCGCGCGGGCTCTCGGTCGGCATCCTGGACGCCGACATCTACGGCCACTCCATTCCGCGCATGCTCGGCACCGACGCCCGGCCGACCCAGGTCGAGAAGATGATCATGCCGCCGCAGGCGCACGGCGTGAAGATGATCTCCATCGCGCAGTTCACCCAGGGCAATACGCCGGTGGTGTGGCGCGGCCCGATGCTGCACCGGGCGCTGCAACAGTTCCTCGCCGACGTGTTCTGGGGCGACCTGGACGTGCTGCTGCTCGACCTGCCGCCCGGCACCGGCGACATCGCCATCTCGATCGCCCAGCTGATCCCCGGCGCCGAGATCCTCGTCGTCACCACCCCGCAGATCGCCGCCGCCGAGGTGGCCGAGCGCGCGGGCGCCATCGCCTTGCAGACCAGGCAGCGGATCGCAGGCGTGGTGGAGAACATGTCCTGGCTCGACCTGCCCGACGGCAGCAGGATGGAGCTCTACGGCTCCGGCGGCGGACAGGTGGTCGCCGACCGCCTCACCCGCGCCGTCGGCGCCGACGTGCCACTGCTCGGCCAGGTCCCGATCGAGCAGGCCGTGCGCGAGGCGGGCGACGAGGGTTCGCCGATCGTCCTGCGTGGCCCCGACTCCCCCGCCGCCAAGGCCCTGCTCGACATCGCGGACAAACTGGCCGTCCGCCGCCGCGGCCTGGCAGGCATGTCCCTCAACATCGACACAACGCGTCACGGATAACCCGCCGCTGCGCAGATTCGGGCCGGACACAGCTGCCATGGCGGTCGCGTCGGCGGTTGGCGGTGCGGTAGTGGATGAGCCAGCCCGTGCCCGGCGAGTTGCCTGCCCGCGTACGAAATCGGCTGCCCCGGTGACCTCGACGTCCGATTTCCGCGTGGGCACCGCGTGCCTGGTGTCGGACCCAGCCAATAAGCTCGTCTCATGCTCACGTTGCTGCTCTACGTGCTGATCGTCGGTCTCGTCGCCGCGGTGCTGTTCCTGCTCGCCAGTGCGGTCTTCGGGCGGGCCGAGGAGTTGGGGCCGCTGCCGGAGGGGACGACGGCGACGGTACTACCGGCCGAGGGGGTCTCCGGCGCCGATGTGCGGGCGCTGCGGTTCCAGCAGGTGGTGCGCGGCTACAAGGCGTCCGAGGTGGACTGGGCGCTGGCCCGGCTCGCCGCGCGGATCGACGAGCTACAGCACCAGCTCGCTGAGGCGCAGGCCGCGCGCTGGCAGACCCCGGTCACCCCGGAGTCGAAATGAGCGCGCCCGACCCGCTGCGCCGCGCCGAGGACGACGGCCGCATCCGCTGTGCCTGGCCGCTGGAGAGCCAGCTGTACCGCGATTACCACGACTTCGAGTGGGGCAAGCCGCTGCACGGCGACGACGCGCTCTTCGAGCGGCTGTGTCTGGAGGCGTTCCAGTCGGGGCTGTCCTGGATCACCATCCTGCGCAAGCGGCCGGCCTTCCGGGCGGCGTTTGCCGGATTCTCGATCGCGCGGGTCGCCGAGTTCGGCGCGGCCGATGTGGCGCGGCTGCTGGCCGACCCGGGCATCGTGCGCAACCGGCTGAAAATCGAGGCGGCGATCGGCAACGCCCGGGTTGCCCGCGACCTCGATATCGGACTGGACACATTGCTCTGGTCCTTCGCCCCCGACCCGCGACCGCGCCCGGAAACCGGTGCCGATGTGCCCGCCAGCACGCCCGAATCCGTCGCTCTGGCAAAAGAATTGAAGCGGCGCGGGTTCCGCTTCGTCGGGCCGACCACCGCCTACGCGCTGATGCAGGCGACGGGGATGGTAGACGATCACCTGGCCGATTGCTGGGTCGGTAGTGACGTGTCCGACACAGTCCGACCGGTCACTTTTTGAACTCAGGTATCCGTCCACATCCGCGATAGGGAAGAATGGGACAGGTGTAGCTCGCCAAATGCCGGCGAGCTCGCTGGTTGGTGACAACTGGAGTTCCAAGAAAGTGCGCAGCATATCGCGCAGATCTGGAGGGAGCAGAGGATGGCGGCCATGAAGCCCCGTACCGGGGACGGTCCCCTCGAGGCAACCAAGGAAGGGCGTGGAATCGTCATGCGGGTTCCACTCGAGGGTGGCGGGCGTTTGGTCGTCGAACTCACGCCGGACGAGGCCGCGGCGCTCGGCGACGAACTGAAGAGTGTCACCAGCTGATACTTCAGCGCTGGCAGCTGTGGCCGGCCTGCTGTGCTGCCCGGAATGCGCGCTCGGACTCGAGCCGCGCGATCGGGCATTGCGGTGCGCGCGCGGGCACAGTTTCGACATCGCCAAGCAGGGCTATGTCAGCCTGCTGACCGGCGCGTCGACGAAGATGACCGGCGACACCGCGGCCATGTTGGACGCGCGTGCCGCCTTTCAAGGCGGGGGACATTTCGCACCGATCGCCGCGGCGACAGCACAGGCGGTCGGGCCGGACGCGCATGCGTCCGGCACAGTGCTGGAGGTGGGCGCGGGCACCGGCTATTACCTGGCCGGTGCGCTCGACGCCGCTCCCTCGAGCACCGGGATCGCGCTGGACGTGGCCAAGCCGGCCGCCCGGCGCTGTGCCCGCGCCCATCCACGGGCGGCGTCGGTCCTCGCCGACGCGTGGCGTGGGCTGCCCGTCCGCGACGGCACGCTGCGCGCCGTGCTGTCGGTGTTCGCCCCGCGCAATCCGGCCGAGGTCGCCCGCGTGCTCGATGCGGACGGCCGATTCGTCGTCGCCACCCCCACCAACCGGCACCTACGCGAATTGATCGGCCCACTCGGCATGGTGACGATCGATCCGGACAAGGACCGCAGGTTAAACGCGGCCATGTCCGGGCATTTCGCCGCGGCAGAACGCGTGCTGGTCGAGTATCCGATGAAACTCACGCGAGTTGACGTGGCGAACGTCGTCGGCATGGGGCCGTCAGCCCATCATGCGGCGACCGAGGATCCGCGCATCGCCACCCTCCCCGATGCGCTCGAAGTCACCGCCTCGGTCCTGGTCTCCACGTATCTCCCGACCTAGCCCGTCGCACTCGTCCCCAGATCTGGCCCGCTACGGTCGTCTCCCGGCCTGGCCCGCTGCCGTCGTCCCCCCGACCTGACCCGCTGCCGTCGCCCCCCGACCTAGCCTGCGGCCGTCGTATCCGACCTGGCCCCGCTGCCGCGATCGATGCACGGACCGCGCCGGATGGTCCAGCCGCCCGCACCATCAACCGGTGAACCCACCTCGGATCAGAGTTTGCGGACCTGGTCGTACACGTCGACGGTCTGTGCCGCGATCCGCGACCAATCGAACTCGGCGATGGCTCGCGCCCGGCCTGCCGCCCCGAACTCCGCGGCCAGTACCGGGTCACCGGCCACCTCGTTGATCGCCGCGGCCAACGCCTGCTCGTACGCTTGCGGCGCAGCCGGGTCGTAATGCACCAGCCGACCGGTGCTGCCGTCGCTGACCACCTCGGGGATGCCGCCGACGTCCGAGGCGACCACCGCGGTCGCACACGCCATCGCCTCCAGGTTCACGATGCCGAGCGGCTCGTACACCGACGGGCACACGAACACCGTCGCGGCGGCCAGGATCTGCCGGATCTGCTCGGTAGGCAGCATCTCGCGCACCCAGAACACATTGCCCCGGCTGCGCTGCAGCTCCTCGACCGCGGCGGCCGTCTCCGCCTCCAGCTCCTTGGTGTCCGGCGCGCCCGCACACAGCACCAGTTGGATGTCCGGGTCGAAATCGCGGGCGGCGGCGAGCAGATGCCCGACGCCCTTCTGCCGGGTGATCCGTCCGACGAACGCGACGATCGGTCGATCGGTCCGCACGCCGAGCACCGTGAGCACCGGTCGCGCGCCCGCCGCCACCGGGCCCGGATACCAGACGCCCGCGTCGATGCCGTTGTGCACGACGTGCACCCGGTCCGGGTCGACGGCCGGGTAGGCGTCGAGCACGTCGTGGCGCATCCCCTCGCTCACCGCGATGATCGCGTCCGCGTGCTCGACCGCGTTGCGTTCCGACCACGAAGAGAGCCGGTAGCCGCCGCCGAGCTGTTCGGCCTTCCACGGCCGCCGAGGCTCGAGCGAATGCGCGGTGAGTACGTGCGGGATGCCGTAGAGGGTGGCGGCCAGATGCCCGGCCAGGCCGGTGTACCAGGTGTGCGAGTGCACGACGTCCACCTGTCCCGCGGCGTCGGCCATGCGCAGCTGCGCGGACATCATCTGCACCGCCGCGTTGGCGGCGTAGAGCTGGGGATCGGGTTGGTGCACCACGGCGTCGGTGCGGGCGACACCCATGCAGTGCACGGTGACCTCACACAACCTGCGCAGCTGGGCGGTCAGCTGCGTCACGTGTACGCCCGCGCCGCCGTAGACCTCGGGTGGGTACTCACGGGTCAGCATCGCGACCCGAAGACGGTCGTGCGCGCCGGAATCCGCCGTCGAGCGACCGGTGTCCGTGCCGAAACTCACCCGCTTCAAAGTAGACGTTCACCACCGCTGGGGCCACTCGCGCGCCGGTTACCCGGTAGTTTGGCAGGTGTGAGGAGCCAGCCGCACGTACTCGGGATCGTGCTCGCCGGTGGCGAGGGCAAGCGACTCTTTCCACTCACGGCGGATCGTGCCAAACCAGCGGTGCCGTTCGGCGGCGCCTATCGACTGATCGATTTCGTCCTCAGCAACCTGGTCAACGCGGGTTTTCTGCGGCTGTGCGTGCTCACCCAGTACAAGTCGCACTCGCTGGACCGGCACATCTCGCAGACCTGGCGCCTGTCCGGTTTCGGGGGTGAGTACATCACCCCGGTGCCCGCGCAGCAGCGCCTCGGCCCGCGCTGGTACACCGGCAGCGCCGACGCGATCATGCAGTCGCTGAACCTGATCTACGACGAAGACCCCGACTACATCGTGGTTTTCGGCGCCGACCACGTGTACCGGATGGATCCGGAACAGATGGTCAACCATCACATCGAGTCCGGCGCGGGCGTCACGGTGGCGGGTATTCGGGTGCCGCGCAGCGAGGCCAGCGCGTTCGGCTGCATCGACTCCGACGAGTCCGGCCTGATCACCCAGTTCTTGGAGAAGCCCGCGCATCCGCCGGGCACGCCCGATGATCCCAATGTCACTTTTGCGTCAATGGGCAATTATGTCTTCACCACCAAGGTGCTGGTGGATTCGATCAAGGCCGACGCGGACAACTCCGACTCCGATCACGACATGGGCGGCGACATCATCCCGTCACTGGTCGCCTCCGGGCAGGCAGGCGTCTACGACTTCGCCGACAACGACGTACCCGGCGCGACCGAACGCGACCGCGGCTACTGGCGCGACGTCGGCACCATCGACGCCTTCTACGACGCGCACATGGACCTGGTCTCGGTGCACCCGGTGTTCAACCTCTACAACCGGCACTGGCCGATCCGCGGCGCCGCGGAGAACCTGCCGCCCGCCAAGTTCGCCCAGGGCGGCCTGGCGCAGGAGTCCATCGTCGGCGCGGGCAGCATCCTGTCGGCCGCCACGGTGCGCAACTCGGTGCTCAGCTCCAATGTGGTGATCGACGACGGTGCGACCGTCGAGGGCAGCGTGCTGATGCCGGGTGTGCGCATCGGCCGCGGCGCGGTGGTGCGCCGGGCCATCCTGGACAAGAACGTGGTGGTCGGCGAGGGCGAGATCATCGGGGTCGACCTGGAGCGCGACCGGGAGCGCTTCGCGATCAGCAACGGTGGCGTCGTCACCGTCGGCAAGGGTGTCTGGGTGTAGCGAAACATTGGACAGCAAGGCCTTTCGGCCCGGAAGATGGTGTCATGTTCAGGCGCGCGCCGTCCGACCCCGCGCTGGAACCGGTCCGCACGCTGGCCGCCTCGCTCGACGTACCGCGACCGTGGCACCTGCAAGCCTTCGTCGATCATGTCGCGACGCTGCTCGGCAAGCCGATCACGCTGTTCCCGCAACCGGACCTGACCGCACGGGGATTTCCGTGCGGGGTGGTCATCGAACGACCGGACAGCTTCCTCGTCGCCTATGACGCGGCGAGCTCCGGCTACCACACCGATCACATTGTGCTGCACGAGATTGCGCACCTGCTGCTGGACCACGCGGGCTATGTGTCCCCCTCGTCGCGGTTGCGCACACTGCAGCAGTTGTTCGTCGAAGTGGACACCGACGTTGTCCTTCGTGTGCTGGCACGGACCGACTACGATGACGTTCTCGAAAGCCAGGCGGAGCTGTTCGCTTCCCTGGTGATGTCCGAAACCGACGTTCCCCGTTCGGGTTCGGCGCTGGGCCGGGCAATCTTCCGCCGCTAGGGAACGTGGATACGCGCTGATGCTGCCGACCGCCGTGACACTGCCGATCACGGTGGCCTCCTGGCTGTTGCTGACGATCCGCCTGTTGCGCTTCCGCACCACGCTGGTGGAACGCCGATTCAACATGTTGCTCATGACGGTGACCGCGATCCTCACGACGCACGAACCGACGCTGCGCGGCGAGCTCAGCGCGCTCACCGGCGGACGGTTGAGTATCGGGTTGATCTACCAGTTCGGTGCTATCGGGTTCATGTTCAGCACCGCGGCGAGCCTGTTGGTTGCGGCCGCGATGCTGGGTCGGGCGCAGTCGGCCGCCCTCGTCTACGGGCTCGCGGGCGCGTCCTGCGCGGTAGGGCTGCTCTTCAGCGGGCCCGCACAGGGGCCGAGCCCGTTCACCATGTACGAGCAGCCGGGCTGGGGCCAATTCGGCTTCTGGCTGGCCTTGGCGCCGCTGTCCTACTGGATGGTCTTCCACTTCGGCCGGGTGTGCCTCGCCGAGATGCGCACCCAGCACGCTCGCCGCGAACGCGCACTGCACGCCACGGTCCTCGGTGCGGGCTGCACCGTTTTCCTGATGTTCAGCCTGACCTTCGTCAGCACGGGCCTGCGCGCGCTGGGGCACGAGAACCGGCTGACCCGTGCGCAGCTCGTCATCGACAACAACGCGGTGTTCTTCCAGGCGTTGCCGTTCCTGGTGATGGGCGCGGTACCGGTGGCGGCTTGGCTCATCGACACGATCGGGCTCGACGCCTGGTCGCGGCGCCGGAAACGGTTGCTGCCGCTGTGGTTCGACCTGACCGAGGCCTGCCCCGAGATCGTGCATCGCACCGCGACGCCGGTCGCCGCGCACCGCAGCCGATACTTCCTGCACCGCACCGTCATCGAGATCCGCGACAGTGTGCTCATCCTGGCCAGGTACGCCACCGCGACGCCGCCGGAGCTACGCGCCGCCATCACCGCCTGCGCCGGCACCACCTCGGAACGGGAGGCCTTGGACCTCGCGGTGCGTCTCGTGCGCGCCTGTGCCGCCAAGGCCCGTGGCGATGAGCCGACGGGGGCTGTCTCCCTGCCGCACTGTGCCGGCGACAATCTGGCGGAGGAGGCCGCGCAGCTCGCCGCGATCGCCGCGCAGTGGTCCCGCGCTCGCGCGCTGGTCGGCGCGGCGACGATCAGCGTGGCCCAGGCGTAGCCGGACAGAACGGGGCGCAGGGGCCAGGCGTGCGTGGCACCGTCGAGGTGGCGGGCTGCCCGAAATCGGCGGTGCTGACCAGGTAGACCACCAGCACCGCGCCGACCAGGACGAGGGCGAACGCGATCATCGCCCCGCCCCAGTGGATCGGCGGACGCCCTTGGTCACCGCTGTTGTTCAAGATGTAGTAGATCACTCGGGTCACACCTCTTCCGCAGGCGTCGAGCGGGCACTACCTCTTCGGTACGGACGTGCTCTCCAGCAGCATGCGCCTCGAGTCGCCGCGCCGTTGCTGTATTCGGCGACTCGGCCGAGGACAGCGCCGGTGACCGGCCCACCCCTCCGGGGTCGGTCACCGGCGATCCGGTCGACCTCCGCGCGCCTTCGGTACCGATTCCCGGCGTTCCGAACGCGACCTCTCGAAGGGCAACCGGCCATCGTACATCCGTTGCGAGCGTTCGCAGTCCATGATCCGTCACCGATCGGAGCGTGCAATGCCCAGTGCGGCAAGGGAATTCGCCCGCGCGGCGGGCAGCGCGAAAACGCGCATCACCTGCCGGTGTGCGGGTGCGGTGGATTATCTACCTGGGTGCCGGCGGTGCCGTACAGAACGGTTCGCAGGGGCCGGGGGTAGGGGTGAGTTTCGCGGGGCCGGTATCGAAATCGGTGTTACTCACCACGATCATCACCACGATCGCGAGGACAATGACCAGACCGAAGAAGAACAGCGTGGGCCGCAACCAACTCGATCGTTGTTCTACGACGACATGGCCGACGTGACCGATTTCGAACAGTTCGTATCCACGCATTTGCTATACCTCCGCCGCCATTGGCTGCTCATCGGGTACCCGGAGCGAGGCAAAGGAATCCCATGTCACACATGGATATCCACCATGGGCACCGAATGCGCGGCGCGACTAACCGCGCGAGGCGCAGAGCAAACCGTCGCCGACCGGGATCAGCACGCTGGTGAGTTCGGGGTCCTCGGCGATCGCGCGGGTGGCCGCGCGCACCGCCTGGGTCGCCGGATCCCGCTGCGCCGCATCGGGTACCCGGCCGCCGAGTAACGCGTTGTGCAGCAGAATCGCCCCGCCCGCGCGCAGCAGCCGCACCGCCTGGGTGACGTATTGCGGATGCTCGAGCGGCGCGGCGTCGATGAACACCAGGTCGTAGGCGCCGTCGGCGAGGCGCGGCAGCACATCGAGCGCGCGGCCGTTGATCAGCCGGGTGCGCGCCGGCGGAATTTCGGCCGCGCGGAAAGCCTCCTTGGCAGCGCGCTGATGCTCCGGCTCGGAGTCGATGGTGGTCAGCGTGCCGTCCTCGCGCATGCCGTCGAGCAGCCACAGCCCGCTGATGCCCGCGCCGGTACCCACTTCGACCACCGCTTTGGCGTCGAGCAGCTGCGCGTACATGCTCAGCAATGCCCCCACCGACGGCGGTACCGGCACCGCACCGAGCTCGGTGGCCCGTTCACGCGCGCTGACGAGGATCTCGTCTTCCACGACGGATTCCTCCACGTAGGCGAGATTTCGCTCCAAATTCGATGCCACGGGTATGAGGTTAATGCTGGGCAGCTGGTATCCGCGCGTTCCGAACTCCTGCCCCGCCGGGCAATCTCGCCGCCAGTTTTCTCAGGTGTCCCTCAGCATCTCCATATCCAGGCCATATCAGGACAGGAAAGAGTAGGGGCAACGCAAGACCAGTCGACCTTCGACACGGGACGCGGGAACAACGGCACACAGGTTGTCGGTTGTATCCGAACGTAACGGTTCCACCTCCGAAAGAGATTTCGGAACCGAGCCGAGTTCCGAGTTTACGGTCCCTAGTAGGAGGTAGCCCCATCCACATGGTCGATGCGGCGCGTGAGCACGCCACCCTGCCCGAGCAGATCCTGCCGATCGAGTCCGACGCCGAGGAGGCCGTCGATCTCACCGGTACCGCTGCTTTCGATGCCACCGGCGACCGGGCGGCCATGCCGTCCTGGGACGACCTGGTTCGCGAGCATGCCGACCGGGTCTACCGTCTGGCCTACCGTCTCTCCGGCGACGCACAGGATGCCGAGGATCTCACCCAGGAGACCTTCATCCGCGTGTTCCGTTCGCTGTCCAACTACCAGCCCGGCACCTTCGAAGGCTGGTTGCACCGCATCACCACGAACCTGTTCCTGGACATGGTCCGGCGCCGCAACCGCATCCGGATGGAGGCGCTGCCCGAGGACTACGACCGGGTCCCGTCCGAGGGTCCCGACCCGGAGCAGGCCTATCACGATGCCCGCCTCGACCCGGATCTGCAGCGGGCGCTGGATTCGCTCGCCCCCGAGTTCCGCGCCGCGGTCGTGCTGTGTGACATCGAAGGACTCTCCTACGAGGAGATCGGCGCTACGCTCGGCGTGAAGCTCGGCACCGTGCGCAGCCGGATTCATCGCGGGCGACAGGCACTGCGCGACTACCTTGCGCATAATGGAAGTGAGCAGCGGCTCGCTGCTGAAGCAAGCCTCGGGTGAGCTGGACGAAAGCCGGCATCACCCTACGGATCGGATGATGTCGGTTGGAAGGGTGAGCACCGAATGAGTGGCGACTCCAGCACGCCCGGTCGTCGTCCGCCTCGATTCCGTCCCACCGAGCATCTGGCCAGCGAAGCGGTCGCGGCCTATGTGGACGGCGAGTTGCGGATGAACGCCTATCTGCGTGCCGCCCAACATCTTTCTCAGTGCCCGGAATGCGCGGCCGAGGTCGACGCACAGCAGCAGGCGCGCATCGCGCTGCGCCAGTCCGGCCCGATCTCGATTCCGCACGGCCTGCACGACAGCCTGACCCGAATTCCGCTCGCCGATCTGCCCGGCGGCGCGTCCAGCCAGACCTCGAGTACCCACGGGACTCCGCGCAACGAGGCGGTTTTCGGCTTTCTGACCGATTCGTTCGCCGCGACTCGGTGGACCACGTGGTGGCGCAAGTAGAGTTTCCCGAGTGACTGAGCGTAGCGAGGGAACCATAGGCGCCAACAGGGGCAACCTGCGGCCGCCGGACGCGCCCGTCCTCGGGCCGCGCCCGGTCTATCGACCCCATGTCGACAAGCACACCGCCCGTGCCTTCCGCAGGCCCGCGGGCCTGTCCGGCTCGTTCGCCGAGCCGCTGCCCCGCGGCGCCGGCCCGACGGCGGGCCAGGACGCCCAGAACCGCCCGCCGGACGCCGTGCTCGCCGAGGCGTTCGGTCGCCCGGAGGGTTCCACCGAACTCTTGCAGCGCGACCCCGACGTGGCCGATACCAGCACACCGGTGGCCGGTCCGGTCGATCCGTGGCGTGACCCGACCTCCGCCGCCAGGCTCGGCGCCCCCGCGGTGCCGACCCCCAAGGCCGAGCCGCTGCCGCAGGCCCACCGCCTCAGCGCTCGCGAGGTCCTGTTCGGTTCCCGCGTCGCCCCCAAGGCCCTCGCGCTGCTCGCGCTCGTCGCCCTCGCCGTCGGCGTGCTCGGCGGCCTGGTCGGCAGGCTGACCGCCGAGCAGGCCTCCAGCCTCACCTCGCGCAATGTGACGCTGAAGCAGAGCGACGACGGCGGCGAGCAGCCGCACAGCCAGATCGCCAAGGTCGCCAACGCGGTGCTGCCGTCGGTGGTGTCCATCCGGGTCACCGTCGGCGACAACGGCGCGACCGGCTCCGGCGTGGTGCTCGACGGCCAGGGCTACCTCGCGACGAACAATCACGTGGTCTCGATGGCCGCCCAGGACAAGTCCAACCGGGCCACCATCCAGGTCCAGTTCGCCGACGGCACCAAGGTGCCTGCCAACATCGTCGGGCGCGACCCGAAGACCGACCTGGCCGTGCTCAAGGTCGACGTCAAGAACCTCACCGTCGCCAAGCTCGGCAAATCCGACGACGTCCAGGTCGGCGACGAGGTGCTGGCCATCGGTTCGCCGCTCGGGCTGAGCGAGACGGTCACCTCCGGCATCGTCAGCGCGCTGCACCGCCCCGTGAACCTGGAGGGCGAGGGCAGCGACACCAAGGCCGTGATCGACGCGGTGCAGACCGACGCCTCGATCAACCCGGGCAACTCCGGTGGCGCGCTCGTCGACATGGAGGGCAGGCTGATCGGCATCAACACCGCGATCCGCAGCGAGTCCGGCGGCTCGGTCGGCCTCGGCTTCGCCATCCCGGTCGACCGGGTGACCAGCGTGGCGCAGACGCTGATCCGCGACGGCGCCATCCATCACGCGCAGCTCGGCGTGAGCGCGCAGACCAAGAACGTGGCCAACGAGGTCATCTCCGGCGCCAGGGTCGCCGATGTCACGCCGGGCAGTCCCGCGGCCAAGGCGGGCATCGTCGAGGGCGATGTGATCGTCAAGGTCGGCGATCGGGAAGTGACCTCGCGCGACGAGCTCGTCGTCGCGGTGCAGATGCACAAGATCGGCGACACGGTGAACGTGCAGTTGATCCGCGATGGCAGGCGAGTGGACGTGACGGCCACCCTGGAATCCGACTGAGCCGCTGGTCGAATGGCCGGGTAGCCTGATTAGGTGTTCAGCAACATCGGCTGGAGCGAGATGATGATCCTGCTCGTCGCCGCCCTCGTGATCCTCGGACCGGAGCGACTGCCCGGCGCGGTTCGCTGGACCACGCGCAGCCTGCGCCAAGTACGCGACTACGCCAGCGGCGCGACCTCGCAGCTCAGGGACGAGCTCGGCCCGGAGTTCGAGGACCTGCGCAAGCCGCTGGCCGACCTGAACGAGCTGCGCGGCATGAGCCCACGCTCGATGGTGACCAAACATCTTCTCAATGGCGACGATTCGATCTTCCGCAATATGGAGGACGCACTGCCGGACAATAAGGACATCTACGGCACGAACAGCGGCATGCCGGACTATCCGATGCCCAAGCTGGAAAAGCCGTTGGAGCGCAACGAACGTCCCCCCATCGACACCGACGCCACCTGAGTTCACCCGCCTGGCGGACCGACATAACCCGCCTGGGCGACGCCGCCGGGACTGCCATTTCTCCGACAAATGTCGGCACGAACGCGTCACGAGAAGGCCGCAGTGTCAACCGAACTAGACACTTTGGCCTGTCCAGCTGTCTAGACTTCCCACATGTCGGCCGATGACGTGGCGCGCGTTTTCGCGATCGAGGACAAGGTCGAGCGATTGAAGGCGGCCACCGATGGTGTGGCTGCGGCCCAGCAGACCATCAACGAGCTCACCAGGATCCGCCGTGCGGTGATCAGGGAGCTCCACGCCGAGGGCTGGACATTCGCCAGAATCGGTGCGGCAGCCGGGCTTTCCCGCGCTCGAATCCATCAGGTGAGTACCCAGGGTCCCGCACCGGAGGGCTTGTTCTTCGGGCACGGGACGCTCACGGTGCTGGTGCCGGAGGTGCGGGCGGGCCGAGTGATCGGCGCACCGGATCCCGCGGCGCCGCATCGGCTCGTCGAGCTACTACGCGAGCTGGGCTTCACCGCATCGATCGAACACTTCCTACCGGGTAGACCGGTCGACCTGAACCGGGACGGTCTCATCGTGCTCGGCGGGCCGGAGCTCTCGCCCAGCGTGCGGCAGCTGATCGCGGCCGATCCGCGGCTGCGGCGCGCGGTGGCCAGGGCGGGCGACGCCAGGCGCGGCATCGAGGACCGGGCCGCGCGACGGGTGTATCGGCCGGGCGGACCCGACCCGCACGACATCGCCTACCTGGCGCGACTGCCCCGTCCCGACGGGCGCGGCAGCGTGCTCATGATCGACGGCATGCACCCGCCGGGTTCGCTCGGTGCCATCCGTTTGCTCGCTACCCGGCTGGCCACCCTGCACGAACGAGCGAGCACCCATCTGTTCTCGGTGCTGGTCGCCTGCCGGTTCGACCGGGCGACCGGCGAACCGCTGGAAGCCGAGTTGCTCACCCCGGTCTATCGCCACGATCCCGAAACCCGGTTGCCCGCACCGGGTATCCGTCGCTGATCTCCGCTGCTGGTCGCGCAGGCGCGGCGGGGTGGCCGATGACAACCGTGACCGAATTGTGTCCCAGGTCACTCAGGTCTTCCCTTAGATGAATCACGGTGCGATGCTTGAATAGCTAGAAGATAACTATGCGTGATAGGTGAGCTCTGATGAGTGTTGAACTTTCGACGGCGGCCAGTTCCGCGCGCACGGTCCGGACGGCGCGACGGCAGCCTGCGGAGCCGACACCGACCGCCGCCGTCGACGCGGCCGAGCCGATCGTCACGACCCACCGGGTCACCTACAGCGACCGGCTGAAGTTGTTCATCGGCACCGGTGAGAGCATCGACAACTTCCTGCGCCCGCTGCGCAGGCTGGACGGCCACCACCGCTTCTCCGTTCAGCTGACCCGCCTGCCCGCGCCGATGCGCCCGGCCGACATCACCCCCGCGATCAGCTCCGCACCCGGCCAGAACTATCTGCGCTGCACCGGCTCGGCCGACGCGTTGATCCTCGAGATGCACACGCGCGTCGATGGCGCGGCGCGCCGGTGTGTCGTCGGCCGGGCAGGCAGCCGCGACGGCGAGCCCGGCATCTGCGTGCAGGTCCCGGAGAGCATGCCCGCACCGTGGATCTACCAGGACGAGGTCTTCACGGCCGAGGACGCGGCCGAGATCTTCGCGGATTACTTCCGCACCGGCACGGTCCCACCCGGTCTCGCACTGCGCGAAACGACCGAATGATGCGCGTCCCGAGGAGGCAGTGATGAATCCGCTCGCCATCGCAGGCGGCGCCCTCCTGGCGCTCGGCCTGCTCATCCTGATCGTCACCATGCTGCGCAGGCCCGCCGCGGCACCGGGGCACCTGACCGTCGCCGCGCTGCAACGGCGACTCGCCGAGGAGGACGCTCCGGCGACCGACGAGACGGCCGAACGCCTGGTCGCGCCGGAGATGGAGCACGCGAGCGGGCAGCAACGGGAGTCCTGACTCGCGCACACGGACGAATAGCTTTCGAGTAGCTAGGCTCGAGGTAGCCGGTCTACTCCGGCGGGCCGGCTCGAGAGAGGATCCGTGCTGATGCGCGCAATGCTCGAGCAGTTGATTGCTCTCGCCGGGCGGGGTCCGGTGGCCTTGGCTCGGGTGGTGGACACGACCGGTCCCGGGCCGCGCGAAACGGGGGCCGCGATGATCGTCACCGCCGCCGGGGAGGTCGTCGGCTCACTGTCGGGCGGTTGTATCGAGGCCGCGGTCGTCGAGACGGCGCGTCAGGTGCTGGCCACCGGCCACGCGGTGACCGACCGGTTCGGTTATGCCGACGGTGACGGTATCGCGGTCGGATTGACCTGTGGCGGCGAGATCGAGGTCTTCGTCGAACAGATAGGGTCGGACCACCTCTCGATGCTGGCGGAGTTACACCGGCGGATCACCGATGGCAGCCCGGTCGCACTGGCCACCCGGCTGGACACCACGGCGGAGTGGAGGTTGTCGCATACCGGCTCGACCGAGCCGTGGCACGGCGTCGATCGCGACATCCACGCGCTGCTCGCCGCGGGCCACAGCGGCGTGGTCGGTGCCGACGAATGCGAGGCCGACGCCTCGCCGCGACCGCGGGTCTTCGTGCAGGTCTTCGCCACCCCCGCGCGGATGATCCTGGCCGGTGCCAATGATTTCGTGCGCGCCCTCAGCCGCACCGGCCGCCAACTCGGCTACCGGGTCACCGTCGTCGATGCCCGCGAAACCTTCGCCACCGCGGCCCGGTTCCCGTCCGCGCACGAGGTCGTGGTGGACTGGCCGCACCGGTACCTGCGCACCGAACACGAGGCGGGGCGCGTCGACGGGCGCACCGTGGTCTGCGTGCTCACCCACGAGACCAAGTTCGACGTGCCGACCATCGTGGCGGCCCTGAGCATCGAGGACATCGGGTTCGTCGGTGCCCTCGGCTCCCGCCGCACCCACGCCGAGCGAACCGACCGACTACGCGCCGCGGGCGTCACCGAAAGCAGCCTGGCCCGCCTGAAAAGCCCACTCGGCCTCGACCTCAACGCCCGCACCCCCGACGAGACCGCCATCTCCATCGCCGCCCAGATCCTCGCCGACCGCGGCAACGCCTCGGCCCGCCCCCTGGATCGCACCGACGGCCCCATCCACCGCTGACCGTGGTCGACGCCCCGCACCCAGTCACAGGCGCACCCCGTCTCTGGATCCGCACCGCATGAGGGCGCCCGGAGGCGGTGCGGCCCTCGACAGAGAGTGCGGCCCCAAAGTTGCTCCCGCTCTCGGGATCTGCACCACTTGCGGCCACCCCGAGACGGTGCCGACCCAACAGAGCGCAACCCAGGCTGCACCCTTTTCTGGGGATCCGCACCACTTGCGGCCGTCCCGGGCGGAGCCGACCCAACAGAGCGCAACCCCAGGCTGCACCCTTTCTCGGGATCCGCACCGCATGCGCGCGCGCCCGGAGGCGTGCGGATCCCGAGAGGTGGTGCAGGGTAGTTCAGAGCAAGTGTTCGATGCGCAGGGGTATGTCGCGGATGCTCTGGCCGGTGGCGTGGTGCACGGCGTTGACGATGGCGGCGGCGGCACCGATCATGCCGAGTTCGCCGATGCCCTTGACGCCCAACGGGTTCACCACCGCGTCATCGACCGGCACGAAGGAGATGTCGACCTCGGGGGCGTCGGCGTTGACCGGCAGCAGGTATTCCAGCAGTGACGCGTTGGCCCAGCGACCGTCCCTCGGATCGGGCAGGCTCGCCTCCATCAGCGCTTGGGACAGGCCCCAGTTCATGCCGCCGAGCACCTGGCTGCGCGCCAGCTTCGCGTTGAGCACCCGGCCGGGAGCGAACGCGCCGACCATCCGGCGGACCCGGATGAGGCCGAGCTCGGGATCCACCGCGACCTCCGCGAACTGAGCGCCGAAGCTCATCTTCGCGTAGCCCGACGGGGTGGTGTCGGGCCGCCAGCTTCCGGTGGTCTCGATATCCGAAAGATGGTTGCGCTCCAGCACTTCCGCGTAGAGATCGCACACCGACGGGTCGTCGATCAGCCGCAGCACGCCCGCGACGCCTTCGATCTCATCGGGCGTGCGGCCGCGCAGCGGCGAGTCGATGTCGGCGACCGCGATCTCGATGAGCTGGGCGAGCAGCTGAGTGCAGGTGGTGTGCACCGCGGCGCTGACCGCGCTCGCGCCGATCGAGCCGACGGTGGCCGCGATGTTCGGGTAGTCGGTGTTGCCGATCTCGAAGCGGATGCGATCGAACGGCATACCCATCGCGTCGCAGGCGACCTGGGACATGGCGGTCGCGACGCCGGTGCCGAACTCCTGGGTGCCGGTCTGCACGACCAGCGAGCCGTCCGAACGCAGTCGTGCGTGCGCGCGCTGCGGTTGGCCCGGTTCGTAGACCGGGTAACCCGCGGTGCCGACGCCCCAGCCGATCAGCCAGTTGCCGTCGGTGTGTGATCCGGGGGTCCGGTCACGGCCGTCCCAACCGAAGCGCTCGGCGGCCAGCCGCAGGCAGTCGAGGTAACCGTCCGAGCTCCACGGGTTTCCGCTCTCCGGGTCGACGGCGGCGTGGTTACGCAGCCGCAGTTCCACCGGGTCGACACCGAGCTGTTCGGCGAGTTCGTCGATGGCGCATTCCAGCGCGATCATGCCGGACGCCTCGCCCGGCCCGCGCATGAAGGTCGGCGTCATCGTGTTGCCCTTGATCAGCCGATACTGCCCCTCCCAGTGCGGGATTCCGTACGCCTTGCCCGCCGCCTCCAGCGACGGCTCGGCCCAGTCGTCGAAATGCGAAGTGACGGAGAGCTTGTGGTGCCGCAGGCCGGTGAACCGGCCCACGGCGTCGCAGACCAGGGTGACGCGCTGCTCCTGCTCTTCCCGTAATCCGGTGCCGTAGAACATCTGCTCGCGGTTCAGGATCACCCGGATCGGCCTGCCCAGCTCGCGCGCAATCAGCGGGGCGAGCGTGACGTGCGGCCACATCATGGCTTTGGCGCCGAACCCGCCGCCGACATAGTCGGCGACCACGCGCACCTTGCTCGGCGAGATGCCGAGGTGGGCCGCGATGGTCAGCTGGCTGGCCGCGATGCCCTGGGTGGCGTCGTAGACGGTGACCGAGTCCCCGTTCCACATCGCGGCGGTGACCGAGCATTCGATCGGATTGTGGTGGTTGGCGGCGAACCGGAAGGTCGCGTCGACGGTGTGCGCGGCGGCCGCGCTCGCGCTCGCGAAGTCACCGCGCGACTGCGACGCGGGGACCATGCCCGCGAAGATGCTGTCCGGCAGGTATTGCTCGTCGCGTCCGTCGTCCAGCCGCACCAGTGCGGGCTTCGCGTCGTAGGTGGCCTCGACCAGCCTGGCCGCCTGCTGAGCGACCTCGAAGGTGTCCGCGACCACGACGGCGATCGGCTGGCCGAAGTAGTGGATCGTGGTGTCCTGCATGGGAAAGAAGGTCTGTCCCGGTGCGGGTTGGCCGAACAGGGACGGCATCAGCGGCACCGACGGGACCCTCGGCAGGTTCTCGTGGGTGAGCACCGCCACCGCGCCGGCGCGCAAGGCCTGGCTGACGTCGATGGATGTCACTGTGCCGCTGCCGATCTCCGCGCCGACGAGCACGCCGTAGGCGGCGTTCGGCATCGGGATCTCGGCGGTATACCGTGCGGCGCCGGTGACCTTGGCGTGCCCGTCGATCCGATCCAGGCCCTGGCCGACGAGCTTCGGGGCGGTGGGCGCGCTCATTTCCGGCCTCCCCGCCGCGCGATCTGCGCGGTGACCGTCTCCAGCGTGCGCACCATGGTGCGCTGTGCCAGTTCGATTTTGAACCGGTTCATCTCGTGGCTGCCGTCGGCGGCCGCGAGCTCGGTGGCCGCCGCGGCGGCGAAGGTCTCCTTGGTGGCGGGCTTGCCGATCAGCAGCGTCTCGGCCATCTTGGCCCGCCACGGCTTGGTCGCCACGCCACCGAGACCGATGCGGGCGTCGCGCACCACGCCGTCGGTCAGCTCGAGTGCCACGGCCGCGGAAGCGGCGGCGAACTCATAGGATTCGCGGTCGCGCACCTTCAGATAGTGCGAGTTCCGCGCGAAAGGCAAGGGTGGCACGTCGATTCGGACGATCAGCTCGTCGGCGGTGATCGGATGCTCGAGATGCGGTGTGTCGCCGGGCAGGAGGAAGAAGTCGTCGAAGGCGATGGCGCGGGTGCCGCGCGGTCCCTGCACCTGTACGACGGCGTCGAGGGCGGTCAGCGGGACGGCCATATCGGAGGGGTGCATGGCGAAACAGTGCTCGCTGGTGCCTAATACGGCATTGCCGCGGTGCAGCCCCTCCTGCGCGCCGCACCCGCTGCCGGGGTCGCGTTTGTTGCAGGCGTAGGCGATATCGCGGAACTGCGGGCAGCGCACCCGCTGCATCAGATTGCCGCCCATCGAGGCCATGTTGCGGATCTGCGCGGAAGCGCCCTTCGCCAGCGCGATGGACAGGAACGGAAAGCGTTCGACGACGCCGGGATCGGCGGCGACCTCGCTCATCCGGACCATCGCGCCGATGCGCAGGCCGCCGTCCTCGCGGTGCTCCAGATCGGTGAGCGGCAACCGGTTGATGTCGACGACGTTGTCCGGTTCCATCGCGCCGATCCGCAGCATGTCCACCAAAGTGGTGCCGCCGGCGAGAAATACGGTGTTCGGGCGGGCGGTCACGGCGGCGAGCGCCTGGTCGACCGTCTCGGCGCGAGCGAAGGCGATGGGCTTCATTCGGTCTCCCCCAGCTCGGTCTCTGCGCTCTTTATCGCGTCCCTGATGTTCTGATAGGCCGCGCAGCGGCAGATGTTGCCGCTCATCCATTCGGCGATCTCCGCGTCGCTACCGGTGTGGCCCTCTTCGATGCATTTGATCGCCGACATGATCTGTCCCGGCGTGCAGTATCCGCATTGGAAGCCGTCGCAGCTGATGAACGCACGCTGCACCGGGTGCAGTTCCTCCCCTTCCGCGACGCCCTCGATGGTGGTGACCTCGCGCCCCTCCACGCTCAATGCCAAGGTGAGGCACGACAATTGGCGCTTGCCGTCGACCCACACCGTGCACGCCCCGCAGGCCCCCTGATCACACCCCTTCTTGGTGCCGGTGAGCCGGAGATATTCGCGTAAGGCGTCGAGCAGGCTGACTCTCGGTTCCAGAGCCACCGGGAAAACGTGGCCGTTCACCCGCAATGTCGCCAGCGTGTAATCGGGACCGGCAAATTCTGGTTGCCGCGTGTCCTGCTTGGGTAGCTCACCGATAGTCATTGACGTATCTCCTGCTCATGAGCGTGCGATGGGCGCAACACCGTGAAATACAGAAAGCGAACGTAAGACCATCCCCACCCTAGCGTCCGATCAGCTAACGCGCTGGGCAAAAGTGTGAATGCGCAAATCGCATCCGTTGTCAGCGCAGGTGTTTGGACGAAAAGGCAGTGAACCCGAGCGCCGACGGCGCCCGGGTTCATTGCTCAGGCTGTGCTCAGGCCGCTACCCACGCGGGGCGCAGCGTATTCATCGGCGGCCGATCGGCCAGCGACACCTCGGTGCTGTGCGCGGTGAAGGCGTCGCCGATCAGCGGGAACTGGGTGAGCGCGGCCCCGGAGTCCTGCACGCCGCTGCGGCCGAGCACGGTGCCGAGGATCTGCCTGCTCATCACGCCGAGATCGGCCAGCGGCCGGTTGCGGTGCGTGCGCACCCCCAGGTTCACCTGCCCGATCGCGGACAGGCCGAGCTGGTCGTAGGTGTCGAGCAGCAAGCCGATCTCCACGCCGTAGCCCGGCGCGAACGGCACCGAGGTGAGCAGCTCGCGACTGCCCGCGTATTCGCCGCCGAGCGGCTGCAGTACCTGCGAGAGTTCGGGGCGCAACGCGGCGAGCAGCGGGCGGGCGACGAGCTCGGTGACCCGGCCGCCGCCGTGCGCGTCCACCGCACCACCCTGCCGCAGCGGCCTGCGGTAGTAGGCCTTGACCAGGTGCATGTCGTCGACGGTGAGCAGCGGGCCGAGCAGTTTCGGCACGAACGCGGGGTCGGGGTCGATCAGGTCGGAATCGACGAAGGCGATCAGATCGCCGCTGGTGACGGCCAGTGAACGCCACAGCACCTCGCCCTTGCCCGGCACCGGGTCCAGTTCGGGTACCGCCTGCTCGCGGGTGATCACCTCGGCGCCCGCGGCGGCGGCCCGCTCGGCGGTGGCGTCGGTCGAGCCGGAATCGAGCACGACCAGCTCGTCGACCAGGGTGCCGAGCAGCGGCATGATGCTGGCCACCACGTCGGCGACGGTGTCTTCCTCGTTCAGGGCCGGCAGCACCACCGAAACGGTGCGGCCCGCCTTGGCGGCGACGAGTTCGTCGACGGTCCAGTCGGGGGTGTCCCAGGTATTCGTCGTCGCCCAGTGGGGCTCGCGGTGGTGGAATTTCATACCAAACCTCGCAGGGTGCGTGCTGGGGGCCGGATGCCTTGGATCGCGGCGATCATGTCCACCACCCGCCGGGTCGCGGCGACTTCGTGGACGCGGAAGACTCTGGCGCCCGCGGCGGCCGACCATGCTGTTGCTGCCAATGTGCCCTCCAGCCGTTCGGAAAGATCGACACCTAGAGTCTCCCCGATGAAATCCTTGTTGCTGAGTGCCATCAGGACTGGCCACCCGGTATTTACAAGAACGTCCACTCCGCGCAACAACTCGAGTCCGTGATAAGTGTTCTTGCCGAAATCATGGGTCGGATCGATCAGAATCGAATCCTCGCGCACGCCGGCGGCGGCCGCGTTTTCCGCCGCCCGCACCACGGTCTCGGTGACTTCGGCCACGATATCGGCGTAGCGAACCCGATGCGGACGGGTACGCGGCACCGCACCGCCGGTATGGCTGCACACGATCCCGACGCCCTGGTCGGCGGCCACTCGCACCAGATCCGGGTCGGCGCCGGACCAGGTGTCGTTGATCAGGTCGGCGCCCGCCCGCACCGCCGCCAGCGCCACCTCGGCCCGCCAGGTGTCGATGCTGATCAATAGCTCGGGGTATTTCGCGCGAATGGCCGCGACGAACGGGATCACCCGCCGCGCTTCCTCGGCGGCGTCGACCAGCGAGCCGGGGCCGGCCTTCACCCCGCCGATATCGACCAGATCCGCGCCCTCGTCCACCGCGCGGGCCACCGCGTCCATGGCCGCCGCGTCGGTGAAGGTGGCGCCTTTGTCGTAGAACGAATCGGGCGTGCGATTCACGATCGCCATCACCAGCGCCCGATCGGTCGCCACCGGCTTGCCGCACAGCGTAGGAAGCGGCGTTGCGGTGGTGCTGAACATCCCCTGACTGTACCGACCGGTGTGCGAGCGGTACCGCGCCAGCAGGCTCAGTTCTTCGGGGCGCGGCCTGCGGCCACGTCCTCGGCGTAGTCGTCGTAGGCGGGGACGTAGCCGTCGGCGCGGCCCGCCAGGACGTACAGGGTGCCGTCACCGTCGGCGGCGTAGCCCTGCTTGCGCAGCTCGACCTTGCGGCTCTTGAAGGTGGAGGTCTGCTCCAGTTCGTCGACCACGCGGATGAACAGCGGGACGGCGTAGCCGGGTAGCTGCCGGTAGGCCAGCTCGGCGATCGCCTTGCCGTCGAACTCCGCGTCCGGGCTCAACGTCACCGCGGCCATGCCCGCCTTACCGTCGGTGCCCGGCACATCTACGCCGTAGACGACCGCCTCGGCGAGCGCGTCGGATCGGGTCAGCGCGCCCTCGACCTCGGTGGTCGCGACGTTCTCCCCCTTCCAGCGGAAGGTGTCACCGAGCCGGTCCACGAACGCGATGTGGTGCCAGCCCTGGTCACGGACCAGATCGCCGGTGTCGAACCAGACGTCGCCCTCCTGGAAACCGTCGCGCAGCAGCTTCGCCTCGGAGGCTTCCTTGTCGGTGTAGCCGTCGAACGGCGAGCGGTCGGTCACCTTGGACAGCAAGAGCCCGACTCGGCCGGTGCGGACCTTGCGCAGCCGACCGTTGTTGTCGCGCTTGGCTTTTCCGGTCTCTTCGTCGTACTCGACCACCGCGTACGGCAGCGGCCCGAAGCCCGCGGTGCGGTCCACGCTGAACGCGTTGATGAAGGCGACGTTCGCCTCGCTGGCGCTGTAGAACTCGACGATCCGGTTGATGCCGAACCGCTGCTTGAACTCGTCCCAGAGTTCCGGGCGCAGCCCGTTGCCGACCGCGAGCCGGACCCGGTGCTGCCGATCGGTCGGCTTGGCGGGCTGGTTCAGCAGATACCGGCACAGCTCACCGATGTAGATGAAGGCCGTGGCCTGCTCGCGGATCACCTCGTCCCAGAAGCGCGTCACCGAGAACTGCCTGCCGAGCGCCAAGGTGCCGCCCGCGCACACCACCGCCGACAGCGCGACGGTCAGCGCGTTGTTGTGGTACAGCGGCAGGCAGCAGTACAGGGTGTCGTTGCCGTGCAAGCGAATTCCGAGTCCGCCGAGGCCCGCCATACTCTTGGTCCAGCGCAGGTGCGTCATCACGCTGGCCTTCGGCAGACCCGTTGTGCCCGAGGTGAAGATGAGGAAAGCCCGCTCCTCGGCGGTGATCTGCGCGCACACCGGCGGATCGGTAGCGTCGGCCGTCTCTGCGGCGACCTGCAAGTCGTTGGCGGACAACGCATTCGCGAGCGGCTCGGCCAGCGAGTCCAGCGCCTCCTTGCATTCCTCGCCGATCACGTTGACCACGCTGTTCAGCAGCCCGAAGCTGTGCGCGAGCACCTGGTCGCGCTGATTGTGGTTGAGCAGGCCGACCGTGGCGCCGAGTTTCACCGAAGCCAGCACCACGAACAGGGTTTCGGGCCGGTTGGTCATCAGGACACCGACCACGTCGCCGCGCCCGACGCCGCGCGCGGCGAGCACGGACGCGTAGCGGTTCGCCGCGGCATTGGCCGCACGGTAGGTGTAGGTGGTGCCCTCGAAGCGCAGGAACAGGCGATCCGGGTGCCGGTGTGCGGTGCGCTGAAAGTAAAGCCCGACCGAGGCTTTGTCGTGCGGCCGCACCAGCATGCCCGTCGCGTTGCGCAGCATGCCCGGCGCGTCGAGCGCCATCGCGGGTAGGTGTTTGGCCAGGTCCAGCAGGCTCACGCGGTCACTCACTTGCCATGCTCCTCATCAGGAAGGTGTCGCTCGCGCCTCCAACGCCGCGAAGGCCGACGGTAGATCGGTGACCACCGTGATGCGGTCCATGGCGGGCTGGGGCACGAACTTACGGTCGTGAAGTTCGTCGAGCCACTGGAAAAGGCCTCGGTAGAAGCCGTTCGGGTCCAACAACACCACGGGCTTATTGTGCTGTCCCAGATAGCCTCCGGTCCAGGTTTCGAAGAACTCCTCGAGCGTGCCGATGCCGCCGGGCAGCGTGAGGAAAGCGTCGGCGCGGTCCTCCATGGTCTGCTTGCGCTGGCGCATGGTGTCGGTGACGATCAGCTCGTCGGCGTCGACATCGGCGACCTCCCGGTGCACCAGGTGCTTCGGGATGACGCCCACGGTGTTCGCGCCGCCCGCCCGTGCCGCGGTCGCCACCTCGCCCATCATCGAGACATTGCCGCCGCCGGACACCAATTGCCAACCGCGCCGGGCGATCTCGGCGCCGACCTGCGCGGCCAGCGCGAGGTAGTCGGGATCAGCGGTGCTCGCGGAGCAGTAGACACAGATCGAGTACGGCTGCACCGGCTCGGTCACCACTGATCCTCCGTCCCCAGCGCATCCTCCGCGCCGTTCGCCTCGGCGTTGGCGAGGATGATCTGCACGACGTCCTCGACACTGTCGGTCACATGGATCAGGTCGAGATCACCGGGCGAGATCTTGCCGGAACCGCCGAGCGAATCCCGCAACCAATCGACCAGGCCGGCCCAGTATCTGCTGCCGAACAGGATGATCGGGAACCGGGTGATCTTGCGGGTCTGCACCAGGGTGAGCGCCTCGAACAGTTCGTCCAGGGTGCCGAAGCCGCCGGGCAGGCAAATGAACGCCTCGGAGTACTTGACGAACATCGTCTTGCGGACGAAGAAGTAGCGAAAGTTGATGCCCAGATCGACCCAGTCGTTGAGGCTCTGCTCGAACGGCAACTCGATGCCGAGACCGATCGAGTAACCGCCCGCCTCGCACGCACCCCGGTTGGCCGCCTCCATCGCGCCCGGCCCGCCGCCGGTGATCACCGCGAAGCCCGCCTTGGCCAGCGCGGCACCGATCGCCCGGCCCGCCTGATACTCCGGATGGTCCGGTCCGGTGCGCGCCGAACCGAAGACGGTGACCGCGCGCGGCACCTCGGCGAGCGCGCCGAAACCCTCCACGAACTCGGCTTGGATGCGCAGCACGCGCCACGGGTCGGTGTGCACCCAATCGGTGTCGCCGCGCCGATCCAGCAGATTGCGGTCGGCGGTGCCGATCCCGTCCTTGCGGTCGCGGCGGAACATGACTGGCCCGCGGAACTTGGCTGTCGACTTCGGCTTGTTGGCAACCTCGCGGTCAGCGGCGTCAGTGGACATGCAGTTCACGCTACCGGGCGGCGAGCGGCTCTCCTGCCCGGAGCCGAGAAGTCGTCCCACGTTCAGTAACCCGACCCACCCGCGAGACGGACCCGCAACCTGCGGTCCGGCAAGTTCTCGCGATCCGCGCGGCCTACGAGCCACCCACCGCGAGCGCCGGCGGTGTCCGCCGCTGAATACCGGACCGTCTTGCCGCGTGGACCCGCGTGCCGACACGGCTCAGGTCAGCAGCGCAATGGCCACGGCCATCAGTCCGTTCGGCCGCCGGTCAGGTACGTGCGCAGCATGGCGGTGACGGCGGTGATCTGGTCGACGGGGACGTGTTCGTCGCGTTTGTGGGCGAGGTTGGGGTCGCCGGGGCCGAAGTTCACGGCCGGGATGCCGCGGGCGGCGAAGCGGGAGACGTCGGTCCAGCCGTACTTGGCGCGCACTCCGCCGCCGCCGTGGCTGTTCACCGAGGCGATCAGGTCCTTGGCGGCCGGGGCGGTCAGGCCGGGCAGCGCGCCGGGCGCGGCGTCGGTGACCTCGAAGGTCAGCTCGAGACCGGTGAAGACCTCGCGGACGTGCTCGATGGCCTGGGCGACCGTCCGATCCGGGGCGAAGCGGAAGTTCACGTCGACCTCGGCGGCGTCGGGCACCACATTGCCCGCCACCCCGCCGAACACGCGCACCGCGGACAAGCCCTCGCGGTAGACGCAGCCGTCGATATCGACCGCGCGGGCTCGATAGTCGGCCAGTCGCTGCAAGATCGGTGCCAGACGGTGAATCGCGTTGTCGCCCAACCAGGCCCGCGCCGAGTGTGCGCGGATCCCGGCGGTGGACAGCCGAACCCGCAGCGTCCCTTGGCAACCCGCCTCGATCCAGCCGCCGGACGGTTCGCCGAGCACGGCGAGGTCACCCGCGAGCCACTCCGGCAGATCGCGCTCGATGTGCCCGAGCCCGTTGAACTCCGAGGCGATCTCCTCGCAGTCGTAGAAGATCAGCGTCAGGTCGTGTACCGGTTCGGCGACCGTCGCGGCGAGATGCAGGAACACCGCGTCGCCGGACTTCATATCGACCGATCCGCACCCGTAGAGCACCCGCTCCCCCGCCGAGTTGACGGTGAAGTGCCCCGGCACGTTGTCGGCGATCGGCACGGTGTCGAGATGCCCGGCCAGCACCACCCGCGTCGGCAGTCCCCGATGCGTGCGCGCCAGCACCACGTTGCCGTGCCGCAGCACCTCGAAACCAGTGGTCTGCTCCCGCAGCGCCTGCTCGACGAGGTCGGTGATCACCGCCTCGTCCCGCGAAACACTCGGGATATCGACGAGAGCGGCGGTCAGCGTAATCGGGTCGGCCCGCAGGTCAATGGTCACCTACCCACCCTACGACCGCCCCACTCGCGACGGCACCGCCGCGCATCCTTGTCGGCCGCAGCACGCAGTGGGGTGTGGCACCGGGATGGAGCGGGGTCACCGCTGGTGACGATGGGTCGGTAACCTCTGTGGACGTGAGTACTCAGGGAGCAGCTGCAGTCGGTATCGCCAATGTCACCGCGGACGGGACCGTCCTGGACACCTGGTACCCGAGTCCGGAACTCGGCGAGTTCGCCGAGACGGGGACCAAGCGGCTGGACGACGCGCCCGCGGAGTACGCGGCGCTGCTCGGTTTCGACGAGGCGCGCGGCGTCGATGTGGTCGCGGTGCGCACGACGATCGCCGACCTGTCCGCCGCGCCGGTCGACGCGCACGACGTCTACCTGCGACTGCACCTGCTCTCGCACCGGCTGGTCCGGCCGCACGGGGTGAACCTGGACGGTCAGTTCGGACTGCTGAGCAATGTGGTGTGGACCAATCACGGTCCGGCGGCGGTGGAAGGTTTCGAGACCACCCGCGCGAAGCTGCGCGCCCGCGGTCCGGTGACCGTGTACAGCGTCGACAAGTTCCCCCGCATGGTCGACTACGTCCTGCCCTCCGGAGTGCGCATCGGCGACGCCGACCGGGTCCGCCTCGGCGCGCACCTCGCCTCCGGTACCACGGTCATGCACGAGGGCTTCGTGAACTTCAACGCGGGCACCCTCGGCAACTCGATGGTCGAGGGCCGGATCTCGGCGGGTGTCGTGGTCGGCGACGGCTCCGACATCGGCGGCGGCGCCTCCACCATGGGCACCCTCTCCGGCGGCGGCACCACCGTCATCTCCATCGGCGAGCGCTCGCTGCTCGGCGCCAACTCCGGCCTCGGCATTCCACTCGGCGACGACTGCGTGCTGGAGGCGGGCCTCTACCTGACCGCAGGCACCAAGGTCAGCACCCCGGACGGCACGCTCGTCAAGGCCGCCGAATTCAGCGGCCAGAACAACCTGCTGTTTCGCCGCAACTCCGTCACCGGAGCGGTAGAAGTGGTGCCGCGCAAGGGAACCGGCATCGAACTCAACGCCGCCCTGCACGCGAACGACTGATCCGCACGCCCACCGCGACTCGCCGCTCGCGCACCGCGCCCGGTATCCGGTTCTGACGCAGACGGCTTTCCCAGACGCGCAGGTGCGGAGTGCCGCGCAGGTCAGGTGAGGCGCTTCTTCTGCACCTTGCCCATCGCGTTGCGGGGCAGGGCGTCGACGACGCGGATCTCCCTGGGGCGCTTGTGGACCGAGAGCTGTTCCGCGACATGGGCGATCAGGTCCTGCTCGATCGAGTCCGGCGCGCTGCCGCGTAAGACGACGAAGGCGACGATGCGCTGGCCGAGGTCGGGGTCGGGCAGGCCGACGACGGCGGCCTCGGCGACCTCGGAATGGCCGAGCAGCACGGTCTCCACTTCGCCTGCACCGATGCGGTAACCGCCGGACTTGATGAGGTCCACCGATTCCCGGCCGACTATGCGGTGGAAGCCGTCCGGATCGATCGCCGCGACATCGCCGGTCTTGAACCACCCGTCCTCGGTCCAGCTTTCGGCGGTGGCGTCGGGCCGGTTGAGGTATCCGTCGAACAGCATCGGGCCGCACACCTGGAGACCGCCGATGCTTTCGCCGTCGTGCGCGACGTCGGCGCCGGACTCGTCGCGCAGCCGAGTCCGTACGCCCTGCACCGGGGTGCCGACCCAGCCGGGACGGCGCTCACCGTCGGCGCGGGTGGACAGCGTGATCATGGTCTCGCTCATGCCGTAACGCTCGATCGGCGCGTGCCCGGTGAGTTCACGCAACCGCTCGAACACCGGAACGGGCAGCGGCGCACTACCGGATACGAGCAGTCGGGCTGCGGCCAATTGCTTTGCGGCTCCGGGGTCTTCGACGATGCGCGACCACACCGTAGGCACCCCGAAGTACAGCGTGCCCGGCGCGGCGGCGTACGCCTGCGGGGTCGGCTTGCCGGTGTGCACGAGCGGGCTACCCACCCGCAGCGGGCCGAGCACGCCGAGGATCAGTCCGTGCACGTGGAACAGCGGAAGCCCGTGCACCAGTACATCGTTCGCGGTCCAGGACCATGCGTCGGCGAGCGCGTCCAATCCGGCCGCGATGGCGCCGCGGCTGAGCACAACACCTTTCGGCAAGCCGGTCGTCCCGGACGTGTAGAGCACGAAAGCGGTTGTCGCGGCGTCGGGTTCGGGATAGGTGTGCCACGACCTGGCGTGCACCCGCACCGGCACCACCGGCAACTCGCTACCCGCGGGGGCCTTTCCGAGCCAGGCCTGTGCCCCGGAGTCGGCCAGGATGTGCGCGAGCTCCGCGGTGCCCGAATCCGGCGGCACCGGAACCACGGTCACGCCGGCGATCAGGCAGCCGACCACCGCGAGCACCGTGGTCACCGTCGGCTCGGCCAGTACCGCGACCCGGTCGGCCCTGGCCACGCGCTCGGCGACAGAGGTCGCCGCGCCGAGCAGATCGCTGCGCGACAGCGTGACCCCGTCGATGGTGACGGCATCCGGGATGTCCGCACCGCTGGCGACGGCGAGCGGGTGCAGGGAACTGAGCAGCAATGGCGGACCGAACGACATGCGCCCAAACTACTTCGAGCACACCACTGCGCTCACGCAACCTCGGCCGATTGCAGGTGAATACCGCTCGATGTGACGGTTGACACAGCCGATGAGGCGGTGAGACAGTTGCCGCATAGCCTTCTCAATGAGACAGGGGTCAACGATGACCAGGCCACTTCGCGCATCGACGCACGACACCGAACCGCCGGACGAGCTCGACATCACGCAGTTCATCGACGGCATCGCCGGCCTGCTCGGCGGCGCCGCGAACGTCATCATGCAGCTCAGCAACCGGCCGGTCGGCTACGGCGTCGTGGAGAGCACCGTCGACAGCGGAAACGTCATGCTGCACCCGGTCAAGCGGCTGCGCACCACCATCACCTATCTCGCCGTCGCCATGCTCGGCACGGACGCCGAACGGGCCGACTACCGCGCCGCGGTCAACCGTTCGCATCGCCCGGTGCACTCGACCGCGGCCAGCCCCGTGCGCTACAACGCCTTCGATGCCGAACTGCAATTGTGGGTGGCCGCCTGCCTGTACTGGGGCGCGCAGGACACCTACACGCGGCTGCACGGGCCGATGGACGAGGCGACCGCCGACGCCTTCTATCGGCACAGCGCCCGGCTCGGCACCACCTTGCAGGTGCGCCCGGACATGTGGCCCGCCGACCGGAAAGCCTTCGCCGCCTACTGGAACCGGCACTTGGCCATGACCACGATCGATCCACCGATCCGCGACTACTTCCACGATCTGGTGGATCTGAAGATGTTGCCGCTACCGCTGCGACTGCCGTTCGCCCGCCTCCACCGCTTCTTCGTCACCGGCCTGCTCCCCGCACACCTCCGTGACCAGATGGGATTCACCTGGTCCGCGCGCGACGACCGCGCCCTCGCGCGCATCCTGCGCACCCTCGGTACCGCCGAGACGATGCTGCCCCGCCAAGCCCGGTTGTTCCCGGTCAACGCCTACCTGCTCGACTTCCGCTTGCGCCGCAAACTCGGTCTGCGCCTGGTGTAGCCCGGCACAAATTCGCCGTGCCCGCGCATGTCCTGCCGACATTTCGGCGTCGAGCAGTGTTATCTCAACAAAGACGGGCATTCGGCACAAAGGGGACGCGGATAGGAGGACTCGTGAACCGTGCGATCATCGCGGTGCTCGCCATTGCACTCTGTTTCGCTTTTCCTCCGCCCACCGCCGGTGCGCAGCCCTTCGAGCCCGACCTGGTGCCGCCACGCACCGCCCTCTCGTTCCGCACCGTGGCAGGCGGCGACTGGAGCACCCCGAACGAGCACGAGTCCCGCGCGGCGCTGTCGCTGGTCAAGCTCTACCTGGCCGACTACGCCCTGCGCCACGGCGACGGCGCCGAGCGCGACCGCGAACTCGCCGAGCAGATGATCCGCTACTCCGACGACGGTGCCGCGAGCGCGACGGAGGCCAAGTATCCGCAGGCGATCGACGCCGTCGCGGCCGAGTACGAGCTGTCCGATACCCAGTCCTTCGGCGAGTGGGGCCTGGCCGCGACGAGCACGGCGGACGTGGCCGACTTCCTGATCACCAAGCTGCGTACCGACCCGGCATCGCCGATCTTCGAATGGATGGCCGCGGCGGGCGCCACGGCCGCCGACGGTACCGAACAGGATTGGGGCACCGCCCGCTGGCCGCTCGTGCGCGGCACCAAGTGGGGCTGGTCGGATATCGGCCCGCCCGACGTCGCCTCCGCCTCGTACGGCACCGGTTTCGTGGTGGTCGCCCACACTCACGGCACCGCCGCCGAACAGACCCTCGACCTCATGGCCGCGTTTCCGATGGCCACGGTCGGCCTGCTCGTGGCCAACTAGCTCGGCCGAGTCGACCGATCGCGGTGCGGCTGAAGCGATTCAGGGCACCCGGAACGACACCACCACGTGATCGCGCGCGAACTGCCGGATCGCCGCGTCGTCGTGCAGCGGAATCACGGTCTGCGGCGTCAACGCCAGCGACAACGCGGTGCGCGCGATCATCTCCGCCAACGGCTCCGGGTCGTACGGGGGCAGTTTGCCCTCCTGCTGCAGCCGGGCGATGAACTCGGCCACGTAGTCCCGGCCGAGCTCGAGCACGGGCGCGCCCTTTGTGGTGAGATACGGCAGCACCAGTTCGGGCTCGGTCGCCAGCAGCCGGTGCACGAGCCGGTTGTTCCGCAGGCCGGTGATGAACGCGGCGAACAGCTCGATGATCTGTTCCTGCGCGCCCGCGTCGCGGTCGACCTGGCGCTGCAGGGCGGCGTCGACCTCCTCGACGAACTCGCGCGTCTGCCGCAGGCCGACCGCCTCGATCAGATCGGATTTGCTGGCGAAGCGCCGATACAGCGTGGCCAGCGAGAGACCGCAGCGCCGGGCCACCTCGACCATGCTGGTGCGCTTGATGCCGAAGTCCAGAAACGCCAGCATCGCGGCGTCCAGCACGCGGGCTTGATTGCGGTCTTCCGGACCGGCGCTCCGCACCAGCGGCAGCAGTCTGCTCAGCCTCGCCATGCCTGCCAGCCTATCCGGATCACCGAAACGATGACACAAGAACCATTGCAGCGCATCATTGACACAGCCGACAAGGCAATGAGAAGGTGAGTTAAGAACCTTCTCATCCGATCGCTTCCTCGGAGTGCGGTCGGCCACCGAAAGACGAGGTCAACGATGACCGCACCGCTGCGCACCCCCGCGCACGACTCGGTTCCGCAGCTCGCCGAACCCCTCACGCCGGCCAGCGTCGAGCAGTACATGGACGGCCTGGCCGCCTTTCTCGGCGGCACCGCCAACGTCATCATGCAGCTGAGCCTGCGCCCGGTCGGCCGCGGCGTGCTGGAGAGCACCGTGGACAGCGGCAAGGTCACCCTGCACCCGGTCAAGCGGCTGCGCACCACGCTGACCTACATCGCCGTCGCCATGATGGGTTCCGACGAAGAGCGCGTGGCCTACCGCGAGGCGGTCAACCGCTCGCACCGCCCCATCCGCTCCGGCCCGCAGAGCCCGGTCAAATACAACGCCTTCGACCCGAAATTGCAGCTGTGGGTGGCGGGCACGATCTACTGGGGCATCGACGACCTCTACACCCGCATGCACGGCCCGCTGGATCCGGCGACCGCCGAGGCGCTCTACCAGTACTGCGCGCGACTCGGCACCACACTGCAGATGCGGCCGGAGATGTGGCCCGCCAGCCGCGCGGAGTTCTTCCCGTGGTGGGAGCAGACCCTGGCGCAGCACCGCATCGAGCCCGCCCTGCGTGACTACTTCGACGGCCTCATCGACCTCGAAATGATGCCGCGACCGGTCCGATTCACCTTCGCCAAGCTGCAGCGGTTCATCGTGGCCGGGCTACTGCCGCAGCATGTGCGCGACGAGATGCGGATGAACTGGACCGAACGCGACCAGGCCCGCTTCGATCGCCTGCTGCGGGGCATCTCCCTGGTACACAATCGGCTGCCGAAGCAGGCCCGGCTATTTCCGTTGAATGTCTACCTGTTCGACCTGCGCAGGCGGATGCGACTGGGAAAGCCACTGGTGTAGGCAGTTTCGGCGGCGTAGGCCGTCAGGACTTGCCGACCAGGGCGCGCAGGAAGAACGCGAGGTTGGCCGGCCGCTCGGCCAGCCGCCTGGTCAGATAGCCGTACCACTGGCTGCCGTAAGGCACGTAGACCCGCACCGCGTTACCCGCCGCGGCCAACCGCAGTTGCTCGGCGTCGCGGATGCCGTACAGCATCTGGTACTCGAAACGATCTGGGCCTCGGCCGATCCGCGCCGCGAGATCCTCGGCGGCGACGATCGGCACCGGGTCGTGCGAGGCCACCATCGGATAACCCTCGCCACGCATGAGCACTTCGAGGCAGCGCAGATACGAGTCGGTCACCTCGCCTGCCCGTTGGAAGGCCACCTCGGGCGGTTCCCGATAGGCGCCCTTGCACAACCGGATTCGGGATCCAGGCCCGGCCATCTCACGGCAGTCCGACTCGGTCCGGTGCAGGTAAGCCTGCAAAACCGCGCCGAGCCACGGGAATTCGCCGCGCAACGCACGCACGGTAGCCAGCGTGGCCGCGGTGGTGGTGTGATCCTCGGCGTCGACGGTCACCCACACATCGGCCTGCGCGGCCTTGGTACAGATGATGCGCAAATTCTCCGTGGCGATCGCCGGGCCGTCCACCGGCAAGGCCTGGCCCAGCGCGGACAGCTTGACCGACACCTCCACCGGCGGCACCGCGATCCCCGGCAGTGCCGGCCGATCCAGCGCGGCCAGATCGTTGATCAGCGCGAGATACTCGGCCACGGTGGCATCGGCCTGATTCCGGTCGGTGGTGTTCTCCCCCAGGAAATCCACGCTCACCATTCGCCCGCTGGCCAGTAGCGTCCGCGCCACCCCGATCAGGTCGATGCGGGTCTCCCCCGCCACGAACCGCCGCACGATATCGGCGGTGACCGGAATGCCGGTGAGCGCCCGCTTCAACCGCGGCGACTCAGCCGCGGCGAGAATGAGGGGACGCAGCGGATTCACCTCGATCACGCCTGCATGTGCGGGTAGGTGTATTCGGTTGGCGGGGCGAAGGTTTCCTTGAGCGTGCGCGGCGCCACCCAGCGCAACAGGTTCAGCGGGGACCCCGCCTTGTCGTCGGTGCCGGAGGCGCGGGCGCCGCCGAACGGCTGCTGGCCGACCACCGCGCCGGTCGGCTTGTCGTTGACGTAGAAGTTGCCTGCCGCGAAACGCAGTGCGGCACCGGCCTGTTCGATCGCCTGACGATCCTGCGCGAAGATCGCCCCGGTCAGCGCGTACGGCGCCGCCGTGTCGACCTCGGCCAGCATGGACGCGTAGGAGCCGGGTTCGGCGTCGTCGTAGACGTGCACCGACAGGATCGGCCCGAAATACTCGGTGCCGAAGGACTCGTCGTGCGGGTCGTCGGCGAGCAGCACCGTCGGACGGACGAAATACCCTTCGCTGTCGTCGCAGCCGCCGCCGACGGGGATGGTGACTCCCGCGTCCCTGGCGCGCCGGATCGCGGCCGCGTTCTTGTCGAAGGCCCGTCGATCGATCAGTGCGCCACCGAAATTGGACAGGTCGGCCACGTCACCGTAGGTCAGTCCGTCGGTGAGATGCAGGAAGTCCTCGCCCATCTTCCGCCAGACCGAGCGGGCGATATACGCGCGGGAGGCGGCCGAGCACTTCTGGCCCTGATATTCGAAAGCGCCACGAATCAACGCGGCCCGCAACGCATCCGGGTCGGCCGATGCATGCGCAACGATGAAGTCCTTACCGCCGGTCTCCCCGACCAACCGCGGATAGCCGTGATACCGGCCGATATTCGCGCCGACCTGCTGCCACAGGTATTGGAAGGTCTTGGTGGACCCGGTGAAATGGATCCCGGCGAGCCGAGGATCGGCCAGCGCCACCTCGGACAGGTCGACGCCGTCCCCGGTCACCATGTTGATCACACCCGGCGGCAGGCCGGCCGCTTCGAGCAGGCGCATCGTGTAGAACGCGGACAGCGTCTGTGTCGGCGACGGCTTCCACACCACGGTATTGCCCATCAGCGCGGGCGCGGTCGGCAGGTTCCCGGCGATCGCGGTGAAGTTGAACGGCGTGATCGCGTAGACGAACCCCTCCAGTGGCCGGTAGTCGAGCCGGTTCCACACCCCGGCACTCGACTCCGGCTGCTGCGCCATCAACTGCCGCGCGAACGCCACATTGAACCGCCAGAAATCGACCAGTTCGCACGGCGCGTCGATCTCGGCCTGCTGCGCCGACTTCGACTGCCCGAGCATGGTCGCCGCGGCCAGCGTCTCCCGCCACGGCCCCGCCAGCAGATCGGCGGCCCGCAGGAAAACGGCGGCCCGCTCGTCGAACGGCAGGGTGCGCCAGCCGGGGGCCGCCGCCAGCGCGGCGTCGATCGCGCCCTGCGCTTCCGAATGCGTGGTATCGGTATACGTTCCCAGCACGTGACTGTGCCGATGCGGGGCGACGATATCGTGCCGCTCCCCGATCCCCGGCCGGTGTTTACCGCCGATCACCAGCGGCACCTCGACGGATTCCGCGGCGATCTCCGCGAGCTTCGCAACCAGCAGTTCCCGCTCGGGGCTGCCCGGCGCGTACGAATGTACCGGCTCGTTACTCGGGGTAGGAACAACCGTGACAGCGTCCATACCCCAGGCTAGCGCTCCGGCGTTGCCGAGGCTCCGGGCCGGACGACAGTAATTCGGCGTGTCGTCGGGGCCGTCGGTCAGCCCGCGGTCAGTCGTTCGGCGGCGGCGGCGATGCGCTCGTCGGTGGCGGTCAGCGCGATCCGCACGTGTTCGGCGCCGGTCGGCCCGTAGAAGTCACCGGGGGCGGCGAGGATGCCGCGGTCGGCGAGCCACTCCAGGGTGGTCCGGCACGGTTCGCCGCGGGTCGACCACAGGTACAGTCCCGCCTCGGAATGGTCGATCCGGAAACCGGCCGCCAGCAAGGCCTTTCGCAGCACTTCGCGCCGAGCCCGATACCGCTCCCGCTGCTGCGACTCGTGCGCGTCGTCGCTGAGCGCGGCGGTCATCGCGGCCTGGATCGGGAACGGCACGATCATGCCCGCGTGCTTACGCACCTCGAGCAGCTCGGCGACCAGCGCGGGATCGCCCGCGACGAAACCGGCGCGGTAGCTGGCCAGATTGGACGTCTTCGAAAGCGAGTGCACAGCAAGGAGGTTCGTATGGTCGCCGTCCGACACCTCGGGGTCGAGGATGGAGACCGCCCGGCCCTCCCAGGCCAGCCCGAGGTAGCACTCGTCGGAGGCGACGATCACGTCACGCTCCCTGGCGAACTCCACCACCTTGCGCAGGTGGTCGACCCCGAGCACGCGCCCGGTCGGGTTCGACGGCGAGTTCACGAACAGCAGGGCCGGCGTGCGCGGGCCGAGCTGGGTCAGCCCGTCGGCGCGCGCGATCCGGGTGCCCGCGAGCAGCGCCCCGACCTCGTAGGTCGGGTAGGCGACCTCGGGGATGACGACCAGGTCGTCCGCGCCGAGGCCGAGCAGCCTGGGCAGTCCGGCGATCAGTTCCTTGGTGCCGATCGCAGGCAGCACCGCCGCCGGGTCGAGGCCGGTGATCCCGTAGCGTCGCTTCAGCGCGTCGACCGCGGCCGCGCGCAGCTCCGGCGTGCCGTGGGTGGCCGGATAGCCAGGCACGGCGGCGGCCGCGCCCAATGCCGCGCGGATGAGCGGATCGACCGGGTCCACCGGGGTGCCGACCGACAGGTCGACGATCCCGCCCGGATGGGTCGCCGCCCTGGCCTTCACCGAAGCGATGGTGTCCCAGGGAAAATCGGGAAGCAGACTGCTGACCCGGCCACGAACGGACACGGCAGAGCTACTCGCTCGCCATGGGGGGCAGTTCCTTGATGAACGGCGGGTCGTGGTCGACCTGGCCGACCTTGGTCGCGCCGCCGGGCGAGCCCAGCTCGTTGAAGAAGTCGACGTTGGCGTTCACGTAGCCGCTCCACTGGTCCGGGGTGTCGTCTTCGTAGAAGATCGCCTCCACCGGGCACACCGGTTCACATGCACCACAGTCCACGCACTCGTCGGGATGGATGTACAGCATGCGACCACCCTCGTAGATACAGTCCACGGGGCATTCCTCGATGCATGCCTTGTCCTTCACGTCAACGCACGGTTCAGCGATGATGTACGGCACTGCCGTTCTCCTAGTCTGTCCTCACCTTGCGGGGATAGTCCGCCCAGCGAAACCCTATCCGGACACCCCACGCTACTCCGGGTCAGCCTTGCCTAACTTCCGATGTTCCGCGCGCCACTTCACGTGCTGCGCCACCGAAAGCCTACGCGGCTAACCGACCGAGAGCGGCAGTGCCGAAAACTTGTGCTGCGGAACGCCATACGTGGTAGTCCGTTCGCGGGCCGGTCGGCCGATGCCCGCGGCGATGTCCACCAGTTCCGCGACGGTCTTCGCCGAGCCGTGCTGCGAGCCCGCCATCCGGGAGATGGTCTCCTCCATCAGCGTGCCGCCGACGTCGTTGGCGCCGCTGGTCAGCATCACCCTGGTGCCGGTGGTACCGAGCTTCACCCAGCTGGTCTGGATGTTGTCGATCCGGCCGTGCAGCATGATCCGCGACAGCGCGTGCGCGGCCCGGTTGTCCCGGTTGGTCGGGCCCGGTCGCGCGGCCCCCGCCAGGTACAGCGGCGCGCTCTGATGCACGAACGGCAGCAGCACGAATTCGGTGAAACCGCCTGTCTCATCTTGAATTCCGCGCAGCACGCGCAGGTGGCCGACCCAGTGCTTCGGGTTGTCCACATGGCCGTACATCATGGTCGAGCTGGAGCGCAGGCCGATCTGGTGCGCGGTGGTGATCACCTCGATCCACGCGGAGGTCGGCAGCTTGCCCTTGGTGAGCACCCAGCGCACCTCGTCGTCCAGGATCTCGGCGGCGGTGCCCGGAATGGTGTCCAGGCCCGCTTCCTTCAGCGCGACCAGCCAGTCCCGGATGCTCTGCCCGCCGCGGGAAGCGCCGTTGACGATCTCCATCGGGCTGAACGCGTGCACGTGCATCGACGGCACCCGCTGCTTCACCGCCCGCACGATGTCGGCGTAGCCGGTGACCGGCAGGTCGGGGTCGATGCCGCCCTGCATGCAGACCTCGGTGGCGCCGTCGACGTGCGCCTCCCAGGCCCGGTCGGCCACCTCGTCCATGCTCAGCGTGAACGCGTCGGCGTCGCCCTTGCGCTGGGCGAACGCGCAGAACCGGCAGCCGGTGTAGCAGATATTCGTGAAGTTGATGTTCCGGTTCACCACGTAGGTGACGTCGTCGCCGACGGTGTCGCGGCGCAACTGATCGGCCAGCGCGGCGACGGCCTCCAGGTTCGCGCCGTCGGCGGTGGCCAAGGCCAGATATTCGGCGTCGGTGAGCCCGGCCGGGTCCTGCTCGGCCGCGCGCAGCGCCGCGAGCACCTCGGAGTCGAGCCGCTCCGGCGCGACGATCGCGAGGTCGCGGGCCTGTTCGCGGATGGTGTCCCAATCACCGAACGCGCCGACCACATCCTGGCCGATCGCGGAGTCGCTGCGGCTCTCGGTGTTGCGGCCCTCGGTGTCGATGGCGGTGTTGAGGTCGACTCGTCCGGCGGATTCCCAGGACTGGTCCGGCTCCTGCCAGGGCAGGCCGACCGGCATCGCGTCCGGGTTCGCCAGGCCGGTCGCCGGGTCGCTCAGCGCGGCGACATGCACGCCGATCCGCGGATCGATCCACGGACTGCCCGCCCGCACATACTTCGGATGCGCGGACGTCCGTTCGACCAGCTGGTAGCCGGCCGCCTCGGTGATCTCGCGCAGGGTGTCCAGGTTCGGCCACGGCCGCTCGGGGTTCACGTGGTCCACCGTCACCGGCGACACGCCACCCCAGTCGTCGATGCCCGCGTCGATCAGCGCCTGGCAGTCCTCGTGCGACACCAGATTCGGCGGCGCCTGCACCGGCACGTCCGGGCCGAGCAGCAGCCTGGTCACCGCGATGGTGGCCAGGAACTCCTCGATGTTGGCGTCGGGGACATCGCGCATGGCAGTGTCGTCCTTGGCCCGGAAGTTCTGGATGATCACTTCTTGAATGTGCCCGAACGCCTTGTGCTGCTTGCGAATCGCCATGATCGACTCGGCGCGCTCGGTGAGCGTCTCGCCGATGCCGACCAGCAGCCCGGTGGTGTAGGGCACCGAAAGCCTGCCCGCGTCGGTGATGGCACGCAGCCGGACCGCAGGATCCTTGTCCGGGCTGCCGTAGTGGCAGTTGCCCTTCTCGGTGAACAGCCGGGTTGCGGTGGTCTCCAGCATCATGCCCATCGACTGCGCGACCGGCTTGAGCCTGGAGATCTCCTCCCACGACATCACACCCGGATTCAAATGCGGCAGCAGGCCGGTCTCCTCCAGCACCATGATCGAGACGGCGCGCAGGTAGTCCAGGGTGGAGTCGTAGCCGCGCTCATCGAGCCACTGCGCCGCCTCGGGCCAGCGGTCCTCGGGGCGATCGCCGAGCGTGAACAGGGCCTCCTTGCAGCCGAGCGCTGCGCCGCGGCGGGCGATGTCGAGCACCTCGTCCGGCTCGAGGAACATGCCCTTGCCCTCGGCGCGCAGCTTGCCCGGCACCGTGACGAACGTGCAGTAATGGCATTTGTCGCGACACAATCGGGTCAGCGGGATGAAGACATTGCGCGAGTAGCTGATCGTCTTCGGCCGTCCCGCCGACTCCAGCCCCGCGTCACGGACTCTGGCAGCGCTGTGACTCAGATCCCGCAGGTCGTCGCCGGTCGCATGCAGCAGCACCGCCGCCTCGTCCACGTTCAACGTGACGCCGTCGCGGGCTCGCCGCAGCGCCCTCCGCATGGCCGATGGCGAAGGCGGTGCAGTAGGAATGCTCGGGTTCGGCAGTTCAGTCACGTCCTCGATCATGCGCTAACCATCCGGACCTGTCTCCTTCCGATGTAATGACTGAGCGTAGCGACCGGGACTCACCGGGCCGGGACGCTGCGCTCACCACGCGCCCTCTGCGAGCGAGGGACCGTGTGAGCGTTGACAACTGCGCGAAGCGCAGGCCTATTCCATCGTCGACCGCGAAATCCCGCGGCGACCGGTGTGGTAGGACTGCCAGGTCCGCCGCGCCGCATACGATCGGCAGCCCCGGCGGCCGAAGTTCATGGAACCATGGCAAGCATGTCCCAGCCGCGCACGATCATGGCCGATCCGGCCTGGCGTCCCAGCCCCAAGGCCAAACTCCTGTGGACCGTGCAGGGCGCACTGGTCTGGGTGGTTCCGTTCGCGGCGCAGCTGGTCTGGGCGATCCTCGACTCCGAACATCGGCGTTGGCAGCTGGTGGTGTTGCTGGTGACGCTGGTGCTCGCGGTGCTGCACATCGCCGTGGTGCCGTGGTGGCGGTACGCGGTGCATCGCTGGGAGGTCACCGAGGAGGCGGTGTACACCAGGGTCGGCTGGCTGTCGCAGGAGAGCCGGGTCGCGCCGATCTCGCGGGTGCAGACGGTGGACACCGAACGCGGCCCCTTGGAGCGGCTGCTCGGCCTGGCCACGGTGACGGTGACCACCGCCTCGTCCGCGGGCGCGGTGCAGATCTCCGCCCTCGACCTGCCGGTGGCCGAGGAGACGGTCACCCGGCTGACCCGGATCGCCGCGCAGCATCGTGGAGACGCGACGTGAACGAGGCGGCCCTAGCGCCGGAGACGGATCGACCGTGGTCGCGGCTGGATAAGCGAATGCTGTTGGTGCACCCGGTCACCGAGGTGATCAAGTTCATTCCGGTGCTGATCGGCTCGGTAATCCTCGGCACCAGCAGCGGCAACCATGTGTGGAGCGTCTTCCCGCTCATCCTGATCGTCGCGTTCGCGCTCACCCGCTGGTTCACCACGACCTATCGGGTCGGACCGACCCATGTGGAACTGCGCACCGGGTTGATTCAGCGCAAGAAGCTGGCGGTGCCGCGGTCTCGAATCCGGTCGGTGGACATCGAGGCGGATCTGCTGCACCGCCTCCTCGGGCTCGCGGTGCTTGCCATCGGCACCGGGCAGCAGGCGGAGTCGGGCGAGAAGTTCAAGTTGGACGCGCTGGACGCGCGATTGGTGCCCGACCTGCGCACCGCCCTGCTCGCGCACACCGGAACGCCGCACAGCGTTGCCGGACAACCTGATCCGACCGTTGACCCGACCGGTGTCACGATGGCGAAAGCCCCGGAGGCACGGTCCCGACGCGAGATCGCCCATTGGAATCCGAGCTGGGTTAAGTACGCGCCACTGTCGTTGACGGGCTTCGCGATCGTCGCGCCGATCGTCGGTCTGGCCTTCCAGTACGGCGTCGGCCAGGTGCTGTTCCGTTCCGACGCCGTGCAGTGGGTGGAGAACGGCGGCGCGGTGATCATCGCCCTCGGCGCCATCGTGCTCATCGCGGCGATCGTGCTGGTGGTCAGCCTCGCCGCCTGCGCCCGTTATCTGACAACGTATTTCGGCCTGCGGGTCACCGACGACGGCCGGACGCTGCACCTGCGGCACGGGCTGTTCACCACCCGCCAGATCACCCTGGATCTGGCCCGCTTCCGCGGTGCGACGGTGAACGAGCCGCTGCTGCTGCGCCTGGCCGGCGCCGCCGAGCTTGAGGCGATCATGGTCGGGGAGAACCCGCGCCAGAAGATCCTCCCCCAGGCCCCGCGCACCGCCATCGAACACACTTTGAGCCACCTGCTCGCCCCGAACGAGTTCCAGGACAAGACCATTGCCCGGCCCGCCACGGGCCCGAGCCCCGGTAACGCGCCGCTGCGCACGCACGGGCCGGTCGCCCGCCGCAGACGCCACACCCGCACGCTGACGCCGATCGCCGTGGCGGCGCTGGTCATGCTGGGCTTCTCGGTTGCGGGCGCGGACTTCTCGCCGTGGTGGTGGCTGGTGCCCGTGCTGCTGGTTCCGGTCGCGCTCGCGCTGGCGGAGGACCGTTATCGCGGCCTCGGCCACACCGTTCTCCCCGCGACCCCCACCAGCCCGACCTGGTTGATCACGCGGTCGGGCTCGCTGGATCGCGACCGCGACTGCCTGGAGGCGCCCGGCGTGATCGGCTGGACCGTCCGGCAGACGTTCTTCCAGCGCCGGGCCGGCGTCGCCACCCTGGTCGCAGCCGCCGCCGCGGGCAAGAAGCGCTACCACGTGGTCGATATTCCGCTCGACGAAGCCTGGGCCCTCATCGATGCGGTGACCCCAGGCCAGCTGGGCCGTCGCTAACGCTTGCTGAACAACCCGGAATTGACGCGAATGTAGATGAACACCAGCGGCGGCACCAGACCGCAGAACAGCAGCAGCACGGTGCGCCAGTCGCTGGCGAGCACGATGTCACCGCCCGGACCGGTGCTCGCGCACAGCAGGAACCCGAAAGTCCAAGCGGCCAAGGGTAAGAACATCGCGGCGGTCCGCGGCGAGACGGCGCGGGCGCCGAGCACCAGCGCGACATTGACGGCACCGGCCAGCACACCCGACAGCGGGAACGCGATGCTGCCGAAGTAGAACGGCAGGTACAGCACCTCCAGCGCGAGCGTGATGAGCGCGTCGAGCACCAGCACCGCCAAGGTGAGCGGCGCCAGCCAGGGCGGTGCGGCGGCGGGTGACTCCCGGTATGTCACGGGCACCTGACCGTCGACGGCCGCCCTCACGGCACCGGCGGAAAGCCGAGGAGGGTCAGCAGGTGGCTCTGCATATCGACGAACCCGTACAGCGCCCTCAGGTACAGGTCGTGTTGCGCCTGCCAGTTCGGCTTCATGCTGTCCACGAACGCGACGATCGCGTCCTGGACCGACCAGTTGTACATGCGAACGAGTCTATTCCGGCGTCGACGCGGGCGGGACCCGCATGATCACTTGTCCCCATCCATCGGGATATTGGCGACCACCGGGAACTCGCCTGTGTAGCCGGCGCGCTCCTCGGCGATGGACAGCACCCGCTTGCGCGCGACCAGCCAGCCGACGATCAGCATCGGGATGATCAGCGCCAGCGAGGCGACGGTCCAGGTGCCCACCGGATAGTCGAAACCGGTCAGCACCACCACGAAGAACAGGAACACCAGCGTGAGCAGGCCCGTATAGGGCGCACCGAACATGCGGAACGACGGCCGCTCCGCCTTGCCCTGCTTGCACCACCGCCACAGCTGCAGCTGGCACAGCACGATGGTGGCCCAGGAGGCGACGATGCCGAGCGAGGCCATGTTCAGCACGATCTCGAAGGCCCGGTCCGGCACCACACCGTTGAGCGCGATGCCGACCAGCGCGATCAGGCTGGTCAGCAGGATGCCGCCGTAGGGAACGCCGTTGCGCCCCATCACGCCGGTGAACTTCGGCGCGCTGCCGTTCATCGACATGGACCGCAGGATGCGCCCGGTCGAGTACAGCCCGGCGTTGAGGCTGGAGAACGCGGCGGTGAGCACCACCAGGTTCATCACGCTGCCGATGCCGGGCACGCCGAGCATGGTGAAGAAGGTGACGAACGGGCTTTCCTTGGCCGTGTAGGCGGTGTAGGGCAGCAGCAGGCCGAGCAGGACCAGCGAGCCGACGTAGAAGATGGCGATGCGGGCGATCACCGAGTTGATCGCGCGCGGCATGATCTTGGCCGGGTTCTCCGTCTCGCCCGCCGCCGTGCCGACCAATTCGACCGCCGCGTAGGCGAACACGACGCCGGAGACCACGACGACCAGCGGCAGCACACCGGTCGGGAACAGCCCGCCGCTCTCGGCGATCACGCTCGGCCCGGTCGGGTGCCCCTGCACGGTGAAGCGGCCGATGAGGAAGATGGTGCCGACGATCAGGAACGCGCTCAGCGCGAACACCTTGACCAGCGCGGCCCAGAACTCCATCTCACCGAACCACTTCACCGAGATCAGGTTGATGCTGAGCACCACGACCAGCGCGATGAGCGCGAGCAGCCACTGCGGGATGCTGCTGAACCCGGACCAGTAGTGGAAGTACTGGGCGATCGCGGTGGTGTCGGCGATGCCGGTCATCGACCAGTTGAGGAAGTACATCCAGCCGGCCACGAACGCGGCCTTCTCGCCGAAGAACTCACGCGCGTAGGAGACGAACGACCCGGACGAGGGCCGGTGCAGCACGAGTTCACCGAGCGCGCGCAGGATGAGGAACGCGAAGAATCCGCAGACGCCGTAGACGAGGAACAGGCCGGGCCCCGCGTTGGCGAGCCTGCCGCCCGCGCCGAGGAACAGCCCGGTGCCGATGGCGCCACCGATGGCGATCATCTGCAACTGCCGCGGTTTGAGACTCTTGTGGTACCCCTCGTCCTCGATGCTGAGGTGCGCCTTGTCGCCGACCGCCGTCATGAACCGCTTCGCCCTCCACATCGATGAATTCGAGATCACGCCGAACGGTACCCGGCGAAAGTTTTCGGGGTAACAGCAACCCTCAAGCTACGAATATTTGCAGCTCAGGACACGTTCGGAGATTATGCCGTGATATGGCAGGAACTGCGGAAGACCAGCCGGACAATCGACAGAAGTTCGTTATTCAAGCCCAGCTAACAGATCATGTTCGCGGCCATCCGATCCGACCGGACCCCGGCGACCGCGCACAAGCACGAAGCACTCCTCCGGCAGTACCGGCTGAGCAACATTGTTGGACAGCGCGAATTCGCGACCGGACGGCGCCACCGTCACCTGGGTGGCATGGGCACGCAGCGCGGCGCGTTTGGCGGCCAGCGCGTCGGACACGTCGAGGGTGGTCGTCACGGTGCGGCTCGGCACGCTCGCGAGTTCACCCTCGGCGGGCAGCCGCCAGCCCGGCGGCAGCCTGCCGGGTAGCCCGTCCACGGTCCGTTTGGCCAGTGCGGCGGTGTGCTGGCGCAGCATGTCGGCGTCGGTGACGGTCCAGTAGAATTTCGGTGTGTCCCAACCGCGTTCGGCCGCGGCTGGTATCGCAGCCGTGGTGATCTCGTGAGCGCGGATGTGGTCGGGGTGGCCGTAGCCGCCGTTCGGGTCGTACGTGATCACCACCTGGGGCCGCAGCTCCAGGATCACCTCGGTCAGCGCCCGCACCGCCTCGTCACCGGATTTCACGAAGACGCGCGGCTCCTGCGCCGCCGGGGTGCCCGCCATTCCGGAGTCCCGCCAGTGCCCGGCCCCGCCGAGGAAACGCGGCGGCGCGGCGTCCAAAGCCTGCAATGCCCTGGTCAATTCGAGGATGCGGTAGCCGCCGAGCTGATCGGCGCGGTCGGCGGTGAGCTGGGCCCACTCGTCCCCGATCACCTCACCCTCTTCGCCGAGGGTGCAGGTCAGCACGGTCACCGGCACGCCGCGGCGGCGGTAGTGCGCGACGGTGCCGCCGGTGGTGATGGATTCGTCGTCCGGGTGCGCGTGCACCAGCAGCAGACCGCCGGTCATTGGATCTTGCGCCACTGTCCGGCGTCACCGAAGATGCCGACCTGGATGCTGCCGCTGAGCGACGCACCGTCGACCCGGGGGCCTGCCGCGGCGACCAGGTTGTCCTGCACGATCGGCAGCACCGTGGCCAGCTCCCACAGTTTGGGCTCGGCGTCGGCGAGGACGCGGCCGGTTTCGATGCCGCGCAAGGCTTCATCGATCGGGAACTGCAACGCGGGGTCACACACGCCGGACAGGTTGGCGGGCGCGCGCCGGGCCGGATCCGCGCTCTGCTGTGCGGTTCCCGCGGTACCCGTGCCGGGATCCGGTGGCGGGCAACCATATCGGGAGGCGAGCACGGTGGCCGGGTCGGAACCCGCGCGCTCCCAGCCGACTATCGCATCGACCGTTCCTTCGACCAGCTCGCGGCCGTAGAGCTGATCGGCGGCCACGCTGCGTACCGTGGCATCTATTCCCGCACTGCGCAATTGGTCGGCGGCCGTGTTCGCCACCGCGAGCGCGGTGAGGTCGCCCTCCACCGCGCCGATCCGCATGGTCAGCGACTTACCGTTTTTCGCGACCGGTCGCGGGGTCGGCGCGGGCGAGGTCGGCGAGTTCACCGGCGGCGGCTCCGGCGCACGGCCGTAGCCCGCGTCCGCGAGCAACGCGAAGGCCTCCTCGGCCGGCGGCCGCGGCGGGGCGGTCGGCGCGTAGCCGGGGTCGGACGGCGAAAGTATTTGCGCGCGAGCCGGTTCCACCCAGCCGCCGGTCTGCGCGCCGACCGTGGCAAGCAGCGCGGGATCGAGCAGCGCGAGCACCGCGCGGCGAACCCGGATATCGCTCACCGGACCGGTCCGGCCGTTGAGCGCGAGCTGCAGCACCCGCGACTGCGGCATGATCGCCGTGCGCACCGACGGGATGGCAGCCAGTTGCGCCTGCGTCGCGACGCCGCCGTGCACCAGCGTCATCTGCGCGTCGTTGGTGCGCAGCGACTCCGCCAGCTGCGCGGGAGTTCCGCCGCGCCGCAACAGGATCTCATCCGGCGCGGCCGGGGTGCCCCAGAAGCGGGCGTTGCGCTCGAGCAGGATCTCCTCGCGGCCGCGGTCGATGTTCTTGATCGCGAACTGCGCGCCGGACACCCGGATGCTCTGCACCCAGCCGTCCTGGAATCCGCCGGGCGAATCCTTCATCAGATGCGACGGCAGCAGGTTGGCGAACAGCTGCCGCCACGCCGGGTACGGCTCACGCATCGTCACCGTCACCGTCTTGCCGCCGCCCGCGGAGCCGATGTCGGTGATCAGCCGGTAGCCCGCCGTGTCGACCACGCCGGGCTGGGAGATCATCTGCTGCCACAGGAACTGGAAGTCCTCGGCGGCGATCGGCGCACCGTCGGACCAGTTCGCCTCGTTGCGCAGCGTGTAGGTGATGGTGAACGGCTCCTGCGCGGTGACCTCGGCCGTGCTGATCAGCGAGGTGTCCGGCACCCAGTCGGTGACGTTGGGCGCCGCCGGGTTCGGCACCGGACGGAACGGACTCGGCAGCACCATCGAGCTCAACGCGGCCGTGGCCGGCGACTGATCCGAACGCAGGTGCGGATTGAAGCCGATACCGATGGTGTCGATCGCCGCGACCACCGTCGACTTTCCCGGCTTGGCGGGCGTGGTCTTCGGGCTGTCGGTGCTCTCGATCGGCGGTGGCGGGTTCGCCGTGCAACCGGCGAACACCGTCAACGACGCCGTCACGATGATCAGCAGTGCGCGCCACGTGGCAGGTGGGCCGCCACGCCAACTGGATACAGCCCCCGAGCTCACGCTGCGCACTCTACCGCGATTTACAGCGCGGCCCGGTCCCGAGCCTTCCGGCGCGACAGTTCGCGACCACGCTCGGTCGCGCCGAGGATCACCTTGCGCACCCGGACCACCTCCGGGGTGACCTCGACGCACTCGTCGTCGGCGCAGAACTCCATCGCGGCTTCCAGATCGAGCTGCAACGGCTTGGCCAGCGTCTCCATCACGTCCGCGGTCGAGCTGCGCATGTTGGTCAGCTTCTTCTCGCGGGTCACGTTGATGTCGAGGTCCTCGGCGCGCGGGTTGATGCCGACGACCATGCCCTCGTAGGTGTCCGCGCCCGGCTCGACGAAGAACTGGCCGCGGTCGGCGAGCTGGATCATCGCGAACGGGGTCACCGTGCCGGACCGGTCCGACACCAGCGCACCGGTGTGCCTGGCCCGGATCTCGCCCGCCCACGGCGCGTAGCCGTGCGACACGGCGTTGGCGATGCCGGTGCCGCGGGTCTCGGTGAGGAAGTCGGTGCGGAAACCGATCAGGCCGCGCGAGGGGACGATGAACTCCATCCGCACCCAGCCCGCGCTGTGGTTGGCCATCTGCACCATCTTGCCCTTGCGGGCGGCCAGCAGCTGGGTGACCGCGCCGAGGTACTCGTCGGGGCAGTCGACGGTGAGCTCTTCGTAGGGCTCGTGCACCTTGCCGTCGACCTGCTTGGTGACCACCTGCGGCTTGCCGACGGTCAGCTCGAAGCCCTCGCGGCGCATCTGCTCGACCAGGATGGCCAGCGCGAGCTCACCACGGCCCTGCACCTCCCAGGCGTCCGGGCGGCCGATGTCGAGCACGCGCAGCGAAACGTTGCCGACCAGTTCCTGGTCCAGGCGCGACTTCACCATGCGGGCGGTGAGCTTGTGGCCCTGCACCCGGCCGACCAGCGGCGAGGTGTTGGTGCCGATGGTCACCGAGATGGCGGGCTCGTCGACGGTGATGCGCGGCAGCGCGACCGGGTTGTCGATGTCGGCGAGGGTGTCGCCGATCATGATCTCCGGGATGCCCGCGATGGCGACGATGTCGCCGGCCACGGCGACCTCGCCGGGCTGACGCTCGACACCGATGGTCTGCAGCAGCTCGGTGATCTTCACCTGCTTGACACCGTCGGCGTGCATCCACGCGACGTTCTGGCCCTTGCGCAGCTCGCCCTGGTAGATGCGGACCAGCGCGAGGCGGCCGAGGAACGCCGAGGCGTCCAGGTTGGTGACGTGCGCCTGCAGCGGCGCGGCCGGATCGCCCTTGGGCGCCGGGATGTTGTTGAGCAGCACGTCGAACAGTGCGTCGAGGTTCTCCGCGTCGGGGGCGTGCCCGTTCTCCGGACGCTCCTTCGACGCCTTGCCCTCACGGCCGGAGGCGTAGAGCACCGGCAGGTCGAGCGCGAGCTCGGCGGCCTCGGCGGCGGAGTCGTCCAGATCGGAGGCCAGGTCGAGCAGCAGGTCGTGGCTCTCCTCGACGACCTCCTCGATCCGGGCGTCGGGACGGTCGGTCTTGTTGACAACCAGGATCACCGGCAGCGACGCGGCCAGTGCCTTACGCAGCACGAACCGGGTCTGCGGCAGCGGACCCTCGGAGGCGTCGACCAGCAGCACGACACCGTCGACCATGGACAGGCCGCGTTCGACCTCACCACCGAAGTCGGCGTGGCCCGGTGTGTCGATCACGTTGATGACGGTGACGGAACCGTCCGGGTGATGGCGGTGCACCGCGGTGTTCTTGGCGAGAATGGTGATGCCCTTCTCGCGCTCCAGGTCACCGGAGTCCATCACCCGATCGACGAGCTCGGCTCGTTCGGCGAAGGCGCCGGATTGGCGGAGCATGGCGTCGACCAGCGTCGTCTTACCGTGGTCGACGTGGGCCACGATGGCGACGTTGCGAAAATCGCGCGCAGACGACACGCTGAATCCTCCTGCTGTTAGGTGTTGGTACCGGCCGACCCCTGCAAACAGGTGGAGAATCGAAACTCACCGGGCATTGCGGCCATATACACCCTACCTGCGTTCGGGTCACCCCTACGCTTCAGGCACCGTACTAAGGGTATGCTAACCGACATGGGCAAGGTCAAGGCTAAGCAGGTTTCACGCTTGAAACCGAAGAAAAAGTGCTGTCGAAAAAAGACGCGCTGCCTGAAATGCCCTGTGGTCATTATGCGTATGAAGAAGTGCGAAGCCGCAGGCATCTGCGGCAAGGACCTCAAGAAAGCGCTCAAGCAGGCGCGCGCCGCCTGACGTTTTCGCGCCGCCGCCGCGGCCCGCGCGACGCGTTGCGCTCGACCGATCCGGCAATGACGGACATCACTCTCGGCACAGGAGTAGAACCGGGGTTATGAGTGCTCCGTTGCTGACCGAAACCGAACTCGCCACGGCCCTGGCCGAACTGCCGGACTGGATCAGGGACGGCGACGTCCTGACCCGCACCGTCCAGGCGCCCAGCTTCCTCGCGGGCATCGAGCTGGTCCGTCAGGTCGCCGAAGCGGCCGAGGCCGCCAACCATCACCCCGACATCGATATCCGCTGGCGCAAGGTCGGGTTCGCGCTGTCCACCCATGATTCCGGCGGTCTCACCGCGCTGGACGTCGAGCTGGCCCGCAAGATCGACCAGTTGGCCGCCGAGCTCGGCTGACGGCTAAGCGGCGCGCGTGCGGCCGCCGGCGAGCACGCGCGCCGTCTCCGGCGGGTCCGACCGCGGGCGTCGGCCGACCGCGATCAGCCAGACGAACAACGCCAGCGCCCCGAGCACGTTCACCGTGCCGAGCCAGGCGAGCACGGCCGGTCGCGGGATGGTCCAGATCGAATCCTGGGCGAACGAGAGCACCCACGGCACCCCGATCAGCGTGGTCACCAGCCAATAGCCCGCCATGATCCTGGCGCCGGGCGCCCGCCGCAGCGGGCCGTAGAGCAGCCACAGCACCGTCGGCAGCAGCCAGACCCAGTGGTGTGACCAGGAGATCGGTGAGACGAGCAGCCCGAACATCTGCACCATGATCAGCGTGCCCATCCGGTCGTCGAACGCGAGCGCCCGCCAGGCCAGCAGGGCCAGCACCGCGACGACCAGGACCCCCGCCACCCACCACGGGCCGGATTCCACGTCGTAGCCCAGGATTCGGCTCAGCGCGCCGCGCAGCGACTGGTTCCACACCGAGCCGACCGGACCGATCCGGTCGGCCTTGCCGATCAGCTTGCCGAAGTAGTGGTCCGCCATGTGCGGGGCGATCAGGAAGCTGATGCCGACCGTCGCGCCGAACACCACCGCCGACCACACCACGGTGAGCCAGCGCCGCTGCGCGACGAAGTACAGACCGCTGATCGCCGGGGTCAGTTTGATTCCGGCGATGACACCGATCAGCCCGCCGGAGAGCCACCACCGCGAACTGCGCACCGCGACCATCGCGCCGAGCACCAGGAAGACGTTGACCTGGCCGTAGTCGATCGTGGTCCGGACCGGCTCCATCCACAGCCCGAGCGCGGTCCAGCCGACGGCGGCGGCCTGCCAGCCCGGCTCGCGCAGTCGCTGCGCGCCGAGGATCAACTCCAGCGCGATCCGCACGACCACATAGAGCGCCGCGACGGTGGCCAGCAACCAGCCGACCGCGACGACCGTGAAGGGCAGGTAGTGCAGCGGGAAGAACACCAGGGCGGCGAACGGCGGATAGGTGAACGGCAGCGGGAAGTCCGGGGTCTTCTCCGAGTAGGTGAAGTCGTAGAGCCGGTCGGTGAGCAGCGACGCCGAGCCGTCCACGTACACGTGGAGGTCGACGACGTTGATCCCGTTCTTGTTCAAGAACATCCAGAGCAGCCTGGCCAGCACGGACAGACCGAGTGCCGAGACAGCCCATCGGAGTTGACGGTTCAAATCGCAGGCTTTCGACTCGGGTGCGGTACGTCGGCCCGGCACCCGGCGATGCGAGTGTTCGGCGACAAGGATGGACGGCTCCGACTAGATTAACCGCAGCGTCGATCGCGGTCGTCGCACCATGGCATCAGCGGCTCCCCGGGAATCACTGATAACATTTGCATCACCTTTAACACCAGTAACACCTGAGGCGCGCTAACGTCTGATAACACTGATCGTCCGCACCATCAGTTAGGGCGCTGCAGCTGTACACATAGCCGCGATGTCCCTAGAGTGACCCCCGAAACGATGGCTTTTCAGCATCGGCCCCAGATGTACCCGAGGTAAGGACGGCTAGACCAGTGCTTCGCACCCGAGGATCGCGGATTGCATTGTCCGCGCTCGCCATCGCGGCGAGTGCCACGCTTGCCGCGCCGACGACAGCAGTCGCGGCGCCCGCGCCCGCGCCTGCGGCGTCCCCGAACACCGTGCCGATGGTTCCGGAAGGCGTCCCGATCGACGCCCTCGCCGCCCTGGCCCCCGCCATCATCGGTTCGATCGCCGGCCCCGCCGATATCGCGGCTGGTCCGCAGTCCGCCATCCTCGATCAAGCCCGCAGGCTGCTCGCGACGCTCGGCCTGCCGCCGCAGATCAAGTCCACCCTGGAACGGATCATCACCTTCCTGGACGGCAGCGGCGGCGGTGGCCCCGAACTCCCGCAGGACGGCCCGGTCATCGCCCAGTTCCTGTACCCGACCATCGGCAAGGGCTGCATCGGCCCGACCGCCGACTCGATCGGTACCGCACTCGCCGTGTCCGGCCCGGCCCAGCTGCCGCCGCCCGGACCGAAGGCCGGTCAGGCCGGATTCGTGTTCACCGCGCTCGGCACCAAGGCGCCGACCGCTGAGCAGAACCCGCCGATGACGGTGCAGTGGATGAACCTCGACACCCGTCAGACCGGTTTCCAGCCGCTGACCGACGAGGCCAAGATCAACCCGGGTGGCCCGGCCACGCTGTCCGCGATCGCCGACACCGGCTCCGGCCGGGTCGTCGCGGTGGTGTCCGGCTCGCTGACCACCAAGGCCGACGGCGCCGACCCGCGCACCTGCTCGTTCCTGCCGACGCTCGGATTCTTCACCGTCGCATGATTTTCCGCTGAAGGCGGCGACCCATTGTGGTCGCCGCCTTTGTCGTCTGTACGACATACCGCCGCCGAATCGCCGCGATGACGCGTGAGCGGGTGGCGATCTGTGGTAGACCGCTAACTATGGCGACGATCGAACATTCGATACGGCCCGGCCGCTCCATTCGGAGCAGGCGCTCGCACCGATCGATACTGTCCATCCGATCCGAGGGCTCGATCCTGTCCATCGGCTCGGCCTACTCGATTCTTTCGATCGGCAGCGTCGGTTCGGTGCTGTCGATCGGCTCCATCGGCTCGTTCGGGTCGGCCATCTCCTCGTTCTCGTTCACCAGCCTCGGCTCGGCGTTCTCCGGCTTGTCCCGCTGGTCGCTGTTCTCCTGGCTCGGCGACCACGAGGCACCGGACACCCGCCCGACCTTGCGGGTGGTGCCCGAGGAGGAACCCGATCTGCGCGAAACGCCGCTGAGCCACTGCCAGACTTAGGTCTGGCGGGCTACCACTGGCCGAAGTCGGCGGCGAGGATGTTGTTGAGGTCGATGCCGATGCCGTCCAGCGAGCGCTTGTCGATCTCGAACTGGTGCAGGTGCGCTGCGGGGTGCAGGACGCCCTTGGAGCCCCAATTGTGTTGCCAGTACCAGGAACCCAGGCCCGCGACGCGGGCCAGTTCGATGGTGGGAGCGTTGGCGTACATGCCGGTGTTCTCCTTGCCGAGCACCGACTCCCAGCCGAGCAGATAGGGCGCGATCATGGTGGCGAATTCGACCGCGGTCGGGTTGTCGTCGATGGAGGCGTAGATCGGCACGTTGTCGGGACCGCCTGCGGCACGGTGCAAGTCGAGTCCGCGCTGGGCGTGTTGTTTGCCTGCCTCCAGTCCGCCGCGCCAGTCGGCGGTGGGCCCCTTGCCGAATTGGTAGCAGGACACGATGTGCAGGCCGGCCTCGTGCAGTTGCTCCACCTCGTTGGCGCGCAGCGGCTTGCCCGCCATCCACTCCGCGCCGGGCCGTCGGTCCGAGACGTATCGGATCACACCGAGGTGCCCGGCGTCCCTGATCGACTCCGCCGACGGCACGCCGCCCGAGTAGTCGATGAGGGTGCCGTAGGCATCGGCGGCGGTAGCGGGTGCCGCCGCGGCGGTCACGCCGAGCGCGGCCACGGCCGCGGCATACCCGAATAGCTCACGCCGGGACACAGAACTCGAACGCATCGCAGGACTCCTTCGCGCAACCCCGACTATGGCTGGCAGCGTGCCCGGCGCACCTTCCCCAAACATTCGGTACGCGCCGGGAGCCTCGAACGTGTACTCATTTCACCATATTCACTTGGGAACCGCTAGACCCACGGGACACACCCTTTCACATTGGCCACACGGGACAGACCTGCGCCGGGCGCGGGATACCGAGACCGGCACATCGAATTTCGCGAAAACCTGGGTTTCGCAAGAATCGGTTACCCGCCGGGGCGCAGGCCCGACTAAGTACGGCTGGACGCCGCTGCCGAGTCGGCCGAGTCCGCTTCCGCAGATGCGGACGAGCCGGCGGTGCTCCGTGGCGCCGACGACCCGATACGAGCGGCGACGTCGATGGTCCGGCCCGAGCTGTCGGCGAGCTCCTTACGCACTACCCCGGCGACCTGGGCGATCACCTGCTTCTTGATCCCCGCGAGCGCACCGAGCGTCGCGGCACGAACACCGTGCGCCTTGAACTCCAGCCGAATATCCTCCGGGTCCGGCGGCGGCACATCGATAACGATGAGCAGCGGGTCGGCGGCGCGCGCGGTCAACACCAGCGGCACCTCGACGTCGGCGCGATAGCGATTGGCCTTCAGCACGTCCACGGTGATATCGAGGCTGACCGGCAGGGTCAGGTCGAACGCGCGTGGCGTGTCCGTCTTGTCGGCCAGCTGCGGCACGCGGACATTGCCGCGCACGGTGACCGTCGCCGATTTGCCCGGCCCGGTTTTGAGCGGGCCGACCTCGATCGGTCGTCCCGCCATCCGCTCCACCACATCGAACACCCGATCCCGGGTGACGATGCGGGAGAAGAACCGGTGCCCGAATTCGTCGTAGCCGATCCAGTCGAACTCGGCCCGCTCGCGGTGCGCCGAGGGGGTGCCGCTCACGATGGCCTCGACATCGAAGACTCGGCTGCGCCGCGCCTGCGGGTCGGCGAGCATGCCGTTCACCCTGGCGGCGACCTCGCGTTGCACCAGCCCCGCGATCGGGTCGAGCAGCACTTCTCCGGCCGCGTCGACCGCCTGGGCGCGCAGCACGAAGCTGACATCGGGCGGGGTGACCGGCGGGATGTCGATGACGATCAGCAGTGGATCGGCGGTGCGCGCATGCAGCGTCAACTCGATCTCGACGCGTGCCTCCAACCGCAACTTCTTGCCGCCGAGCAGCACCTTGAGCGCCAACGACACCGGAACGGTGACCTCGAAGGTGACGTGCGGGCCGCTGTGCACCACCTCCGGCTTGCCGACCTTGCCCTCGGCGACAAAGCCCGCGAGGCCGGCCGGACCCAGCGAGAACGGGCCGATCGTCATGCCGCGGCCGGTCATCCCGGCCACCGCCGCCTCGATCCGATCCTTCGTCACCGCGGCGGTGACGAAGCGCTCGCCGAAGTCGGCATAGTCGATCCAGGCGGGATCGCTGCTCGTTTCGTCGCTCGGCTGCATCAGCTGTTCCGGAACCCTCACCTCTCGATGGACACCCGACACGCTACGCGACCGACATTGCCCGGAACTTGCACGAGTCTGAACCCGAGATCCCCGTCCTGCCGATGAGGGGGAGGCAGGGCGGGGATCGGCGACGGCGCTGCCGGGCGCCGCCACTTCTATCGTAGGGCTATCACCGCGGCTCGCCCGACCCGCGCACCCCGCACCGACCGCCGTTGGCCGACAACGGTTCTCACAATCGCCCGAATCCGACAATTCCCCCGGCCGCCGCCAACGCGAAGGTGTGAATGGTGATCTGACCGAACTCGTTACCGCCGATGGTGGTCACGGTGCCCGCGTCGGACTTCAGCACGATATTGGTGTGCTGGCCGAACGGGCTGCTGCTGTCGTACAACAGGACATCACCGGTGCGCGGCTGGTAGCCGACCGGCGCGAACCGACCCGTGCTCGCGTAGTACTCCTGAAGGGTGTACACCCCGGGGATCCGCCACGAGCCCGAATTCGGGTTCGCCAGCGGCGCGCCCGCTTCCCGCATCACCCAGCTCACGAAGTCCGCGCACCACGGTTCGGTCACTCCTTCGGCGTACTTGGTGCCCGCGCCGGGGTGCTGAAATTCCCGCTCCGTCACCGCGACGATCCGAGCCTGCGCCCGGTCCAGTGTCGATCGGTCGATCGCGGGGAATTCGGTGCCGCGCTGCCCGACGATCGCGGCCGGGTTCGAGTGGTCCTGCCACCAGCGCACTCCCATCGCACCCGCCGCCACGAGCGCGATGACCACGAGCGCCGCCGCGAGCCACGGGCCGGTGCGCCGGTCCGGACGGCCGTGCCTGGCGCCCGCGGTGCGCGAACGCGCCCGATGTGAGGTGCTGACCCGTCGCTCCACCATCTCTCCCCCGGTTCATCGCGCTTGCGACCGTCGTCGGTCCTTGCTGAGTTGGACGAACGAGGCGGCCGTACGGTTCCCGCTCGAATATTCATTTTCCCGAACAGAGGTACCGAGGTAGACTATCTACCATCCCGGTCCTGGAAGGTAGAATCCAATGGGCTTGAACATAAAAAATGAGAAGGTGCACGCCTTGGTGCGTGAGGCAGCGGAGCGGACGGGGATGTCCCAAACCGGCGTTGTCGAGGAGGCACTGAAACGCATGTTGAAAGAACTGGACGCCGAGCGCGAAGCGGCACGACAGACCCGAAAGGCGCGACTGTGGGAGATCGTGGCGGATATCGACGCCAGGATGACACCGCAGACCCGCACCTTGCTCACCACCGATGATCTCTACGACGATCAGGGGCTGCCCGCATGATCGTCGACGCATCGGCCCTGCTCGCCATCATCAACCGGGAACCGGAACGAAGCAGCTTCATCGACGCGCTCGATGCGGCTGAGAGCCGGTCGATGTCGGTGGTCAACCACTTCGAAGTGGCGATCAAAGTAGATCGCAGTCCGGACCCGATCATCGCGCGCCGGTTCGCGGAGTTGATCAACGACGGCGACATCGCCCTCGCTCCGGTCTCGCTGGAGCAGGCCGCTATCGCACGCGCCGCGTATCGGGATTTCGGTAAGGGCAGCGGGCACAAGGCACAGCTCAACCTCGGCGATTGCTTCGCCTACGCACTCGCCACCGTCACCAAGAAGCCGCTGCTGTACAAGGGCGACGACTTCGGCCACACCGATATCCGATCCGCGGTCTGACCACGGAGCTCGGTTCCGGGCGGCGCGCCGCCGCCCGGAATACCGTCCGGGCGAACCGAATCCGCGCTACCCTCCCAGAACACCGGGCGACGGGGAGGTACGACCCTGGACACGCTGTGGACCTTCGTAGTACATCGGCGACATCAGCTGCTCATCGACTCCTACCTGCACGTGTCGGCAGTGGTGCAGTCGGTGCTGCTCGCGACGGTCGTCGCGGTGCTGATCGGCATCCTGGTGCACCGCAGCCCGCTCGGCTCCTCGATCGCGACGGCCGTGGCGAGCGCCATCCTCACGGTGCCGTCGTTCGCGCTGCTCGGCCTGCTGATCCCGATACTCGGCCTCGGTGTCGCCCCGACGATCACCGCGCTGGTGCTCTACGCCCTGCTGCCGATCCTGCGCAACACGATCATCGGCCTGTCCTCGGTAGATCCCGCGGTCACCGACGCGGCCCGCGGCGTCGGCATGAATCGGCTGCGAATACTGACCGCCATCGAACTCCCCCTCGCCTGGCCCGCGGTCTTGGCGGGCATGCGGGTCAGCACGCAGCTGATCATGGGCATTCTCGCCATCGCCGCCTACGCCAAGGGGCCGGGACTCGGCAACCTCATCTTCTCCGGGCTCGCCCGCCTCGGTAGCCCGAACGCGGTGCCGCAGGCCCTGGTCGGCACGGTGCTGATCGTTGTCCTCGCGCTCGTACTGGACGGGATCTACGTCCTCGTCGGACGTCTCACCACCTCGAGGGGAATCCGTGACTGACACCGAAACCCGTTCCGGCGCCATCCCATCGGCGGTGTCCGGCGAGGAGATCGTGCTCGACGGCGTCACCAAACACTATCCAGGCCAGCGCGATCCGGCCGTCGACCAGGTGTCGATGACCATCCCGGCCGGCGAAATCGTCGTGCTCGTCGGGCCTTCCGGCTGCGGCAAGACCACCACCATGCGGATGATCAACCGGCTGATCGAGCCCACCGCAGGCACCATCACCATCGGCGGGCGCGACGCCGCGTCGATGAACCCCGACCAGCTGCGCCGCGGCATCGGCTACTCGATCCAGCAGGCCGGACTGTTCCCGCACATGACGGTCGCCAAGAATGTCGCGACGGTGCCCGGCCTGATCGGCTGGGACCGTAAGAAGATCGCTGCCCGTACCGACGAGATGCTGGATCTGGTCGGCCTCGACCCCGACACCTATCGCGATCGCTACCCCCGGCAGCTGTCGGGCGGCCAGCAGCAACGCGTCGGGGTCGCCCGCGCGCTGGCCGCCGACCCGCCGGTGCTGCTGATGGACGAGCCGTTCGGCGCGGTCGATCCGATCACCCGCGGCCTGCTGCAAGACGAATTGCTGCGGCTGCAAGGCGAATTGGGCAAGACCATCGTCTTCGTCACCCACGACTTCACCGAGGCGGTGAAGCTCGGCGACCGAATCGCGGTGCTGGGCAACCAGTCCCGCATCCTGCAGTACGACACCCCGGCGGCGATTCTCGCCGATCCCGCGGACGAGACGGTCGCGGGCTTCGTCGGCGCGGACGCGTCGCTCAAACAACTCACCCTCACCCGGGTGAGCGATGTCGAACTGGGGCAGTGTCCGACCGCCACGGAAGACGAGCCGGCCGAGGTGTTGCGCACCGCGCTGGCCGGGCGGGACTGGCCATGGGCGCTGGTGCTCGACCAGCAACGGCGACCGCTGCGCTGGGTATCGTCCGAGCACCTGGCGCACGCGAACTCGTTGCGCGGCACCGGATCAGCCATCGGCGAACCGCTGTCGCTGCGGTCGACCCTGCAGGACGCGCTGGAGGCCCTGCTCGCCGATCAGACGGCGAACGCGGTGGTCACCGGCAAACGCGGCGAGTACGTCGGGCTGATCACCATCGACACGCTGGTCGCGCACCTGTCGGCGATGCGCGCCGAGCACGGCTCCGGCCGCCCCGCACCGGGTGCCGCGCCGTGACGGCGGCCACGGGTACACCACCCGCGACCTCCGCGTCGGCCACCCAGCGCCGCGCCGAACGCCTCAGGCTGCTCATCCAACCGGTGATCGTGCTGCTGCTCACCGCGGGCGTGCTGGTGTGGGCCTTCGCCAGGGACCTGACCACCACCCAGCAAGCCAGTCTCAATGCCCGCAATATCGCGACCGTCACCTGGCAGCACGTGCTGATCACGGCGACCGTCGTCTTGATCGTCGTCGTGGTCGCCGTGCCGCTCGGCACCCTGCTCACCCGGCCCGGATACCGCCGTCTGGCACCGTTTTTCGTCGGCATCGCCAATATCGGCGCGGCCGCGCCCGCCGTCGGCCTCATCGTGCTGTGCTATCTCGCCACCCGCACCACCGGCTTCTGGATCGGCGTCGCGCCGATCGCGTTCTATTCGCTGCTTCCGGTGCTGCGCAACACCATCCTCGGCTATCAGCAGGTCGATCCGACCCTCACCGACGCCGGGCGCGGGCAGGGCATGTCGGCGGCAACGGTGTTGCGCCGCATCGAGTTCCCGCTGGCCGTGCCTTATATCCTGGCCGGCCTGCGCACCTCGCTGGTGCTGGCGGTGGGCACCGCGACGCTGTCCTTCCTGGTGAGCGCCGGTGGTCTCGGCATCCTCATCGACACCGGTTACAAGCTGCGCGACAACGTCACGCTGGTGGTCGGCGCGGTGCTCGCGGTCGCGCTGGCCCTGCTGGTCGATTGGCTCGGCGCGCTCGCCGAGCAGTTTCTCGGGCCGAGGGGGTTGAAGTGAACCGCTGGTGGCGTGGCCTCGCGGTGGCGGCCGGGCTGCTGCTGGTGGCGGGCTGCGGACTGGAATCCGGTGGCGCGGTGCCCCTTCGGGTGGGGCCGGGCAGCATCGGTCCGGTGCCCGAACTCGAAGGAGCCCGAATCATCGTGGGGTCCAAGGACTTCACCGAGCAGAACATCCTCGGCTACCTCATCGAGTTCGCCATGTCGGCGGCGGGCGCCGAGGTGCGTGACCTGACGAACATCCAGGGCTCCAACAGTCTGCGCGACGCCCAGTTGCATGGTCAGATCGATGTCGCCTACGACTACACCGGCACCGGGTGGATCAACTACCTCGGCAAGGAGACGCCGATCCCGGATGAGGTCGGCCAGTTCGAGGCGGTCCGCGCGGCCGACCTCGCCGCGCACGGCATGGTGTGGACCGCGATGGCGCCGATGAACAACACCTATGCGCTGGTGACCAGCTCGCGTACCGCCGAGGAGACCGGGGTCAGGACGCTGTCGGACTACGCGGCGTTGATCGCGAAAGACCCTGCCGCCGCGGCCACCTGCGTCGGCACCGAGTTCAACGTGCGCCAAGACGGATTCCCCGGCCTGGCCCGCAAGTACAACATCGACACGGGCAAGGTGCGTAAGCAGATCGTGCAGGACGCCGTGGTCTATCAGGCCACCGCCGACGCCAAACAGTGCCGGTTCGGCTCGGTCGCCGCGACCGACGGCCGTATCCCCGCGCTGAATCTCGTGCTGCTGCAAGACGATCAAGGCTTCTTCCCGAAATACAATGCGGCGCTGGTGATGCGGAAGTCCTTCGCCGACGCGCACCCCCAGGTCGCCACCGTTCTGGCGCCTATCTCTCAGCGCCTCACCAACGAGGAGATCACCGAGCTGAATCGTCAGGTCGACGTGGAGGGCAGGGAGCCCGCCGAGGTCGCCCGCGACTGGATGGTCGCGCAGGGGTTCGTCACCGCTCGGTGATCTGACCGCCGGCCGCAGCGGACGGGCATCCGGTCCTCAGGCTTGCGGGTCACGCCCCAGGTAGCGCAGCAGTTGAGCGACCGCGGTGTCCTCGGGCGCACCCTCGACGATCGCGGCGTAGGCACCCCACTGGCGCAGCGGCTCAACGATTTCCGCCTCTTCACCACTGCCGGGCGCGGGGTGTCCGGTGCGCGCGGCGGTGAGCAGATGACCGGCCAATTCGTCGGTCAGCGGTGACGGCTGGCCGGTGGCGATCGCGATGTCCCAGGCGTGCACCGCGGCGTCGAGCGCGCCCATCACGGCGGCGACCGGGGTGGCGAGTGCGCCGTGCGGCAGCGGCGTCGGTACGGATTCGGTGCCGTCGGCGACGGTGGCCCAGGCGGCGGCGGTCTGCTCGATCGCGTCGGCGACCAGCACGGCAGGCGCGCCGTCGATGTGGCCGGACGGCGCGAAGGGGTTCTCGGACGGGCCGCCGCCGATGCCGAGGGCCGCGGCGTAGGCGAGCTGATCGCCCGCGGCGTGCTGCACCACCTGCGTCACATTCCACTCCGAGCACGGGGTCGGCAGCTGCCACTGGTCGTCGCGGACGCCGGCGACCACGGTTGCCAGGGCGCGGTAGGACTCGGCGAGCACGGCGCGCCAGACGGGGTTCAGGGTGGCGATGGCGGTGTTGGTGGCGTTCATGTCCGGGCCTTTCGAGTGGGTGTTCCTTGCTTCTGACATGAGCTTATGAGTCCATTAGGCTGGTATCGTTCCTAATTTTCCGGAGGCTAGATGTGACGCCGACCACAGTGCGCGTACTGCGTTTGCTGGCGCTCTTACAGGACCGCGCCCACACCGGCCGGGAACTGGCCGAGCGGCTGGACATCACCGATCGCACCCTGCGCAACGACATCCAGCGCCTGCGCGAACTCGGTTATCCCGTGCAGGCGCAACGCGGCGCGATCGGCGGCTACCGGCTCGGTCGCGGCACCACCATGCCGCCGCTGCTGCTGGACGACGACGAGGCGGTGGCCGTCGCGGTGGCCGTCGGGCTGGCCGAGGACGGCGCCACCGGGATCGCGGATATCAGCGACAACGTCACTCGCGCCTTGGCCAAACTGGACCAGATCCTGCCGAAACGCTTGCAGCGCAAGGTGATCGCGCTCCGCGAAGCCACCGCCATCGGACCGGCCACCACCGGCTCCAGGGAACCGGATGCACCGGTCCCCGCCGCGGTCCTGACCGCGTTGGCCGGCGCGATCCGCGACGGGGCGACGGTTTTCATCGACCAGATCGATCCGGAGCAGCGTGCGGAAGTCGAGCCTTATCGACTCATCAACTGGCAGCGCCGCTGGTACCTGGTCGCCTACCGTCTCGAAACCCATTCCTGGAGTGCGATTCCCGTCGCCAGAATCCAGCAGGCGAGCCCAGGCAGCCGCCGCTTCGCCGCCCGCGCCCTGCCCGACGACGACCTGGTCGCCTTCGTCATGCGGCACATCGCCAGCACCGGCTGGAAGGTACACGCGCGGGTCACCGTCCTGGCCCCCGCCGAAACCGTCATCGCCCGCATCAATCCCGCCGTCGGTGTCGTGGAAGCCGTGGACGCCGACACCTGCGTGCTGCTGACCGGCGCCGACGCCCTGGAAACCATCGCCATCTACCTCAGCATGCTGATGATGGACTTCCGCGTCGACGGTCCGCCCGAGCTGGTCGCCCACATCCGCACCCTGGCCCGCCGCTACACCGAAGCCACCGCGCCCTAGCCGTGCCGGTTGGGCTTACCCGGCCGCCGAATTCGGGCGGGTACGGACACAGCATGGTGCGGTGCCAGCGCTCGAGCGGGCGGCCCTGGCGCAACTGACCGGAAACAGCGGAGGCCGACCCGAGCGAACTCGGGCCGGCCTCGATTCCGTTCGGGTCAGGCGTGTCCCACCGTCGCCGCCGCATCCGGCGCCTTGCGCATCGGGATCAGCGTGGTCAGCACGATCGCGACCACGGCGGCCGCGGTGGCGATGAGGAAGGTGGTGTGGAATCCGTCGCGGGACGGGAACACGTGCACGCCGAGCTGCATGGTCATGTGCGCGAGCACGACGCTCATCACCGCCGACGAGGTGGACGTACCGACGGACCGCATGAGCGAGTTGAGGCCGTTCGCCGCCGCGGTCTCGGTGATCGGCACCGCACCCATGATCAGCGCGGGCATCGCGGCGTAGGCGAGGCCGACGCCGGCGGCGACGATCATCGAGGCCAGCATGATCTCCCAGACGCTGTTCATCAGCACCACGGCGCACAGGTAGCCCGCCGCGATCACCGCGGAGCCGAGCGCCAGCGTGATCTTCGGACCACGGGCCGCCGAAAGCTTCGCCGACACCGGCGAGAGCAAGATCATCACGAAACCGGTTGGCGCCAGCGCCAATCCGGCGTTGACCATGCTCAGGCCGAAGCCGTAGCCGGTCTGCTCGGGAGCCATCAGCAACTGCGGGAAGGTCAGCGACATGCCGTACAGCGCGAAGCCGACCGCGATCGAGGCCACGTTGGTGAACAGCACCCGCGGCCGCGCCGAGACCCGCAGGTCGACCAGCGGCGCGCCCTGACGCAGCTCGAACCAGCCCCAGCCGAGGAACACCACCAGCGACACCGCGAACAGGATCAGGGTGGTCGGGCTGCCCCAGCCCCAGTCCGCACCCTTGGTGATCGGTATCAGCAGCGCCAGCAGTGCGATCGAAAGGCCCAGCGCGCCACCGAAATCGAACCGGGACGGGGTGCGCACCGGCGATTCCGGCACGAACACGAAGACCAGGACGGCACAGACCAGGCCGAGGCCCGCCGCGGTCCAGAACAGCATGTGCCAGTCCGCGTTCTGCGCGATCACCGCGGCGAGCGGCAGGCCGAGTGCACCGCCGACGCCGAGCGTCGCGCTCATGATCGCCATCGCCGAACCCACCTTCTCGGCGGGCAGCTCGTCGCGCATGATGCTGATGCCCAGCGGGATCGCGCCGACCGCCGCACCCTGCAGCGAGCGCCCGATGATCTCGGGAACCAACGAGGAGAAGGTCGCACAGACCACCGAACCGGCGACCAGCGAGAGCAGGTTGGCGAACAGCACCCGTCGCTTGCCGAACATGTCGCCGAGGCGACCGCTGATCGGCGTCGCCACCGCACCGGCGAGCAGGGTCGCGGTGACCACCCAGGAGGCGTTGGACGCCGAGGTGTTCAGCAGGTCGGGCAGCGTCGGAATGATCGGGATGACCAGCGTCTGCATCAGCGAGACGACGACACCGACCATACCGAGGGTCGCGATGAGCACGGCAGGCACCGGGCGCCGTCGGTCATCGGTATCGGAGGCGGTCGAAGACGCGTCGGCAGCAACAGTCACGAATGTGCACGCTACACACGATGTGTATCGTGCACAATTTGATATCGTCGTGACGAACACGACATAGTGAGCGCCATGTCCGAATCCGGTCCCGCCGACAACGCGGCCCTCACCCGCCTGGTCTTCGAGCTGACCCTGCTCGCCCGGCACTTCCCCGCGTCGCTGCTGCGTCGCCCCGGCTTCCAGCTGGACCGCTCGGCCTTCCTCATCCTCACCAGGCTGGAGTTCGACACCGCCCTGAGCCTGCGCGAGCTGTCCGAAGCCTTCCAACTCGACATCTCCACCATCAACCGCCAGGTCGCCGCGATGCTCAAGCAAGGACTGGTCGACCGCGTCCCCGACCCCGACGGCGGCATCGCCCGCAAAATCCAAGCCAGCAGCAAAGGTCTCGAAATACTGGCCGCCGACCGCCGCCAAAGCCGCGACGGCATCGGCACGGTCGTCGCTGACTGGGACGACACCGACGTCGACCAGCTGAGCAGACTGATCGCCCGATTCAACCAGTCCGTCGAACACATCGAAGACAACCCGTGGCCGCGGCCACCAGAGGTCCGGTAGTCGATCTTTTTCGTGGAATCGACCGCGCGAGAGAAGGTTTCGCGATTCAAGCGGCCGCGGCGTAGATACCGGGGGTGATGCCGTAGCAGCGGCGGAACCAGCGGGTGAGGTGGGCTTGGTCGGCGAAGCCGGATTCGGTGGCGGCGCGCGCGACGGGGTGGCCCGCGGCGATCAGGCGGCGGGCGGCGCGGAGGCGGAGCAGACGTTGGTAATCGCTCGGAGACATGCCGTAATTGGCGCGGAAGGCGCGGTAGAGCGCGAAGCGGCTGCAGCCGCTGGCATCGGCTAGATCGTCCATAGAGAGGGGGTCTAGGTAGCGGTCGTCGAGGACGGCGCGGACGCGGCGGGCGATGTCGGCGCTCGCGCCGCCGTGCAGGGTGGCCGACGAGTTCACCAGGGGCCGGCGCGCACCGCGACGCACCATGGCGGCGACCGACGCGGCCAGCGCCTCGTCCGCGGCCAGCTCGGTGGCGGGTTGAATCAGGCTGGCGCACAGGCGATGCAGCGCCGACGACAACAGCGGGTCGGGCAGCACCGGGTCGGCGAAGAGCGGCAGGCCGGTGGGGCGTCCGGTCTGATCGGACAGCAGGTCGGTGATCAACTCGGTGCCGATGTGCACGATCGAGTAGGTGAAACCGAGCTCGGTGGTGCTGTGACCGTCGTGCGGCTCGTCCGGGTTGAACGCCATCACCATGCCCGCCGCGCTGACCCGCGACGCACCGCGGCAATCGAAGCTCTGCGCGCCGAACTCGGTGAGCCCGAACGAATAGGTCTCATGGCTGTGCGGGTGGTAGACGTGCCGCTCGAAGTGCGCGTGCATCACCTCCACCGGGCGGTGCGCCATCCGCCGGTACGTCACCCACTCCTGCTCGGCCACCGGACCATTGTCGCCGCACCAGCGTTCAATACCGCGCACCGGTCTGGGAGCCAGGATCGCCACCGTGCGTATTCGACTCTTGCTTGTGCTGGTCATGGCGTTGTGGGGGAGCGCGTTCGCCTCCTCGAAGCTGGCGGTGCACGACGTGCCGCACGCGGTCGCCGGGTTCCTGCGCTTCTTGCTGGGCACCGTGGTGCTGGTGATCGTGCTGCGGCTGCCCCGGCTGCCCGCGAAGGAGGCGACCCGCGTCGCCGGGCTCGGCCTGATCGGCGTCTTCGGCTACAACGTTCTGTTCTTCCTCGGCCTCTCCCTCGCACCCGCGGCTGACGGCAGCGTGATCGTGCCGATGACCGCGCCGGTCATCACCGTCGCCGTCCTGGCCGTGCGCTCGCGCACGCGTCCGTCCGGTGCGCGCGCACTCGGCCTTGCCGCCGCGGTGACCGGTGGCGTCGTCTTCTTCGCCGGCATCCCGTCGTCCGGCGGGAACCGGCTGCTCGGCGATCTTGTCTTTCTGGGCGCCGCAGCCTGCTGGGCCTGCTACACCATGCTCGGCGCGCCGATCCTGACTCGCCTCGCCGCACCGACCGTCACCGTTTACGCGTCCGCGGCGGGCACGATGGCACTCGGCGTGTTCGCCGCACCGGCGCTGCCGGACGTCGCGTGGTCCGAGCTCGGTCTCGAATTCTGGCTCAACCAGGCCTATCTCGGGGTGTTGCCGACCGCGCTGGCGTATGTCCTCTACTACCGCGCCGTCGGGCAGGTCGGGCCGGCCACCGCCGCGACCGCGATGTTCCTGGTGCCCGCATTCGGATTAGCCTGCGCCTGGGTTGTGCTCGGTGAAACGATCGCGCCGGTGCAAGGACTCGGGGCGGCGCTGATGTTCGTCGGCGCGTGGCTGAACACGCGTAAGGAAACGCCGCGCGCAGCGACCCCGCCGCCCGTCCAGCCTGTTGCGCTGAGTTCCTGACCAGCACACTGTGATCCGCGCCTTTGCCGGTCGCGGCGGCGACACCGCGCTAGGCTCGGCGGCTGGGTCGGACCCGACGTCTTGGGAGGCGCTTCGATTCACACCAAACAACACGCGTGGTGGGACAACTACCTCGTCGCCCTGCTGGGACTCGTCCTCGCGGCCGGATTCGCCATCGCGGCGATCGCCGCGGCCTCGGGCGGGGCCTACCCGGCGGCGATCGCGCTCGCGGCACTGGCGGTCCCGTTCGCGATTCCCACCATCGTGCAAGTCCTCGGCGAACTACTCATCTACCTGCTGATTCCGATCGCATTGGTCGGATTCGTCCTGTTCCTACCGATTCTCGCCGTCAGCCCGGCGGCGCGAAATTGGGCGCGACGGCGGTGGCGGGACCGCTGACGCCATTGGCCGACGAAGATCACATCGACCGTTCGTCAGCCGTCCGTAGAGTTGTCGGCATCCAGCTTTTTGCCGCGTAACCGAAGGACGGAGGCCGCGGTGTGAGCGAGCGTCAGCGAGTGAACCAAAAGGCACAGTGCGCCCTCGCGCACGGCGGAGTCGAGCGTCAGCGAGGCGCGGTCGTGAGCGAGCGTCAGCGAGTGAACCGAAGGCACAGTGCGCCCTCGCGCACGGCGGAGTCGAGCGTCAGCGAGACGTTGCCGTGAGCGGGCATCTGCGCGGGAACGGCAGGCACAGCGCATCCCCGCGCACGGTTGAGTTGCTCACCAGCGAGGCACACGCGTGACCGGCGGCAGGGCCCGGGCCTGGGACTTACGCGGGATCGCGTGGTGGCTGCCCGGACTGACGGTGATCGTGGCGGGTGTTCTGCTGTACTCGCCCTTCGGTGTCTCGCTCATCGCGGGGCGGGTGGTTGTCGCGGTCGCGATGCTGGTGCTCGGTGGGTCGGCCGCCGCGCGGTGGTGGTGGGTGCGGAGCGGCAATAAGCTGCCGGACCGCGAATCCGCTGAGTACGTGCGCGCTGAACGGTTGCTAGGCGTCGAGGCAGTGGTCGCTATCGGGTTCGGTGCGCTCGGTATCGCCGCACTGACCATGTCGGTGTCGACCTCGTTGATCTGGGTCGGCGTGTGCTGGATCGGACTCGGCGTCTGTGGGCTGATGGCCGGTGCGCGCCGCGACGATGTACTCGTCGCTTCGGCGGCGTTCGCGGGCTGGCAGGTGCTCGCGGGCGTGATCCTCGCGACGCTGCCGTTTCGGACCGGTTTGGATTTCACTGCCTGGACGATCGTCACGCTGTTGATAACCGGTGTGGCGATGGTGGTCCGCGGTGTCCGGCTCACTGCTCCGCTGCCCCGCGCGAGCACGTTGCGCTGGTGGCGGCCCGCCGCCGTGAGCGTGCAGTTGATCGTGCTGGCGGTGGCGGTCGGCTGGTACGGAACGGTCGTCACGCAGGCCGCCCGACAGGACGCCGAGCAAACCCGGCTGGATGCCTTTTACCAGGTGCCACAAGGTATTTCACCCGGCCCACCCGGCGCTGTGATCCGTTCGGCGTCGATGTCGCTACCCGGCGTGCACGGACACGGCCAGCGCATCCTCTATTGGTCGCAGGACCGGCACGGCACTCCGACGGTGTCGTCCGGCATGATCTGGACGCCGCTCACCGACGGCACCGACCGACCCATCCTGAACTTCGCGCACGGCACCGTCAGCCTCGGCGCCGAATGCGCGCCGAGCAGGCAGTCGCAGATCGCCTCGTCGATGCCCTGGCTGAACGACGCGCTCGACCGCGGCTGGGTGGTCGCCGCCAGCGACTACGCCGGCGCCGCGGGCACCGGCGACGGCGAGCACTACCTCGTCGCCACCGACCAGGGCCGCGACGCCGTGAACGCCGCCCGCGCCGCCCGCAACCTGCGCGACACGCACGCGGGCACCGACATGCTGATCTACGGAGTCTCGCAGGGCGGCCTCATCTCCCTGGCCGCCGCCGCCCAATCGCCCACCTACGCACCCGAACTCCACCTGGTCGCCGACGCCGCCACCGCGCCCGCCTCCGACATCGCCGGCATCCTCCGCGAGAGTCCACCGCAACTCCTCAACGGCTGGGCCGTCACCCCCTTCCTCACCACCCAGTACGCCAAGGCGTACCCCCACCTCGACCCCAACGCACTGCTCACCCCGGAGGCCGCCGCGCGTAACCAGGAAATGGCGGCGGCCGGTTGCGCCGCAACACCTTTCGCGGCACTTTTTGCGCGCCTCACCGTCGTCCCCGGCATGGGCGACTACTTCAACGGCGATCCACTCGCCGATCCCGCCTGGCGCCGCGCCTTCGAAGAAAACCGCGCCCCCGACATGCCGGCCGGCATCCCCGTCTACCTGGCCCAGGGCCTCGACGACACCCTCGTCCCGCCGAAATTCACCGCCGCCCTCGTCGACCGCTACTGCACCGCAGGCACCCCCGTGACCACGCAGTGGAACCCCGGCGTCGGCCACGACAACGCCAACGAAAAAGCCGTCGCGCCCCGAGTCATCCAATGGTTCGCCGACCGCCTCACCAACACACCCACCCCCAACAACTGCGGCCAACCCTTACCCGCCACGCTCACCAGCACTGGTCACTAGCAGAGCTACCGCGCAGTGCGTTTTTACGGACGTGCCCGGTTCCGAATCCGCGCTGACTCGGCGCGCGCCCGCCCTGGCGTGGATGCCGACTATCTGAGCCCGATCGTCGGTGAGCGCGGTGAACCACGCTGTGGCGCAGTGCTTCCGCGCGCCGGTGTCGCCTGTATCCGCCGCAAGGATCATCCGGGCCCGCACCGCGCCACGCGCTGATCAGGCCACGTAGGGGCGTTCGGCGCGGGCCGAGCGGAGGGCGGCTCCCCACCAGACGAGTTGGTCGAGGAGTTGGTCGGCGGCCACGGCCGGGGGCTTCGGGTCCGCGGGTTTGCCTGTCGCGTCGAACAGTTGGGCGGCCCCGTGGAAACTCACGGTGTCGCGGACGGTGACGGCATGGAGTTCGGCGAACACGTGGCGGAGGTGTTCGACGGCGCGCAGGCCGCCGGAAACGCCTCCGTAGCAGACGAATCCGATCGGTTTGGCCTGCCACTGGGTGTAGTGATCATCGATCGCACTCTTGAGGGGCGCCGGGTAGCTGTGGTTGTACTCGGGGGTCACGATGACGAACCCGTCGGCGGCATCCAGACGGGCACCGATGGACTGCGCCGCGCGAGTGACTGCGGAGCTCGACATATGTTGGGGCAGTTCGTCTTCCGCCAAATCGATGAGATCGATCGCGACGTCGGCACGTTGTTCGGCATGCTCGACGAACCAGTTGGCGACCGTGGGACCGAACCGCCCCGGTCGGGTGCTTCCCACGATCACTGCGAGCTGAACCGGATTTTCCGCCATGACAATTCCTTTCGACGTGTGCAGGTGACGACTGCAAGCGTCGAACATCAACAATGGTTCAGGTCAAGTCGGCACGTCGGCGACCGCTCGCATATCGGCTTGGGCCGACTACTGGGGCAGGCAGCGAAGGAGCAGATCACGAATCTGGTCCCGAGTCGGCGGCGCCGCACTTGCCATGCCGCGCAACGTAATTCCCTGCACGGTGTCGGCGAGCAGAGTGGCGGTGAGCTGATCGGTGTAGTGGGCATACATCGTGCGAGTCGCCCCGATGAAGCGGTCGGCGATCGGCCGCAGCGCGGGGCGTCGAATAGCCGCGGCATACAGCTCGAGCTGAACAGTCGTGAGGGTGCGCTCGGTGGTGAAGCATCCGATGAGCGCGTCCGCCGTCTGGTCGATGACATCGGTGATCGTCAGGTCGGGATTGCTCGATGGGATGGCCGCCATGATCGCGGCATAGTCGGCCACGCAGATTTCCAGCGCCGCTTGGAGCAGGTCTTCCTTGTCCTTGTAGTGGTACGTGGTGCCGGCGATCGGAACATCCGCCGCCTCGGCGACCGCCCGATGCGTGAGCCCCTCCACGCCACGTTCGCCGATGACCTGGATCGCGGCTTCCGCGATGCGTCGGCGGCGGTTCGGGTCGAACCGTCGGCGCCGGACAGGCTTGGCCTCGACGGCTGGTTCCTCGACCACTGCGCCTCCATCAGAGCTTTTTCTGCGGGTAGATGACCTTTAGGGTACATATGTACCTAATGCGAGACGCGTCACAACCCCTGTTGCAATGCCCGCGTCTTAAGGTACAAATGTACTCAACGAGATTTGCTCGACATTCGCCCAGCGGCGCGAGCGCCCTGATGATGCCGCCGTTCGCGACCAGCCCCTCCGCACAGCTCGGCAACGCACGGAAAGCGATGGTGAACTGCCATGACAAACACCGCCCTACCCACCGGCACGGTCTCCTCCTACGCGTTCTGGGCCGACGATGGCCGAGCCGTCGCCGAGTTCACCGCCCCGAACTGGCCCGCCGACGAACTCCCCTTCCACCTCGACCTCGCCTTCCCCGACGTCGCGGCAGCCGAGCAACGCCTCCTCGCTCTCGGCGCAACCAAACCCGACCACCAGTTCGGCGGCGATAACTGGACCGTCCTACTCGACCCCTCCGGTCAACCGTTCTGCATCAGCTAGACGGAGGCGTGACACCCTCCGAAATCCCAACCCACAGAAGGAGTCCCCCATGAAAGCAACCGGCGTAGCCCCCTGCTTAGGCGTCGCGGACACCACCGCATCCGTCGCCTTCTACGAAAGCCTCGGCTTCGAAGCCGCCCCCGGCAGCGACAACCCCGAGGACGACATCCGCATGCTCACTTGGCAAGGCAACTTCGCCTTCATGGTCTACAACGCAGAAAACCTGCGCCAATGGCTCCCCCAACTCGCAAATTTCCCCACCGGCGCCTTCGGCATGTTCTACCTGGCCGTCAAAGACCACGAAGCCTTCACCACCAAAATCCGCCCCCTCGTCAACGTGATCAAAGAACACACCGAACACGGCATGAAACTGTTCTACTTCCAAGACGCCGACGGCTACATCATCGGCGTATCCGAAGAACGCGAGTGGTGACCCCGCCCCGGTTCCACCGGGCCTGCATCGTCTCAGCAACCACTATTACATGGGACGAAGAATAGGATCGATCCGGTTCAGCAGGCTGATCAGTTCTGTTGCCCCACGCTTGATTTCGGCGTCCGGGTCGCAGGTCAACGTCGAGCAGATTCGTATCGCCGCATCTCGTTCGTCGGCAAACACGCCATACACGTCGTTCAAAGCCGTTCCGATCCATTCGGACTGCGTGCCATCCGCGCCAGCGAACGAGGCGGCGACTATCCCCAGTCCCGCAACATCTTTCCGACGCAGCAGCGCCTCCGCCGTGACCACGGTTACGAACGTGTCGTCGGCATCCAGTACCAGCGAAGCCAACACCTCTCGCGCATCGACCCTTTCGGCGAACGCGGCCAAACCATGACCGGCATCAGCCCGATCACGAACATCCGCGCTACGCGCAAGCTCGATCAACGCGGCTACTACCGCAGCCCTTGCTTGTTCGCTCATCCCACCTCCGCAAACAGCGTCGAGCCCCAGGTAAGCAGAACGATAGCGACCATGACCACATTCATTGCAGAGTGAAGGGAACGGAGGAGGTAGGTACGGCCGCTCGAGAAATCGAACACAAGGCAGCCATACGTTGAGCGAATTCGGCGACGTCGCGCAGCCGACCAACGTGTGCTTTCAGCAGAGCGTGACCACGTTTCGGGCCGAAGCATTGAGAACCGCACCTCAGCAGTGGCTGAGAGTGGAGGTGCCTGAAGCGCCGTACTCGACCCGGGTGGGTGCTCCAGGAGCCCCGGGGCGAAGAGGTGGAATCCGAGCCGATATATGTTCGCGCGCGTGCTCACATTCGTTCATGCTGCGCGGGCAGGCGAGAGCATGTTGGATCAATTCTTTGGCCGCTTGTGCCTGCGCGATACGCCGCTCGAGCTCTTCGACGTGATGGCACAGCAGTTCGCGGTGTTCCATCGGGTCGGCGGTGGACAGCACCGTCGCCAGCTGCCCTAGCGTGAGACCAGCCTCCTTGCCCATCAGGATCAACGCCACGCGTTCGAGGTCCGTCTGGTCATACAGCCGCTGGCCACCCTTTCGGCGAGCAGGCTCCAGCAACCCCAGGCTCTCCCAGTACCGCAGCACGTGTGTGCCGAGCCCGAACCGCTGAGCCAGATCGCCGATGGTCACCATCGCACTTGACTTCATGTGTCCATTAACCGGCACGCTAGCGGCATGAGCAAACCGATGATCGCGGTCGGCATCGCAAACTCCGGTGACCCGCCGACGCTGGATGGTCACGCTGTCACTCACCGCCGCCGCTTCACCGAACCAGCCCACCGGCTCTGCTGCTGTAATCCTGTCCCTACCAACTGATTAGGAATCGTATGTTCAACAACAAGGTGCGAGCCAAAACGGTGCTCACCGTATGCGGTGTCGTATCGCTTCTGCCCATCGCAGTCAGCGGTTGTGGAGCCGCCGATGGAGATACACGCGCCCCTGCGGCGAACCAGGTGGAGATACTCGAACTTCATGTCGAGAACGATCAGTACGCGGCCCCAGATCTCGACCGCGCGGGAATGAGTATCGGCGATATGGATGTATTCTCCGGAAACGCTATAAAGGACGGGTTGAAGGTTGGACGCGGAGGCGGCACTTGCCAAGCCGTACATGTCGACGCCGAAAAGGTCACTGCGCAGTGCCTGCTCACGATGCAGCTGGAGAGCGGCTCGGTCACGATGCAGGCTCTGTGGGTCAGGGGCTCGGAGCCGCTCGACATGGCGATCACCGGCGGTACCGGCTCCTACCTGAATGTCGGTGGCACTGTTCGCTTCTGGGGCATCGGGACACCGAACGAGAGGGTGCGCGCCGAAATCATCCGTTGAGTCGGCCGAGCGAAGCTATACGTTGAACCTGAACTCGACTACGTCGCCGTCGTGCATGACGTAGTCCTTGCCTTCCATCCGCACCTTGCCGGCCGACTTGGCGGCGGCCATCGATCCTGCTTCGACGAGGTCGGTGAAGGCCACGACTTCGGCTTTGATGAAACCGCGTTCGAAGTCGGTGTGGATGACGCCTGCGGCTTTGGGGGCGGTGTCGCCTTGGTGGATGGTCCAGGCGCGGGACTCTTTCGGGCCTGCGGTGAGGTAGGTCTGCAGGCCGAGGGTGTGGAAGCCGGCGCGGGCGAGGGCGTGCAGGCCGGGTTCGGTCTGGCCGATGGATTCGAGGAGTTCGAGGGCGGATTCGTCGTCGAGTTCGAGGAGTTCGGCCTCGACCTTGGCGTCGAGGAAGACCGCGTCCGCGGGCGCCACCGAGGCTTTGAGCTCGGCGACCTTCGCCTCGTCGGTGAGCACCGACTCGTCGGCGTTGAAGACGTAGAGGAAGGGCTTGGTGGTGAGCAGCGAAAGTTCTTTGAGCAGTTCGGTATCGACCTTGTTGCCTGCGGCGAACAGGGTGGTGCCGTTGTTCAGGAGTTCCTGCGCGGCCTTCGCGGCCTCGGCGACCGGCTTGCGGTCCTTCTTGATCTTGGCTTCCTTCTCCAACCGCACGACCGCCTTCTCCAGGGTCTGCAGGTCGGCGAGGATGAGCTCGGTCTCGATCACCTCGATGTCGGCGGCGGGATCGACCCTGCCGTCCACGTGCACCACGTCGTCGTCGGCGAACACGCGCACCACCTGGCAGATGGCGTCGGCCTCCCGGATGTTGGCGAGGAACTTGTTGCCGAGACCGGCACCCTCGGAGGCGCCCTTCACGATGCCCGCGATGTCGACGAACGACACGACGGCGGGCACGATGCGCTCGGAACCGAAGATCTCGGCCAGCGTGTTCAGCCGCGGGTCGGGCAGCGGGACCACACCGACGTTCGGCTCGATGGTCGCGAACGGATAGTTCGCGGCCAGCACGTCGTTCTTGGTCAGCGCGTTGAAAAGCGTCGACTTTCCGACGTTGGGCAGACCGACGATTCCAAGAGTGAGACTCACGAGGACGAGAGTCTACGCGGCAGCCCCGATCGACCACTCCGCGCCCGTCCCCAGCAGAAACCTCGCGGCGCTCGTCCGGCAGCCCGGCTTCGGGACGTCAGGGAATGAGGACGACCTTGCCGAGGTTGCCGCGCTCCTCGATCACCCGGTGCGCCTCGGCCGCCTCGTCGAGCGCGAACTCCGCGTGCACCGCGGGCCGCAGCTGCCCCGAAGCGACGTACTGCCACAGCTCCTGCCGCCAGTGGTCGTACAGATCCGGCTGCTCCTTCGCGATGCGAGCGATCTGGAACCCGATCACCGACTTCGCGCCGACCAGCAGGTCGTAAGCCTCGATCGTGCCGCCGCCGGAGCTGTAGGCGACCAGACGCCCACCGGGTGCGACCGCCGCGACAGCGGGCCCGAGCAGCTCGCCACCGACCGCATCCAGCGCGTAGTCGACCGGCTCGCCCCACGACTCCTGCCCGTACTCGACCACCTCGTCCGCACCGAGCCCGAGCACGAACTCCGCCTTGGCCCGATCCGAGACCGCACCAACGACCCGCGCCGCCCCGCGCACCCGCGCGAGCTGCACCGCGAGATGGCCGACGCCGCTGGCCGCCGCCGTGACGAGCGCCGACTCGCCTTCCTTCGGGCTCGCCGCTTCGAGCGCCCCGAGCGCGACCAAACCACTGCGCACCAACGCGACCGCGTCGACGGCGGACGCGCCGTCGGGAATCGGTGTCGCCATCGCCGCGGCGAGCAGCGCGTACTCGGCGTATCCGTGCCCGAACACCAGCCCGGTCACCCGATATCCCGGCGCGTACCCGGTGACACCCTCGCCGACCGCGACCACCTCACCCGCGACCTCGCCACCCAGCGCGATCGGCGCGCGCTGCTCGCGCACTTTGCGCACCACCGGCAGGGTCACCCCGATCGCGTCGACCCGGACCAGCAGTTCGCCGGGCCCCGGTGTCGGCACCTCGGCCGACACGACCTCGAGCACTTCAGGACCACCGCTGTGCTCGTACTGGACCCGCCGCATGTACACCTCCGAGATCGTGCGAAGACGCAACGGTAACCAGCCCCCGCTGTGCGCTCCTACTCGATTTCGGCCCCGAGTGCGCCATCTCACGACCGGTCGGCGATCCGAGCAACCCACGGGACATCACCGCGACGACCCTCGGGAACCCACTCCGGCACGTCCCGTTCGCTGGTGCCGCACGGTTGGCCGGCTCGGGTCAATCCAAAATTTCGCCGGTTCCCAGTGCGCGCGTCAGGGTCCGCGCCAGACTCTCGGCGAGTCGATTCGGAGCAGGAGTCACATCCGGCCCCGACTCGTAGTCTGGCCACCACCATGCTCGACTTCGCGGCCGACCCGCACACGATCGGTAAGCACCTCAACGTCGCCAATTGACCCGCTTGCGATAACCACCGCGCGGGGTACCGTGACCTGCATGGAGCCGAGCACCGAGATGGTGACGGCGCGGCCGGCGCCGATGCTCGCGCCCTTCATCGATCAGTACCTGGGCTATCGCATGGTGGGGTATGCGGCGGGGCTGCATCGCGGTCTGCCGTCGGCGTATATGACGTTCATCGTCAGCATCGGCGCGTCCATCGACGTGGTGGCGCAGACGGATCCGAGCCAGTCCCCGCAGGACTACCGCTGTTCGGTCAGCGGATTGCAGGCGAGCTCGGCGCTCATCGCGCACGAGGGCTACCAGGAGGGTGTCTCGATCGCGTTGACCCCGCTCGGCAGCCGGGCGCTGTTCGGTATGCCCGCCGCCGCGCTCTGGGATACCTCGGTGGAGTGCGCCGATGTGGTCGGTCCGGTGGGCCGCGAGCTGTGGGAACGGTTGCAGGAGCCGCTCGGCTGGCCGGAGCGTTTCGCCACCGTCGACCGGATACTGACCCGCCTCGTCTACCCCGATCGGGTGGTCGCACCCGAGTTGGCGTGGGCGTGGCGGTCGGTCGTCGGGTCCGGCGGGGTACTGACCGTCGGCGCGCTGGCCGAGGAGATCGGTTGGAGCAGACAGCATCTCGCGCGCCGATTCAACGACGAGTTCGGCCTGAGCCCGAAGCTCGCGGCCCGCATCACCCGCTTCGAGCGGGCGCGGCGGATGCTCGAGCACACCCCGTCCTACATCACCATCGCGCAGGTGGCGGCCAGCTGCGGCTACTACGACCAAGCCCACTTGAATCGCGACTTCGCCGAGCTGGCCGGAACCAGCCCGACGCACTGGTTGAGCGAGGAGATTCCATCCGTCCAAGACACCGACCGGTCCGCCGGACGACGCTGAGCGCATGACAAATCCAGCACCTACCGAAACCACCACCCGCACCGCCGTGTGGCCCACCCTGACCTTCCGTGACGCACGGGCCATGTCCGCCTTCCTCGTCGAAGCCTTCGGCTTCGTACAGACCGCGATGTACACCCGCGACGACGACCCGTCGATCGTCGAGCACGCCGAACTGCGCTGGCCGCTCGGCGGTGGCGTGATGTTCGGCACCGCGTGCAAGGACGAGAGCGAGTTCGGCAAGCGCGTGCCCGGCAACGACTCGACCTACGTTGTCTGCGAGGACCCGGACGCGCTGTTCGAGCGCGCCACCGCCGCCGGGGCCGAGGTGCTGCGCGGCCTGCGCGACGAAGACTACGGTTCGCGCGGCTTCACCGTCCGCGACCCCGAGGGCAACCTCTGGAGCTTCGGCACCTACTGGGGCGAATAGCCGAGCACGCCGCGGCGAAGAACCCGCGAGCAGCCGGGAGCACAACGTAAGTTCACCTGGGGACCTGTGGCCCAGCGGTCCTGAATACCGCTGGGCCATAGATATTTTCACCGACCGCCGAGTCCGGACATGGCCATACCGCGGATAAACGCGCGTTGACCGACCCCGTACACCACCAGCAGCGGCACCAGAATGACCATCGAGGCGGCCATGAGAATCGGCCACTGCGTGTGATACTGCCCTTGCAGGCGCACCAATCCCAATGTGGCAGTGGCGATCTCATTGCGTTGAATCATGACCAACGGCCACAGGAAGTCGTTCCACACGGTGATCCAGGTGAGCACCCCGAGCACCATCAGGGCAGGACGGGTGTGCGGCAACAGCACTCGCCAATAGACCTGCCAGGCGGAGCAGCCGTCGAGAATTGCCGCCTCCTCCAATTCCACGGGCAGCGTGGCGAAGAACTGCCGCATCAGATAGGTGCCGAAGGCGCTGCCGAACAGCCCGGGCACGATCATCGCCCACGGCGTATCCACCCAGCCGAACGCACGCATCACCAGGAACTGCGGGATCACCGTCACGGTCAACGGCACCATGAGCGTGCCGAGATAGGCGACGAACAGCACCTCGCGACCGCGAAACCGCAAGCGCGCGAACGCGTATCCGGCCAGCGAGCAGAAGAACACCTGCCCCGCGGTGACACACACGGCGTACACCGCAGTGTTGATCAGCATGCGTCCGAGCGGAAGCAGCTCGAACACCGTCCGGTAGTTGGACCATTGCGGCTCGGCCGGCAGCAACGTCCGCTCGACGATCTCCCCGTCCCGCTGCAACGATCCGGACAACGCCCACAGCACGGGCGCCAACGCACACCACGCGATGCCGATCAACACCGCGTAGATGCCCGCACCACGAACCGTCCGACGCAGCACCGCATGCCGCCCGGTCCGGACCCTCACAGCTCCACCGCGCCCCGCCGGGCAAACCGCAACTGCACCAGGGTGAGTACCAGCAGAATCGCGAAGATCACCCACGCCAACGCCGACGCGTACCCCACCTCATAGAACCCGAAGGCGTTCTGGAACAACATGATCCCCAGCAGATACGTCCCTGTCTCCGGCCCGCCGTTGCTGCCGGTGAGCGCGTACACCTGGTCGAAGGCCTGCATCGAGTTGATCACGGTGATCACGAAGACGAACGACAGCGGCCCACGGATCAACGGCAGCGTGATCGCGGAGAATCGCCGCAGCGCACCGGCTCCATCGATCCTCGCCGCCTCGTACAGCGGCTCCGGCACCCCTTGCAGCGCGGCCAGCAGAATGACCGTCGCGAACGGCACACCCTTCCACACGGTGACCACACTCAGCGAAATCAACGCCAGGTCCGGATCGGTCAACCACGGCACCGGCCCCAGTCCGGCCCACCCGAGCCCGATATTCAGCACCCCGTCCTCGGTGAAGATGAACCGCCACACCACCGCCATCGCCACCGTCGACGCGACCAGCGGCAGAAACGCCGCCGTCCGAAAGATCCCGATGCCGGCCAGCTTCCGGTTCAACGCCGCCGCGATCCCCAATCCGAGCAGCACCGTCGGCACCAGCGTCAGCACGGTGAACACCGCACTGTTGCGCAAGGCGATCAAGAACAGCGGATCCGCTCCGAACAGCCGCTGATAGTTCGCTACCCCGACGAACCGCATCGGCCGGAACAAGTCCCACGAATGAAAACTCAAATACAGCGAAAACCCCAGCGGAAACAGGAGGAACACCGCCACCGCCCCCACATTCGGTGCCACAAAAGCCCATCCGGCCCGCTCGCGCTTGCGTGCCAGCGCGGTGCGTGGCACACCACGGTGAGCCCTGCTCAGCCAGGTGCCACTCACGGGGCGTCCAGCAGCGCGTCGAGGTCGGCGGTGAATCGGCCGCCGAGCGAGTCGGCGGTGGCGGCACCGCGCAGGACACGGTTGCTCCCACGCTCCAGCAGTGCGGACACCTTGCCCCAGGCGGGCGTCACCGGCAACGGGCGGGAGTTGTCCGGCCCCTCGGTGAAGACCGCGAGGTTGCGGATCTCCCGATGCGCGGCGGCGAAACCCGGCGAACCCATCGCGGATTTCAGCACCGGCACGAACAATCCGGAGGCGGCGATGATGGCCTGCCCCACCGGCCCGGTAGCGAATTTGACGAACTCCCAAGCCTGTTCGACGCGCGGACTGCCCGCCGCGATGGCCAACCCGGTGCTGCCGACATCGGTGATCGCACCGGGCCCGCCCTGCGGTCCGACCGGCAACACCGTCACGTCGATCGAAAGCCCCTCCTGCCCGGCGAATTCGGAGTACAACCAGTGCCCGCCGAGCACCATCGCCGCCCGGCCGGCACGGAACAGGTCCGGTGCCGAAATCGACAGCTGGTCGGCCACTTTCGGCGCCACCCGATGCCGCACCGCGAGATCGGCATAGAACTGGAACCCCGCGGCGAAACGCGGATCCCCGATGTTGGCCCTGGTCGGCGCCACCGACGGCGTGAACCAGTCCGCGCCGTTGTTCATGCCGAAGCAGGCCGCCGAGTAGTACGGCACCCAGGCATCCGCGAAGCCCCACCGCCGGTGGCGGGTGAGTGTGCGCGCGGCGTCGAGGAATTCGTCGAACGACCACGCATCGTGCCAGCGCGTGGGCGGCGTCAGCCCGGCCTGCTCGAACAGCTCCCGGTTGTAATAGAGGAACACCCCGGACCACTGCTCGGGCAAGGCGTACTGCCCACCGGCGTAGCTGAAGGTGTCGTACAACGCCGGATAGCTGTCCGCGCGCAACCTTTCCGCATACTCGGGCTCCCCGGCCAGCAGGGTGCGCAGATCGAGCAGCACACCACGCTCGGCGAGCCCGGCATAGAGCAGCTCCCAGGCCATCACGACGTCGGGGCAGGTGCCGCCCGCGCAGTAGGTGAGCAGCTGCTGCTGCGGGTCCGGGCCGGACATGATGGTGCGAATCCTGATGTCCGGGTGCCGCTTCTGGAACTCCTCGATGATCGCCAGCCGCACTCGTGCCTCTTCCGGCCTGGCCTGGAAGAAGAAGGTCAGCGCGTCGTCGGCGGAACCGCAACCGGTCGCGGCCAGCAGCGGGGCGGCCAGCGCCGAGCCGAGCAGGGTGCGACGACGAACCGGTGACACGTTGCTCCTCCACAGCGGTGGATACGTGAACCTCGGCAGGGAACGGACCGATCGGCGAATGCCGGAGCCAGCATGGCAGCATACGGGTGGCAACATCGCCGTGCGAGGGAACACGCCCACGCGCACGCGAACACCCGGAGATCGTGAACAACGGCCGACCGGGCAGCTGACGCCCCCGCGGGCCACCCGTACCCGCCGCGTACCGGATCGAGCCCCGGCTCGGAGAAACCCACAGCACGAGTCGCCGCGGCGACCTCGATCCGCGTCGCAATGTTCAGACTTCACTAAGTGCGGCTCATAGCCGCTTCAGTTCAGCTACGTTGTGAACGTTTCAGCAAGTCCAGCTCGATATCACGGGAGAGTAGTTCGCATGGCGACCATCGAATACCTCCGGACAGATCCCGACCTACCTCCCGTGGGTGTCGTGGACCGTTCGCCTATCACCCCTGTCAAAAAGGGAATCTTCGCCGGAATCGCGGTAGTCGGCGCGATCGCGTGGGCAATCATCGCCATTGCCCGCGGCGAGTCCGTCAACGCGGTCTGGATCGTGGTCGCGGCGGTGAGCACCTACGTGCTCGCCTACCAGTTCTACTCCAGGCTCATCGAATACAAGATCGTCAAACCACGTGACGACCAGGCCACACCGGCCGAGATCCTGGAGAACGGCAAGGACTACATGCCGATGGACCGGCGGGTGCTGTTCGGGCACCACTTCGCCGCCATCGCGGGCGCGGGCCCGCTCGTCGGCCCCGTCCTCGCCGCCCAGATGGGCTACCTGCCCGGCACGATCTGGATCGTGATCGGCGTCGTCTTCGCCGGCGCGGTGCAGGACTACCTGGTGCTGTGGGCCTCGACCCGCCGCCGGGGCCGCAGTCTCGGGCAAATGGCCCGCGACGAGCTCGGCGCGGTCGGCGGCGTGGCCGCGATCATCGCGGTGCTGGTGATCATGATGATCCTGCTCGCGGTGCTCGGCATCGTCGTGGTGAACGCGCTGGCCGCGACACCGGGCCCGGACGGGGTGCTGCACGGCGGCAGCCCGTGGGGCGTGTTCTCCATCTCGATGACCATCCCGATCGCCCTGTTCATGGGCGTGTACCTGCGCTACCTGCGCCCCGGCGCGGTCGGCGAGGTCTCCCTCATCGGGTTCGCGCTGCTCATGCTGGCCATCATCTCCGGCAACTGGGTCGCCGGATCCGGCTGGGGCCAGGACTGGTTCACGCTGTCGGGTACCACCATCGCGTGGGGCCTGATCCTCTACGGCTTCATCGCCTCGGTGCTGCCGGTGTGGCTGCTGCTCGCGCCGCGCGACTACCTGTCGACCTTCATGAAGATCGGCACCATCGTCCTGCTTGCGGTCGGCGTCCTGGTCACCATGCCCGTGCTGAAGGCACCCGCCGTCTCGGACTTCGCGTTCTCCGGTAACGGCCCGTCCTTCGCGGGCAGCCTGTTCCCGTTCCTGTTCATCACCATCGCCTGCGGCGCGCTGTCCGGATTCCACTCGCTGGTCTCCTCCGGCACCACGCCCAAGCTGCTGGAGAAGCAGTCGCACGCCAGGATGATCGGCTACGGCGGCATGCTGATGGAGTCGTTCGTCGCGGTGATGGCGATCATCACCGCGAGTATCATCGACCAGCACCTGTACTTCGCGATGAACGCGAGCGCAGGCCTCACCGGCGGCACCGCAGAGAAGGCGGCGGCCTACACCAACAGCCTTGGGCTGGCGGGCGATCCGATCACCGCCGCCGACCTGAACAAGGCGGCCTCCGACGTCGGCGAGACCAGCATCGTCTCGCGCACCGGCGGCGCGCCGACGCTCGCCGTCGGCATGTCCGAGGTGCTGCACCGATTCCTCGGCGGCACCGGGCTCAAGGCCTTCTGGTACCACTTCGCGATCATGTTCGAGGCGCTGTTCATCCTCACCACGATCGACGCGGGCACCCGGGTCGCGCGGTTCATGCTGTCGGACTCGCTCGGTAACTTCGGCGGACCCGCCCGCAAGTTCAAGGATCCGTCCTGGCGGCCGGGTGCGTGGCTCTGCTCGGCGATCGTGGTCGCCGCGTGGGGTTCGGTGTTGCTGATGGGTGTCACCGATCCGCTCGGCGGCATCTACACGCTGTATCCGCTGTTCGGCATCTCCAACCAGCTGCTCGCCGCGATCGCACTGACCGTGGTGCTGACCATCGTGATCAAGAAGGGCCTGATCAAGTGGGCCTGGATCCCGGGGGTGCCGCTGGTCTGGGATCTGACGGTGACGATGACGGCGTCCTGGCAGAAGATCTTCTCCGCCGACCCGAAGATCGGATACTGGAAGCAGCACAGCAACTACAGCAACGCGCTGGACGCCGGGAAGATCTTGGCGCCCGCCAAGACGGTCGAAGACATGGAGAAGGTGGTGCGTAACACCTTCATCCAGGGCAGCCTGTCGATCATCTTCGCGGTGCTGGTGCTGATCGTGGCGATCGTCGGCGTGCTGGTCTGCGTGCGGGCCTGGCGCGCGGGCGGCGGGCCGAGCAGCGAGTCCGAGGATGAACCGTCGAAGATCTTCGCGCCGAAGGCCTTCTTCGCGACCGCCGCCGAGAAGGAGGTGCAACGGGAATGGGACGCCCTGATCGAATCGGGCAAGGTCCGCGCACCCGGCGCCGCGCACGCGAAAGCGGTTCATTGACCGTGCGGAACGCAGCGCGGGACGGCCGGTCGACTCGATCGGCCGTGCCGCGGCGCCTGCGCGACGCTGGAAACGCTTGCGTGACAGCGCTTCGCAGGGTTGTCTGGTATTTCGACTCGATTCTCGGCGGCCAGGACTACCGGCGGTATGTGGACCACCTGGCCCGCAACCATCCCGGTTGCGAGGTGCCGACGGAACGGGAGTACTGGCGGACCCGGCACGCGGACGCGGACAACAATCCGACGAACCGCTGCTGCTGAGGCCTGGCAGGGCGGTGCGATGAGGGTGCCGCTCTGCCTGCCGACCGACGGGCCGAGCCGCGTACGCGCGGCTCGGCCCGTCCGCGTTCGGGGCCGATCACTCCCCGCCGGAGGGGTGATGGCAGATTTCCGCTAGCGGAGGCTGTGCTCAGCTGACATTGTGGTTGGCGTGACGATCACGGCATTCGATTTCGACCTGTGCTATCGCGCGGTATCGACCAGGGACGCCCGTTTCGACGGGCAGTTCTTCACCGCGGTGCGAACCACCGGAATCTACTGCCGCCCTTCATGTCCGGCGATCACGCCGAAACGGGCGAACGTGTCGTTCCTACCGACCGCGGCGGCCGCACAACAGGCAGGCTACCGGGCCTGCCGCCGCTGCCTACCGGACGCGGCCCCCGGCTCGCCCCTCTGGAACACCCGCGCCGACCTCGCCGCGCGCGCGATGCGACTGATCGGCGACGGCGTGATCGAGCGCGGCGGCGTGCCCGCGTTGGCCGCCACGCTCGGCTATTCACAGCGGCAGCTGACCCGCGTGTTGACCACCGAGCTCGGTGCCGGCCCCCTGGCACTGGCCCGTGCGCACCGGGCGCATACCGCGCGCCTGCTGATCCAGACGACGGCGATGCCCATGTCGGACATCGCGTTCGCGGCCGGGTTCGCCAGCATCCGCCAGTTCAACGACACGGTGCGCGAGGTGTTCGCGGTCAGCCCGACCACCATGCGGGCCGAGGCGCAACGCGTGAAGTCGGGCTCGAACGGACGCCCCGTGCCCGCGGTCAACGGGACGCTCAGCCTTCGGCTGCCCTACCGCGAGCCACTGGATCGGGCCTGGCTGGAGTGGTTTCTCTCGTCGCATGTGGCGCCGGGCATGGAGCTGTGGGAGAACCGCGTCTACACCCGAAACCTGCGCACGCCGCACGGTCATGCGACGACGCGGCTCAGCTTCCAGCGCGACCACGTGCGCGCCGAGCTGGCCCTGCACGACATGCGCGACCTGGCACCGACCGTCGCCAGGCTGCGGCACCTGCTCGACCTCGACGCCGACCCGATCGGCGTCGATGAGGCACTGGGTGTCGCTCCGGGACAGCGGGTTTCGGCGCCCGAGCCGGCCGACCCGGTCACCACTCGGTTGCCGGACGCGGGCGCGGGCTCGCCACCGGACGCCGAGACCACGCCCGAAGCGGGCGATGTGCGCCGGCCTGTCTTCTCCCCCGGCATCCGGGTACCTGGCTGTCTCGATGGGCCGGAGTTGTTGCTGCGCACCATGATCGGGCAGCAGATCTCGGTGTCCGCAGCGGCCACGCACACAGCACGGCTGGTCGAGGCGCTCGGCGAACGAGTCGAGGGGCCGATACCGCTGCTGTTCCCGACACCCGCGGTGATCGCCGAGCGCGGCGCCGAGGTACTCACCGGCCCCACCCGGCGGATCCGCTCGATCATCGGTGCCGCCGAAGCCCTGGCCAGTGGCGAACTGGCGTTGCATCAGGGCCGAACTTCCGCGGACCTCCGCCGCGACCTGCTCGCCCTGGACGGGGTGGGGCCGTGGACCGCCGACTACGTGACCATGCGCCTGCTCGCCGACCCGGACGTGCTGCTCAGCACCGACCTGGTGGTCCGCCAGGGTGCCGCGGTGCTCGGCATCGACCTCACCGACACCGCGCGCTGGGCGCCGTGGCGGTCCTACCTCTCCATGCACCTGTGGAAGGCGGCGCTGACCGATCGTGCCGACCGAGCCAAGGCCGCCAAGTCCACCTTCTCGAAAGCGAGTGCCGAAGCATGAACGCCCCCACCGTTGTTCGCTCCTCCCAGCGCCGCATCGGTACCACCACCGCGGATTACGCGACCACGGACACGCCGATCGGCCCGTTCACCGCCCTCATCGACCCCGACGGCGCCGTGCTCGCCTCCGGATGGACCGCCGACGCGGAGAACCTGCGCACCCTCATCCACCCGACCTTGCGCCCGGCCGAGCTGCGCCGACGCGACTCGCTCGGCGAGCTCACCCGCGTCATCACCGACTACCACGCGGGCGACCTCACCGCGATCGACACCGTCCCGGTCCGCCAGCACTCCGGCGAATTCCTGCTGCACGCGTGGGAAGTCCTGCGCAAGGTTCCCGCGGGCGCGCCCATCACCTACACCGAATACGCCGCCGTCTCCGGTCGCCCCGACGCCACCCGCGCCGCGGCCAACGCCTGCGCGCGCAACGCGGCCGCCCTGTTCATCCCATGCCACCGCATCTTCCGCATCGGCGGTGCGCTCGGCGGGTTCCGCTGGGGGCTGCCGATCAAGCGCTGGCTGCTCGACCACGAGGGTGCTGCGCGGTCCGCCCTGTTCGCCACCACGTGAGGCGCACTCGCCGAAATCGCCACCGCGAGCCGCGCACTCCGGCATCGCCACCCACAACCGCGCTCGCCAGAGACCCTCTGAGGTCTGCTTTCGACCGCGTTCAGGCCACGGTTGCCTCTAGCCGGGAACCGTTGCGGCCACGGCGCACGTGCAGGCGGCTGGGGATGCGCTGGCGCATCTCGTCGACGTGGCTGACCACGCCGACCACCCGGCCGCCCGCGCGCAGTTCGTCGAGGACGCCCATCACGGCGTCGAGGGTGTCGGCGTCGAGTCCGCCGAAGCCCTCATCGATGAAGAGGGTGTCCAGCACCAGGCCGCCGGATTCGGCGGCGACGGTGTCGGCCAGGCCGAGCGCCAAAGACAGTGAAGCCATGAAGGTTTCGCCGCCGGAGAGGGTTTTGGCGGGGCGGATGGCGCCGGTGTAGTCATCTCGGATGTCCAGACCGAGGCCGCCGCGGCGGCCGCGCGGGCCCGCCTTGTCGGTGTGCACGAATTCGTAACGGCCGCCCGACATTCGGCGCAGACGCAGCGAGCCGGCCTGCGCCACTTCTTCCAGTCGGGCGGCGAGAACGTAAGAGCGCAGCGACATCCGGCGATTGTTCTCGCCGCGACCGGCCACTACTTCAGCGAGTCCGGCCAGCTCGTCATGCGTGCGCTGTAGTGGCGCGATCCGATCCACCGCTGCCCAGAGCTGGCCGCCGAGGTCTTCGAGCAGGGCGACCCGCCTGCTCGCCTCGGCGTGCCCGGCAACCGCGGCGTTCAGCTGGGTCTGCGCGGCCGCTACGGCGGCTTCGAGCTCGCCCAGGTCGCCGGGTTCGATCGATGCGGCCGCTTGGATCTCCGGTTCTGCGAGAACGGCGTGTGCGTGCGCGCGGGCACGGTCGGCGGCGGTCAGTTCCGCCTCGATGTCGGACTGCCGTTGCGGAGTCCGGCTCGCCGCGTTGACCACTCGCGCGTACGCGGTCAGTCGCGCTACGTCATCTCGTGGGGCCGCGGTCGAAACATCCTGCACACCATCGGCACTCCGCACCTCATCGTCTGCGCCTGCAGCGCTGGCCCCTGCGACGTCGGCCTCAGCAGGGTCCGCCGTTGCGCCCCCGACCCCGGCTACGTTGGCTCCGGCCCCAGCTACGTTGGCTGCGGCAGCGCCGGGCCCGGCCGCGTCGGCGCCCGCAACGCCAGCCCCAGCAACACCGGGTCGGCCCGCAGTCTCATGCTCGGGTACGAAACCGGCTGCGCGGGCCAGGTTTTCGACGCGGTCGGCGATCACGGCGACCTGCTCGCGGGCTGCGGCGGCATCGGCGCGCGCGTCGCGCAGGGCGGTGGCGTCGGCGACGAGGGCGGTGAGGCGGGCGTAGCGGTGATCGATGGTTTCGTCCGCGCCCGCGGCGGCGCGGAGGCGGTCGTCGAGTTCCGCGAGGCGGGTTGTCAGGGTGGCGACATTCGCGGCGACAGTGCTTCGGCGCGAATCGGATTCGCGGAGTTCGTCGTGCAAGCGGGACTCGTCTGTGCGCAGTCGGCCGAGTTCCGCGGTCAGGCCGTCGGCGAGGGCGGCCAGCTCGGCGGTGTCCTCGTAGCGGTCGGTGGCGGCGCGCAGGGCGGCGGCCAACTCCACCCGGTCGACGTCGCCGCCGCGGGCGGTGAGCGCCTCGATCTCCCGCTCCAAGGCGGTGATTCGCGCGAATACTCGGTCCCTCGCGTCCTCAGCGGCGCGTTCGGCCGCGACCGCGGCCTCCTCGGCCTCCTTGGCGACGGCGCTGGCGGTGGGGCGAGCGGGCGCGGGGTGATCGGCGGAGCCACACACCGTGCAGGGCAGGCCGTCGGTCAGCCCGGCCGCCAATTCGGCGGCCATGCCTGCCAGCCTGCGTTCACGCAGGTCGAGGACGCGCTCCTTGGCATCGTTGTGTGCGGCACGAGCCGACTCGAACTCGACCCGCGCGTGGTCAAGAGCTGTTCTGCGGGAAGCGAGTTCGACCGCCGCTGCGGCGGCCGTCTGCAGACGTTCACACTCGGCGGTCAACGTCGGCAGCGTGGCGGCCGCAGTGGTCGCCTCGCGCAGGCGCGCCTCGAGGGTGGCGAGGGAGCCGGGGAGCTGCTCGCGCAGCCGGGTCAGTTTTGTCACCTGGGTGTTGAGGGCCGCGTCTTCGTCACGCAGCCCCGCCAGCTCCTTGGTGAGCCGCTCGGCCGTCGTCGCGTCGACGCGCACCTCGTCCAGCGCGCCGATCTGCGCGCTCCAGCGGCGAATCGCGCCATCGATGTCGGCGTCGACCTTGATGACGGCCTGGCCGGGAGCGGTCGCAGAGTCGGCTGCACCTACTCGATCCGTCCCGGTGCCAGGGTAATTCGCACGGGACGGCCGATTGATGTCCGCGTTCGCCGTCGGCTCGGCCTCGACATTCGCGTGCTCGATCAGTTCCGTGCCACCGAGATCGGCCGCACCGGGCTCGAGCAGGCGGGCGGCCAATTGCTTACTGGCATTGAGGGCCTCGGACGCCCGGCGGCGCATCGCCATGACCGCGTCCCGTGCCTCGTCGATGGCCGCGGCTACCGGCTCGGCGCGCCGGGCCAGTTCGAGTTCGGCCTGTAGCGCGGCGCGCTGATCCGCTGCGGCGGCGTAGTCGTCGAGTTGCTTACGGGCGGTGGACATTCGACGGCGTAGCTCGTGCAGGCGGCGCTGCTCCTCGGCGAGTCCCCGCACTCGGGCCGACTCCTGCTGGCAGCGTTCGGCGGCCGTGGCCGCGGTGGTCAGATCGGTGCGCGCCGTGGCGAGCAGCTCCTGCGACCAGCCGACGGCCTCCAGCGGGCCGAGCGTCTCGGCCGCGCTCGTGCCACCCGCGACGCCGAGCTGCGCGATCAACCGGTCGATGCCCTGCTTGCGCGCGTCCAGGTCGGCGGCGGAGGCGCGGCGCTTGTCCGCGAGCCACTGTTCGGCGCTGCCGAATCGTTCGGTGTCGAAGAGCTTTTCGAGCAGCTTCTCTCGATCCTCGTTGTCCGCCCGCAGGAAGCGCGCGAAATCGCCCTGCGGCAGCAGCACCACCTGGAAGAACTGGTCGGCGCTCATGCCGAGCAGCCGGATGATCTCGTCGCCGATATCCGGTATCCGGGACAGGTTTTCACCGCGGCCGTCCAGCCAGGCCAGCGTCGCCTTGGCGGGGTCGGTGCGCATGCCGGTGCCGCGTAGCTTCGGGCGTTCGAACTCGGGAATGCGGGTCAGGCGCACCCGCCTACCGCCGAGGGTGGCCTCCAGGATCACCTGCGGCGGTGTCTGATCCGGTGCGTGGTCGGAGTGCAGGCGTTTGCTCTCGCCGCGGGCGCCGGGGACCCGGCCGTAGAGCGCGAAGGCGATCGCGTCGAGCACGGTGGTCTTCCCCGCGCCGGTCTGCCCGTGCAGCAGGAAGAGTCCGTCGGCGCCGAGCGCGTCGAAGTCGACGACCGTGGTCTCGGCGAACGGGCCGAACGCGGTCATCTCCAGCCGGTGCAGCCTCATCCGGCGGCACCACCGTGTTCGGGCATCGTGCCGCGGCGACCCTGCCGAGGTAGCGCGGGGCGAGCGGCGAGCCGCGCCCTCACGCCGAGAGTTCCGCTGCCGAGTCGGCGGCCGTCAGCGCCTGGTCCGGTTCGGCGACGGCAGCGGCGAGCGCCCGCTCCAGCCACGCCATTTCACCCGCGCTCGGCGCGCCGCGGACGTCGGTGAGGAAGCTCTGCGCTACTTCGGTGTCGCGGCGGCCGTGCACCCGCTCACGGTAGCGCAATTCCGGGTTGCCCTCCGGGCGCACCCACTCGACGTGCACCGCGTGCGGGAAGCGTTCGCGCAGCTTGCGCATCGCGTCGACCGGGCGGGTCGAGTCGGTGAGCACCGCGGAGACGTAGTGCTCCTCGGCCGCCGCGTGGCTCGCGTCGGTGAGCAACTCGTCGAGTGTTCCGGTGAGTTTGGTCAGGCCGCGGACCAGGGGCAGGTCTCGCCGTTCGACCGAGTGCAGGCCGGCGGCATCGAGCTCGATGATCCACACCGCCTTGCGATGTGAGCTCTCCGCGAACGAATACGGCAGCGGGGAGCCGCAATAGCGCACGGACTCCGACAGCGTCTGCGGGGAATGCAGGTGGCCGAGCGCGACATAGTCGATGCCGTCGAAGGCGGCCATGGGCACCGTCTCCACGCCGCCGACCGAGATGGAGCGCTCCGAACCGGTCGCCTCGCCGCCGACGACGAAGGCGTGCGCGAGCACCACTGTGCGCACGCCGTCTCGCTGCGCGATGTCCGCGCGGATCCGACGCATGGCGGCGTCGAGGATCTCCGCGTGCGAACGCGCCTGCGGCACATCGAGTTCCGCGCGGGTGATGTCGGGCTCCAGGTACGGAATGCCGTAGAACGCCACGGGGCCGTGCTCGTCCTCGAGCAGTACCGGCCGGTCGGCATCGGCGACGGTAGTGCGCAGATACAGCCCGCCCGCCGCCGCGAAGCTCGCGCCCGCGCCGAGCCGCGCGGGCGAGTCATGGTTGCCGGAGGTGGCGACGATCCGGGCACCGGCCGCGCGGATGGCCTCGAAGCCTCGGTTGCACACCGCGATCGCGTCGGCACTCGGAATGGACCGGTCGTACACGTCGCCGGGCAGCACCACCACCTCGACCGACTCCTCGACCACCAGCTCCGCGATCGCGGCCAGTGAACGTGCCTGGTCGGCAAGCAGATCGACCCCGTGGAACGTGCGCCCGATGTGCCAGTCCGAGGTGTGCAGCATCCGCATCCGCGAAACCGTAGGCCACCGCACCGACACAATTCAATTGCCGTGGCCCTCGTGTCGGATAGCCGCCCTCTTCTCCGGCGTGTCAGCGGTGATTCGTCCGGCACTCCGATGGCTATTCCGGAGCGTACGCACGGCTGCCGGAGCTGACCCGTGTCGCCATGGCGGGGCGCTGAGAGTGCCACCGCGAGCGAAGTTTTGGGTGCGGTTCCGCGCGGCGACGCGTCATGGGCAGCGCCCGATCGACGGCCGCGAAGCGAGGCAGGTCACGAATTCGTTTGCCACGTCATGACCGATCGCGCCGTATGCATGGCTTGACCACCTCATTTGCCGACACGGCGCTGCGTAATTGCCAACCGACGGCACTTGTCGGTGGCGTGCGGCACTATCGGCGCTATGACCGCACCGATGCTTGTCGCACTGATGCTGGTATTCGCCGCCGGAGTCGGGCTCGGCTGGCTCGGCCATGCCGCACGCGCCGGGCATCGGGCCACCGCGGCGGAGGCGAGACTGGCCGCGGCCACCGACAACGAGCGGCTGCTGCGGCAGTCGCTCACCGCGGCGAACGAGGATGCGGCGCGCAGGCATTCGCACGCGATCGGCGCCATGGTCGACCCGCTGCGCGAGGCGGTCGGCGCGCTGAACCAGCACATCCAGCAGGTCGAGCATCATCGGATCAACGCGTACTCCGGCCTGCGCGAGCAGGTGGCGGGCATGCAGCGCACCTCGTTGCAGCTGACCAGCCAGACCAGCCAGCTGGTCGCCGCGCTGCGGGCGCCGCAGGTGCGCGGACGCTGGGGTGAGATCCAGTTGGAGCGCGTGGTCGAACTCGCCGGAATGACCAGGCACGTCGACTTCGACACCCAGGTCACGCGCGCGGCCCGCGGCAACGGCGCGGGTGACCGGACCGGCAACGTCCGACCCGACCTGGTGGTGAACCTGGCCGGCGGCAGGCACATCGTGGTCGACGCCAAGGTCCCGTTCAGTGCCTATCTGGACGCCAGCACGGTCGACGATCCGGATATGCGGGCCGAGCATCTCACCAGGCATGCGAAACATCTACGCGGGCACATCGACCAGCTGGCCGACAAGGCGTACTGGGCCGCCTTCGATCCGGCGCCGGAATTCGTGGTGCTGTTCGTGCCCGGCGATCCGTTCCTGGACGCCGCGCTGACCACCGACTCCGGCTTGCTGGAGTACGCGTTCGGCCGGAACGTGATCCTCGCGACGCCGACCACCTTGATCGCCTTGTTGCGCACGGTCGCGTTCAGCTGGCGGCAAGAAGCACTGTCGCGAGATATGGCGACCGTTCAGCAATTGGGAAAGGAGTTGTACGCCCGGCTCGGCATGACCGGTCGGCACCTGGACCGGCTCGGCGCGCAACTCGGTAAGGCCGTGGACGCTTTCAACTACACCGTGGCGTCGGTGGAATCGCGGGTCATGGTCACCGCACGCAAACTGCACGACCTGGAAATTGCGGAAGAGGAGGTGCCGGCAATCCAGCGGGTGGATTCCTGGCCACGCGCGGTGGGCTTCGCCGACGCCGCTGATTAACCGGGTAACCGCCGTGCCATAACGCCCTCCGGCGCGGCGACGGTTAGTGTTCACAATGTGGCTGCTTCCCAACGTGTGCGAACCCGGGTGCCCGCGCCGCAACGCTCGATACTGCCGACCGTTCCGGGTCTCCCGGTGGGTGCGGCGGTCCTGATCGCGGTTGCCTGCACGTTTCTGGGTTTCTTGATCGATGCGAACGGCGACAGTACCGATCTGACCGGTACCTTCGCCGCGCTGTACATCGTCGGTTGTCTGGCAGCCGTGCTGACGGTCCGCTATCGCGGCCTGTTCACCACCATGGTGCTGCCGCCGTTGCTGTTGTTCATCGCCGTCCCGCTCGCCTACAAGCAGCTGACCGGCGTGGCGATGAGCTCGATCACTGAGATCCTGCTGAAGCTGGCGGTTCCGCTGGTGGAGCGGTTCCCCACGATGTTCCTCGCCACCGCCCTGGTGCTGCTGATCGGTGGGGCGCGCATCATGATGCAGCGCCGCGGCGAGCCCGACGAGCGCGCGACGGAGTCGCGGCGCGGCGAGAGCTGGGGCCGGACCGCCACCAAGCGCCCGCGCTCCGGCCGGACCGGCGCGGCGAGCCTGGCCGAGTCGGCCCGCCGTCGCACCCGCCGACCCAAGGACGAGGCGGACGACCTCGAGCACGATCTCGAGGAGAAGACCCCGCGGCCGTCCCGTCGGCCCGCGCCTCCGGTGGCCGACGCGCCGCCGCGGGTCGCCGCCCCCGCCCGGCCCCGCGAGGGGCGCCCCGCTCCGCGCACCGGCACCCGCCCCGCCGCGGCGCCGCCACGCGCGGACAACGAACCGCCGCGCGGTAATCCGCCGCGCCGCCGGAGCGATCTGCCGCCGCCGCACCCGCAGCCCAACGTCCGCTACCGCGAACGGGATTCGAGCCGCACCGACCGCCGCAGGCCCGAGAACCTATAACCGCGGTCGTTCAGTCGCTCAGGCCGCCTGCGAACGGCATCGACCGCCAATACTCGATGGACGGTGTCAACGCCTCGGCGAGCATGGGCAGCTGCGGCACCACCGCGAGACAGGCCAGCGTTCTGGCCATGCCCACTGCGTTGATGAACCGCATCAGGCGTTCGTCCAGCGGGCGCAGACCGCGCCGCTGTGCCGCGGCGTTGTACGCGGCCTCGCATTCGGGGCCGAGAAACGCCAGATCCCATTCGACCGGACCGAGCGTGGTCAGCTCGAAGTCGGCATACAACGGTCCACCCGAGGTGTGCACGATATTGACCGCGGGAGCGTCCCCGTGGATCGGCTGGAGGTCGATACCGGGGAACTCCGCCTCGAACGCCGCACGCGACCGGATGACCGGTTCCAGGATCTCCCATTCCCGCTGCGCACGATCGAGATCCGCAGGGTCGATGAGGTCGGGACTCTGCGCGAGGGCGGCCAGGCTCTGCGTGACCACCGCCGGTTCGGCCGAGGACAGGAATGGCAGCTCGCCCGGGTAGCCGCGCAGCGCGGCGTGCAGGTCCGCGATCAGGCCGCAGTTGTGCGCGTAGTCGGGCTCGACACTCGCGTCCAGCTCGACGAACTGCCAGAACGTCATCGAGAAACCGTTGCGCCGCACGGGTTCCCGTGGCACGAGCGGGCTCGGCGGAATCACCGGAATGCCCTGTTCCGCGAGCCACGCCACCACGTCGAGCTCCGAGCGCTGGCGTGTCGTTTGCGGATCCAGGTCGGGCGAGAGCAGGACGGTCGGCACCCGCACCACCACCGGTGCTGGAGCGAGGTGCACGACCACAGAGAACGCGTCGTGCAGGACCTTCGGGTCGGTCACGGTCAGCCCGAGATCACGGCCCGCGTCGACCGCCGCGGCGACCGCTCGGTTGGTGCGGGCGGCGAGCTGATCGGATGTCATGGCTGCTGGCATGCGGCGATGGTGTCAGGCCGGGCCGCCACAGCGCGACATATTTATGGCGCTGCGCGTCCGGTGTGGCTTCGGAGGCTGATGCGACACAACGCCGCCGGGCATAGTCGGCCGAACGGCTCGGCAGCTCAACCCCGGACGGTTCGGCACAGCTCAACGCCGGATGGTTCACCACAACCCAACCCCGAATGGTTCGCCACAGCACAACCCCGGGCGGTTCGGCGCAGCACAACCCCGGATGGTTCGCCGCAGCACAGCGCCGGGCGGCTCGCCGTATGGCGGCGGGCCCTGACAGCAATCAAGCGGACACCACGGCGGCACCGAGCGGATCGGACCACGCACCACGCACCACGTCCCACCCGCGAACGCCATCCACCCTCAACGGGACACATAGCAACACCCACCGGGTCGACCCGCCACCACGTTTCCCGCGCGAATTCCATCAGCCGCAACGGGACACCACGCCACCGACATCCCGCTCAACGCCAAATGGTCCGGCGCAGCTCAACCCGGGCGGGTTCGCCGCAGGTCAACCCCGGGATGGTCGCGCAGCTCAACCCGGGCGGTTCGCCGCAGCTCAACCTCAGGGTGTGGTCGCGCGGGTCAGCGGCGGGTGGTGCGCAGTTCGCGGGGCAGCGCGAAGACCAAGGTCTCGTTGGCGGTGGTCACTGGCTGCACATCGGCGTAACCGTGCTCCTCGAGCATGTCGAGCACGCCGCGGACCAGGATCTCCGGCACCGAGGCACCCGAGGTGATGCCGACGGTGCGGACGTCGGTGAGCCATGCGGGGTCCACCTCGCGGGCGTAGTCGACGAGGTAGGCGGCTTTGGCGCCGGCGTTGAGCGCGACCTCGACCAGGCGCACCGAGTTCGAGGAGTTGCGCGAGCCGACGACGATCACCAGATCGCATTCGGGCGCCATCGCCTTCACCGCCACCTGACGGTTCTGGGTGGCGTAGCAGATGTCGTCGCTCGGCGGATCCTGCAGCGCGGGGAAGCGCTCGCGCAGCCGCTGCACCGTCTCCATCGTCTCGTCGACGCTCAGCGTGGTCTGTGAGAGCCAAATCACCTTCGACTCGTCGCGGACGGTGACCTTGTCCACCGAGGCGGGGCCGTCCACCAGCTGCACGTGCTCGGGCGCCTCGCCCGCCGTGCCTTCGACTTCCTCGTGGCCCTCGTGGCCGATCAGCAGGATGTCGTAGTCGTCGCGGGCGAACCGCTTGGCCTCCTGGTGCACCTTCGTCACCAGCGGACAGGTCGCGTCGATGGTGTGCAGGTTCCGGGCGGCGGCCGAGGTGTGCACCGCGGGTGAGACGCCGTGCGCGGAGAACACGACCACCGAGCCCTCGGGCACCTCGTCGGTCTCGTCGACGAAGATGACGCCCTGCTCACGCAGGGTTTCCACGACGTGGCGGTTGTGCACGATCTCCTTGCGCACGTAGATCGGCGCGCCGTGCTTCTCTAGCGTCTTCTCGACGGTCTCCACCGCTCGGTCCACGCCGGCACAGTACCCCCGTGGCTCGGCGAGCAGCACCCGCTTGCCGCCGACGGGATCGACGGTTCCGGCACCCGCTGAGCGGGTGATTCCGACGTTCAAGGGTATGGCCGAGGACATGCCGACAGCTTACGTGCGCCGACCGACTATCCGCCGTCCGGGCAGTGCGCCGAAGTCGGCGGCCTGCGGCGAGGCGTGGTCCGCCCGCGCCGTGCGATACGCCAGAATCACTCTCGTGAGCCCCGACCTTTGCATAGCACACCATTTCGGGCAGGCTAGGACCATGTTTCGACCACCGTTCCTGGCCCGGGTAGCCGCCGGGGCCGCCGTGTACGCCGTCGAGGAGACTCGTCGGCTACCCACGGCCGCAATGAATTTACCGATCACCGCGATCAGTCAGCTGCTGCAGACGACGATGCATGTCCAGCAGTTCGTGACGAGCCTCGCGCTCAAGGGCGACGCGGTCTTCGATCGATTGGCCAATTCTCCGGAGGAACAGCCGGAGTGGGCCACCTTCGACGAGGACCTCGACCCGGAGCCGACCCAGAGCGGCGGCGCGGCGCGCACCAGCCGCTTCGACCTGTACGCCACCGACGAGCCCGAGGCCGCCACCTTCACGGCTCGCGAGACCCTGCCCGCCGAGGCCGCCGCCCGCGCCGCCGAGGGCAACGGACACAGCACCTCGGCGACGAGCGCCGACGAGCCGGAGACCGCTGAGCCGGCGTCCGAACCGAAGCTCGAGATCGTCCCCGCGGCCGACCCCGCGCCGGAGATCAGCGTGCCCGAAGTAGCCACCCGCTACGACTACGGCGGCATGACCCTGGCTCAGCTGCGTGCCCGCCTGCGCATGCTGACCGTCGAAGACCTCACCGCGCTGCTGGATTACGAGCAGCAGACCCGCAACCGGGCACCGTTCGTGACCATGCTGACGAATCGGATCGCCACCGTGCAGGCGCAGTGACCGAAACCATGCGCGTAAGCCTCCTCGGGGTCTCGGGCCTCAGGTGCCACGCACACCTTCGTCGACGGTTGGCCGGGTGACCCCCGGTCAACCGGAGCGCACCGGCCAACCGCCCGCGCAGGCCACCGCCGCGCCCGCGAGTTCGGCCGCGCCCGCCAACTCCGCCGAGCAGCCGTATCCGGTGCGCTCCGTCGCGATCAAGGTCGCGCAGTGGATCGACCGGCTCGGCAGCATCTGGGTCGAGGGCCAGATCACCCAGATCAACCTGCGCCCAGGCACCCGCACCGCGTTCCTGGTGCTGCGTGACCCGTCCGCGGACATGTCGCTGTCGGTGACCTGCGACCCCGACCTCATCCGCAAGTCCCCGATCCCGCTGCAGGAAGGCAGCCGGGTGGTGGTCTACGGCAAGCTCTCGTTCTTCACCGGTCGGGGCACACTGTCGTTGCGCGTCATCGAGATTCGCCCGGTCGGCATCGGCGAACTGCTCGCCCGCATCGAGCGGCTGAAGGCCCTGCTCGCCGCCGAAGGCCTCTTCGACGTGCGGCTCAAGCGGCCGCTCCCGTTCCTGCCCAAGACCGTCGGCCTGATCACCGGCCGGGCCAGCGCCGCCGAACGCGATGTGCTGACGGTGGCCAGAAATCGCTGGCCCGCAGTGCGTTTCGAGATCCGCAATACCGCGGTGCAGGGTCCGACCGCAGTGCCACAGATGCTGGAGGCCCTCGCCCAGCTCGACCGCGACCCGGCCGTCGAGGTGATCGTGCTCGCCCGCGGCGGCGGCAGCGTTGAGGACCTGCTTGCCTTCTCCGACGAGGCGCTGTGCCGCGCCATCGTCGCCGCGACCACCCCCATCGTGAGCGCGATCGGCCACGAGCCGGACAACCCGCTCAGCGATCTCGTCGCCGATCTACGCGCCGCGACACCCACCGACGCCGCCAAGCGCGTGGTGCCCGACGCCGCAGCGGAATTGGCCGGTGTGCGCGATATGCGGGCCCGCTCCGCCGCCGCGCTGCGCGGCTGGGTCGACCGCGAGACCCGCGCGCTGACCCAACTGCGTTCGCGCCCCGTGCTGGCCGATCCGCTGCGCGAAATCGACCGGCGCCGTGAGGAAGTCGAGCGCCTGCGCGCGTCGACCCGCCGCTGTGCCGAACAGTTCATTCGTACCGAGGCCACCGCGACCCGGCACCTGCGCGAGAAGCTGACCGCGGTGGGCCCGGCCGCCACCCTGGCCCGTGGCTACGCTGTCGTGCAGCGCGTCGCCGGCCCGGAACGGCATGTCGTGCGCACGATCGAGGACGCGCCCGCCGGCAGCCAGCTGCGCATCAGGGTCGCCGACGGGGCCGTCACCGCAGCCGCGTTGGGCACCCAGGCGCTGGGCGCCCGCAACCCGGACAACACCGCAACAAGGAGGAGCTGACCTTGGCCGACCCCGGCAAGGATGCCGAGACCGAATTGGCTGAGATCGCCACCTTCGGCTACGAGCGCGCCCGCGACGAACTGGTCAATGTGGTGAAGATGCTCGAACAGGGCGGCCTGGACCTCGATGAGTCGCTCGCCCTGTGGGAGCGCGGCGAGGCGCTGGCCAATCGCTGCGAGGAACACCTGGCCGGTGCCAGAAAGCGCGTGGAGGACGCACTCTCGCGCACGGATCTGGAGAACGAGAAGTGACGATCCGCCGGGCGACGCCGGACATCCACACCACCGACATCGAGCGCAGCCGCGACTTCTACCGGCTGCTCGGCTTCGAGGAGGCGATGGACCTCGGCTGGGTCGTCACGATGGCCTCCCCCGCCAACCCCACCGCCCAGGTGCTGCTCATCGGCCCCGGCGCGGAGAAGTTGCAGCCGAACATGAGCGTCGAGGTCGAAGACGTGGACGCCGTGCACGCGGCGATGACCGCCGCGGGCGCCGACATCGTCTATCCGCTGACCGACGAACAGTGGGGCGTGCGCCGATTCTTCGTCCGCGACCCCAGCGGCACCATCGTCAACGTGGTCAACCACCGCTAGGGAAACGTGCAGGCCGGGCCGCCGCCCGAACTGTCCACCCACCCGGCGCGCAACATCCGCAGCAGTCTGCACAGGTATTCGCCGGCCGAACCGGTCGCGGCGGAACCGCTCTCGGCGACGAGCGTCGTGGTCTGTTCGAGTGGAGCGGCGGCAGTCGCCGTCGCGGGTGCCAACAGCATGGCGGCGACCGCGAGGCCTGCAATGGTTTTCTTCATAGCGCTGTCCGAGTTCGTCCGAATCCCCACCCGCCAAGCAGTATTCGACGACTTCTCCCGATGCGCACGACCCCATTCATCAGGGCTCGACGCGCACCAGGGTCAGGGCTTGATCGGCGCGGCCGCGGTGATGGCCTGGGCCAGCGTGACGAACGACTCACGCTGACCGGCGCCGGTGATGAGCACCCTGGCCTGGCCGAGGTCGCTGATCCAGGCCGATTCCGAGCCCGGCTCGGCGTAGACGATCCATTTCTGGTCGCCGATCTGCTCGGTACCGGTGGCGTAGCGGGAGCCGAGCACGAATCGGGACAGGGCTTCCTCGGTCGCGCTGCTCTGGCTGAAGCGCATGTACGCGCCATGGTTAGTGATATAGCCGACAGTGCTGATCGGGCCGCCGCCGGTGCCGCTGATGTTCTCGCGGCTGCCGGAGTTGGGGGTCCAGTCGGCGGGCACGGCCGGGTTCCGGATGGGGAACGGCAGGCTGCGCGCGTCGGAGGTGAGCGCGGCCTTGGCATCGAAGTGCGGGATCTGCCCCTGCGTCGGACCCTTTGCGGCGAAACTGCATTGGCTCGCCAGGCCGGCGAAGACCACGGCGATCAACACGAGGGGGATCAGCGACCAGAACAGATCCCGGTAGTCGTTCATGATGCGTGGCTTTTGCGGGGACACGCACTCAGTATCCACTCGCGCGTCCGGTGCTCCCGCACGCACCCCGATCGACCGAGCAGGGTGTACGCCCGTCTCAGTCCAGGTGAGACAATCGTCCAGACCGACGCGCGCGGTCATGCAGCTTGCGTAACCACCGAGGACCCCGCGCGCGGCGCATAGATTTTGTACCGACGCACAGGAGGCACCCCGCAATGACGGCATCTTCCCCGACACCGAGCCGCCGCGAGGCGCCGGACCGCAACCTCGCGCTCGAGCTGGTCCGCGTCACCGAGGCCGGTGCGATGGCCGCAGGCCGGTGGGTCGGACGCGGTGACAAGGAGGGGGGCGACGGCGCCGCGGTCGACGCGATGCGCCAGTTGGTCAACTCGGTGTCCATGCGCGGCGTGGTCGTCATCGGCGAGGGCGAGAAGGACGAGGCGCCCATGCTGTTCAACGGTGAGCTCGTCGGTGACGGCACCGGACCCGAGGTCGACTTCGCGGTCGACCCGGTCGACGGCACCACGCTGATGTCGAAGGGTTCGCCCGGTGCCATCGCCGTGCTCGCGGTCGCCCAGCGCGGCGCGATGTTCGACCCGTCCGCGGTGTTCTACATGAGCAAGATCGCGGTCGGCCCCGACGCCGCCGACGTGATCGATATCTCCGTCCCGATCAGCGAGAACATCCGGCGGGTCGCCAAGGCCAAGGGCCTGTCGAAGTCGGACCTGACCGTCTGCATCCTGGACCGCCCCCGGCATGCCGAGCTGATCCAGCAGGTCCGGGACGCGGGCGCGCGCATCCGGCTGATCTCCGACGGCGACGTCGCGGGCGCCATCGCCGCGGCCAGGCCCGACTCGGGCACCGACATCCTGGTCGGCGTCGGCGGCACGCCCGAGGGCATCATCGCCGCCGCCGCGATGCGCTGTATGGGTGGCGAGTTGCAGGGCATGCTGGCCCCCACCGACGACGACGAGCGGCAGAAGGCAATCGACGCGGGCCACGATCTGGATCGGGTGCTCACCACCGAGGATCTGGTGGCGGGTGACAACGTCTTCTTCTGCGCCACCGGCGTCACCGACGGCGACCTGCTGCGCGGCGTGCGCTACTACGGTGGCGGCGCGTCCACCCAGTCGATCGTGATGCGCTCCAAGTCCGGCACGGTCCGGATGATCGACGCCTACCACCGCCTGACGAAGCTGCGCGAGTACTCCTCGGTCGACTTCATCGGTGATGAGCATGCGGTGCCCCCGCTGCCCTGATCCGGCACATCGAGACCCCGAGACGCGCAGGTATCCCCTGCGCGTCTCTGCTTTTCGGCCCATCGAGGCGAGCCGAACGCGACCTGCCGACCAGCACACAGATATTCCGCGCGCGACGCAACCACGGGTGTGCGAATCACTACAGGCGTGGCAGCCCCACGGCGGTCGTCTCGGGCATATGGTCGGAAACATGGCAGACGAGACGCAATACCGCATCGAGCGCGACACGATGGGAGACGTGCGGGTCCCGGTGGACGCGCTGTGGCGGGCGCAGACCCAGCGGGCCGTGGAGAACTTCCCGATCAGCGGACGCGGCCTGGAGCGCGCGCAGATCCGCGCGCTCGGCCTGCTGAAGGCCGCCTGCGCCAAGGTGAATCGGGATCTGGGGCTGCTCGACCCCGCGAAGGCCGACGCCATCATCGCCGCCGCCGACGAGATCGCCGCGGGCAAGCACGACGACCAGTTCCCGATCGATGTTTTCCAGACCGGCTCGGGCACCAGCTCGAACATGAACGCCAACGAGGTGATCGCCTCGATCGCCAAGGCGAACGGCGTCACCGTGCACCCGAACGACGACGTGAACATGTCGCAGTCGTCCAACGACACCTTCCCCACCGCGGTGCACCTCGCCGCGACCGAGGCGATTATCACCGACCTGGTGCCCGCGCTCGAGCACCTGCGGCTGGCCCTGCTGGACAAGTCGACCGAGTGGCGGACCGTGGTCAAGTCCGGGCGCACCCACCTGATGGACGCGGTGCCGGTGACCCTCGGCCAGGAGTTCGGCGGCTACACCCGCCAGATCGCCGCGGGCATCGACCGGCTCATGGCCACCCTGCCGCGCCTCGGCGAACTGCCCATCGGCGGCACCGCGGTGGGCACCGGCCTCAATGCGCCAGACGGGTTCGGCGGGAAGGTCGTTGCGGAGCTGGTCCGGTCGACCGGTCTCGACGCGCTGCGCGAGGCCAGGGATCACTTCGAGGCGCAGGCGGCCAGGGACGGACTGGTCGAGGCGTCGGGTGCGGCGCGCACCGTCGCGGTGAGCCTCACCAAGATCGCCAACGACATTCGCTGGATGGGCTCGGGCCCGCTGACCGGGCTCGGCGAACTCCAGCTGCCCGATCTGCAGCCCGGCAGTTCGATCATGCCCGGCAAGGTCAATCCCGTGCTGCCCGAGGCGGTTACGCAGGTCGCGGCGCAGGTGATCGGCAATGACGCCGCCGTCGCGTTCGGCGGCGCGAACGGCGCCTTCGAACTGAATGTCTATATCCCGGTGATGGCGCGCAATCTGCTCGAGTCGATTCGCTTGCTCGCCAATGTTTCCCGGCTCTTCGCCGACAAGTGTGTGCGCGGGCTGGTCGCCAATGTGGACCACCTCCGCACATTGGCGGAATCCTCGCCCTCCATTGTCACCCCGCTGAATTCGGCGATCGGTTACGAGGAGGCGGCGGCGGTTGCCAAAGAAGCGTTGAAGCACAAGAAGACAATTCGCCAGACGGTTATCGATCGCGGTCTGCTCGATGAGAAGCTCACCGAGGAAGAACTCGACCGCCGATTGGATGTGCTGTCCATGGCGAAGGTCGAAGACAAGAAATAGTCAGTACATTCGACGCCTGTCGAGCGGCACGCCGGACACCCTCATTCCGGTCCGGCGTGACGCTCGAACAAGCGAGTGCGCGGGTAGGTCAGCCGTGGCAGACGTACCCGCGCGGGGCATCACAAAAAGATGCCGAGTGCTGCGAGGAACGCGCCCGCGCCGAGTGTGGCCAGAGCGGAAACAGCGGCGAGAAATGCAGTGATCATGGTTCTTTCCTTTCCTTCTTCCGCGTAATGCGGATGTACTCAGCTAATCGCTGGCAATGCCGCGTGTGTTTCATCACATGTACGCGGAAAGGAAAAGAAATCCGGCCGGCGCGGTAAATCCACGCGCCGACCGGGGATAATTCAGTCGCGCAGATGCGCGAGTTCGGCGCGAGCCGCTTCGCCCGCTTCACCGAGGTCGGTCCGGGTGAAGACGTTCCACCGCTTCAGCAGCGGCTTGAAGACCAACTCGTTCTCCTTCGCCGGGTCGTAGATCCCGGCTGCGGCGAGCACCTCGTCGCTGGTGCGGCCGTCGGCCAGCGTCACCGAGGGCACCTTGAAGTCGGCGACCTGGTCGGCGATGGCGCGCATCGCCTGATCGGGCGCCACGTTCAGGCCCGCTTCGACCAGCTCGGCGAACACGACCGCCTGCATCTCGTCATCGAGGGCGATGCGTTCGGCGATCGCGGTGACCATCGGGCTCTCGCCGAGCGCCGCGGTGTTGCGATGCCGGATGGCGGCGGCGACCTCTTCGAAGGCGCAGGCGGCCAGCACGTCGAGCAGGTGCATGCCGGGGCGGCGGAAGCCGTCGGTCATGTGCTTCATCCGCATCCGCTCCAGCTCGACCGGGTCGACCGCCCTGGTCACCATGAGGAAGTTGCGGATCATGATCTCGTGGCGGTTCTCCTCGGCGGTCCACCGGCCGACCCAGCGCCACCACGCGCCGGTGCGCAGGTACTTGCCCAGCTCGCGATGGTACGAGGGCAGGTTGTCCGCGATGAGCACGCTGACGGTCAACGCCAGCTTGGCGACCTCGCTGAGCTCGGACTGCTCCGGCGCCCAGTCGGTCCCGTGGAGGAACGCGAAGTTGCGGCCGTCGTCCCACGGCACGAAGTCGTGCGGCTGCCATCCGTCGGCGGCGTCGATGTGGCGACGCAGAATGGATTCCACGTCCAGCGCGAGGGATTCGAGCAACTCGCGATCGGTCAAGAGAGTTTGCACCTAGCCAACCTAGCGGGTGAGCCCGAAATGCGGGCATTCATTGGATGAGACTGGACGGGCGCCCGGACCGGCTGAGCCGTCCCGGGCGCCGAACCGGCTACCTACTTCGGCGTGACGGTCGTCTTGCCGTCGACCCAGGTGATGGTGCCACCGGAGAAGTCGCTCTCCTTGCCGCCCGCGATGTCCTTCTCGTCGCTGGTGGGGTAGCCGAGCTTGCCCTTGGCGCCGCCGTTGTCTTCCCACGCCTTGCGGATCTCGCCCCACACGATGTGCGGCTGGCCGTCCTTGGCCTTGTAGATCGTGCCGCCGACGAAGTCCTGGTACTTGCCGTCGTCGGGTCCGTCTTCCTGCGCCTCCAGCGGAGCGCCGAGCGGGCCGGTCGGGCCGCCGGTCTGCACGTACTTGTCGAAAATGTGCCCGGAGACGGCGATGTCGCCACGCTGCGTCGCGATCTTGGTCTCCTCCGCGGCACCGGAGGTGTGCTCCTCGGTGGTGCCCATCGGGACCGTGGTGGTCATCAGCGCCGAGGCCGCCGACGCTCCCGCCGAGGCCGCGCTGTCGTTCTTGTCGTCGTCGTCATTGCTGCTGCAGCCGGCGATGATCAGGCCGGTGGCGGCGAGCAGGGCAGTGTATCCAGCCGTTCGTCGAGCGAAGTGGTGCATTTCCATCCTCTCGAAAGTGGCTACCGAAAACGTCGCCGACTCGGTGACGCCGCTGGCAGCCTAGGCCGATGTTCAGCAATGACCCGGCGAATCCTCCAGGGACACGCCGGGTCATACCGAACAGCTATCGCCGAGATATTACCCGGCAACTGTGAGCGGAAACACACCAGCCAACTCAGGCGTTGGGGCCGTACTCCTCCAGCATCTCGGTCACGAGCGCCGCGATCGGCGAGCGCTCACTGCGGGTCAACGTGATGTGGGCGAACAACGGGTGACCCTTGAGCTTTTCGATCACCGCGGCCACGCCGTCGTGCCTGCCGACCCGCAGGTTGTCGCGCTGGGCCACGTCGTGGGTGAGCACCACCCGAGAACCGGTGCCGAGCCTGCTGAGCACCGTGAGCAGCACATTGCGTTCCAGCGACTGTGCCTCGTCCACGATCACGAACGAGTCGTGCAGCGACCGGCCGCGAATGTGGGTGAGCGGCAACACCTCCAGCATGTCGCGGGCGAGCACCTCCTCCATCACCTCACGGCTGGCCAGCCCGTCGAGGGTGTCGAAGACCGCCTGGGCCCACGGACCCATCTTCTCGCTCTCGCTGCCCGGCAGGTAACCGAGTTCCTGACCGCCGACCGCGTAGAGCGGGCGGAAGACAACCACCTTTCGCTGAGTTCGCCGCTCCAGCACCGCCTCCAGGCCCGCGGTCAGCGCGAGCGCGGATTTGCCGGTGCCTGCCCGGCCGCCGAGCGAGACGATGCCGATGCTCTCGTCCAGCAGCAGATCGAGCGCGATGCGCTGCTCGGCGGAGCGGCCGTGCAGGCCGAACGCCTCGCGTTCGCGCACCAGCTGGACCCGCTTGTCCGGGGTGACCCGGCCGAGCGCGCTGGAACTGCTACCCAACAACCGGATTCCGGTGTGGCAGGGCAGTTCCCGGGCGTCGTCCAGGTCGAGCACGGACTCCGAGTAGAGCTGGTCGATCTGTCCCGAGCTGACGTCGAGCTCCACCATGCCGGACCAGCCGGAGGTGACGACGTCCTGTGCGTGGTATTCGTCGGCTTGCAAGCCCACCGCACTCGCCTTGACCCGTAGCGGAATGTCCTTGGACACCAGCACCACCTGACGGCCCTCGGCCGCCAGATTGAGTGCACAGGCCAGGATTCGGGAATCATTGGTGTCGGTGCGGAATCCGACCGGAAGGACCGCGGGATCGGTGTGGTTCAGTTCCACCTGCAGCGTTCCACCCTCGGTGCCGATCGGCACCTGCTGATCCAGCCTGCCGTGCAGCAGGCGCAGATCGTCCAGGTTGCGCAGGGCTTCCCGCGCGAACCAGCCCAATTCGTGGTGATGCCGTTTGCCTTCGAGTTCGCTGATGACCACCAGCGGTAGCACGACGTCGTGTTCGCCGAACCGGGTGAACGCCCAGGGATCGGACAAAAGGACCGACGTGTCGATGACGAAGGTATTGGCGAGGGAATGCGAGGGGTGTGCCCCCTTCGCGGCGGTTCCGCCTTTCGCGGAACGGGATTGCGCCGAGGGAGCGGGAACGGAGCGTGAAGCAGTCACGGTGGGCTCCTCTGTGTCCGCGCGGCACCCGCACGAACGATCTCGCTGGACCGGTCCGTCCTGATGGGACCTGACGTTGCCGTCAGATGCCACGAGGGCCGGGTGCCGGCCCCCTCGTACTGAATAGCTCAGTCACGGTCAGGACCTCCCGTACGAGCCACACCGCCGCGGCCCGCACCATCGACGCTACCGCCGAACTACGCTTCCCCGCTCCCGCACAGGTAGGCGTGTCCGTGAATTTGTCGTTAACCTCACTCGCCGACGCGAACGGCCGGGCCGTCGCGGCCGATCGGCGGCGCCGGTTAGAGTCGCTGGCATGGCCGGTAACGAGGACCTGGAGAAGCTGTCGTCGAAGGAACTGCACGATCGCGCGGTGAAGCTGGCCGTGCGACACGGGGACGTGAAGTTCCTGTGGCGGTTGCTCACCTCGATCCCGGCCGCCGAGGCCGCCGCGGGCAACCTCGGCGAGAGCGAAGCCGACATCAAGTACGTGCTGCCGATGATCGACGACTACATCCACGCGGGCGACGGTGAGGTCGCCGAGGTGCTGCGGCCGTTCTATCTGGAGTACCTGAACGAGCACAGCTGAGTGACCGGTCCGGCGGGATCTACCCATCCTGACCTGCGTTTACGTGGCTCCGTCCGTAAGAACGTCGATGGCGCCGGACGGACAGGCGTGCTCGGCCTCGCGTGCCACCGCATGCCGAGCGGGCAGCGGGGCGGGATCGAGCAGCCGCACCTTTCCGTCATCGGTGTCCTGATCGAAAACCTCGGGTGCGAGCAGCGCGCACATGCCCGCGCCGATGCAACGGTGCCGGTCGACCGTGATCCTCATCGGTGCCCGCCCCCTACCAGGTGACCGGGAGCCGGTGCACGCCGTAGATGTCCATGTCGTGTCGCAACGGGACCTCGTCGGCCGGGACGGCCAGCCGCAACGTCGGGAAGCGACGCACCAAGGCGGGCAACGCGACTCGCATCTCGACGCGGGCGAGTTGCTGGCCGAGGCACTGGTGGATGCCGTGCCCGAAACCGACGTGCCCGACCGCGTTGCGCCGGATGTCGAAGGTGTCGGGATCGTCGAACCTGGCCGGATCGCGGTTGGCCGCCTGCGTCGACAGCGCGACCGTCTCCCCCGCCTTGATCAGCTGACCGTCCAGCTCGACATCCTCGACCGCCGTCCGCGACGTGGTGTGCACGATGCTCAGGAAGCGCATGAGCTCCTCGACGGTCCGATCGGCGAGTTCAGGCCGGGCGCGCAGCTCGGCGAGCTGATCGGGGTGCGACAGCAGGGCGAAGGTGCCGAGCGCCAGCATGTTCGTCGTGGTGTCCAGGCCCGCGCCGAGCAGGAGGGTGCCTATGCCGGCGAGCTCGTCGTCGGTCAAGTCGGTGTCGGTGAGGTCGCTCAGCAGATCGTCGGTGGGTTCGGCGCGTTTGGCCAGCACGAGTGTGCGCAGATACTTCTCCCCCTCGGCGAAGGCCGCTATCCGCTCGTCGACGGAGGAGGCCATGTCGTTGGCCACGGCGACGAACTCGCGGAAGGTGTCGCGCTCGACCGACGGAACACCGAGCAACTCGCAGATGACCAGCGCGGGGACCGGGAAGGCGAACGCTTCGATCAGATCGACCGGGCCGCCGTCGCGCGCCATGGCATCCAGATGGTCGGTGGTGATCTGCTCGACGCGCTCGGTGAGCGTAGCCATCCGGCGCACGGTGAACTTGCCGGACAACAGCTTTCGGTAGCGCGTGTGTTCCGGCGGGTCGACACCGAGCAGGTCACCCGGCATCGCAGGCGGCATCGGGCCGCCATCGGCCAGCGGGTTGTGCCCGAGTTCGTAGCGCACGCTGAACCGGGGGTCGGCGAAGACCGCGCGGACGGTCGCGTGCCCGGTAGCGAGCCAGCCGTGATGGCCGTCGGGGAAAGTCATGCGCACCAGCGGGCGCAGCGCGGCCAGTTCCGCGGGCGGGTCGAAGGGGCAACCGGCCGGGCGCGTGGTGGGGAGTTCGACGGATTCGGAGAGTGGTTGATGGACCATGATTCCTACTTCGTTCGAGTTTCGGCGATGCCCGAACGCTACGTTGCGTTCAATTATTCTCCAACGATAAAAGTCGGCTATCAGGCCATTTCAGCAGGTAGATTCCACAATCGAATTGCAATGAATATGCCACTGAATGCACGTGGCTGACCTAGGTATTGCAATGGCCTGCCACTGAGCGCAATACTCGCCGGAACGGGTTCGGCCCGACGAACCACTCGATCGCGAGGGAGGCGACTCATGCCGGGCGGCAGGTTGACCCAGGACGAGCGCAGGCAGATCGGCGAGGGTCTCGCGGAGGGGCTCGGGTACGCCGAGATCGCCAGGCAGCTGAACCGGCCGACCTCCACCGTCAGCCGGGAAGTCACCCGCAACGGCGGACCCAATCGCTACCACCCGGCGCGGGCGCACCGAGCCACCGAGTTACGCGCGCGTCGACACCGATCGCGCGGCGCGACCGCCGAAAGTGCCCCGGCGGCAGGCGATGTGGTGCTCGACGAATTCGTGGCGCAGTTCGTCGCGCAGATCACCAGGACCGGAGTTCCGCGCACCGCGGCGGCCGCGCTGGCCTGCCTCTACACCACCGACAGCGGCAGCCTCACCGCCGCCGAACTGGCGCAACGGCTCCGGGTCAGCCCGGCCACCATCTCCTCGGCCATCACCATGCTCGAAACCCAGGCGCTCGTACGACGAGAACGCGATGCTCGCAGCCGCCGGGATCGCTACGTCATCGACGACAACATCTGGGTCCACGCGACCATGGTCAGCGCGCAACAGGTGTGCGAGCTGGCCGCGGTGACCCGGCGCGGCGCCGAGTTGCTCGGCAGCGACACCCCGGCGGGCCTACGCGCGTACAACACCAGCCGATTCCTCGACTTCGTCGGCCACGACATGATCGGCTCCGCCGAGCGCTGGCGAGAACTGCTGCAGCAGCAGCGAACTCAGGACTGAGTCGGCCGCTTCAGTCGCGGGAGAACGCGGCGCGCCACAGCCCGACGGCGGTGCCGCGCAGGAAGTTCTCCCAGCTGAAGTGGTCGTGCCACAGGATGATTCGACCCTCGCGCAGCTCGAAGGTGCCGGTCACCCAGAACCCGATCTTCAGCGGGCCGAACTGCAGGAAGTCGGTGCGGTCGGTGAGCACGATGTTGCCGTCGGCGGCGATGTGGTGCACGTCGACCTCGAAACCGAACGGGTCCCGATTCAGGTTCCGCAGTATCTTGCGCGCCAGTCCGCCGCCGACATCAGGCAGCGAGGTGTTCTTCCATACGACGTCCGGGTGCAGCAACTCCAACGCCTCGTCGACGGCGCCGAGTTCGAGCGCGGAGAGGAACTCCCGCACCGTGGTGATCGCGTCCTGCTGAAGTTCGAGGTCCTGGGTCATGATCCGACGATAGGCCGTGGCCGGGGGCGGTGGGGAGTCCCTGCGGGGCCCATTCAGCCACCGGCTCGGCGGGCTATCAGGACGCCCAAACCGTCCAGCACTCGTTCGATGCCGAAGTGCAGGGCGTTGTTCGAACCGCCCGAGTCCGGCGGTGCGCTCGTTGCCGCCGCCTCCGCCGCGAAAGCGGCCGTGACGGCCGGGTAGCGATCGCCGGCCACGCTCACCATCTCGGCGAACTGCGCGCTCGGGTCCTCGCCGAGCGGCTGGGTCTGCTGGACCAGACTGCGGACGTGGCCGTTGACCAGCACGATGGTGTCGAGCTGCTCCGGACCCGTGAGTCCGGTGTCCGCGAGCGCGACGAGGGCGCTCTCCAGCCAGCCCATTTCGTTGGGGCCGAACGGACGCGCGCCGACGGTCAGCTCGATCACCCAGGGATGCGCGCTGTAGCGCTGATAGATCGCCTCGCCCCACCGGCGCAGCCCGGCGCGCCAGCGCTCGGCGGACGGAACATCCTGCAGCGCGGCGTTATCCGGTGGTGTGCCCATCGCGGCATCGAGCATCAGCGCGGTCAGCTGCTCTTTGCTCGGCACGTATCGGTACAGCGACATCTTGGTGAAACCGAGCCGCTCGGCCAGCCGCTGCATCGACAGGTTCGCCAGGCCCTCGGCGTCCACGAGTGCGATCGCCTCGGCCACGATCCCCTCCAGCGAGAGGGCGGGCTTCGGGCCGCGCTTGGGCCGCTGCTGGGTGCCCCACAGCAGCTGCACGGTGGTCGGGGTCGGCATGACCGGATCCTTTCGAGGGCAGCTTGACTCGAAAACTGTGTCTACCATACGCTGATTTGCGTCCGGCGGAAACAGAATCCGATGGACACAGAACTTGTGGATGGAGCACCCATGCGTAACCAGACCGTTCTCATCTCCGGCGCCAGCGTCGCGGGCCCCGCCCTCGCCTACTGGCTGCACCGCTACGGCTTCGCCGTCACCGTGGTCGAGCGGGCCCGAAGCGTGCGGCCGGGCGGTCAGGCCATCGACTTCAAGGGCCGCACCCAGCTGACCGTGCTGGATCGCATGGGCATCCGCGAGGAGATCGAGCGGCACAGGACCGGCACCACCGACACCGTCTTCGTCGACGCGAACGGCGACCGGCTCGCCACCATGTCCGGCGACTTCACCGGCGGGGACCTCGAAATCCTGCGCGGCGACCTCGCCGAGATCATGTACCAGCACACCGCGCAACACTGCGAATATCTGTTCGGCGACTCGATCAGCGCGCTCACCGAGCTCGCCGACGGCGTGCACGTCGAGTTCGAGCACGGGCCCGCGCGCACCTACGACCTGGTCTTCGGCGCCGACGGCATCCACTCCCGGGTACGCCGACTGGCCTTCGGACCGGAGAAGGACTTCGTCGAATATCTCGGCCACTACTACTGCATCGCGGGTGCGGCCCCCGCAGTCCCGACCGCGACTGGACCGCGGGCACGCGCCACCGCCTACGGCCACAACGCGCCGGGCAAACTCGCCATCAGCGGCGGACCGAAAGCGCAACAGTTCTACATGTTCGCCTCCCCCGAACTCGACTACTCCCGCGACGACACCGCCGCTCAACGGCGCATCATCGAGCAGGTCTTCGCCGACATGCCCGGGGACGTACCGCAGATGCTCAGCGAGCTGGCCGACGTCGACGACATCTACCTCGACTCGCTCAGCCGGATGCGGATGGCGGGCGGTTACACCAAGGGGCGGGTCGCGCTGGTCGGTGACGCGGCGTACGGAAATACGTTGGCGGGCTTCGGCACCGGACTCGCTCTCATGGGCGCGTACGTCATCGCGGGCGAACTCGCCGTCGCCAACGGCGATCACGCGGTGGCCTTCGCCCGCTACAACGAGATCATGCGGGACTACGCCAAGATCGCCGACAACAACAACACGGGCAAGTTCCTCGCGCCGAAGACGGCGCTCGGCATCCGGCTGCGCAACTGGTTCCTCGGATCGCACCTGTTCACCCTCATGGCGAAGTACGCCGACAAGGCCGCCAACGACATCGACCTGCAGGACTACCCGGCCATGGTGCGGCAACGCGAGATCAACTGAAAGCGTTGGCCGCAGGGAGTTTTCGATCTTCCCCACGCATACGAGGGCGACCGGTATGCCGGGTCGATGCGCCGATCCGGTCGCACCGGAGAATCCGCTGTGTTTCGATGGAACCGAAGCGGGGCGGGGCGCGTCTATAGGGTCAGAGGCACTCATGAAAGGGGACGGTGATGGCGGTGGACAGCCCGTTTCCCGGGTACATCGAGGAGGCGAAGGCGGGGGCGTTGACGGTACGGATGGATCCGCAGGGGTTCGTCGATATCGACAAGGCGTGTCAGGAGTTGATCGATTCGCTGGTGGCGGTACAAACCGACGCGCGCGAACTCGGCGAACGGTCGTATTGGGGCCTGGGCGAAGGCAATGCGCGATTGTCCTCAGCCGTCGAACTGGTCACCCTGTTCCGGGAGAAGGCCGCAGGCGGGCCCAACAATGCGTTCGACACCATCGCCGACTACATCGCCGTCGCACAAGAGATCCAGGCCATGTTCACCGCCATTCGCGACACCTACGTCCGCACCGACGCCGGGTTCGCCGCCAAGCTGCGGGAGATCAGCGTATGAATCCGGGTTCCCGCCGAATCGTCACTCGCAGTGGCGGTTTCGCGGTTGCGGCGGGACTGTTGCTGCTGACCGGGTGCGTCGGCGAAAAGGCCGCGGGCACACCGACTTCGGCCACGTCGACATCGTCGGCCGTACCGAAAACATCCACCGAGTCGAATCCACACGCCGCCTTCGACCCGTGCGCGGCGCTGACACCGCAGTTCCTCGCCCAGCGCCAGTGGAATGCGAAGCCGCCGGAACCCAAGCAGGACAGTGCGGGCGCGGTCACCTGGAAGGGCTGCCGCTATGTCGCCAAGGCCGGCTACGGGTTCGTCATCGAGACGACCAACAACACACTCGGCCAGGTGCGCGACAAATTCCCTGCCGCCGTGGAGGTCCCCGCCGGCCCTCGCAAAGCGGTGCGCTACGAAGCGCGACCCGATGTCCCCGGCGGGTGCTCGATCAACATCGAGATGCATTCCGGCTCGCTGTACATCCTGACCAACGTGCCGCAGACACCGGCGAACAGGAACCTCGCCGCCTGCGATATCGCCACCGAAATCGCCCAAGCAGTCGCACCACTGCTGCCCGCGGGCAGCTGAACAACCCCACGGGGGAGCGATCATGAGACAGACCGACGGCCGCGCGATCACCAATCCCGAGAACGCGCAAAGCTTTACGCACGCCGAGATCAAGCAGGCGGCCGACGAGATGAATCCGGCCGGGCTCGGCAGCGCGTTCGACGCCTGGTCGAAGATCGCGGCGGCGGTGACGAACGCCGGTCACCAATTCGAGACGGCCATCAAGCAGGCGGTCGAACAGCATTGGGAGGGTGCGGCGGCCGACAGTGCGGTGCGTGGCATCCGGGACTACGCGACCAGGGTCGGTGAGTTCGGAGAAACTCTGAACGCACAGAGCACACCCTTGTCGCAGGCGGCGAGTGCGGCCGCGAAGTTCAAGATGTCGGTGCCCGACGTGGTGGACACCTCGACCAATCCGCGCGGAGCCGAGCTGCGTAACTCCAGCGAAGAACAAGCCCGCGACGAGATGACCACCCAGTACATCCAGCCGTACGGGACCACCGCCCCCGCCATTCCGACACTGCCGCCGCCGATCAACCCGATCTCCATGCCGACGCCCGGCGGTGACAGCAGTATCGACCCCGGTACCACCCCCGGCACGAGCACCAGTGCCGCCAACAACGGCACGGGCACCGGGGATTCCAGCAAGCAGGCCGCGACAGCCAAGGCCGACGACCCAACGGAAGCCGGTACACCCGAAGCCGAGCCCACGTCGGAAGAGACCACTCCGCAGGCGGTTTCGCAGGAGCCGGGCACCAACGGTGCGCCGACCACCCCGGCTTCGACAACGACAGCCGCGGCCACCACGAACTCTCCGGTCACTACCCCGGCCGGCACGGCCGGTCCGATCGCTACGGCGTTCCCCGCCACCACGCTCCCGTCCACCCCGACGACGGTGGCGTCCGCCGCTGCCAACGGAACACCGAGCAGGACAGGCACTTCCGCCAACCCCGGCACCTCCGCGAACCCCGGCACCTCTCCGAGCCCCAGCACGTCCGCGAGCCCGCGCAACGAAGCCCAGCCCGGCACCTCACGCCCCGCGCCGCCCGCCACCACCACCGGCGCCGCCGGACCACAACCCGCCGCCACCCCGGGCCGCCCGGGCACTCCGGGCGTGGCGGGCTATCCCGGCATGTTCCCGCCCGGCGCTCGCGCGCGCGGCGAGGACGACGGCGAACACAAATCCCCCGGCTACCTGCGCACCGCCGAACACGCCAAAGAACTACTGGGCGAAAGGGAGAAGACCGTGCCGCCGGTGATCGGCGAGAAATGACGGCGCAGTGGTCGCTGTCCGCCGAGCAGTTCGCGGCGGCCTGGTTCGGTACCGGCCTCGACCGCTTACCTTTTCCATTCCGCTTCACCAGCCGCTTCCCCGGCCTGCGCGAGTACCAGAGCTACCAGCAAGAATTCCGGGACGAGCTGGCCCGCCCGGAACGCCTCCCGCTCTCGCGTGCCATCACCGTGCTCGCCCGACCTGATTGGCGCATAGAACTCTTCGGCCACGACAACACCCGCGACGGCGTGGAGCTGCGCGCGTTCGGCTGTGCCACCCGCGGCGGAGCGGGCGTGATCGCGCAGCAGACACCCGCCCCTACCGGCGGCCGGGTGCAATTGCGCCGCTGCCGAATCGAGCAACTCGCGGCCGAGCTGGTCCGCCTGCTACCGAACACCGGCGCGGGCACCACCGGCGAAAAGTCTTTTCTGCTCGACGATCTCACCGATGAACGCCCCGACCTCTTCGGCAACGCCGAGGCGAGCGAGGTGAAGGAACGCTACCGCCGCTTCTGGCGCCAGCCCTGCGGCACCCGAGGCACCGCGACGGTCCTGCTCGGCCCGCGCAACGCCGAACCGCTGCGCACCGGCCGCCTCCGCTGGATCGATGCCGCCGACGGCCGCTACTACGAGGTCCCCGCCAACCGCGCCTTGATGATCCGCCCCGGCACCAGCGCCGACATCATCCGCTATCTGGACGAGGCGATCGTCCGCGCCAGGGCCAGAATGGATTCCGCGTAGCGGCGCGCCCGACAACGGATTCGCGAGGACGCAGGCTCAGCCGAGCAGGCGCCAGTCTTCCAGCCCGTCGTACAGCGGAACGCTCTGCGCCAGCTTGGTCACCCGGCCGCGCAGGGTCTCGACATCGGAGGTACCGGCGAGCGCGGTGCCGATGATGTCGGCGACCTCGGTGAACTCGGTGTCGCCGAAGCCGCGGGTGGCCAGCGCGGCGGTGCCGATGCGCAGACCGGAGGTGACCATCGGCGGGCGCGGGTCGAACGGAACGGCGTTGCGGTTCACCGTGATTCCGATTTCGTGCAGCAGATCCTCGCCCTGCTGGCCGTCGAGCTCGGAGTTGCGCAGGTCGACGAGCACCAGGTGCACGTCGGTGCCGCCGGTGAGGACGCTGACACCCTTGCCCTTGACGTCGTCGGCGGTGAGCCGCTCCGCCAGGATCTTGGCGCCGGACAGGGTGCGCTCCTGGCGCTCCTTGAACTCACCACCCGCGGCGATCTTGAAGGCGACGGCCTTGGCGGCGATGGCGTGCATGAGCGGGCCGCCCTGCTGGCCGGGGAAGACGGCGCTGTTCAGCTTCTTGGCGAACTCCTGCTTGGCCAGGATGAGGCCGGAGCGCGGGCCGCCGAGGGTCTTGTGCACGGTGGAGGACACCACGTCGGCGTGCGGCACCGGCGAGGGGTGCAGGCCGGCCGCGACCAGGCCGGCGAAGTGCGCCATGTCCACCCACAGGTAGGCGCCGACCTCGTCGGCGATCGAGCGGAACGCGGCGAAGTCCTGCTGGCGCGGGTAGGCGGACCAGCCTGCCACGATCACCTTGGGCCGGGCGTCGAGCGCGGTCTTGCGCACCTCGTCCATGTCGATGCGGTGGTCTTCTTTGCTGACGCCGTAGAAGTGCGTCTCGTACAGCTTGCCGGAGAAGTTCAGCCGCATGCCGTGGGTCAGGTGCCCGCCGTGCGCGAGGTCGAGGCCGAGCAGCCGGTCGCCGGGGTTCATCAGCGCCATCAGCACCGCGGCGTTCGCCTGCGCGCCGGAATGCGGCTGCACATTGGCGAATTCGGCGCCGAAGAGTTCCTTGGCACGGTCGCGGGCGAGGGTCTCGACGACGTCGACGTGCTCGCAGCCGCCGTAGTAGCGCCGGCCGGGGTAACCCTCGGCGTACTTGTTGGTGAGCACGCTGCCCTGCGCCTGCAGCACCGCGCGCGGCACGAAATTCTCCGAGGCGATCATCTCGAGCGTGTCTCGTTCGCGGGCGAGCTCACCCGCCATCGCGGCGGCGAGCTCCGGATCGAGCTCACCGAGAGACTGAGTATTGACCGAGGCCGTCGTCTGCGTCACGGCCTCAGTCTATTGGCCGCCGCTGTGCTGTTCGGCACGGGGTTCGCCCGGTGCCGCGACCCCGCCGTCGCCCTCGGCCGGGGCGGGGAGGTAGTGGTCGAGCAGAACCGAGAGGTGCTTTTGCGCGTCGGTCAGCGGCTGGGTCGACTTCACCGCGCGCGCCTGCACGATGGCGCCTTCCAGCGCGCTGATCACAAAACTGGCGAACGACTTCGCTTCCGCGGCGGGCATGCCCGCGGTGGCGAAGCCTGCCCCGAGCGTGTCACGCCAGTCGGTGAAGGCGGCTCCGGCCGCGGCTTGGATGTCGGGCTCGGATTCGGCGAGCGCCGCGCCGACGATCGGGCAGCCCGCGCGGTAGCCGCTGGTCTGCAAGGTGGTGACCCACCAGCCGATCAGCGCCGCCGGCCACCGATCGGGCGGCCGGGACGCGGTGATCTTCGCCATGACGGCAGTGAGGCGCGCACCGGCGATGCTGGTCGCGGTGGCGACCAGCTCGCTTTTTCCCGAGGGAAAGTGCTGGTAGAGCGAGTTGCGTGAAGCCTTGCTCCGGTCGAGCAGAGCGGTCAGACCCGCCGCGTGCACGCCCTGCACCCGCACCAGTTCGATGGCGCTCTCGATCAGCCGCGCGCGTGGGCCTGGCATGCCGGCTCCCTCCGGTTCCTGCTTGCGTGAACCGATCGGTTCATGCTCCAATCATGACAGATGTGGACCGATCGGTTCACCGAAAGGACGAATCAATGTCGGACACCACACTTGATCTGGCCCAACTGTCGGGCCTGGAGCTGCTCCGGACCGCCATGACCACGCCGGGGCGGCCACCGTTCATCGGCGACCTGCTCGGCATGGAGGTGGACCTGCTCGAGCAGGGCAAGGTGGTGTTCGCGCTGCGGACCAGGCCCGAGTTCGCCAACCCGCTCGGCACCACGCACGGCGGCATCTGCGCCACCCTGCTGGATTCGGTGATGGGCTGCGCGGTGCACTCGACGCTCGAGGCGGGCGTCGGCTACACCACGCTGGAACTGAAGATCAACTACATCCGCGCCGTGCCCACCGACGGCCAGCGGCTCATCGCCACCGGCACCACCATCCACGTCGGCCGCACCACCGCGACCGCGGAGGGCCGGGTCGTCGACGAGCAAGGCCGCCTGGTCGCGCACGCCACCACCACCTGCGTCATCTTCCGTGGAAACCGTTGAGACACCAGGAGTACCGCCATGCGTGAACGCAGCACCGCCGCCGCCGTCCGCAAGTTCCGGCGCGAACGCCTCATCGGCCGCTATCTGGCGAACCCCGCCGTCGGCCTGCTCGACCGTCTCGGCATCCGCTCCGCACTGCTCGCGGAGTTGGAGACCACCGGCGCGAAAACCGGTCGGCCACGCCGCGTTCCGGTCACCGTCTCGATAGACGAGCAGGGCGCCTGGCTCATCTCGCAGCACGGCCGCCGCTCCGGCTGGGCTCGCAATATTGTCGCTGACCCGAAAGTCCGCCTGCGCCAAGGCAAACGCTGGTACACCGGCACCGCCGCCTTCGTCCCCGACGACGACGTGGTCGCGCGCGCCCGCAGTTTCGCCAAGGGCCGCGTGCCCGAGTCCGCCGCGGAATGGACCATGAAGGCGCTGGAAAGCGACCCGATCTCGGTGCGCATCACCTTTGCCGACGCCTGAAGCCCGTTGCAACGCCGTGACGATGGCGCACTACCGACAACGCTTCTCCCGACACCGGTTTTCGGGGCGCGCGGAGCCGTAACAAGCGCTCGGATGTGACCGGTTAATCTCGTGAGGTTGTCCATCTCAACATCACGAGGATTGTTTCTATGCTCAGTCTGATCGCGGTTCCCACCAACCCGCTCGAAGGTCTGCTCCGTCAGCTCGCCTTCATCATGTGTTCCCTCTCCTCCGGCACCAACTGCGCGGTCATCCAGTAATACCGCCGCTGTACGCCGAGAACTCGCCCCCGTTGCCACTGCCCGGCAGCGGGGGCGAATCCGTTCCGGGGTCAGCCGCGACGTATAGCGCCTGGTGTCAGCGGTTCGTCGAGCAGGCGACGGAAACGATCGGCTCGCTCGTCGGCGTCGACGGCGCGGTCGAGCCAGTCGCCGAGCAGGCGGTAGCCCTCCACATAGGTGGAGATATAGGCGCGCCAGAGCGGCGAGGACAGGAAGCGCAACGACTGGCGGGCCCGGACCGGGGTGACCAGGCTCCAGGTCTGCAGGAACTCGGCGACCTCGTCCTCGCTGCGGTGTCGATCGTGCAGCAGCAGGGCCGCGTCCTGACGGACGCTGATCAGCTGGGCCGATGCGGTCGAGAGTCGCTCCGCCCGTTCTCCGTCGAAGCGCAGGCCGAGGTCGGCGTAGATCTCCTGGGCCCACTTGCCCCAGCCGGGACCGACGATGGAGTGCAGCGCCAGGTCGGCCAAGCCCTCGGCCATCAGGCATTGGGGCGTGTTCACCAGGAACAGTGTCTGCTCGGCCTGGCCTGCGGCGACGAGCCCGGCCTCCTTGCGGCAGTGCTCGGTGTGGTGCCCCGGATACGACTCGTGCGCGATCAGGGTCGGCAGGTGGGTCATGTGCTGCTTGAGGTCGGAGTTGATCGCGACGCGGGAGTGGAAGTTGCCGAGGTAGTAGTTGAAACCGGACCAGGGCTTGTCGCCGACCACCTCGTAGGTGACGTGCTCGTGGTCGGGCAGCGGATAACGGTCACGAACCAGCTCGCGCAGGGCACTGGAGAAGGCCTCGACGCAGGCGGCCAACCGCTCCGGCGGGATCTCGTCTGCTTTCCGGTGCGCGGCCATCCGTTCGGCCAGCGGGCCGTCGCCGACCAGCACCTCGTCCATCTGCCGGTGCGCGTCCCGGTAGGCGTCGACGTCGCCCGGCGCGATGTCGACGTCGAAGTAGGCGCGGACCTCGTCCACGAAACCGATGTCGTCTCCGGCGAACTTGCGGCCGGAGCATTCCAGCGCACGCAGGTGCACGTCGAGGAATTCGGTGCGCTCCGCGCTCAGCCCGGCGTCGGGCAGCTCCGCGCGTAGCTCGGCCGCCCGGCGAGCCAGCTGCCTCGGCTCCGGCGCGGGGGCGTTCTCCACTGCGCGGCGCAGTGCCGGATCGCCGGTGAACGCGTCTACGAAGCCGTCCTCGAGCCGGTCGAAGGCCAAGCCGAGCCGCAGGTACTCGGTCACCAGTGGATGCGCTGCCATCCGCCCGACATTAGTCGCTGTGCGGGTGCCCGCGCGCGGCATAATCGCGTACGGCTGCCCCGCGCTCGCCCGGGGGAAAGCCGTCGGCATCGACCTGGTTACCCCCTTATCGGTACCCCGCTTTTCGCACGCTGTTGAGGCAGAGCAGAATTCGGTTATGCGGCGAGAGTTAGACCGAATCACACGGAGCCGGCACGGTATGTGTACGCGTTTGCCGAACTGGAGCGTCGGGTAAGTGGGACGAATGAGCGAGCCCAGTCCGTATGTGGAATTCGACCGGAAACAGTGGCGCACACTGCGAAAGTCGACTCCCCTGGTGCTCACCGAGGAAGAACTGCGGGGCCTGCGCGGTCTCGGCGAACAGATCGACCTCGAAGAAGTCGCGGAGGTCTATCTACCGCTCGCTCGACTGATCCACCTGCAGGTCGCCGCGCGCCAGCGGCTCTTCGCCGCGACCGCGACCTTCCTCGGCGAGACCCACCCCGATCAGCAGGTGCCGTTCGTGATCGGGGTCGCGGGCAGCGTCGCGGTGGGCAAGTCCACCACCGCGCGCGTGCTGCAGGCGCTGCTGGCCCGCTGGGACCACCATCCGCGCGTCGACCTGGTCACCACCGACGGATTCCTCTATCCCACCGCCGAACTCACCCGGCGCGGCATCATGCACCGCAAGGGGTTCCCGGAGAGCTACGACCGCCGCAAGCTGCTGCGATTCGTCACCGAGGTGAAGTCAGGCGCGGCCGAGGTGTGCGCGCCGGTGTACTCGCACATCTCCTACGACATCGTGCCCGGCAAGTTCCACTGCGTGCACCAGCCCGACATTCTCATCGTCGAGGGCCTGAACGTGCTGCAGACCGGGCCGCGGCTGATGGTCTCGGATCTGTTCGACTTCTCCATCTACGTCGACGCCCGCATCGAGGACATCGAGAACTGGTACGTGCAACGGTTTCTCGCGCTGCGCAAGACCGCGTTCGCAGACCCGAACGCGCATTTCCACCACTACGCCGCCTTCACCGACGACCAGGCGACCGGCGCGGCCCAGGAGATCTGGAACAACACCAACCGCCCGAATCTGGTGGAGAACATTCTGCCGACCCGGCCGCGCGCCACCCTGGTCTTACGCAAGGACGCCGACCACAGCATCAATAGACTGCGCCTTCGTAAATTGTGATCCCGCTTACAATTTCCATGCTTCGTCGAGGCGTTTCGCCACGTTGATATCGCGGGCCGCGGCAATGTGCGGTTTGTCGATCTCCTTGGCGATATAGCGGGCAATGAATCGCCGGATCTCCTGGTCGACGCTGGCGAGGATGCGCAGCAGTTGCCCGCGAATGGTGTCGGTGGCGACATTGATCCGCACGTCGCTGGAGCGCGGCGTAGCGATGTCGATGACCACGCGCAGCGGTTCGGCGGCGCGCACGATCAGCTGTAGATGGATGTGGCCGTCCACCTCGAACCGGTGTTTGTCCAGCGCGAGATCGATGAGCATGTCGACGCTCAGCGGGATCTTCAGCGCGAAGGAGATCACCTCGTCGAGGTCGCGGCGCACCTCGGCCTGCCCGAGCTGCACCTGCGCACTCGCCTTGGCCAACCGGCCTGGACCGACGCCGATCGGGCCGAAATCGAAGGCGGCCCCGGTCAACTGGTCGAAGGCGCCGAGGATGCGCTGTTCGGTGGCGGCGTATTCGAGGAACCGCCTGCCGAACGCCTCGTAGCTGATGTAGGGCACCGGCTCGGCCGACTCGGCGGGTGCGGGCCGCTGCTCGGCGGAGCGGCTGTCGAGCTCACTCATGACGCGCCCCGCGATGTCGCAGGGCGGGTGTCAGATCCCGAAGCGGCGGTGCCGTGCCGCGAAGTCGCGCAGTGCGCGCAGGAAGTCCACACGCCGGAATTCCGGCCAGTATGCCTCGGTGAACCATATCTCCGAGTATGCGCTCTGCCACAGCAGGAATCCGGAGAGTCGCTGTTCTCCGGAGGTGCGGATGACCAGGTCCGGGTCCGGCTGGCCGGAGGTGTAGAGGTGCTGGCCGATCGCGTTCACGGTGATCGACTGCACGAGATCCTCGCCGGTCTCCCCCGCCGCGATCTCCTGGCGCACCAGCGAGCGCACCGCGTCGGTGATCTCCTGCCTGCCGCCGTAGCCGATGGCCACGTTGACGTGCACCCCGTCGCGCCCCTCGGTGCGTTCGGCGGCGGTGCGCATGCGCTTGGCGATCAGCTCCGGGAATCCGTCGAGCGAGCCGACGATCCGCACGCTCCAATTCTGTTCCGGCGCCGAGAGTTCCTCGACCACGTCGGTGATCACCTCGAACAGCGTCTCCAGTTCGTCCGGATCGCGCTGCAGGTTCTCGGTGGAGAGCAGATAGACGGTGACCATCTCGATGCCCTCGGCCTGACACCAGCCGACCAGCTCGGCGATCTTCACCGCGCCGACCCGATGTCCGTGGCTCACATCGGTGAATCCGTTTTCCCGGGCCCACCGCCGATTACCATCACACATCACCGCGACGTGTCGGGGATGTTGTTTGCCGGCCAGCTGCTTCATGAGCCGGGCCTCGTAGATGCGATACGGCAAACCCCGCACCTGAACCGGAAGCTCCACGCGGCCACCCTACGCCTCACCGGCGCGATCCCGGCAGCGACCGGGTGCTCCCGGTACAGTGACGGAGGACCGCAACCTACGGTTCCGTAGGTTACCGGTGAGTTCAACCAGGAGGTAGCTCGTGTCCGAATCGTTCGGTGCGGCAGACACCCGAGTGGCCGAAGACTCGGGGTCGGCGCAGACACCGGCGGCCGATCTACTGGTCAAACCCAGGATGCGCGGCTGGATCCACACCTGGGCGGTCGGCATCGCGGCGATCGCCGCCATCGTGCTGGTCGCCAAGGCCGCCACCCTCTCCGCGACCGCAGGCTGGTCCACCGCCATCTACGGGCTGACGGTGTGCGGACTGTTCGGCATCAGCGCCATCTATCACCGGGTGACCTGGCCGACGCCGCAGGCCAGGATCCGGATGAAGCGGGCGGATCACTCGATGATCTTCCTGTTCATCGCGGGCAGTTACACGCCGTTCGCGCTGCTCGGCCTGCCCGGTCGCACCGGACAGACGCTGCTGCTCGTGGTGTGGGCGGGCGCGCTCGCCGGTGTCGCATTGAAACTGTTGTGGCCCACCGCTCCGGTCTGGGTCGGCGTGCCGCTCTACCTGCTGCTCGGCTGGGCGATCGTGCCGGTAGCCGGGCAGCTGAACACCCAGATCGGCATCGCGCCGCTGATCCTGCTGCTGGTCGGCGGGCTGCTCTACAGCGGTGGCGCGATCCTCTACGCCACCAAGTGGCCCAACCCGTGGCCGACCGTGTTCGGGCATCACGAGTTCTTCCACGCCGCGACCGTGCTGGCCGCGCTCACCCACTATGTGGCGGTCTGGCTCGTCGTCCTCCGCTGACCAGCACCAACGGCTAAGCTGCTCGATCGTGTTCCTAGTCACTGCCGTTCGCAGCGTCGCGCTGCCCGGACGGGCCGTCGCGCGCGTGCGAACGCCATGATCGCCCGGCTGGTCATCTGGGCCCTCAAAGCCCGCGCGGGGCTGGCAGCGGTGGTGATCACCGCCAATCTCAGCGGTCTGGCCGTCATCATCACCGAGCTGTGGCTCAGCGGATCGCTCAGCAGGCTCGGCCCCGACTGGATCCGCTCCACCGCGCTGGTGGGTATCTATCCCTCGATCGGCTTCGTGGCCGGGGTAGCGCTCGCCATCCGGGACCGGTCCTCGCATTTCGGCTGGCTCGATCAGGGGCGCAAACCGACCGAGGAGGAGGCGCGGCAGCTGCTTCGGCTGCCGATCACCATCACCGCACGCGCGTTCGTGGTGTGGATCACCGGCGTCATCGTGGCCACGGTGATGCTGATGCAGCTCACCCCCGACAACGATCCCGCGGTGATGGCGGCCCTGTTCACCTTCGGCGGGTTCGAATCGGTCGGGTTGACGTTCCTCATCGTCGATCGGCTGATCCGGCCGACCATCCCGATCGTGGCCGCGGTGCTCGGCCCCACCATGCACTGGAGTTCTTCGGTACTGGTCCGGGTGGTGGTGAGCTGGGCCGTCGCGGCGGCCTTGCCGCTGCTGATGCTGATCGTGGTGCTGGCCAATCCGGTGGCAGACCCGTCCGATCGGGTCCGCACCGCCATCTACCTCTCGGTGGTCGGACTCGGGGTCGGCGCGCTGGCCACCGCCTTCCTGGCCCGCGCGGTGGCCACGCCGATGCGCACCCTGCGCCGGGCACTGGACCGCATCACCCGTGGCGACCTCGACGTGCGCGTCCCGGTGGGCAGCACCAGCGAGATCGGCAGGCTGGAGAACTCGGTCAACGAGCTGGTCGCCAATCTGCGTGAGCGCCAACGCATGCGTGACCTGTTCGGCAGGCACGTCGGCACCGAGGTGGCCGAGCGCGCGCTGGCGGGCGGGGTGGATCTGACCGGTGACGTGCGGGTGGTGACCGCGCTGTTCGTCGACGTGACCGGCTCGGTCGAACTGTCCACCGGGTTGCCGCCCGAGGAGTTCGTCGCCAAGCTCAACCGGTTGCTCGCGACCGTCGTCACGGCGACCGAGGAGAACAACGGGCTGGTCAACAAGTTCGAGGGTGACGCCGCGCTGTGCATCTTCGGCGCTCCGATCGCCCTGCGGGACAACGCGACTCCCGCTCTGCGCGCGGCTCGGCGGATCCGGGACGAGGTGGTCGCGGCCGGTGAACTCGATATCGGCATCGGTGTCGCGCACGGTCGGGTGTTCGCGGGCGACGTCGGCACCGACACTCGGCTGGAGTACACCGTCATCGGTGACGCCGTCAACGAGGCCGCGCGGCTCACCACCGAGGCCAAAGAGGTGCCGCACCGGATCCTGGTGAGCGGCGCGGTGATCGAGGCGGCCGCGGACCAGGAGCGCGCGAAATGGACGCTCTACGAGACGATCCTGCTGCGCGGCATGAAGAAGCCGACGGCCTGCTGGACCGATCTGGACCACCCGGCCGCCTCGGTGCCTGGTGCCGATATGGCACCGTCCGGGACCGCCGACCCGACGATCGAGCGCAGTGCGGTGGTTGAGGTTCGTACCGCCGCAACGGAAACCGACTGACGCCGCTACGGCCGCGCCAAGGCTTCCTGTAGTTCCGCGACTGTGGATACCGGCAAGTCGCAGACGGAGCCGCGGCATACGTAGGCGGCAGGCTCACCGTGCACCAGCGGTCGGTCGGCCAGCAGCGGAACCGAGTTCGGCGGGGCGGCAATGACTATCGTGCCGCCGGGCGCCGCGGCGCGGGCGGCGGCGAGCAGCGCACTGGACTCGCCGGCAGCTTCGGCGGCGATGGCGACCTGAAGTGGACCACGCAGCGCGGCCTCGGCGACCGTGAGCCACTGGCCCGCCGAGCGCGGGGCGCGTGCCAGCACGACGGCACCACGCTGGAGGGTCTGTTCGGCCAGTGCGAAATACGGGACGGCCCGATCCGCCTCGCTGACGGCGGCCGCGGTGAGCAGCGCCTCGGCGAGCGAGGAGGCGCCCGCGGGAGTGGCACCGTCGATGGGGTCACGGGGCCGGGTGACCAGGATTTCGGCATCGTCGGCGGTGTCGAACCAGCTGCCCGGGGTGTTCGGGTCGGCGAAGTGCTGAATCGCCGTGTCCAGCAACCCTTGCGCCTCGTCGAGCCAGCTGAGTTCGCCGGTGGCCTGATGCAGGGCCAGCAGACCGGTGACGAGCCAGGCGTAGTCCTCCAGCACGCCGGGCGAGGCACCAGCGACGCCGTTCAGCGAGGCGCGGCGCACCCGGCCGTCGATCACATGCTCGGACAACAGGAATCGGGCACAGCGAACCGCGGCGGACACCCAGTCGTCCGCGCCGAGTGCGGCTCCCGCTTCGGCCAGTGCCGTGATCGCCATCCCGTTCCAGGCGGTGACCACCTTGTCGTCGCGGTCCGGTTGGGGCCTGCCGTCGCGCGCCTTGCGCAGCGCGGCGCGGATCTGTTCGAGCCGATCGGCATCGGCGGGCGCGGGATCGGTGTATCGGGTCAGCACCGAAGTACCCTGCTCGAAGTTTCCCGCCGTGCTCACACCGAAAAACTCTGCGGCCCAAGCACCGTCGATCGGTCCGAGTTCACCGACCAGCTCGGCGGGCGTCCAGACATAGGTCGCGCCCTCTACCCCTGGCTTGCCCGGTTCGAGATGAGTGTCGGCGTCGAGGGCGGAGGCGAAGCCGCCCTGCTCGGTGCCCAGGTCATCGAGCAGGAACTGCACGGTCTCCCGAGTAACCCGATGCGCCAACGACTCCGGCTCGTTTGCAGATGCCCGCCGGGCCAAATGCCCGTAGGCGCGCAGCAATTGAGCATTGTCGTACAGCATCTTCTCGAAATGCGGTATCACCCAGGCCGGGTCGACAGAGTAACGCGCGAAGCCCCCGCGTAACTGGTCGTAGATCCCACCCCGCGCCATAGCCTCGGCCGTCCGAGTCACCGCAGCGAGGACGGCCGAATCACCGGTCCGTTCCCAACTGCGCAGCAGACCCTCCAGCAACGCCGACGGCGGAAACTTAGGCGCCCCACCGAACCCCGCATGCTCGGGATCCTCATCCCGCAGCACCGCCGCGACCGCATGATCGAGCAGTTCCGCACTGAGCGTGAGATCCGAGTCGGGCAACCCTCCGGCCTGCGCCCGCAGCGCCTCGGTCACCTGAGCAGACGCCTTGTGCACCTCATCACGCCGCTGCTGCCAGGTCTCGGTGATCGCGGTGAGTAACTGCGTGAACGACGGCATCCCCCCACGCGGCAACTTCGGATAATAGGTACCGCAGTAGAACGGCTCCCCCTCCGGCGTCAGGAAGCACGTCATCGGCCAGCCCCCCTGCCCCGTCATCGCCACGGTCGCATTCATATACACCGCGTCCAGATCGGGCCGTTCCTCCCGATCCACCTTCACACACACGAAGTTCTCGTTCATCAACTCCGCGGTCGCCACATCCTCGAACGACTCGTGCGCCATCACATGACACCAGTGACACGACGCATACCCCACCGACAGCAGGATCGGCACATCCCGCTCCCGCGACTCCGCCAGCGCCCCCGCATCCCACTCCCGCCAATGCACCGGATTATCCGCATGCTGCCGCAGGTAGGGCGAGGTCGCGTTCCCGAGCCGATTCATGAGTCCACCGTGCCACAGTCGAGGGGCACAGGTGTGCAGGTGATCGATGATGCGAACTTGCCCCCGGGCAAGCCAGGTGCGGGGCTTGCGCGTGGCATGCCGGTCCCCGGAGGTGCACGGACCCCGACGATCGCGCCACGGCACACGACACCGGCCTGCCCCGCGCCTTGATACTCGTCGCTCACCCACGAGCCCCGCTCTCGCACATCCAGGTACCAACTCCCTAGACACCCATCGGAGCTTCATGCAAGGCTGCTATAAGCGCATGGTTCAGTCCGAGACTTCATGAGGGTACGGAGGCTTCATGGGTGTTCTGCCGCCATCTTGCGACTTTGTGAACGGCGTTCCACCGGAAGCGGATCGGCCACCGCCTCCGCGTTCGATAGTCTTTCTCGGTTACGAAAGCGGGCGCGACGCCAGGACTATCTACCATCACCCGGCTGATTGCGAGCATTGCCACTTGTACGTGCTGGAGCGCGAACTAGCATCACGTTGCAACGGATACGACGGGTACGGATTCCGCGAGCGCGTTCCCGGCGTAGGGGTGGCATGCCCGGTATGCCTCAGCGATGAGAAGGATCCGTCGAAGTGGACGTTCTGTCGGGATCTGGATGACGCGAGCCCGTGGGTAGGCAGTCTCCTACGCTGGGGCAGGACGAGCGAGCGACAATGGATGGCGGTGGTAATTTTCCGTGATCATGACCGGCTCACCGTCGAAATCAGACCAGGGGACGAGCTGCGCACCGATTCTCACTGATGGAACCGGTATCCGGAGCCTCGCAGCCGTGTACGGATTGCGTGCCCAGCAGACTCAGAGCGCCGCACCACCGATATTCCACTCATGCTCGAGGGCGGTCACTGGGCCGATAGCCGGATTCGTCGTCGTCAGACCGTCCAATTGAGGTAGTCCGGCACGTGATCGGCAGGATCACCGACCACGGCGGCAAGCCGCTCGCGAATTAGGAGAGCATCGTCGGCGCTGAGCGGGACCAGGGTGTTGCGGAGTTTGATTCCGTAGTTTGCGTTGTCAGGAAATGTCTTCAATGCAGGAATCAGAGTAGGGAGGTCGATTCCGGCCCGCATGGGCGCAAGATTCTCGACCGTCACCGCGCACGATGCGACGAATTCCCGGCCAGCGATCTGGACAGGTTCACGGTAGTCGCGGACCTGTCCAGCCACAATCGCCATCCCGATGATTCGGGTGGTATCCCGCTGCGGAGTACCCCAGCAGCTCTTAGTGGTGACGAGGAACAATGTGTCGCCGACTTCGAGCCTTTTGCCCTTGGCCTGACCAGTAGCGGTGAACGCGAACCGATCGTTCTCGAGTACCCAGCGCAGGGCGGTCCCATCGGAAAGTGCAAGGAGATACGGCTGACCGCCAAGTGGCGACTGGTCGCTGTGCAACGCCTCAAGGATTGCACTGGCCAGCAGGTGTAACCAGTCGATAATCGATTCGACTTCGCGGGCGTCTATCCGTGCCCGCCGCGAGGGGTCGCCGGGGTCTCGATCAGCAGCGTGCGCGATCCGGTTGCGTCGCGTCGTGATCGCAAGTAGTCGCTCACGCACATCCTGTGCCGTGGTGCGCGCCCCGTCCGGTAGCCGTGCGCTGAATCGTTCCGATACGGTGGGCCACAATGGAATATCAGTGACAAGGGCAAAGCCTTCTTTGATCCGGTCGGGATGCTGAAAAGACTTCCAACCGAGGGAAACCCGCAGCTGATCTTCGAACGCCTCAGCGAGTGGCGCATCCTGATGGTGGACTCGGTCGAAGAGCTCGAGCGGGATCTCGAAATCTCTCAACCTCCGCGGTTTCGCCGCTGAAGGATGCTGAACGAGAGCCACAGCGCGTTGACAGATCTCCTCATGCACCCAGTGGTCAAGTGCCGAGACCGCCTGTACCCATGCCGAGCGGTAGAGATCGCTGATGTCGAAGGAGCCAATCTTCAACTCTTCGAAGTGCTTCCCACCGGAGGTCAGACGCCTCGCGAAGTCGAGATTCTGTTCGAACTCTTGAAAAGCTTCGGTAATAGCCATGCTTCCCCCAGAATGACGAGGTCGTTATCAAGTCAGGGTGTCGGTTTGGCGTGCAGGCTCTTCGCTGGTGGACTTCGTGCAGTCTCAGCGTACGGAGTTTGCCAGTATGCATCTGCAGATTCGGGCGGGCTGGGCGTCCACGGGTGGGTCCCGGACCGAAAGCAACCTTGATGGGTCGAAGAGTCGAACGACAATCCCGGGTTGATGCCTCGGCTCGACGGCCGCTCGCGGTCGGCAATGTCGATGACCAGCTAGACATCGAGAGTCGGTCGCCGGAAGCCTACTGGGCAGGTCGCTGACAGCCTCCGGCAGATGTTGGACTAAACCTCTGGCAATTCTGGGATTCAAGTGGCGCAGATGTGGGATTATAGCTCTGGCAGATGTCGGATCAGAGAGGATCTACTGTGGCCGAGCCCAAGCTGATCGAACGTCACCTGGAGGAAGTGCTGGCCGAGCTGGTCCGCGACGAACCCGTGGTCGTGTTGACCGGCGCCCGCACAGTCGGCAAGAGCACCCTACTCTCCGCATGCGCCCGGATCGCGGGCCTACAGGTCCTTGATCTAGATGATCTGGAGACCCGGCGAGCCGTTTCTGCCGACCCTGCGCTATTCGTCGCCTCGGACCGACCGGCCCCGGTTTGCATCGACGAATTCCAGCATGTTCCGTTGCTTCTGGACGCCATCAAGGCCGAACTCAACAAGGATCTGCGGCCGGGGCGCTACATACTGACGGGCTCGACTCGCTATGGGTCACTCCCAACTGCCGGGCAGTCGCTGACCGGGCGAGCCCACGTTGTGACAATGTGGCCACTCTCGCAGGGCGAGTTGTCAGGGTCTCGCGAGGTGGCTCTGGACGCGCTGGTCAGCGACCCGGCAGCACTGGTATCTGCCGCTTCTTCTACGAGCACCCGCGCCGACTACGAGCGGTCCATATTGGCGGGAGGGTTCCCACTGGCATTGGCCCGCAAGCCTGGTCGCTCTCGTGACCGATGGTTCCGGGACTTCGTCAACCTTGTCGTCGAGCGCGATGTCATGGAAATCCGCAAAGTCCGTCAGCGGCAAGTCCTGCCGCAAGTACTTCAGCGGCTCGCAGGCCAGACGGGCCAAGTAGTCAACATCGCGAACATCGCCGACGCCGTCGGGCTCGACTCGAGCACGGTCAAGGACTATCTCGGCCTCCTCGAAGCGGTCTTTCTCGTCCATCGCATCGAACCGTTCACTCGATCGGCTACCCAAAGGACTATTCGCAGCGCGAAAGTCCATGCTGTCGACACCGGCCTCGCCGCGTACCTCACCGGACTGACGGAGCAGAAACTGGCCAGCCGCATCCCCGCGACACTCAGCCAGTTCGGCCACCTCGTCGAAACCTTCACCGTGAACGAACTGATCAAGCAGGCCGGCTGGGCGGAACAGCAGGTTGAGTTCTCCCATTTTCGAACCCGCGATCAACAAGAGGTCGATCTCGTAATAGAAACTGTCACAGGGTCTGTCGCTGCGATCGAGGTCAAAGCAGCAGGCACTGTGACCGATCGCGACTTCGAAGGACTCCGGATGCTCCGCGACAAACTAGGCAGCGCCTTCGTAGGCGGCGCAGTCATCAACCTCGGCCAGAAGTCGTACACCTACGAAGAGAAGTTGCACGTCCTGCCCCTCGATCGACTGTGGATAAACCCCGAATGAGCGTGGACTCGGTACCGTTTAGTTGACGGCCTCGCGCAGACCGCGAGGTCACCTCGGTCGCCGGGGTGTAGAGCCCCGGCGACCGAGCGGTTAGCGCGTCCGGGTCAGGGCAGCGATGTGAGCAGTGCGGCGCCTACGCGCTGTACGTCGGCGCAGGTGTCGAAGGCGTCGGTTTGGATCTTGGTGGTGCGTACGGCGAGTTCGCTGCTGCCGAAGGGGGCGGGGGTGCCGAGGTTGCAGGTTCGTTTGTGGGTGTCCTGGACCGAGCGGTAGAGGACGACCTGGCGTCCGTAGTACTCGGTTCGGCGGAGATCCTGGAACGTTCCTGGTTCGAGCAGGTCGTCGATGGTGCGATCCGAGGTGCCGATCACCAACTCGAAGGATCGGTCGATGGCCTGCCACTGGCACAGCTGCCATGTCGGACGGTTCGGGTTGGTCAGGCGCTTCTTCGTGGAGGTGTCCAGGCCGGCAGCGGAGATCTTGGATTCCGGCAGTGAGCAGGGGTCCCAGAGTGCGCCTGCCGCAGGCTGTTCGACCTTGGCAGGTGGACTCTCGGGGGCAGCGGGCGCCGGAGCGGGCGCGGATCCCGGAGCAGGCGCCGATCCCGGTGCAGGTGCGGGCGCTGGAGCAGGCGCGGGTGCTGGGGCAGGTGCGCCGGCGTCCCCCGGAACCGGCGCGGGCACTGCGGGGGCGCTCGTCGCCGACGAGCTGGCGCCGGGCTTCGGCGGAGCATCCGCGGAGTTGGCATCACATCCGGCGAGCAGCATGGCCGCCCCACAGGCCAGTGCCGCGACACCGCGCGCGGTATTCCTTGTGAACATCTCGAAGTTCCTCACTGCCAAGGGATTTCCCCACCGATTGGCTGTTGTCGCCACTGCATCCGCAGCGCGTGCTTCTGGTATCGATAGAACGACCAGTTCGTTACGCCACCTAAGTACGCGCAGTCACCTACCAGACCGTTAGATCCCAGGCGGAGACATGTCGAGGCTGTGCACAGTCAGGCGCGAAAGTCCTGAGCAGCAGGGGTTTCAGTGGCTCAAGGCCGATCGCGGAGCAGACCGTAGTCGCGCTCGTAGATTCGGGATGCTGCCAGCCGGAGCACCGCGTCCCGCACAACCGGGGTCATGCCCCTGGTGCTGTCGCGCCGCCGCGCCCGCGCCTGCACCCACCGGGTACGCGGAAGACGCCGCAACCGATAGCGGGCCAGCAGCTGCTCGATTTCGCCGGGGCCGCCGAGGGATTCGGCCAGGACCAGCGCGTCCTCCACCGACATCGCCACGCCCTGAGCCATATTGGGCGAACTCGCGTGCGCGGCATCACCGATGAGGATGATGCGCCGGGTGCGCCAGGTCGAGTCGGTGACCTCCTCGATAGTGGAGAAGTGTGCGTCCGGTCCGGCGAGCAGATCTCGAACCTCCCCGCCGAAATGGGAAAAGTGTTCGGCCAGTGGCATTCCCGCCGACGCGGCGGCAGCCGGTTCGGGCATGGACAGATCGGCGTAGCAGTACAGCCGGTCCGCGCCGACGGGAACCGCGAGAAAAGTCGCCCCGCGCCCGAGCCACACGGTCCAGTCGTGGATACCCGCGGTATTGCCGGTGACGAACCGCCAGCAGATCTGACCCGCATAGCGAGCTTCGGCAGCTGGATTCACCATGCGCCGCAGCTCGGAGTGCACCCCGTCGGCCCCGACCACGACGTCATAGCTGCCACTGGTCCCGTCACTGAACGTCACCGCCACGCCGGCCTCGGACTCGTCGAGCGTGCGCACGGTGACACCGGTCCGAATGGGCAGCCGCAGCTTCTCTGCCAGCGCCGTCCGCAACCGGTCGTAGGTGATGCCCACGGGTTGTCCTACGTCGCGCCACAGGGCGGCCATGTCGATCTCGGCGAGTGTTCGACCCTGATGGTCCTGCAAGCGCTGCCTGCGAATCGGCACACCGTCCCGTAGCGCATCCCCGACTCCGAGCTCGGCAAGCGCCCGAACAGCATTGCCCGGCAGGAAGAGTCCGGCCCCGGCGGGGTTTTGGGTCCGTCGCTCGATGAGGTCCACCGACAGCCCGCGCCGCTCCAGCGCGCCCGCGGCGGCCATCCCGGCGACCCCGGCTCCGACGACAAGGACGTGCAGCGGATTCGGCATATGGTCTCCTCGTAGCGCATGTCCGGCTCACCCGAGCCGGTACGGCACCTACCGTCCACCCCGGCAGCGCCCATGTGCCAGTTCAGAACCTGCTCACTTCACCGGTCGCACACCTCAGGGCGTGAAGGTCTGCAGGTGGTCGACGGTGACGAACTTGCTTGCCGAACCAGTCTGCGCGACCGCCTTGCGCAGCGCCTCGAGCCCGCCCCAGTCACGCGCCGGTTCGGCGAGTGGATAGTCGAAGTCGTCCCAGTGCGTGGGCACCACGTAGCGCGGGCCACCGGTCACCTGGAGTAGCCGCGCGACGTAGTCGACGATCTTGCCGCCACCCGCGGGCAACAGCAGCACGTCCGGGCGCAGACCGGCCAGCTCGGATTCGATGTAGTTGGAGCCACCGAGGTTCAGCACGCTCACCCCGCCACCGCTCACCTGGTAGGCCAGCGTGCCGCCTTCGACGAGGTCACGAATCACCCTGGGCTCCGGCAGCTTTCCCGCACCGAAACCCGGTCGCGTACCGGCGAACGCCACTTCGGCCCTGGCACCGGAGGCCGAGTGCAGCGAGCGCAGCACGCGAATGGTGTACCCGTCGAAGCGCAGGTACTCACCGCCGGTGGCGATGGCTAGCTGATCCTCGGGAGCACCGAGCGCCGCCATCAGATTCAGGTGGGTCTCGGTGCCGAGCACCGTCGCCCCGGTCTTCTTCGCCAGGTACGGCACATCGGTCAGATGGTCGTAGTGCCCGTGGGTGACCAGGATGTGGTCGGCGCGCAGTTCACCGCTGTCCACGTAGCGGTCGATCAGCGCCGTGTCGACGGTGATCGGAGTGTTCGGGTCGGCGCCGGCGTCGGTATAGGTTCCGGTATGGAACCTGGTCAGCCAGGGGTCGATCAGTACGGTCTTGCCGCCTGGCAGTCGGATTTCCCAGCCGTTGTTGCCCCACCAACGCAATGTCACGCCGCCTGGTGCCGGCGCACCGGTGACTACCGCCCGATTCGCGGATTCCGTTCCGCCACAGGCGACTACACCCGCGAGCACCGACGCGCCCGCTGTCATACCGAAGAATTCTCGCCGTCCGAAACCTGTCATGCGGGCACAAGACCACAGGATCGGCGCCGCTGTCCAAGACCGACGGGCCCGCTCGGCGATATCGAAAACGATATCGTCGCAGCGTGGACATGCTGCGTCAGCTCCGGTACTTCGTCGCCGTCGCCGAAGAATTACATTTCGGCCGGGCCGCCGAACGCCTCGGCATCGCCCAGCCGCCGCTGAGCCAACGCATCCGCAAACTCGAGAACGATCTGGGCGCGCGGCTGTTCGACCGGGACAGCCGCCGCGTCGAGCTCACCGAGGCGGGCCAGATCCTGCTCGCCGAGTCCCGGGATCTGCTCGCCCGCTGGGAGCGCACGACCTCGCTGGTCGGTAAGGCGCATCGTGGCGAGATGGACGCGCTGCGCGTCGGCGTGCCTCCGGAACTGGCTGGGCGGGTGCTCGCCGCGATCCTCACCGCGTTCGAAAGTCGTGAGGTGCGCGTGGATCTGCAAGAGCTGACCACGGCCGAACAGGTCCGCCTGCTCGCCGACCGGCAGCTCGACGCGGGACTGCTGCAACACCCGGTCGACGTGGTCGGCCTGAAGCTCGGCCCGGCTGTCGACACCCCCGTCGGGGTGGTGCTGCCGCGCGATTCGCCGCTGGCCGTGCGCGCTTCGCTCACCCTCGCCGATCTGGCCGGGCTCGGGCTGGTGATCTTCCCGCGTGCCGCCGCACCCGGTCTCTACGACGCGACACTGCGCACCTGCTGGGAGCACGGCTTCCGCCCCGCCAGGGTGCAGCACGCCCGCAACCCCGAATTCGTGCTCGGCATGGTGCTTTCCGGCCGCGGCGTCGCCTTCGACCAGGGCCTGGTGGCGCAGAAGGAGCCGAGGGTCGTCTGGCGGCCGCTGCCGGCGGGCACGTTGCAGTGGCGGCTCTCGCTCGCCTGGCCCGCGCACGCACCGCACCCCCTGGTGTCCGAGCTCGCGGAGCTGATCGTGCGAGTTGTCCAGGGCGACGGCACCTCTCGGCCCGCAGCCGTTCAGGACGTGGCGCAGCGACCGTGGAACGTGGTGTACGGCACGCCGTGATCAATGCGCTCGACCGCGTGCGCGGCCGCGGCGCCGATCGCGCGATCCACCTCGGGCAGCCGCTGGACGAGCGTATCCGCCCTGGTGAAAACCGCTACGGCGTAACGACTCCCGTCCGGACATTCGAGCACACCGATCTCGTTGCGCACGCCGGGTAGCGTGCCGGTCTTGGCCCACACCTGCACCTCGGGCCGGAACGCGGCGGCTAGACGGTGCCAATTCAGCTGCTGGCGCATGAGATCGCGCACCCAGCGGCAGGCCTCGGCCGGACCCGCGCGGTCCTCGCCGATGAGGGTGAGCAGCCGCGTCATCTCGCGCGGCGTGCTCGCGGTGGTCCGGTGCGGATCCAGCGCCTGGCTGCGCAGGATCTCCGAGGCCGCGAGCGCCGGAAACCGCTCGGCGAACTCGGCCGCGTCCCGCGCGCCGATGTCGTCGGCCATGCTTTGCACGATCTGCCGTGGCGCGCCGACGATCCGGGTCTGCGCGAGCCCGAGTTCGCGGACCAGCGAGCGCACATTGTCGATCCCGACCCGCTCGAACAGCAGGTCGGCAGCGGTGTTGTCGCTCAGGGTGATGGCGAAGAAGGCGGCATCACGCAGACTGAGGTCGACGTCGTCGTGGCAACCAGCCGTACCGACCCCGCCGAGGCGGTCCGCGCCGCCCGCGCGCACCCGATCGGTCGGATCCAGTTGCCCCGCCGCCACCTGACGGGCGAACTCCAGCACCAGCGGCACCTTCACCACCGATGCGAGCACCACCGGCTCGTCGGCGCCCGACCCTACCTCCGCGCCGCAGTCGAAGCACCGGGCATGCACCCAGCCCTGCACGCCGACGTTGCGAAAGATCTCCTGCACGACTGCCCAAACTGCCATATCGGGCGCGACCGGACGCAGCCGGTGCGGCACGACCCGGCCGCGTCGCCGAAAAATAGGATGCGCCGGTCGAATTCGACCGGATACAGTTCGCAACGCGCCCGGTGCGCGGACAACGGTCGTTTCGACCGAATCGACGGATTCGGCAGCTCGACCGGTAGCGCTACCTGCCTCGGTTCGAATATGCGTCGAGCCGATGGTGTCCGTTTTCGACCGCGAACCACCGGCGTGTACGAACGCGCACGCACCGTATCCGGTTACGTTTCCGACGTATGCCCGAAATGCGGTGAGCGCGCGGCAAATCGGACCGAATGCCCGCCCATGAAGGAAAGGACGGAATTGCCATGCGCATTTTCACCTTCACCCGTCCGAACGACGACGCAGCGCGGAATATCGGTGCGGCGACGTCCTCGGTGCATGCCGAGCACCACACTCTCCACCGCAATCACGCGGGCCGGCTCGACTACCAGCAGGCCGCGGCCCGCGAGCTGTTGCTGCTGGCGGCCTCGACCGTGGTGCGGATCCGCTAGCGCGCGGCGGCTACGAGGTCCGGGCCAGCACTTCCCGGCCGACATAGCCGAGCAGTCGACGATGCCCGGGCTCCCCGTCCGCGACGGGGATCTCGGCATCGAAGACGCCGGGGCCGCGGAACTGGTCGATGCCGCCCCTGCTCCGCATGGTGGCGAGAAGTTCGCCGCACAACTCGTCATCGGCCAGATCGGGCCTGCCGATGGCCACCGCGAGATCGACGCCGTGCACCACCAGCTCGGTGAGGTGTACCAGGGCCGCCGCCGACGCGGGCAGCGCACCCAGCGCACTGTGCACGGTGTTGTCCAGCGCGTCGGGCCGATGCCAGGCCGCGCGGTCCACCTCCGCCGCCGCCGCGTAGGCGCCCTGCGGATCGCCGCCGAGCCAATCGGATTCGTGATCGGCGCCGGAATCCGTGCCGCTCAACGCGGCCGCGAAGACGTGCATGCCGCCCACCGTATGGTTCAGCACGGTGCGCACATCCCACTCCCGGCAGGGCGTCGGCGCGGCCAAGGTGCTGTCGTCCAGGGCGGCGACGATCACGCTCGTCGCATCGAGAGCACGGTCGATCTGTCCGATCACGTTGTCCATGAGCTTCCTTCGGTCGAGCGGTCTGGCTGAATTGGTAACACAGGCGGGCGACATACGGAGGCCGTTGCGAAAGCTGCTCGCGGCGAAATAGGTTGCCAGCAGTGTGCTTCTCGGTGGCCAGGGGATTAAGCGGATGCGCGATCCGAATACATCTCGGATACAGTCTGCAATGCGGTGGGGGCGCATGCAACGCTCGTCCCACAACGTTTGAAAACTGTTGCGCAGACCCCCTTGCGACCGTAGAGCACGCTATGCAGCGGGCACCCAGATGACAATCACTTCCGATTTCCGCCCCGGCCGTACAGATTTCGGTAACCAGTTCAGGCGTGGTTCAAACCTGTTACTCCCGATTGAAACAACCCGCCGCACATTGTCGGTTCATATCGCGCGACCAGCCCCTTCCGGCGAGCGCCGGCCTACCATGTCGTGACCATGCGCATCGACCTCTGCACCCTCGTCGTCGCGGACTACGATCCGGCGATCGCCTTCTTCACCGAAGCGCTCGGCTTCGACCTGATCGAGGACACTCCGTCTCGGACCAACGACGGGCGCCCGAAGCGCTGGGTCGTCGTCCGCCCGCCCGGCGCCGACACGGGGCTGCTGCTCGCCCGCGCGGACGGTACGGCGCAGGACGAGGTGGTCGGCAACCAGACGGCGGGCCGGGTCGGATTCTTCCTTCAGGTAGCCGATTTCGACGCGGCCTATCGCCGCATGGTCTCCCATGGCGTCGAATTCGTCACCGCGCCACGGCAAGAGCCGTACGGCACGGTGGCGGTATTTCGCGATATCGCGGGCAATCGGTGGGATCTGCTCGGCCCCAACTGATCCGAGGCCCGACCGTCAGTCGACGTTCTGACACTCCACGGCGATTTGATGAAATCCGCCGCCGTCCTTCTGATATGCGACGACACACACCCTGCCACGCCCGATGCCGTTGACGATCCAGCTGGGATCCACCTCGGTGGGCGACGACGCGAGATCGCGGTCGATACCAGGCCCCGCGAAGCTGAGAAATCCGACGAACCCCTGCCCGATCGCCGAAACCTGATAACCGTCGGCGCCGCCGACCACGCACAGACCGACCGGCGATCCGGCCTGCGGGCCTGCGGCACGCGCCTGCGCCGTGGTCATCGGCGCCACCCCCGTCGCACCGATCACTGCTTCGACGAGATCGGAGGTCGAGCCGGTGTCCTCGGCATTTATCTTCCCCCACTTACTCTTTCGAGCACAGCTCCCGCTGCGCCACGCGACCGGGCAGATCGCTCCATCCTACGGTTCCACCATTGCCGTTACTACGGGCACCGCGTCGGCGTTTCGTCCGTAGCATGTTGGGTTCGGACCAGGCATTCGCACTGCCCGTACGTGGGTAAACTCACGTTCGTGCAGCGCAATGCAGGTGTGCTACCAGGAAGGTCGAGCGTGCGATCGTTGAGGGCCCACCGCGGCGCCGGAGTCGTTGTCTCCCGCAGGTCAGCCGACGACCTGCGGATGCCCCATGGGCGGCCCCGACTCTCGCGCGGCGCGGCGCGGTGCGGCTTATGACCGACGACGCCGGTGCGTACCGCAGCGCGAACTCCGACGACCACGCGGATCTACTTGCCGCGCTCGGCGTTCCACTCGACGACGAACTGCTGACCTTGGCGTTGACGCACCGTTCGTACGCCTACGAGAACGGCGGCGTGCCGACCAACGAGCGACTGGAGTTCCTCGGCGACTCGGTGCTCGGTCTCAGTGTCACCGAATACCTCTATCTGCGGCATCCGCAACGCAGCGAAGGCGACCTGGCCAAGATCCGGTCCCGGGTGGTCAACATGCACGCGTGTGCCGAGGTCGCCCGCGGCCTCGGCCCCGGCGGCCTCGGCCCGCACCTGCTCCTCGGCCGCGGCGAGGAACTCACCGGCGGCCGGAACAAGACCAGCATCCTCGCCGACGGCATGGAGTCACTGCTCGGCGCGGTGCACCTGCAGCACGGCATCGGCGTCGCCCGCGCCGTGGTGCTGCGGCTGTTCGACGATCTGCTCCAGCGTGCCGCCAAGATGGGCGCGGGTCTCGACTGGAAGACCAGCCTGCAGGAACACACCGCCGAACACAGTCTCGGCGTCCCCAGCTACGAGATCACCTCCACCGGCCCCGACCACGACAAGGAATTCACCGCGACGGCGGTGGTCGGCGGCGTGGCCTACGGCAAAGGCGTCGGACGCTCGAAGAAGGAAGCCGAGCAGAATGCCGCCGCTGCCGCCTACGCCGCGCTGGCGCCGGACAGCGAGTAACCCCGGGTATCAGGTCTTTTCGGTCCGCCCGTCCGGCTCGGCCTCGTCGGGCCGGGTGGTGATGCCCCGCTCGGTCCCCTCGTCGGCTTCCTGATCCGGTTCCGGGTGGTCCGGCTCGAAGGTCGCGGGCAGCTGCTTCAGATGCTTGTTCATCGAACGAACCAGCAGCACCGTGCCCGCGAGCAGGATCAGGATGATGAAGAACCCGAGCGGGGAGGCCTTGCCGAACTCCGGCCCGGTCGGGGTGCCTGGGGTCTGGGCGAGCAGAACCAGCATCACCGCTGCTCGTCCTCGATACCGGCGAACAGGTCGGTCTCCGGCAGCGCCGTCTTGACCCTGGTCTTGGCCAGCTCGAACTCCTCGGTCGGCCAGAGCCGCTGCTGCAGCTCCAGCGGGATGGCGAAGAACGCGCCGTTCGGGTCGATCTGGGTGGCGTGCGCGCGCAAGGCGTCGTCGCGCTGCGGGAAGTACTTGGCGCAGTCGATCTGGGTGGTGACCCTGGAGAACACGTCGCCGCGCTCCGGGACGTACTTGCGCATCCGGTCCAGCCACTCCTGCAGCGGGAACGGCTCACCCATCCGCTCGTACTCCTCGGCGAAGACCTCCATCCGCCGGGCGGTGAAACCGTGGTCGTAGTACAGCTTCAGCGGCGTCCACGGCTCGCCCGCGTCGGGGAATCGCTGCGGGTCACCCGCCGCGTCGAACGCGGCGACCGACACCTCGTGGCAGCGGATGTGGTCCGGGTGCGGGTAGCCGCCCAGCTCGTCGTAGGTCGTCATCACGTGCGGCTTGAACTCGCGGACCACCCGGACGAGTGCCTCGGTGGACTCCTCCAGCGGCACCGTCGCGAAACTGCCGTCCGGCAGCGGTGGCAGCGGATCACCCTCCGGCAGACCGGAATCGACGAAACCGAGCCAGTGCTGGCGCACGCCGAGCGCGCGCGCCGCGGCGGCCATCTCCTCGCGGCGGATCTCGTCGATCCGATCGAGGACACCGGGGGTGTCCATCGCGGGGTTCAGGATGCTGCCGCGTTCGCCACCGGTCAGCGTCACGATGAGGACGTCGTGTCCTTCGTCGGCGTATCGGGCGGTCGTCGCGGCACCCTTACTGGATTCGTCGTCGGGGTGGGCATGCACCGCCATGAGGCGAAGGCCACTCACGTCTCGTTCACCATCGCTCTCGCTCGCGGGTGTCTGGTCTTCGTTCCCTATAGTTCCATTCGACCGACTTTTGTTCCGACGTACCCCCCGGGAGTGACCTTGTGAGTCAGCGCGATGGAGCCTCGCCCGGTGCGAACGCACCCGATGAATCCGGCGCGAACGCACCCGATGAATCCGCGGCCGCTGCTCACGTCACGGTTCCGGCGACGCATAACAGGCCGACCGACCGGTACGGCACCAAACCTCCGGTCGAGCGCCGCTGGCTGCCGGTGGCGCTCAGCCTCATCGTGGTATTGCTCGGCTGCGGCGTCGCCTACATCGGCTACCAGAAGTACGGCCCCAAGGACATCGAGTTCGAACAACTGGGCTACGTCGTGGTCGACGACGCGACGATGACGATCCGAATCAAGGTCACCCGCAAAGATCCCGCACGGCCGGTGGTGTGCTTCGTCCGGGCCATGGCGCGCGACAGTGTCGAGGTCGGCCGTCGAGAGGTCCTGATCGCGCCGTCTACCAGCGGCACGATCGAACAGACCACCACGGTCAAGGCGTCCTCCCGACCGGCGTCGAGCAGTATCTACGGATGCAGCGCCGAGGTACCCAGCTATCTTCGAGCAGGGTGATTTGCCGCTTTTGCCGCAGCGTTTGTCCTCGAAATTAACTCCGACCTGCGCGTTTGTGATTCATGCTAAAATGGCCTGATACACGGTTCCGGGGTTCGGAGCCGTGTTTGCTGCATTGGCGGCCAGCGCTATCTGTTCCGGGTTGCGAACTTTGCCCGGAACCGGGTCTGTCGGGGTTCGATGAACTTCCCAGGATCGCTCTAGCCGTCGACTGGTGCGTGCCCGCCTCACGGGTGGGTACTGCGGCAGTTATCAGGGAATCCCGGCCTGCCGGGAACAACTACTAGGGAGTGATCGAGATGACTGAGACGCAAGTGACTTGGCTGACCCCGGAGTCGCACGACAGGCTCAAGGGCGAACTCGATGCGCTCATCGCCAATCGTCCCGTTATCGCTGCCGAGATCAACGAACGCCGTGAAGAGGGCGACCTCAAGGAGAACGGCGGATACCACGCCGCGCGCGAGGAGCAGGGTCAGCAGGAGGCGCGTATTCGCCAGCTGCAGGAGCTGCTGAACAACGCCAAGGTCGGCGTTGCGCCCACCAAGTCCGGCGTCGCACTCCCCGGCTCGGTCGTCAAGGTCTACTACGACGGCGACGAGTCCGACACCGAGACGTTCCTCATCGCCACCCGCGAAGAGGGCCTGAACGACTCCAAGCTGGAGACCTACTCGCCCGCGTCCCCGCTCGGCGGTGCGCTGATCGATGCCAAGGTCGGCGACACGCGCGAGTACACCCTGCCCAACGGCAAGACCATGAAGGTCACCCTGGTCAGCGCGGAGCCGTACCACAGCTGACGTTTTCGGCCGTCGCTCTGCGCCCCACCCCGGACGCAGCGGCGCGCAGCTCGACAGAGCGCGCCACGGCCGAGTTCTTCCCCTGAGACACGAACGGCCGCACCCGGATTCCAGGTGCGGCCGTTTCGTCATGTCCGTGGGTTCCTAGCCGCCGAGCGCCTGCTCGATATCGGCGAGCAGGTCGGCGGCGTCCTCGATGCCGACCGACAGTCGCACCAGATCCGCGGGCACCTCCAGCACGGAGCCCTCGGTGGACGCGTGCGTCATCGCGGCCGGGTGCTCGATCAGCGACTCCACCCCGCCGAGCGACTCGGCCAGCGTGAACACCTTGGTGCGCGAGCAGAAGTCGCGGGCCGCATCCGGGCCGCCGTGCAACCGCACCGAGATCATGCCGCCGAACCGGCGCATCTGCTTGGCGGCGATCGCGTGACCGGGGTGCTCGGGCAGGCCAGGATAGATCACCTGGGAAATCGCCGGGTGCCGGGACAGGAACTCGGCCAGCGTCTCCGCGTTGTCGCAGTGCCGGTCCATCCGCACGGCCAGGGTCTTGGTGCCGCGCAGGGTGAGGAAGGCGTCGAACGGGCCGGGGACCGCGCCCGCGCCGTTCTGCAGGAACGCGAACGCCGCGTCGAGTTCGGGGTCGTTGGTGATCAGCGCGCCGCCGACCACGTCGGAGTGGCCGCCGAGGTACTTGGTGGTCGAGTGCGTGACGATGTCGGCGCCGAGCAGCAGCGGCTGCTGCAGGTACGGGGTGGCGAAGGTGTTGTCCACCACCAGCTTCGCGCCCGCGCCGTGCGCGATGTCGGCCAGCGCCGGGATGTCGCCGATGCTGAGCAGCGGGTTGGTCGGGGTCTCCACCCACACCAGCTTGGTGTTCGGCCGGATCGCGGCACGCATCTCGTCCACGTCGAAGACGTGTGCGGGCGAGTGCTCGATGCCCCACTGGCTGAACACCTTGTCGATCAGCCGGAAGGTGCCGCCGTACGCGTCGTCGGGGATGACGATGTGGTCACCGGGGCGCAGCGTGGCGCGGAGGGCGCAGTCCGTGGCGGCCATGCCGGAGGCGAATGCCCTACCGTAGGTACCGGATTCGAGCGCGGCGAGGTTGGCTTCCAGCGCGGACCTGGTCGGGTTGCCGGTGCGGGCGTACTCGAAACCGCCACGCAGGCCGCCGACGCCGTCCTGGGCGAAGGTCGAACTCGCGTAGATGGGCACGTTCACCGCGCCGGTCTGCGGGTCGGGATCGAATCCTGCGTGCACGGCCCGTGTGGAGAACCCCAGCTCACTCATAACAGACCAGCCTAATCAGGGGCGATTTCTGGGCAACCCCCTGGTGCTCCACAGTTGACGCGTGTCCGGCATTCGTCCGATGATTCCGATCTAGTTCCGCAGCTGAGCCCGCTGCACCGAAAATTTTCCGAGAAGCACCTGCGGTGACCCTGATCTCACCGGCGCCCTCCCCATTTAGGCTTAGCGCATGGTGACTGTGGAAGAACTGTTCGCGATCGACTCCCTGCTGTCCGACGAGGAGCGCGAGATCCGCGATGCCGTCGCGACCTTCGCGAATCAACGCCTGCGACCGCACATCGCGGATTGGTTCGAGGAAGGCACTTTCCCGGCCCGCGAGATCGCGCCGCAGCTGGGCGAGGTAGGGCTGCTCGGCATGCATCTGGAGGGCTACGGCTGCGCAGGTATGTCGGCCACCATGTACGGGCTGGCCTGCCAGGAACTCGAGGCGGTCGACTCCGGCGTGCGCAGCATGGTGTCGGTCCAGGGCTCGCTGGCGATGACCGCGATCCACAAGTACGGCTCGGAGGAGCAGAAGCAGCAGTGGCTGCCGGAGATGGCGGCGGGCCGGGCACTCGGCTGCTTCGGGCTCACCGAACCCGATTTCGGCTCCAACCCGGGCGGCATGCGGACCAGGGCCAAGCGCGACGGCACCGACTGGGTGCTCAACGGCTCGAAGATGTGGATCACCAACGGCTCGGTGGCCGATATCGCGGTGGTGTGGGCGCAGACCGAGGACGAGGGCAAGCAGGTGATCCGCGGCTTCCTGGTGCCGGCCGGGACGCCGGGATTCAGTGCGCGGGAGATGCATCGCAAGCTGTCGCTGCGCGCCTCGGTGACCGCCGAACTGGACTTCGACGATGTCCGGCTGCCCGCCGATGCCGTGCTGCCGGAGTCGCGCGGGCTCGCGTCGCCGTTGGCGTGCCTGAGCGAGGCGCGGTTCGGAATCATCTTCGGCGCGCTCGGCGCGGCCCGTGACTGTCTGGCCGCGACGATCGAGTACGCACGCACCCGCGAGGTGTTCGACAAGCCGCTGGCCGCGTATCAGCTGACGCAGGCGAAGCTGGCGAACATGGCCCTGGAGTTCGGCAAGGGCCAGCTGCTGGCCGTGCACCTCGGCCGGTTGAAGGATCGTGGCGTAGTGACCCCCGAGCAGGTGAGCGCCGGGAAGCTGAACAGCACCAGGGAGGCCATCGCGATCGCCCGCGAGTGCCGCACCATTCTCGGCGCCAACGGCATCACGCTGGACTATCCGGTGCTGCGCCACGCGAACAACCTGGAGTCGGTGCTCACCTACGAGGGCACGGCGGAGGTGCATCAGCTCGTGCTCGGACGGGCGCTCACCGACGCCAACGCCTTCCGGTGACGCCGTTCGCGGGCTGAACGCAACGCCTAGCGCCGGACGTTCGATCGGGCCAAATTCGTACCGGTCGGTCGTGTTTACAAATGGCATCGGCTAACCGGTTCTGCCCCAATGATTTTCGTGCGGGTAATTTGCTGGAACGCACTTTCCCGGCAAAACAGACTGGGTGAAGCGTCACAGTTCTATAAAGACACGCCGGTTGCTAGCATAGGAACATGTTTCTGCTAGGCCCCGCGTTGCTCGAAGTGTCGGCGCGCAAGATTTTGACCCGCCTGCACAAGACGCACGGGGTACCGGCGCTCGCCGCGGCCGCGGAACTGCCCGCGCTGTCGGCCGCGCTGGATCAGCACGCCGCCGCGGTGCGCGACATCCTCACCCTCGGCGTCGAGGAGTCCGCGCGCGTTCCGGTGAGCGTGCTGCTCGCCGGCTACGCCCGCGGACTGCTCGATCACGTGCGCGAGGCCGCGGCCGATCGCGGTGCGCCGATGACCGGCGCGGCACCGGACGACCTCGGCAGCTGGGCGAACGCCGACTGGGTGCAGCTGCGCCTGGCCAGCGTGTGCCTGCACGCGTCCCTGCAGCCCGCCTGACCGACCCATAGAACGAACGCGTCCGCCGTAGGCCGAGAGCCAACGGCGGACGCGTTCGTCATTCGAATCGAGCGGGTGCCTAGCGCCGGTCGCCCGGGTCGCGGTACCCCATGTACTCACCGGACTGCTCGTACGAGCCGCCGCCACCCTGCATCGCACCCTGATCCCACTGCTGTTGCTGCGCATGCTGGCCACGGGTGGCCTGCTGATCCATCCACAGCTGCTCCCGCGAGGCATCCTCCCGACCGCGCGAGTAGGCCTCCGCGTGGCCCTTGACCGCGGGCATCTCCTCTTCCAGCCCGCTGAGCCAGTTCTCCCAGCGCTGCTGCATCGGGCGAACCATGCCGCCGCCGACGCCGACCACCAGGATGCCGCCGATGGTGGCCAGCACGGTGATCAGGATCGGCATGGTGACCGACATGGCCACCCCGATCTGGTTCAGCGCGGCGACGATGCCGACGCCCCAGATGAACACCGCGGCGATCCGGCCGATCATCGCGCCGTAGGACAGCCCGCCGAGCATGTTGCCGACCAGGTCACGCACCGCGGATGCGATAGCACCCGCGATAACCACGATGATGATCGCGACCGCGGCCTTCGGCAGCCAGGAGACGATGCCGTCGAGCAGATCGCTCACCGGATTCGGACCGAAGACGCCGAAGCCGAGCTGCAGCGCGATCAGCAGGATCGCGTAGTAGGCCAGCTTCGCCAGCAGATCGGAGGCGTCGTAGCGGCTGCGCGACATCATCTGCTTGAGCCCGCCACGCTCGACCAGGCGATCGAAGCCGAGCCGGTCGAGCACCTTGTCCACGATCGTCGACACGACCTTCGCGACGATCCAGCCGATGAGCAAGATGACGATGAATCCGGCCAGCTTGGGGACGAACGTGGCCACCGAACTCCACGCGTCCGAGAACCCCTTCTGGAAATCGATAGCCAAACTGGAGGTGTACATGCCCATCCCTTCGCTATCCGATTACGCCATGGCGTTTGCCGAGGCTGCTTCAATGCCGGTTATACCCCGGCTGCATAACTCGAACCATTCGTTTGCAGATAATTTGCCACATTGAGTCATTCGGCGCGACTACTCACCGCAGCGGCACGCGGGCCCGTACTGTCCATAGTCGGCCGCCCGAACTGGTCGGTCTTCCTCACAATGCGGCCCGACGCGATGCGGAGAAGATTGTTACGACCTGTCATCGCTGTGCCATCTCGATGTCACCGACACGCCGAGGTGCGTGGCGCACGCTTATCCCGGATCCGGCATCAGGGCAATGCCTCCCGCCTGACGTCACCCGGAGGAGCACGATGAACACACAGACCGCCGACCCCATCGGCCGAAGGCCGGACGATCGCGCCGCGACGCGCCACTGCCCGCCGGGAGCCCGCGATGTTCGTGCGTGATCACGCCCTCTCCGGCCTGGGCGGCACCGCCCGGTCCCTGCCGGATCAGCGCGAGCTGGTCGCCGCTTTCGCCGGCAGCCAGGGCGATCCGAGCACCGACCACCCGTTGATCGGCTTGGCCCGCGAGTTGGCCATCCTGCACCGGCAGCGCCACGGCAATCCGCTCGCGGCCGCGGGAATCGACTGCCGCAGAGCCGAATTGGTCGCCGCCATCGATAAGTGGGTCGCCACTCAGGTGCCCCGCCACGGGTGCACCGAGCACCTGCGCACCGGATCCCTCGGTGCCACGGTCGATCGCATGGCCGCGGCGCACGCGCACGCCAGCCATCTGCTGCACACCGCCGAGAACGTGTCCGACGATCGGGTCCACGCGGCGTGGTACCGCCTCGCCGCGCTGGCCGACGAATGGACCGATCTCATCATCGGCGCGGTGCGGAAGGTGTAGTGGCGCAGGGGAACCCGGCCTGAACGGACAGTTGTCGCCACACCGCGACGGAAAACGCGGCACGGCGCGCGAAAGTGTCCGCGCAGGCCGGGTCAGACCGCTAACTCGGGTTCCGGCATCCCCAACTGCCGCGCCGAAAACCACCGCATCGCCTTCGCCAGCAGCGGCAGCATCAGCACCATCAGCAGCAGTCGCATGCTCTGCACACAGGTGATCAACGGCAGGTTGGCGTCCATCGACTCGGCGGTGGCCAGCACGGCATTGATGCCGCCGGGGGTAGTGGCCAAATAGATGTCGGAGAGCTGGAGGTCGACGAAGGTGGCGACGGCGAAGGCAAGGCCGGCGACGATGGCGGACAGCGCGACGATGGTGACCGTCATGCCGGGGATCATCCTGGCCATCTCACGCACGACCGGCTTGGTGAAGCGGGTGCCGACCTCGAACCCGATGAGCACGAACAGCAGATCCTTGAACAGATTCGTCGGCGCGTACCCGTGGCTGACGCCGAGCGCGGTGAGCACCGCGGTCATCAGCATCGGCCCGATCAGCGCGGGGCTCGGCAGGTTGAGCCGCTTGCCCACTCTGGTGCCGAGCACGCACAGCATCACCGCGATGGACAATCCGGCGACCTGATCGCCGCGCCCGACGATCATCCAGTACGGCAGATCAGGATTGGTGACCGCGGCGCCGAGCGTCGCATGCTCGGTGACCAGGCCCTCGCCACTCTTGTTCAGCAGCGCGCCGAGGGCAGGCGCGCTGACCGCGACCAGCGCGACCCGCAGGTACTGCATGAACGCCACCTGCCGCGGATCGGCGTCCATATCGTCGGCCACCGCGACCACGGCCGCGGAACCTCCGGCCAGCAGTCCGAGCGTCGCGGTCGGCAACTCGACGTGGGCGAACCGGGCGAACACCACCGCGACCAGCAGGCTGATCAGCAGCGTGGCCACCGTGACGGCCAGCACGGGCACCAGCGCCATCCCGATACTCGACAGCAGCGAGATCTCCAGGTAGCTGCCCATCAACACGCCGAGCATGGACTGCACACCGCACGACAGCTCCCGGGGCATCGGGGCTGGCAACTTCCCGGCCAACGCCAGTGCCCCGCCGACGACGATCGCTAGAATCATTTGCGGCGCCGGAAAATGCACCCGATCGAGTAGCGTCGCCCCGGCAAGCACCGAGGCCAGCAGAGCTACCCATCCGATCACTTGCCTGCGCGTCATACCTAGTAATCATTGCGGTGACTAATGAACAGACCGTTACATCTCCGTTATCGGGGTTAACAGCTGGTGTGATCCTGAACGCAGGACGCCAATTCCCTGCTCAGAGCGGACATTAGCCCGCTCGCCGCCCTATTCGTACTACCCCATAAAAGACAGATAAACCCTCGAGCGAATTCGAAGCTCACCGCCGTCCGAGCGCGCAGCGCCGTGGCCGCCGAGCTCCCCCGTGTACTATTCGCCCGAACCACCCCCACCGCGGGAGCTCGGGCAAGGCCGGGCTGAGAGGGCGGACCCCAGCGCTTCGCCGACCGCATGAACCTGTCCGGGTAATGCCGGCGTAGGAAGAGCGTTTCGGGCATGTCTGCATCGACCCTGCACAACTCCGAACGGCACGAGGCCCCCTTCACCCTCGATGAGCCCGCCCCGAAGGTGCTGTCCTTCTGGGACCAGAGCGCATTCTGGGCAAACCTGGGTGTCAGCCTCATCGCCTTCTCCGGCGCGTACACCGTGCTGGCACCGAATTCCGATGGCGTACCGCAGATCTCGATCGCCGCGGGCATCCTCGCGATGATCGTCGGTACCGTCGTCGGCGGGCTGATGCTCGGCCTGGCCGCGGTGCCGGGCGCCAAGACCGGCAAGCCCGCGATGATGCTGCTGCGCGGCCTGTTCGGCGCCAAACTCAGTTACCTGCCCACCGCGTTGAACATCGCCCAGCTGATCGGCTGGGGCACCTTCGAATTGATCGTCATCGGCGATGCGGCCGACGAGTTGTTCGGCGGCGGCCCGCACTGGCTCTATGTGGTGGCCGCCGGCGTGCTGACCACGGCGCTGACCATCTGGCCGCTCGGTTCGGTGCGACTGCTGCGCCGGTTCGTCACGATCGGCGTGGTGATCGCGCTGGTCTGGTTCTATATCCAGTTCTTCCGCACCGGATTGCCCGACCTGTCGGCCAATCCGGGTCCGCACGGCAGCGGCCCGTTCGGCGCCGACTGGAACCTCTTCTGGATCGCCACCGACGCCGCGCTCGCGGTGTCCATCTCCTGGATGCCGGTCGCGGCCGACTACACCCGGCACTCGCGCAGCACCGGCACGGCGTTCGGCGCGGCCAGCGGGGCCTACGCGATCACCCAGATCGTCGCCTACACCCTCGGCCTGTTCGCGCTGGCCAGGGCCACCGGCGACGGCCAGTACTCGCCGTTCCTCCAGGTGAGTCTCGGCGGACTGTTCTTCTTCGTGTTCGTGTTGCGCGAGGCCGATCAGTCCTTCGCCAACGTGTACTCCACGGCGCTCTCGATCCAGAATCTCGCGCCGCGCGTCGACCGGCGGATCCTGTCGATCGGCCTCGGCGCGTTGATCACGCTGCTCGCGCTGCAGCTGAACATGGCGAACTACTTCGCCTTCCTCGGCCTGATCGGTTCGGTGTTCGTGCCGCTGCTCGGGGTGCTGGTCGCCGACTTCTTCCTGCGCGCGCAGGGCGAGTGGAACACCGCCGACGATGCCCCACCGCGCTGGGGGATGATCGCCGCCTGGCTGGCCGGACTCTCGGTCTATCAGCTCATCAACCCGGGCGATGCCGGTGTGTGGACCGACTTCTGGGTGAATGTGCAGGAGAAGCTGCACTTCACCAAGCAGGCGTGGATGAGCGCGTCGCTGCTGTCGTTCCTGGCCGCGGTGCTGGTCGCGTGGGCCGTCGGCCGGATCGCCACGCTGCGGAAACGGCGGGCCGCGGTCGGCAAATCCGGCTAGCCGGGGGCCTCGGCTGCCACGATGGAGTCATGGGTGAGATCCGGATCGGCACCTCGGGCTGGGTGTATCCGCCGTGGCGTGGCGTCTTCTACCCCAAGGGCGTCACGCAGAAGCGCGAGCTCGCCTACCTGTCCGAGCAGCTGAACAGCGTCGAGATCAACGGCTCCTTCTACGCGCTGCAGCGGCCGTCGAGCTATCAGAACTGGTCGAGTCAGACGCCGGACGACTTCGTCTTCGCGGTGAAGGGCAGCAGATTCATCACGCACATGAAGCGCCTACGCGACGGTGACGAGCTGCTGGCGAACTTTCTCGCCTCCGGGCTGCTTGCCCTCGGCCCGAAACTCGGCCCCATCCTCTGGCAGCTGCCGCCGAACCTCCAGTTCGACCCGGAGCTGCTCGCCACCTTCTTCACCCACCTCCCCCGCAGCACCACACACGCCGTCGAGATCGCGAAACGGCACGATCATCGGGTGGACCCGGCGTTCACGACCACCGACGCCGACCGGCCGCTGCGGCACGCGCTGGAGATCCGGCATCCCAGCTTCGTCACACCGGAGTTCACCGAGCTGCTGACCAAGCACCGGATCGCGCTCGTCATCGCCGACGCCGCAGGCAAATACCCGCTGATGGAGGAGGTCACCGCCGATTTCGTCTACATTCGGCTGCACGGTCACGACGAGCTCTACGTCAGCGGATACACCGACGAGGGCCTCGACATGTGGGCCGCCAAGATCCGCGCCTGGTCGGCCGGCCACGACGTCTACTGCTACTTCGACAACGACGCCAAAGTCATGGCACCACGCGACGCCCTGGCCCTGCGCGCCCGCCTCGAATAGTCAAGGCTGTCTTGATTTTCCGCACCGGAATCGCATGCCGTTCCGGTGCGGAAAATGAAAAGGTATGCGCGAAAGCGCTTTCAGTGGCCGAGGGTGCCGATGCTCAAGAAGCCCAGCAGGTCGTGGCGGGTGATGACGCCGACCGGCTTGCCCTCCTCGACGACCATCAGCGCGTCGGTATCCGACAATGCCTTGGTCGCCGCCGAGATCGGCTCGCCCGCACCGATCAGCGGGAACGACGGGCTCATGTGCTTGCCGACCGAATCCGTCAGGTGCGCACGCCCTTCGAACACCGCGGAGAGCAGGTCGCGCTCGGACACGCTGCCCGCGACCTCGCCCGCCATCACCGGCGGCTCGGCGCCGACCACGGGCATCTGCGACACCCCGTACTCGCGCAGGATCTCGATGGCGTCGCGCAGGGTTTCCGAGGGATGGGTGTGCACCAGGTCGGGCAGTTCGCCGGATTTGCCGCGCAGCACGTCGCCGACCAGCGGCTCGACCGTGCTGCCGTCGAGGCGCTCGCGCAGGAAACCGTAGGAGCTCATCCACTGGTCGTTGAAGATCTTGGACAGGTAGCCGCGGCCGCCGTCGGGCAGCAGCACCACCACGACCGCGTCCGGGTCACGCTTGGCGACCTCGATGGCCGCGACCACAGCCATGCCGCACGAGCCGCCGACCAGCAGGCCTTCCTCGCGGGCGAGGCGCCGGGTCATGTCGAAGGAGTCCGCGTCCGAGACCGCGATGATCTCGTCCGGGATCGCCGGGTCGTAGGCGGAGGGCCAGAAGTCCTCGCCGACCCCCTCGACCAGGTACGGCCGTCCGGTGCCGCCGGAGTACACCGAGCCCTCCGGGTCGGCACCGATGATCTTGACCTGCCCGCCGGACACCTCCTTGAGGTAGCGGCCGACGCCGGTGATGGTGCCGCCGGTGCCGACGCCCGCGACGAAGTGCGTGACCTTGCCTTCGGTGTCGCGCCAGATCTCCGGACCGGTGGTCTCGTAGTGGCTGTCCGGGCCGCCGGGGTTGGAGTACTGGTCCGGCTTCCACGCTCCGTCGATCTCGCCGACCAGGCGGTTGGAGACGCTGTAGTAGCTGGCCGGGTCCTCCGGCGCGACGGCGGTCGGGCACACCACGACGTCGGCGCCGTAGGCGCGCAGCACGTTGCGCTTGTCCTCGCTCACCTTGTCCGGGCAGACGAAGACACAGTGGTAGCCGCGCTGCTGGGCGACCAGCGCCAGGCCGACACCGGTATTGCCGGAGGTGGGTTCGACGATGGTGCCACCGGGCCGTAGCGCCCCGGACTGCTCGGCCGCGTCGATCATCTTGACCGCGATCCGATCTTTGGAGCTACCACCCGGATTCAGGTATTCGATCTTGGCCGCCACCAGTCCGGCGTTCGGGCCTACAACAGAGTTCAACCGGACCAGCGGCGTATTGCCGATGAGGTCCACTACATGGTCGGCGATGCGCATGCGACCCATAGTTCCAGATGGTCCCGGTGTGAGTTCGCGCACGCCACGCGCAAGCCCCGCCGACTCGACAAACCGGGATTCCAGCAAACGCCCATTTAGGATCCGAACCATGAAGCAGCCGAACATCGCCAAGGCCGGCGTTGTGCTGGCCGGCGCGGCACTTGCCGCGCTGGCCGGACCGGGCGCGCAGGCGAACGCAGCGACCATCGAGTTCCCGCAGGTGCCAACGCTCGCCTACGGCGGCTGGTGCGGCACCACCATCCGCACCTGGGCCGATGTCGGACCGGCGTGGCCGGGCCGGGCGATTCTCAATATGCGCGCGCTGCCCGTCGCGGGCATCGGACCGGGCGACTATCCGCTGGCCCCGCTGTGCGAGGTCCGCACCACGGTGGCCTGGCGCAACACCAGCACCGGCGCGGTCGGCAGCTACGAGGAGACCATCGTGTCCGGTCTCTACGGCAGCATGCAGTACTCATTGCTCCAGGACACCGGCCCCGGCCTGGTCGAGGTCACCGTCACCACCGATCACGCGAACATTCCCGCCCGCGGCTGGTTCCAGGTTCCCGCTCCGGCTGCCGCGACTGCGTGAAGTCGGTACATTTTCTGGTGTGAGTGCACCACGCATGGGCTGGCGGACGGCCGCGGTGACCGGTGCCGCAACAGTCTTGGCCGGTTCCGGCGCGGGCACCGCATGGTGGGCGGCCTCTCGACTATTGATGGCGCAGGCAGGCGCGGCGCGTGGCGTGATCGGCCGCGACACCTCGAAACCGCCGGAAGCCGACGGGATCTACACGGCGGGCTGCCTGACGCCGGAACGCTGGCGCACCGGCAAGCACGCGGACCTGCACCTGATGATCTTCGGCGACTCCACCGCGGCCGGTGTCGGGTGCGCGGTCGCCGACGAGGTACCCGGCGTCCGCCTGGCCCGTGGCCTGGCGCTGGCTACCGGACAGCGAATTCGATTGAGCACCAAGGCGATCTCCGGCGCCACCTCCAAGGGCCTGTCCGGTCAGGTGGACGCCATGTTCGTGGCCGGGCCGCCGCCGGACGCCGCGGTCATTCTCATCGGAGCCAACGACATCACCAAGAAGCACTCGGTGCGCGCCTCCGCGCGCAGATTGGCCGCCGCGGTCTCGCGACTGCGCCGGGCCGACAGTGTGGTGGTGGTCGGTACCTGCCCGAATCTCGGCACGGTGACCGCGATTCCGCAGCCGCTGCGCACGGTGGTGCACAACTGGAGCGTCCGGCTGGCCAAGGCGCAGACGGTGGCCACCGCCGTCGCGGGCGGCCGTCCGGTGCCGATGGGTTATCTGCTCGCTCCGGAATTCCGCGCCCAGCCCGAACTCCTGTTCGCGGCCGACGGTTTCCACCCCTCGGCCGCTGGTTACGAGCTGGCCGCGGCCCAGCTACTTCCGGTCCTGCTCGAGGCGTTGGGCGAGGCGACCCCGGCTGCCAGTCCCCTGGGGCGCGACGTAGATTCGATAGGAACCCGCGAGTAACAACCGCGGTTCGCACGTTCCTTCAGACAAAGGAGTCCTCATGCCTGAGGCTGTCATCGTCTCGACCGCCCGCTCCCCCATCGGCCGGGCGGCCAAGGGATCGCTGGTCGACATGCGGCCCGACGATTTGACCACCCAGATCGTCCGCGCGGCGCTCGACAAGGTACCCGCCCTTGACCCCAACCAGATCGATGACCTGATCCTCGGCTGCGGTTCCCCCGGTGGCGAGTCCGGCTTCAACATGGCCAGGATCGTCGCGGTCCAGCTCGGCTACGACCTGGTGCCCGGCACCACCGTGCACCGCTACTGCGCGTCGTCGCTGCAGTCCACCCGGATGGCCTTCCACGCGATCAAGGCGGGCGAGGGCGACGTCTTCATCTCCGCCGGCGTCGAGACGGTGTCCCGGTACAAGAACGGCTCCGCCGACAGCTGGCCCAACACCCAGAACCCGCTCTTCGCCGACGCGCAGGCCCGCACCGCGAAGGCCGCCGAGGGCGGCGCGGGCGTCTGGCACGACCCGCGCGAAGACGGCCTCATCCCCGACGCCTACATCGCGATGGGCCAGACCGCGGAGAACGTCGCGGGCTTCACCGGGATCACCCGCGAGGAGCAGGACCACTGGGGCGTCCGGTCGCAGAACCGGGCCGAGGAAGCCATCAAGAACGGCTTCTTCGAGCGCGAAATCACCCCGGTCACGCTGCCCGACGGCTCGGTGGTGTCCAAGGACGACGGCCCGCGCGCCGGCGTCACCTACGAGGCGGTCAGCAAGCTGAAGCCGGTGTTCCGCCCCGACGGCACGATCACCGCGGGCAACTGCTGTCCGCTCAACGACGGCGCCGCCGCGCTGGTCATCATGAGCGACACCAAGGCCAAGGAACTCGGCCTCACCCCGCTGGCCCGCATCGTGTCCACCGGTGTCTCGGGTCTGTCCCCCGAGATCATGGGTCTCGGCCCGATCGAGGCGTGCAAGCGCGCACTGGCCCTGGCGGGCAAGTCGATCGACGATATCGACCTGGTCGAGATCAACGAGGCGTTCGCGGTGCAGGTGCTCGGCTCGGCCCGTGAGCTGAAGATCGACGAGGACAAGCTGAACGTCTCCGGCGGCGCCATCGCGCTGGGCCACCCGTTCGGCATGACCGGTGCCCGCATCACCACCACGCTGATCAACAACCTGCAGACCCACGACAAGCAGTTCGGTCTGGAGACCATGTGCGTCGGCGGCGGCCAAGGTATGGCGATGGTCATCGAGCGGCTTAGCTGAGATACCGCCCTCTTCCGTCTCGGGACGCACAACGGGTGGTTGCCGTCTCCGGCAACCACCCGTTGTCAGCTCAGGCGGTCGAAGCCGCTTGGTACTAGTCGTTGTTGAAGTAGCTCAGCAGGCGCAGGATCTCGACGTACAGCCAGACCAGGGTGACGGTCAGGCCGAGGGCGACGCCCCAGGCCGCCTTCTCCGGCGCCTGCGCGCGGATCAGCTGATCGGCGGCGTCGAAGTCGAGCAGGAAGCTGAACGCGGCGATCGCGATGACCACCAGGCTGAAGATGATGGCGATCGGGCCACCGTCACGCAGGCCGAGGCCGCCGGAGATGAAGAAACTGGCGACCAGGTTGCCGATCACCAGGACCAGCACGCCGATCATGGCGCCGACGATCATCCGGGTGAAGCGCGGCGTGACACGGATAGCGCCGGTCTTGTAGACGACGAGCATGCCTGCGAAGACACCGAAGGTGCCGAGCACCGCCTGCGCGATCATCCCGCTGCCGCCGGCCCCGCCGAAACTGATGTCGGTGAACATGAACGACAGCGCGCCGACGAACAGACCCTCGAACACCGCGTAGGACAGCACCAGAACCGGGTTGTCCATCTTGTTGGCGAAGGTCGCGACGAGGACGAGCACCAGGCCGATCAGACCGCCGCCGATGACGAACCACTTCGCCAGCGAGGGATCGGCGTTGCTGAAGCCGTAGGAGACGATGGCCGACAGCGCGAGCACACCCAGCGTGATGGCGGTCTTGGTCACCACGTCGTCGATGGTCATCGCCCGGGTGGTGCCCGGCGCCTGCTGGTATGGCTGCGGCTGCTGGTACTGCTGTCCGTACTGATTACCGAACTGCTGACCCAACTGGCCCGCCCCGGCCACGCCTGAGCCGAAGTTGGCGTAGCCATTGCCCTCTTGCTTGGGCAAGTTTCGGAAAACCGGATTGCTTGTGCTACGCACCTGCGTCCCTTTCTGGTCGTTGCCGCTGTTCGTCGAGCTCGCGCTCGATATCCAACTGCTGGGTACAACGTTTACTGCCCGGCGCTAGTTCCCGAAAGACCCGCGCGCAGGCGGACAAAACGGACTCTACCGCTGCTGCGCGTCGTGTAGGCCACGCACGGATCGAGTGACCGTGAATTTGCGGTTGCGACCGACCACCTCAGTGCGCCCGACCATGCGCTCGATCACGCCACGGTAGTTCAGGTGGGAATTGAACACCGTCCACAGCTCGCCGCCGGGGCGAAGCACCCGTCCGGTCTCGGCGAACATCTTGATCGCCGACCCGGTGTGCACGGCGGCGCCGACGTGGAAGGGCGGGTTGCACAGCACCAGGTCGGCGCTGTTGTCGGCGGCCGAGGACATCGCGTCGTCGCGCACCACCGTCACCCGGTCCGCAACGCCGTTGACCGCCACCGTCGCCTTGGCCGAGGCCACCGCGGCCGCCGACTGATCGGTGCCGAGCACCCGGAGGGCGGGCCTGGCCTTGGCCAGCTGCACGGCCAGTATCCCGGTGCCGCAGCCGAGGTCGATGGCCTCGCGCGCATCGGGTTTCATCCACTTCAGGTGCTCGAGCAGGAACCGGGTGCCGATGTCGAGCCGGGCGCCGGAGAAGGCGGCACCGTGGGCGACCACGTCGAGATCGAGGTCGTCGAGCCGGTCGCGCACCGGGAACGGCGGGTCACCGACCGGTTTCGGCCCGCTGACCAGCAGGGTGCGCGACTTCTGCCGGCCACGGCTGGCCCGGACCTCGGAAAACGACTGGGCCAGCACGTCGTTCATCGACTTCGTCAGATACTTGTCCCGGCCGCCCGCGACCACTACCACCTCGGGATCGGCGTAGCGCGCGATGGCGTCGGCGACCTCGGTCAGGCCGGCCAGCGCCCGTGGCAGCCGCAGCAGGACCACCCGGACATCGGCGAGCAAGTCGCGGCCGAGTGGATACGCGGTGTAGCGGTCGGTGAGACCGAGCGCGCGGGCATTGTTGGCCAGAGCGAGTTCGCCGGTGAGCAGATCCTGGTGCACACGGACCCCGCGCAGGTCGTGAGCGGTGATCGCGCCGATGGTCAGCGCGCCGTACGCGTCGCCGACTATGGCTATCTTTCCGCTATCAGTGCTGGCGAGCGCCTCGTCGGCGACATCGAGGATCAGCCGATCGGCGGCATCCACAGCGTAGAGGTTTAACGCCTCCACATCTGGATACCGCCGCAGTCGGCTCAGAACGTCCTCGATGGCTGCCACGCCTCAAGTGTGCTAGATCGTTGCCCCAACGTCACATCGGCCCCGGCAAACCGGTTCCGGCGCGTATTGCGTACCCCGGTCGAGCGGCCGTAAAGCGTAGCGTCACAACGGGTTCAGCTCAGTTGGCACCCGCCTTGCCACCCGTTGCGGTCACCGCGTGCCAGACCCCACCGACGCCTTGACCGAGCAGGTCGCCCGGCTTCGTGTCCTTGGCGAAGAAGTAGACCGGCCACCCCGCGATGGTGACTTGGCATGCGCCATCAGCACGTTCGATGAAGCCGACGAGCTGCGGATCGACGCCCGCCGCGTACACGGCCTGCCCGCGCTGCGCGATCAGCGGCGGCCATTTCGCGGCACAATCACCCGAGCAATTCGAGGTGGGTGGCTTGGCGGTGTCCTTGTCGAATCGGTACAGCGCGCGGTCGGCGGCCGTAACGTGCTGTCCGACAGCGCTATTGTCCGCGAGGCGCAGTTGCACCGCATTCGTGCCGGTCGGCGCCGTTCCGTGGTAGATCTTCAGCCAGTCCTGGGTCTTGGCAGGCGCCTGGTTCTGCGGCGCACCGGCCGCCGCCGAGGCCGAGGCCGACACCGCCGAGGTCGGCGCCTGCGAGGGCGCGGGCTGCGCCGTCTCGGCACTCGTGCACGCACTCAGCAAACCGGCGAGAACCACCGAGGCAGCGGCCAATGGCCGTGCGGCTCGCTGGAAGTGCTTGGTCGAGAGCATTTTTCAGATCCTCCGGATCGATCGATGACGCGCGATTCGCGTCCGGTCATCGACAACCACGAGCCAGCCCCGCGACCGGTTCACTGAGCGGAAATTCCGACGGCAAACATCGAGAAACCCGCAAATCCCGCGCGACGCCCCGTCCGGCGTTTACCATCAGCCCCATGCGTAACAGGATGGTGTTGGCCATCGTCGCGGTGACGGCGCTGCTCGCGGGCTGCGGCGACGACGCAGGAACCACCGCGAACACGTCTGCGCCGAGCACCTCGACCACGGGCACCCTGGCCGAAGCGCCGACCGCCCCGCGCGACACCGCGCCCAAGCGGGGCACCGCATCCGGCGACGCGGGCCTGACCGTCACCGGTATTCGCATCGGCCACCAGCCCGGCTTCGATCGGGTGGTCTACGACCTCGGCGGCAAGGGCACCCCCGGCTGGATCGTGCAGTACACCGACCGGGCCGTGCAGGACGGCAGCGGCAAGCCGATCGAGGTGGCCGGCAAGTCGATCCTCGAGGTGCAGATCCTCGGCTCGGCCTACCCGTTCGACAGCGCCGAGACGCCTTACGCGGGACCCGATCCCGCGACCGAACCGAGCGCGCCCGGCATCGCGGGGGTCTATCGGACCACCGTGTTCGAGGGCACCACCCAGTCGTTCATCGGCGTCAACAGCGACCGGCCCGGGTTCACCGTCACCACGCTGACCAACCCGACCCGGCTGGTCATCGACGTCGCCAGCGAGTAGTACCCGTACCGCCAGGGGGTATTGCCATCGACCTGGCCGCCGTCATTACACTGGCCGCGTGGTCGAACAGCAGCTATCACCGCGCATCGCCGGGCTCGCCCGGGCGCTCGGTGTGCTGGTGCTGCTCGCCGGGATCGTCGTCATGCATGCGGTGGTGTTCGCGACGCCGAGTCACGCCGGTGCGGTCGACCATCACTCGACGGACAGCAAGGACAGCACAGTCCCGCTGCCTGCGGTGGCGATGCCCACCGAAGCGACGGCGACCGTGGTGTTCGTCGACCGGCACGACGCGGTCGACGACGGTCATGACCTGGCCAGCACCGCGATGCCGACCGTCGCCCAGTCCGTCGCCTCGCCCCTCGGCGAACATGCCGCACCGGACATGGACTGCGCGGATGACGGTTGCGGCGGCACCCACGGCGGAATGCACGGTTGCGTATTCATCCTGGCCGCTGCCGTGCTGCTGTTCGCACTGGTGCTGCTCTATCGGATGGCTCTCGATCGGCCGGGCAATGATGTCGCGCGGCTGCGTCATCGGCGACCACGGCGGGAACGGTCACCGCCGTGGACCGTGCTCACCCTGGCCGAATTGTCGATTCTGCGGATCTGACAGCTCTGCGGCGACCGTTCTCGACGGTCGCCGGCGTTGCCCTGCCCGAAACCCAGTCATGCGCAATTCCCAAGGAGCACAACCATGGTCATCAGCCGTACCCGAATCACCACCGTCCTCGCCGCGAGCACCGCTGCCGCCGCCCTCGTCCTGACGGGCTGCAGCGACAACGACGACATGTCCGGGATGCAGCACAGCACGTCGAGCGCGCCCGCCCCATCGAGCGCGCCGACGGCCCGCACTGACTTCAACGACGCCGACGTCACCTTCCTGCAGATGATGTACCCGCATCACGCGCAGGCGGTCGACATGGCGAAGCTGGTGCCGAGCCACAGCCAGAACCAGCAGTTGCTGGCGCTGGCCGCCAAGGTGGAGCAGGCCCAGGCACCGGAGATGCAGCAGATCACCACGCTGCTGCAAAGCTTCGGCAAGCCCGCACCGACCACCGGCGGCGGCCACGGCGGCCACACCATGCCGGGCATGATGAACCCCGATCAGATGAACGCCCTGCAGGCCGCGTCCGGCCCGGACTTCGACCGCCAGTGGCTGACCATGATGATCGAGCATCACACCGGCGCGGTCGCCATGGCCGAGACCGAGCTCGCCCAGGGCACCAACGGGGAGTCGAAGGCCTTGGCTCGCAGCATCATCGACAGCCAGCGTGCCGAAATCGACACGATGCGCGGGATGCTCGGCTAGTCCTGACCGATCGGCGCCTATCGCACCGAGGCCCAACGGACTCGGTGCGATAGGTAACCGGACCCGACTGATCCCGGCTCAGGATCCCGGCGGGACGATTGCCTGCCAGGCGGGCGCGTCCTCCGGTGCCGCGCTGTCGCGGGCGCGCCTACGTAACTGCTCGACGACTATCAGCGCCACGCCGGCGAGCACCGTCATCACGGCCAAGACCGTGAGAACCAGGGCCGCCGTACCGAAACTCCACAGCGCCACCACGGCGGCGGCGACGGCGAGCAGCACGCCGATGAACAACAAGCCGAAGCCTGCCCAGTTCCGGGTGTCGGCCAAGGTCTCGCCTGGCTGCGGCGCCGTCGTCCGGGAGATGTCCGCCGCGTTGTCGAGCGGGGGGATCTCGTACGGGCCATCCACTGTCATGCTGCTACCTCGACGCCGCGATACCGGCTGGTCGGCCGGTATCTGATGCGACAGGGATGCCCTGATCTTCGCATCCGAAACGGGACGACCCGCACTCGTTGTCCGGCATGGTGTTTCGGGTAGGTCAGATCAGTTGTAGGACTTGGTGACTCCGTCGAGCAGCCGTTCCAGGGTGTCGTAGGTGGGGGTGGTGATCACGTCGAGCACGTCCTTGGCCACCGGGATGTTGTGTGCGGCCGTCACTTCGGCGAATTGGTCGGTCGCGCCGGTGCGGAAGCCGTGCTCGGCGGCGAGGCGTTGCAGGTCGGGGTCGGTGGACAGCAGGCGGCCGAGGCGCTCGCCCGGCTCGCCGAACGGCACCAGAGTGTGCCGGGACAGAATGGTCGGCGACGGGTACAGCATCGTCATGTCGGGCTTGGTCTGCCCGCGCACACTGGCGTCCACGTATTGCGACTCGTAGATCCACACCATGGGTGTCGGCCCGATTCCGGTCGCGAGATAGGCCTCGAACGGGCCTTCGCTGCTGCTCTGGGTGTAGCCCTGGCCGACGAAAAGCCTTGCCACCGTGGGCAGGATGTTCTGCTCGGCGTCCGACCCCTGCACGATGGTGTTGTTGTTGGCCACGTAGCCGGCGATCGCCAGGTACATGGCCGCGGAGTTGGAGCTGCGCGGGTCGGTGGTGGAGATCAGTACGTTCTTGCGCACCGGATACGTGGTGTTGTCGTCGAGTTGGTCCCACCGTGTGTTGTTGCCGACCATGCGCAGGTAGGGGCCCATGTCGAAGGTCGACACCGCGCCCTGGTGCACCACGCCCGCCTTCGCGAGCAGCTCGGCGATCGGCGTGAACGTGGCGATCACCATCGGTGACGAGAACGGGATGTACTTCGCAGTCACGTTGCGCTGCCGCTGGATTCGCTCCGCCGCCTGCTCGCTCGACGGAAACGCGAAGTCGTACTTCGCGAGGTCTATCGACGTCGCGATCTGCCGTGACCCCGCCGGTTCGATCTCCACCTTCACCCCGTGCCGGGCCAGCGCCGCAACTACTTTCGGGTCTTGGAAGAATGCCATCTTCTCGGACCCGACCACGCCGCGCACCACCGTTATCGGCGCCACCGGCGCTGCCGTATTCGGCGCACCACCGGGCTGGCGCACCGCCAGCGCCACCGCGACCACGGTCACCACCACCAACGCCGCGATCACGGCCGCGACGGCTGCCGGAGCGAAACGCCTACTCCCAAGCCATGTTTCCGGCGAACTATCATCAACCGCCGCTTGGTGCTTCGGCTTGCGCGCCCTGCCCGTCTCGGGTTCGACGGCAGTATCCGCCTCCTCCCCCGCGGCCGCCAATTGCCGACGAACGTACCGCTCCACCAGAATCGGAATGAAGGTCCGCACCGGATGCCCCGCGAACCGCCGCCGCGCCGCCGCGACCGCCCCCTCGATGTACTCCGCAGAGTAAGTGCCGCCGAAGTTTTCGACCAACCGCTCCGTCACCTGACGCAGCGCCTGTTCCTCCCGAACAGTGTCGACAACCACAAAATCTCCTAGGCATCCGGCAACCGACATATCCTCGCGACGGCAACCGAGCCCCACCGCGCCGGCCAACCCTAGCCCCAACCCACCCACCCCGAAACCCGCCCGAAACCACCCCTGACCACCCTCTCTCCCACCCCCCACGACCACCCCACCCTCCGTCGCCCCAGATCAGAGCACTGGACATTTGCCCACCACAAAATCGCCAACACCCCAAGTCCCCAACCACCCCGCCCACAGAATTCAAGACACCATCGCCAACCAGCCACCCCCCGTTGCGCCCCCGTTTGCCCCCGAAGAATCACCGGCCGCGCGCGAGTCGCCGACCCCTTCGATCGATATCCACCCCAGCAGCCCTGCGTCTCCGAATAACCAATGACATCGACTCGGCTGCTGCCCTATACCGCGCAGCCGAGTCAAAGGGGAGGACAGAATGGGGGAGCAGCAGTTATGCATTCCGTGGTATATTCGATGCACGGCGAGAACCAGCCGTACGGAATCGAGCTCGAGCCGGAGGTGCGAGCGTGGCTGGACACGCTGACAAAAGCCGAGTACCGGGCGGTCGAGTTCAAAGCAGACCGTCTCGCTGACAACCCGACAACGTTGGGAGAGCCATGGACTCGGCACCTAGGCGGCTCCGTTCGCGAGTTGCGGTTCCATCTGAGCGGCAAGGCAATCCGCATAAGTTACTGGCTTGCTCCCGGCCGTCGGCTGGTATTGCTGACCGTCTTCGCGAAGACACGCATGCGTGAACGGCTGGAAGTCGACCGCGCCCTGCATGCCCAAAAGGTATGCGCGACAGAGCATGATCCCGCTACCCATATCTACGACCGCAGCTTCGAGGAGGAGTGAGATGTCTCGGGGAACGCACACCAGCTGGAAGATTCCGCCCGAACACCGGGCGGACGCCGACTATGTCGCCGCTGCGGACGCGTTCGCGCTCGGCCAGGCGGTCCACGACCGGCGGATGACGCTCGGCCTCACTCAGGCTGAGCTCGCTCGGCGTGCCGGGATGACGCAGCCGCAGGTCAGTCGGATGGAAGGTGGCGATGTGACGCCGACGCTGCCATTGCTGCATCGGTTGTCTATCGCGCTGGAGGCGGAGTTGAACCTTTCGTTCCACGGCGAGGAACTGGCGGTGCGGTTCACGCAGCGGGCGGCCTGATCGAGGCGCTCAGGCTTCGCCGACCGCGCAGCCGACGCGTTCGCGAGGTTGGTGCACGGCCGGGCTTGACCTTGCCCCCGGGGCAAGGTTTGAGAATTGCTGCCATGAACAACAACGCACTTCAGATCGTCGAAGCTCAGATTCGTGAACAGGTCGCCGCCTACTGCTCGGCCAACCGGGTGCCCGGGTTCGTTGCCGGTGTTTACCAGGCGGGTGAGCAGGTTGTCGTCGCGCATGGCACGGCGAATGTCGCTACGGGCGCACCGATGCTGGCGGACACCGGGTTTCTGTTCGGTTCGGTCGCCAAGGTGCTGACAACCACGCTCGTCCTGCAGCAGGTGGAGCGTGGGCAGCTCGAGCTAGACGCGCCAGTGGTGCGATACCTTCCCGAGTTCGCGCTGTCCACGCCGGGTGCGGCGGACAAGATTCTGGTTCGGCATCTGCTGTCGCACACCAATGGCATCGACGCGGACCTGTACTTTCCGGATGCCGAGGGACCAGACGCGCTGCGGAAGTACGTGGCGGGCCTTGCGGACAACGGGACCCTGTTCGAGGCAGGCGAGCAGCTCAGCTACTCCAATGGCGGCATGATCGTCGCGGGCCGGCTGCTGGAGGTGGTGACCGGGCTGTCGTATCACGCACTGCTGGAGCGCGATATCTATGGGCCCGTCGGCATGCGGAATTCGAGCACCTCGGCCGAGCAGGCCATCCTGCGCAGCACCGCGGTGGGGCATTTCCTGAATCCCGAGACGATGACGGCCGAGCCGACTCGCATGTTCACGCTGCCCGACACCTGGGGGCCGGCCGGCGGCACGCCGATAGGCACCGTCGCCGATCTGCTGAGCTTCGGGCGCACCCATCTCGCGGACGGTGTGTCCCCCACGACGGGTGCCCGGGTTCTCACCACGGATTCGACCGTACTGATGCAGCAGGTTTCGCACGATATGGCGACCCCGAACGTTCCGCCGATGGGTCTGGGCTGGGTACGGTACCCGTTCGGCGACACCACGGTTCTCGCCATGTCGGGTGCGTCGCCCGGCGGGGTCTCCCTGCTGTGTGTGCTGCCGGAGCAAGACCTGGTCTTCACCGCCTTCGGCAACAGCTCGGATGCGCTCATGCTGCAGGACCAGCTGCTGCAGTGGCTGCTGCGCGCGCACCTCGGTGTCGAGATTCCCCCGCTGGTCACCGAATTCGAGCGGGACATCGACCTCACGCCGTATGTCGGCACCTATCGTTCCGACCAGCTCCGCATCGACGTCGGCATCGTGGACGGCCACCTCGAGGAGCGGATGACCTACGAGCCTGCGGACGAGTCGCAAAACCGCATTTTCACCGAGTTCGCCGGCGGCACCACGGCCGCCCCGCCGCAGCGGTACGTGCCGATCCGGCCCGGCCTGTTCGCCCCGGCCGACTACCCGATGGAGACGTTCGACGGCTACCTCCGTCTGCTACTCGTCTCCTACCACGACATCCGCGACGGCAAGGCGCAGTTCCACAACGCGGGTGGCCGGTTGACCCGTCGCGTCTGACGCCTTCGGCGCGGACTGAAAGGATGGCCGCCATGATCACGATCGGCAGGCTCGCGGATTTCGCCGGAGTGACCACCAAGGCCGTCCGCCACTATCACGAGCGCGGTCTGCTCGCCGAACCCGAGCGCGACTCGTCCGGCTACCGGCGCTACACCGCCCAGGACGCCGTCGACCTCGTGAAGATCAGAACCCTGGCCGAGGCCGGCGTGCCGCTGGCCCGCGTCAAGGACCTGCTCGACGCCGACCCGGCCGCACTCGCAGCGGCCATCGCCGAGATCGACCGCGACGTCCGGCACCGGATCACGCAGCTGCGGCGAACCCGCGACCAGCTCGCCCAGTTGCGCGGCGGCAACCGGCTTTTCGTCGCCCCGGCGGTCGCCGACTTCCTCGACGAACTGCGCGACATCGGCGTCAGCGAACGCCAGATCCAGCTGGAGCGTGACGGCTGGATCCTGCTGCAGACCGCCTCCCCTGAGGATGCCGCGTGCTGGCTCGACGAAAAGCACGAACTCCTCGCCATTCCCGAGTTCCGCGCCCTCTACCTCGAACACGACGAGGCCTTCCACTGGTCGCCGGACGACGCCCGCCTGCCTGCCCTGGCCGAACGCACGCGCACCTGGTTCGCTAACTACCACAGCCGATCCGAGACTCGACCCGTGCAGAAACCCGCCATTGCCCGCTTGGTCGCCCAGTCCCAGCCCGGAGCGTCCTCCCCCGCTTGGGACCGCCTCGTCGAACTGATGCGGGGTTAGCGCAAGGGCAGGAGATCTCGGGGGCGCAAAGCGCTATGGTCGGCTGGAGTCGCTGCCTAAGGAGTTGGTTATGCCTCGTACTGCTGTTGTGACCGGTGCGTCGTCGGGGATCGGGAAGGCGACGGCCGCGGCGTTGGTGGCGCGCGGGTATCGGGTGATCGGGACCAGCCGGAAACCGGACGGCATCGGGGCCGAGGCTCGGGTGGCGGGCGTGGAGTATCGGGCGCTCGATCTGACCGACGCCGGGTCGATCGACGCCTTCGTCGCCGGGCTGGAGCAGGTCGACGTGCTGGTCAACAATGCTGGGGAGAGTCAGGCGGGGCCGCTGGCGGAGCTGCCGACGGACGCAGTGGAGCGGCTGTTCCGGCTGAATGTGCTCGGGCCGGTCGCGCTCACGCAGGCGGTGTTGCCTGGCATGCGGGAGCGCGGCTACGGCCGGGTGGTCATGGTGGGGTCGATGATCGCCAGCTTCCCGATGCCCTACCGCTCGTCTTACGGTGCGACCAAGGCCGCACTGAAGGGCTTCGCCGTGGCCGCCCGGTTCGAGGAGTCTCCGTTCGGGGTGTGGATCAGCACCGTCGAGCCGGGACAGATCAATACGGGGCTGCGGGAACGCCGGACGAAGTACCTGAACGAGGGCTCGCCGCACACCGCCGACTTCACCGCGTTCATCGCGAAATTGGATGAGGCACAGGGGAAGGGCATCACCGCCGAACGGGTGGCCGACACGATCGTGCAGGCCGTCGAGGCCAAGCGACCGCGTCCGCTCTACGCCGTCGGCAGCAATGCCCCCGTCATGTTCGCGGTGCGCAGGCTACTGCCGCGCACGCTCATGGAGCGCCTCATCGCGCGCGCCCACGGACTGTCGAGGTAGCTCAGGAGGCCGCGACCTGCGCCTGCCACATCCAGTGCAGCTGCTCGAGCCGCGCCGCGAAGCCGATGAACAGGTCCTGCGTGACCGGGTCGGCCTTCTCGGTGGCCTCGATCCGCTCCCGCAGTCGCCCGATCACGGCGGCGAGGTTGCGAACGACGCCGTCGATGACGTCGGTGTCCTGCTGCCAGCCGTCGGGGAAGCCGACCGCGCCGCTCTCCTTGGCGACCGTCGCCGCCCGCCCGTCCGGACTGACGCCGACTGCGGTGGCGCGCTCGGCCGCGGCGTCGGTGAAGTCCCTGGCCGCCGTGACCAGCTCGTCCAGCGCCAGGTGCACCGACCGGAAGTTCCGGCCGATCACGTTCCAATGGGCCTGCTTGGCGATCAGCGACAGGTCGATCAGATCGATCACGGTAGCGCGCAGCGCCTCGCCCGCGATCTTCTGCTGCTCCGTATCGAGGGTGCTGGTGATGGGTTGACTCATCGTTCACGCCTTTCTTGTCGGATCCGGGTCACCGACTGGCCTACCCGCACGCCGCGTCCTAAACGTCACCAGTGACGAGCGCCATCCGATTCGAGTCGGGCGGCGTGCTCGGCCAGCATTCCCGCAGGCCCTGACGGCGGCGATTGGCGTCGCCAGATCGCCCGGAACTTCCTGCTCAGCGCCACCGGCCCGGCCAGCCGCACCTCGACGAGCGCGCCGCTGGTCAGATCTGGGCCCGCGATCAGCCTGCTCAGTACCGCGGGCGCCACGGCGGCCCGGGCCGCGGCCGAGATCGCCACCGCGGACCCCAGCTCGGCGGCGGGCTGCGCCGGTTGGCACTCGGCCCCCAGGATCTCCCACACCGTGTCCCGCGTCCCCGACCCCGGCTCGCGCCACAGCAGCGGCGTGGTCGCCAGCTCCCGCAGCGTCACCGGCCTGCTGCGGCGCGCCCAGGGATGCTCGGCCCCGACCACTACCACCAACTCGTCCGCCCCGAGCACCCGGCTGCCGAGGCCGGGCGGCGGATGCGGGCCCTCCACGAATCCGATGTCGGCCGCGCCATCCCGGATCAGCTCCTCCACATGCCGCGTGTTGTCCACTTCCAAGGAGACCGCCACCTGCGGACAGCTGGCTCGTAACGCATTGAGCCACAGCGGAATCCGGTGATCGGCGATGGTCTTCGACGCGGCCACCCGCAGGCGCGGCACATCGGCGGCGTGCAGCGCGGCCACACCGGCACTGAACGACCGCGCCGCCTCCAGCACCAACCGCGCGTGCGCGACCACCGACCGTCCCGAATCGGTCAGGGCCGACCCGGTCGGACCGCGATCGAGCAGGCGCAGCCGCAACCGCCGCTCCAGCGCGCTGATTCGCATGCTCGCGGCGGGCTGACTGATATTGTGCCGCCGAGCGGCCGCACCGAGACTTCCCAGCTCCGCAACGGAGACAAGCAGATCGAGTACGTCCAGATCGGGCGTCCCCGGCGGTAGCGTCATAACCACTGATTATGTGCCTGCCCAGCGCCAACGGCACCCCCCGTCGTGGCAATTACCCCATCATCCCACCTTATGAGTGGGTTGCTCGGTGCCACAACGGAAGTCGGCACTGGTAGCGTCCGGCGAGTGCGCAAGATCCCCGCCGCGGCCGACGAAGCCCGCTTCTGGACCATGATCGAATCGGCGTGGGAGCTGGTCGGCGACGAACCGGCCGCGCTGCGAAAAGCGTTGATCCACCGGGAAAACGACGACACCGTGCCCGCCGTCGAAGCGCAGGTGCCGCATTTCCTCGGTCAGCTCCGCACGCTGAGCGAAGGCCTGTCGAGCGACGAGCTGACCGCGCTGGACCGCGTGCTCGAGCGAAAACTGTACGACCTCGACCGCGCCGATATCCACGGTGTCACCGGCGGCTCGGACGACGGTTTCCTCTATTGCCGCGGATTCGTCGTCGCGATGGGCCGCGAGTTCTACGACGCCGCGCTGGCCGCACCCACGGTCGCCGTGCGGGACACCGACGGCGGAAAAATGTGCTACTTCTTCGCACACCTGCACAGCGACCGCTTCGGTGCCTTCCCGAAAACCGAGTCCGGCATTTCCCGGGAATCGTTCTCCAACCCTGCCGGTTGGAACTGACGCAGGCACCCATACGGCGGGCTTATGGGGTTCTCCCCAATCGACCGCTACCCCGCACGGTCGCGGAGCGCCATCGTCTGAGGAATGACGCACGTTCGTCGCCTCTGTCCCGGCCTGCTCCTCGCCGCCGTACTGGCCACCGCGGCAACCTTTCTCGGCACAGTGCTGCCGGTCGCGGGCGCGCCGGTGATCGCTTTGGCCTGCGGCGCCGCGGTAGGCATTGTCCTGCGCCGATCCGACGCTGACACCGCAACTTTCGATCCCGGCTTGGCCGTGACGCGCAAACGCCTGCTCGGTGCCGCCATCGTGCTGCTCGGCCTCGGCCTGCCGGTCGGGTCGGTCCTCAGTGTCGGCCGCCAGACGGCGGTGGTGTTGATCGGAACATTGATCCTGGGCGCCGCCGCCGCGGTGGTCGTCGGGCGAATGCTCGCGCTGGACCGGGAGTCGGCCACGCTGGTGGCGGTCGGCACCACCATTTGTGGCGCCTCGGCGATCGCCGCCGCCACCGCGGTGCTCAAGCCCGACCGGGACCGGGTCGCCTACGCCCTCGGAACCATCTTCGTCTTCAATGTCGTTGCGGTGCTGGCCTATCCACCCCTGGGACGCCTGCTCGGCTTGTCCCAAGAGGCCTTCGGGCTGTGGGCCGGTACCGCGATCAACGACACCTCGTCGGTCTTGGCGGCCGGGGTGATCTACGGCCCCGCCGCCGCTCATTTCGCCGTGATCGTCAAGCTGGTGCGGAGCCTGATGATCGTCCCGATGTGTCTCGGCCTGCACCTCGCGAAGGATCGTGGCGAGCCTACGCCGTCTACGAAAGCCACTCTCCTACAGTCGTTCCCCCTCTTCGTCATCCTGTTCCTCGCCGCATCCGTGCTCGCCGGACTCGGCGTGGTGCCGGATGCCTGGGGCCCGCCACTCGCCCACTTCAGTGCATGGCTGATCGCCGCGGTCCTCGCCGCGATCGGCACATCCCTGAGCTGGCAGCAACTGCGCAGCGCGGGAACACGCCCCCTCCTGTTCGGCGGCATCCTTGCCGTGGTCCTCGGAGTGTCCAGCCTCGCCCTTCAGTTCGCCACCGGCTGGTGGTGACAAGAGATCCAATCATGTTTCCGCTGCATAACGGCTCACTTGAACGCCGTTCATGACGGTACTTGAACACCGTTCAAGGTTGTTGGTAGGTTGGCCCGCATGGCTACTGACATGCTGGATCAATTGGTGGACAAAGCATTACGACGCGAGGCCCCCACCCGGACGGAGGCACTGGCCGTACTCTCCGACTCCGTGGAGCTGCTCGACCTGGTGGCAGCGGGTTCCCGGGTCCGGCGCGAGTTCTTCGGGCGGCGGGTGAAGCTGAACACCATCGTGAACATGAAAAGCGGTCTGTGCCCGGAGGATTGCGGCTATTGCTCGCAACGCCTCGGTTCCGCGTCGGAGGTACTCAAGTACTCGTGGATCACCCCCGCGAAGGCCGCAGAGGTCGCGGATCACGCGGTCCGGGCCGGTGCCAAGCGCGTGTGCCTGGTCGCCAGCGGCCGCGGTCCCGGCGAGCGCGACATCAGACGGATCGAGGACACCATCGCCGCGATCAAGGTGGACAACCCGCAGGTCGAGGTGTGCGTCTGCCTCGGGTTACTGTCCGACGGACAGGCCGAGCGGCTCGCCGCCGCCGGCGCCCATGCCTACAGCCACAATTTGAATACCAGCGAGGCCCGGTACTCGGAGATCTGCTCGACGCACACCTTCGATGATCGAGTGGACACGCTGCGCCGAGCAGGCACGGCCGGGCTGTCGCCCTGCTCCGGCGCGATCTTCGGCATGGGCGAATCCGACGGGGACATCGTGGATCTCGCCGTCGCACTGCGTGCGCTTGATCCGGACTCGGTGCCGGTGAACTTCCTCATCCCGTTCGAAGGGACCCCGCTCGGCGACCGCTGGGAGCTCACCCCGGACCGTTGTCTGCGTATCCTCGCGCTGTTCCGCTTCTACTTCCCGGATGTGGAGGTGCGGCTGGCGGGCGGCCGCGAGATCCATCTGCGCGCCCTTCAACCGCTGGCACTGCACCTGGCCAACTCGATGTTCTTGGGCGACTACCTCACCAGCGAAGGCCAGCCGGGGGCCGACGACCGGCAGCTGATCGCCGACGCGGGCTTCACCATCGAGGGCGTCGATGACCGCACGCTGCCAGCGGCGCGCCACGACCTGGTCGCCATCCGCCGCCGCGGCGCGGGCACCGATCTTCCCGCGAACGCCTGAGCTACCCGGCCAGCCGGTCGGCCTCGTCCAAGTGGTCGCGTAGGCCGAGCAATTCCCACCGCTGCAAGGCCAGTGGCACGTTACCTTCGCGCCAGAGGCGGTCGTGGAACTCCTGGAGGTCGAACCGATCGCCGAGTTCGCGCACCGCGGTGCTGAGCAGGTCCTGGATCTGCAGCTTGCCGATCTGGTAGCTAAAGGCCTGGCCGGGGTTGCTCGCGAAGAACACGGCTTCGTCCCAGGCGGTTTCGCGGTCCATCGGCACGGCGAGGGCCAGCCGGTCGGTCGCCTCGTCGATGGAGAGGTGGCCGAGTGCGAGCTCGATGTCGACCTCGACGCGTAAAGCACGCAGCCGCATGGCGTTTGCCACGAAGATGGCGCTGGCCGGTGCGTCGTCGAACAGGCCTGCGTGCAGCATCAGCTCCTCGTAGGTGAACGCGATGCCCTCGTTGGGCGTCGAGTCGTAGAACCAGCGCCGCGCCGGATTGTCGTGGTGCCAGCCGATCGCGACCTGCTGGGCGTGCACGCCCTCGTGCACGATCGCGGTGCGCGCGTCGAACGCGGCGGCCCGATCGAAGTACGGCAGGTCGGGGTGTGGTGCCGGGATGTACCGGACGGCGTCCTCGTCCATGCGCGACGGGCCGGTCAGATCGTCGGACACGCCGAGCCAGGTCAACGGCTCGAGGTACGGCGGCAGCGGCGCGAACCGGTAGTGCCGCAGCCACTCCGGCTGGCCGAGCAGACCGCGGGTAGCGGCGAACTCCCGCACCGCGCGCTCGTCGGCGGCCTGGCGCTCGACGCATTCGGGTGCGTCGGCGGGCAGCGATGGCGCGGGCGCGTCCCGATGCCGAGTGCGCAGGAGCGTTTCGAGGGCGACCGCCCGATGCCATTCCTGGCTGCCCATCTCGCGCAGCCGCTCGGCCGAATAGGGCAGCAGCGCAACACGATGCAAGAAGTAGGCCAGCCCCTCCGGCCCCACCGGCGCCACCTCGCCCCAAGTGGGCAGCTGTTCGGTGAGCCAACTCCGGTAAGCGGCAACGGCATCCGCCGCTACCCGGGTCGCGGCGGGCAACTCGGCCGCGTACTCGTCCGGCAGGAAGGGAACCAGCGCCGCCATCGCGGCCTCGAGCGACCCCGCCGATTGCTCCAGCAGGCGCAGTGTGCTGCGCGCGAACGACGCGCCCGCATGGCCGGCGAGATTCGCCCTGGCCTGCTCGAGCACCAGCGGAACATGGCGCAACAGCGCGCTGATGTTCGCCGCCCGCGCGTTGTCGAACGGCGACGATTTGAGCAGCTCCACATAGATCGGGCCGAGACTCTGCTGCACATAGAACCCGGGATTGCGCTCCCAGGCGCGGATCAGCTCGAGTTCCCAGTGCACCCTGGCCAGCGCGGAGCCGAGCAGCCTGCCGTCCACCTGCACCGCCACCGGCTCGTCGGACAGGTCGAGCGCGCGGTGCCTGCGCGTCAGCTCGGCGAGCACCGTCCTGAGCTCCGCGATCGCCGCGGGCGACCAGTCGGGCAGCCAGCCCGCCGGTCGTTCCACCCGTGGCAGGTCATCGCTGGAGTCGGGCACCGTCGCCAACCGCCAGTTCCAGAACTCTTCGGCAAGCTTCGCTAGACCCATGTCCGCACAATACAATTCGAGGCAGCTACCGGCCAGCCGCCCGACGCGGGTCAGGAGATCACCGCGTCGACTGCTTTCTTCACCGCCGAGGGCTGGGCGGGCGAGGTGGGCGCCTTCTTCTTCAGTTCGAGCAGCCGGGCCCCGATTTCCTGCAATTGCTTACGCCCCAGATGCTCACGAACCTGCGGGAACCACTCGCCCTCTTCCTCCTCGATATGGTGGTCGACGTTCTCGATCAGCACGGTGACCTTCGCGGTGAAGTGCTCGTCGTCGGGTTTCATGGTCGCCAACTCCTGCACGAGCAGGTCGGCGACGTGGTGCTCTTCGTAGGACTCGAGAATGTCGCTCTCCAGCTCCGGAACCAGCTTGCGGACCTCCGGATACATGCCCTCGTTCTCGATATAGGTGTGCACGGTGAGCGCCTCGATGATCTTGTCGACCAGGCGGCCCTTGGTGGCCTTGGCGTTGTCCCCCGCCTTTTCGAAGTCGCGGAACAGTTTGCGGATCGCTTTGTGATCCTCACGCAACAACACAATGGCATCGGTAGACATCGGGACTCCTCGGGTTCGACCGGATTATGTGCCGGACGTTCCCGCTAGCAGACCCGCGAAACCAGCGGGTTTACCTACAGCCCGGCGTGGGAGAACAGGCCGGGTGAACCGATGCCCTGCTGCTGCGGGGTTGCGGGCACGATGCGCTCGAACAGGGCGAGATAGTCGTCGATCATTCGGTCCGCGCTGAAGCGTTCCTGCGCGTCGTCGCGGGCGGCGCGCCGATCGAGTTGCTCGATCTCGGCTACCGCGGCCGCCGCCCCCTTGACGTCGGTCACCAGGAAGCCGGTGACGCCGTCTCGAATGAGCTCCGGCGTCGAACCCAATGGTGTTGCGATGACCGGTGTTCCGGTGGCCAGGGCTTCGACGACCGTCAGGCCGAACGGTTCGGCGAAGCCGATCAGGTGCAGTAGCGCGCGGGCGCCGCCCAGCAGTTCGTCCCGTCGTTGCGGACCCACCGGACCGACGTAGGTCACCGTGGCGTCGTCCAGGTGCGGTTCGACCGCGGTGCGGAAGTACTCCTCGTCCTGCACCGCGCCCGCGATGATCAGGGGCAGCCCGGTGAGCCGCGCCACCTCGATCGCCAGGTGCGTCCCCTTGTCCGGGTGAATTCGGCCGAGAAAGAGCAGATATTCACCGTGTTCGGGCCGAAAGGTGAACTGGGCGAGATCGATACCGTGATGAATTGTCCCCGCATAGTTCAGCGTGGGGTGCCGGTCCGCATCGCTGATCGCCACATAGTGCGCGATATCGTCGAATGCTCGATACACCGGCATGATATTCGGCGAGGAATGGCCGTGAATGGTGGTGACCATCGGGGTCGATACCAGCCGACTGTAGGTCAGCGGGACGAAGTCGAAGTGGTTGACGAGCACATCGAACTCACCGGCCTGCCCGAATGCCGTCGAATTATGCAGAGCTTCCGCTACTTTCGCATCCACACCAGCTGTCTCCGCGTACCCGGACGGCACCGGCGCGACGAGCCGCGCCGAGGTCTCGGAGTCGGCCGTGGCGAACAGGGTGACGTCGTGTCCGCGCGCGACGAAACCCTCGGCCAGCGTGGCGGCGATATGCTCCCACGGGCCAGAGTTTTTCGGTGGCGTGCGATGAGCGACCGACGCGATTACGCCGATTTTCATATAATCCTCGATTACTGGCGAATTCAAACGCCGAGAGCCGTCCCGGAACGGGCGGACTTGATGTCCCCACTCTATCACGGCAGTTTATCCGTCATCCGGGTGTTACTATCGAGGCCCAGTGGTCGATCCGCCCGTGTCGTGTTCCGGACCGGATTCTCGAGCGCTCCAGCGCAACACGATCAGCCGATCGCGTGGCTGGACAGACAGCGGCACCGGCGGCGCTGACTCGAATCAGGGGAAGGCTGACGATAGAAGCCGTCGCAGCGGGTAAACCGGTGGTATCGACGGACTTTCCGCACGCAAATACCATGCGCTTGCCGCAGAGACGCGACAAGCCGATGCGAAGTTGGCTACAGCATGAGCGAAACCATCACCATCTCCTACGCCCACCTGGTACGACTCAGTGACGACGTCGGAGTCTTCGAACACGCCCGGCTCACCACGCCGCGGCACGAGAACGGTTACTGCGTAGACGATGTCGCGCGAGCCCTCGTAGTGGTGGCCCGCGAACCCGAGCCGACCGAAGAGCTGAACGCGCTCGCTCAGGTGTACGCGCGCTTCGTCATCGAGGCGCTCACCGAGGACGGCCGCTGTCACAATCGCCGCGGCAAGGATTTGAACTGGCAGGACGAACCGACCGTCGAGGATCACTGGGGCCGTGCCCTCTGGGCACTCGGCACCGCCGCCGCCCGCAGGCCGGACCTGACCGAAAAGGCATTGGCGCACTTCATGATCGGGGCCAGGCAGCGTTCCCAGTTCCCGCGCGCGATGGCCTTCGCCGCACTCGGCGCGGCCGAGGTGCAGCACGTCGACCCCGGAAACCCCACGGCCCAAGCGTTATTGGCCGACACCGCCACACTGATCGGCCCGCCCACCCGCCGCCTCGACTGGCGGTGGCCCGAATCCAGGCTGCACTACGCCAACGCGGTACTCGCCGAGGCGCTGCTGGTGGCCGGTGCCGCACCGGACCAGAACCGCACGCACGCCGATGGATTGGCGATGCTGCGCTGGCTGCTGGAGGTCGAGACCGCGGGCGACCATCTTTCGGTCACCCCCATCGACGGCTGGGCGACCGGCGAGAAGCGTCCCGGCTTCGACCAGCAGCCGATCGAGGTCGCGAGCCTGGCCGACGCCTGCGCCCGCGCCTACGACGACACCCACGACCAGCGGTGGCGGGAGGCGGTCATGTTGTGCGAGGCCTGGTTCCGCGGCGAGAACGACGTCTCGACGCCGCTCATCGACCCGGTCAGCGGCGGCTGCTGCGACGGGCTGGAACCTACCGGCCGCAACGAGAACCAAGGCGCCGAAGCGACTCTCGCCATGTTGTCCACCATGCAGCAGGCCCGCCGCCTGCAATTGGCCGAGTAACGGGACACCTCGGCGCTGCCTGACGGATCCCGCGGACGACACCGACCTAGTAGTCGCCCGCGTACCGCCGCCAGGCGTCTTCGAGCTGCGCCGCCATGTCGATCGCCGGATCGATCAACCAGCGCGTTTGTAGACCGTCGGCCAGCGCGAAGAACATGGTGGCCGCGGCGTCGGGGTCGAGCTGCCTGCTCAGCGCGCCGTCCTGCTGCATCGCGCGCAGCGCCTGTGCGAACGCCTGGGTGCCCGCCCGGTAACGCTCGAGCATGTAGTCGTGCGCCGGATGGCGTGGATCGGCCGCGGCCGCCTGCATGTGGGTGAAGAGCTCGATCAGTCCGGGGACCTTCGTGTTGCGTCGGACCAACGCCACGAACGCGGCGGGCGCAGGCCCGTGCAGGCCCGCGACGTCGATCTCGTCCCGCTTACGCAGCACCGCGACGAACAGCTCCTCCTTCGACCCGAAGTAGTGCAGCAACCCACCCTGGCTCAGGCCGACCGCTTCGGCCAGCTCGGCGACGGAGGTGGCCAGATAGCCGCGCTCGGCGATGGTGCGCAGCGCGGCATCGAGGATTTGCTCCCGTCGTTCGATGCCTTTGCCGTAGGGACCCCGTTTCGCCACCGAGCCAGTGTAGGCATGGGACGGATCGGTCCTTGCCATCGAAAACCGAGCGCTGTACGGTTTTCAAACCGGGCCAGCCTGCTCGAGGTCCTGGCTTGTCACCACAACGAACGGGAGCACTCCCCGATGCGATTCCGCCTTCGCGGCCTCGGCGTCGCCGCCCTGGCCGCCGCCACCGTGCTGACCGGCCTGCCCGCCGCGGCCGCCGCGCGACCCGAACCCCCCGTGCAGGTCGCGCCGTTGGGTCCGGACTTCCTGTTCGGGGTCGCCGCCTCCGGGTATCAGTCCGAGGGCCACGCGCCGGACAGCAATTGGAGCCGCTACGTCGCCGCGGGCAAAACCGAAGACCCGTACGGGAATTCGGTCGACTTCTACAACCGCTACGCCGACGACATCGACCTGGCCGCCGGGCTCGGCGTGCGCGTCTTCCGGATCAGCGTGGAATGGGCCAGGGTCCAGCCGCAACCCGGCGTGTGGTCCGACGAGGGATTCCGCTTCTACGACAAGGTGATCGCGAAGATCACCGCCGCGGGCATGCGTCCGATGATCACGCTGGACCACTGGGTGTTCCCCGGCTGGGCGGTGGACCGGGGCGGCTGGCGCAACCCGGGAATGGTCGAGGACTGGCTGACCAACGCACGCACCGTGGTCGACCGCTACGCCGCGGGCAACCCGCTGTGGGTGACCTTCAACGAGCCGACCTTCTACGGCCTCAACGAGCTGCGCCACGGCGGACTGGCGGCCACCGATATCCCTGCCATGCAGGACCGACTCGCCCAGGCGCACAACGCTGTCTACGACCACATCCACCGGGTTCAGCCGGGTGCGATGGTCACGAGCAACGTCGCCTACATCCCCGGCGGTGAGGCGGCGATCAACAAGCCGTTCGTGGACAAGATCGCCGCGCGACTCGATTACGTCGGCATCGACTACTACTACGGCAGCTCACCCGACACCGTGACGGCCATGGCGCAGAACCTCACCCGGCTCTGGCAGAACCCCTTGCAGCCCGAGGGTATCTACTATGCGCTGCAACACTATTCGCGCGAGTTTCCGGGCAAGCCGCTCTACATCGTGGAGAACGGCATGCCCACCGAGAACGGGCTGCCGCGCCCGGACGGCTACGCCAGGGGCGACGATCTGCGCGACACCCTCTACTGGATCCAACGCGCCGCGGCCGACGGCATGAACATCATGGGCTACAACTACTGGAGCCTCACCGACAACTACGAATGGGGCAGCTACACCCCGCGCTTCGGCCTCTACACCGTAGACGTGCTGACCGATCCGAGCCTCACCCGCAAACCCACCGACGCCGTCGCCGCGTACACCGCCATCACCCGGGCCGGTGGTGTCCCCGCCGATTACCGGCCGACCCGGGCACCGCAGACCTGCTCGCTGGTCGACCCGCCCGGCAGCTGCACCGACCCGGTCACTGTGCCGCGCTGAGCGGCACCGCACTTCGTGAGAACAGCAGGCGCAAGGAGATTTCGATGACGATGACGTGGCGGCGCAGGCTGACCGCGGCGACCGCGGTGGCGGGCATTGTCTGCGCCCTGTGCGCCTCGGGTGCGCAGGCCGCTCCCGACCCCGGCGGCCTCGGCACCGGAAGCGCTCTCGGCAAGGACCCGGACGGCAGCACGCCACCCGGAGGCGCCAATGACTGGGCCTGCCGTCTCACTACGGCTCATCCTCGGCCGGTGGTGCTGGTGCACGGCACCTGGGGGAACCAGAACGACTGGGACGTCCTGGCCCCGCAGCTGAAAGCGGAGGGCTACTGCGTCTTCTCGCTGAACTACGGCCGCGACACGTCGAGTGTGCTCGGTGCGCTGCGTGGGATGTACGGCACCGGCGACATCGGTTCCTCAGCCGGCGAACTCGCCGTCTTCGTGGACCGGATCCGCGCCGCCACGGGCGCGGCGAAGGTCGATCTGGTCGGCCATTCGCAGGGTGCGGTGGTGTCGCGCCAGTACCTGCGGGGCGGTGGGGGCGCGAACACGGTCGGTCGCCTGGTCTCGCTCGCGGGCACCAATCACGGCTCGACCATGCGTGGCGTCGCGACACGACTCCCACCCTGGGGCACCGCGGGCTTCTCCGGCGCGCTAACTCTGATCGCCGGAATCGCTGCCGCACAACAGCTGGTGGGCAGCGAGTTCATCCGCAACCTCAACGCCGAGGGCGACACCGTGCCCGGCATCGACTACACGGTGATCGCCAGCACGCACGACGACGCCTCGACCCCACCGGAAGCCACGTTTCTCCAGGCGCGCCCCGGTGCGACGGTCGACAACGTCTGGGTCCAAGATCTCTGCGCCACCGATACTTTCGATCACGGCACCCTGCCCCAATCCCCCACCGTCGCCTACATCGTCCAGAAGGCCCTCGATCCGAGCTACACCGGCACCGCGTGCGGCTGACCCGAAACAGCACCGGGCGGTAAGGCTTTCGTCCTACCGCCCGGTGTGCCGTGACAGTCAGCGTCGATCCGAGACCAGCCGCGGATCCGGATCCTCATCCGGTGCCGACACAGTCTGGGCCGAGTCCTCCGCCATCACCGCTTCGCCGCGAGCGACCATGCCCGCCTCGTCGGAGAGCTTCAACTGCGGAATGAACAGCGCGAGCAGGAAGATGACGATGCCGCCGGGGATCAGGTACCAGAAGCCGGGGACCAGCGCGTCCACATACGCACCGACGATCGCGTCGTGCAGCCCCGCAGGCAGGTTCTTCACCACCGACGGCACCAGCGCCCCGGGGTCGAGCTTCGCCGCCATGACCTCCGGACCGTGCGAGGTGAACGCGTCGGTGAGCCCCTCGGTCAGTCGGCTGGTGAAGATGGAGCCGAAGATCGCGACACCGATCGCACCACCCATCTCGCGGAAGTAGTTGTTGGCACTGGTCGCGGTGCCGATCTGGTTGGGCGTCACGGCATTCTGCACGACAAGCACGATGATCTGCATGATCAGGCCGAGGCCCGCACCGATCACGAACAGCATCGCCGACACCACCCACATCGCGGTGTGCGCGTCGAGCCGGGTCAGCCACAGCAGGCCCGCGAGCATGAACAGCGCGCCGAGCGGCGGGTAGACCCGGTAGCGGCCGGTCTTGGTGATCGCCGCCATCGAACTGATCAGCGTGAGCATCATGCCGAGCATCATCGGGATCAGCAGCAGACCCGACACCGAGGCGGACAAGCCGGTGGCCATCTGCAAGTAGGTCGGGATGAACCCGATCGCGGCGAACATGACCAGGCCGACCAGCAGGCCGATCACCGAGGTCAGCACGAAGGTGCGGTTACCGAACAGCCACAGCGGCAGCATCGGCTCCTCGGCCCGTGCTTCCACCATGACGAAGGCGGCCACCACGACCACCAGCGCGGCGATCATCGCCACGATCGTCGTCGAACCCCACGCGTACTGCTTGCCGCCCCAGTCGGTGATCAGGATCAACAGTGTTGTCGCCGAGGACATCAGCACCACGCCGAGGTAGTCCGGCTTGGTCTTGGGCCGATGGCTGGGGACGCTCAGGTAGCGGAAGGCGATGAACAGTGCCGCGAGACCGATCGGCACATTGATCCAGAAGCACCAGCGCCAGCCGAGCGTGTCGGCGAAGAAGCCGCCGAGCAGCGGTCCGGCGACCGAGGTGACGCCGAAGACGGCGCCCATCGGCGCCATGTACTTGCCGCGGTCCTTGGCGGGCACCACATCGGCGATGATGGCCTGCGCCAGAATCATCAGACCGCCACCGCCGACGCCCTGCAGGCCGCGGAAGACGATGAACTCCCAGAAGCTGGTCGAGGCGGCGGCACCGACGGACGCGACGGTGAACGCGGTCACCGCGAACAGGAAAAGCCAACGCCTGCCGAACATGTCGCCGAATTTGCCGTAGATCGGCATCACGATGGTGGTGGCCAGCAGGTACGACGTCGCGGTCCATGCCATGTGCGAGACGCCGCCGAGCTCGCCGACGATGGTCGGCATCGCGGTGCCGACGATCATCTGGTCCAGGCTGGCCAGGAACATGCCCGCGATGAGCGCGGAGAAGATGAGCCAGATTCGCTTCTGGGTCAAGACAATGGGGGTAGGCGGCGAGTCAGCCGTGGTCATGTGGCACGTCTCCTAATTTCCGTCGTCGGGCTTGTCGAACAGCCGGGCGGCCATCGCGCAGTGCTCGTGGATCGCCGCGGTGAGCGATCTGGTCGTGTCCTCGGCCGAGGACATCACCGCCCTGGTGGTGATCGCCGTCATGACTCCCGCTGCGAGCGAGGCGAATTCGGCCGAGACCGGTTCGCCCGCGCGCGCGGTGAGCAGTTCGCCGACCAGGGCCTCCTGCCGGACACCGGCCGCCATGAAGCCCGCCAGCACCCTCGGCTCGGCTTTGATGAGCTCGACCACCAGCGAAATGGCTTCGCGCATCTCCTCTTCCGGCGCGAACGATGAGGCGAAAAGCCAGGTGAGGTCGTGCATCAGCATGCCGCTCGGCCCGCCCGTGATGAACGTTTCCCTGGCTTGCGGGGTACCGATCTCCTCGATCGGGCCGACCAGCGCGTCGAGCTTGGTGTCGTAGTAGTTGAAGAACGTGCGCGGTGAGACCCCGACGGCCTTGGCGATGTCCTCGACGGTGGTCGCGTCGAACCCACGCTCGACGGCCAACCGCCGCGCGGCCATACACAGGTCGAGCAGGGTTTGGCGCTTCTTCTGGGCGCGGAGCCCGACCGGGGACTCCGCGCGGGTGGACGGTGGCATGGGCAAAAATTTAACACAAACTGCAAAATTTCAGAAAGTGCAATATTATGTGATCGCGCTCACCGCGGTCCGTCGATGCAAGGCACACGCGGCGCTATCGAATGCCGGGCGTTGCCGGGTCCGAGCCGAGGCAGCCGAGGATGAAACAGCCCGGCGGCCAATCGCCGAAGGGTGGCGCGAGCGACTTACCGAGGCACTCGAGCGGGCCGCAGCCCGGGTAGGCGAACGGGCCGAGACCCAAAGCGCCGAAGGTGGCGTCCGGATTCGAGATCATCGGGTCGGCGAGGCTGATATCCGGTTGCTGCACATAGGGTCCCGGGTCCGGCAGGCGCGGCTCGCGGAACGCCGCGACGATGCCGCGCAGCACGTCGTGCGGGAAGCTCACCGCGCCACCGGGCACGGTCACGCCGGTCCAGCTGACCAGCAGGCCGAGGCTCGGCACGATGAAGTTGTCCTGGCGCATCATGCCGCCCATCTTCAACGCATCCGACGGCAGTCCCGGTAGTTCGACGGTGCAGCCGGGGCCGTTCACCACGAGCAGGAATCCGTAGCACTCGTTGGTCGGCGTCGGTCGGCTTGCCTCAGCCAGATACTCGGCGGAGATGATCTGATTACCATGCCAGTCACCGTGATTGGCGAGCAGTAGGCCGAGCTTGGCGAAATCGTCGGGCGGCAGGATCAGATGCGCGTATCCGTAGGTGTTGCCGCTGCGGTCGCGGTCCCAGTAGTAGTCCGTGCGTTGAATACCCAACGGGTCGAACAGCTTTCGCTGGGCATACGCCTGGAAGTCGGTACCCACCGCTTGCTGCACCACATAGACGAGCAGGTCGACGGCGCGCTGGCTGTATTTCCACACCTCGCCCTGCGGCCGCTCGATCGGCATCGCCAGCGCCTGCGCCACCACGTTCGGGTCGATCTGCGCCAGCCCGGTGATGCCCTCCGAGGCCACCGCCACCTGCATGCCGGAGGTCTCGGTGAGCAAGCTGCGGACGGTGATCGCGCGGTGGTCCGCGTCGCCGAGCCCGGCCGGGAGGTAGGTGCCGATCGGGGCATCGAGCCGCAGCCTGCCCTCGTCGACGGCGATGCCGGCGACCATGGAGACCACGCTCTTCGTGCTGCTCCAGAGGTTCCACGGGATCCCGCCGGTCTGGTCGTTGCGCGGGCCGGTCGCGATCAAGCAGTTGTGGCGGTAGACCTGCACGTTGAGCCGAGACGGGTCGGCCGCGAAGGTCACCGCGGCGCGCAGTGCCGCCGCGTCGAGCCCGACCTCTTCGGGTGTCGCGGTCTGCGGTTCACGTCCGTCGACGACATCACACCGCCTTTGTTCGGGCGGCGCGGCATCGGCTGTGCCACCGACGATTCCGCTGCCGAGGAACACCGCCGCGGCCGTCATCGCGGACACCACAAGACTTTTCACACGACGATGCACTCCGCTTCCCCATTTCTCGACGGGTTCTGCTCGGCACATCGAGGAGCACAGCGTTCCGGTTACCGTCCGGCGCGCCCATAGTTGTCGTGGCCAACGCACTAGGGGCACATCCATCTACTACATAAGTACGTGATTCATCTCACCCTGCCTCAGCTTTCGGGTCGTACATACGATGACACATCTAGAAATAGCCTCGACTGAGCTGGTGCTTTGCTTGAGCTATCACAACCCTCGTCGAGCATCGCGACTCACCTCAACGGCTTCATCTACTATTTACATCAGTAGATGCGCTCATTCGAATCACGCGAGCACATCAGACCAGAGAGGCAACGAGGCCATGGCGCGACGTGTTTTCCCCGTGCTGTCGATCAGCACCCCTTGCGGCTACCGCCGTTCGACCACAGCGCTACTCGCGGGCGCCGCGATAGCGGGTGGCCTCGCATTCGGCGCGGGAACGGCCGCCGCCGAGGCGAGGACCACCGCCGTCGGCGCGGGCGCGCACTGCCTGTGGGCAGGCGCACCGCACCCACAGGGCGCGACGGTCGCCGCCGGTGGGCAGAGCTTCCGCTGCGGGACCGAGCGTGGAGCGCCGGTGTGGTCGAGCGTTCCCGCCGCGAGCAGGCCGAGCACCGTTCCCAACCCGGGCGCCTACACCAACCCCGCGGGTCTGTTCAGTGCCGGCGCACGGCAACCCGGGACCGACTACACCGACTACTGCGTCGGCGGCCAGCTCATCGAAGGCAGCGAGGACATCTATCAGGTGGTCGCGGACCCCTCCGGGAAGCTGTATTGGAAGGCGGCGGGCCCGATCGCCCAGTGGGTCTTCGATCCCGACGCACCGCGCCCCGGACCGTCCTGGCGCTCCGCGAGCCTGTGCTCCGACGGCACCCTGACCTGACCCGGATTCGCCGCTCGTGGGTGATCTCCCGTCAGCGCAGTCGCGCGGCCGCGTCGCCGATCGCCTCGTCCAGGATGGACAGGCCGAGCGACAGTTCGTCCTCGGTGGCGGTCAGCGGCGGCGCGATGCGGAAGACGCCACCCATGCCGGGCAGCTGCACGATGTTCATGTGCAGACCCAGCTCCAGGCAGCGGCGGGTCACCTCCGCACCCAGCTCGTCCGAGCCCTGCTTGGTCGCGCGGTCGACGACCAACTCCAGCCCCGCGAGCAGGCCACGACCCCGAATATCGCCGACGACGTTGTGCCGCTCGGCGATTCGCTGCAGTCCGCGCCGCAGGAAGGCGCCGAGCTCGGCGGCCCGCGCGTCGAGGTGGTCGCGGACGAGCACATCGAGCACGGTGTTGCCGACCGCGGCCACCAGAGGATCCGCTACGTGCGTGGTGTAGAACAGGAAGCCGCGATCGTGCGCCTCCTGCTCGATGTCGGCGCTGGTGAGCACGGCGGCGAGCGGCAGCCCGGCACCGAGCGTCTTCGACAGGGTGAGGATGTCGGGCACGATGCCGTCGCGCTCGAACGCGTACCAGGATCCGGTGCGGCACAGTCCGGTCTGCGCTTCGTCGAGGATCAGCAGCATGCCGCGCTCGCGGCACCGCTCGTGCAACGCGGCGAAGTAGCCGGGCGGTGGCTCCACGACCCCGCCGGAGCTCAGGATCGGCTCGACGATGCAGGCGGCCAGGCTGCCGACCGACTGGGCGTCGATCAGGTCGAAGGCGAAGTCGAGCTGTCGCCGCCAGTCGAGTTCGCCGGTGGCGGTAATGAAGTCGGGCCGGTAGGCGTGCGGCACCGGGATGGCGAAGTTGCCGGGCGCCGCAGGGCCGTAACCTTTGCGGCCCGCGCTGTACGTGGCGGCCGCGGCGGCCTGGGTCATCCCGTGCCACGAGCGGGCGAACGAGACGATCTCGTGTTTTCCGGTGACCAGCTTGGCCATTCGGATCGCCGCCTCGTTCGCCTCGGCGCCGGTGGTCAGCAACAGTGCTTTGTCCAGCGGGTCGGGCAGCGTGCCCGCCAGCCTGCGGGCGAGGTCGACGACCGGGCGGCTGAGCATGCCGCTGAACAGGTGGTCGAGCTCGCCGACCTGGTGGCGCACCGTCGCGACGATGTCCGGGTGCGAATGTCCGAGAATCGCGCTCATCTGACCGGACGTGAAATCCAATATCTCCCTGCCGCTTTCGGTGTACAGGAAGCTCCCGGCGGCACGGGTGATGATCTCGGGAGTGAAGGAGCTCGCGCCCGCGTAGCGCACGAGGTGCCGGTCGGTGTCGGCCCAGAAGTCCTCGGCGGAGCGCGGCGTATAGGTGGGGGAAGCCATGTTTCGACGGTAGGGACGAGGCGAGCGCCACGTCCATCTCACAATTCCGGCTGTGCTGTTCGGTGCAGCCGTACAACAATCGAGCATGCTGAACCCTTGGCGGCTGCGTTTGCTCAGCCAACTCGACTCCCTCGGCACCGTTCGCGCGGTCGCGCAGGCGGCCAACCTGAGCGCTTCCAGCGTGTCCCAGCAACTCGCGGTGCTGGAGGCCGAGACCCGCACACAGCTGCTGGAACGCACCGGCCGCCGGGTCCGGCTGACACCGGCCGGGTTGATCCTGGCCCGCCGCGCCAGGGCGATCCTCGACCACATGGGCGCCGTCGAAGCCGAGCTGCGCGGCCTCGGCGCCGAGCCGGTCGGGCTGGTGCGGCTCGGCGCTTTTCAAAGCGCCATTCATTCGCTGTGCGTGCCCGCGGTGACCCGGCTCGCGCACACCCACCCGCACCTCGCGGTCGAGCTGCACGAGTTGGAACCGCACGAGAGCATGCGGGCGCTGCGGGTCGGTGACGCCGACATCATCATCACCACAACGGATTTCGTGGAGCAGCCGCTCGGACCGGATATCGACATCGTGCCGCTGGCCACCGATCCGATCGTGCTGATCCTGCCGCCCGATCGTGCCGCCCGCGGGCCGGCCGACCTCGCCGCATACGCCGACGAGCCGTGGGCCTTCGATATGCCCAAGTCCTACATGGCGAATCTGGCGACCCGGCTCTGCCGGGAATCGGGTTTCGAGCCGAAGATAGTCTGCCGCTTCAGCAATTACATGATGACGCTGCAGCATGTCGAGGCCGGTCTCTCGATCGCGCTGCTGCCCGGACTCGCCGTCGATCCGCGCTATCGCATTGCGACAAGGGAACTCACGAGCCCGGTCACCCGGTCGATCACCGCGGTTATCCGGCGCGGCGCGCCGCCACGGGCCGCGGTGACCGTGGTCCTCGATGCCTTGCGCAGACACGGCGATCTACCCGGCGCAACCGGCCCTGCCGAGGGCTGAGCACGGCCCGATCGAAAGCAGATCACCCAGCGAAATCGGCCGAAAACCGATAAATGCCCCGGCGCCACAGCCCGCCGAGGCGGTAATTGCGCTGCGCCTATAACTTGCATCCGCCCTGTTCAGAGCCAATTTCCTATAACGATTGGATATATAGTTACCGTTTCGTTATCGGCTTTGCGTGTGTCGGAATTTTGTTCGACCCCATTTGTGTCGAAGGATGGAAATCGGATCCGCTTGGACTGACAGATCACCGTGATGTTCTCGAATCTATTCGAAGACCTTGGTGAAGTCCGGAGCGCCATCACGTGCGGCGTTGCACGACCAGCCGAGGCCTTCGAAATGACCATCGGAGGACCTGATCATGGCATCGGAAACCGACGACGTCCGATATACCCACTCGCTGCGGCGGGTGTTCTGGTGGACACTTGCCGCGGGAGCAGCACTCTCCGGCGCGCTCCTGTTCTACGCCGCAGAGGCTTCGGCTCAGCCCGTAACCGTCCCCGGCCTCGGCACCTTCGAGGTGCCGAACGAAATCCCGCTTCCCCCCGGCCTTCCCGGCGTTCAGGTCGCGAACCCACCGCAGGAGAGCGCGCCATCCGCTGCTCCCTCCGCCGCGCCGGCCCGGGCCGAGTTCTCCGCTCCCGGCATCACCTTCGCGCTACCCGACCTTCCGGGCCTCGAATACTCCAGCCTGGCAGGCATTCCCGGCTTCAAGGTGCCGACGCCGGCGTACCCGCGCGTCGCACCGATGAAGACCACCGGCGAGGTCGCCGTCGACGCCGCCCGCGCGAAGCTCGGCTCCGACTACAGCGCGAACTCCGCGGGCCCCGACTCCTTCGACTGCTCGGGCTTGGTGCAGTGGTCTTACGGGCAGGCCGGAGTTTCGGTGCCGCGCACCAGCTACGACCAGCTGGCCGCCGGAACCCCGGTGCCGCGTGAGGATTTGCGCCCCGGTGATCTGGTGTCGTTCTACGGCGGCGGCCACTCCGCGCTGTACGCGGGCGACGGCAACGTGATCCACGCCTCGACCTACGGCACCGGCGTCACCATGTCCCCGTTGGCGTCTATGCCCTACGCGGGCGCCTGCCGGTTCCGCAACTAGCAGCGGCCGGATACGCGCACTGGTTTCGCGTACAGCGGCTCAGCCGACGTGACCCGGGCCATCGCGCCCGACTACCCGGGAATGGTGGTTCCGTCGCCTTCCGGTTCGACAGGTGCGGCCGGACCCGATATCCGGATCACGCCGGCGTCCAGATCGAGGGCGAGCCGGGGACTGTGCGACTGGCCGTCGCTGTCCTCGCTGCCCTCGTCGGTCAGCTTCTTACCCGGAAACAGTTCGCCCATGACGCCCATGAAGACCACGATAGTCCCGCGCCGGACGTCGTCGGCGCCGCGCTAGGCGACGGGATCGCGCAGGATCGTTGCCAGCATCGCACCGGCTCCCACCGCAGGAAGCATGAGCAGGATGATCGGCGGGGCACCGAACGCGGCCAGCGCGGCGATGCCGGTGAAGAGACTGAGGGCGAATCCGGGGGCATGCTGAATTACCATCTGGCGCTTTCCTTCCGGGACGCCGGGACCACTGCCGGACCCGGGCTCAGTAGACGAAGGGGTAATCGTCATCGGGCAGCGGAGTGATCAAGGACTGCTCGATGCGGTCGGTGATGTCCGCGGCCTCGAAGGCATCCCGGATGCGCTCGGCCAGCGGGGGGATTGCCGTCTCGTCGAGTCCGGTGGGCACGTCGTAGTCGTGGACCGCTACCTGCTGCTCGGCCAAGTCGGCGGCGTTGCCTGCGGGAATCGTGGTCATGGCGAACCTCCTCACGCTGGTGATATGGGTGCGGTCGTCGGATAGGTCGAACAGGCCCGGTTACCGGCCGGGCCTGTTCTAGGAAGAGGAACGTGACTTTTCAAACGGTCCGCGGTGGCGATGCCGTGCCACCCGTGACGCCACAAGGGTGGCGGTGCGCGGATAACTGATCGCACTGTGTTCTCGAACGCGCCTGGTGCTGGGTGGTTACGGCAGCACCACCGACGGACGTGCTGCTCAGCGTCGTGATCCGGGCCTCACCTCGCTTCCTCTCTCGCGCTTGACCATTGAGCTGTTCAGCGCGGCGGAGGCGGACCGCGCTGAGTGGCCCGCCCGGTCCCGGGCGGACGACCGCGCAACGGGGCCGGGTGCACGAAGCACAGCCGGCGTACGCGCGGCCACAGGCCCGGGACCGGAACCGGCACTCGCGGCGGAACCGCCCTTCGCGCGCGGGCTTCGCACAGAATCGTGTCCACCTCGGCGAACAACTGCTCGATGTCGGGGTCGAGCAGCAGCAATTCGTCGTCGAGAGTGTCGAACGATACTGGGCGAGTATCGATTCCGGTCATGACCCTGCCTCCTCCACGAAGCGTCGGGCCGGGACCGGTCAGGCGTTGATCGCCTGCCTCCGGTCGCTGTGCTCGATCTCGATCTTGCGTGGCTTGGCCTTCTCCGCGACGGGGATGCTCAAGCGCAGCACGCCATCGGTGTAGTCGGCCCGGATGTGGTCGGTATCGAGGCCCTCACCGAGGAACAACTGGCGGCTGAACACCCCGCGGGAGCGTTCCGCGGCGATCATCGACCGCGATGAATCCAGCTCGGGGCGGGTCGCCCGGACGGTCAACACGTTGCGCTCGATGTCCAGATCCAGTGACTTCGGGTCGATGCCTGGCAGGTCGAGCTCGACCAGGAACTCGTCACCCTCGCGCCAAGCGTCCATCGGCATCACCGCGGGACGGGCCGCTGTGCCGAACACCTGCTGCGTGAGACGGTCCAGATCGCGGAACGGATCGGTACGCATCAGCATGGTCGCCACCTCCAACTCACTCCATTCTTCGTCGTCGGGTCAGATAACCTGTGTCGCCTGACATAGATTTGTTTTAGCACTCTCGACAGCTGAGTGCAAGTGTTTACACTAGAAAACCTGAGAGAGAAGGAGCGCTATGCCAGACGAGCCGCAGGGTAAGACGCACCTACCCGACCCAGGACAGGCGGTGTACGGGATCTCGGTGGCCGCCGACCTGGCCGGGATCGGTGTGCAGACACTGCGGCTCTACGAACGGCACGGCCTGGTCCGACCCGCACGCAGCGACGGCGGCACCCGCCGCTACAGCGGCGATGACCTCGCCCGACTACACCGCATCACCACGCTGGCCGCCGCGGGGATCAACCTCGCGGGTATCGGCCGCATCCTGGATTTGGAAGACGCCAACGCCGACCTGCACTCCGACAACGACCGCCTGCGCACCGACAACGCCGCCTTGCGCGCGAACAATCGGCGGCGTGGTGAGTCGTCCGGTTGACCGGCACTGTGACCGATGCCGCGCGGCGGACCCGATCTTGTCCGATTCGCTCTATTCTGGCGGCATGTCTGCTCGCCGCTTGGCCGCCCTGCTCGTGCTCGCCTTTCTCGCCGTGTTCGGAGTGTCCGCCTGCACGGTGGAGGGTGCGGGTACCAAGACCGACTGCGGCGTGAGCGGTTGCACGGTCACCTTCGACCGCGGGGTGAACGCCAAGGTCACCATCATCGGCGTGGACGCGGAACTCGTTGCGGTGAACGGCGATACCGTCACGCTGAAGGTGGGTGGCCAGCAGGTCAGCGTCCCGGCCGGGCAGACGCAGTCCGCCGACGGGTTCAATGTCACGGTGCAGGAGGTCACCGCGGACAAGGTCGTCGTGAAGATCGCCAGTGGCATCACCACCGGCTGACCGACCTGCTCAATGCTCGCTGCGGTACCTGGTCAGAAAGCGCCGCAGTATCTCCTTAGGCGCGGTGATCTCTTCCCGGTGCCCTAGCTCGGTGAGGTAGTCCGCTTCCGCGGGATCGAAATAGCCTGCGTGTCGATATATCTCGATGCGCAGTGCGAGTCCGTCGCCATCGAGTTCTGGATGGAACTGGGTGGCGTACACCTGCCTGCCGACGCGAATCATCTGCACCGGGCAGCCTGCCGATCCCGCCAGCAATACCGCGTTCGGCGGCACATCCTGGCAGGCCTCCTTGTGGCCACCGAAGGCACGGAACGACCGTGGGATGTCGCGCAGCAGCGGGTCTTCGGCCCCGTGATCGGTCAGTTCGATCGTCTGCGCGCCCGCCTTCTCGCTGTATCGTTCGCCGCTCACCGTGCCGCCGAGCACGTCCGCCAGGATGCTCAGGCCATAGCAGGCCCCCAGGTACGGGAAGTCGCGGGCGACGATCTCGAGCAGCAGCTTCTTCAATCCCGGCTCGAAACGCTGCTGGTAGTCGTACTTCTGGTCCTCCGGGGCGCTGACATTGCTCGGTCCGCCGCCGACGATCACCGCCGCGAAATCGTCGAGTTCGAGGTGCGGAAGTCCCTGATCCATCTGCACCCGCACCACGTCGTCGACGTCGAGCCCGCCCGCACGCAGGACGGCGTGGTACTCGTCGTCCGCCGCGGCGCGCTCGGGTCGTAGCTGGAGCAGCAGGCAGGGCTTGGGCATGCACCGATTGTGCAAGATCGACACTCCGGGAAGGGGAGTTTGCGGCTACCGGTGGCGTGTTCGCGCCGCAGCACTGTCGGTCATGCCGCAGCACTGTCGGTCATACGGCCGATACCCCCGATCCGCCGAGACTGTCAGGATCATCGGCAGACGAGTATCGGTCGAGGCCCGTCCCGACCAACTGAAGCCGTGCACCGAGGGGTTGATCGGCATTCAGTGCGGCGAGCCGCAGGCGCCTGGCCTGCGGCTCGTCATTCTTTCTCGGGGCAGCGCCGGAGGGGCAGGGATGACTCGGCTCGGGGTAGGTCCGCCCAAAGGATGACAAGGGACGCGACCGCGGGGCGATGTTTCCGGCGTGGAGTGCGCGCAGAATCGCTGGTGCGGTTAGGGATCGCAAGCTTTCTGTAGGGAAACTCTTAGCCGCAACGGATTTGATGCACAGGTGCAGATGTGAGAGTTGGGCCTGTCGGCCCTGTTCCGGCCGAGCAGCCCGAACCACCTGCACATCCCGCTGCGAGACCTCGAGCTACCCGGTGAAGGAGAAGGCAGTGCCCGTGACGTCCCCGAGTTCCGGCACCACGGCGACACTCGACGCGGCCGAGAACTACCGCCGTCACGGCTGGACCGTCGCTGAAACGGCCAACGGCCACAGCCTGATCACCGACGACCAGATCGCCGCCGTCGAACTCACCGGCGCCTTGGCCGCCGCGGTCCGCCGCTTCCTGCGCGCCAACAACCTCTCCGGCCCGGTCATCGAGGTCCCCGGCGCACAACGCCGCGAGATCCACCTCGTCCGCGGTACCACCAAGGCCGCCATGGCCATTGCCGCACTGCGCCACGCGGGCGCCACGGTCCACACCGACGGTGCGGGCATCCCCCTCCCCCCAACCAGACTCGCCCACGGCGCGGCCTCCTGGTCGATCTCCCCCACCGAGGCACGCTGGGTACCACCGATAGTCGCGATCGCCGCCGCAGTCCGCGCCACCACCCGAACCCGCCACCTCGCCGATTTGGCCAGCTGAACACATCCCAGCTGTGGAACCCGACGAGGTCGAGTCGGCATAGCGGGTCGAGGCACCGAGCAGCGCGTGTGCAGCGGACAGTGCCAGGACCTCTCGGTACCGGTGGATCGATTGGCGTAGTCGCGACCTTCGACCCATCCGCTGTGCCGACGGTGTCGAATGCCGGTGGTGTGCGGCGCTGTTCACCGGCCGCGCGCTTTGTTCGGAGGCAAACGAGCGCGACCGGCAAACGGAGGTTCGGCAATGCGAAAAGGTTCCCTTCCCCTGCGGCGAGGCGTCTCTTGGGTCGGCGCCCTGGGTTTGACGTGGAGCGCACTGATAACGACCGGCGGAGTGACGACCACCGCACGCGCTGACAGCCCGCCCACCTGTGTCAACTACAGCGACTTCACCAGCGGATCGTTCAGTTGCGTGCTCCCCGCCACCGCGACGGTGACGATCGTTGCCTGGGGTGGCGGCGGAGGCGGCGGCGGCGGTTTCGGCGGCGGCGGCGGTCAAGGCGGTCGCGCGGTCTGCGCGATGGTCCTCGACGCCGGCACCGTCATCTCCGGCACCGTGGGCGGCGCCGGAGCCGGGGGCAGCAAGAACGGCACCGGCGGCGCCGGTGGTGCGATGGGCGGTGCGGACGGCGGCGACGTCACTGCGGGGGCCGGCGGTGACGGTGGCGCGGGTGCGGGAGGCGCGCACGGCGGCTCCGGTGGTCCGGCGGGTGGCGACTTTACCGCTGGTGGCAGCGGCGGTGGTGGCGGCGGCGGTGCATCCACGGCGAACGCCGGCAGCCAGCTCCGCCTGTCCGCTGCAGGTGGCGGCGGTGGCGGGGGCTCGGGCACCGGCGCAGCCGGTGCGGGCGGAGGCGGCGGCGATGCCACCGGTTCCGGCTGTATCGGCGACGCCGATCGCGACGCCGACGCCGATCGCGACGCCGACGCCGATCGCGACGCCGACGCCGATCGCGACGCCGACGCCGATCGCGACGCCGATGGCGATGGCGATGGCGATGGCGAGAGCGATGGCCATGACAGCGGCCCCTTGTCCCTCGAGAAAGGCGATTTCGGCCAGTCTCCCCAGGGCGCAGGCCATGGTGGCTTTCCCGGCTCCGGCGGCGACGGTGGGAGCCACAATTCCGATGGCACCAAGGGTAACTCAGGCCTCATCCAGCTCGTCTGGACATGATCTGCACTTCGCCCGCGTCGTGGCTGAGGCCGTACTGGTCGCGGGTCTCGGCGACTCGCATCGGCCGTCGGTCCAGGAGACGTAGCAGGTGGAGGTGACACGGTCGCCGACAGCGACGCGAACGACGTCAGGCAGCTCGACGTCTGGGGCGAGGACAGGCCGCTGACCGACCGGGACCGCGACCGGTTGCACGCGATCGGCGCGCCATCGAATCCCTCGCGGGCCTCTCGTATGCCGCAGATAGTACGGAGGCGAAAAGGCAAATATGCCGACACGCTGGTTCGAGCGGCCGGGTAAGCGATTTCAGGTTTACGGTTAGGCTCATGCGGAGGCATCTGACCGGAAAAGTCGCCTGGCTGACAGCTATAACCGTGGTGGTTGGCGGCATGCTTGCCGCGAACGCTTCGGCGGAGCCCTCGATGGGGCCATTGCCGGTGCAGTTCGATTTTCGCGACGCCGTATTGGGCCTGCTCGCGCCAGAGACACCGCCGCCGGGCGCGAATGATTGGAACTGCCTACCCACGCCCGAGCATCCGCATCCGGTGGTTCTCGTCAACGGGACCGGGCTGGGGATGGGTAATGATTGGCGCGCGGGAGCCCCGTTTCTGAAGAACAACGGATTCTGCGTTTACACGTTCAATACCGGCACCCCGTCTTGGCTGCCGAATGGTACGCCGGTCTACACACTCGGTGACGTCACCGAGCAGGCCCGCGACCTGGCGATTATGGTCGACCGCGTGCGCGCCGCGACCGGGGCGGCGAAGGTGGATGTGGTCGGGCATTCGTCGGGCGGCGGCCTGGTATCGCTGTATTATCTGAACAGGCTGGACGGCACCGAATTCGTCGATAAAATGATCGGCATTTCCCCCAGCAATCACGGAACATCGTTGAGCACCATTGTTTCCCTGGGGCGTTCACTGGCGCCCGGTGCATACAACGCGTTGGGTGCCGCATTTCCCAGTCTTACTCAGCAAGCGCTGGACAGCGACATCGTCGAAGAAATCTATGGCGCGGGTGACACCCGCCCCGGTGTCACTTACACCACCATCGTCACTCGGTACGACCAAACCGTCACCCCTTATGAAAACCAGTACCTCGACGGTCCTCGAGTCACCAATATCACCCTCCAGGACGGCTGCCCGATAGACCGCTCCGAACATCTGTCCACCCTCTACAACGAACGAGTCTGGCGCCACGTTCTCAATGCGCTCGACCCTGACCATCCCGCCCCCGTCCCCTGCATCCCGGTCGATCCATACTGGCCCGGAATTCGTTGAGCCAGCTGGACATTGGCGAAATCCGAGTCAACGGCTTCGGTTGTCTCCAGTCAAGATCTAGGCATGATCTGGCTGGCTATATGGCTGCCGCGGCGAGCTTCTACCCGGTGGCCCCAGCCGGAGTGTCTCACCGTGCCGTCGACTTTCGCCACGGCGATAAACGAAGCCCGAAACATAGGTGAACCATCGTGGTCGAGACACATTTTTACCCCGGGATGCGTGTCGGTGAGCCACACACTCCTGCACCGTCGCCTCCGCCGATACGATCCAGCTCATGACCATTCGCAACGGGCTCGTTCGCTGCGCGACTGCACTGGTGATCGCTGGTTCGGTGAATACGATATCGCCAGTCGACGCCATAGCGGCACCTGAGCCACCACAGCTACCCATGGACGATCCGTTCTATGCGCAGCCCGAGTCGTTGAATGGAAGAGCGATGGGGGAAGTGGTCGACAGCCGACCAGTGACTCTTCCGGGTTTCTCGACGTCGATACCGTATTCCGCATGGCAGCTCAAGTATGTCAGCCAGAACACCAAAGGGACGCCGTGGACGACGATGGCGATTCTCCTGCGCCCGGAGGAGGGCGTCGAGCCTCCGGTGCTGTACTCGGAACAGCTGTGGATCGACTCCCTGAATTCCCGTTGCAATCCGTCTTACACACTTCGCGTCGACGCCAGCGGTCAGAGCCGCAGTGGTTTACCCAGCGAAGTGAACAATCTCGTCGCGGCGCTCGAACGCGGCTGGACTGTCGTGGTACCCGACTATCTTGGTCCCGAGGGTGAGTTCGCGGCCGGTTACGTCGAGGGGCGCAACACTCTCGACGGCATTCGCGCCGCCGAGAATTTCGCCCCCGCAGGTCTTTCCGGCACTGCGACACCCGTGCTGATGTACGGCTATTCCGGTGGCTCGCGCGGGACGGAGTTCGGCGCCGAACTCGCGCCCACCTACGCCCCGGAGCTGAACATCCGCGGCGTCGCAGCCGGAGGCCTACCGACCGATATGGCAGCTGCTGCCGCCCATATGAACGGGGGGCCGTTCACCAGCATCAACATGGAGGCGGCTTTCGGCCTCGACCGCGCTTACCCCGAATTGAATATCGCGTCCTACTTCCTCGATTCCAGCCTGAAGCAAAAGCTCACCAGTACGTGCTATACGGATGTGGTATCAGAGTTCGCATTCAAGCGGGTCGAAGACTACACCGTCGATCGCATCTGGCCCCTCGCCGTACCTGCGGTCGCGGAGGTTGTGGAGTCGTTGCGAGCCGGCCGCTACGGGACACCGGCCACACCAATGCATCTCGCATCCGCATTCATCGACGAATTCGCCACGGTCCCCGATACCGACCGCTTCGTTGCCGACTACTGCGCTCGCGGCGTCGACGTCACGTACGTGAAATACCCGCTCGCCGAGCATGTTTCAGCCGAATTCCAGGACTTCCCACACGCCATCGATTGGCTCGCCCAGCGGCTGGCCGGTGCACCGACGTCGTCCACATGCGGCGCGCCCGGCAACGCCCGGATCGGCTAGACACCACTGTGCGCACTCACCGGTGCGGTCAGGGGAGCGCTCATGGCTCCCCTTTCGCGCCCGATTACGGTTTCAGCAACATCTCTGCACCAACGGATCCCGGCAGGACGAAAATACTCCTCGCGGTCTCTTTGTTCTCCACATCCGTTCGACCGCAACCAGAAATGCGGCACAGCCTGTTCGAGATCACCTAGCCGCGATTCAGCTGCACGACAACGCCGCCAGGGCCACCATCACCGTCACACTGCCCGCCGACCACGTCCCCGCCGTCGCCCACGATCATCAGCGCTTCTTGGACCGCCTTGACTGCGTCGGTGGTTCCGCTCGGCGGTGCGGCTGTCCGGAGTCGCCCCCTACCCGCCCGATTCGCCGGCAATACCGGAGGTTCGTGAGGCGCCGAGCTGCTGTTCACCAACACGCCGAAGTGTTGTGTCATGGCAACGCTAGCTCGTCGCGGGCTCACTCGCCTCGGGCCGGTGCTGTCGCTCACTCAGCACGAGCGCGCCTGCCGCCAGCAGGTACACCGGCGACATGAACAGCAAACCCGATACCGGCGTGGCGCCGTACTCGAGCGACGACATCCCGAGGTATCCGCCTACCGTGCCGAGGGCGGCCAGAATACCTGCGGCACAGCGCGTTCCGAGCCGGGCATACCTGCGCGGCAGCACGAATGCGACTGCGGGCAGCAGCACCACGAGGCCGGCCTCTGCGACATACTCGAGCCATTGCTCGAGCAGCGGCGGCGGCGACATGGAGATCACCTCGCTGAAGTCGCTGTGGATCGCCCCAGCGTCGCTGTCCGGCAGCTCCGGGAAGTGCGCGGTGAGCACCTGCGGTAATGCGACCAGGACCAGGGTCAACACGCGCCAGCAGGCGACGGAGCGCCACCACCGCCCCATCGACACCATCACGCCTCCGTCCCATCTGACCGAGCTCTCCGCAGGCGACGCTACCCGCGCAGCCCATCCGCGGCGAAATCCGGTACCGGGCCGCCGAGGCCCGAAGCAGCCCTACTGCCATTCCGGCGCGCCTTTGGTCGAAACCCGCTGGCCGACAACGGATCTTCATGGCCTGCCGAGCACTGCGGCATCGTTGCCCGACAGCCGGTATTCGGTGCGGGTGCCAACCGTCCGGTCATACCGATCGGGGGGTCGCCCTACATGAGGATCACCGATCGGACGACGTCGTGGTGGGCGAGCTTAGCGAATGCCTGTTCTATGCCGTCCAGTGAAATCCGTTCGGTGACAAAAGCATCCAGGTCGAGGCGACCGTGGCGGTAGAGCGCGAGCAGGCTGGGGATGTCGCGTGAGGGCAGGCAGTCGCCATACCACGATGATTTCAGCGCGCCGCTACGCACACGCAGCTCGAGCAGCGGCAGGTCCAGGCGTATGTCCGGTGTGGGTACGGCGAGCATGACGAGGGTTCCGGCCTCGGCGCGCACGCGGAAAGCTTGCGTCCAGGTGTCGAGGGCTCCCACGTTGTCGATGACCACGTCCGCGCCGAGGCCTTCGGTGAGTTCCCGGATCCGCTGTACCGGGTCGGTGGTGCTCGCGTCGATGGTATGCGTGGCGCCGAAGCCTGTGGCCCAGGCCAGGTTTCGGAGCTCGGTGTCGACGGCGATGATAGTGCTCGCGCCGGCCAGCGCGGCTCCGGCCACGGCGGCGCTGCCGATACCGTCGCAGCCGAAGACCGCAACGGCGTCACCGCGTTCGACAGCGCCGGTGTAGAGGGCCGCACCCACGCCGGTCATGACTCCGCAACCCAGCAGTGCGGCCGCGGCGGGGGAGACGTCGGGGTCGACCTTGGTGCATTGCTTGGCGTGGACGAGGGTCTTCTCGGCGCAGGTGCCGAGGCCGAGCGCCGGGGTGAGCGGGGTGTCGTCGGGCAGTGTCATCGGTTGGTCGGCGGTCAACGGGGACAGGCAGTTCCACGGCTTGCCCCTGCGGCAGGCACGGCAGGAACCGCAGACCGCCCGCCAATTCAGAACTACGAAGTCGCCAGGTCCGACGTCGGTCACATTCGCACCGACGGCCTCCACCACACCGGCGGCTTCGTGGCCGAGCAGGAAGGGGAACTCGTCGCCGACGATACCCTCGCGGTAGTTGCGGTCTGTGTGGCACACCCCGCACGCCTGCACCCGCACCAAGGCCTCGCCCGGCCCGGGATCCGGCACGATGATGTCGGCGACCTCGACCGGTGCCTGCTTCGATCGTGCGATCACGCCACGAACCGTCTGCGCCATGGGCCGTCCTCTCGTGCGCGCATGTTCTGGGCTGGGGTCGAAATCAGCGGCAATAATGCCATGGCCTGTTCGAATTGGTGCAGATTCTTCCGCCCCCGGCGAGCGGGAGTCTCGCCGCTACCGCCCACCGGACCGCCGCGAGCCACTGCAACACTCCGGCAGCACCGACGGAGAATCCCAGCAGGTCCACCGGCCCGTCCACCGAGACCCGGCTCGCCGCGACTACCTGGTCGACGACGTGATCGACGGTGAGTTCGGCGCCGTTCGAGTTTCAGGACGCCTCGGGAGCTTCCCAGTGACCGTTGTCGGCGCGGCGTATGACCAGGACGCGGTTGTCTGGGTCGACGAGGATGCCTGAGACGCTTACGGAATGACGTAATTTGCCTCAGTGCAGTAGTGATCCCGGGCTTTGCCGTCGCGGATTCCGTCGCGAGTGTCCTGCAGCGCCTGTCCGAGATCACCAAGCTCCAGATTCAGCTGCACGACAGCGCTACCCGCGCCACCATCACCCTGCCCGCCGACCACGTCCCCACCATCACACACACAGCCACGGCCATAGGCGACATAACACCAGCCACAGACCCCCGGCCATCGCCCGGACGTGCATGTTGTGGATGCTGTACGTGCCCCCAGTCGGACTCGAACCGACACTCGATGGATTTTAAGTCCACTGCCTCTGCCAATTGGGCTATGGGGGCGTCCGGGACAGCGTACCGAGTCGTACGGGTGTACCGGAATTCCGAGTGTTCTAGCTGTGCAACGTGTCGGCATCCTCCTGGAAAAAGTAGGGCATTTGACCAAAGACTGGGGAGCAAGTGGGGAGCGGGCGGGTGGATGGGTGTCATCGTCTGGGCGGAAGGGGGATTCGGGTCAGGTCGGTGGCGATGTGCAGGGTGCCGGAGAAGTATTTGCGGGCTTCGGTGAGGTGGTCGGTGAGGTCGCGGTAGCGCTGGGAGAAGTGGGTGAGGACCAGCGTGTCGGTGCCTGCTTCGGCGGCGACGCGGGCGGCTTGGCCTGCGGTGAGGTGGCCGTATTCGGCGGCGAGGGGGGCGTCGGCGTCGAGGAAGGTGGCCTCGATGACGAGCAGGTCGGTGTTCGCGGCGAGTTCGTGCACACCGTCACAGAGGCGGGTGTCCATGACGAAGGCGAAGCTCTGGCCAGGGCGTGGTTCGCTGACTTCGTCGAGAGTGACGGTGCGACCCGCTATTTCGAGGTGCCCCTGCTGCTGTAGTCGGCCGATGACGGGACCGCTGAGCCCGAAGTGCCGCAGGCGGTCGGGCAGGATGCGCCGCCCCGCCGGCTCGGTGAGCCGGTAGCCGAAGGTGTCGACCGGGTGGGACAGCCGGACCGCCGACACCGCGAACGGCGCGCCGGGGAACTCCACCGGGCCGGGCGATTCGACCGGGCGTGGCCGCAATTCGGCGCGCCGGTAGTAGGCGGTGGCGTTGACGAGCCGGTCGTAATACTCGGCACCGGAGGCGGGGAAGCACACGTCGACGGGGTGCGGCACCTGGTCGAGACTGATCCGCTGCGCCACCCCGGCCAAGCCGAGGCTGTGATCGCCGTGGAAGTGGGTGATCGCGATCCGGGTGATGTCGGTGGCCGATACACCGGCGTAGGTCATCTGCCGCTGCGTCCCCTCCCCCGGATCGAACAGCACCCCTTCGTCGTCCCAGAGCAGCAGATATCCATTGTGGTTGCGCTGCTTGGTCGGCACCTGACTGGCGGTCCCGAGGACGACGAGCTCGCGCTGCGACACCCTCGCCACGCTACCGTCCACCCTCGGCCGCGAGCGCGTCCCCAGTTCGCGCCGGACGAGTGGCACACCAGGGAGCTCGCGATTCTCCGCGACCGGGTGCCACTCGTCGGCCCACTACTCGACGGGGGTGTTGCGCAGCACCGAGTGCCTGCGGCTGTAGGCGAAGTAGATGAGGAAGCCGAGCGCCATCCAGACCAGGAATCGCAGCCACGTCTCCACCGACAGGTTCAGCATCAGCCACAGGCAGGCGAGGACGCCGAGGATCGGCACGACCGGCACCCACGGAACGCGGAAGCCGCGCGGCAGGTCGGGGCGGGTGCGGCGCAGCACGAGCACGCCGATCGAGACCAGCACGAAGGCGAACAGCGTGCCGATATTGACCATCTCCTCCAGCGTGCCGAAGTCGACGAACCCGGCGAGCAGCGCGCAGACCACGCCGACGATCGCGGTGATCCGCACCGGCGTGCCGTGCTTGCCGGTGTGCGCCAGCTTGCGCGGCATCAGCCCGTCACGCGACATGGCGAACAGCACCCTGGTCTGCCCGAGGAACATCACCATGACCACGGTGGTGAGTCCGGCGAGCGCGCCGATGGAGATGATGTTCTTCACCCAGGTGTCGCCGTGGATCGCGAAAGCCGTTGCCAGCGTGGCGTTGTCACCGGCCAGATCGGTGTAGGGCACCATGCCGGTGAGCACCAGCGACACCGCGACGTACAGGATGGTGACGATGAGCAGCGAGCCGAGGATGCCGCGCGGCACCGCCTTCTGTGGGTTCTTGGTCTCCTCCGCGGTGGTCGCGACCACGTCGAAGCCGATGAACGCGAAGAACACCAGGCTGGCCGCGGCGAGCAGGCCGTACCAGCCGAAGCTGCTGTGCCCGGCGCCGGTCAGGAAGGAGAACAGCGACTGGCGCAGGCCGTCGCCCTCCGCGCCCGGCTGGGACGGCGGGATGTAGGGGGTCAGGTTCTCCGACTTGAAGTAGGTGACGCCGACGATCAGCACGAGCGCGATCACGGCCAGCTTGATGGCGACGGCCACCGCGGACACCCGCGAGGACACCTTGGTCCCGGTGGCCAGCAGCACGCCGAGGACCGCGATCAGCACGACCGCGCCCCAGTCGAACGACACCGAGCCGATCTGCACGACCGGCGTCGTCCCGATCACCTCGCCGAGGTACTGCGACCAGCCCTTGGCCACCACCGAGGTGGCGAGCGCGAACTCCAGGATCAGGTCCCAGCCGATGATCCACGCGACGAGTTCACCGAAGGTGGCGTAGGAGAACGTGTAGGCGCTGCCCGCCACCGGCACCGTCGAGGCGAATTCCGCGTAGCAGAGGGCGGTCAGCCCGCACGCGATCGCGGCGAACACGAACGCCAGCGAGACCGACGGTCCGGCGACATTGCCCGCGGTGCGCGCGGTGAGCGTGAAGATGCCCGCGCCGATCACCACCGCGACGCCGAAGACGGTGAGGTCCCAAGCGGTCAGGTCCTTGCGGAGTTTCGAATCCGGTTCGTCGGTGTCCTTGATCGATTGCTCGACCGTCTTGGTGCGGAACAACCCGCCCCATCGACTTCCCTGTCCGGTCGCGTCGTCCAACTCGCCGATCGCCACACCTTCTCCTCTACCTCTGGTCATGCTGTCGAACCCGTCTATGCCCGGTGGGCAGGCTTTTAATGCACACCCGCCATGTGCCTCGTGATGCGCGGCGCGATGGCCGCCACGATCAGTCCGGCGCAGACCGCGACGGCGCCGGTGATTCCGAAGTAGGCGATTTCGTGGTCTTGGTCATAGAACCGAGCCAAAGTACCCGACATCGACGTGCCGATGCCAACCGAGAAAAAGTACAGCGCCATCATCTGTGCCCGGAAAGCTTCCGGTGCGAGCTGGGTGGTCACCGCAAGACCGATCGGCGACAGCAGCAACTCCGAGATCGCGAATCCGGCCAGGACGGCGACGATGAGCAGGATGGGCACGTGCTGTCCGGTGATGAACGACAGCGGCACGAACAAGATGAACGCCAGTCCCATGCCGATCACGCCGAGCGCGAATTTACGGGGCGTGCTCGGCGCCCTGGTGCCGAGCTTGGTCCACATGATGGCGAACAGCGGCGAGAGCGTGATGATCCAGACCGGCTCAACCGAACTGATCCAGTTCGACGGGGCGGTCCAGCCGAAGATGCGCCAGTCGATCCGTTCGTCGGAGTAGACCGTGAGCACCGTGAAGATCTGCTGGAACAGCGACCAGAACACCGCGTTGGCGATGAACAGCGGGATGAACGCGCGCACCCGGCTGCGCTCCAGCTGGGTCACCTTGGCGCTGGTCAGCATGACGATGAAATAGCTGATCGCGGCGACGGCGATGACGCCGGTGGTCACGTCGGGCAGGTTGTCCAGGGTCACCAGGCCGGTCGCGAAGACCAGGGCGACCAGCAGCGCGGCGCCGGCGAGCAGGCCGATCATCGGGCCGATCGCGCTGCGCGGCAACGGGTTCGGCACCTCCCGGCCGTGCGTGCCGAGGTTGCGGCGGAATACGACGTACTGGATGAGCCCGAGCGCCATGCCGATCGCGGCGGCGCCGAACGCGTAGTGGAAGCCGAGGTGGTCGCGCAGCAGGCCGGTGAGCAACGGACCGCTGAACGCGCCGAGATTGATGCCGAGGTAGAACAGCGTGAACCCGCCGTCCGCGCGGGCGTCACCCCTCGGGTACAGCGTGCCGAGCAGCGAGGACGCGTTGGCCTTGAGCGCGCCGCTGCCGAGTGCGACGAGCACCAGGCCGACGCCGACACCGGTCAGGCCGGGCAGCACGGCCAGCGCGATATGGCCCGCCATCACCACCACGCCGCCGTAGAACACCGTGCGTTCCATGCCGAGCAGCCGGTCGGCGATCCAGCCGCCGAGCACCGTCGACAGGTAGACCAGTCCGCCGTAGGCGCCGACAATGCCGACGGCGGTGCTCTGAGCGAGCCCGAGCCCGCCTTCGGTGGTCGAGTAGTACAGGTAGTAGGCGAGGATGCTGACCATTCCGTAGTACGAGAACCGTTCCCACAGTTCGACTCCGAAAAGGTTGGTCAACCCGATCGGGTGACCGAAGACGGTACGTCCGGCAATCGGTGAATCAGCCGTTTTCACTTCCGACATCCTCAGACCTTCCCATGTTTGCGACGATTCTTCGGCATCAACACCGAAATCTCGAAGATCCTCGCAGCGTCGCGCCCGGTTGCGGATCGTGCCAGACTGCGTAATCGAGCGTTTCCTCAGGCCCGCCCTGGGCATCCGGGAACAACACGCCGCAGCCGAGTCCCCGCCCCGGCGACCCCGTCGGACGACGAAAGTGACGCACGGATGGAACCGATAGAGATCACGGTGCCCGCCTCGGTGGCGGATACGTTCGCAGTGCTGGCCGACGGCTGGCTGTATCCGCTGTGGGTGGTCGGCGCCTCGCATATTCGCGATGTCGATGCCGGCTGGCCCGCGGTCGGCACCCGGATCCACCACAGCGTGGGCCCGTGGCCGCTGAACCTGTCCGACACCACCAAGGTGCGTGAGGTGGATCCGCCGCGGATGATCGAGCTGGAGGCGCGGCTGTGGCCGGTCGGTTCGGCGTGGATCCGGTTGGAGCTGAGCGAGGTGACCGCGGACAGTACGCGGATCAGCATGTTCGAACGCGCGATCAGCGGTCCGGCCGCGCTGGTACCCGACGTGGTGCAGGCGCAGCTGCTGGTACCGCGCAACAAGGAGTCACTGTCCAGGCTGGCGGATCTGGTGGCCGGTCGAGCGCGAGACGGCAAGTCGCCGTAGCCTTCCGGCGCTCACCGCACTACGCGATGGACAGCGCGATCCCGTCGAGGATGTCGTGTTCGGAGACGACGAGCTCGGAAATGCCCGCACGGCGCGCCAATTCGTCGGCGAGCACCTCGGCGATGACGGCACCGCCGCCGATCACATCGACGCGGCCCGGGTGCATCGGGCCGAGGGCGGCACGCTCGTCATGCGTCATGGCGACCAGGCGATCACACACGGCGCGCAGCTGATCCAGGGTGAGGCGGGTGAGATGCACCTTCGCCGAGTCGTATTCGGGCAGGTCGAGGGCGACCGCGGCCAGCGTGGTCATGGTGCCCGCGACGCCGACCCAGGTGCGCGCGCCCGTGACGGGCACCTTCGCGAAGGCCTCGGATAGTCGCTCGGCGGCGAATTCTCGTGCGGCGCTGACCTGTTCGGCCGTGGGCGGGTTGCCGGGCAGGCAGCGTTCGGTGATCCGGACACAGCCGATGTCGGCGGAGTAGGCGCCCTGCACGCCGTCGCTGTCGCCGAAGACCAGCTCGGTCGAGCCGCCGCCGAGATCGACGACGACGAAAGGCCCTGCCTCGCTGGACAGTTCGCCGATCGCACCCGCGAACGACAGGCGCGCCTCCTCGTCACCGGTGATCACCTCGGCCTCGGCGCCCGGCACCACGGCGCCGAGTTCAGCGCGGGCCATGGCGAAGAAATCCTCGCGGTTGGCCGCGTCGCGGGTGGCGGAGGTGGCGGTCATCCGCACCCGTCCGACGCCGGTCTCCCGCATCAGTGCCACATAGTCGGCCAATGCGACCCGGGTGCGCTCGATCGCCTCCGGCGCCAGCGAACCGGTCGCGTCCACGCCCTGGCCGAGGCGCACGATCCGCATCTCCCGGTGCACGTCGGCGAGTCGCCCGTCGTCGAGCACGTCGGCGATCAATAGTCGGATGGAGTTGGTCCCGCAGTCGACGGCGGCTACCCGATCACTCATGCCTGTGCTCCGCTTCCTGAACGCCGGCCTGCTCGTACTTCGGCCAGTCGGCCGGGATCGCGGTGCCGCGCAACCCATTGTCGGCGGCCAGCGCCACCGCCTCGTCTCCGAACGGATTCACGCCGGGACCCTTGGCCAGCGCGTGCGCGATCAGCACGTGCAGGCACTTCACCCGCTCCGGCATCCCGCCGCCGGTGAAATCGGTACCGAGCGACTCGATCTCGTTCCGCTCGGCCAGATAGCTCTCGTGCGCGGCGCGGTAGGCGGCGGCCAATTCCTGGTCGCTGCCGAGCCGTTCGGTCATCTCGCGCATCACGCCCGCGGATTCCTGCCTGCTCGCCTCGGCGGTGAGCCGCGGGTCGGTCAGGTAGTACAGGGTGGGGAACGGCGTGCCGTCGGGCAGGCGCGGCGCGGTTTTCACGACGGCCGGGATCCCGTCCGGGGTGCGATATGCGACGGCGAGCACGCCGCGTGGTTCGCGGCCGAGCTGCTTGGCGATGATCGCGAGATCCTGGTCGTTCGGCGCTGTCACCTGGGTCCTTCCGGTCCTGGCGGCGGCCCGGCAGGCGGCAGGCCGGGCGCCGGCGTCTGCTCGGCCGCGGGGGCGGGTTGTGGTTCGGAGATGCTGCGCCACAGTTCGGTGTACCAGGGGTCCGGCTCCCTGGACTTGGTCGCGGCGGTCGGTGCGGCGGGCGCCTCGATGCCGGGCACCTGCACGATGTAGGGGGTCTCACCGGGCAGCACCAACCGCAGCCGGTCGCGCGCCTCGGAGCGGATGTAGGCCGGATCCTGTTGCTGCGCACGACGATCCCGCAGCCGCGCGAGGTCGGCCTCCAGGTCCTTGCGCTGCTGCGCGAGCTGCGCAGCCTCGGCCCGCTGGGTGAAGTACGTGCGCATCGGCACGGCCAAGGTGAGCGCGAGCGCGCACACCACGATGGCCAGGACGACCGCCTTGCCGGTGGACAGACCCAGAATCGTGCGGTCGTGCCTGTCCGCGCCGTGGCCGCTCGTGCGCAACCCGACCTTCTGCGGCCCGGCTTTCTTGTCCTCCGACCGCCTGCGCGCGGTGCGTTTTACCGCGGCGGGCCGGGCGGCCGTCTCCGTGTCGGATCCGGCCTTGGGCCGCGACGTGGCGGAACGCGACGTGCGGCGGTCCCCACGCCCGGCTGGACTGGTACCTCGCGCACGTCGCTCCGTCATTACGTCCCCTGTTTGACTAACCCTCGAATACGAAGCGCGGGAACGCGACGTCCCCGGCGTACCGCGCGGAATCACCGAGGGCATCCTCGATGCGCAGCAGCTGGTTGTACTTGGCGACGCGCTCGCTGCGCGCGGGCGCACCGGTCTTGATCTGACCGCTGCCCACCGCGACCGCGAGGTCGGCGATGGTGGTGTCCTCGGTCTCGCCGGAACGGTGGCTCATCATCGTCTTGTAGCCGTTGCGGTGCGCGAGCTCGACGGCGTCCAACGTCTCGGTGAGTGTGCCGATCTGGTTGACCTTCACCAGCAGCGCATTCGCGGCGCCCTTCGCGATGCCCTCTTCCAGCCGCTCCGGGTTGGTGACGAACAGGTCGTCGCCGACGATCTGGATCTTCTCGCCGATCTCGTCGGTGAGCGAGACCCAGCCGTCCCAGTCGTCCTCCGACAGCGGGTCCTCGATGGAGACCAACGGGTAAGAGGCGAGCAGTTCGGCGTAGAACTGGGTCATTTCGGCGGCGGTGCGCACACTGCCCTCGAACTTGTAACCGCTGCCCGTGGTGTAGAACTCGGTGGCCGCGACGTCGAGCGCCAGCGCGACATCGCTGCCGAGCTTCAGGCCGGTCTTGCCGATGGCGCCGCTGATCAGGTCGAGCGCCTCGCGGGTGCCCGCGACGTCGGGGGCGAAGCCGCCCTCGTCACCGAGACCGGTGGCCAGGCCCTTGGACTTCAGTTCCGCCTTCAGCGCGTGGTACACCTCGGCACCCCAGCGCAGCGCCTCCTTGAAGGTGGGCGCGCCGATCGGGGCGACCATGAACTCCTGGACATCCACGCTGGTGTCGGCGTGCGCGCCACCGTTGAGGATGTTCATCATCGGCACCGGAAGCACATGGGCGTTCGGGCCGCCGAGGTAGCGGAACAGCTCGAGGCCGGAGGACTCGGCGGCGGCGCGTGCCACCGCGAGCGAGACACCGAGCAGGGCGTTCGCGCCGAGGCGGGACTTGTCCGGGGTGCCGTCCAGATCCAGCAGCACCTGATCGACGGTGCGCTGCTCGACCGCGTCCAGGCCGATGACGGCGGGCGCGATCTCGTCGAGCACACCCTCGACGGCCTTCTGTACGCCCTTGCCGCCGTAGCGGTCGCCGCCGTCACGCAGCTCGACGGCCTCGTGCTCGCCGGTCGACGCGCCGGAGGGCACGGCGGCCCGGGTCAGGGTGCCGTCGTCGAGGGCGATCTCGACCTCGACAGTGGGGTTTCCGCGAGAATCCAGGATCTCGCGAGCTCCGACCTGTTCGATGATGGCCACGAAAACGACACTCCTTCGGCTGCAGGCACGGTGGGTCTTACGGGAATTGCCGTGCGCTGCGAGCCTAGCCTCCGCCGAGCTGAGCGGGTAACCGGCACTCCGGTGCGCCAGCTCAGACCCGGCGGCCGACGCTGTAGGCGGCGGCCCGGTCGCGCACCGTCAGCAGGTAGCTGGTGGACTGGTTGTAGGTGAGCAGCGCTTTCTGCCAGCCGTGCTCGGAGGTCAGGTCGCCGCCGCTGGCACACAGGTAGCGGGCCGTACTGAGCGCCGCGTCGTCGATGTTCTGCGGATCGGCCACGCCGTCACCGTTCGCGTCGACGCCCCAGCGCTTCCAGGTTTCCGGGATGAACTGCAGCGGGCCGACCGCGCGGTCGAAGACCGGGTCACCGTCCAGCGCACCGCCGTCGGTGTCCTTGATCAGGGCGACGCCCGGTGCGCCGTCGAGCGGGATGCCGATGATCGGCGGGCGCACCACGCCGTCCGCGTCGACGCGCGAGCCGCGGTGGGTGCCGTGTTTGCTCTCCACGCTCGCGATCCCCGCGATGGTTGTCCAGGCGATGCCGCAGTCCGGTCTGGACCTGGCCAAGATCGCCGCCGCGTAGCCGTAGGCCTCCAGCGCCACCGAAGGCATGGCCATGCGATCCGCCTGTTCCTCGGCCCACCCACGCAACTGCAGCGCGGTGCGGCCGGGCCCGTCCAGATCGATCAGCGGCAGCGGGGTGCCCGGGCCGGGCGGGATGCCCTCGGGAATCGGCGGGAGATCACGGTCGATCCCACAACCGGCGAGCACGAGGGTCACCAGGACGGCGGCCACAGCGCCGGTCTTCTTCAGGAGCACTCCACCTATCATCCAGATCCGGCGGCGTGCTCAGCGAAATCTCAGCCGAGCAGCTCGCGCGTCGCCGAGTGCGCCGGCGCCGCGAGTATGGCGTGCGTCTCCCCGGACTCGACGACTCGGCCGTGGTCGAGGACCACCAGACGCGGGCAGTGCGCGGCGACCAGCGCCATGTCGTGGCTGATCACCAGCAGGCTCATGGCGCGGTCGCGGCGAATCCGGTCCAGCAGTCCCATGATCGAGGTGGCCGTCGCCTGATCCAGCGCGGAGGTGATCTCGTCGCAGATGAGGACCGCGGGTTCGGCGGCGAGCGCGCGGGCCAGCGCGACCCGCTGGCGTTGCCCGCCGGACAACTCGTGTGGATAGCGGCGGGCCAGCTCGGGGGCCAGCTCGACCGAGGCGAGCAGGTCGCCGACCCGGTGGGCCAGTCGGCGTCTCGGCACCCCGCCGATCCGGCGCAGCGGTCGGCCGAGGGTCTGGGCCACGGTGCGGCGCGGGTTGAGCGCGGCACGCGGGTTCTGGGTGACCAGTTGAATGCCGTTGCGGCCGCATGCGATTCGGCCACGTCCGACGACCGGTATCGCCGTTCCGGCCAACTCGAGCACGCCGGTGGCCGAGCGGTGCAGGCCCGCGATCACCCGGGCGAGGGTCGTTTTACCCGCACCCGATACACCGACCACCGCGAGTGCCGAGCCAGGGGCGAGCTCGAGGTCTACCTCGGCGAGCACTTCGTGCGCACCGATCGTCGCGCCGATACCGCTGGCCCGCAACACAAGCGAGCCCTGCGCAGGCAAATCGCGGCTGGAGGCGTGCCCGGTGTCGACCTCGCGGTCCACCGCGACCACCCCGGCACCGAGTTCGATGACGTTGTCGGCGATCGCGTGCACGGCGGCGGTGTCGTGGCCGGACAACAGGATGGCGGTCGAACGCTCGGCGGCGATCTCGGTCAGCAGGCGGGCGATGTCGGTGCGCAACGCGCCGTGCAAACCCGCGAGGGGTTCGTCGAGGATCAGTACACCGGTCCGGCGAATCAAGGCGCGAGCCAAAGCGACTCGGCGCTGTTGACCGCCGGAGAGTTCGGCAGGTCGGCGGCGCAGGTGTTCCGCGGATAGGCCGACCAGTTCGAGGGTCTCCAGCACGGTGTCACGGGAGGCGTCCCTGGCGACCTCGTGCAGCAGCGCGTGCACCCGCATCAGGGGATTGAGCGCCGATCCCGGGTCTTGCCCGACATAGGCCACGTGGGTGCGCCGGAACCGCTGCCGGGCAACGGGATCCAGCGCGAAGACATCGTGGCCCGCGACGGAGACCGAGCCGGTGCGCCGGACCGCGCCGGACGGCAACTGCCCGAGCAGCGCCCGCATCAGAGTCGTCTTGCCCGACCCGGAGGGCCCGGTGAGGGCGGTGATCTGCCCTGCCGCGAGCTGGAAGCTGGTTGGCTCGACCAACTCCTGGCCCGTCGCGCCGTATATCGACAACTCGTCGACCACGACCGGCACACTCGCCACCGGTCCCGTGATACCTGCCTCCGGACTACCGGTCCGGTGCGAGTCGGCCGCCGCGTGCAGCGGGTCGTCGTCGATCGGTAGGTCGAGAACGGGTTCGCTCATCACGGCTCCCCTCGTCCGAAGGCGGTGACCGCGAGGTTCACGCTCACCGCGACGACCGCGATCGCCAGGCTGGGCGCCAGCACGGCCCAGGGATTGAGCAGCATGCCGGAGGAGTTCTCGCGCACCATGACCGCCCAGTTGCTCGCGCCGAGGGTGGTCGGCAGTTGCAGGAACGACGCCGTGCTGACCACGTAGACGGCGGTCACGAAGCGCAGCCCGAGCTGAACGATGATCACTTCCCGCAGATTCGGTATCACCTCACCGAAGACCAAGTGCGACAGTGTTTCACCGCTCGCTCGGGCGGCTTCGACGTAACCCGAGGCAGCGACACCCGCCGCCGCGGCCGCGAAAACCCTTGCACAATATGGCGTGCCGAACAGGAGAGCGACGACAACAAGGCCGAGCGGACCCGCGTCCGGCCACGCGGTCAGCACCAGCAGAATGCCGAGGACGGCAGGCAGCAGCATGGCAAAGTCGACGGCACGTTCGATCAGCGCGCCGAGCCCGGGGCGCAACGCGGTGACCGCGCCGAGCACGCACGCCAACGCCGTGACCAGCACGGCGATCACAGCGGCCAGCAGCAGCAGACCCCAACCGCCGTAAAGCAATTGGCTCAGCACGTCGCGGCCGAGCCGGTCGGTGCCCAGCCAGGCGTCGGCACCGGCACTACCGAACGGGATACCGACGGGGGTTTCGGCCGGGTGCGGGGCCAGCGCGGGCCCGCACGCCGCGAGCAGCGTCACGACCACGGCGGGCAGCACCGTCAGCAGCCGTAGGCGTCGCCCTCGACCGCGATCCGGCCGAGCCGTAGCCGGATCACGTGGGCGCAGTAGTCGTTTCATCGCACACCCCGCAACGACCAGGTGCGAATTCCATCGGCGACGGCGAGCATGCACATGATCACCGCACCGGACAGCGCGACCACCGAGGCGACCACCGCCACGTCGCGATCCGCCACCGACCCGGCGAGCACGGCGCCGAGACCCGGGTAGTTGAAGATGGTCTCCACCACCAGCGAGCCGCCGAGCACCATGCCGACCGTGGTAGCGAAACTCGCCACGATCGTCGGCAGCGCGAAGGGCAGCACGTGCCGCAGCAGCACGCTGCGGGCGGGAATCCCGTCCAGCACGGCACTTTCCACGTGCGGCGCCTGGGCCGCGTCCACCAGCGCGGCGCGCACCACCCGGGTATTCCAGCCGATCTGCGGGATCGCCAGCGCGAGCACCGGCAGCACCAGCATGTCGGGGCTCGCCGGAAAACCGGAGCGATCGGTGATCGTGACGGCGGGCAGCCAGCCTGCGCCGAGCGCGAACACCAGAATCAGCAGCGTCGCCACCACGAACTCCGGTATCGCCGCCGCGATGGTCGTCGCGGGCTGCAACGGCCGCACCGGGCGCTGCGCCCACCAGAGGCCGAGCAGCAGCGAAACGACCACCGTCACCACCAACGCGAGCCCACCGAGCAGCAGGGTCGGCGGAAACTTGTCGGCCAGCAGCTCGTTGATCGGCCGCCCGCGCGTGGTTCGGCCGAAGTCGCCGGTCGCCACCCCGGAGATCCAGTCCCAGAAGCGTTGCGGCAGCGGGCGATCCAGGCCGAGTTCGCGCTCCTTGGCCGCGACCCGTTCCGGCGTCGCGTCCCGGCCGAGCACCGCCCGTGCGGTACTGCCCGGCAGCAGGTCGACGACGACGAAGACCGTTGCCAGCAGGGCGATCAGCAGGGCGATGCGCCGGATGAGCAGGCGCGCGAACGAGATCACCCGGCCAACCAGGCCCGTTCCAGCTGCACCCGCGCGAAGCCGCCAAGCGTCGGCAGGTCGCGCACCCGCGCGGCGGCGATGTCGATGCCGTCGGCCATGCCCCACACCAGGTATCCGCCGCGCTCGTGCTGGATCCGCTGCACGTCGCGACAGGCCTGCGTGTACTCCGAGTCGCTCTGCGCCGCCATGGCTTTCGCGGTGGCGGCGTCGAACTCGGCATCCTTGAAGTCGGTCTCGTTGCGGTTGGACCGGCTCGACATCAGCTTGTCCGCGTAGAACAGCACGGAATCGTTGGTGCCCCAGGAGACGGTGTACAACGCGCCCTTCAACCACGTCTGGTCGTAGAAGGCGTTGGAGTCCTGAGTGACCACGTCGAGGCGGACGCCGATGTCGGCGAGCTGGGTCGCGATGACCTTGGCCGACTCCACCTCACCGGGCGCCTCCGCCTTGGTGATCAATGGATAGCTGCGGCCGGTGTCGAAACCGGCCTCGCGCAGGAGCGTTTTCGCGCGGTCGACGTCGCGGGTGCGCTGCGGGATGGACTTGTCGTACACCGGGTCGCCGGTGCCGAGAATGTCGTTGGCGACCTTGCCGTAGCCCGAATGCACCTGGCTCACCAGTGCGTCCCGGTCGACGCCGAGCCGCAGCGCGGTCCGCACCCTGGCATCGGCGAACGGCCCGTCCGAGGCGCGCATCGCGACGCCGAGCATGGTGTCGTCGGCGCGGCGCACCACCCGCAGGTCACCGCGCCCCTCGGCGGTGCGGCCCGCGATCGCGCCGACGTTGGAGGCGAGGTCGATCTGCCCGCCGAGCACCGCGTTGCCCAGCGCGGTGACGCTCTCGAACATGGTGATCTCGATGGCGTCGAGCAGCGGCGGCGTGCCGTGCCACTGCTCGTTGCGCACCAGCCTGGCATTGCCTGCCTGGTAGGACTCGAGCCGAAACGGGCCGGAGCCAACGGCTTTGGTGAAGTCGGTGGTGTCCTTCTTGACGGTGAACGTCATCAGCCGGACCAGCAGCGGCAGCTGGGTGTTCGGCTCCGGCACGGTGAGCACCACACGGTTCGGGCCGTCCGCGGTGATGTCTTCCGCGGCGACCGGCATCTTCGACGCGCCACCGACCGTGCGCAGCCTGCGCAGCGACCACACGACGTCGTCGGAGGTGACCGGGCTGCCGTCGTGGAAGGTCGCCCCCTCGGCGAGGGTGAAGGTCCAGCGGCGACGCTGCGCGTCCGGCTCCCAACGAGTCGCCAAGCGCGGCGCGACATTCGGATCGGCGCCTGGCACGGTGAGCGCGTCGTAGACCAGCGAGGTGATCAGGAAGTCGCTGTCATTGCTCAGGTTGGCGTGCGGATCGCGTTCGATCCGCGCCGCGGTGCCGAGCGCACCGACGCGCAGCGTGCCGCCGCGCTGGGCAGGCCCGGACGAGTCCGTCCCCTTCGAGCACGCGGCGACAAATATCACCGCTCCGATGCCGAGCCCTGACTGCAGGAGCTGCCGCCGATTCAAACCCATTGCGCCGCCTTCTTCCTGGACAAACGTCCGCGCACGGTCGACGATGTGCTCACGCCAGCGCCGATGTGATCAGGACAGGCTAGCCTAATCGGTTGCGCGTCACGCGACGAAGATTAAGCCAAACTTCACTAGTGTTATACGTTTCTGCTATTTTTAGCAGACTCGCTTAGGTAAGCCTTGCTTAACCGCGCGAGACCGGATAGCTTCGCAGATCGACGTCACTCCTGCTTTTTCGAACGATGCGAAGAAGGGACACCCTCGGTGAAAGGCGTTCTCTCCGAACGTAAGACGCTTCACCCGCTGGATATCGAACGTCGTGAGCTGCCCGCCGCCGCCGGGCGTGCGGTGCGTGAGCTCGCGCGAGAGATATCTACCACACTGGATTCGACGCTGCCCGACCCAGCCGCCACCGCCGTCACGCTGACCGATCCGATCGTGATCGCCGAGATCGAACGCAGATTCGCCGAATTACCCGCCGACGTGCGGCGCACCATGCGCCCGCCGGCCACCGCGGCAGGCGCGACCATCGTGAGCAGGCTGCCGCTGACCGATGCCGAATTCGGCCCGACCCCGCCGAGCTGGCGCGAGGCCGCGCAGTGGAGCGGCGATGCCGCACGGCGCGCGAACTCGTTCGAGCTCGACCTGGTGATGCTGCTGCTCGCCCGTTCGGCCGGTGAGCCTTTCGGCTGGCAGGGTCAGCAGGGCGGACGGCTGGTCAACAACATCCTGCCCTCCCCCGGCCACGAGGACGAACAGTCAGGCGCGAGCAGCAAAACCCTGCTCAGCCCGCACTCCGAAGATGCTTTCCACCCGCAGCGCGCCAACCTGCTGATGCTCGGCTGCCTGCGCAATCCGGACCTGGTCGGCACGACGGTGTCGTCGGTCCGGCGGGTCGAGCTCAGCGCCGCTCAGCGCAGGCTGCTCAGCACGCCGACGCTGCCGATCCTGCCCGACGTCTCCTACGGCACTGGGCACGAACAATATTCGGCGACGCCGCTGCCGACGCTGTGGACCTCGGCAGGCCCGGACGAGGCGACGCTACGCTACGACCCCGCCTACACCCCGCTCGACGATGCCGACCCCGAATACCGCGCCGCCTACGCCCGGCTCACCGCCGAACTGGAGCGCGTCTGCGTTACGGCGGCGCTCACGCCCGGTGAAATCTTGCTGGTGGACAACGACGTCGCGGTGCACGGGCGGGTACCGTTCACCGCGCGCTACGACGGCACCGACCGCTGGCTCAAGCGAGTGAACATCCGCCTGCCTGATCGACCGCGGCGGGCTGAAGAGGCCGACGAGAATGGGTACGGGCAGCGAGTCGTCGCCCCGTTCCGAGCGGCAAGGACTACCGCTTTCGTGTCCGGTGGCCGCGAGTCGGCCCGAACGGACGAACACCGGGAGCCCCATCCGGTGGCGATAGAGCGGGAAGCAGCACATGATCGAGGATCCATTGAACATCCGTGACCGAAGCACCCCGTTACGGGTGCTGAGCCGCAGCGACCTGGCAGGCGTGCCGATCACGCCCGGCGATGTCGTGCGTGCCGTGGAGGACGCGTATCTGGCGTTCGCCGCGGGTGATTCGGACAACCCACGCAAACTCAGCGTCGCGAACCCGGACGGCTGGTCGGTGTCCTACGCGATGCTCGGCCGCGACGGCCGCCGTCGCGTGGTCGCGATGAAGACGTCCTACAAGTTCGACCCCGGCCACGACCGCAGCACCAAGCGCTACTACACGACCATCACGCTCTACGACGACAGCACCGGCGCGCCGATCGCACTGATGGATTGCTCGCGGGTCGGCGCGCTGCGCACGCCGGCGGTGTCGGCGCTGCTGGTGCGCGAGACCATCCGCCGCGGCGCGGAGAGCGTGCTGCTGATCGGCACCGGCACGCAGGGCCGAAACGCGTTGCCGCACTTGCTCGCCGCGAATCCGCAGCTGCGCAAGCTGATGCTGTACGGCACCCACCCCGAAGGGCTGGACGCGGTGCACCGGCAGTTGGCCGAGTACTACCCGCACGCGCTGCTCGAAACGGTCGAGGACCCGCGCGCCGCCGCGGCGACCGCCGACGTGGTGCTGGCCACCGCGGGCCCCGGCACCGAGGTCGCGCTCGAATCCAGCGATCTGGCACCGGGTTCGACGGCGGTGCTCGTCGGCTACGGGCTGGCCCCCTCGACCCTGATCGACGCCGATCGGGTCGTCGCGACCAGCGCGGAGCAGATGGCGTTGACCGGGACCGACATGGTCGGGCCGGACGGGCGGCTGCGCGCGGTGGACGCCGAACTGCCGCAGATCCTGAGCCGTCGCGCGGTCGCGCGACGCTCGGACGACGAGCGCATCTTCGTCTACAACAGCGGGCTCGTGCTGACCGACATCGCGGTCGCGCACGCACTCGCCGAACGCGCCATCGCCGAGGGACGCGGCACGGAGGTGCCCCTGTGGGATTAGACGCGGGCGGGGTCGGGGTGAGGCGCGGTGCGATCAGCGCCGCCCCGGTCCCGGCGCGCCTGGACGAGTGGGAGCGCCGCGTGCTCGGCGACCCGAACCTGCTCGGCGACATCGGCTTCGCGGTGGGCGGCCCGTTCCACGTGCTGTACCCACCGCGGGTCGGCCGGAATATCCGGGAGTTCCACGCCGCGTTCGAGCAGGCGGGCATCGACGGCGTCGTCTACTACGGCAAGAAGGCGAACAAGTCCGCCGCCGTCGCCCGCGCCTGCGCGGAACACGGTGCGGGCGTGGATGTTTCCAGCACCGGCGAGCTGACGGCCGCGCTGGCGCAAGGCGTGCGCGGTGCCGAGCTGATGGTGACCGGGCCCGCGAAGTCCGACGACCTGCTCTGGCTGGCCACCCGCCACGGTGCGCTGATCGCGGTCGATGATCTCGACGAGCTCGAACGCCTTGCCGCACTGGGCGACTCGACCACACCGACCCGGATCATGCTGCGGGTACTGCCCGCCGCGTCGGCCAGCCGGTTCGGGATGACCGAGGCCGAACTCGACCGCGCTCTTGCCGCGTTCGACGGCCGCAAGTCGATCCGGTTGGAAGGCTTCAGCTTTCACCTGTCCGGCTACGACGCCGTCGCTAGGGCCGAGCTGGCCGGTGCGTTGATCGCTCGCTGCCTGCACGCGCGCACGCTGGGCCAGCCCGCCACCACGCTGTCGATCGGCGGTGGCTTCGGCGTCGATTACGTGCCCGCCGCCGCCTGGGCGGAGTTCACCGAGCACGTCGACCGGCAGTGGTTCCACTCGGGCAAGTCGTTCGAGTCCTACTACCCCTACCACTTCCCCGCGCCCGGCCCGGCCATGCTCGCCGCGATCCTCGAGCACGACAGGCTCGCGCGGCGACTGCGCGACAACGCCATCCGGCTGGCCATCGAGCCGGGCCGCGCGCTGCTCGCGCACGCCGGTTTCACCGTCTTCCGGGTGCAGGGCTGCAAGATCCGGCACGTCGACGGCGCGCCGTACCATCTGCTCACCGTCGACGGCACGAGTTTGAGCCTGTCCGAGCAGTGGTTCGACAGCGAATATCTGCCCGACCCGCTGCTGTGGCCCACCCGGCCGGGCAGCACCACCCCGACCAGCGTCGGCGCGGCCACCTGCCTCGACTCCGACATGCTCAGCTGGCGGCGGATCCCGCTACCGCGCGCCGCCACAGTCGGTGACCTGCTGGTCTACCCGAATACCGCCGGTTACCAAATGGACTCGAACGAGTCCGCCTTCCATGAGCTGCCGATACCGCCGAAGGTGCTGCTGCACGACGCACCCGGCGATCGGCTCCGCTGGACGCTCGACGGCTGACACCCACCACCTGAACGAGGAGAAAACCCATGCCGCTCGTCACGCGCGTGACGGATCTGATCGGCCGCACGCCGCTGTTCGAACTGGCGTCCACCTCGACCGGCACCCGGTTACTGCTCAAGCTCGAGCAGTTCAACCCTACCGGCGCGGCCAAGATCAGAATGGCCCGCGAAATGGTGCTCGATGCGGAGCGGCGCGGGTTGCTGGGAAGTGGCGGGCATATCATCGAGTCGACATCCGGGAACACCGGACTCGGTCTCGCGGTAGTAGCTGCCGAACGTGGGTATCGCTTCACCGCAGTGGTCGATCATCACGCGTGTAAGGACAAGCTGCGCGCTATGCGAGCAATGGGTGCGGAATTGGTGTTCGTCGCCGACGACGGCGACGACAACCTGGCCACCTCGGCCCGGGAGGACCTGGCCGAGGCGATGGCCGCTGCCCGGCCGGACGCGTACTTCACCGAACAGCACAACAACGACGCCAACGCGGTCGGCTACTACGCGGTCGCCGAAGAGTTGCTGGAGGACGTTGATCGGGTCGATATCCTGCTGTCCTCGGTCGGCACCGGCGGTTCGCTGTTCGGCACCGCGACCCGGCTGCGCCAACTCGGTTGTGTGCCACGGGTGATCGGCGTCGAGCCGGTCGGCTCGATCGCCTTCGGCGGCGAGGGCGGCCCGTACTGGCAGTCCGGCACCGGCACGCCGCCCGGCGCCACCATCGGTACCGCCGTGGACTACTCGCTGCTGGACGAGGGCGTCAAGGTGAGCGACGTCGACGCCTTCGCCACCGCCCGCGCCGTCGCCGCCCAGCTCGGCCTGATGATCGGCGGCTCGGCGGGTGGGTCGGTGCACGCCGCGCTGACCAGGCTCGACGAATTCCCGCCCGGCTCCACGATCGTCACCCTCGTCTGCGACGGCGGCGAGAAGTACCTGGACACCGTCTTCGACGACGACTGGATGGCCGAACGCGATCTGCTCGACCCCGCGGCCGAAGCCGAAGTGCTGGCGATGCTGCACCGCTACACCCCCACTGCCCGACGTGCCGAGCTCGCGGAGGTTCGATGAAGCACTCGCTTGCCGCCCCCGATCGGTGCGGCGAACGAATCGGTCTGCCGCGCACGGCAGTTGCCTGCGTCGCCCGCGGCGGCCGGTACGAGCGTGCGGAGGTGGCCCGGTGAACCTGTCGGGCTACCGAGCCGACAGCCGTCGGCTCACCGCGCTCGCGACGCCGATCGCGATGACGCAGTTGGCGCAGATCGCGGTGTCCACCACCAACATCGTGCTGATGGGCACGCTCGGCGTGCAGCAGGTGGCCGCGGGTGGGCTGGCGATCGCGCTGTTCAACCAGATTCGCACCATGTGCGTCGGGCTGATCACCGCGAGCGGCAATCAGATCGCCACCGCGGTGAGCTCGGCGGGTAAGCGTGGCGAATCCCCCGACGAAGAGATCAAAGACGTACTGCGGTCGAGCTTTCTGATCGCCACCCTGGCCGGCCTCGTGGGTGGGTTCGTTTTGATCGGGCTCGGCTGGTCGTTGCAGTGGCTCGGCCAGGACGCCGGGGTACTCGCCGACGCGCGGCCGCTGATGGTCGCGCTGGCGCCGGGTCTGTTGCCGTGCCTGTGGTTCCAGGTGCTGCGCCAGTACACCGTCGGCATGCAGCGCCCGCATGCCCTGCTACTGGTCACGCTCGGCTCGGTGGTGCTGAATCTGCTGCTCGCGCTCGGCTTCATCCACGGCCGCGCCGGACTGCCCGAGCTCGGCCTCACCGGTATCGGCGTCGCGACCTCGCTGGTCTTCCTGATCACCTTCGGGGTGTTCTGGGCGATGGTGCGCCGGGACGCCCGGCTCGGTGCCACACTGCCGCTGCGTCCGTGGCCGGTGCGGCGCGCCACGGTGTTCGCCGAGTTGCGCCTCGGCGGGCCGATCGCCCTCACCTACGGCTCCGAGGCGGGCATGTTCTCGGTGCTCGCCCTCGTCATGGGCAGCATCGGTCCGGCGGCGCTGGCCGCGCACAACGTCGTCTACCAGATCATCTACATCGTGTTCCAGGTCGCCATCGGCCTGTCCCACGGCGCGTCGATCCTGGTCAGCCACGCCGTCACGCGCGACGAGTACCAGCACGCCAGGGCACTGGCCTGGCTCGCACTGCGGCACGTCGGCGTGGTCGCCGCGATCACCGGCGCGATCTACGTGATCGCCCCCGACCTGGTGCTGCGGCCCTTCCTGAACTCGAACGACACCAGCACCATCGAGATCGCGCACACGCTCCTCTTGATCGGCATCGTGCTGCAGTTCTTCGACGCGGCCCAGAACATCGGCACCGGGCTACTGCGCGGGCTCAAGGAGACCAACGCGGGCTTCCGCCTGTCGCTGGTCGGCTACTGGGGCGTCGGCCTCCCCGTCGCCCTGCTGCTGGCCTTCCCCATCGGCCTCGGCGCGGCCGGTGTCTGGTGGGGCCTCACCGCGGGCCTGGCCACCACGGCCGTCCTCATGCTGCGCCGCTACTTCGCGATGCTCGACGCCAGGGAACGGGACCGCCCCCGGTTGATCCCGGAAGCCCCGGAAAGCCTCAGCAGCCCGAGCTGATCGTACGGGCGTCGCGGTACCGCAGCGACGCCCGTACGCGGGACTACCTCAGATGTGCACGCCGTAGTCGCGGGCGATGCCCGCCAGGCCGGAGGCGTAGCCCTGGCCGATGGCGCGGAACTTCCACTCGTTGTTGTGGCGGTACAGCTCGCCGAAGATCATCGCGGTCTCGGTGGAGGCGTCCTCGGTGAGGTCGTAGCGGGCCAGTTCGATGCCGGTCGACGCGTCCACCACGCGAATGAACGCGTTGCGGATCTGCCCGAAGGACTGGCTGCGCGCGTCGGCGTCGTGAATGGACACCGGGAAGAAGATGTTGGTGATGGTCGGTGGGGTGGCGGCCAGGTCGACGTTGATGACCTCGTCGTCGCCCTCACCCTCGCCGGTCAGGTTGTCGCCGGTGTGCTCGATCGAACCCTCGGGGGAACGCAGGTTGTTGTAGAAGACGAAATGCTGATCCGAGAGCACCTTCAGATCAGGTCCGGTCGCCAGCGCGCTCGCGTCCAAGTCGTAGTCGGCGCCCGTGGTCGTGCGCACGTCCCACCCAAGTCCTACCGCAACCTTGGTGAGATTGGCTGCCTGCTTCGACAGCGAAACATTCCCACCCTTGGCCAATGTGACGCTCATGACTGCGCCTCGCTAACGCTCGGCTCCGTCATGCGCGAGGCGCACTGCCACACGATTCGCTCACTTCGTTCGCTCATGAGTCCCTTCCCATGCGGCCCATTCGCGCCGCCTTGTGTTCCGATTATCGTCCGGGCCCGGACCTGTTGGGCAGGTTCAGTTCTGACTGTCCGCCCAGGCCCGCAGCGTGTTCACCCGACCCTCCAGCGCGTGCAGCTCGGACGGGTCGAGCACAGTGCGCTGGATGCCGCCCGCCACCGCGAAGGCCGACTGGCGATGGTCGTCGATCGCCTCGACATCGATGCGCACCGCGACATAGTCGGCGGCGTCGGGCATCTGCTCGGCAATCACCCGCGCGGTACCGCGAGCGCACAGCGCGACATTGCCGCCGCCGAGGATCAGCAGCGCCACCTGCGGTCGCTCCCGCAGCCGGGCCAGCGACCCGCGATCGAACTTGAGACTGAGCAGGATCTGCCGATCGCCGGCGCGCACCGGCCAGGACACCGGGATCGCGTGCGGTCCGGGGTCGGTGGTCACCAGGACGGCGATCGTTTCCCGGGGCCATTCCGGTAGCACGTCCAGCTCGGGGTGATCGTCGTGATGATCTGTCGAGTGGTCTTGACGTTGCGCGGGGCTCGCTCCGGCTGCCATCTTTCGTCACCTCATGGATCGTCGAGCGCGACGGGCTGTGCCGCGCTTGATAGCAGTCTAAAGCGCTGGGCCACTTGTCCGCTGGCGCTGGTCCCGATGTCCGGAGTGCTCTCAGCGGACTATCAGGCCGGGGCGAGCGCGCGCAGCGGCAAGGTTGCCGCCCAGTCGCGGGCCATGTCCCGCGCGCGGATCTCGGTCGACGCGTCGTGGCGGGCGTGCGTGCCGACCTGGGTGGCACCGCACTCGATGAGCCGTTCGGCCGCGATCTCACCGCCGCGGTTGAAGGTGTCGCCGTAGATGCTGTCGCCGAGGCCGAACACGGCGAAACGCAGGCCGGTCAGGTCGGGGGACGCGGCGGCGAGTTCGCCGAAGAACGGCTCGGCGCCGGTCGGCAGATCGCCGTCGCCGTAGGTGGAGCACACGATGACGTGGAAGTCGTGCGCGTCGAGGTCGTCGACGGCGAAGTCGCTCATGTCGTAGACCGATACGTCATAGGCGGAGAGCGCGTCCGCGACGCTGTCTGCGACGGTCTCGGCGGTGCCCATCTCGGATCCGAACAGAATGACGACGCGCACAGCGTTGCGCTCCCTTCTCCGACAAATGTTGGTGAGGCTATCCTAATTAACCTGTCGAGGTCGCGCTACCCTTCGCCGTGCACCGATCGGCCGGTCATGATGACAATCACGGTGCGCGAACGCGCCATCCGGAGTACGCCCTGCTCACCCGGCCCGTGATGCGTTCCGCGACCGGGCGCTATGCGTTCGGCACGGGAAAGTGCCGCGCCAGAGGCAGCGGAACGGCAGCGGGTGGGACGGAGTGTCCCGATTGACGAAATGTCACCGTAGATGCATCATTCGTACAGTCCCCATTGTTGTCTGGGACATCTCTCTTCTGCCGGCCGATGATTGTCCGGCCAGCGTGCTGTCTCCCGTGCGCACGCTCGGTCGTTCTTCAGCCGCGCGCACGGATCCAGCACACCCATCCCGACGCTGTTGCGTCCTGCCGTGAGTGAGGTGAAAACGAATGGTTAACCGATCGTCTGGAATCCGCGTGATCAATTCGTTCCCGCGCTACGGCATCGTGCCCCACTTCTGAATCCGACCGCGCCGGGCGCGGTGCTGCCCAGCCGGCGTCACGACGCCGGCGGCAGCGCCGCTCGGCCCCGGCGCGGTGCCTCGGAGATGGGACCCAACGGTGCACGAACGGATGTGGAGAAGAAACTGATGATGGACATGGGGGCTGTGAACCCGACGGCAGTAGCGATGGTGACCCGCCCGATGGCGGGCAACCTCGCCGTATCGGCTGCGATGATCGAGGATTTGGGCTGGCTGCGTAGCGAACTCGCGGCCGCCGAGGTGCCGTTTCTGCTGATCCGCGACAGCGGGGCACGACTCATGCTCGCGACGGACGCCAAGCATCAGCTGATGGTGCGCCGGGTGACGGCCGCCGCGGCAACCGCAGGCTTCGCGTGTACTGAACTGCAGCACAACGTGTTCCGGATCGGCCGCGACAGCGACCCGGCCCACCACGTCGAGCTGGAACTGTGGGAGTACCACGGCGACACGGTGGAGTGCCCACGCCCGAACGCCCTCACCCGCAACGTATTCGACCTGGCCGATGTCGAGCACACACATGTGCTGCTGTTCGACCGTGCGTGGCCGACCTTGGTCGACATGTTCGCGCCGCAGACCACCGACGTGAACTTCGACATCGACCTGGTGTTCTCCTGGGTGGACGGCTCCGACCCGGAGTTCCGGGCCCGCCGGGCCGGAATGCTGGCGCAGGTGGTGGTCGGCGAGGGTGACGACGCCGACGCGCGCATCCGCCAGATCGACGAGCTGAAATACGCACTGCGGTCGGTGGACAAGAACGCGCCGTGGATCCGGCGGATCTTCATCGCCACCGACTCGGCGGTGCCCGCCTGGCTGGCCGAGCATCCTCGGGTGACGGTTGTCCGTGCGCTGGACCACTTTTCGGACACCAGCGGACTGCCGACGTTCAATTCCCATGCGGTGGAATGCCAGTTGCAGCACATCGAGGGGCTCAGCGAGCACTTCCTGTACTCCAACGACGACATGTTCTTCGCCCGCCCGGTGCGCCCGTCGATGTTCTTCACCGCCGCCGGGGTCAGCCGATTCATCGAGGCCGACACCAGGATCGGCCCCGGCGGAAACAACGAGCGGCGCAGCGGTTTCGAGAACGCCGCGCGGGTGAACCGTGAGCTGCTCGCCGAGCGGTTCGGCCACATCATCACCCGGCACCTGGAGCACACGCCGGTTCCCTTGCGGCGCAGCGTATTACTGGAGATGGAGGCCGAGTTCGGCGCCGACTTCGCGCGCACAAGGGCCAGCCGGTTCCGCTCGGCCACCGACATTTCGGTCACCAACTCGCTGTACCACTACTACGCGCTGCTCACCGGGCGCGCGGTGCCGCAGGAGAAGGCGAAGATGCGCTACGTCGACACGACCAGCCGCAAAGGGCTTGCGCTGCTGGACGGCATCGCCGAACGGCGGGACGTCGATTTCTTCTGCCTGAACGACGGGAGTTTCCCGGAGATCACCGAGACCGAACGGGTACAGGCGGTTTCGGAGTTCCTGTCCGGCTACTTCCCGGATCCGGCGCCGTGGGAGCGGCTCAGCGCACCGTCTCGTCATCCGATTCCGGAGTCGTCGCCCGGCGCCGCATGACATGGGGGATGCGCGCGGCGGGCGGGATGACAATGCCCTCCGCCGCGAGCGTCCGAGCAGCCTCTTCGGCCGTCGCGGGCGAGCCGACCGTCGGGCCACGGTCGATCGGCACCACCGAGTGCACCACGGTGTCCGGGTAGATGTGCACGTAGTTGAAGGCCTGCGCGCCGTCCCGGCCGCGCAGGCCGCCCTGCTCGACGCCGAGATCTTGGCTGTAGCAGGTCGCCGAGGCCACCGATACCGGGATGCCCGCGAAGGTGGCGTTGGTGGAGAAGTGCAGGTGACCGGCCAGGATGGCACGAACGTCGCTGCCGTCGAGCACGTCGGCCAGCCTGCGCTGATCGCGCAGTTCGACGGTGACGGCGAGGTCGAGCACGCACGGGACCGGCGGGTGATGCATGGCCAGGATGGTGCCGAACGGGGCGGGCTCGGCGAGCACCGAGCGCAGCCAATCCAGCTGTTCGTCGGAGATCTCGCCGTAGTGGTGGCCGGGGACCGAGGTGTCCAGGGCGATGATGCGCAGGCCGTCGATCAGGTGGACGCGGTCCACCGGCGCGGTCGATCCTCGTTCGCCGAGCAGCTTGCGGCGCAGGAGACTGCGGTCGTCGTGGTTCCCCGCGACCCATACAATGGGCGCTGGCAAACTTCTTGCAAATGGCTCGATCAAAGCTTTGAGCTTGTCGTACGCCGCGGGTTCACCCTTGTCGGTGAGGTCACCGGTGAACACGATCGCGGTCGGCTGGATCCGACTGGCCGCGGCCTGCGCGAGTAACTGGCGTAATCGCTGGTCCGCGTCTACGTCACCGTATAAATCCCCGTCGCCGGCGATCACGTGGGTGTCGCTGAAGTGGAACAACACATGATCCGGTCGCGGGTGCTCCGCGACTCTGCTGATGTGCACCGGACCGAACGTCCTCCCCGGCGGTTTGCCCGCCATTGGCTTCGGATTCCACCGCCAGAATAGCGAAGGACTACTGACAGGTTTCCCGCCAGTCGGTGACGACATGCTTGCGGGAAGGTGAGGTTTGGATGTCGAAATCCCGCCGAGGTGGGCCGACGTCACCGCGCGCCGAATTGATCAGTGACGCGTCTCATAGCCGAATAGGGGTTTGAGTCGATGTGGGGGGTCGGCCGGCGTGCGGGTCAGCGGCGGCCGAGGGCGTCGGCGGCGCGGAGCGCGTCGAGGGTCATCGCGGCGTCGACGGTGAACGGCTCGTTGTGGATCGTCTCGCCGGGTGCGGTGGCCCGAGTCGCGATGGCGGACAGGGTGTTTTCGTCGGCGTCGGCGAGCCCGAGCGCGGCGAGGGTGGTGGGCAGGCCCACCGCGGTACAGAAGTCGAGCACGGTATCGATCTCGGTGGCCGCGGCGCCTTCCAGCACCAATTGGGTGAGGACGCCGAAGGCGACCTTCTCGCCGTGCAGAAACGCGTGCGTCTGCGGAGCGGCGGTCAATCCGTTGTGCACGGCGTGGGCGGCGGCCAGCCCGGAGGATTCGAAGCCGAGACCGGACAGCAGGGTGTTGGCCTCGACGATGCGCTCCAGCGCCGGGGTGACGGCGTGCTCGCGCACCGCCGCCAAGGCCTGCGTCCCGTCGGCCAGCAGCGTGTGGTAGCAGAGTTCGGCGAGGGCGGTGGCGCTGCGGGTGGACGCGCCGCCGCGCATATTGCGTACCCGCGCGGCCGTGCAGGTGCGCGCCTCGAACCAGGTGGCGAGCGCGTCGCCCATGCCCGAGGCGAGCAGCCTGGCGGGTGCCTGGACGATGGCGGAGGTGTCCACCAGCACCAGCGCCGGGTTGCGGCGGACCAGCTGGTAGGTCTCGACTTCGCCTGCCGCCGTGTAGATCACCGACAGCGCGCTACACGGCGCGTCACTCGACGCGGTGGTCGGACAGCTGATCATCGGCAGCGCCAGGTCGTCGGCGACCGCACGCGCCGAATCGAGCACCTTCCCACCGCCCGCGCCGAGCACCGCGGTGCTGCCGCTGTCCCGCACCGCCGCGGTGATCGTCGCGATCTCCGCCCTGGTGCACTCGCCGCTCGAAAGATGCACGGTGTAAGCGATTTTCGCGTCGGTCAACGAACGCTCCCACGCGTCGGCCAACAGCCGCTGCGCGCTACGCCCCGCCACGATCGTGACCGGCCCCTCGATCCCGAGACGCGTCATCTCCGCGCCGAGTTGTTCGGTGGCCGCGCGCCCCTGCACGTAGTGCCCCGGTGCGGAGAACACACTCAACATCCGAAACCTCCCGATCCCGGGCCGGGCGGTGCCGAATCCGGTGCACACCGCGGCCCGATCGCCGACGTTCGTGCCAACGCTACGCGGTCAGCGGTCCACGTCGTGGCGATCGGCTCAGCGGCGTCACTGCACCCAGTACCGGTACCAGTCGTCGCTGGTGAGTGGACGGCGTTCACCGCGGGCGGTCTCCGCGGCGTCTTCGGCGGCGTGGATGGCGGCGGCGAAGGTGAGGGTGGCTTTGCGGAGGCGTTCCTCGGCGCTGTCGGGGCCGCCGAGGTGCACGACCCGCAGGTCCTCCGGGATCAGCTCGGCGGGGAGGCCCGCCTTGGTGCTGCGGTCGCGGATCTTCTCGGCGAGGGCCAGCGCGGGTTGGGCCATGGCGATACCGTCGAGGCAGGAGCGGCGGGCCTTCTCCGCGGACTTGCGTTCTTCCCAGGCACTTTCCTGTGCCGCGATCTTCTCCGCGAGCGAGGTGTCGGCGGCGAAGTCGGCGTCGCGCAGGTAGGGGCTGCGGTTGACCAGCTTGGCCACCAGCGCGGCCGCCACGTCGTCGACGGTGAACTCGCCTGCCTCCTGGGCGATCCGGGAGTGGAAGAGCACCTGGAGCAGCAGGTCGCCCAGTTCTTCCTTGATGGTCTCGGCGTCGTTGTGCTGGATGGCGTCGAGGAGTTCGTAGGTCTCCTCGAGCAGGTACGGGCGCAGGGAGTCGTGGGTCTGGGTGACCTCCCAGCCGCCGAAGTTCCACAGGCGGTCCATGACCTCCACGGCACCGGTGAGACCGGCCGCCACCACCGCGGTGTCGGAGGGCGCCTCGTTCGGCCTGCTGGCGGCAGCGTGGCGAGCGGCCCGCAGCACCGCCTCGTCCCGGTCGGTACTCATCGCGCGGCCGAGACCTCGGTCGCGGTGGTGAGATCTACCGCACCCTGCGCTTTTCCGTCCAGGGCGAGCAGCAGGTCGGCGACGAATTGCAGGAGCACGACGTCGCGGACCCGGTCCGCCCCGACGCTGTCTTCGACGCGCGGCAGCGGCAGCGAGATCACCCCGCTGGCCGCGCGATAACTGGCGCTGGGGTAGATCCGTTTCAGCCGCATCTGCTTCGAGTCCGGCAGTTGCAGTGGCGAGACCTTGAGTGTTGTTCCGGTGACCGCGATTTCGGTGACGCCGTACTCGCGGGCCAGCAACCGGAGCTTGGCCACCGAGACCAGGCGGCCGACCTCGACCGGCAGCGGGCCGTACCGGTCGACGAGCTCCTCGACCACCGAGGCCAGGGTCGAATCGTCCTGCGCGGAGGCCAGTTTGCGGTACCCCTCCAGCCGGAGCCGGTCGCTGCCGATGTAGTCGGGCGGTATGTGCGCGTCGACGGGCAGGTCGATGCGCATCTCCTTGGGTTCCTCGGTGGTGATCGGCCTGCCGTCGGCGGCGGCCCGGTACGCCTCGACGGCCTCGCCGACCAGCCGGACGTAGAGGTCGAAGCCGACGCCCGCGACGTGCCCGGACTGTTCGGCGCCGAGCACGTTACCCGCGCCGCGGATCTCGAGGTCCTTCATCGCCACGGCCATGCCCGCACCGAGATCGGAGTTCTGCGCGATGGTGGCGAGGCGGTCGTAGGCGGTCTCGGTGAGCGGCTTCTCCGGCGGGTACAGGAAGTAGGCGTACCCGCGCTCCCGGCTGCGCCCGACCCGGCCACGCAGCTGGTGCAGCTGCGAGAGGCCGAGGGTGTCGGCGCGTTCCACCAGCAGCGTGTTGGCGTTGGAGATGTCGAGGCCGGTCTCGATGATGGTGGTGCAGACGAGCACGTCGAACTCGCGCTCCCAGAAGCCCGCCACGGTGGATTCGAGGGCGTCCTCGTTCATCTGACCGTGCGCGACGGCCACCCTGGCCTCGGGCACCAGATCGCGGATCCGCTTGGCGGCCTTGTCGATCGAGGACACCCGGTTGTGCACGTAGAAGACCTGGCCGTCGCGCAGCAGCTCGCGCCGGATCGCGGCGGTGACCTGCTTGTCGTTGTAGGCGCCGACATAGGTGAGCACCGGATGCCGCTCCTCCGGCGGGGTGAGGATGGTCGACATCTCGCGGATGCCTGCCAGGCTCATCTCCAGGGTGCGCGGGATCGGCGTTGCGGACATGGTCAGCACGTCGACGTGGGTGCGCAGCGCCTTGATGTGCTCCTTGTGTTCGACACCGAAGCGCTGCTCCTCGTCGACCACGACGAGCCCGAGGTCCTTCCAGCGCACGCCGGTCTGCAGCAGGCGGTGCGTGCCGACCACGATGTCGACACTGCCGTCGGCCATGCCCTCCAGCACGGCGCGGGCGTCGGCCGGATCGGTGAACCGGGACAGGCCCTTCACGGTGACCGGGAAGCCGGCGACCCGTTCGGCGAACGTCTGCAGATGTTGTTGCGCCAGTAGCGTTGTCGGCACCAGCACGACGACCTGCTTACCGTCCTGCACCGCCTTGAACGCGGCCCGCACGGCGATCTCGGTCTTGCCGTAGCCGACGTCGCCGCACACCACCCGGTCCATCGGGACCGGCTTCTCCATGTCCGACTTCACCTCGGCGATGGCGGTCATCTGGTCGACGGTCTCGGTGAACGCGAACGCGTCCTCCATCTCCTGCTGCCACGGGGTATCGGGACCGAACGCATGCCCCGGCGCCGCCTGGCGCGCGGCGTACAGCTGCACCAGCTCACCGGCGATCTCGCGAACCGCCTTGCGCGCCTTGCGTTTCGTGTTGGCCCAGTCCGACCCGCCGAGCTTGGACAGGCTCGGCAGCTCGCCGCCGACGTAGCGCGACAGCTGATCCAGCGACTCCATCGGCACGAACAACCGGTCGCCCGGCTGGCCGCGCTTGCCCGGCGCGTACTCGATGACGAGGTACTCCCGGCGGGCGCCGCCGACAGTGCGCTCGATCATCTCGACGAATCGCCCGATGCCGTGCTGGTCGTGCACCACCATGTCGCCCGCGTTCAACGCCAGCGGGTCGACCTGGTTGCGGCGCTTGGCGGGCAGTCGCTTGCCGTCGCCGGGGGCGGTCATCCGGTTGCCGGTGAGATCGGACTCGGCGACGACGACCAGCCCGGCGTCGTCGAAGACCAGTCCGTCGTGCAGCGAACCGCACAGCACGCCGACCACGCCGTTGCTCGGCTCGGCGCCGGGATCAAGCGCGGCGGCAGGCACGTCGGCCTCGGCGAGGCGTTCCAGAATGCGTTGCGCCGTACCGTGTCCGGCGACGACGACCACGGCGCGGCCGCCGGTGGCCACGTGCGCGCGCAGCGAGGCGAAGATGGTCGCCACGAGTTCGTCGGAGCCGCGGGCGGTCGGCCCGGCCAGCACCGGAAGCACCACTTCTTCGGGGACGCCCGCGGTGAGCGGGCTCAGCGTCCACCAGGGCAGGCCGTGCTGGTCGGCGCTCTCGTGCACGACCGGCAGCGCCCGATAGCCGGACGCGGCCAGGTCGAGCCCGTGTGCGCCGAGCGGGGCGGCGGCGCCGAAGGAGGCCGCGGTCCAGGACGCCTCCAGGAACTCCTCACCGGTGCGCACCAGGTCGGCGGCGCGGGTGCGGATCTTCTCCGGATCGCAGAGCAGTAGATGAGTGTGCTCGGGCAACACCTCGGTGAGCAGGCGCAGTTCGCCGGGCTGCAACACCGGAAGCAGCGCCTCCATGCCGTCCACCGGAACGCCGTTGGCCAGCTTCTCCAGCATCTCGACCAGCGCGGCGTCGGCCGCGTTGGCGGCGGCGACCTCGGCGGCCCGCGCGCGCACCGCGGCGGTGAGCAGCAGTTCGCGACAGGGCGGCGCGACGACGACCTCGACGGACACCTCGGGTAGCGAGCGCTGGTCGGCGACGGCGAACGGGCGCAGCTCGGTGACCTCGTCGCCCCAGAACTCCACGCGCACCGGATGATCGGCGGTCGGCGGGAAGAGGTCGAGGATGCCGCCGCGCACCGCGAACTCGCCGCGCTTGCCGACCATGTCGACCCGGCTGTAAGCGAATTCGACCAGGCGCGTGAGGAGTTCGTCGAAGTCGAGCTCGGCGCCCACGCACAGCACGATCGGCTCGATGTCGCCGAGCCCACCGGCCATCGGCTGCATCAGCGACCGCACGGTGGTCACCACCACGCGCAGCGGCGCGGGGAAGGCCGGGTCCTCGGGGTGGGCCAGCCTGCGCAGCACCTCGAGCCTGCGCCCGACGGTGTCGGCACCGGGTGAGAGCCGCTCGTGCGGCAGGGTTTCCCAGGACGGGAACTGCGCGACCGTCGGCCCGAGCATCTCCTCGAGTTCGACGGTCAGATCGTCGGCCTCGCGCCCGGTCGCGGTGACCACCACCAGCGGCCGTTTCGCCGCGATCGTCGCGGCCACGAACGGACGCACCCCGGACGGCCCGACCAGCTCGACCGACGACTTGCCGACCAGCTCGGTGACGGTCCGCAACGCGGTGTCGGCACCGGCGGCCGCCGCGAGTCCCGCCAGTGGTGGGCGTTGGGTCGGCATCACAACTCCTGAGCTCGAGCCGGGTAATTCCAGCAGCGAGCCGAGTCTAGCGGTCCCGCCTCTCCGCGTATTCAGGCCAGACCTAGGTGCCACGTCCGTAGCGTTGGCGGCCGCCGGGAACGGAGCGAGCTGGGTCAGCCCGTACCCGGTGAGTTACCCATGTGCTCACGAAATCAGTCGTCACCGACAAGTAGCGTCGAGACGGCGATAGGGCTCAGGGCACATAGCGACGCAGGCGCCGCGCCGCGAACTCGCGGAAGTAGGCCAGCTTCTCGGCGGGGACGATCGACGGGAGCAGGAAGTACCAGACGCGCTCCATCCTGGTCGCCATCTGGTCGATCGACTCGGTGCCGACGGCGATGATGTGCACGCCCGCGGTCATCTCCTGCAGCAGCATGCCGATCACCTCGGCATCGAGCTCGGGCTGCAAATCCCCTTGGGCGATGGCTCTTTCGGAGAGTACGCGGTAGGTGTCGCCCCACGTCTTGGCGATGTTGTCGCCCTGCGCGCCGCGGTAGTCACCGATCTGATGGGTCAGCTTGAGCATCGCGCCGACCATCGGATCGTTCATCGATAGGTCGGCAACGACGTAGGTGATGCCGATGCACGCCTCGAGTGCGGGCACCCGGGGATCGAAGAAGCCCTGACACGAGCTGACCAGCCGCTCGTTGCCCTGGTCGACCACCGCGCGCGCCAGCTCTTCCTTCGAGCCGAAGTGAAAGTACAAGGCGCCCTTGGTCACATTGGACTGCGCGATGATCTCGCTCAGACTCGCGTTCGCGTAACCCAAGCGCAGAAAGACATCGGCAGCGCCCGCAAGAACGGAGTCGCGGGTGATCTCCGCGCGCGCTTGCCTAGCCATCAGATCCGCCTGTCATCCTAAAAACCAGCCATCCTGAAGTAGACCGACATCACGAAGTAGACCGACTTACCGCCCGAACAGCACCCAAAGGATGGGTGAACCGTACCACCAGGCGGGCCCTCGGCAGTCAATTCGAGCATTCGACTGGACCCGCTTCGCAATTCGCTGGTTAACAACCCGAGCTCACTCCTCGATACCGGCGCGCCACTCCGAGCTGAGGTGCGGGTCGGCCTCCAGATGGCTCAGCCCGTTCCAGCACAGATTCACCAAATGCACGGCGACAACCTCTTTCGACGGCTTGCGTTCGTCCAGCCACCAGGTGGCGGCGGTGGCCACCTGCCCGACCAACGCCTGGGCGTACAGGGTGGCCAGGCTGGTGTCGAAGCCGCGGCGATCGAAGTCGCCGGCCAGGATGTGCGCCACCTGATTCACGGCCTCGTTGAGCAGGCTGGAGTATCGGCCCTCGGCGTTGCCGGTCGGCTGATCACGCACCAGGATGCGGAAGCCGTCGGTGCGCTCCTCGATGTAGGTGAGCAGCGCGAGCGCGACCTGCTCGAGCCGCACCCTGGAACGATTCTGGGTGAGCGAGGAGACGATCATGTCGAGCAACATCGACATCTCCCGGTCGACGACGACCGCGTACAGCCCCTCTTTGCCACCGAAATGCTCGTACACCACGGGTTTGGAGACCTGGGCCCGCTGCGCGATCTCCTCGATCGAGGTAGCGTCGTAACCGCGCTCGGCGAACAGCGCGCGACCGATCTCGATCAGTTGCTGGCGTCGCTGGGTACCCGTCATCCGCGGCCGCGACACCTTGGGCGGTTCACTGGTAGACATCGCTCCCGCCTCCCTTCGCCAAAGACCGTCCGGTGCCTTAACTGTTCCAGACAGCACCGCAGATCGCGCCGTCAACCCCGGGCGCGCCCCCGATGAACTCTCGCCGCGACGCTGTCGACGCTCCAACTACCGGCAAGAATCGCGGAGAGGCACGGGTGTATGCGAGGATCTTTCCCGTGCCGTGGCACAGCGGCGGGTGTTCCCGATCCGCCGATGTGACAATCCGCCGTGGTGTAATGGCAGCACCTCTGATTTTGGTTCAGATAGTTCAGGTTCGAGTCCTGGCGGCGGAGCTCGGCAGCACGATGACTATCGTTGGCCCGCACATCGGCGCCCAGCACAGCAGACCCCCGCACGATGAGCAGAGCCAAGCACGATGACAGGCAGCCGAGGGAGATCCATGCCACAGCAGACCGCCGTCGTCGTTCTCGCAGCCGGTGCCGGGACGCGAATGCGGTCGAAGACCCCCAAGGTGCTGCATTCGCTGGCCGGTCGGAGCATGCTCGCACACGCGCTGCATGCGGCGAACGAGATCGACCCCGCATATCTGATCACCGTGATCGGCCACGACCGCGAGCAGGTCGGCGCGGCCGTCAACGCGGTGGCCACCGACCTCGGCCGGGAGATCACCCCCGCCATTCAGGAACAGCAGCTCGGTACCGGGCATGCCGTGCAGTGCGCACTCGCCGCGCTGCCCGTCGGCTTCACCGGTGACCTGCTCGTCACCTCCGCCGATGTCCCGCTGCTCGACGGGCACACGCTGTCCGCGCTGCTCGACGAGCACCGCAGCTACACCGAGCGTTCCGCGGTGACGGTGCTGACCTTCGTGCCGGACGACCCGAACGGCTACGGCCGCATCGTCCGTGACGCGAACGGCCGGGTGTTCGAGATCGTCGAGCACGCCGACGCCACCCCGGAGCAGGCCGCGATCACCGAGGTCAACTCGGGTGTCTACGCGTTCGACGTGAACGTGCTGCGCACCATGATCAGCCGGTTGTCTACCGCGAATGCCCAGCACGAGCTGTACCTGACCGACGTGCTGCGACTGGCCCGCGAGGCCGGGCATCCGGTGCACGGCGCCCGCCTGGTCGACGCGGCCAAGGTCACCGGCGTGAACGACCGGGTCCAGCTGGCCAGCGCGACGAGCACCCTCAACCGCTACATCCTGGAACGGCACATGCGGGCCGGCGTCACCATCATCGACCCGGCCTCCACCTGGGTGGACGCCAGCGTGCGCATCGGCAGGGACGCGATCCTGCGCCCCGGCGTGCAGCTGCTCGGCGACACCGTGATCGGCGAGGACGCCGAGATCGGGCCGGACAGCACGCTGCACGACGTGGTGGTCGGCGAGGGCGCCCGAGTCATCCGCACGCACGGCGAGGGCGCGATGATCGGCCCCGGCGCGACCATCGGCCCGTTCAGCTATCTCCGTCCGGGCACGGTGGTCGGCAACTCCGGCAAACTGGGCGCGTTCGTGGAGACCAAGAATGCCTCGATCGGCGCGCACTCCAAGGTGCCGCACCTGACCTACGTCGGTGACGCGACCATCGGCGAGCACAGCAACATCGGCGCTTCGAGCGTTTTCGTGAACTACGACGGAGTGACCAAGCATCACACCACTGTGGGATCGCATGTGCGAACGGGAAGCGACACGATGTTTGTCGCCCCGGTAACGGTGGGTGACGGAGCGTATACGGCGGCGGGTACTGTACTGCGCAGAAGCGTTCCGCCCGGCGCACTCGCGATCTCCGGCGGACCGCAGAAGAACATCGAGGGCTGGGTGCAGCGGCACCGTCCTGGAACGGCCGCGGCGCGCGCGGCGGCAGAAGCCAACGCCGCCACAGACAACTCCGGTCAGGCAATCGAGCAAAAGGATGGCAAACAGCAGTGACCGCGTCATGGATCGACAACCAGAAGAACCTCATGCTCTTCTCGGGACGCGCTCATCCTGAGCTGGCCGAGCAGGTCGCCAAGGAACTCGACGTCCACGTCACGCCGCAGACGGCACGCGACTTCGCCAACGGCGAGATCTTCGTCCGGTTCGAGGAGTCGGTCCGCGGCTCCGATGCGTTCGTGCTGCAGAGCTTCCCCGCGCCGCTGAACCAGTGGTTGATGGAGCAGCTCATCATGATCGACGCGCTCAAGCGCGGTTCGGCCAAGCGGATCACCGCCGTGCTGCCGTTCTACCCCTACGCCCGCCAGGACAAGAAGCACCGCGGCCGCGAACCGATCTCGGCTCGCCTGGTCGCCGACCTGCTGAAGACCGCGGGCGCGGACCGCATCATCACCGTCGACCTGCACACCGACCAGATCCAGGGCTTCTTCGACGGCCCCGTCGATCACATGCACGCGCAGCTGCAGCTCGCCGAGTACATCCGGACGAACTACACCCTCGATCACATCACCGTGGTCTCCCCTGACTCCGGCCGCGTGCGCGTCGCCGAGAAGTGGGCCGACTCGCTCGGTGGCTCGCCGTTGGCGTTCATCCACAAGACCCGTGACCCGCTGGTGCCCAACCAGATCAAGGCCAACCGCGTGGTCGGTGACGTCGAGGGCCGCACCTGCATCCTGATCGACGACATGATCGACACCGGTGGCACCATCGCGGGCGCGGTCAAGGTGCTCAAGGACGCGGGCGCCGGCGACGTCGTCATCGCGGCCACGCACGGCGTGCTGAGCGACCCGGCCGCGGAGCGGCTCGCCGCCTGCGGCGCCAAGGAAGTTGTGGTCACCAACACGCTGCCGATCACCGAAGAGAAGAAGTTCCCGCAGCTGACGGTGCTGTCCATCGCCCCGCTGCTGGCCCGCACCATCCGCGAGGTCTTCGAGAACGGCTCGGTCACGGGTCTTTTCAACGGCAACGCATAGGTACGCACCGCGAAACGGCGGCTCGGGCTTCGGTCCGGGCCGCCTTTTCTTTTGCGCCGGATCCGGTTGCTATGGCTTTGCACGGGGATACTGGGAGGTATGGACCGTGAACCGTTGGACACAGACATGGGAGACGACGACCAAGCCGACGAGATCCGCGCCTACCGGCGCAATATCGAGGATCCGCCGGCCGAACTGCGGTTTCGCTATCACGAGAACGAGGACGACGGCAGGCTCGGCATCGCCGACGCGCTGGCGCAGGAGTCGACCCCGCGCGAACAGCGTGCCGAGAAGGCCCAGGACGACGAGCGGCCCGCCGAGGTGATCGCCATGGAGCTCGTCGACGATTCCGACCTCTAGCGCAATCGGCTATGACAACTCGGCCGCCGTGGTACGCATGACGGACATGCCGGACGCGATCCGTCCGCTGTCGGTGGTCGACGGCGGTGGAACGCGGCGATGGCGACCGGACCACACGAGGAGGCGCGATGAGTACGCCGCAGCATCCGGAACGTCCCAGCGGTGCGCCGGGGTCGGCGGGCGCGGAGTCCGCGTCGGCGGCGAGTGAGACCGGGTCGGGAGATCCGTCGGCGGACGCCGGTGCCGCACCTGCCTCGCGCGACTCCGGTACGTCGGCGAAATCCGCGGATGCGAGCACTCCGCCCTCGCTGTCGAAAGACGTTGGCGCCGCGGAACCTTCGAGCCAGCCGTACACCCCGCCGCCGCCCGCGCCCGGTGAGTGGTGGCAGCCCACCGACGCGCCGAGCGGACCGCTCGGCGGGCACCCGCAGCCGTGGGGTACGGGACCTGCGGGACCGTCGAGTAGCCAACCCTCCGGGGACGCCGGGCCTGCCGGGCCGCAGAGCAGTCAGCCATCGTGGGGCTCCGGGCCATCCGACGCGCAGCCGTACGCCGGTGCGGATCCGTCGGGTGGACAGCAGGCTTGGGGTGGTCAGCCGCAAGATGCGAGCCCGCCGCAGTACCCGGGCGGCGGCCGACTCCACGAGGCGAGCGGCCCGGCGCAGTATCCGCAGGGCGGAATGTACAACTACCCGCCGAGCGGCGGCTACGGCGAGCAGAGTCCGCAGCAAGGCTACGGCGCTTACCCACAGCAGTCCTACGAGCCGTATGCCACCCCGCGTACCGCAGGCACCCAGGTGTTCTCCATCATCGGATTCGTCTGCGCCGCGGTCGCGGTGTTGTTCTGCCCCATCCTGTTCGGCCCCGCGGGCATCGTCCTGGGTCTGATCGGCCACAGCAAGGGCGAATCCCTCGGTAAGTGGGCCGCGATCGCCTCGGGCGTTACCATGATCATCGGCTTCCTGGTGGGGTTCCTCATCTTCAACGGAGACCTGAGAACGTAGATTGCTCGGTATGAGCGAGGCACAGTCATGACCAAGTTCAGCGGCTTTCCGCTGGCGGGGCTGGATTTCTACGAGGATCTCGAGGCGGACAACTCGAAGACGTTCTGGACCGCGCACAAAGACGTGTACGAGACGGCGGTGAAGGCGCCGATGCTCGCCCTCACCGCCGAGCTGGAGCCGGATTTCGGTCCGGCCAAGATCTTCCGGCCGTATCGTGACGTGCGTTTCGCCAAGGACAAGACGCCGTACAAGGACCATCAGGGCGCGTACGTGTCGGTGGCGCCGAGCACCGGCTGGTATGTGCAGATCGGCGCGGCGGGACTCTACGTGGCGGGCGGCTTCTACGGCGGTTCGTCGGAACAGATCGCCCAGCTGCGCGCCACCATCGACCACGAGGTGCGCGGGCCGGAGTTGGAAAAGATCCTGGCGAAGTTGACAAAAGCCGGGTACACGATCGGCGGTGAACAGCTCAAGACCAAGCCGAAAGGCTACGACGCCGACCACCCGCGCATCGACCTGCTCCGGCGCAAGGCCCTGGTCTGCAACAAGGAGTTCGGGGCGCCGCCGTGGCTGGACAAGCCGCGGGCAGCCAAGGAGATCCGCACCGCCTGGGAGACGATGCGGCCCCTCATCGATTGGCTCGGCGCCGTGGTCAGCGGGGCGACCACCAGGTCGCCCCTGCTGGCCTAGTCGCGGGCGGCGAGGACGAGCGCGAAGCGGTCGTCCGGGTCGGTCCACACCTGCTCGGTGCTGAACCCCGCGGTGCTCAGCTCCGCGGCGAGACCGTCGAGCCGGAACTTCGCCGAGATCTCGGTCCGCAGCTGCTCGCCGCGGGCGAAGCGCACCGTGAGGTCCAGGTCGCGGACCGTGACGGTCATGTCTTCGGTGGCCGCCAAGCGCATCTCGATCCACTCGTTGGCCGCGTCCCACAGCGCGAGGTGCTCGAACTTGTCCGGCGCGAAATCGGCGTCGAGTCGAGAGTTCAACACGTGCAGCACATTCCGGTTGAACTCAGCGGTGACCCCTGCGGCGTCGTCATAGGCGGGGACCAGCACGGCCGGATCGATCACCAGGCCCGCACCGAGCAGCAGCTGCTCGCCCGGCTCGAGCACCTCGTAGATGCTCGCCAGGAACTCGGCGCGCTCGGCGGGGACCAGATTGCCGATGGTGCCGCCGAGGAACGCGATCATCCGGCGGCCGCCGCCGGGCAGGTTGTGCAGGGTGTCGGTGAAGTCGCTGACCACACCGTGCACGGCGAGCCCGGGAAACTCGTCCGCGATCTCGTCCGCCGCGGCCCGCAGCGCCGTGGCCGAGACATCCTGCGGGACATAGGTCTTCAACGGACCCTCGGCGGTCAGCGCGGACAACAGCAGCCGCGTCTTGGCCGCCGAGCCCGCGCCGAGCTCGACCAGCACCTCGGCCTGCGCGACCCGGGCGATCTCGCCGACCACCCGCTCGAGCAGCGCGCGCTCGGTGCGCGTCGGGTAGTACTCGGGGAGCTCGGTGATCTGCTCGAACAATTCACTGCCGCGCGCGTCGTAGAACCACTTGGGCGGCAGCCACTTCGGGTCGGCGGTCAGGCCGAGCCGGGCATCGGCCCGCAAAGCCGAGGTGAGGTCGTCATCGGATAGGTGGATCTCCAGCGTCGGTGCGGTCATCGTGCGCCTTTCGTGCCGTCGGGCAATGGGTCGATGGTGAGCTGGCCTGGCCGGGCGATCACCAGGCTGCGGTCGGGGATCGACTGCCAATTCGGGTCGTCGTCGTAGGGTTCGGAGGCGAGCACCGCGACGGTGTCGGTGATCAGCGCGGACAGGGAGTGGTGCACCGTGGTGGCCCAGAGGGTTTCGCCGTCGCCGAGCAGGAAATTGAGCCGCGCGTTGGGTGCGTGGCGCAGCACGCCGGACACGAGCAGACCGAGGGCCGTGCCCGGGGAGTCGACGAAACCGCCCGGCTCCATCGCGGTGAGCATCTGCCGCAGCAGCACCCACAGCGTCGCGGCGTCGGTCGGCGCTTCGGCTTCGAGCAGCTGAATCGTCTCGAAGAGCCTGGTCGCGCCGACCTGGGTGGCGGCCATATCCAGGTCGGAGGACACCGCGGTGACTACCGGACGCCAATTCGGCACCGCACCGTTGTGGCTGAAGGCCCAGCGGCCGCTGGTGAACGGCGCACACGCGGTCCGCTCGATGGGCATGCCAACGGTGGCCGACCGGATCGACCCGAGCACGGCGGTCGAATGCAGCTGCGCCAGCACCTCTTCCACCGCCGGGTCGGTCCAGATGGGCGCGGCATTGCGATACCGGCTGGCGATCAACGTGCTGTTCGGCGCGCCGTCGCCGGGCAAAGCACTGGTCGCCAAGGGATTTCGGGTGCCCTCGACCTGCGCGGCCCGCCACCACGCGACACCGAACCCGTCGGCGTTGACCGTGCCGCCGCCGCGCATGTCCCGCGGCGCCCAGGCCTGGGTGCGCAGGGAATGCGTACCGGCCGTGAGCATCTCACCGACACTCACCGCGGGGCCGAGGTAACCGAGATGTCGGCACATCAGTAACCACCTCTCGTCGATCGGCCGTTCACTCGCCCTCCCCGGGTCGCAGGTCGCGAGCGAGCCGGAAGCCCGCGAAGATCTGCCGTCGGATCGGGTGGTCCCAGTTGCGGAAGGTGCTACGGCAGGCGACCGGATCGGTGCCGAACGAGCCGCCGCGCAGCACCCGGTAGTCGCCGCCGAAGAACACCTCCGAGTACTCCCGATAGGGGAAGGCGTGGAAGCCCGGGTAAGGATCGAAACCTGATGCGGTCCACTCCCAGACGTCGCCGATGAGCTGGTGCACGCCGGCGGGGGTCGCGCCCGCCGGATAGGCGCCGACGTCGGCGGGTTCCAGGTGGCGCTGGCCGAGATTGGCGGTGGCCGCGTCGGGTTCGGCGTCGCCCCAGGGGAATCGGCGGTCGGCGCCGGTGGCCGGGTCGTGCCGTGCAGCCTTCTCCCACTCGGCCTCGGTGGGCAGCCGCTTGCCCGCCCAGTTCGCGTAGGCCTCGGCCTCGAACCAGCACACGTGCACCACCGGCTGATGCGGGCGCAGCGGCGTCAGCACGCCGAAGACGCGACGCCACCAGTGGCCGGCCGGGTCGCGCTCCCAGAATTGCGGCGCGACCAGGCCGGCCTCCTGCCGGTGCGCCCACCCGCGCTCGGACCACAACTCGGGACGCTCGTAGCCGCCGTCGTCGACGAAGGCGAGGTACTGCTCGTTGGTCACCGGCGCGGCGTCGATGGCGAAGCCGGGCAGTCGAACTCGGTGCGCGGGCCGCTCGTTGTCCAGCGCCCACGGTTCGGTGGACGTGCCCATGGTGAATTCGCCTGCGGGAACGACGACTTCGCCGGTGACGGGCGTGGCCGCGATCGGCACCGCGGGCGCGGTCAATACCGCTGGGCCGGTGCGTAATTGGTGGGTGGCCAGCATGGTCTCGTCGTGCTGCTGCTCGTGCTGGGCGATCATGCCGAAGGCGAAACCACCTTCGATCAGCGGCGCACCACGTAAATCGCTGTGGTCGAGCACATCCCACACTTTGTCGCGGACGGTACCGACATATCCCCTGGCCTGGGTGGGGTCGAGCAGCGGCAGCGCGGGACGGTTCGAGCGCGCGTGCTTGAACGCGTCGTACAACTCGTCGATGTCGGCGCGCACCGGCTCACGGCCGCCGACATCGCGGACCAGCCATAGTTCTTCCTGGTTGCCGATGTGGGCCAGATCCCAGACCAGCGGGCTCATCAGTCGCGAGTGCTGTGCCACCAGTTCGGCTTCGTCGATGCAGTCGGTGAGGGTGAGGGTGCGCTGCCTGGCACGGGTCAGTACCTCGGCGATCCGGTCACGCAGTCGCTCGGTGTCGGAAACGTCGGAGGCAGGCGGATGGTGAATGGTCACGATGGTCTCCGTGGCTGGTTCGGCGTCGGCTTCGGCAGGGCGGGATGCGCCGGGCCGGATCGGCAATGCAGACAGGCTCTTCGCACGACTGAACCCGATGACAGCTCGGCGCTGCCGTGCGGCGGCCGCGGTCGGCGCGCTGCCGCTCGATTCACGAGACGACTCCGCGACCGTCCGCCCCGGCACCGGCCGCCGCGGGTCCCCGGCCGCTGCGACATCGTTCGGCGGCGGCTTCGATCTCGCGGACCGCCTCGTCCGTCGTCGCGCTGGCCGCGGCCAGCGTGAGCAGCTGCACCGCCACCGCGCGGATGTCCAGATCGGCCAGGCCGTAGCGGGCGGCGTCGAGCCAGTGGCCCGCGAGCGGTGCGGCGATGGCGGTCGCCTCGGCGACGACGGCACGGCTGGACATTAGCGCGTCGAGCACGTGGATCGGCACGGTCCAGCTGTCGCCGGGCTGTGCGTCGATATATCGCACCTCGAGGTACCCGGACGCACGCACCGGCGGGAACAGCGTGGTCAGGTGATAGTCGAGGTCGTTGCGGTCGGGGCGGCGGCCGACCTCGTCGTCGAGGGCGCCGCAGAGCCAGTCCGCGAAGGTCGCTCCCGGCGGTGGCGACCACCCCGTATCGCCGTCACCCGGTGCGCGGGAATCACTGTCGGGTCGTCGAACGCACAGCAGCGGTACGTCGAGTGCCCACCTGCTGTAGCCGTGGATCGGATCCGCCCAGTCCATCAGCGGCGGCCGGGTCCTGGCGTTGTCCAGCCGCAGCCAGGCCCGCATGCGTTGCGACGCCCACTCCCCCGCCGGGGCGCCGCGCAGCGCGGGCGAGCAGGCGAAGGCGGCGAGCAATGCCGGGCCGATGGCGTAGAGCGCGGTCCAGCGGGCGGCGATATCGGCGCGATCGGCACCCGCGTCCACGCTGACCTGGGTCGCCGCGGTATTGCACATCATGAGTTTGCCGAACGGGCCGATACCGGCGAAGGTCTGCTCCATGGCGCGGTAGCGCGGGAGCTGGAGCAGCCGCTTGGGGCGGCGGTCCGCGTCGGCGGCGACGGAAACGGTCCGGATGGAACGAGATTCGAGAAGTTCCCGCAGGAGGCGGGCATCGTCGCGAAGCGAGGAATTCAGCTGCGCGGCATCAGCGAACGGTGCGCTGGATAGTTCGATCTGGCCACCGGGTTCGATGGTGACCCGGCTGCCCCCTGGTAAGGCCGACTCCGGGGAATCGGGGGCGATGGACCGCGGTGCATACGGTCCGAGGGCGTCCGCCAGAGCGGTCAACTGGGGACGCGGGGCGGCCGAGGGGCCTGACGCCGAACACTCACCCTGCACGGTGAGCCATTCGAGCTCGGCGCCGATCAGCGTCGGCGGCCCCTGCTTGAAGCAGACACCGCCGATATACGCCTCGGCGGCGGCTCGCGAGCCGAGCTCACCATCGTGGATTACCCGGCTGACCAGCTCCGAATGCTCCAGCGTGACCGCCATACCAACCTCCACTGTGGGTCCGATTCGCTGTGGTTTCGTGTCCGCCGTCGATGTGTTATCGCCGCGTGGCCGATGTGTATTCCGCTCGCGACATCCATTCAGAGTAGCGAGCGGCACTGACAAGAAACCGACAAGAAACCGAACTGGCGACCGACCAGGCACGGACAGACCCCGCCCGGCGGCGCCGGTTAAGGTCGAAATCATGCTGGCTGAAGATCGTGTCCGAGCCGACACCCCTGGTTGCGCGTCCGGTGCCGAGCCGGGTCCGGTGTTCCTCGACAGCGCCGGATCGTCGCTGCCCCCGCGCGTGGTCCTGGACACCGTCATCGACCATCTGCGCCGTGAAGCGGAGGTCGGTGGCTATCGCGCCGCGAACGAGCGCCTCGACGATCTCGTCGCGGTGAAGACCGCGATCGGCACGCTCATCAACGCGGCACCGTCCAGTATCGCGTTGAGCGACAGCGCGACTCGCGCGTGGGCCGACTTCTTCTACTCGATTCCGCTCGCCGAGGGTGACCGCATCCTGGTCTCCGAGGCCGACTACGCCAGCAACGCCATCGCGGCCTTGCAGCGCGCCAGGGCCACCGGCGCCACCGTGGAGCAGATCCCGAGCGACAGCACCGGGCAGATCGACCTCGACGCGCTGTCGACGCTGGTCGACGAGCGGGTCAAGCTGGTCTCGGTGCTGCACGCGCCCACCAACGGCGGGCTGGTGAACCCGGCCGCCGAGGCCACCAGGATCGCGCGTTCGGTCGGCGCGCTGGTGCTGCTCGACGCCTGCCAGTCGACCGGGCAGCTCCCGATCGATGTGGCCGAACTCGACGTCGACGCGCTCTCCGCGACCGGCCGCAAGTGGCTGCGCGGGCCGCGCGGAACCGGATTCCTCTACGTGCGACCGGAATTGGCGGCAACGATCGAGCCGGGGCGGCTCGACCTGCACAGTGCGGAGTGGACCGCCCCGGACGAGTACCGCCTCGCCCCCGACGCGAGCCGCTTCGAGTTTTGGGAATGCGATGTGGCCGCCCGCCTCGGTCTCGGCGCGGCCGTGCGGTACCTGCTCGAGCTCGGCCCCGCGAATGTGTACGAGGCCATCTCGGCCCGCGCCGAGCACCTGCGCAAGGCGCTACCGGAGATTCCCGGAGTGACGGTGCGCGACATCGGCGTTCAGCACAGCGGCATCGTGTCGTTCACCGTCGACGGCGTCGACTCCCTCGCGGTGCGCGATCGGCTCGCCGAGCAGCACGTCACGGTGACCGTCAGCCGCGCGGGCTCGACGCTGCTGGACATGACCGGTCGTGGGCTGCGCTCCGTGGTCCGCGCCTCCCCGCACTGCTTCGTGAGCTTCGACGAGCTGGACCGTTTCGTGGCCGCCGTCGCCGCACTGTAAACACCTGCCGGACAAAGGCGCTCGTCGAGCAGGGTCATCTGGTCGACGAGCGGCCTTGGCCGACAACCGGATGACTCTGCTCGATTGCGTGTGGCGGCGGAATCGCGTTCAGGCCAGATGTAATTCGAGCGCACGGTCGACCAGCGCGCGGAGGTCGGCGGTGGGCGCGACCAGGCGCAGGCTCCGATTCGCCTGGAGTGCGGCGATGCCGTGCAGGTTCGTCCACAGGGCGATCGCACGCTCCGCCGCATCCGCGGATCCAGCGTCGGCGGCCTCGGTGACGAGCACCACGAACCCCTGGAACAACGGCAACGTGGTCGCGCGGAGGTTCTCACCGGACCCTTCGAGCAGGTCGTGCCGGAACATCAGGGTGAACATCTCCGGCCGCGCACCGGCGAACTCGACGTACTCGACGCTCATGCGCGCCAGCCGATCTCGGGCGGACCCACCGGGGTCGGCCGCGGCGAACCGGTCGATCAGATCGGCGAACCCGCGCGCCGCGATGGCCGCGAGGAGCGCGCGATGTGTCGGAAAGTACCGGCGCGGTGCCCCATGTGAGACACCGGCGGCGCGCGTGATCGCCCGAAGTCCCAATTGCGCCGCGCCGACCTCTTCCAGCAGGTCGACGCCCGTCCCGACCAGCCTGTCCCGCAGGGTTTCACGCTCGACCATGCAGACATTGTCTACGGCAACCACACGACCTCCACATCCGGGTATAGACACTGTCTACACCCATGCGGTAGACAGTGTCTACACATTCCGATCGGGAGGTTCTCCGTGTGGTACTGGCTCTTCAAACATGTCTTGCTCGGCCCCGTGCTGCGGGTGCTCGGCAGACCCGAAGTCGAAGGGCTGAATCATGTTCCGCGCACCGGGCCGGTGATCGTCGCGGCCAACCACCTGGCGGTGATCGACTCGCTGTACCTGGCGCTGGTGCTGCCCCGCCGCGTCACGTTCCTGGCCAAGCAGGAGTACTTCACCGGCACCGGCCTGCGCGGCCGATTCCAGCGCTGGTTCTTCTCGGCGACGGGCCAGGTGCCGGTCGACCGAACCGGCGGTACCGCCGCGGCCGACGCGCTCGCCGCCGCCACCCGCATTCTCGAGGCGGGCGGCGTGTGGGCCATCCACCCCGAGGGCACCCGCTCACCGGACGGCCGGGTGTACCGCGGCCGCACCGGCACGCTGCGAGTGGCGATGGCGACCGGCGCACCGGTGATCCCGGTGGTGCTCGCCGGCACCGATCGCGTCAACCCCCGCGGCCGCCGACTGCCCCGCTTCGGCAAGGTACGAATCAGTTTCGGCACCCCTCGCTACTACCTGCCCGCCGAGCAACACCACACCGCACGCACCGCGACCGACGAACTGATGCGCGATCTCGCCACCCGCGCGGGCCGCCACTACGTCGACCAGTACGCCACCACTTTTCGCTGACCTTGCCACGGCGCAGTCGGTTACCCACCGACGATCGGTGGGCCACTCGAGCCTAAAACAACATGCGGGGACAGCCACGCGCGCTCCGGACCCAGCCACGCGGATACGGGTCCGGAACCGCACACCCGGGGTTACCCGCGACACTCCAGCAAACGCAGACACGCTGGAAAAGGGTTAACGCCACGCCGGAATGGCGGGATAGTTGATGGAGGTCGGCAGGCGACCCGAAGCTGGTGATGAGGGAGTTGACGTTGAGCAGGTTCACCGACGAGATGTATGCGACGGCGCAGGCGTCTACCCGGGGGCTGGTGACCGGCGAACCGAACGCACCGCTGCGCCAGAGCTGGGGCGAGATCCATCGGATCGCCCGGCGGATGGCCGGTGGACTCGCGGCCGCGGGCATCGGACACGGTGACGCGGTCGGTGTGCTCGCGGGGATGCCGGTCGACATCGCACCGGCCTGCCAGGCCATCTGGATGCGCGGCGCGTCGATCACCATGCTGCACCAGCCGACCCCGCGCACCGATCTGGTCGTCTGGGCGCGCGACACCGAGACCGTGCTGACCATGATCGAGGCGCGCGCGGTGGTGCTCGGCGCCCCGTTCGAGGCGGCCGAACCGCTGCTGCGCGAGCGCGGCATCACGGTGGTGCGCATCGATCAGCTGCGCGACGGCACCGACACCGATCCGGTGCCGACCGCCGAGGACGATATCGCCTTGCAGCAGTTGACCTCCGGATCGACCGGGTCGCCCAAGGCGGTGCGGATCACGCACGGCAACTTCTTCGTCAACGCCTACGCCATGTTCGATCGGGTCAAATTCCAGCTCGACGACGACGTGATGATCAGCTGGCTGCCGCTGTTCCACGACATGGGCATGGTCGGATTCCTCAGCGTCCCTATGCAAATAGGCGCCGAGGTGGTGTGCGTGACGCCGCTGGACTTCCTGATGCGCCCGTTGCTGTGGGCCGAGCTGATCACCAAGTATCGCGGAACCGTCACCGCCGCACCGAACTTCGCGTACTCGCTGCTGGCCCGCAGGCTGAAGCAGGCCGACGACGACGCATTCGATCTGAGCAGCGTCCGCTACATGTGGAACGGCGCCGAGCCGGTCGACCCGGATACCATGGAGACACTGGCCGCCGCCGGAAAGCGCTTCGGGCTCAGCCCGATGGCACTCACCCCCGTGTACGGCATGGCGGAAACGACGCTGGCCGTGTCGATTCCGGATCCCGGCCTCGGTCAGGTGCTCGACGTCATCGACGCCGACCTGCTCGAGGCGCTCGGCAAGGCCGTTCCGGTGCCCGACGAGCACGGGCATCCCGGCAATATCCGCAGGCTGCCCACGCTGGGCTACCTGGTCGACCATCTGGAGGGTCGGGTGGTCGACGCGGAGCGGCAGCCGCTGCCGCCGCGCTCGGTCGGCGTCATCGAGTTACGCGGGCCCGCGGTCACTTCCGGCTACGTCACGGTCGAGGGTTTCCGTCCGGCACAGGACGCCGCGGGTTGGCTCGACACCGGCGACATCGGTTACTTCACCGAAGAGGGCTTGATCGTGGTGTGCGGCCGGATCAAGGACGTCATCATCATGGGCGGCCGCAATATCTACCCCACCGACATCGAGCGCGCCGCCACCCGGGTGAGCGGCGTGCGGCCGGGTAACGCGGTCGCCGTGCGCCTGGACGCCGGGCAGAAGCGGGAGAGTTTCGCGGTGGTGGTGGAGAGCAACGACTACCAGAATCCCGAGGCGGTCAAGCGGATCGAGCGCGAGATCGTGCACGCGGTGTTCTCCGAGGTGGGTTCCCGGCCGCGCACCGTCGCCGTGCTCGGCCCCGGTGCCCTGCCCAAGACGTCCTCGGGCAAGCTACGCCGCGCCGCCACCGCCGCGCACCTGCGCTGAACAGCACTGCGCCCGTACCGCCGAGTCGGTGGTACGGGCGCCTGCGCTCAATGCACTTGGTTCTGCGCGGTTTCCAGCCCGACGCGCAGCAACAGCTCGACGGCGTCGGCGGCCTGCTCCACGATCACCGGGATCTCCTTGCGCTCGGCCGCCGTGAACGGCTTGAGCACATAGTCGGCCGGATCCTGCCGGCCGGGCGGACGGCCGATACCGATCCTGGTGCGCAGATAGTCCTTGGTGGTCAGCGCGCTCGACACCGAACGAAGGCCGTTGTGCCCGCCCTCGCCGCCGCCGCGCTTGAGCCGGATCTCACCGAAGGGCAGGTCGAGTTCGTCGTGCACGACGATCACCTCGGTGGGCGGCACGGAGAAGAATTTCGCCAGCGCGGCGACCGGGCGCCCGGACAGATTCATGAACGAGCGCGGCTTGGCGATCAGCACCTGGCGGCCGTCGAGGCGGGCCTGCAGCAGGTCGGCGCCGGACTTCTTGTGCACGGCAAAACGGCCGCCGACGCGCTGCGCGAGCACGTCGGCGACCAGAAACCCCACGTTGTGCCGGGTGCGCTCGTACTCGGGTCCTGGGTTACCCAGTCCGACAACGAGCGCGGGCCCGGTCGCGGCGTCGGTCATCGAAGAACCGATACCGGAGTACTTACTCGGCGCTCGCGGCTTCGGCGGCGGCCTCGGCAGCCTCGGCGGCTTCCTCGACCTCGGCCTCGGACTGCGGCGCGGTGATGACGTTGACGATCAGCGTCTCGGGGTCGACGTTCAGCGTGACGCCCTTGGGCAGCTCGAGCGAGCCCGCGTTGATCTGGGTGCCCGCCTCGACGCCCTCGACCGAGACCTCGATGGACTCGGGAATGTTCATCGCGTCGGACTCGATGGAGATGGTGGTGGCGTCCTGGGTGACCAGGGTGCCGGGCGCGGCGTCGCCGGTGACGATGACGTTCACATCGGCGGTGACCTTCTCGCCCTTCTTGATGATGAGCAGGTCGGCGTGCTCGATGTAGCGGCGAATCGGGTGCACGACAACGGACTTGGTGAGCGCGAGCTGCTTCTTGCCGTCGATGACGAGGCTGAGCACCGCGTTGGTGCCGTGCTCGCGCAGAATGGCGGAGAAGGCGCGGGCGTCGAGCGAGAGGTGCTGCGGGTCGGCCTGGTGGCCGTACAGCACGGCGGGAACGTTGCCCGCGCGACGGGTACGGCGGGCGGCACCCTTACCGAACTCGGTGCGTACGGCGGCTTCGAGAAGGTTGGCGTCGGACATGACTGGATCTACTCCCTACGGCTGTTCCGGGCTGTCAACAGTGCGCCAGGGTCTGTTTCCGCCCTGGCTGATTGGTCTACTCGTCCGACGAAGAACGAACGGGGACGGCCGGAAGCCGAGCCGCGTCGATCACGGTGAACGCAAAATCAAGTCTGCGGTCACCCTCGCCGAGACAACCCGAACACCATACCGCAATGGTTATGCGCAGATTGAATCGGGTGGTCAGGCACGGGTCGTGTCGGGACAGGGGGATCACGTAGATTAGAGCGGTTGCCGATCGGTCGTCTGTGAAAGGTTGTTCCGTTGACCGCCTCCCCTGAGGGATTGCCCGCCGAGGTTTCCCGACGGCGCACATTCGCGGTGATCTCGCACCCCGACGCGGGCAAGTCGACGCTCACCGAGGCGCTCGCGCTGCACGCCAGGATGATCTCCGAGGCAGGCGCGATCCACGGTAAGGCCGGCCGCCGCTCCACCGTCTCGGACTGGATGGAGATGGAGAAGGCGCGCGGCATCTCGGTCAGTTCGACCGCGCTGCAGTTCAACTACCGCGCCGAGGGCTCCGATATCGACAGCGTGATCAACCTGGTCGATACGCCGGGTCACTCCGATTTCTCCGAGGACACCTACCGGGTGCTCACCGCCGTCGACGCCGCGGTGATGCTGATCGACGCCGCGAAGGGCTTGGAGCCGCAGACGCTCAAGCTGTTCCAGGTGTGCCGCCATCGCGGCATCCCGGTCATTACCGTGATCAACAAGTGGGACCGGCCGGGCCAGGCGCCACTGGAGCTGCTCGACGAGATCAGCGAGCGGATCGGGCTCACCCCCACGCCACTGTTCCTGCCGGTCGGCATCGCGGGCGACTTCCGCGGATTGCTGCGCCGCGGCGCGGAGGGCGCCCCGCTCGAATACGTCCACTTCACTCGCACCGCCGGTGGCGCGACCATCGCACCGGAGGAGTCGCTGACCCCGGCGCAGGCCGAGGCGCGCGAGGGCGAGGCGTGGACCACCGCCGTCGAGGAGAGCGAGCTGCTCTCGGCCACCGGGCAGGACCACGACCAGGAGATGTTCCTCGCCGGGCAGACCTCACCGGTCATCTACGCCTCCGCGATGCTGAATTTCGGGGTGCGGCAGCTGCTGGAGACGCTGGTGTCGCTGGCACCCGCGCCGGGTCCGCGCCCGGACGTGCACGGCGGCGCGCGCGAGGTCACCGAGCCGTTCAGCGCGGTGGTGTTCAAGGTGCAGGCGGGCATGGACGCCGCGCACCGGGACCGGCTGGCGTTCATGCGGATCGTGTCCGGTGAGTTCGAGCGCGGCATGGTGGTCACGCACGCGCAGACCGGGAGGCCGTTCGCGACGAAATACGCGCTGACCGTGTTCGGCCGGGAGCGCAACACCGTCGACACCGCCTACCCGGGCGACGTGGTCGGCCTGGTGAACGCGACGGCGCTGGCGCCGGGCCACACGCTGTTCGTGGACAAGAAGGTGGAGTTCCCGCCGATCCCGTCGTTCGCGCCGGAGCACTTCGCGGTGCTGCGCGCCGAGAGCGCGGGCAAGTACAAGCAGTTCCGCAAGGCCATCGATCAGCTCGACTCCGAGGGCGTTGTGCAGGTGCTGCGCAACGACATTCGCGGCGACGCGTCCCCCGTGCTCGCGGCCGTCGGGCCGATGCAGTTCGAGGTGGTCACCGCGCGCATGCTGACCGAGTTCAATGTCGAGACCAAGCTGGACAACCTGCCCTACACGCTGGCCAGGCGCACCGATGCGGCGTCGGCGGAGGATCTCGGCAAGCAGCGCGGCGTCGAGGTGTTCACCCGCAGCGATGGTGCGTTGCTCGCGCTGTTCAGCGACAAGTGGCGGTTGCAGTACATCGAGAAGGAGTTCCCGAGCCTGACCCTGGAGCCACTGGTCGCGACGGCGGACTGATCACCCGGCTTCCGGTTCGCGCCGCACGGGCGGCGCGCCCGGGTCGCGTTCGACGGCGGAGATGACGCCGTCTTCGCGGGAGATGAGGCCCCAGCGGCTCGACGTCAGGCGCAGGCTCGGCAGGTCGCTGAGCGAGAGCACCACCTCATAGGTGCGTTCGTATCCGGTATGCGAAATGCGCCAGCGGCCGTCGTCGCAGCGGACATATTTGTCGGAGTAGAAGGCCGCGCCGCGGAGCAGCATGTTGTGGCCGGGGATGAGCACGGTGTCGGCGAGGTACCAGGTACCGGTCGCGGCGTCACCGTCGATGTCGATCTCGGGGTGGTCGCAGCGGTGCTCGGTGATGACGTGCGGACCCAGGGTGTTGCGCATGAACGCGAGAAACGCGTCGCGCGATTCGAACTGCAGGTATTCGCTGTAGGTGGCGGTGGCCTCGGGAATCATGGTGTCGGCGAAGTCATCCCAAGATTTCGTGTCGAGGGTGCGTAGGTAGCGGAACTTCAGCCGGCTGATCGCGGTGACGTCGTCCAGTGTGCGATCGTCGACGCGCCGTTCGCCCTCGCGGCGCTGCTGCTCGCCTGCGTTCACCCCGGTGACCCGGCCGCCGACGCCGATCGTCGGGTCGCCGCGCTGCTGTGCGCCGCGCCCCGAGTTGTTCCGTTCCTGCCCGCCACCACCCGCGCTCGGGTCGCCGCGGCCCTGCCCGCCGGTTCCCTGATCCATACTTAACAATCCCATCCGAAGCCCCGCAGCTTCATGATTTGGGAGATTTGTACCATCTGCGTCCGCTTGTTCGGCGCACGCCGCCTACCGCCCCCGTCGTGGCGGTGGTTCGCGGTTGCCCACCGCGCCACGCCGGACGTCGACACCCGCTCTCAGCTGGTATGTCGGCGGTATGCGGGGAATTCCCGCGTCAGTTCCCGATGGTGAAGCAGGTGCGGCAGAAGTCCTCGCCGAACTCGGTCAGGCGCAGACTCTTGCGCACGATCTTCGGTGCCCGGCCCGCCTTCTTCAGCGCCGCCTCGACTACCGGCTGCACCTCGAGCACCATGTATCGGCTGAGTACCACCGGGTCGTCGGAGACCATGGTCAGCCCGAGCCGGTTGAGGTTGATGAGGTAGAGCCGGGACCGGTCCGGGTAGCGGACGCCGGCCTGCTCGGGCACCGAGGTCAGATCCCCCTGCACGAGTTCGGAGCCGATACCGAGCGGGCGGTTGGTGCGCACATCGACCGAGGGCTGCGGGCCGTTCTGCGCCATGAAGCGCAGAATGCGCGCCTCGTCGGGGGCCAGTTCGTCGAGGATGCGGTCGTAGGCGGGGTGCACGTCTTCGGTGAAATAGACGTCGGCGGATCGAGCGAGCAGTGCGTCGCCGCGCCGGCGTAGTTCGTCGATGCTCGCCGAACGCAGATACGAGCCGACGGCCAGCGCCTGCTGCTGCGCGGTGCTGTTGTTACCTGGCCCGTTCGGCGTCGGCACATAGCTGACGATCTCGCGCACCGAGCCCTCGGTGACGCCGAGTGCGCTACGGGCTATGGAGCGCAACGCATTTCCGGTTCGCTCGGCGATATCGGCGGACGACTCACCGTCCAGCGCGGCCTGGGTGATCTCCTTGGTGACCTCGTAGGTGGTGCCGACCGCCCACTGCCCGCCGCGCACCACACTGCCCGCCGCGACGCCGGCCGCACGGAATACGCCGCGAATCAGCCGCGCCTCGTTGCTGATCTGCCGCTGTTCGACATCCGAGCTGCGCTCAACGGCGCGGGAACCGGCTCGGGCGATGTCCTGTCCGGTCCTGTCGTTTGCCACGTCATACTCCGATATCGCCAGGTGAACGAATCCCGCCCCACAGATTACTGCCCCCTGTGTCGCTGGTCATTGTCGCGGTCGGACCCGGCCGATGCGGCATTGCGCACAAACACTGTGACCGATGTCTCGGCGTGCGACACTGTGGCACCGCGCACTGGAGGTGGACCCCGCTGGTCATCTCACAACTCCGCCTCGCTGGCGCTCGGCTCCGTTGCGCGATGAACACGCTGTGTTCATGGTTCGCTCGCTACGCTCCCTCACATATAAGGTCCCGGTGCCGACATGGTGCTAACTTGATGTTCCGGTGAGGCGGCAGTCACCGGTGTGTCGGCAGGAGGGTGTCGTGTTGGAGAGTGTGTTCGGTGTCCACCCGACAATCCTCCTAGAGCTTCTGACTATCCCACTTTTCACGGGAATCATCGGCTACATCACCAACTGGACCGGCGTACTCATGCTGTTCCGACCGCTTGCCTTCCATGGCGTCCGACTACCCGGTCTTCGCGCGCTGTATCCCTTCCTGCCCAAAAGAATTCAGGTACTTCCGCTCCTGAGTTACGACGGCAGATTCGGCTGGCAGGGCATCGTCCCGTCCCGCGCGGACAAGATGGCGAGCATCGCGGTCGACAAGGGCCTGGCCAAACTGGGAAGTGTCGCGGATTTCTATCGCGAGTTGGAGCCGGACAAGCTCGCCGAGCATCTCGCGAGCATCGCCGACGAACAGATCCAGACGATCGTCGAAGATATTCTCAAACGGGAGCATCCACAGCTCTGGTACAACCTGCCGAGCCAAGTACGCGACATGGTCCAAGCCAGAGTCCGGCAACAACTGCCGGATATTCTGCGCGAACTGACCGATGAATTAGGCGCGAATATTGATCAACTGCTCGATGTGAAGCAGATGGTGATTCGCTACTTCCAGGGCAGGCCGCAACTGCTCAACACCCTGTTTCAAGTACTCGGTGCGAAAGAGTTGCGCTTCATGGTCAACTTCGGCTTCTACTTCGGCGCGCCGATGGGCGTCGTGCTGGTTGCCGTGCTGCATTTCACCGGATTGTCGTCGCTGATCGTGCTGCCGATCGGCGGTGTGATCATCGGCTGGGTGGTCAACTGGGTTGGCATCAATATGATCTTCGCGCCCGCCTACCCGAAGTGGTGGTGCCCGTGGCGGCAGGGTCTGCTGATCAAGCGCCAGTCCGAAATCACCGACGGCTACGCCGAATTGGTATCCAGTCAAGTACTAACGGTGGCCAACATCGGCGACGAGCTGCTCAACGGCCCACGCTCGGACCGCACCATCCAGATGCTCGAGGACACCCTGCGCCCCGCCGCCGACCGTGCGCTCGGCCCGGCCAGGCCCGCCGTCAAGTTCATGCTCGGCAGCCGCGACTACGACTCGCTGCAGGACACCTTCACCGCCGAGGCCATGGCCATCGCCCCGATCGCCTTCGCCGACCCGGACTTCAACATCCGCCAGGGCAGGCAGATCAACTCCTACATCGCCAAGCAGATGGCGGCGCTGCGGCCGCCGGACTTCGTCGACATGCTGAGATCGGCCATCAAGCAAGACGAGTGGCTGCTTTTTCTCCATGGCGGCGTGCTGGGCCTGTTCGCCGGATACGCTCATATTCTGATATTCGGAACAGGAGTGGCGACCACATGGCTGTAGCGAAATCCGACCCCGGCGACGATGCCGGGGCCGTCGAGCACTCCGCCACGGCCGCCGTGCCGTCGACCGAGCTGGCGCGACGGCCGGACAGCGAAGTCTTACGCCACGACGAATCACCTTCGCGGGTGGCCTATCCCATCGCCGGGGTACGCGCGGCGACCGGCGTGGCCAGGGTGGCCTGGTCCGCGGTGACCGGTGCGACCGCCTGGGGTGTCGGCACGGCGGTCGGGGTCACCTCGACGGTCGTGCAACGCAGCATCCAGGGCGTGCCGCCGCGAGAAGTACTGGCCGAGGCCGAATCCGAGGTGCGCGACCGGGTGCGCCGGGCGCTCGGCTTTCCCGAAGCGCCGAACGAGACTGCCGCGCAAGCGGTTCCCACGCTGCGCGAGCAAGGTGCGGCGCTGCTGCGACTGTCGGCGAGCACGCACGGCGACGACGAGAACCATCCGGCGTTCGCGGGCATGCTGGCCGAGCTGACTCCCGACGAGGCCAGGATCCTGCGCTTCCTGCGCCTGGACGGCCCGCAGCCCTCGATCGACATCCGGACCGGCCGCCCGCGCGCGCTCGGCGCCGAACGCGTCGGGTCGATGCTGACGCTGGTCGGCGAGCAGGCCGGACTGCGCTTTCCGAACCGGATTCAGCAGTACCTGACCAACCTGCGCAGGCTCGGACTGGTCGAGCACACGCGGGAACCGGTCGGCAATCCGCACCGATACCAGTTGCTGGAGGCGCAGGGGCCGGTGCGTGAGCTGCTGAAGCGGTCCGGGTTCGGCACGAAGGTCGTCTACCGCAGCGTGGCGCTCACCGGGTTCGGTGGCGATTTCGTGCGGACCTGCCTGCCGGTCGCGATCGAGGACGATCGCGCCGCCGGGCACTGACCGCCCCGTTGCCTGCCGGCCACACGAAGGCTCCGCGGCACTGGTGCCATCCGCCGGACCCGAGCGATCAGCGGGTCAGTGGTCCTCGGCCAGTTCCATCCAACGTTCTTCTGCGGCTTCCTTTTCCGCGATGACCTGCTTGAGCTCGGCCCCGAGCTCGACCAGCTTGTCCGGGTCCGTCGCGGCCTCGGCCAGCGCGGCGTGCAGTTGCCGCTCGCGTTCGTCGAACTTCTCGATGGACCGTTCCAGCTTCGACAGTTCCTTGCGGGCGGCCCGCTGGGTCGCGGCGTCGGTCACCGGCGCGGACTTGGTGTCGGCGGCACCCGACCGTGCCACGGCGTCACCCTGCGCGGCACGCTTCTTCAAGTACTCGTCGATTCCGCCGGGCAGGTTGGTGAGCTTGCCGTCGCCGAACAGCGCCCAGGTGGAGTCACAGATGCGCTCGATCAGGTAGCGGTCGTGGCTGATGACGACCAGGGTGCCTGCCCAGTTGTCGAGCAGATCCTCCAACTGCTGCAGGGTGTCGATGTCCAGGTCGTTGGTGGGCTCGTCGAGCAGCAGCACGTTCGGCTCGGCCATCAGGATGCGGGTCAGCTGCAGCCTGCGCCGCTCGCCACCGGACAGATCGCCGACCGGGGTGCGCTGCCTGGCCGGGGTGAAGCCGAGCCGCTCGGCGAGCTGACCCGCCGAGATCTCCTTGTCGCCCAGCATGATTCGCTGCGCGACCTGCTGCACCGCCTCCAGCACGCGCATATCGGTCGGCAGATCGTCGAGTTCCTGACGCAGCCAGCCGATCTGCACCGTCTGGCCTTGAATGCGTTTGCCCGCCGCCGGTTCCGTTTCACCGGCCAGCGTGCGCAGCAGGGTGGTCTTGCCGGAGCCGTTCACCCCGACCAGGCCGACCCGCTCCCCCGGCGCGAGCCGCCAGGTCAAGTCGCGCACCAGCTCCCGGCCGTCCGGCGTGGTGAGGGTGGTGTCCTCGAGCTCGATGACCACGCGCCCCAGGCGCTTTCGCGCGAACGCGGCCAGCGACACACTGTCGCGCGGCGCGGGCACATCGGCGATCAGCGCCTCGGCGGCCTCCACCCGGTAGCGCGGCTTGGAGGTGCGGGCCTTGGCCCCGCGGCGCAGCCAGGCCAGCTCCTTGCGGGCCAGGTTCGCCCGGCGGGCCTCGGAGGCGTCGGCCTGCCTGGCGCGCTCGGCCCGGGCGAAGATCCAGTCGCCGTAGCCACCCTCGTAGGTTTCCACCTTGCCGCCGACCACCTCCCAGGTGTTGGTGGCCACGGTGTCGAGGAACCAGCGATCGTGGGTGACAACCACCAGCGCGCTACGCCGGTTGAGCAGATGCTTGGCCAGCCACTGCACGCCTTCGACGTCGAGGTGGTTGGTCGGCTCGTCGAGCACGAGCAGATCGAGCTCGCGGACCAGCGCGGCGGCCAGGGCAACCCGGCGCCGCTCGCCGCCGGAGAGATTGTCGATGGAGGTTTCCAGGCCGAGCCCGGCGATGCCGATACCCTCCATCACCGACCGGATGCGCGGATTGGCCGCCCACTCGTGCTCGGCGACATCGTCGGTCATCGCGTCATCGGCCAGACCGGCCAGCACCACGTCGCCCACCGTCGAGCCGGGCGGCAGCACGCCGCGCTGCGTCACCGTGGCGATCCGCAGCCCGCCGACTCGGCTGACGCGCCCGCTGTCCGGCGGCTCCAGCCCGGTGAGTACCTCGAGCAGTGTGGTCTTACCGCCACCGTTCAGACCGACGACTCCGATGCGCTCGCCCGCGTGGACGCCCATCGATACGTTGTCCAGCAGCGGCGTGATCCCAAAACTCTTGGAGACCTGCTCGAGGTTGATCAGGTTGGACATGAATCCTGCTAGCCCGCCTCTCCGCGTCTTTTGCCGGCCGTAGGAGCCTACTCAACTCCCGTCGCGGGCCTGCGGCCGAGTACGTGATCAAGCTTTGGGCGTACCCGGCGAGTTACCCATGTACTCACGAAATCAGTAGTAGCCGGAGCGCACCACTCGTCAGCGCTTACCCGGGGCCTCGCCGCCGAGGACGCGGGCGCCGGGGACGGGGCCGCTCGCGGTCCGGACGCTGCGGCAGACGCCGGCGCCCGCGAGCTCCGCCGCCACCGCGACCGCGGACTCCTCGCTTTCGCACAGGAACGCGCAGGTGGGGCCGGAGCCGGAGACCAGACCGGCCAGTGCCCCCGCGGTGACGCCGGCGCGCAAGGTCCGGCGCAACTCCGGCTTCAGTGACAAGGCGGCCGCCTGCAGGTCGTTACCGAGCAGCGGGGCCAGCTGTTTCGGGTCGCCGAAGGCCAAGGCCTGCATCAGCTGTTGTGGTTCGCCGAGCCGAGGCGGCGTGCCGTGCTCGCGCAGCCGGTCGAGTTCGGCGAAGACCGCCGGGGTGGACAATCCGCCCTTGGCCAGCGCGAGCACCCAGTGAAAACTATTGCGGGACAACACCGGAAGCAGTCGTTCGCCGCGCCCCGTGCCGAGCGCGGTGCCGCCGTGCAGCGCGAACGGCACGTCGCTGCCGAGCTCGGCGGCCACGGCGGCGAGCTCGTCGCGGGTGAGCCCCAGATCCCACAGTTCGTTGAGTCCGACCAGCGCCGCGGCGCCGTCCGCGCTGCCGCCCGCCATTCCGCCCGCCACCGGAATGCCCTTGACGATGGCGAACTCCACCAGCGGCGCCCGGCCGGCCAGATGCGCCAGCCGGACCGCCGCCTGCCACACCAGATTGCTGCGGTCGGTGGGCACCTCGGCGGCGCCTTCGCCGGAGACCCGCACAGCCAGCGACCCCGCGGGGGCGATCTCCACGTCGTCGCTCAGCGACAGCGCCTGGAACACGGTTGTCAGGTCGTGGAACCCATCGGCGCGCAGGTCACCGACTCCGAGATGGAGGTTCACCTTCGACGGGGCGCGCACGGTGATGGGTTTCGGCACAACTGACAGCACGGTGCCCAAGCCTAACGGGTGGTTCCGGCCGTCGCGCCCCCCGATATCGGGCTTTCACCCGAGCTGAATCGGATGGTTACAGCAGCGCACCGCCGGTGGCGTCGAGCCACTGCCCGGTGACCCAGCGCCCGTCGGCGGAGGCGAGGAAGCCGACCACATCGGCCACGTCGGCGGGCTGGCCGAGCCGGTTCAGCGGCGACATGCGCGACACCGTCGCCACGGTCTCGGCATCGTTCAAGAAGTGCGCGTTCATGTCGGTGTCGATCACACCGGGTGCGACAGCGTTCACGGTGATCCCGCGGGCCCCGACCTCCTTGGCCAGCACGCTGGTCATGGCGTCGATCGCGCCCTTGGTCATCGTGTAGGCGATCAGCGCAGGCATGTGCGCCCCGTGGGTGAGGCCGGTGGAGATGTTGATGATCCGGCCGCCGTCGCGCATCCGGTCCAGGCCGAGCTTGGTCACGAAGAACGGCGCCTTGGTGTTGACCGCGAAGACGCGATCGAACGCGGCCTCGTCGGTGCCGGCGATCGGCTCACGGATGCCGTCGATGCCGGCGTTGTTGACCAGGATGTCCACCCCGTCCGCGTGCGCGTCGAAGGCGGCCCACAGTGCCGCGGCGTCGTCGGGTAGGCCGAGTTCGGCGCGGATGGCGAAGGCCGAGCCGCCCGCGGCCTCGATCGCGGCGACGGTTTCCTTGGCCGCCTCCTCGTTGCCGTTGTAGTGAACCGCCACCCGCGCGCCGTCCCGGCCGAGTCGTTCGGCGATGCCGCGGCCGATGCCCCGGCTGGCCCCGGTTACCAGTGCGGTCTTGCCTGTCAGTGCGCCCATGATGCGGCCCTTTCTCTAGCGATCACTACAGAATGAGACGCTAGCACATTATCTAGCGATCGCTATAGAATGTTTTCATGAGCACCTCCACCCGAGGCAGGCCACGCTCCTTCGATAGAGCGGCCGCACTGGACAAGGCCACCCGGCTGTTCTGGGCGCGCGGCTACGAGGCCACCTCGATCGGCGATCTCACCGCCGCGATGGGTATCGGCGCGCCGAGTCTCTATGCGGCCTTCGGCGACAAGGCGACGCTGTTCAACGAGGCCGTGCAGACCTTCGGCGCGCAATACGGCCAATTCATCGCCCGCGCGTTGGCTCAGGAGCCGACAGCCGAGGCGGCGGTGCGGCGGTTCCTGCGCGAAGGAGCGGCGGAGTACACCCGGCCCGACTGCCCGCACGGCTGCCTGGTGATGAGCGCGGGCGTGAACACGACGAGCGGCGAGATCGCCGACATGCTGCGCGGATTGCGCGAGCGGAACCTCGGCTTGATCAAGGAACGGATTCAGGCCGATATCGATGCGGGCGCGCTCGTCACCGACGTCGACGCGGCGACGCTGGCGCGCTACATCGGCACGGTCATGCAGGGGATGTCGCAAGCCGCGCGGGACGGGGCGAGCCGAGCGGAACTGGAGAAGGTTGCCGAGTTGGCGATGCACGGCTGGGCAGCGACGACACCGGAAGGATGAGGTCGCGGCGCGATAAATGGCCCTGAAGTATGAAAGGAAGAGCACCGGCACCGTGTGACGATCAACCGGTGATAGATCAGCCCGAAATACCCGTAGGACCGGCCATCGGCACGCGGCCGCAGCGGCAGGCTTCCGCACCGGCAGGCCGGATCTTCGCGGCATTGATCGGGCTATACGTCCTGGCCACCCTGCTCGGCTCCGCGGCGATGCTTGCGCTACAACCGATTTCGGGCATCGACCCGGCGGCGCTCGCACTGGTTCAATTCGGTCCGGTGCTCGGTGCGCTGGCCACCTGGCTCGCAGGCGGCAAGGTCGTGGGACCACTGCTTCCGGCGCCCGTGCCTGCCGGGCAAGTGCGGGTGAATCTCGGATATGTTCTGGCTGCCTGCCTGCTGTGCGGGTTATTGATCGCCGGGGCAATGACATTCGCGGGACACGATCCGATCGGGCCCGTCGGCGTCGGGGGTGTGCCCTTCGCGGCGTTCTTCGCGATACAGCTCGTCGGCGCGACCAGTGAGGAGATCGGGTGGCGCGGCGTGCTGCAACCGCTGCTGGAATTGCGGGTGCACCGGTTCGTGGCCATCGCGGTGACCGGTGCGGCATGGGCGCTGTGGCACGTGCAGGCATTCGGTGCCGGTCCGGTGGTCGCCGTGTCGTTCTTCGTCTCGGCGATGGCGTTCGCGGTACTGCTCGGCAGCTTCGGCACCGGTAGCTGCTTGCAGCGGATTCTGGTTGCGGCGGTGGGGCACTGGCTGATCAATGTCGGGATCTATCTGACCGCGGGGGACGACACGCTCGGCAGTCCACAGGTCGTGTTCATAGCGGTGGGTGCTGTTGTCGCGACCGCGGCGACCCTGGCAGTACGGTCGTGGCGGGCCCGCTGAACCGTCGTATCAACGCTTGCGTCAGATACCCTTGGGGGGTATGTTCGTTCATGTCGGGGTACCCCCGGCCCGTATGATGGAAAATGAGCGAAGGAGTCGGAGATGCCCAGTTCCACCTACACCGTCACGGGGATGACCTGCGGGCACTGCGTGAGCTCCGTCAAGACGGAGATCGGCAAGATCGACGGCGTCACCAGTGTCGATGTCGATCTCGCCAGCGGTGCGGTCACCGTCGACAGCGCGGCACCGATCGCCGATTCCGAGATCGTCGCCGCCGTGGACGAGGCGGGTTACCAGGTCGCCGTCTGATACAGGGCAGGCGGAAGTTCGCAGCCTCGTGCGCCGAATCCGGCCGAAGCCCTGCACTTTCGGATAGCGAGGTCGGACGGCACACCGGCCGTCCGGCCTCGCATCCAGCACAACAGGAAGCCGAAACGATCGACACGACGCAGGTCAGCAAGTAGGCGAGATCGGTCGCACTCGAGGTCGCGTCCCATGCGTAGACCCCCGAGTGCGAGCGCATATCAGCCCGATCTAGACTTCTCCCCCGGCGGCGCAGTGCACACCGCGGCGTTCACCATGGACGACACCATGGTCGAATCATCCACAGCCCCATCCACATCCGATGCCACACCATGTCAGGGTGACGGGCACTGCGGTCCACACTCACAGGTCTACCATCGACCGAACCGTCGATAGATGGTGTGACCTGCGCTTACCGCGCCGCGCGAATCGTGAAGAAGCACAATCGGATCGACGGCGCCATCGCGGGGATCAACAGCGCGGCGCAAAGGCAAAATGCCGTTATCCACAATCTGCATCACTAGGAATGGCCGATGGAACGCGTTGCCGATGCAAAATCGCCGCGCTCGTATTCGCCTCGGCCGCAACACAAACCGACCAGTACGCCTATCTCGTGGCGCTCCCCGCGGACGATGTTCTCAGGCTTGGGCAGCGAGGCGAACGAACGCGGCGGTGTCGAGCGTTTCACCGCGCGCCGTAGGGGCGATACCGGCGGCGACGAGGCGACGCTCCGCTTCGGCGGGTGACCCGGCCCAACCGGCCAACGCCGCGCGCAAGGTTTTACGGCGTTGCGCGAAGGCCGCGTCGACGACCTCCCAGACGCGGCGGCGATGGTCCTCGTCCATCGACCACGGCGGCTCGGCGTAGCGGTCGACGCGGACCAAGCCGGAATCGACGCGCGGGACCGGCCAGAAGACCTGGGTGCCGACGGCGCCCGCGCGCCGGACGGTGCCGAAGAAGCCAGCCTTCACACTGGGCACGCCGTAGATGCGGCTGCCCGGCGCGGCCGCGAGCCGGTCCGCCACCTCGGCCTGCACCATCACCAAAGACACTGCGATGCTCGGCAGTTCGGCCAGCAGGTGCAGCAGCACCGGAACCGCCACGTTGTACGGAAGGTTCGCCACCAGCGCAGTCGGCGACGCAGGGAGGTCGGCGGCGGCGACCCGCAGCGCGTCCGCTTCGACGACCGTCAACCGGTCGGCCAGTTCGGGTGCCCGGTCCGCGACGGTCACCGGGAGATACTCGGCGAGCACCGGATCGATCTCGACGGCCACGACCGAATCCACCACGTCGAGCAGCGCCAACGTCAGCGAGCCGAGACCGGGCCCGACCTCGAGCACCACATCGTCGCGCCCGACCCCGGCCGCCGTGACGATCCGGCGCACCGTGTTCGCATCGTGCACGAAGTTCTGCCCGAGCTGCTTGGTCGGCCGCACGCCGAGCCGCTCGGCCAGCACCCGCACTTCGGCGGGTCCCAGCAGCGCGGCACTCCCACGAGCGGCAACTTCAGGTTCGGACACCTGAAGAACCTATCAACCTCCGGGATCGCCCCTGCGCAAACCTGGCCTCGTCGCGGGGGCAGGCGTGCGCCGCAGGCCGTGGCACTACCGCTGCGGTGCCGATGCCTTCATGCGGCCGAGGAAGGAATCGATGGCCGCCCACATCGGCGGGTTGAGCTGGGTGTGCTTGCCGGTGCCGGTGACGGTCTGGAAATCGACGCCGTTGGCGGCGAACTGGGCGGCGAGTGCGGCGTGCAGCGGGGAGGGCACGACGGTATCGGTGATGTTGAGCAGCAACAGGATCGGGGCGTCGTAGCCGGAGGTCGGCACGGTTAGGTAGCGGTCGAGGGCGGAGCGGATGGGCTCGTCGGCGAGCGGCTTCGCGAGCAGGTCGCCGACGCCCAGTCCGCGCACGCGCTCGGTGATGCCGTCCAGACACAGGGTGCCGATACTGTCCAGGACCTCGCGGCCCTGCGGGGTGAGGTACTGGTCGACATCCACGTCGGGGCGGGCGGCACGCAGACCGGCCAGGATGCTGACGAAGAAGCTCATCGCGCCGTCACCGCCGCGGACCGTGGGGATGTCCGGGCCTGCCAGCGGCAGCACCTTCTCCACATCGGATTCGGGGTCTATCGCGATGGTGCCGCGGAAGTCCAGGTCGGGCGCGTAGGTGGCTTGCAGATGGCCGGTGCCGAGCGCGGCCTGCCCGCCCTGCGACACCCCGAGCACGGCCCAGGTCCGGGACAGTTCGGGGTGGATGGTGCGGGCGGCGCGCAGCAGGTCGATGGTGGCGGTGGCCTCGGAGGCGATCTCCAGGTACGGGTGCGGGCCGGTGTCGAAGCGGCCGAGTCCGAGGTAGTCCGGCGCGACGACGGCGAAGCCCTGGTCGAGCAGGCGCTGGATCAGCTGGTCCTCCTTGGACCGGATCTGCTGATAGGGATGGCCCGCCGGATCGGACTGCCCGCCGCAGCCTGCGCCGAGACCGCTGGTGCCGTGGTCGTAGGCGACGACCGGCCAGCCCGCCGCAGGCGGCGTGCCTTGCGGAACGAACAGCGCGCCGCTGGCCTGGCGCGGCGATCCATCCGATCCGCGCATCCAGTATTCGACCACCGAGCCGCCCGACACCCCGTGCCAGCCGTCCGGCTGGGCGGCGACCGAGATCAGCGTCCCCGGCGTCTCCGCGTGTGCCGGAGCGACATTCACGCACAACGCGACGCTGGCCGACAACGTGGCTACCACCACCGCACGCCGGCACACCTGAACAACCCTCATCGACCACACCTCACTGACCCGACCCACACCGTCACAAACCTGGACGAGTGTACAGATCAGCGGAATATTGCCAGTTCGCCGTGGCCGCTCAGCGAATCGAAGGCAACACGAAGGGGCTCCGTCGAGTAACCGCCATCACCCCGGACGCACAGATTCCCCGCACAGAGAATCGGAGCCGATCTCCATGCGGGGAATCAAATGTTATGCGGCAAGGGCGGTTCAGCTGAGGCCGAGGCGGCTGGTGCAGGCGGGCCAGGCACCCCAACCCTGCCGGGCGCGGGTGACCTCCGCGATGGCGATCTGCTCTTCGCGGGTCGCGAGGTCGGCGCGGGGAGCGTACTTCAGGCCGCCCTGACGTTCCCAGGTGCTCTGGTCGAACTGGATGCCGCCGTAGTAACCGTTGCCGTTGTTGATGCTCCAGTTACCGGTGGACTCGCACCGGGCCAGCGCGTCCCAGATCGCTCCGTCGCGCACCGGCGGCACCTCGGTGCCCGGCTTGGCGCCCTTGCGGATGGTCTTCGGCTGCGCGGTCACCGTCACCGTCGAGGCGATCGGCTTACGCTCCACCTCGGCGCCGTTGACCATGGTGACCGCGAACGTGACGTCCTGCACGCCCGGCGCGCCCTGGGTCTCCACCACCGAGCGGCTCATGTTCATGGTCGGGTCTTCGATCACGTTCTCCGGCGGGTCGAGCGGCAGCGTCTCCGTTCGTTGCTCGATCCGCTTGCGCGTCACCGTGATGCGGGTGCCGTCGGTGAGCGGGGTGGACGCGGCGGGCTCGACGGTGTCCTGCTCGATCAGCGGAATGCCCGCGACCGTGAGCAATTCGCCAACGGTCGGCGCGGCCAACCGGAGGTCGACCGGCGCGCCGCCGCCGTCGATCAGCGAGACCGCCCGCGGCGTCGCGACTTTCAGCGCGGCACCCTCCAGCGGCAGTTTCTCGGTGCGCGCAGGCGAGACGTACACCTCGCTCGGCAGGCTCAGCTGCTCGAGCGCCTCGCCCGCGGTGAGGCCGGTGGTCCACACCTTGCGGGCCTGGCCGTCGACCATCAGCTGGACCTCGCGCGCCCGGTTGAGCGTGATGGTGGCGCCGTCGCCGATCCGCGCGGCCAGCCCGGGGGCGACCCGGTCGCGCTCGGTCACCGCGAAACCGGCGGCTCGCAGCACCCCGCGCACATCGAGCGACATGGTCGTCTCGATCCGCTTCTCGCCGTCGACGACGACCGTCACCGTCTTGCGGTTCACGATCGCGAGCCCGGCGCCGACGATCAGCGTCATCAGCAACGCGCCGACCGCTACGTACAGCAGCGGGGAGCGAGACTGGTTGATCCTCGTGAATGGGGACATGGTCACAGTACGATAACGAGGGGTTTGGGGGTAGACAACCTTCACTGGCTTCAGCTGGAGCTATCAATATCACGAAAAGATATCGACGCCGCAGGTTGATCACGAAATGTGACCTACATAGTGATCTAGGCCACACTCGACATATCCAGTCCCCTTACGGGTACTCCAAAAGCCGAAAAATAGCGGTTCGACTAGATGCCGTAGACGCGCCGCGCGTTCGCCGTGCTGATCTTCGCCAATTCGGCGGGGTCCTGTTCGCGTAGTTCCGCCAGCGCGCGCACCGTGTACGGCAAGCAATACGGTTCATTGGGCGCACCACGGAATGGATGCGGGGTCAAATAGGGCGCGTCCGTTTCGACCAGAATGAGCTCATCCGGCACCACTTTGGCGGCTTCGCGCAACTCATGCGCATTCTTGAAACTCACCGTGCCGGAGAAACTCAGCACATACCCCTCGGCCACGCAAGCCAGCGCCATCGCGGTGTCCGACGAGAAGCAATGGAAGATAACGGTATTCGGCGCGCCCTCGTCCAGCAGTACCGTCAGCAAATCGTGGTCGGCCTCGCGATTGTGGATCATCAGCGGTTTGCGCAGCCGCTTCGCCAGGTCGATGTGCCAGCGGAAACCCTCGATCTGCGTCTCGATGTCGGCGCAGCCGTCGAGCTTGCCCGGCCAGTAGTAGTCCAGGCCGGTCTCGCCGATCGCGACCACGCGGGGGTCCTCGGCGAGACGCTCGAGTTCGGCCTTCGCGGCCTCGTCGAGCGCGTTGGCGCGGGTCGGGTGCAACGCGACGGCGGCGTAGACGCGGGAATCCCAGTGCGCGGCCCGCACCGCCCACTGCGCGGCGGCGAGATCGTCGGCGACGGTGACCACCTGGCCCACCCCGACCGAGGCGGCCCGGTCCACGATAACCGCGGTGGACGCCGCGTCGGTGGCGCCGCAGGCATCGAGGTGAGTGTGCGCGTCGACGATGGGGGCGAGCGGCTCCGGCAGGTCCGGCGCGGGGCGCTTGTTACTCATCGGACACCGCCGTGCTCAGCGGCATCGGCAGACCGGGCCGCGGTAGCCGGCGAATCGGCGCAGCGGATATTCGCGCGAGGGTTGGAAAGCACGCGCATTACAGTAGACACACCATGAGAGAAGCCGACCGCCCCGCCTTCTATATCACTACGGCCATCGCGTACCCGAACGGTGCGCCGCACATCGGGCATGCGTACGAGTACATCTCGGCCGACGCCATCGCCCGGTTCAAGCGGCTCGACGGGTACGACGTCTTCTTCATGACCGGCACCGACGAGCACGGTCAGAAGATGCAGCAGACGGCCGTCGCCGAGGGCATCCCGGTGCAGGAGCTCGCGGCGCGCAACTCCGACGTGTTCGAGGCGCTGGACAAGACGCTCGACGTCACCTTCGACCGCTTCATCCGCACCACCGACGAGGACCATCAGGCGGCCAGCGTCGCCATCTGGGAGCGGATGCTCGCCAACGGCGATATCTACCTCGGCAACTACTCGGGCTGGTACTCGGTGCGCGACGAGGCGTTCTACACCGAGGAAGAGACCACGCTGCTCGACGACGGCACCCGGATCTCCACCGAGACGAAGACGCCGGTCACCTGGACCGAGGAGTCGAACTTCTTCTTCCGGCTCTCGGCTTACCAGGACAAACTGCTCGCGCTCTACGAGGAGCATCCCGAGTTCATCGCGCCCGCCACCCGGCGCAACGAGATCGTCAGCTACGTCAAGGCGGGGCTGAAGGATCTGTCCATCTCGCGCACCACCTTCGACTGGGGTGTGCCGGTGCCCGGCCACCCCGATCACGTGATGTACGTCTGGGTGGACGCGCTCACCAACTACATCACCGGTGTCGGTTTCCCGGATACCGAATCGCCTGCCTTCCAGCGGTTCTGGCCCGCCGACGTGCACATCATCGGCAAGGACATCACCCGGTTCCACACGGTCTACTGGCCTGCGTTCCTGCTGTCGGCGGGGATCGAGTTGCCGAAACGCGTTTTCGTGCACGGGTTCCTGTACAACAAGGGCGAGAAGATGTCCAAGTCGGTCGGCAACGTGGTCGACCCCCTGGAGCTGGTGGACACCTACGGTCTGGACGCGGTGCGCTTCTTCCTGCTGCGTGAGATCTCCTACGGGCAGGACGGCAGCTACAGCCACGAGGCGATCGTCGGCCGGATCAACTCGGACCTGGCCAACGAGTTCGGCAACCTGGTGCAGCGCAGCACCAAGCTGGTGGCGCGCGACTGCGGCGGCGTGGTGCCGACGCCGGGTGAGTTCACCGAGGCCGACCAGGCGCTGCTGGCGCTGACCAACGGACTGCTCGACCGCTGCCGCGCCGAATTCGATGCCCAGCAAATGCATCTCGCGCTGGAAGCGATCTGGTTGACGCTCGGCGAGACGAACAAGTACTTCTCCGCGCAGGCGCCGTGGGCGTTGGCGAAGTCCGGCACCCCGGAGGATCTGGCCCGCGAGGCGACGGTGCTGTATGTGACGCTCGAGGTGTTGCGCATCGTCGCGATCCTGGTGCAGCCGGTGATGCCGGGCTCGGCGGGCAAGATCCTCGATCAGCTCGGCCAGCAGGGTCGCAGCTTCGCCGACATCGCGACGCCGATCGTGCCGGGCGTGCCGCTGCCCGCGCCGGAACCGGTGTACCCCAAGTACACCGAGCCGAAGGAGTGAACCGCACGCGGCCTATTAGGTCGCGTGCGTCGAATCAGGCTGCGCCCGTGCCGCGTTGGCGACGCCGCACCATGCTGCTGCGCGCGGGCACACACTGCCTGACGGTCGAGTGACCCGCCCGGGGCACGGCCCGGCTGAGCGCAGTGTGGGGCGGGTCGGCAACCGGGCGACGACTACGGCCGATCGAGTCGAGTAGCGCTCGCACCGCGGTGCGCAACAACTCTCGGATGCCCCGTTCGATTCTCCGCCCCGTGTACCACCGCGTACTGAACACCTACCGGAAGGTACCGCACGCGGCCCGAACCCGGACCGAAACCGCCATCGTTGCCCACCGCCGCGTAATCCCCTGGCGCACAGTCGCATAATGCTTGGTTACGAATGCATATGTTCGCTGAAACAGGGAGGGCACCGATGCGCCGACAACAGGCGACAGGATCGACACCCATGCCGCAGAACAGCTTCGCCGATCGGCATCGCGCGGCACGAGACGCCGTCCTGGTCTCGCAGCGTGGTCGGCTCATCGAGGCGATGGTCGAATGCGTCGACAGCCTGGGGTATTCCGGCACCACACTCACCGATATCGTTGCCCGAGCGCGCGTCTCGCGCAGCACCTTCTACGAGCACTTCGCGAACAAGGAAGAGTGCTTCGTCGAGGCGGTGCACACCGGCGTTGACATCGTGGCCACCCGAATCGCCGAGGAACTGGCGCAGCTTTCGCCGACGGCCGACGCGCACGCCAGGATCGAGTCCATCGTCGCCACCTTCTGCGAAACCGTCGCCGCCGAACCGGATTTCGCGCGGCTGATTCTCGTCGAGTCGTTCAAGGTGAACCAGGCCGCCGTCGACTTCCGCGACCTGGCCGTCGACCGCTTCGCCGAGCTGTACCGGATCTTCTACGACCAAGCGCGCCAAGCCGATCCGGCATTACCGGAGGTGTCGGACGAGCTGATCGCCCTGGTTCCGGACGCGATCGGGGAACGGACCCGCCGCGTCATCGTGTCCGACGGCCCCGCTCGCGTCCCCGACCTCGCTCCACTGTTCGTGCAATTCGTCAACGCCACCCTCGGCCTGTAAGCGGTACGCCCGCTTAGCTTTTCAGCGTCGAGCGGCTACTTCCAGCGCGCGAGGAGCCGCTCGATTTCCGCGGTGAGCGCCCGCTGCAAGAAGGGGCCGAAGCTGATCCTGGCCACGCCCTGGTCGGCGAGCACCGCCTTGTCGGACTTGTCGGGCAGGCCGACCATGCTGATCGGCAGGGGCAGCTCACCGGTGAGCCTGCGCACGGCGGCGTCGCCGGACGCACCCGCCGGGAAGAGCACGTCGGCACCCGCCGCGGCGGCCAGCCGCAGCCGCTCGATGGCGCGGTCGACCCGGTCCGCCTCGTCACCGTCCTGGCGCAGGAACAGATCGGTCCTCGCGTTGACCACCACGTGCACCCCGGCCGCGTCGGCGAACTGACGCAGGCCGTGCACGAGATCGGCGTGCTCCTGCGGCGCCCGCAGCCGCTGGCCCTCGCTGTGCACGGTGTCCTCGATATTGAGCCCGACGGCACCCGCCTGGAGCAGACCGTCGATCAGCTGAGCCGGTTCGAGGCCGTAGCCCGACTCGATATCCACCGACACCGGCACGTCGACGGCCTCGGTGATCTGGCGGACCCTGGTGAGCAACTCCGCGAAGGTCATCCCCTCGCCGTCGGCGCGGCCGATCGAGTCGGCGACCGGATGACTGCCGACGGTGAGCGCGGCGAACCCGGCGTCCACCGCCACCTTCGCCGACCACGCGTCCCACACAGTGGGCAGTACGGCGGGATCACCGGGACGGTGCAGTGCGAGGAAGGCCTTGGCCTTGCTTTCCAGAGAAGACATAGGACGATCATGCCGCGTCGGCGCGGCGCGCACCATGGCGCGTCAGGCGGGTGGCGTGAGCCGGGTGACGGTGCCCGCGAAACTTGTGACGTACAGCGATCGCGGATCCCAGCCCGGACCTGCGCCGAAGCGCGGCGAGGTGGCGAACGGGATGCCCTCGGCGACGACGCACGACCTGCCGGTATCGCGGTCGCCGCGGACCACGCGGCCCGCGGCGTTCAGCGCGAGGTACACGTTTCCGTCGGCGCCGACGGTGAGATCGTCGGCCGAGTTGAGCGGGCCGAAACCCGGCAGGGTGATGCGGGCGGGTGCGGCGTCGGCACGGTCGAGGTCGATCGCGGCCACGGTGGTGGTCGGGTCGAAGGTGGTGGATACGAACAGTTTTCGCCGGTTCGGGTCGTAGGCGAGGCCGTTGGTCGAGGTCAGTTCGGTGACGTAGGGGCGGGCGCCGGAGCCGTCCCCGGCGATCCTGGTCAGCGTGGTCGGCTCGCCGAGGTCCCGGCTCACCACGAAGTCACCGTCGGGCAGTTGCGCCAGGCCGTTCGGCGCGGTCAGGCCGGCGGCCACGGTCGAGACGGTGCCCCGGGCTAGCTCCAAGGCCTCGATCGTCCCGTCGGTCCGACCGGCGAAGCCGCTGCTCAGCGCGTTCCCGGTGGTGAAGTAGGCGGTATTCCCCGCGACCACGATGGCGCCGGGCGAACTGGCCCGTGCCAGCACTTCTCGCGATCCGTCCGCGCCGTGCCGCCGCAACGCACCCCCCGGGCCGGAGGCAGGCACCTCGGACAGCAGCATGCCGCCCCGGCCGTCGAACGCTAGATTCTCCAGAATGCCGTAGCCAGCGGCCACGGTGGTCGCTGCCCAGCGTTCACACGTTTCGACGGTCGCGGGCTCGGCACCGCTCGTCCCCGGGGCCGCGACCGTCGCGAGCGCAACACTCACGGCCAGTACGGCTTTGCCTACCGCACGGTGCATCGCCATTCGAATGATCTCCCCTCGCACCACATTCGGTGCCGCCCCTCAAACTAACCAGCGGTCAGCGCGAAATCCGCGGAATTTCGGCTCTTTGTGAACCTGCCGGTTTCGTCACCTGACCGCTGTCCCACCGCACAAACGCCGGTCAGTCCGCGCCGTCGCGGCGGGCGACCAGCACCGCGTCGTAGAGCTCGTTGCGGGAGACGCCGTTTTCGCCGGCGATCTGGGCGCAGGCGTCCTTGAGGCGGATGCCTTCGGCGGTGAGCGCTTCGACCTCGTCGACCAGGTCGACGGGGTCGGCGGATTTGGGTTGCGCGCCCTCGAGGACGACGGTGATCTCGCCGCGGGCGCCGTCGACGGCCCAGGCGGCGACCTCGGCGAGGGTGCCGCGGATGACCTCCTCGTAGGTTTTGGTCAGTTCACGGCAGACCGCGACGCGCCGGTCGGGGCCGAGCACGGCGACGGCGTCGGCCAGGCAGTCGGCCAGACGATGGGGCGCCTCGAAGAACACGCAGGCCCGCGGCTCGGTGGCCAAGGTGCGCAACCACTCTCGGCGCTGTCCGCCCTTGCGCGGGGCGAAGCCGTCGAAGCAGAACCGTTCCACCGGAAGCGCGGACAGCGCGAGCGCCGTGGTGACTGCCGACGGGCCCGGCAGACAGGTCACCGGAAGAGCGCGCTCCGCGCACGCCGCGACCAGCCGGTAGCCGGGGTCGCTCACCGACGGCATACCCGCGTCGGTGACCAGCAGCACGGTGCGCCCGGCCTCGATATCGGCGAGCAGCGCCGGTATTTTCGCGATCTCCACGTGGTCGTAGAAGCTGACCACCCGTCCGGTGATCTCCACCGCGAGCGCCTTGGCGAGCGATTTGGTCCGCCGGGTGTCCTCCGCCGCGACGATGTCGGCGGTCCCGAGCGCGTCGCGCAGCCGCTGCGAGGCATCACCGATGTCGCCCATCGGTGTCGCCGCAAGCACCAGCCTGCCCGGCCCTGTCGCCTCGTCCGCCACCGCACTCCCGTCTCGACCACGCCCGGCACCCACCGGACCTTCGCAGCCTATCGACCCGCCCACCCCGCACGCGCAGCCCTACTCGGGCATGCGCGGCAATTGCGCCATGCGCCCGTTTCCGCCAGCGGTTCGGGCGTTCGGAGCGCGACGCTGGTGGGGCCGGGTACTCGGTATGTGATCGTGACCACTCGGCGGGTAGACGCGTGCTATGGATTTCACACGGTGTCGGGCTCACCGCTGCGGGACCTCGTGGCGCGCACAGCATACGATCGGAGCGTGACACAGGTGACCGACCAGCGCGCGACCGCTCCGTTCGGGTCCGTGCCCTCCTGGTCGAGCCCCGCGCCGCGGCGACCCTCGCCCGATTTCGGGCCGACCGACACGCTGCGCGGCTGGCTCGTCACCGCGTTTCTCACGGCGATCGCGGCGGTAACGCGGTTCACCATGCTCAACTACCCGACCGACGCGGGCACCCCGGTGTTCGACGAGAAGCATTACGCGCCGCAGGGCTGGCAGATGCTCAACGGCGGCTGGGTGGAGGACAACCCCGGCTACGGGCTGGTGGTGCATCCGCCGGTCGGCAAGCAGCTCATCGCGATCGGCGAGGCGATCTTCGGCTACAACGGCTGGGGCTGGCGCTTCGCCGCCGCGGTGGCAGGCACCTTGCTCGTCCTGCTGGTGATCCGCATCGTGCGGCGGCTGGCCAGGTCCACCCTGATCGGCGCGATCGCGGGCATTCTGCTGATCGCCGACGGCACCACGTTCGTCTCCTCGCGCATCGGCATGCTCGACATCTTCCTGGCGATGTTCGTCACGGCCGCCTTCGGCTGTCTGATCGTCGACCGGGACGAGGTGCGCGCCCGGTTCGCCAAGGCCGACGCGGAAGGCCGGATCGACGCGACGCCGTGGGGACCGCGCCTCGGGGTGCGCTGGTGGCGCTTCGGCGCCGGGGTGCTGCTCGGATTGGCCTGCGGGACAAAATGGTCCGGCGTCTACTTCATCATCGCCTTCGGCCTGCTCAGCGTCGGCTTCGACCTGGCGGCCCGGCGCGCCTACGGCGTGCGCAGTCCATGGTCGGGCACGGCGATCCGCGATATCGGCCCCGCGCTGTACGCGCTGGTGCTGGTGCCGCTCGGGGTGTACCTCGGCACCTACTGGGCCTGGTTCGCCAGCGAGACCGGCGTCAATCGGTGGGCGGTCGGCAATCAGGTCGGTACCGGCGGGCCGTTCAGCTGGATCCCCGACGCCCTGCGCTCGCTCTGGTTCTACAGCGGCGAGGCGCTCAAATTCCATGAAGGCCTGACGAACTCGGCGGGCAATCACCACCCCTGGGAATCCAAGCCGTGGACCTGGCCGATGGGCCTGCGGCCGATGCTCTACTACTACGCCGACAACGGCGTCAGCGGCTGCGGGCAGACCCAGTGCGTCAAGGCCGTCATGCTGATCGGCACCCCGGCCATCTGGTGGCTGGCCTTCCCGGTGATCGCCTGGATGGTGTGGCGCATCGTGGTGCGGCGCGACTGGCGCTACGCCGCGGTGCTCGTCGGCTACAGCGCGGCGCTGCTGCCCTGGTTCCTCACCCTCGACCGGCAGATGTACTACTTCTACGCCGTGGCGCTCGCACCGTTCCTGGTGATGGGCATGGCGCTGGTGCTCGGCGACATCCTCGGCCCGTCCCGGCGAATACCCGTGCCGCGCAGTCCGGTCGGCACCTATCTACCGGTCGCGCCCGACGAACGGCACGCCCTCGGACTGCTCGCCGTCTGTCTCTACCTCGGCCTGGTGATCGCGAATTTCATCTGGCTCTGGCCGATCCTCACCGCACTGCCGATCACACCGGGCAACTGGCACGACCACCTCTGGCTGCCGAGCTGGCGCTGACCGCAGCGTGCCCCACGAGCCGCCCGGCGGGCGTGGCTCAACCCTCCAGCGCCGCCTTGACATAGCGGAGCGCGGCGGCGTCGTCGAGCCCTAGGCGGCGAACGGTAGCGACGTAAGCCGTGGCGGCGCGGCCGGCCACGTCGCGGGTCGGGTCGCCGGAGGAGGCGATGAAAGAGCCTTGCCTGCCCCGGGTTTCGACCACGCCGTCGGCCTCCAACTCGCGGTAGGCCCGCGCCACCGTGTTGGGCGCAAGGCCGAGTTGCGCGGCCAGCGCCCGCACGGTGGGGATCTTCGTGCCCGCGGTCAGCTCGCCGGAGCGCACCTTGGCGATGATCCCCATGCGTAGCTGCTCGTAGGGCGGGACGGCCGACTCATGCGACACGGTGATGTTGAACATGGTTGGATCACAACTCATCCCGGGATAGTGGACAGGACAGACAGCGGGGCCCGCCTCTACCGGAACCCAACTCGGAGCCAGGAATGCGCAGCACCTCGATGCCCGCGTCTTCCAGGCGAGCATTCGTCATCTCGTTGCGCTCGTAGGCGGCCACCACGCCCGGCGCGATGGCCAGCGTGTTGTTGCCGTCGTCCCACTGTTCGCGCTCGGCGGTGACGCCGTCGAGGCCGGTGTCGATCACCCGCAGCTTGTCGATGCCCATCGCCTTGGCCGCGGCGACCAGGAACGGATCGGGGCCGCTCATCGCCACCCGGCCGCCGCCGTTGCGCCCGCCGTAATCGTCTTCGCGTTGAATCGTGAACGCGCACAGCGAGTCACGCACCGCCGGGTACATCACCAGCGCGTCGCTGTCGACCATCGTGCAGACGGTGTCCAGGTGCATGGTCGCCCGGTTCTGCGCGATCGGGACGACCAGCACGGTGTGTGCCAGGTCGTCGTCGAACAGGCTGCGCGCCAACGCTTCCGCGCCGGCCGGTGAGGTACGTTCACCGACGCCGACCGCGACCACGCCGGGCGCGAGCAGCAGCACATCGCCGCCCTCGATGGGCGCGGTGTGCGACTCGTAGGCGCGGCGCACCCCGAGGAATCGCGGATGGAAGGCGTAGATCAGGTCGGTGAGCGAGGTTTCCCTGATCCGAGCGGGCAGCGCGAGCGAGGTGATCGCGACGCGCGGCCCGATCCAGAACGAGGAGTCCCTGGTGAACAGCAGGTTGGGCAGCGGATCGATGACGAAGTCGGCGCCGTGGTGCATCCGGCGCACCAGCGAGGTGGCGTCGGGTCCGAACGGCAGTTCGTCGAAGGTCATCCCGGCCATCAGGATGTTGGCCAGGTCCCTGGCCCGCACGCCGCGCAGGAAGGCGGCGAGCTGGTCGGCCAGCGTGTGCCCGAGCCTGCGCGCGTCCACGGCGGCGGAGATGCCCTGGATCCGCGCGGCGCCGCTGACCGCGAGCGTCTCGGCGAGCAGGTCGGAGAGCAGCAATACCTCGACGCCGCGCTCGCGCAGCACGCCGGTGAACGCGTCGTGCTCCTGTTGGGCCCGCTCCACCCAGGGAATGCCGTCGAAAAGCAGCTGATCGTTGTTGCGCGGGGTGAGCCTGCGCAGCTCGTCGCCGGGCCGGTGCAGCAGCACCGTGCGCAGCGTGCCGACCTCGGAGGTCACCGTCAACCGCGTGCCCGGACTGTCGGGGCCCAGCCCGTCCGCGTCCGTGTCCTCTCCGTGCCGCGCGGGCACAGCATCTGCTCCCATGCTCAGACCGTAGTTCGCCGCGGCCTCGAGAGCACGTTATTCGGGTCTTCGTTGTGGTCTTGCGGCGTGTGCCGCCCCGCTGCCCGCGGATCCTGGCCGACTTGCCGATACGGGCGATTCCTCCCCGGGCTCCCGTCAACCTCAAGTATTGTTGAGGGGAATGGAGGAGCGTGCATGTCGACAGCCGATTGGCGAGCAAAGGAGCTGACCCCCGGGCAGCTTTCCGAGCGTAGCGGAGTAGCAGTTTCCGCGTTGCACTTCTACGAACGCGAAGGGCTCATCAGCAGTCGTCGGACCAGCGGGAATCAACGCAGATACGCGCGCGAGACGCTGCGGCGGGTCGCCTTCATCCGCATCTCCCAGCGAGTCGGCATCCCGCTCAGCGAAATTCGCGACGCCCTCGATCAGCTGCCGGAAGGTCGCAACCCCACCCGCCGCGACTGGGAGACACTGTCGACCACCTGGCGCGCCGACCTCGACGACCGCATCACCCAGCTGATTCGGTTGCGCGACAACCTCACCGGCTGCATCGGCTGCGGCTGCCTGTCACTCGGCAGTTGCAAACTGGTCAACGAGCACGACCGGCTCGGCACCGAAGGTCCCGGCGCGCGCGTGCTGGATGTCCAGCTCAATTGTGCTGCGCGGCCAGCAACCGGCTGAACCTGGCGCTGGCGCGCCGCATCACGAACTCGTAGGGCAGCGCGAACTTTCGCGCCCACCAGTAGCCGAAGCGGATGTCGAAGGACGTGTAGATCAGGAACCGGTTACGCGCGATACCGCGCAGGATCGAGGCCGCCACATGCTCGGGCGACACCGCGTGCTTGGTGAACGACTCGGTGAGCCTGCGGATCTTCGGTGACTCCCGGTCGACGCCGACCAGCTCGACGCTGTGCACCAGCGGCGTGTCCACCGCGCCGGGCACCACCAGGTGCACCGAGATGTTGTGCTGGTCGAGGTCGAACCGCAGCACCTCCGAGACGCCGCGGATGCCGTACTTGCTCGCGCTGTAGGCCGCGTGCCAGGGCAGCGCGAGCAGGCCGGCCGCCGACGAGACGTTCACCAGCGAGCCGCCCTTGCCCGCACGCACCATCGGCGGCACGAAGTTCTCGATCACGTGGATCGGGCCCATCAGGTTGACGTCGACCATGCGCCGCCAGTGCTTGTGCTCCAGGTTCTCCACGGTGCCCCAGGCCGAGGTGCCCGCGACGTTCATCACGATGTCGAGGCTGCCGTGCGCGCCGTGCACCCGCTCGGCGAAGGCGGTGACGGCGTCGAAGTCGGTGATGTCGAAGGCCTGCGCGGCGAGCACGACGCCACCGTCGCCCCGGATGCCCGTCACCGTATCGTCGAGCCCGGCGGCGTCGATGTCGGTGAGCACCAGCTCGGCGCCTGCCGCGGCGGCAGCCTGCGCGGTGGCCCGGCCTATCCCGCTGGCGGCGCCCGTGATCAGCACCTTCGCACCCCGCACTGTCCTGCGGCCCGGTCGCCCATTACCTCGCACTGCGCATCCTCATCTCGATTTCTCGAATCGGCTCACCGCAGGGTAATCGAGCGCGGCTCAGCGGCCCAGTACGGCGAGCATTCCGGCCACCGCCCTCGGCCAGGTGTACTGCTCGGCCCGGCTGCGGGCCGCGCGCCTGCGACCCACCGTCGGCAGCGCGAGCACGTCGGTGACCGCCTGCGCGAACGCCGAGCCGCGGTCGTCGGCGACCGCGCCGCACTCGGCGGTCACGATGTCCTTGAGCGCCGAGGACCGGCTCGCCACCACCGGCGTGCCCGCCGCCAGCGCCTCCAGTGCGGCGAGGCCGAACGTCTCGTGCGGGCCGGGGGCCAGCGAAACATCGGCGGTGGCAAGCAGTTTCGCCACCATCGCGCGTTCGGAGATGAAGCCGGTGAAGTGCACGGCAGGCAGTCCCCCGGCCAGTGCGGGCAGTGCGCGCGCCCTGCGCTCCAGTGCCTCGCGGCGCGGCCCGTCACCCGCGACGACCAGCCGGACCTCGGTGCCTGCCGCGCGCAAGGCCGCGACGGCCTCGATGCTGCGCTCCACCCGTTTCTCCACCGACAACCTGCCGCAGTGCACGAGTAGCGGATGACCGGGCACCCCGAGATCGGCGCGCAGTCTGCCATCGCGCCTGCGCGGGCTGAACAGCTCGAGATCCACCCCGAGCGGCACCAGCTCGACATTCGGCGCGTCGATCCGCAGGAACTCTTCGCGGGCGAACTCGGTGGTGCAGACCACGATGTCATAGTCGGCGGCGGTGCGGCCGTTGGCCACGTCGGCGCAGCGGCGCGCGGCCCGGCGCGGCATGAACTGGCCGAGCAGCCGGTCCAGTCGTTCGTGCGAGATCATCACCCCGGTCACATCGCGCCTGCGGGCCCAGCGACCGAAGCCGCGCAGGGTCAGCCGGTCCGACACCTCCAGCACGTCCGGGCGCAGACCGGTGAGCACGTCGGCCACCCGCCGCGGATCGGCCGCGCGGTAACCGCCGGTCCACGGAATGGCCAAGGCGGGCAGGGTTATTCGCAGCACGCCGGTCGGCAGCAGCTCTTCGGAGCGGCGGGCGCCAGGCACGATGAGCACCACCTCGTGGCCCGCCGTCACGTAGCCCTCGCCGAGGTGATGCAAGGCAGTGCGCAACCCACCCGACCGCGGGCCGTAGAAGTTCGCAAGCTGAACTATGCGCACCTCGCCGATGGTGCAGCCCATCGGGTGATCCTCGGGACCGATGCGCCCAACGCGGCGTGAACAGCCGTGGAAGACCCGGCGAACCGGCTTGCCACGGCTACTCCGGCCACACCCTGATCAGTCCGTGGCCGCTCGCGGCGGGCAGCACGGGTGAGAGCTCGGCGCGCACCGGAATCCACTCGGTGTCGGTGAATCGCACACGGAGTAGCAGGTGCTTGACCTGCGGTGCGCCGGGTTCGCCGGCCAGCTCGGCGCAGGCGGCGCGGAAGCCGACGAGGTCGTCGGGGTGCACCGTCGGGCGTTCGACCGCCCAGCGGTCCAGCGGCGGAGCCGGGGTCCTGGTCCACTCGTAGATGAGGCAGGAGCTCAGCCCGACGAAGCCGACGCCGTCGTCGGTCCGCTGCGACACCGCGCGCAGCATGGTCATGTCGACATGGGGCTGGGCGGGCGCGGCGTCGGCGAACTCGTGCATCACCGCCCTGATCCGCCGGGCCACCGGATCGGCCCTGGTCACCATCTGGAAACTGCGCACCACACCGTCGTCGCCGAGCATGTCGACCTCGCTCTGGTGCCTGCCGTCGAGCGTGCCGACCATCTCGAAATAGTCGATCCGGCCGTCGAAGCGCACCATCCGGCCGAACGCCTCGGGCGGCGTGCGGATCACCCGGACGTCCTCGGGCGCTCTGGCGAAGACCAGCTCCTCCAAACCCGGTCCGTGGTGCGCCAATTCGGTGTCGGCCGCCCAGTCCCATGCGGCGACCCGCAACCGCGGCGGCGGCTGTTGCGCGTCGGTCCCGGCCCACACCTGCACGCCGTGCACCTCATCGAACGCGCACACGATGGGCTCGCCGAGCACGACAAGCCCTGTTTCACAATGGGTCACAGGCTCGGCGGTCTCGACGCAGCGTTGCACCACCTCGACGATGCGTTGCGGCGCGGCGGCATGCAGTTCCCGGCGGACCCGCAGCAAGCGGGCCCAGTCCTTCACTTTGGTCCCGTCGGACACCAGCGTCGGCACCTCGCACTGTCCGTCCCGAGTGCGGCCCAACGTTTCGATCAGTAGCCAATCATGTTCGGACAGTTGATGTTCGGACGAGCGTTCGTAGGTCATATCCCCGCGGTGCCGCGACTCGCCCTCGGCAGGTCGAGATCGAGGGGGATGCGGCCGACCGCCAGATGCGCCTCCACCTCGTCGGCGGGCATCGGCCGGGCGATCAAAAAGCCTTGTGCCCGATAGCAACCGAGCCCGACCAAGGTGCGCGCGGCCACCGCCGTCTCGACGCCTTCACCGACCACGCCGAGGCCGAACGAACCGGCAAGTCCGATAATGGATTTCACGATCGCCAGATCGTCGGTGCTGGCGCCGAGGCGCTGCACGAAGCCGCGGTCGATCTTCACCGCGTCGACCGGCAGCGCCTTCAGATGCGACAGCGAGCTGTAGCCGGTGCCGAAATCGTCGATGGCGATCTGCACGCCCATCCGCTTGAGTCCGCGCAGGGTGACCTGGGTGCGCGCCAGATCCTGCACCACGACGTGCTCGGTGATCTCCAGGCAGATCGAGCTGCCGTCGATGCCGAACAGCCGCAGGATGTCCTCGATCCGCTCCACGAAGTCCAGGCTGACCAGCTGCACCGGCGAAACATTGATGCGCATCACGACATTCGCCGCCAGGCCGCGCCTGCGCCACTCGGCGAACTGGGCGCAGGCCGATCTGATCACCCAGCGCCCGAGCTCACCGGCCAGGTTGGTCGCCTCGGCCACCGTGACGAACGCGGCGGGCGGCAGCAGACCTCTGGTCGGATGCAGCCAGCGAACCAGCGCCTCCAGTGCGACGATGCGCCCGGTCCGCAGATCCACCTCGGGCTGATAGTGCAGCAGCAGCGAGCCGTCGGACACGGCGCCGCGCAGGTTGAGCTCCACGTCGTCCTGCAGCTCGAACTGGGCCCGCATGGCATCGGTGAACACGGCAACACCATTGCCACCACCCGATTTCGCCGAAAGCAGCGCATGGTCGGCGCGGCGCAACACGTCGGCGACGGTGGTCTCGCCGGGGATGCCGACGGCCACCCCGATACTCGCCGCGCGACTGACCGATTCCCCGCCGACGGTGACCCGGCGGCCGATGAGCTGCTGGATCCGGGTGCCTTCCTCCTCCGCCGCGACCGCGTCCATCGGCTTGGCGGGCACGATGACGAACTCGTCGCCGCCGAGCCGCGCGATCATGTCGTCCGGGTCGAGGTGCTCGCGCAGCCGCGAAGAAAGCGTGCGGATGAAGTTGTCGCCCGCGGTGTGCCCGAGGAAGTCGTTGAGCGCCTTGAGCCGATCCAGGTCGAGGAAGAACGCCGCCACCGGCCCCGGGCTGCCCGGTTTCAGCCGCTCGTCCATGTGCTCGAGCAACGCGCGGCGATTGGCCAGTCCGGTCAGGTCGTCGTGCAGGGCGATGTAGCGCAGGCGCTCCTCGGCGACGACCCGCGCCTGCAACTGCGCGAACAGCGCGGCGATCGCCTTGAGCACGTTGAGTTCGCGGGTGCTCCACTCCCGGTCGCCGGTCTTGATGAAGCCGAGCACGCCGGTCGACTCGCCGCGCGAGAGCAGCGGCACCGCGGCCGTGGTGACGACGGGGATGCCGGAGGCCCGGCGCATCGTCTCCTGATAGTCGGCGAACTCCGGTGTCGGGCGGGCGATCATCGGTTCGGTCCCGTGCTCGAACGCGCGGAACACCGGATCGGCGCCCTCGAAGTAGACCACCTCCAGCGGATCCGGATCGGGCACCTGCGGCCGGTGCGGCCACTCCGCGATCAGTACCGAAGCCCGACGCTCACGGTCGGTATGGCGCACGTAGCTGAAGTCGACATCGAAATACTCGACCAGCTGGGCCAGCACCCGCTCGGTCGCCTCGGCCATGGTCGTGGCGTCGACACCCATCAGCTCGGAGGCGACCTGAGTCACCAATGAGTCGAGCGTCCGCCGAGGCACCTTGTCTCCGATCACGCTATCCACGGGTGTCCACGCCCGGCATCGGCCGCCGCCGCATCCGGAGCTGCCCGTCAGGACCCCGGGCAGCAGCCGATTCGCTCAGGCATAGCACCAACGCCATGGTCTCATGCTCAGGTACTCCGAGTAGGTCCGAGAATCGAAGCGACGCCAGTGTATCCACGAAATCCGGGAAAATCGTGGCCGGTGCGCCAGGGAGTCGCGCTTTTCGGCTGCGGTCCGCACACATCCGTCACCCCACCATTCCGGGGTCGGTATCCGAGGCACGGCAGCCGGGCTGTTCGACTCGAATCGGCGAGCCGCGCAATTCATCGGCAATTGCCCGACATCCCCGATTATCCCACCAGATCGGATCGGCCCGATAGCGACCAACCGAATCCGGGCTCGGCGGAAAATGACCTGCTACCGTCCAACCGAAGCCGCCAGCAACCCGGATCGGCGCGGCGGCGGTGCTCGCCTCGACAGCCATACTGTTCCTACTCCGTTGGTCCGCATCCTCACGCGGTGGTCGAACCGGGGCCGACATCTCCACCCGAATCCTGCTTTCCGGACGGGTTTGCCTAGGGCAGTATCCGTCATCCGGCAAGAATTGACCAGACGTCTGGTTAATCTTCCGAAAACTGGACGCGTCCCCGTAAATTCCCCCTGGTCAGAACCCATCTCGGGGTGGAGCAAGATACCAGAGTGACTGGTCGGTTCTAGTGCAGCTAACCAGTAGCAAGCTAGACGAGGATGGAGATGAACAGCTCGACCGAGTCCGGCCCCTGCCAGATCTCGATCTCTTCCCGATAGGCGCGGGTGATCTCGGCCGATGCTGTCGCGTCATCGACCTGAGCCCACACATCCTCCACCGGATCGTGGTAATCCCCGTTCGGCGCGAAGCGCGCGTAAACGCCCTTCGGCACGCGCACCAGGACATCGCCGATCGGCACCGACTCGGGTTCGCGGTACTCGAAGCAGACGACGGCGTTGTAATTTCCGGCCGGGTCCGGCACGTACACGGTGTACATCGGCCGATCCTCGCCCTTACGGTCGCGCAGGCGATCCTTCAGGAACTCGATCAGGTCGCTGTTGCTGACCTTGAAGCTCGGGCGCACCCGCGGCACCACCAGGCCGCCGTAAATGGCCTCGCCACGCACGGCGATCGCATAACTCATGACTTGGCCTCCGTCATGTGCGCGGCACGCCGGCACCTGACTCGCTCGCTGCGCTCGCTCATCGGGCGTCTACCGCCAGATACAGCTCGATCTTGTAGGCATGCGGATAACACTCGAAGTCACCGGTGTAGGTCCGTTTGATCTGGTTGTGTTCCTCGGCGTACGCGATCTGAGTCCAGAGGTCGGTCATCACCTGCGGAAAGTTACCGACCGAGGAGAATCGCGCATAGGTGCCGCGCGGCAGCCTGGCCACCAGATGGCCGCGGGTGACATCGCCGAAGGACGCGCACTCGTAGCCGACGATCTGGGTGTTGTAGGTGCCGAGCTCACCGGTGTAGTCGGTGTAGGCGCTGGCGAGCGGGCCGCCGAGCTCCTGGTGCAGCACGGTCGCCCAGGCGGCCTCGAGGTCGTGATCACGCAGCTCTCCGAGCGCACGTTTAGGGCTGCGCACCGGCAACCCGGCAACCCACGTTTCGTCCCGCTCGACGATTTCAAACTGCATGGAAAGACTCTTTCGAGATGAATCCGGGGGCGATGCCCGCATCCGGTCGGCTAGAAAGGCCATGCTATCAACACAGACCGCGTGGTCACGATCACATGTCCGGCTTGTTATCCACGGTCACGACCGCCCCGAACTGGACAAATGACCTGTGCCGGGTAAAGCGACACTGCCGGAAAGTCACTCATGCATAGTTGACATGATCGTTTCGCTTGCCGATCAACTGGCCAACCGTCGACCTCGAACGGAGACCTGATGAACGCCGGCCCGATCCACGACGAACTCGACGAGCGTGCCGCGGCGCTGGCCGACCAGGTGATCTCCTGGCGCAGGCGGTTGCATCAACACCCCGAGCTGTCCAACCGGGAGGTCGGCACCGCCGCGCTCATCGCCGACCACCTGCGCTCGCTGCCCCTCGACGAGGTGCGCACCGGCATCGCCGGGTACGGCGTGGTCGGGGTACTGCGCGGCGGGCAACCCGGCGACAAGGTGATCGCGCTGCGCGCCGACATCGACGCGCTGCCGGTGCCGGACGAGTGCGGCGTGGACTTCGCCGCACACGTGGTCGACCACGAATACCCGGGCGGCCCGTTCCCGGTGTCGCACGCCTGCGGCCACGATTGCCACACCGCGATGCTGCTCGGTGCCGCGAGTGTGCTTGCCGGCGTGCGCGATCGGCTGCCCGGCACGGTGCTGTTCGTCTTCCAGCCCGCGGAGGAGGGTCCGCCGGTCGACGAAAAGGGCGGCGCCCGAGAGATGCTCGCGCAAGGCGTGTTCGCCGATCCGGTGCCGACAATGGCCTTCGGTTTCCACGTCACGCCATTTCCCAAGGGCTACCTCGGGTATCGCGTCGGGAATCAGTTCGGCGCCTCGTGCCTGGTGCGGATCATCATCACGGGGCAGCAGGTGCACGGCTCGACACCGTGGCTCGGCATCGATCCGATGCCCGCGGTCGGCGCCGTGCTCACCGGAATCGGCCAGCTGTACCGGCAGGTGAACGCGTTCGAGCCGATCACCGTGTCGATCGGGCACATCGAGGATGTCGGGCGGTTCAACATCATCGGCCGCACCGTCACCCTGTGGGGCACCATCCGCTGCGCCGTGGAAGCCGACATGGCCGAGGTGCAGCGGCGGCTCGGCACGCTCGCCGAGCACACCGCGCAGGCCTTCCACACCACCGCGACGGTCGACTTTCTGCAAGACGTGCCCGCGGTACACAACAGGAAGGAGTGGATCGACGCCGCGCTGCCGACGTTCTGCCGGGTCGCGGGCGTCGACCGCGTCGTACAGACCCCGGCGACTCTCGGCTACGACGACGTCTCGGAGTTCGTCAACGAATACGGCGGGCTGTATGTGACGCTCGGCGTGCAGGACGCCGAGCTCGCCGACAACGGGATGCCGGTGCCCGCGCCCGGCGGCCGCGGGCTGTTCATGAACCACAGCCCGCACTTCTACGCCGACGACGAGACCCTCGTCACCGGTGTCCGGTTGCACGCCCACGTGGCCATCGACCACCTGACCGGCGCGCTGATCCCGGATCTAGAGTGATTCCCGTGTGCCACACCATCGCCGAGCTGGACGCCGCGGTCGCCGACTGCTTCGCCTGCCCGCGCCTGGTGGCCTGGCGCGAACAGGTCGCGCGGGAGAAGCGGGCCGCGTTCCAGCACGAAACCTATTGGGGCCGCCCGGTTCCCGGTTACGGGCCCGACGATGCCCGGCTGTTCGTCGTCGGGCTGGCACCGGCCGCGCACGGCGGAAACAGAACCGGCCGCATGTTCACCGGCGACCGCAGCGGCGACGTGCTCTACGCCGCCATGCACGCGGTCGGGCTGGCCAACCAGCCCACGGCGACCCATCGCGACGACGGCCTGCGCCTGCACGGCGTCCGAGTGACCTCACCGGTGCACTGCGCACCGCCGGACAACAAGCCGACACCCGCCGAGCGCGACCGCTGCAAACACTGGCTGGCCACCGAGTTCGCTTTGCTGGCACCGACGGTCCGCGCCGTCGTGGTGCTCGGCGGGTTCGGCTGGCAGGCACTGCTGCCCGTGCTGGCGGAGGCGGGCTGGGTCATTCCGCGTCCGCGACCGAAGTTCGGGCACGGTGTGCACGTGCAGCTGGCCCCGGCCGAATCCGACCGCGCACCGCTACACCTGTTCGGCTGCTATCACGTGAGCCAGCAGAACACATTCACCGGCCGGCTCACCCCCGCGATGGTCGAGGCGGTGCTGAGCACGGCAGCGCAGGCCGCGGGACTCGAGGTCGCCGGGCCGCCGGCCGGCTAGTTCCGTACAACTTCGCACGCCCCCGCGGCACGTTATCGTGGTAGCCGGGGAGTCGGGAGCCCAGCCGGAAAACCGCTATCCATAGGATTTTCGGCGCGGTTCCGACTGAGGAGCTGGGCGGTTGCGGCGTGCCCATGTCGAAACGGAGCGAACGTTGCCCAGTAACCAAATGGTGTTCCTGCTACTGGATCTCGTGCTTATCGCGGTGGCGGCGCGGTTACTCGGCAAGCTGGCCGAGCGACTGGGTCAGCCCGCGGTAATCGGAGAAATCGCGGCGGGAATTATCGCGGGGCCCACAATTCTGGGGGCGCATTTATCCGGCATAGTTTTTCCGCAGGACGTGCGTTCCTATCTGAGCGCGTTCGCGAATGTCGGCGTGATGATCTTCATGTTCCTTGCCGGGCTGGAGATCGACCGCGGCTCGTTCAACGGCAATCGCCGGGCCGTGGCCACGGTTTCACTGTCCGCCTACTTTGTGCCTTTCCTGCTCGGCTGCGGTGTCGCGCTGCTGGTCCTCTCGCGCTATCACCAGGACAATCGGCTGACCTTCGCGCTGTTCATCGGTTGCGCGCTCGCCGTCACCGCGTTCCCGGTGCTGGCCCGCATCCTGATCGAGCGCGACCTGATGGGCACCAGGATCGGGCAGCTCAGCATGGCAAGCGCGGCCATCGACGACATCTTGGCGTGGATCGTGCTGGCCTTCGTCATCGGACTGGCCCGCCCTGGCGCGGGCGACCAGTGGCGGCTGCTGCTGTTCGTGCCGCTGGTGCCGGTCATGTGGTGGCTGGTGCGGCCCCTGCTCGTGCGTGCCTCCCGATCCACCGCGGCGACCAACGACAACACGATGATCTTCCTCGCCGTCTGCGGTGCCCTGATCTCGGGCGCGGCCACCGAATGGATCGGCCTGCACCTGATCTTCGGCGCGTTCCTGTTCGGCGTCATCTTCCCGCGCACCCACCGACCGGTGGTGGAAACCGGTGCGCAACTGCTGAGCTCGGTGTTCCTGCCCGCCTTCTTCGTGATCGCGGGACTCCAGGTGGATCTCGGCTCGCTCGACCGTGCGGGCGTCGCCGAGATGATCGCGATCCTGGTGACCGCGCTGGCCGGAAAGCTCGCAGGCACCTATTTCGCCGCGCGCGCCAACGGTATCGAGCCGCGCGAGGCCGGTGCGCTGGCGAGCCTGATGAACACCCGGGGGCTTACCGAGCTCATCATCCTGAACGTCGGACTGACCACGGGACTCATCGGCGTGCAGCTGTATTCGATTCTGGTGGTGATGGCGTTGGTGACCACGGCGATGACGTCACCGTTACTGCGGTTGCTCGGGGTGACACCCGAACTCGGACGCTTGCCGCTCCCGGCGACGGTGGAGCCGCGGATGGTGCGGGAGCAGGGGTGAAGCCGGTTCGAACCACCCACGCCACCGGACACGCCGCAGCTCGTTAAGGATCTTGAAAGTCCCTATGCATATGCTTTGCGTCGTATCAACCGAAAGATGGTCGGCAACAACAGGATTTGTCGACGATCTACAGCACGGCCGGCGGCGAGGGAGTTGTCGCCTTGGAGGGGAAGAACTATGTTCAAACGTATTGCCGTCAGCGCTGCGATCGCGGTCTGTGCCGCCGGTATCGGTCTCGGCGTAGGCGAAGCATCGGCGGCAGCACCAGCGACTGATCGAGTTCAAAGCGCATCGATGTATCTCGCCGCCTCCTGCGCAGGCCGGGACATTCCCGGTTACCGGTGCCTGAGCTGCCCCCCGAATGCGGGAGGAGCCTGCACGTACGAGCGGATACCCCCGCGGAAGAATGAGCAGCCCAGGTCCGGACGCGGCGGCAACTAGTTCGGCTTCCTGGCGGGTGGTGACGACGCGGCCACCGCCACCTTCGTGCCGGTCAGGACGCAATGTGGCGAGCGGGACGGCCAACAGTAGTCCGACCGCGAAATGATTGTCGTCACCGCTCGTTGGGCCTCGGTAACCCGGGCGTGTACGCGCCCGGGCGCACCGAGCCCGCGGTCGCCCTAGGAAGTGGTCGCCGAAGCGGACGTGCCGGAACTGTTGTGCCGCAACAGGGTTGCCGTATGGTCACCCGTCGCTCTGGAACCGACCTTGCCGATCCGGCGACAGCGCAGCCACGGACGGCACGCGAGCGGGTTGAAACAGGTTCGGGCGCTTCGTTGTTCACCGTCGGGTGCGGAAGGTGCGGCGCAGGTCGTCGATCCAGGCGTCGGGGAGTTCCCACGGAATGAAATGACCGCCCGCCTCGTGGGCGGTCAGGTTGACGTGGTTGTACCACTCGGCGCGATCGCTGGCGAGCCAGCTCTGCACGCGTTGCTCGGGAGTGGTGACGCCCGGCGGGTTTTCGTGGCCGACGAAGGTGATGCCGGTGGGCGCCTCGATCACCGGGATGCGATCGTGTGCGGGCGTCCACGGGTAGCGGTTCGCGTTGGCATAGTAGCGGATCGAGGTGCCGATGGCGTTGTTGACCCAGTAGATCATGGTGTGGGTCAGCAGGTCGTCCTTGCTGAAGACCGTCTCCACGTCGCCGTGGCTGTCGCTCCAGGTGACCCAGCGCTGCAGAATCCAGGCGAGCAAGCCGACGGGTGAGTCGGTGAGACCGTAGGCGAGGGTGCTCGGCTGGAGCACGTGCGCGGCTAGGTGCACGGCGAACCGGCGCTCCAGTGAGAGCAACTGCCGGTAGGCCTGCTCGGGCAGGTCCGGCGGAATCGGTTGCCCGCCACTGAGATCCCAGGCGCGGTCGCCGCTGAACAGGGTCAGCTTCTGGCCGGAGCCGATGTGGATGCCGTGCAGTTCGGCGGCGTATCGGTGGCCGAGTTCGCCGGTGACGAGCGCGCCGACGTCACACCCCGCCGCGGCGTACTTCCGGTGCCCGAGGGTCTCGGTCATCAAGGTGTGCCAGAGGTCGGCGACCTTCCAGAAGTTCATGTCCGGGTGCTTCGGCAGCGGCGTGGAGAAGCCGAACCCGGGCAGCGAGGGGACGATGACGTCGAACGCGTCCGCCGGGTCGCCACCGAAGGCCGCGGGGTCGGCGAGCGGGTCGATCACCTTGGCCCAGTGCCAGAACGTCCATGGCCAGCCGTGCGTGAGGATCAGCGGGGTCGGGTCGGGCCCGACGCCCGGTTTACGCAGGAAGTGGATCGGGACATCATCGATGGTCACCCGGTAGTGCGCGTAGGCGTTGATCGCGGATTCGGCTTTGCGCCAGTCGTATTCGTCGCGCCAGTACTCGACGAGCTCTTGCAGGTACGCACGGCGGACGCCGTAGTGCCAGTCGTCGTTGTCGACGTCGTCGGGCCACCTGGTGAGCCGGAGCCGCGTCGCGAGATCGTCGAGTACGTCGTCGGAAACATGGATGGGCGACGCTTCCAGGGGAAACTGCGATGTCATGAATGTCCTTCCACTTCAACCGAATCGGCGGCGGGCAAGTCGACGTCCATCAGCACGGCCAGCCGCTCCAGCGCGGGCAGTGCCGCACTGATTGCCCGATGCTCCGCAGGAGTCAACGCCTCGGCCAGCTCCGTGATCCGCCGAACCCGCTCCCGATGCCGGGTCTGCACGATCCGCGCCCCCGCCTCCGTGATCCGCACGAGTACCGCTCGACCGTCCCCGGGGTCCGGTCGTCGCTCCACCAACCCGTCCCGTTCGAGCCGACCGACCAGCTGAGTGATGGCGGGTTGGGTGATCTGCTCGGTCACCTTCAACGCGGTGATCCGCATCGGCCCTCGGTGCAACAAGGTGTGCAGCACCGAAAGCGTTGTGAAGGTGTGCTTCTCCGCGCCCGGCAACCGAATGGAGGCCCGCGTGAACGCTCCCATCACCCGAGCCAGTTCGTCGGCATCCAGTTCCCGGCGTGCAGCCATGCCGCGAATATATCACCGATTTATTTAAATCACTTATGCACTTTGGCAACCACCGCCGCCACCCGAACCGGCTCAGCACGGGAAGCCTGCCACCAGGTGCACCCGCAACGCACCGCGAGGGCGTGGGTGGGCGACAGGCCGGGTGGGTTCGCAGGTGGTGGCGGTGGCGGGACTTAGGGTGCGGGGATGGCTAACCTGCATGGTCAGCATGGGCGGCGGCGGACGCGGGCCGAGTGGTGGGCGATGGTGCGGGCTTCGCCGTATCTGCCCGCCACGGTGCTGGTGCTGCTGGTGGCTGCCGCGGCGGGGTTGTTCGCCGGGTCGTACACCTATGCGCTGGCGAATCCGACGCCGCGGCTGATTCCGATCGCCGTGGTCGGACCGCAGCAGGAGGAGTCGGTCCAGCGGTTCCTGACGGAGATGCAACGCTCGCTGGACGGTTCGCTGGCGGTGCGCGACTACCGCGCCGCGGCGGCGGCGCGGTCGGCGGTCGAGGAGCAGCAGGTGTTCGCCATTGTCACCGCACAGCCGCCCGGCGTGCGTCTCGACGTGTCGAGCGCGTCCGGACAATCGGTCGCTCAACTGCTCACCCAGGCCGCCGCGAAAGCTGGCCCCGCGGTCGGAATTCCGGCGGAGGTCGTCGATGTCGTGCCGTTGCAGCGTGGCGATCCGCGTGGGCTCGCGATCTTCTACATCTCGTTGGCCGCGGTGATCATCGGCTTCGTCGGCGCGACCCAATTCAGCGTGCACGCGTCGGCGCTGAACCCGGTCGAGCGGATCGCCTTCACCGCGCTGTCCGCGGCCGTGGGCGGCTTCGCCATTGCGGCAGTGGCGGATTGGATACTCGGCGCACTGCGCCTACCGTTTCTGGAGTCGTGGAGCATCCTGTCGCTGACCATGTTCACCTCCGGCATGGTATTCACCATGTTCAACACCTTGGTCGGACGATGGGCGATCCTGCCGACCTGGGGCCTGATGGTGCTGCTCGGCAACCCGTCCTCCGGTGGGGCGGTGTCCTGGCCGCTGCTCCCCTCGCTGCTCGGCCATATCGGCCGCTGGCTGCCGCCGGGCGCGTCGGTCAACGCACAGCACACCGCGGTGTATTTCGGTGCGCACCAACATATTTTCCCGTTCCTGGTGCTCGCCGGATGGGCGCTGGTCGCGTGTGCGGTGTTCTGGATCTGGCGCAACCGCCATCCCGGCGGGCGCAGCACCGAGAACGCGCACACCGCTCGATCAGGGCGCCGGGAAGTGCTCGGCGAGAAACGTGCCGAAGACATGCCGTGAGAGCTGGGTGCCCCACCCGGCCCAGGTGAAGTCGTAGATGTGTTCGCCGTAAGGCACTGCGAGCAGCTGATTTTCGACGCCGACCCGGCGCAGCCGTTCGGCCAGTTCGGCCGAGCCGCGGTAGGGCGCGACGTGATCCCGATTGCCGTGCATGAGCAGGGTCGGCGGCACATTCGGCCGGACATAGGTGACCGGGGAGGCCGCCTTGTACCGCTCGGGCACCTCCTCCGGGGTGCCGCCGGTGTAGTCGACGAGGAAGGAGCGCATCCGCGCGGGCAGGCCGGTGTCGCGCCACGCTTCGGCGAGGTCGGGCACCGGGTAGAACGCCGCGACCGCCTTGACCGCCGTGTCGGTGACCGCGCAACTCGGCGGCACCCGGTCGTCGGCGTAGGCACCCATCAGCGCGAGATTGCCGCCCGCCGAGCCACCCGCGATCATCACCCGATCCGGATCGATGCCGTACTTCGCGGCCTGTGACTTGACCCATCCCACGGCGCATTTCACATCCGCGGGCGCTTGGTTCCAGCGCGCGGGCGGGGTCATCCGGTATTCGATGGCGAAGACGGCGTATCCCTTGTCGTTCAGCCAGGTGTGCCACAGCGGCACTTCGCCGCGATCGCCGTTGCGCCAGCCGCCACCATGCACCCAGACCACGGCGGGACGCGGTCGATCCGAGGTGCCGGCGGGCAGCTTCACGTCGAGCTTCAGGTCCTGACCGTCGACGGTGTTGTACACGGTGCTCAACGCCTCGACCGGCGCACCGGTGTTCGTGCCTCCGGACAGGTAGTCGTCGAAGGACAGCTTCGCGTCGTGCCGCACCGCCGTCCCCCATGCCGCGGCCAACGGAAAACCGCAGGCGACCGTGCCGAGCAGGCAGACCAGCCCGGTCACCGCCGCCACTCGCCGCACCCCGACCCGGCCCTTGCGCCCGAAGGCGAGGAGCGACAACACGAATCCGGTCAGACCGAGCGGGATCAGGTAGAGGCCGTAGTCGCTCACCACATGCGTCAGCACCACGAAAGGCGCGGGGATGCGCACCGCGATGATCACGTAGACGAACAGCATCATCAGCACGGCCAGCACAGCCGCCATTGCCGCGATCAGCCAGCGAATGACCATTCGCTCATTAACCCATGACAGCAGGCACCAGACCGGCTGGCACGCCGATCGGGCCTGGTCACCTGCCTATCACGACTGCCGCCACGCCGTGATCGCGGCGGCCCAGCGACGATTGTCGGCGAACTCGGAGATCTCCCGACGGTTGATCAGGATGTAGATCTCCCCCACCGTGGTCGTCCGCAGGATCAGCGGCTTACCCGCGTCGAGCAGCCCGCCCAGCAATCTGCCGTAGAGGACGGTGAATTGGCGGCGCAGCGAGATGATCGCCTCCCGCGAGAGGACCAGGTCGCCGGTGTCGCTCCAGTCGGTCAGCACCAGGCCGCGTTGACCGAGCTCGATCCGCCCGCGCCGCGGGAACAGCGCGCGCTGGCTGACGATCCCGGCCGCCCGATCCGCCGCGCTGTGCCTGCGCAGCTCGTCCACGGTCGCGGCGATATAGGTGCCACTGCGCAGTACGTTCGTCGTGACGAACACCTCCCCGGTTCGAATGCCGAACACTCCTGGAATTGTCTTGCCGGGCAGCGGTGTCGCACATCGCCCAGTCGACCCCCCGGCGTCCTCCGAAGGAGGTATCTTCCGGCCGAATTGCTCACCCGTGAGGAGTACAACCGGCCCATTCGCGGCCAGCCGAACAGTGTGCAGGCCTACCTGTTCCGCGGTCCGGTGAACCAGCGGCTACCGCAACGATCGCCGTCCAGCGCGTGGCGGTCGTCCGTGTACTCGGGCCCGCCGTCGCCTCGGATGATCGGTTCCGCGCAGCGGTGACGTTGATTCGCAGGGCCGCCCAGGCGTCGACTCCAGGTGTCGTGCCACTGTTTTCCGTGGTCACGACCATAGGCTAGAAGGATCGACACCAACTTCTCGCGCAGCGCCTTTTTGCGGAGCGCACTCGGCATCGGCATAGCCGGCTGGGCATCGGCAGGTCTGCCCGGTGCGTCGCGCGCTCGCGCCGAACCGATGCCGCTAACGTCCAGCCGCACTGCGGCGGGCGTGGATTGGAGCAAGCTCGACAAGCGGGTGAGCGGCCGGGTCCTGCTGGCGAGCGACGCGGAGTACGCGACGGCCAAGCGGCTGTTCAACACCCGGTTCGACGGTGCGAAGCCGACCGCCGTCGTGCAGGTCGGCACGGTCGACGACGTCGCGGCCGCGGTCACCTTCGCGGCCGAGCACGACCTCGTGCTCGCCGCCCGCGCGGGCGGGCACTCGTATGTGGGCGCCTCGGCGGCGACGGGCGCGATGATCATCGATCTGCGCCGACTGACGGGGGTGAGTTTCCGCGACGGCGAGGCCGTTGTCGCGCCTGGTATGACGCTGCACGGGGTGTACCGCGAGCTGGACCGTTTCGGGCAGAGCATTCCGACCGGGATGTGCCCGGCGGTCGGCGCGGCCGGGCTCACGCTCGGCGGCGGCATCGGGTTCGAATCCCGCCGCTACGGGCTGACCTGCGACCGGCTCGTCGCGGCGTCGATGGTGCTACCGAACGGCCGCGTGGCCGAGGTGTCGCCGACCTCTCGGCCCGACCTGTTCTGGGCCCTCAGAGGTGGCGGAGCCCCGCTCGGCGTGGTCACCTCGCTGACGTATCGCACCTGCCCGGCGACACCGAAAGACATTGTGCACCTTACCTTTCCCGGTTCACATGCGGCGCAGGTGATCGCCGGGTGGTCGGCCTGGCTCAACACCGCCGACCCCGCCGAGTGGGCCTGCGTCAGCGTGGACGCGGACGGACGCGGCGGATTGAACTGTTGGATACAGCTGGTATGCCCCGCCAATGCAGGCCTTCGGGCCACGGTCAGCGTAATGGCTGCCACCGCGAAACCCCTGACGGTGGACTACAAGAGCCTGCGCCACATGGACGCGGTACTGCACCTCGCCGGCGGCGCGGCCACCCAGCCGCGCGCCCAGTTCACCTGCGGCTCCGATGTTCTCACCGCGCTCTCCGCGGATGCCATCGGCGCGATCATCGAGGCGATTACCGCGCATTCCCGCGCGGGCGGCACCGGATGGGTCCAGATCAACACCCTCGACGGCGCCGTCCGCGACACCGGCCCCGACGAGACCGCGTTCCCGTGGCGCGAGCATGCCGCGCTGGTGGAATGGGGCAACTACCAACAGATCCCGCACGAGAAAGCCGCCGGGTGGATCGCCGAGGCGCACCGTCTCGTCGCGCCCTTCTCCGCGGGCGGCTACGTCAACTATCTCGAAGACGGCGATCCGATGCGGCGGTACTACGCGCACAACTACCCGCGGCTCGCGGAGCTTCGCCGAAAGGTGGACCCGTACAATCGAATACACACGGTGCTGGTCAGCTGACATGCGGCCGGACCGGGGATGTGCGTCGGCGACCGACTACGCGGTAGGCGCCGGGCGCACGAGAATCGCTCGGGCGTAGAGGAGTTGGAAGCCGATCCGCTGGACGTTCTGCTGCGACTTCGAGCCGGGCAGCGTGCTGACCACGGCGAGGTCGCAGCCCGCCGCGGCGGCGGTGGCGAGGCGGGTCGACAGGAGCGTGGCTTGCACGCCGCGGCGGCGGAAGGCAGGCAGGGTTGCCGCGCCGCAGAGTTGGGCGACGCCCTCGGCGAGGCGCAGACTGCCGCCACCGACGGGCACGCCATCGATGCGCGCGAGCGAACCGGTGAAGCCCTCGGCTGCGGCCATGTCGCGCATGGCGTCGTCGAGTATCTCGCGCGGGAAGTCCTCGTTCGACGCGACACCCTGGGTGTCGGGAGTGGCGAAGCCGTCGATCATGACATCGAGCCAGGTCTCGAAGTCTTCGGTGCCGACCGCCGAGACTTCGACCCCCGCAGCGATATTCGCTTGCCTATCCGCTTCGAGGCGCAGGCCGAGCACGTTCTCGAAGCCGGTCAGCAGGTAACCGCGACGGGTCAGGCGCTCCACGACGCTGGGATCGGCCAGCGTCGACACCTCGAACTGGACCGGTGCGTCGCGCTCGGCGTAGGCCTGCTCCACCGCCGCCAGCGTGCTGTCGTCGAAGTCGTCCCCCATGCCGACGCCGACGACCTTGTCCAGGGGCGAGGCCGCGCCTGCCCACACCGCGAGCCCGCTGCCGATCGGCAGCAGCAGCACGTTTTCCTGTGGGTCGCGCCGCGCGGCGGCACGGGCGCCCTCGGCCATCAAGGATCGATCGGCGCGCTCGACGCGCGCTGCCAGGTCCGTTCCCGCAAACAGGCTCAGTTCGGTCGACATGGCTGCATTCCTACCAGGAGGAACGATCCAGGCGACACTGCTTTAGCTCAACCGGCGGCGCGGAGCCTGGGCGGTGACGCGGCGAATTTGTCCGCGGTGCCGACGAGCGGGAGCACCGACACGAGCATGCCGACGCCCGCCAGCGGAATCAGATCCAGTGTGATCATCGGCGCCGAGGTGCTGAGCGCCATCAGCACCGGACTCCACCACCGCAGTCGCCCGGCCCGAACGAGCAGGACGGTCAGCACGATCAGGCCGAGGAAGAACAGCGGCGGACCCACGAGGTAGAACGCCGGACGCACTCCGGGGATGTCCGAGAACGCGTTGCTCAGCCTGGACATCTCGGCCTTGTCCGCGGCCTGCGCCGCGAACACGACGTCCGCGACGAACTGCACAATCGTCGTCGCCAAGCCGATCAGGGTGACGGCTATCGCGCTGTTACGCAAGGCATTCGACGGAAGCAGCCGACCCATACCCAGCACCGCGGGCACGAACAGCGCCATGCCGATCAGCCCGACGATATGCGCGGCCTGCCAATCGAGACCCGGGCCGTACCTGCCGTCCGCCCGGCCGAACAGCCGGATCACGCCGTATCCGGCGAAGAACAGTGGTGCCGCGAACAGCAGCACTCCAAAGGATTTCACGATCCAAGCTTGGCAGCGCCGGGCCGGGCATGACCTCCAGGAAAACCCTGGTTCCCGAATCAGGGTGTCGCCGCGCGCATTCCAGGCTACGGCTGCGGTATCGGCGCGGACTCCGGGAAGGTGACCGGGAGGGCGGTCAGCGCTCGATGGAACGGGCCAGGACGCCAGGTCAGGTCGCCGGGTGGTACCGCGAGCCGGATCTCGGGGAGGGCGTCGAGTAGCTGGTCGATGGCGTCCTGGGCGATCAGGTAGGCCAGCGAGCTGGCGGGGCAGACGTGCGGCCCGGTGCCGAACGCGAGATGAGAACGGTTGCCCGCGTACTGGTTCGCGCTGATCTCCGGGTCGGTGTTGCAGGCGGCCATGCTGATCACCACCGGCTGGTGCGCGGGCAACCAGACGCCGTCGATGAGGATCGGCTGCCGCGGGAAGCTGATGCAGAAGTTCGCCATCGGCGGGTCGTTGAACAGCACCTCGTCGAGGGCGTCGCGGGTGGACAGACTGCCGCCGAGCACACTGCCGCCGAAGCGCTCGTCGGTCAGGATCAACAGCAGGGTGTTGACGATCAGGTTCTGTTGCGGCTCGATGCCCGCGCCGTAGAGCGTGGCCAACTGGTGCACCATTTCGGTGTCGCTGAGCCCGGTGGGGTGTTGCAGCATGCGCGTGGTGATGTCGTCGCCCGGCTCGGCCCGTTTGAGCTTGGTCAGTTCCAGCAACGCGCCGATGAGCATCTTGTTGCCCTGTTCGGCGTCGACGCCTTCGAAGATCGCCGCCATGCCGGTCGCGGCCTGCTGCGCGATCTCGGCCGGACAGCCGAGCATGGCGTTCAGCACCGCGAAGGCGAGCGGAAAAGCGTACTGGCGGACCAGATCCGCCGATCCGTCCGCGCAGAACGCATTGATCAGCGGTATCGCGACTTCGGCCACGGTGTCGTGCAGGCGGTACTGATCGACCTTGTCGAGGCCCGCGGTATTGGTCTGCCGATAGCGGGCATGCTCGGCACCCGCGCTGCGTAGTGCGTTGGGCCGCCACTGCATCATCGGCAGCACCGGGCAATCGGCAGGCACGCTCTGCTGCCAGGTGCGCGGGTCTGCCGGAAAATGGTCGGGATCATTGAATATCCGCACGGCGGTGTAATAGCCGATCACCAGCGTGGCAGGCACCCCGGCCGCCAATTCCACCGGCACCAGAGACCCGTACTCGGCACGCATCTTCCGGTAAGCGCCGTGTGGATCCGCCGCGAACTCCGGCGCGTGCAACGACACCCGCGGCCCATCGGTGTCGATCGGCGAACCGGGCGGGGCGGACACGGCCCGATGGTGTGCGGTGGGTGGGGGCTGCGTCATCGCGAAAACTCCAGGCGGTCGAACTACAAACGCCGTGAGCCTATGCAGCCGTGGGCGCGCATGTGCCGAAATCCGGCGGGTCGAGTTCGAAACGTTTTCACGCCACTCCGCCAACGTGTTTGCCACTCATTCGCCGCAATGGTTCCATGAGGCGTCTGAACCTGGTGGCGGGATTGGCAGTCGATTTGCCGCATAGCTCAATTGTGCTGGCGAAAGGAGCAGTCCCGCGATGCGTACGCGCGATTCAGGTCGATACTGCCGAGGAATCGGTTTCACCGTGGCGCTCACGATCGCGGGAATGGTAGCGGCTACTCCGGCTTTCGCCGATGTCATCCAGGACGGGAGCATCGCACCGACAGGGGCGAACGATTGGGCCTGCGTGCCGAAGGCAACCCACCCCGAGCCGGTGGTACTCGTGCACGGCACGTGGGGAAATCAGAACTCCTGGGACACCCTGGCGCCGCAGTTGAAAGCCCGTGGTGTGTGCGTGTTTTCGCTCAACTACGGACACGCCCCGTTCAGTGTTCGCGGGGCGGCGCCCGGCGTTTTCGGCACCGCGGATATTCGCGCTTCGGCCAAGGAACTCGGCGGGTTCATCGATCGGGTGCGCGCGGCCACCGGTGCGGCGAAAGTCGATGTCGTCGCGCATTCGCAGGGTGGCCCGCTGACCCGGCAGTACCTACGGTTCGACGGCGGTGCGTCGCGCGCCGACCCGGCGCGCAACAAGGTCGATCACCTGGTCACCATCGCCGCCACGCATCACGGCACCACGGCCGACGGGCTCGGCCATCTCCTTCCCTCGGGCAGCGCGGCCGGTATCGCGGACGCGCTGATCGCCAGGGTGCTCGGTACCGCTGCGGCGCAACAGTTGACGGGCAGCGAATTCATCCGCACGCTCAATGCCGCGGGCGACACCGAACCCGGCGTGCGGTACACGGCGATCGCGAGCCGCGTGGATCGCGTGGTCACCCCGCCGGAACTGACTTTCCTGCGCGCGGGCCGGAATGCGACCGTCGAGAATTTCTGGGTCCAAGACGTGTGCCCCACCGACACTTTCCACCACGGCATCCTCCCCGACTCCCCCGCCGTCGCTTTTCTGGTGCACCGGGCGCTCGGCTTGTCCTACACCGGCGATCCCTGCCCCGCGCCCGACGCGCTGAATCAGTAGCCCTGCGGGAATAGCGACCGTGCCGTGCGCGGGCGTTGCGCCCGACCCCCAAGCTCATGGGTGTCAAAACCAAACCAGAAATATGCTTTGATCAGGGGAAATGTCTCATAGACAGGCCAGGACCGGCCAGCGCATCATGATCTTTACGTCCGGTGCCGTTCGTCGGGGGAACGTCAAAGGAAACCCGCACGGATTGGAAAGACCATGTTTATCGAGAAGTTGGTGTCGACCGCGATACTCGCCATAGCGGCCACCGGAATCACCATGGCGACGGCGCACGGGGAAGCGCAATTGGCCGATGTCACTATCCACGCCGTGGACGGCCCCGTCGGCTACACGACGACCTTGGCGGCCGATCATTCGCACGCCCTGGTCACCCTGGCGTCCGGCAAGTTCGTGCTGACGCCGGACGCGGTTCAGGTCGTCGCGGACGACGGCGCGGTCGTCGGCGCGATTCCGACGACGCTGCGCACCGAGGCGGGCCGATCCCTGGCTGTAACGCCCGCTTTGAACAGCGCAACCGAACTGACCCTCACCCCGGTGGGTGGCCCGACGGCCGCCGCGGTCAGTTCGCAGGATCTGCCCTTCGTACACACGGTCGGCGGCGGCGGCGCCATCCTCGCGGGCGCTTTCGTCGGCTGCCTGGTCGGCATCGTGATCGGGATCTGGTTCTTCCTGGTCGGTGCCATCATCGGTTGTGCGGTCGGTGCCGCCATCGGCGGATTCATCGGCGCCGTTTCGTGATACTGCCCTATCACGAAGGGTGACGCACCCGACGAGAAACCAGGAAACGAAAGGCCCGCGCACACCTCGAGCGCGGGCCTTTTGTTGTTCCGAGAGAGCCGATTACCCGCAGTACTCGCAGGTGCCGTTGGCCGGAAGCTGGATGAAGCACTGTGCACACACCGCCGCGCGGGTCGGCTGCGGCTTGGTCTCCACCTGCGCGGCGCTGCTCGGCGCGCGCCGGCCCGCCACCTTGGGGGTGAGCGGCGGAACTGCCATGTCGGCGGGCATCGCGGCGCCGTAGAACTGATAGCACTGCCAGCGCGCGTAAGCGGCGTGCAGTTCCATATCGTCGGGAATCGGCAGGCCGGCCAGCTCGAGCACATACTTGTAGGTGTCGCCGACCGTGTGGTTCTGCCGCACGCAGAGCGCGGTGAGCGGCGGCTCCCCCGCACCGTGGCAGCGGCGGGCGATCTTGCGCAGAATCGCGTCCATCCAGGTGCGGGTCGGCGCGCCGGTGTGCACGCCGGACACCTCCTGCACCCGTTCGGCCAGTTCCGCGACGGTGATGAAATGCCCGTACCCGGTGGCGATCTCGGCCAGCTCCGCGTGCGCGGCCAGCGCCCACGCCACTGTCGCCTCACGCAACGACACCGCGGTGCCGTCACCCGCCCGCCATGCTCCCGCCGTTGTGGGTACCGAATTCCTGATCACCCGATCAAGTTAACGCGTGGGGCCGGGAAAAGACGAATGCCCGTCGTCGACCCGCACCCGCTGTTGGCTATCGGTGCAGGACCGTTCGGGCGGCGGATTTTGTTCGGCGCGGCGGGCGGGTCGTTCGCCGGCGTGCCGCTGCGCGGACCGTCCGCCCCGAGCCGCGCGACGACATCGGCGATCCGTCGAGAGTCGCCGGATCGACCCGGCCGACGCGAGAACGGCGACCGCGCAGCGTGCGCATTCGCCGTTCTCGGTGGACCACCGGTGACTCAGTACACGGCGAAGGTTGTTTCACTGGGGGTGTGCGGGAAATTGGTGTTGATCGTGAACGCCACCTGGCCGCGGCCCGTCACCAAGCGGAGGTTGGCGATTTGCGGGGACATCCAGAAGAACGGCGTGCCATTACCGCGGCCGAGGAATACCGATCCCGAGCCACTGGCTCCGGTATCGAGATTTCGCCAGTCGACGAACGCGGTGACCGAACACCACGGTGCCGGAACACCGAATACCTTCAGCCAACCCTTCAATTGCAGGTCGACCGTTCCCGGCACATCGCCGTCCGGATATACATTACCCGTAGCCCATACATCGCCCGCGCAGCCGATTCCGTCGGCGCCGGTGGATGTCATCGGCAAATTCACCACGATATAATTCGACGCAGAGGCGGGGGCACTCGCTCCGATGAGCGCAGCGACGGCGACGACGGCAACGGCCGATAGCTTGCCGAATTGTTTGAATGGCATTCCTGCAACCTTCCACGATGGTGGTGTGCTCGCGCATTGCGCACGGCGAGATTGGCACGGGAGCGTGCATAACGATACGTAGGCAACTACGTGGATATCGATTTTCGCCCTCCGCCGTTACTGAGCGAGCGGGGTCACAGCTCGAACGGGAGCCCAGAGGGCTTGGGCGAGACCTTCGACTCGAGCCGGCGCGGGTTAGAGGGCAAGGGGTTCGAGGACCGATAGCACCGGGGCCGGGGGCGTCGAGCCCGCCGCGGGTTCAGCTGCCAGGCCGACCCTTGACGAACGCCGACGCGTTCGAACCCGCGGCCCGCATATGCATCAACGCACAATTATCAATTATGCGCATAAGCCATCAAAGATACGGATGCGTGTTTATTAAATCCAGGCTTAAATCTATTTATAGAATGGCTAACCCTTCCCCCTGTCGCCGATCAATTAACCTACACTTTCGGCTGGGAAGTGGGAATGCGAGCAGGCAAGTGAGACCGATCCGTTATCGACACGGTCGAGCGCCTGCCGAGCACTGCTGAGCGCCGCGCGGCGGCTCAGCGGTCGCGTCGCCTTTTTCCGATACGGAGCTAAGACATCTCATTTCGCGTGTCGAAAATACGCGACCCCATATTCCCAGACGGCCGTTTTTCGGCCTATCGATCGATGACACGACCGACGAAGAAAGTTGCCTTACATTGAGATCGATTGATCCACGCCTCCGCAGAGGTTGGATATTCCCCGGTGCAGTCACCACACTCGTCATCGCAACCGTCGTCGGCTTGGCGATGACCATCGGCCCGGTCAGCGCGCAACCGGCCACCGATGGTCCCGACGGCCTGGACGACGCGATCAGCGACACTCTCGTCACACAGCAGGTGGAAGACGCCACCGAGAAGCCACCCGTCGTCGACCGCATGCGCAGCGACGGCGAATGGGTCTTCGGCGCCGCGACCGTCCCCCAGGACAGCGAGAGCGAGGACCCGCCGAAGTCGACGCTGTATGTGGCCAAACACGAAGATGGGGATTGGGAAGTCGCCCTCGAAGGCACCCCGGAATTCGGCAGCATGGTCAGTGCCGCACCGGAATCGGTGGTGAGCGGTGGCGAGAAGGCGACCTTGACCGCCGCCGCTACCGCCCAACCACGTTCGGCGAACTCCTCGCTCTCGCTACCGTGGCAGCAGGGTCAGAGCTGGTACATGGGCGGCGGCCCGCACGGCATCAGCGGCAGCAGCCGACCGTACAACTCGCTGGACTTCAACGGTGGTGACGGTCGCGTCACCGCTCCGGCGTCGGGTCGTATCTACAAGACGTGTGTCCGCAACGGCAGCGCCGAGGTGAAAATCGTTCACAACAACGGCTTTACCACCTCCTACTACCACATGACCGACATCATCGGCGCCGCCGACGGCACCGAGATCACCGCAGGCACCTACCTCGGCCGCACCGGCACCCAGCTGCCGTGCGGCGGCTTCGCCAGCGGCGCGCATGTGCACATGTCGCTGTACAAGGGTTCGCAACCGGTGCCCGTCAACGGAGTCACCCTCGGCGGCTGGACGTTCCGGGAAGGCCCCGATGCCTACGGCGGTTACGCCGAGCACGAAGGTCAGCGGGTGCGGGCCGGCGGCAGGCTGGTCAACTACGGCGGGGGCGACAACTCGACTCCGCCGACTCCGCCGAAGCCGACCGACCCCAAACCGACAACGCCACCGAAGCCGACCGATCCCAAGCCACCGAAGCCGACCGACCCCAAACCGACGACACCGCCGAAGCCCACGACACCGCCCAAACCGACCGACCCCAAGCCACCGAAGCCCGATCCCACCCTGGCCAAGGGCGTCGTGCGCCCCCATCCCGATCGAAATCGCAAGGTGAACCTGCGTTCCGGTCCCGGCACCCAGCATTCGGTCGTCGGCGGGGTCCGCGATGGTGAGGTCCTGCACATCGCCTGCACCGCCCGCGGCGGCCGACTCAACGGCAAATGGGGCAGCACCGACCTGTGGAACAAACTCGACAACGGCAAATGGATCAGTGACGGCTTCCTGGAGACCGGAAGCAACGGACCGGTAGCACCCGCCTGCCAAGAGTCCGGACCGCCCGCACCCAGCTACCCGCATACCGGGACGGATGGCGAAGCGGAAGACAACGAAGCACCGGAAGACAGTGCGCCGGAAGATGAATGGTCCGACGGCGAATGGCCGGAGGACGAATGGTCCGACGGCGAATGGTGGTTCGACGATTGGTGGACCGACGGCGAATGACGCCGATGCCGCCACGGTGGAGGCGCCTGCCTCCACCGTGGCGAACCGGCAGCGCCTTCTTCGCCCGCCCCGAGTACTACTCCCTCAGCCACCGCATACCGAGCGACACCCCCGCTCCACCTCGGCCGACGCCGAAACCGCTTGGCAGGACCTCGGCTGGCCGTCGGCACGCAAACCGCCATACCCCAACGGCGCCATAGCAACTCAGGCTCACCCGACCGACGCCTGCACCCTCGATGCCCTACTCGGTGTCGGCCCCGCCATCACCCTTTCCTGCTGCACCACACAAACCGTCCAGGGCGGCGGCCCCAGCCCGACGCCGCCTCCAGCGAACCTGGTCCAGTAGCTGCCAGCCGAGCTGGAACGAGGCAGTCGGCCAAGTGTCCGTGCCTATTTCAGTCGGCGGACTGGTCGCCGCCGTCATCGCCTCAGTCGAGACCGGTGTAGACGCGGGCGACTCGGAATTTCTGCGCGCCAAAGCATTCGGCCTCTCCGGTATAGATCGCCACCAGCGAATCCGGTCCGCGCCACCAGGTGTCGGCCAGTCCGCGAACCTCGGTCACGGGCTCGAAGTCGTGCAACGCCAGCCCGTCGATCGCGTCACCCTTGATCGTGGTGATCTGCGCGGCCCGGTTGGACGCATGGTGAGCCAGCGCAACCGATTCGATCCATCCTTCGACGCTCGCGTGCAGTGGTACCCACCGAGTGCCGTCGATGCCGAATTCCCCTGTTGGACCGATCATGAACCCGTAAGCCATCGACACCCGCTCCGCACCCGCGTCGAACCACCCAGCCCGCTCGAGCGCATCCACCGGTATCTCGGCCAACAACATTTTGGGCCCGCCCTCGTACTCCAGTGACGGCGGCAGAACCAGCCCACCCCATCGCCGCTGAAAATCAACGGCACGATCGATATGCGTTGCGGAGATACCCATTTCGAGCAATTGATCCCGATACTGTTCGAGCGAGACAGCCTCGCAGCGAACACAGTTCGTCGCAATAAACCGCTCGGCTCGGCTGGTCAGCGGCTCAGACGAATCTATGACGGGGTGATAATCCACTCGGCCGACGGTACGCCGTGGTAATCAGCGCGCCGAGTGCCCGTGCTGGAGACGCGCCGAGTGCCCGTGCTGGAGAACGGCCAGCTGGGCGGCGGCATCGTGCAAGCCGACGTGGCCCGTGCACTCGCCGACCCGCGGGCGGGCAGTGTGGTCGAGGCTGTCTCGCAGGAATATCGAGAGGCCCCGAGCCAGACGTTGGCCGCCGAGGCAGGCAGCTATCGGGCCGACTCGAGGAGCTCGGCCAGCACGGTGGTGTCGTGCAAATACCGCTCGTAGGGGAAGCCGGCTGCGAGCAGGGCGGTGCGTAGCTCGTCGGCAAGCGGTTTGCCGGTGGCGTGAAAAGCGTTGCGGCCCGCTTCGGTGGTGCGGACGAGTCGTCGTCGTGCGTGCTCAGGGTCGATCTCGACCTGCACGAGGCCGGCTTCTTCCAGCGGACGCAATGCGCGGCTGATGGCCGGATCGGAGACCGCCAGCGCCTGTGCGAGGCGATGCTGGGTCACCGGTTCGATGTCTTCCAACGTCCCAAGCAGCCGGATCTGGCTGTAACTCAGCCCGCGGGAGTTGTCCACCCGCCGCCGTGTCGCTTCGCCGAGCAGGAACACCACGCGATGCAGCAAGTCTCCGAGTCCATCGTCCACACGTCGAGCATATCCGAGTCTTACCCGGTTAAGATTAATCATTGGGCCGAATGCGGCGCCGGCGCGGCTTCGCAACGATCGCGTCCCTCACTTCGCCCGCCGGAACGGTGCGGACTCGGCAGATCACAAGGCCACCCAAGGTCGCGCCGAGTGGAGCGAAAAGCCAGACCAGCCATACGTAAGAGGTGAGCCAGGCCAGGGCGGCGGTCGCCGCGAAAACTGTTGCTACCGCGTACGATCCATTGGCGTTCGAGCGCAGATCGGCGGGCGTGACCCGAGCCGCCAGCACGGACCGGCGAGCTGCGGTCTCCTTGATCACCGCCTCGCTCGCGAACAGCATTGCAGCCACCCCGGCGAACAAGCAGACGGCGAGCGGGTTGCCGGAAGCACTGCCGAATACGGCGGTGACGAACGGCAGTACCGCGGCGAACAGCAGCATCGGCGCATGGGCGGCCAGCGTGTACCGATCGACACGTTCCACCTGGTAGATCAGCACATGGTGGCGCCGCCACACCGACCACAGCAGGAAGAACGCCAACACCAGCGCCACGAACGACGACCGCTCGTGCCAGAGGAATTCGGCCAGCGCGTTGACACTGCCTGTGTCCTCGCGCCCCGGCCGCTCCAGCTCGACGACCAACAGTGTTACCGCGATGGCGAGTACCGCATCGACAAAGGCACCGATTCGATGCGGCGGCCAACCATCCTCGGGAACGACTGTGCCACTGCGCGTTTCCCTGATTGTCATGTTCACAACCCAGCCTTAACGGATGAGTCATCGATGCCGTTGGGCAACGCGGCCGCGGTCTCCGGCCGCCCAGTCCCGGACAGTCGTTGCGAACGGTAGGCGAGGAAGATCATGACGGCGGGCAAGAGCAGGTCGTAGACCAGGACCCCACCGGTGTTGCCTGGAGCGTGGTCGCCATTGGCGAACCACTGGTAGAGATGCCCGATCAGCGCGCCCCACAAGAACATTCCGGCGCCGAGGCCGATGGTGATGCGTTCGCGTGCCGTGGCCGATGGCGCGGCGGCGCGGAACCCCAGGACGGCGAGCCCGAGGTTGGCGAATGCGATCTCGAACTGGAACGGGCTCGCAGTGAAGCCGATCACGGTGGCCATCTCGTCCGGAACCGTCAGGAAAGCGATGGTCATCCACAGGCTGCCGCAGCCGAGTGCTGCCACCGCCCACCACCGCTGCCAGATTTCCAGCGCGGCTTCGCGGGAGGGGCTGTGCCGAGTGCGGACCAGTGCGCCGGCGACCGCTATCAGCAGCCAGATAAGAGGGAAAGCGGCCTGGGCGAGGCAAGAGGGGGTGTCCATGCCCTCAGTCTTGCATGGTTAATATTAACGACGCAAGACTAAATCCCGCCCAGTCGCAGGCTTCGACAGCCGCCGCGTGGGATCGTCGGGATCCGGAGACGAGGCGAGCACGGGCCGGACCTCAGCGCGCCGAGTCAGCACAGCTCCCAGTACGCCGGGCTGGTCTCCTTGATCGTGCTCTTGCTGTAGCTATTCCAGAGGCCGAGCTTCTGCTTCGAGCCGTTGGCATAGGCATAGCCACTCGATTGATGAGCGCGGCCTGCGGTGGTGTGTGCGTAATTGGTATCGGTCACGCAGGCGGGTGCGGGGGCGGTGGTGGTCGGCGGAATCGTCGTAGTCGGCGTCGTCGTGGTCGGCGGCGTGGTCGGCGGCGTGGTCGGCGGCGTGGTCGGCGGCGTGGTCGGGGTCGATCCACTCGAGAGCTTGCGGACCATGGCCAGTATGGCGTCCAGCTGTTTACCGCCGCGCCAGGCGTATGCCGCGTCACCACCGTATCCCCACCAGTTCCAGCAACCGTTCGGATTGGTTGTTCCCGCGGTGCTGAGCGGAATCGCCTGGGGGTAAAGAACGATCATATTGTTGGTGTCGGCGTACTCGTTGAGATAGGCGTTCTTCATGAAGGTGTCGCCGAACGACTGATAGCTGAAGCCCTGTTTACATCCGTGCAGGGCGACCATCAGACGACACGAAGCGTCTTGGGAGCAGGACGGCGGGACGTAAGCAAAACCCTTGGCGTCCATACTTATCGCATTCGCATTGCCGCCGGGCGCGAACACGTTCTGATCGAATTGGATGAGCTTTCCGCTGAGCGTGCCAGCCGGGCGGTGCACGGCCCCCAGCAGAGCGCCCAGCAGCTCACCCACCGGGTCGTCGCCGCAGTCGTTGATGAACGGGGATGCTGTGCTGGAACAGGCCACCGGCCCCAGCGGGCTGACCCAGGCGTGACCGGCCGCAGTGTTCTTCCGGTAGGTGACGCGCGCGCCGAAATCCGAATAGTAGGTCGCGAGATCGTCGTTCACGGCTCGGTGGACGGTCGTGTCGTTCGTGCCGTGGTAGAGGTATACCGCGTCACCGGCCAGGTTGCCGACGGCGTCGACCTTGCCGGACGCCGCCAGGGTTCTGGTCTCCTCCGCCAATTGCGCGGGTGTCTTGCGTGTTCCGTTCTGCATGCAACCGGTCTGGGCTCTGACCGCGTAGTCGAAATCCCCCGCACATCGGTACGGGCCTGCGGCGAATATTCCCGCGCCCGAGAAGACATCGGAGTAGGCGACATGTAGCTGATTCGCCAAATACCCGCCGGACGAGACGCCCGAAACGTAACTAGCGCTGATGTTGTAACCGCGCAGGGCCTCCTGCGTCGGGCTCGGGACGGCGGCGGTCACCGAACTCATGGTGGCGACCACCAATCCGGCGGTGACGGACAGAGCCGCCACCAATTCTTTGATTCTCATTGCGTTTCCTCATCTTTGGGGAAATTTCCGCCTGCGGGTACGGGCGCGACGTACCCGATCGATTCAGCCGCTCAGTTCGCACGTTTCAGCCGGATCGTCGGCGGTCGGACGCGGTATCGTCGCGTTCGGCGGCGGCACTACACCTGTGCCGGACCAGGTTTCGAGCGCGGTGAAGGCGCTGCGGAAGCACGGCAGCATGGGCCGCACCAGATTGGGATGCTGGTCGTACAACCCATCGACATGATTGCCGCCCTCGATCCGGTAATACCGATGCAGCGCAGCACGGCCCTGACCGCTGATCTGCTCGGCATAGCGGTCCGACTCCTCGCCGATCGGCAGCAACGCGTCGAGGGTGCCGTGAATCGTGATGAGCGGGCGTTGAATTCGTCCCGTGAGCGAAACTCGGCCCATGGCGTCCCGGACGGCGGCCGGACGGTCGGCAAAGATGTAGTCGGCCTCGGCACCGGTATAGCCGGGATCGATTTCCTGACGGTAGCCCCGTTGGATGGGCCCCCAATACGACCTGTCGTGGTACTCCCACAGCGGCTCCGACTCGGCGGGGAATCCCGCGGCGACAACACCGTCGATGGCGGCCGGATTCGCACGGTAATCCTGGTAGCCGCGCGAGGCCGTCGGCAAATAGCTCAGCGGGTTCGGGCCATTCGCCTGCCAGGTCGGCCCCTCCCAGTCCACCCCACCGTCGTAGAGCCACGGCCGATTCTCCAACTGCCAGCGAACGAGGTAGCCGCCGTTGGAGATTCCGGCCAGTAGTGTGCGGTTGGCCGGGCGGGCATAGCGCTGAGCGACGACGGCCTGCGCCGCGACCGTCAATTGAGTGACCCGGTTGTGCCATTCGACCATCGCATCGCCGGGAGCGTCGCCGTCACGATAGAACTCCGGCCCGGTGTTGCCCTTGTCGATCGCGGCGTAGGCGTAGCCCTGGGCCAGCACCCAGTCGGAGATGATGAAGTCGTTGGCGTACTGGCGGCGATTACCCGGCGTCCCCGCGACCACCAGGCCACCGCTCCAGCGTTCCGGCAGGCGAATCACGAACTGGCTGTCGTGATTCCACCCGTGGTTGGTGTTCGTGGTGGAGTTGTCGGGGAAGTACCCGTCGATCTGCATGCCCGGCACACCTGTCGGATTGCGGGCACCCGGAGGGTGCAGCCCCGCCCAATCCGCAGCCACCGTGTGGCCGGAAGCGACGGTACCTGCCGTGGTCAAGTCGGCGAGGCAGGCGGCGTCCTGCCGCTGCGCACCCACCACGAGCGGAGCCGTGCATGCCAGGGACCGCACCGCGGGGTGTCGGGCGTCCACCGCCTCCCGCGTATGAAAGCCAACGGCGACAAGGGATCCGGCGAGCGCAACGACGGCCGTTGCGGTGGCGGAGAGACGGCGAAACAGCGGCATGTTGTTCCTTTTCGAGCGGCGATGTCAGAAAGTGTGTTCGCCGGTCGGCCGCTTCGACAGGTGCGCGTCACCCACTTTTCCGCCGCCGATCATGGCGGCGGTCACTACCCACGTGCGCGGGGACAGCTCCGATACGGGAAGCGGTTCGCCGCTCGATGTATGGGCGGCATGGACATCCACCGCGGCAAATATGTCGGCCGCCCACATCGTCAGGCCGCCGGACCGCACATATCGTTTTCGGCAGCACATCTCGAGGTGTGGAGGCACCATGGGTGGTCCACGGCGACCGGGGCGCCGGCCCCGACCTACCGACAGCCCCGACCGGCAGGCTTCGGCGACCGGCGACCAACGACCGGCGACCGGATCGCGGCCAGCACTGCCGCCGTCGCCCCGAGCGGAGGCGCTACACAATGACGGCCGTGACCTGCGAGATCTTCCTGGAAATGCTCGAGCGGGAAGCTCCTGCCGTCGAATTCGAAGCCCCACTGCTCGAAGCGCGCACCGCCGGTGCTTCCGCCGCTGAACTGGCCGACCTGGACAGCGCCAAGTGCGCCGCCTTGCGAGTCCGCGCTCTGCTGGAGCGCCGCGCTCGCCGGGAGGCCGAATTGGCGGCACTGTTCGACACCGCCGGAGATCTCGCCGGACTACGCGATGTGGACGCGGTCCTGCAAGCCATCGTGCACCGCGCGCGGCGGCTGCTGCACGCCGACGTCGCCTATCTGACACTGCCCGATCCCCAGCGTGGCGACACCTTCATGCGGGTCACCGACGGGTCCGGCTCACAGGCCTTCCGATCCACCCGGCTGGCGATGGGCGACGGTCTCGGCGGACTGGTCGCCCAGACCGGAATGCCCTACAGCACCGCGGATTACTTTGCCGACCGACGGTTCCGCCACACCGCGGAGATCGACAGCGCCGTACGGGAGGAGGGTCTCGTCGCCATCCTCGGAGTGCCGATGAAGCTCGGCGACCAGGTCATCGGTGTCCTGTTCGCCTCGCATCGCGACTTCCGCCCCTACGCTCCCGAAGAGATAGCACTGCTGGTCTCTCTCGCCGCGCACGCGACGATCGCCGTGGATTCCGCGCGGCTGCTCACCGAAACACGCACCGCCCTAGCCGAACTCAGTGCAGCCAGCGCGGCCATGCACGCGCACTACAACACCGTCGAACGCGCCGCGCAGGCACACGACAGGATGACCGATCTGGTCGTTCGGGGCGGTGGCGTAGCCGACGTCGCGACCGTGGCCGCCGACATCCTCGGCGGCGCGCTGCTGGTACTCGACGCCGACGGGCGCAGACTCACCGAGATAGGACTATCGGACGCCGACGCGCATGAGCAACTCGGCGACGAACAGGCCATCGGCGAAATAGCCGCTACCGCAGCACAACTCGGCAGAGCCGTAGTCGCGAAGCAACTGTGGGCGGCACCGGGCGGCGCAGGCAGTAGGCCGCTGTGCACGCTGGTCCTGCATCATCCCGACGAACTGTCGCCCGCCGATCAGCGCATCCTGGAGCGCGCCGCACTCGTCACCGCACTGCTGCTGCTGTTCCAGCGCAGCATCGCCGAGGCCGAAGGCCGAGTGCGCGGCGAACTCCTCGACGACCTGCTCGACGGTCGCGTCATCGACGACAAGGCCTTACACAGCCGAGCCACACTGCTCGGCATCGACCTGACCCGGCCGCACATTCTCGTCGTCGCCGAACACGGCGGCCACCACCGCGCCGCGGCATGGACAACCCACTACGTGATGTCCCGCCACGGTTTAGCGGCGACTCGCGGCAGACACACCGTCGTACTGCTCCCCGGCAGCGACGCCTCCACCGTCGCACACTGCGTCGCCAAGGAACTCCGTGCGGCACTGGGCCTTTCAGCAACCGTCGCCGGCTCCGGACCAGTCGACCTACCGAACCGGGTGCCCGCCGCCTACCGCGAGGCCCGCCAATGCATCCAGCTGATGAACGCACTCGGCAAACACGGTTCCTCCGCCAGCGCAGCGGATCTCGGATTCATCGGCTTACTCATCAACAACGGCGACAACGTGCTGGCGTTCCTGAACACCACCCTGGGCCCGATCATCGACTACGACCTACGCCGCGGCACCCCCCTGATCAACACCCTGGAAACCTACTTCGCCACCAGCTGCAGCCTCAGCAACAGCGCCAAACTCCTACACATCCACGTCAACACGGTCACCCAACGCCTCGACCGCATCACCGCCCTCCTCGGCGAAGGCTGGCAGCACCCCGACCGAGCCCTCGAAATCCAACTCGCCCTACGCCTACACCGCCTCCGCGAATCCGCCGCCTTCCCGTCATGAGGACGGGATGAAGTACCGAAACCTTGCCCGCCCCGGTCACTGTGTTCGATGCACCCACTGACGCCGCACCAACTGTTGCAAGTCACAGCGCGACTGGTTGATCTCGTCCGTGTTCGGTAGACGGTCCTTTCCGAACAGGGGTTCGCGCGTATGCGCGCCAACTGGTTAGTCGCGTCGGCGAAGTTGGATACCGTGATCGCTCCGGGACGCCAAGTCGGCCTCCTCCGCAGCTGGTCGCGTTAGCCCGAAATTCGTTGGAACCGAATCATGTTGGCGCACGTCCTACTCAATTGAAGGCAGAAGCACGATGCTTCAGCCCACAGGGGAGGGACACGGAACACCTATGAGTATGCGGAAACTGATCGCCACCCTCGCACTACCGCTGGCCATCGGCGTGGCGATGGCCGGCCCGGCCAATGCTGCACCGGCGCCGACGGATACCGTGACGACGGTCGGCCAAGTGGATCCGATCGCGCGGCACACCGCTACCGTCAAGTGTCAACTGATCGGGCCGGGAGGGGAGGCGCTGGGCTACATCACCGGCAACGGGTCCGGCAAGACCAAGCCCGCAGCGGTCGCCGATGCCAAGAAGGATGCTGACCGGAACGTCCCGCAGGGTCACTACAAGCGCCATTGCAAGGAGATCTGATAGATGTCGGATGAGAAGCGGCTATGGGAAATCCGCGTGGGTGTCATTGCGTCCGAAGCCGAGGCACGTGCAGTCGTTGATCAGATCGAGCGGTTGCTGTGCCCAGACCCGGACCACGCTCCCCCGTGCCCGATCCCGTGGAGCATCAGCATCGACGCTGAGCAAGACATGACCGCAGAACGCCGGGAAGAATACGACGACGTGGTGGAGCAACACCGGATCGAGTCCGGCGCCAAATGAACCCCGTACCTATCGCGGGTGCAGGCGCTCCCGACCCGCGATAGGTCGAATCCTCAAGTCCAGTAGAGAATTTCAGTGCGTTCATGAATACCCAACGCGACTCGGAGCTCTCCGGTTGGACACCAGGTGGACATGTCGCGGTCACAGACGACGGCGGCGTTCTCGCGGAGCACGATCCGCAGACCGCTGCCGTGCCACCACCGGTGCCACCGAGCCCGAGGTATTCAAGGACGCCAAAGGGATCGGTCGCCACGGTAGTCCGCAACCTCGGCAACACAGGCGTCCAGGCTCCCTGATCGAGGAGAGCTTCGGCGGGAACACGGAAACGATCCGCCACGCGCGACATAGGCTATCGCCCTCAACCGGCGAGGCCCTGGTCCAGCGACGGCGCTCGCCCCGGTTGTGCGGGCATGGCTGCTGGTGCGGAGCAGGTTGAGGTTCAGCATCATTCGGCTTCGCGGCGTAGCGAGCTGATCATGTCGAGCGCGATCTGGCCCGCGTCGCGCCGCACTTGGTCGTCGACGGTGTCGGCGAGGCTCCAGGCGAGCTCGGTGAGCAGCCCGTAGATCGCGCGGACCGTGAGCTCGGGCGATCGGGGGCGAAATTCACCGGCTCGGATGAGCTCATCGACCAGATCGCGGACCAGACCGACCATGTACCGCTCGTCGAGTTCGCGCCACCGGTCCCAGCCCAGCGCGACCGGCCCTTCCTGCAGCACGATGCGTTGATAGGCCACGTCGGTGCATTCGTCGAGGAACACATCCAACGCGCGGACCGCGGTTTCCCAGGGGCTGCCCGGCTCACCACGCACGCTCGCCAACTGCTCGGTCAACTCCTGTTCGACCTGCTCGAATACGGCCTCGAACAGCCCTTGCTTACCGCCGAAGTGGTGGTACACGGCCCCGCGCGTCAGGCGGGCGGACCGAGCGATCTCGTCGGCGGACAGTTCCGAGTACCGCCGCTCGATGAACAGCCGACGGCCCGCCTCCAGTAGGGCGGCACGGGTGGCTTCGGCGTATTCCGCACGTCGTCCCTTGACAGTCACAGCAACAAGACTACATTCACATACACCGTGTATTTGAGATGTTAGGTGTATGTGAATGTCGGATCTCGTGGATGTGATCGTGGTGGGCGCCGGCGCGGCCGGACTCGCGGCAGCCCGCGCGCTCACCGCAGCCGGTCGCGATGTCCTGGTACTGGAGGCCAGGGAGCGGGTAGGCGGGCGAACCCGCAACGTCGAGGTACCGGGCAGCGACACGTACGTGGAAGTGGGCGGCATGTGGGTCGGTCCCGGCCAGGACCGAGTGTCGGCGTTGCTGACCGAACTCGGGTTCTCCACGTTCCGGACCTACGATCAGGGTGCGAATATCGGCGACTTCGGCGGCCGCGTCAGTCGATTCCGCGGCCGTATACCCCGGCTGAACCCGCTTGTGCTTGCCGATATCGGCCTCACACAACTGCGGCTCGATCGCTCGGCTCGCCGAGTACCGCTGCACGCACCGTGGACCGCGCCCGACGCGCGAGAACTCGACGGTCAGACCTTCGGCACGTGGCTGCGCAAGCACTCGCACACCCCCACCGGACGCGCCTTCTTCCAGCTGGTCACCCAGGCGGTGTGGTGCGCCGAACCGGACGAGATGTCGGCCCTGTGGGCGCAGTTCTACATCCATTCGGGCGGTGGCATCGACTCCTTGATCAATACGACAGGCGGTGCACAGCAGGACCGAGTCGTCGGCGGTATGCAGCGACTGTCGATCGCCATGGCTGCGGAGTTGGGCGATCGGGTCGTCCTCGGCGCCGCGGTGACCGAGGTCGAGTGGAGCGACAACGAGGTTCGGGTGCGGGCCGGGCGGCGGCAGTGGCGGGCACGCCACGCGATCATCGCGATCCCGCCTCCGCTGGTGGGCACAGTCCGATTCACCCCAGACCTACCCGCCGAACGCGCCCAACTCCTCCAACGTCTACCGATGGGCTGGACGATCAAGGTCAACGCGGTCTACGACGAGCCGTTCTGGCGCGGACAGGGTCTGTCCGGGCAGGCCAATAGCGACCGCCGCGCGCTCGGCACGGTTTTCGATGCCGGTCCCCCCGACGCCGAACCCGCAGTCCTGGTCGGCTTCTTCGAAGCCACCCACGCCCAAGCCGCATCTCGCCTGGCGCCGAAGGAACGCCGCGACGCGGTTCTCGACGACCTTGCCGCATATTTCGGTCCAAAAGCGCGCAACCCGGTCTACTACGTCGAACAGGACTGGGCCACCGAAACTTACAGTCGCGGCTGTTACGGCGCTTTCGCGACTCCATCGACTTTGACACGCTTCGGGCCGGAGTTGCGCCGCCCGACCGGTGCACTGCACTGGGCCGGCACCGAGACGGCGACCCGCTGGGCCGGGTACGTCGATGGCGCGATCGAGTCCGGGCAACGCGCCGCGCGCGAAATTCTCACCACGACCCAACTGTGAGCACCCGGCCGATGGAACGGTCGCGGCAATTCGCCTATGAGCCAGTCGGTTTCACCGACAAATCGATACCAACAACTCCTCGAGGAACAACGATGGGCAGATTCACTACACGTCCCACCCTGCAGGGCACTTTCGGCATGGTCTCCTCCACGCACTGGCTCGCCTCGTCGGCCGCGATGGCGATACTCGAGGACGGCGGCAACGCATTCGACGCGGCCGTATCCGCGGCCTTCGCCTTGCATGTGGTCGAGCCGCACTTGAACGGACCTGCGGGGGAAGTACCGATTATTCTCGCGCCCGCGGGAAAGGCCCCGCAGGTGCTGTGCGGTCAAGGGCCCGCACCGGCGGGCGCGACGATCGAGCACTACACCGGTCTCGGCCTGGAACTGGTACCCGGCACCGGCCCGCTGGCCGCGGCGGTGCCCGGCGCCTTCGATGCCTGGATGCTGCTGCTCCGCGACCACGGCACGAAGCGGCTGTCCGACGTGCTGGCCCACGCCATTTGGTATGCCGAGCACGGACATCCGGTGCTAGAGGATGTCCAGAGCACCTTGTCCTGGATGCAGCACCTCTTCGAAACCGAGTGGACCACCTCGGCTGCGCTGTATCTACCAGGCGGAAAGCCCCCTGCGCCAGGACAATTGCTGAAGAATCCGGTACTGGCACAGACGTGGCGGCGACTGATCTCCGAAGCCGAGGTCGCGAGCGCGGACCGCGAGACTCAGATCGATGTCGCGCGACGCGTATGGCGAGAGGGATTCATCGCCGAAGCGCTCACCGCCGCGGCGGCACGGCCCACGATGGACACCTCGGGTGAACGCCACATCGGCACCCTGACCGGTGACGATTTGGCGAATTACACTGCGGCATACGAGAATCCGACCACCTACACCTGGAACGGCTGGACGATCGCGAAACCCGGCCTCTGGAGCCAGGGGGCGGTATTCCTTCAGCAGCTCGCCATGCTGCCGCAACACCTAGACCACGGTACGGCCGACTATTACCACACGCTGATCGAAGGTTCGAAGCTCGCGATGGCGGACCGGGAGGCGTGGTACGGCGACGGCACCGATATGACAGCGGAGGCGTTGCTGTCACCCTCGTACAACGCGGCGCGCCGTGCCCTGATCGGCCAGGACGCATCCCGGCTGTTGCGCCCCGGCAGCCCGGACGGCCGCTCGCCGCGGGTGAGCACGCATGCGGTTTCGACTGTGCCGGAACAGCTTCCGGCGGGGGTCGGCGAGCCCACGGTGGCCGCGACGGGCGCCACCCGAGGCGACACATGCCACCTCGACGTCGTGGACCGCTGGGGCAACATGATCTCCGCAACTCCCAGCGGCGGATGGCTGCAGTCGAACCCCGTGGTGCCCGAATTGGGTTTCCCGCTCGGCACTCGGTTACAGATGGCGTGGCTGGAACCGGGCCTGCCGAACTCCCTCGCGCCGGGCCGCCGCCCCCGGACCACACTCAGCCCGTCCCTTGCGTTGCGCGACGGCGAGCCCGTCCTGGCGTTCGGCACCCCGGGCGGGGACCAGCAGGACCAGTGGAGCCTGCACTTCTTCCTGGAAGTCGCCCTGCGCGAGAACGTCCGTGGCGGCATGGATCTGCAGGGCGCGATCGACGCGCCGAACTGGCACCAGGACAGCTTCCCCGGTTCGTTCTACCCACGTTCGATGAATCCGGGTGCGGTGACCATGGAGTCACGGATCGACGCCGGAGTTCTGACCGAGCTGCGCAAGCGCGGCCACCGGATCACGGTTGGAGATCCCTGGTCCGAGGGTCGCATGTGTGCCGTCGCTCGCGATCCCGAGTCAGGCGTGCTGTCGGCGGCCGCCGATCCCCGTGCGATGCAGGGCTACGCGACCGGTCGCTGACCAGCGAGCCGCCACTATTTCCTTCTTTCCCAATTCATTACGTGAGAGGTGTTCCATGCGCAATACGACAACCGATCGACGCGGGAAGTTCCCCATGCGGCGCACGGTGGTGGCACTGTTCGTCGCCGGATCGTCGGTAGCGGCCACCGGAGTGGCAGCGGCAGAACCAGCGTCGTCGACCGGACCGGGGACCATCGTGTCGTCCCGGTCGCTGGACGCGGCGGAGCTGATACCCGCGGCGGCCGAGGGGTATCGGCTCGTCTACCGGACCACCGGTCGGGACGGCACCCCGGAGATCAGTGGCGGAAATGTTTACCTGCCCAAAGGGACTCCCCCGCCGGGCGGGTGGCGGGTGGTGTCCTGGGCGCACGGCACGAGCGGGATGGCACAAGGCTGTGCACCCAATCTCATGGGTGGCATAGCGGATACGCACGACGAAACACCGCAGCTGGCCGACTATCTGGCCCAGGGCTACGCGGTGGCGGCCACGGACTACATCGGACTCGGCGCCTCGGGTCACTACGAGTACCTGGCCGGACCCGCCGAAGGGCACGCGGTGCTCGATATCGTCCGAGCAGGCCGCCTCGTCGACTCTGAGATATCGGATTCCTATGCGCTGGCCGGACATTCGATCGGCGGGCACGCGGTGCTGCACGCAGCGCAACTGTCGTCGAGCTACGCGCCGGAACTCGATCTGCGCGGCACCGCCGCCTTCGCCCCGACAAGCAACTACGAGCAGTTGATCTCCGCGCTTACCGGACCGGACCTGGCTGTGTCACTTCCCGCGGGGCTGCAGGTCAGGGTACTGATGGTCCTGGCCGGACTCGACCACGCGCGCCCGGAACTAGCGGTCACCGACTACCTGAGCGAACGAGGCAAACAGGTGCTCGCCATCGCGGAGTCCGGCGAAGGCTGCCTGAAATCGGCGGAAGAAGCCCTCGCAGGTCGTCCCTTCGGCCAGCTGTTCACCAAACCCCTGTCCGACCCGACACTCACCGCCGCCCTACGCGATTACATGGCCGCACCCACCACCGGCTACCACCGGCCCCTGCTCATCCTGCAAGGCGGCGCGGACAACGTGCAGCCGATACCGACCACAATCCTGCTCCAGCAACAACTTCAACAGGGCAACGTAAACAGCCGCCTGATGCTCTACCCCGCGGCAAACCACTTCACCCTCTTGCCGCAAGCCCGCCACGATACGGCCGAATTCCTCGCCGACATCCTGCCGAGCCACTGACCCGCGGTCGGCCCTCACGAGGGTCCGGGGGGCGGACGGCCTCGGGTGGGCCAACCTGAGAAGAGGTCCGAGGGACGTGACCTCGGGACAGGCGAACCGGGGGTGGGGTACGGGGGGCGAAGGGCCTCGGGTAGGCGAACTCGAGAAGGGGCCCGGGGGCGAAGCCCCGCCGGCTGGGGCATGGGGACTGCGCCTCCCAAAACAGACGAAATGAGCCCTGACCGCTTGGCACCCACTTTCCGCATCCCCAACCCGGAAACGACATTGGGGCTGGTACCGCTTCTGCGATACCAGCCCCAATGGAATCGGTTCGTGCAATGCCACGATCGGTGGACCATATGTCCGGCTACTCGAACTTTCGCGCGCCAAGCAGCCCAATCGCATCCAGAAAACCCTGCCTGAACAGCACAGTTACCCGCAGACGCGGAATCCGTCACAGGCTGAGCACGATGCGCTCCTCACCCAATCCTAAAGTGCGGTAATTCTCCAACCGGATTGTGGACGGGAAGATCTCTGATCGTTGCGACACCGAGCTAATGCTCGGCGCGGTCGAATACAGTGTCTAGTCGCGTGCGTGGGTCCCAATCGGGCAGTGCGGACAGTGCACTGACTGACCAATCCAGCACCGGCGACTGTCAAACTCTGGAACGACGCCTGGACCTAGTTCACAGCAACGCGAGTCGCCGAAGGCGCCCCCGGGACTGTCGGAAATTAGTGAGATGATGCCGCGATCCGCATGAGCCGTGAGCTGGGGTACTGCGTCAAGTGGCAGGTGATTCTCATCTCTTCTTCTTTGCCAAGCGGTCGCATCCTCGTCCAGAATCGGAAAATAGAAGCACCCTTGCGAGTAACGAGGTGTCTTATCGGATGCGGCTGGAAACCTCAGTTCAAGCGTCGATATCACGATGAACAAACATGGCGCCCACCCTTGTTTCTTGAACCCCATCTGTCTCGAGTGCACAACTGATCGTGCGCGACATAGTGGAGGATGACATGGTCGACAGTGCTGCTCTCAGCCGAGAAATCGGGACGTTCTACGCCAACTACGCCGCAGCGTACGTGGCGGCCATGACCGGCGATCCGGACGGCGATGAATACTTCTACCGAAAATACTATTCGGTCCCGATGTACATCGGCGAAGCCGAGCCCGCGGATAGTGGTGGGTCTGGACCCGGCCGGAGTCGCTGGCTAGAGACCGATTCAGACATACGCGACTTTCTGCTGGCCAATGAAAAGGATCTGGCCGATCGGGGGTACCACCACGCGAAGATCCTGGATCGTGTTGTCCGGGTGCTGAACAGCAAGCGCGTCAACTTGGAGATCGTGGTGAGCCGGTTACGCGAAGACGAGGTCGAAATCGAGCGCTGGGCGGTCGGTTACGGCATCGCGAAACTAACGGGGGGATGGCGGATCATCGACCTCTACACCGCGGTGACGGCTGCGGAGACGGTCGCCGACGCATGGCCGGCGGCCACCGCGCTGTGAACGTCTATGCGCTGTGCCGCAACGAAGGTAGTAATCGAACACGACCCCGAGCATCCGAGCTCGCGCCCGCCGAACCACTGTTCTGGTTTCTCGGCGTGCGACGACAGACGAAGACGGCGGAACTGGCAGCCCGAAACATCGACAGGTTACGACCCCAGCAGTCGCCGGTGGAGTGGGGCTAAGAAGAATCGAACCCCTGACCCTGCGGAACAACACCTTCGCGAATCCGATCATGCGTCTGCACGCTCGCGATGCGACGGTCGCAACGGTCGACGGAGGTTCGGCACTCCCATCCGGAACCGTCGCAGGACCGAATACGTGGAAGCACGGTGGACCGAATCGGCTGGTCCACCTCTACGGATTAGGAACCGCTATGCGTCTTGATCGTGCTCGGGTAACCCCTCTTCTCGCTGCGCTCGCCTTGACGGCGGCTGGTTGGATGGTTGCCGCTCCAACGGCGTCCGCCGATTTTCAGAAGGATGTAGAAACATGCCTCACGGAGTCGGCGGACTACAAAGCGTTCAAGGACTGCTACAAGAAGGCTCAAAAAGATGGAATAGCTGCACCAGTGGGTGATCCTGCCGAGGCCAAGACACAGGAAGAATGCGAAGCCAACCCAGAGTTCATGTGGGATGCCGAAGAGGAGGTCTGCATGCACGCAGACTGACGCCGCCGATCGCTAGGGCGCAGTGACGACGAGCCCGGTTCGTTCCTTCGGATCGGGCTCGGCCCACATCTTCGGAGCCGCGAATGTTGCCCTCGCGGCCGTCGCATCAGGCCGACTGGTTCCATCGAACGACTGGGCGTGTGTTCGAAGTCGTCTCCCGGACCGAGGACCGGGACGTAGCCGACGCAATGCTGTCCGCGAAGCGTTCCGAGACACCTATCCCCCCTAGGTCAGACCGGGGATGGGGTACGGGGGCAAACGGTCTCGGGACGCGAACCTGAGCAGGGGGTCCGGGGGGCGAAGCCCCGCCGGGCGGGGCGTGGGGGCTGCGCCCCCACAAAACAGACGAAATGAGCCCTGCACGCGCATTCCGCGTGCAGGGCTCACCCAGCGAATGGAGTGGAGCTAAGGGGAATCGAACCCCTGACCTTCTCGATGCGAACGAGACGCGCTACCAACTGCGCTATAGCCCCGTGCGGCTCCGGGGAACCGCGCTGTGTCACTCTAGCAAAGGTTGTTGCGAGACTCCGAATCGGGCGGTTGACCTGGGATGATGCGGAGTCACGCTGGTGTCATTCGCCAGCGGCGCGGCGCATGTCGCCGCCGCCGGTGCGGTCGCGCAGGGCGCGGGCGGTGGCGGGGTCGAAGGGGTCGAGGTGGTCGAACATGGGGTCTTCGTCGTCGGTTTCGAGGAGGGCGGAGCGGCGGCGCAGGGCGCGGGCGGTGTCGCGGTCCATGGCGGCGCGGGCGGCTTGGGTGTGTCGGGGGCCTGCGCGGTGTTCGCCGAGTTGTTCGGCGCGGCTGAGGCGGGCGGCGCGGCGGCGGCGGATGTCTTCTTCGATGCGGACTTGCTTGCGCAGGTAGGTGAGGTAGCCGATGAGGACGAAGGAGGACAGGCCGCAGCCCCACCAGAAGTGTGGGCTCACCGCGACCGCGAGTCCGCCGCATAGCAGTCCGGCCAGGACGAGGCCGAGGACGGCGCGCTGGCGGAAGGTGTAGCGGGCGGCGCGGGCGATGGCGTCGGCTTCGGGGTCGTAGCCGCCGCGGCCGCGCCTGGTCGGCACGTAATCGAGGTCGTCGGAGTCGGTTTCGTAGTCGCGGCGGGCGTAATCGTCGGCTTCGTCGTCGGTGCGGTAGTCGTCGTCGGTGATGCGGGCGGGCGCGGTGGAGCACGCGGGGGGTATCCGGGCCGCGGCGGGTTCGGTGCGCTCTTCGCCCACTACGTCATCATCGACCGGGTCGTCGTGCGGCGCAGCCGGTTCGTCCAGGTCGGCGGATTCGGTGTCGGCAGTGACCGTTTCGGTGTCGGCGGCTTCGGTCGGCGCGAGTTCGGCGTCGTCCTGCTCGGCATCGGCGAGTTCGGGGTTGTCCAGCTCGGTGTCGGCGAGCTCGGCGTCGTCCAGCTCGGCGTCAGCGATGTCGGGATCGGGGTGGGGCACCGCGGCTTCGGTGATCGCGGGCAGGTCACCTTCGGTGACGGGTTCGTCGGCCGGTGTTGTCATCCGGTCCTCCGCATCATCGCTGTGGGGATGCTTTCTCTGTGCGCGGCGTGGCCGCCAATTGGGGTCGGTTTTGTGGCCTGCGGCGGGTCCACTCTTGGTGCGCCGCTTGGAATCTCCGCGGACGAGCACCCGGGTGGCGAGTGCGGCGTCGGTGGTCCGCCGAATCCTGGGGTGCCGGTCGGCGAGGATGGGGAACAGGACGAAGACCCAGAGCACTACCAGGCCGATCCACAGGATCGAATTCGGCATTGCCGTCAGCACCTCCGTCCCGGCCTGGTGTGGTCCGTTCGGCCGGCGAGCGGTGCGCAGCACGCCCCGCGTCCGCCCGGTTTCCATCCGTCGCTGCGGCGTGGTCGCCGGTCGCCTCGCAGGCTCCGTGCCGGGGGTGCAGGACGCACCTCCGACGTCCGTAGGTTAATTCCGTGACGCGTCGAGATCCGGCAGGCGCGCCGTGCACATACGCCACACCTGTCACAAAGCCACCAATTCTTCCGCGCGTCGGATGCGCCGGGCGTGTCCGTATTGCACGATTCTCAGGGCAGAACGGCCCGGCCCTCGCGGACGAGCCGGTCGACGACCGTGCCCATGATCTCTTCCACGGTGATGCCGACCAGCAGGTGATCGCGCCAGGCACCGTCCACATCGAGGTACCGGCGCAGCAGCCCTTCCTCCCGGAAACCGACATTGCGCAGGACCGCTTGACTGGCCAGGTTTTCCGGCCGCACCGTCGCCTCGACCCGATGCAGGCCGACCGGCCCGAAGCAGTGATCGAGGCCGAGCGCCAGCGCAGCGGTCGCCACGCCCTGGCCGCTGAGATCCTTGGCCACCCAGTAACCGATCCAGCCGGAACGCAGTGCGCCGCGCACGATATTGCCGACGGTCAACTGTCCGCTGAACGCACCGTCCACCTCGATCACCAACGGAATCATCGCGCCACGCCGCGCTTCGGCCTTCAGGCTCGACCACAGCGACGGCCAGTTGGACGCATGGTTGCGCGCCTCCCAGGCACCACGACCGGTGGGTTCCCACGGCTCCAGATGAGCCCTGTCCCGCAATCGGATTCGGCTCCACGCGGCGGCGTCGCGCAGCCGCACCGGGCGCAGCGTCACCTGTCCGGCCCCGACGCGCACCGGGCCGAGCCGTGCGGGCCAGCCCGGATGCTGCGCGACCCGGAACACATTCATCGCCTCCACGCCTCAGCCGCGCTGTGCGAGGAAAGCGACCCTGACTTCGTCACCGGTGCGGATCTCGGTGTCGTCGGGGTCGATCACGATCAAGCTGTTCGCCTCGGCCAACGTGGCGAGCAGGTGTGACGAGGCGCCCGCGCCGCCGCCGAGCGGTTGCACGAGGTAGTCGCCGGTGGCCTCGTCGCGCATGAGTTGCGCGCGTAGATAACCCTTGCGACCGGCCATCGAACTGATCGGGGTGATGGTCCTGGCCATGATGATCCGCCGCATGGGATGCCTGCGCCCCAAGGCGATTCGGATCAGCGGGCGGACCATCACCTCGAAGACGACCAGCGCGCCGACCGGGTTGGACGGCAGCAGGAACGTGGGCACCTCGTCGCGGCCGAGCCTGCCGAAGCCCTGCACCGAACCGGGATGCATGGCGACGCGGGCTATTTCGAGCTCACCGAGCCCTTCCAGCGCCTCGCGCACCTGTTCCGAGGCCCAGCCGCCCACCGCGCCCGCGATGACGACGACCTCGGAGCGCACCAGCTGCCCCTCGACCACGTCACGCAACCGCCGGGGATCCGTGCTCACGATGCCGACCCGGTTGACGTCCGCGCCCGCGTCCCTGGCCGCGGCGGCGAGGGCGTAGGAGTTCACGTCGTAGACCTGGCCGGGGCCTGGTGTCCGATCGATGTCGATGAGTTCACCGCCGACCGAGATCACCGACAACCGCGGCCGCGGATGCACGAGCACCTTGTCCTGTCCGACGGCCGCTAGTAGTCCCACCTGGGCCGCGCCGATGATGGTGCCCGCGCGCACCGCGACGTCGCCGGGCTGCACATCGTCGCCGATGCGCCGCACGTAGTCGCCGGAGCGAACCGGTTCGTAGATCTTGATCTTGGCGCGGCCGCCGTCGGTGAAGTCCAAGGGCAGCACGGCATCCGCGAGCGTCGGCAGCGGCGCACCGGTGTCGACGCGGACGGTCTGGCGCGGCTGCAGCCGGATCGGCTGACGCGATCCGGCGATCACCTCGCCGACCACCGGCAGCGTGAGATCGACCAGTTCGTCGTCCTCGTTGCGAATGTCGGTGCCCGCGGCGGCCACGTCGACGCTGCGCACCGCGTAGCCGTCGATCGCCGCCTGATCGAATCCGGGCAGCGGTCGTTCGGTGACGACGTCCTCGGCACACAGCAGGCCCTGGGCCTCGGAAATCGCGACCCGGACCGGCCGAGGCGCGACCGCCGCGGCGGTCACCTTGATCTGCTGATCCTCAACCGAGCGCATCCAGCCCTTCCTGATCTCTTCGCACACCAACGATCGCACCGCGCGATAACGCTTCGGCACGAACCAATTAGCGCACGTGACGGTGAACCATCATTCGTACCCGACGGTCCACTGTCGACGAAACCCACGCCTCAGTCGTAGGTGGTCAGCTGCGGATCCCAGTCGGGACCGAGCCGATGCTCCAGCCACTCCCGAAGGGCAGGGCCGTATTCGTCACGTTCCAAAGCGAAATCGACCGCAGCACGAAGATAGCCGCCCGGGTTGCCCAAATCGTGGCGCGACCCACGGTGCACCACGACATGAACCGGATGATCTTCGGCGATGAGCAGCGCGATGGCGTCGGTGAGTTGCAATTCGCCGCCCGCGCCCGGCTCGATTCGGCGCAGCGCGTCGAAGATGGCGCGGTCCAACAGGTATCGACCGGCGGCGGCGAAGGTGGACGGCGCGTCGGCGAGCGCGGGCTTCTCCACCATGCCCTTGACGCGCAGCACATTCGGATTCACCGCGTCCGGCACGGTCGCCACATCGAACACGCCGTACGCGCTGACCTCGTCCTTGGGCACGTCGATGGCGCAGAGCACGGTGCCGCCACGCTTGCGGCGCACCCGGCACATCACGTCGAGCACACCGGAAGGCAGCACCAGATCGTCGGGGAGCAGCACGGCGATGGCGTCTTCGTCGTCGTCGAGGGCGGCCTCGGCCTGGGCGACCGCGTGGCCGAGGCCGAGCGGCTCCTCCTGCACCACCGAGGTCACGTCGAGTAGCCCGGGCGCCTTGCGCACCTTTTCGAGGAGCTGGAATTTGCCGCGCTCGGCGAGGGTGCTCTCCAGCACCAGGTCTTCCACGAAGTGCGCGACCACACCGTCTTTGCCCGGCGAGGTGACGATCACCAAACGCTCGGCGCCGGACTCGGCGGCCTCGGCGGCGACCAGTTCGATGCCGGGGGTGTCGACCACCGGGAGGAGTTCCTTCGGCACCGTTTTGGTCGCGGGCAGGAACCGCGTTCCCAGCCCGGCGGCGGGCACTACGGCCGTGCGGAAGCACGAAGCCAGCGTGGCATCGCCGGATTGTCCGGCCTTTGCTGTCATGCGCATACCCTATCCATCGTCACAGCCCCTGACTCGACGTCGAGCCGACCGGTATTCCGGCCAGCCTATGGTGATCGACATGGAGATGCCCGGTGAGCGCGAAAAACATGCATGGCGCACCGAAATTCTTGCTCGACGGGCGGCGATGCCCGCCGAGGAGCACGCCGCGGAGGTCGCGGCCCTGGTCACGGCCGTGGAGCGGCTCGACGTGGGCGAATGGGTCTGCGCGTACGTGCCGGTACGCGGCGAACCGGGCTCGACCGAGATGCTCGACACACTGCGGGCGGCCGGTGCGAGGGTGCTGGTGCCGGTCACCGGCACGCCGGGACCGTTGAACTGGGCCGAGTACACCGGCCTGGACAGCCTGCGGCGCGCCAGATTCGGCCTGCTCGAGCCGACCGGCGAGGTGCTGCCGACCGACGCGATCGACCGTGCGGACCTGGTCCTGGTACCGGCCCTCGCGGTGGACCGGCGCGGTGTCCGGCTGGGCCGCGGGGCGGGTTATTACGACCGGACGCTGGCCGCGGCGGCACCGCGGGCGCGACTGGTCGCGGTGGTTCGGGACGACGAGCTGGTCGACCGGCTGCCCGAGCAGCCACACGATGTGCGAATGGGCTGGGCGCTGACGCCGCGTGGCGGGCTGCACCGGCTTGTCGAAGATCACGCGGCGGAATGAACGGTAGATTGGCAACGTTGGCACTGTCGGCTGTAGAGTGCCAGATGACGAAACCTGCGGAGGATGCTGTGCCAACTTACTCGTATGCGTGCACCCAGTGTGACAACCGCTTCGACATCGTTCAGTCCTTTTCCGACGATGCGCTGAGCGTGTGCCCGGAGTGCTCCGGAAAGCTGCGCAAGCTGTTCAATTCCGTCGGCATCGTGTTCAAGGGCAGCGGCTTCTACCGCACCGACAGCCGCAGCGGCGCGTCCACCGCGAGCGAGCCCGCGAAGTCCGACAGCGGCTCCAACGGCTCGAAGGACTCTAGCTCGTCGAGTTCCACGAGTTCGGCTTCCAGCTCGTCCAACGGCAGCAGCGCGACCACCAGCACGGCTGTGGCCAGCTGATTCGTCGAGTTATCCCCAGCCACATAGTTATCCACAGCTAGCCCCTTTCCCGGCCTGGCGGGTGCGCGCACGGTCATAGGCTTCCGCCATGACTCGATCACCCGCCGAGCTCGGTCGCCACAGCTTCGGAGTTTGGCGTCGACCGCCTTGGGCCGACAGCTTGCTCGCCCGGCGGCTCGGTGCCGCGGTCCTGATCGTTCTAGCGGTTGCCTTGTTCCTGCGCGGCGATCCCGGCGCGGAACAGACTTCTGTCGTGGTCGCCGGACGCGATCTCGCCCCGGGACATGTGCTCGCTGCCGACGATCTTCAGTCGGCTCCCCGCGAGGCCGCCGCCCTGCCCGCCGGAGTCGTACGCACCCCGTCCGACGTGATCGGCGCCACCCTGACCGGAGCAATGCGCGGCGGCGAGATATTCACCGACCTCCGCGTCGTCGGCCCACGCCTGGCCGGCGTCGCGACCGGTGCGCGTGACGCACGGATCGTGCCGATCCGGTTGGCCGACACCGCCGTCGCCGAGATCCTGCGCGCCGGTGACCGGGTCGACGTGGTCGGCGGCGAGGAACAAGGCTCGCGTCCCGCCCGCACCCTGGCGACCGATGCCGCCGTCGTGCTGGTGTCCGGCCCCGGCGACGGACGGGCCGCGAAGGAACGCGTGGTGTTGGTCGCGATGGACTCCGAACACGCGACCATGGTCGCAGCCGCATCCCTGCATACCGCGCTCACCGTTGTCTTCCATTGAGTTGTCCACACATTTGCCATCAAGGTCAACTAGCATCGGCGATACCACAGGCGTCGACCGCCGAGCACGACTTTGTCAGCTCCACACGTAGAGGAGATATCGGCAATGCTCAAGGGTTTCAAGGATTTTCTATTCCGCGGAAACGTGGTCGACCTGGCGGTAGCGGTGGTCATCGGCACCGCGTTCGTCGCGATCGTCACCGCGTTCACCAATGGCATCGTCAACCCGATCCTGGCCGTCTTCGGCGGCAGTGACGAACTGGGGCTCGGTTTCCAGCTCGTTGCCGACAAACCCGCGACCTTCGTCCAGGTCGGTCCGATCATCACCGCTGCGATCAATTTCGCGATCATCGCCGCGGTGCTGTACTTCGTGCTCGTGCTCCCCGCCATGCACGTGAAACGAAAGTTCAGTCCGGAAGCGGTCGAACTCAGCGACGCGGAGGTGCTCATCCAGATCCGTGATCTGCTCGCCGAAGGCCAACGCAGCGCCGGCGGTAAACACGAATCCTGAATTGCTTGCGCGGTAATGAGAAACGGGCCCGGCACACTGCGACAGACCCGTTTATCTTGCGCGAGTTGATATTCGACGTCAGCCGAGGATGAACGGCTTACCCCACAACGTCATCCAGGTGACGACGGAGTCGGTCTCCACACTGAGACTGACGAACGCCCGCGCCTGCGCGTAACCGTCGCACCCGGACAAATCGATGACCTCGTCGGCCCAGCTCACCGCCCCGATGTCGCCTTCGAACTGATTACGCGTCGGGTACGCCACGCTGCCGAAGTACTCGTCCTGCTGCAGATCGAGCACGTAGAACGACTTCGCCTGCCCACGGCCGAGCACCAGCTTGGCACCGGTAGCCACGCCGGCGTCCGAATCGATGGCGTCCCCGGTCCAGTCCAGATCACCGGCGACACCACCGCTCGCGACGTCCACCTCGCAACCGACGGTGTACCCGGGGAAGATGGAACCGGCCTTGCCGCCGGGCACTCCGGCCAACTCGACCTCCGCCTTCCCCGATACCCGCGCGGTGCGGTGCCCCGGCACGGCGTCCATGGTCGGCGTGATCGCGACCGACTCGTCCACCAGCGCGAGCCGCACCTCGGTGCCGTCGGCCAACGTCTTGGTGGTCTCGCCACCGGGCAGCGGGATGAAGATCTCCGCGCTGGCCGCGCCGGTGGAGAACAGGCCCAACGCGACGGTGGCGGCGACCCCGAGCCCGACGCGGGACGTCAGTTTCTTACGGTTGATCATGGTTGTCGACCCCTAGCGGAACGAATTCTCAGGCAGCGAGTAGAGCTGTGCGCACGACAGCAAGCGGACCCGTCGCGGTAGCGACGGGCCCGCTTGGCTTGTGCGAGTTGGGTGTTCGGCGTCAGCCGATGCTGAAGGGCTGGCCCCACAGCGTCACGTACGACATGACGTTGTCGGTCTCGACCTTGACCTTGACGAACGCGCGAGCCTGCGCGTATCCGCCACAGCCGGACAGGCCGATGGTGGAGTCGGCCCAGGTGACCGAGCCGTTGGTGCCCTTGAACGTGATCTGGCTGGAGTGATCCTCGTTGCCGAAGTCATCGGCCACTTCACGATCGAGCAGGTAGAAGGCCTTCGCCTGGCCGGGGCCGAGGCTCAGGTTGCCGCCACCGTTGACGCCGATGTCGCCGTCGCTACCGTCCCACTTGCCGCTGCCTTCGACGCCGGCCGAAGCGCCGCCGCCGTCGATGTTGACCTGGCAGCCGACCACGTAGCCCGGACGGATCTTGCCGCCGGTGGCGCCCGCGCCGGACACCTCGACCCGCGCCGAACCGGACACCCACGCGTTGCGGTGCACCGGGGTCGAGCCGAGGGACGGGTTGATGTTGGCGGACTCGTTGACCAGACGGACCGTCACCACGGTGCCGTCGGACAGGGTCTTGGTGATTTCGCCACCGGGCAGCGCCACGAAGGTGTCCGCGTTCGCGGCACCGGCGGAGAACAGGCCCAGGGCGATGGTTGCGGCGGCACAGACACCGGCTGCCCGCGCCACGTTCTTACGGTTGATCATGTGTAATTCCCTCAGGGGTTGAGTTCGTTTCAGCGAGAAGAGTTTTCGACAGTCGACAGTCGTCAGCCAATGCTGAACGGCATCCCGTAGAGGGTGGTCTTCGAGTAGTGGTCACCGATGATCTCGACCACGGTGTAGGAGCGGGCCTGGGCGTAGCCCGCGCAGCCCTGGATCTCCATCTCGACGTCCTGGTACTCCACGGAGTAGGAACCCGGCTTGGTGATGTCCTTCAGTTCGATCTGCACGAACTTGACGTCGCCCGGGCCGAGGTTGATGCCGAACGAACCACCGAGGCCGCCGCTGGTGAGATTGGCGCTGGCCGACATGCCGAGGCTGATCGCGTCATCGGCGATGCTGACCTGACATCCGATGATGTAGCCGGTGTTCAGCTGCGACGTACCGTGCGTCGAGGAGTTGTTGGTGCCGGGGTTGTTGGTCGCGCCGTTCCAGGGGCCGACCTTGCCTTCCGGGGTTTCGGTGACATCCGCCGACGCGTTGCCGGAGACCCAGACAACGCGGCCCGCGCCGTTGGCCGCGAGCGACGGCGACACGACGGCATGCTCTCCGGTCCGGGTAATGGTCACACCCGGGCCACTCTTCTGGCCGTCCGGCAACGGCACAAAAACATCGGCGCTGGCGGCGCCGGTCGAAAGCAGGCCCATGGCCACGGCAGCGGCAGCGCCGACGCCCGCTACGCGGGCACCGCGGCGCAGACCGTTGGTGCGGTTCTCGCTCATACTTCCCCTCATCAGGTTAAAACAGTCAACCTCGACCATCGAGGTTGGACAGGTGGTCCTCGCAGGCCCAGCTCAGTTTGTCGCGCCTTTGTTGCCAGTGTGTAACCGACAATTTAGTTCGGCGCGACGCTCCGGCTGGCGACCGGAACCGAGCCAGGTTCCGCCGGATCGACACGTACGTGCCGCACCCGGGCCCAGGAAGTCCAGTGTGGGTGGCTCGTGCGAACATTAAACGCTAGGTAACGGCGCTGCAACGCAAGCTTTCGTAAAGATCAATGTGATGTAGATCACATTCGTTAACATGCGAATATCGTTTGACGTGCATTTATTGGTGACGGAGACAGTCAGGACCGACCGGACGGTGCTGACGAAGTCACTAAAGCGCCAAGCGCTGAATACGGGACAGAGCAGTACATATATCGGCCGAATAACGGCAATGTGAAATAATCACAAGTAAATTACGGCGAGCCAACTTCTCGATACGTAGCTACTACGTAGATTTGGGCAATCAACCGTGGTGCGGCGGCTTCTGCGCACGCAGCCAATCATCGGACGAGGACTCGTTGCCTGAGTCGTCGCCGCGTTCGTCGCTCGTAGTGTCTGGGAGGGTGTCGCCGAAGATTTCGGCGAGACGCGCCGCATCCCTCGCCCGGCGAGCGGCCGGGCGAGGGATGTCGTCGGAGGAACCGGAGGCCGGAATTATTCGACCAATCCGGACAGTTCGCCGATCACCTTGCTGGCGAGCGGGCCGAGCGTCGCCATTCCGTCGCGCACCGCGGCCCGAGTACCGGGCAGGTTGACCACCAGTGTGCTGCCGGAGATGCCTGCCACACCGCGGGAGAGGCCCGCGTCGAGCGAACCGGCCACCCGGCCGGACGCGCGCAGCGCCTCGCTGATGCCGGTCAACTCGCGATCGAGCACCTGCGAGGTGGCCTCGGGCGTGACGTCACGCGGCGACATGCCGGTGCCACCGACCGAGATGACCAGGTCGACACCGCCGATCACCGCGGTGTTCAGCGCGTTGCGGATCTCGACCTCGTCGGCCTGCACCGACACCGACGCGTCGACGAGGAAGCCAGCCTCGGTGAGCAGCTCGGTGACCAGCGGGCCGAGCGAGTCAACACCTCCATGCGCCGTTCGATCATCGACGACCACCACCAGAGCACGCCCCGCCACCGGAGCATCGATTTCCATGGTGCTCACCGTAGCGCTTGTGCTGAGAACCTCTGCGGCCGTGTCGAGCAGCGGCGTCCAGCCACCCTGCAGCACCCGCATCATCGACCGCCGTCCGCGGGCGCACCGGTGAGGGTCACCTCGACGGTCTTGGAGTTGCTGCCTCGTTCATCGGTATAGGTGACTTTCACCTTGTCTCCTGGTTGGTGCGAGCGAACCGCGGCGACGAGCGCGTCGCCGGTGTTGATGCTGCGATCGTTGAGCTTGGTGATGATCACGCCTGCGGGGATCCCCGCCTTCGCGGCCGGACCGTCCGGGGTCGACTCCAGCACGCGCGCCCCGTTGATCGAATCCTGCGCCTGGATCTTGACGCCGATCTGCGCGTAGGTGGCGTGGCCGGTCTTGATGAGCTCGTCGGCCACCCGGCGGGCCTGGTCGACCGGGATGGCGAACCCGAGTCCGATCGAACCGCTCTGCTGGCCGACGCCGGGCTCGCCCGCGCCGAGGCTGGCGATCGCGGTGTTGATGCCGATGAGCTTGCCGTTGCCGTCGACCAGCGCACCACCGGAGTTGCCGGGGTTGATGGCGGCGTCGGTCTGGATGGCGTCGATCACCGGATTGACGCCCGCCGGATTCTGCGGGCCCTCGCCCTGCGTCGACACCGGGCGGTTCAGCGCGGAGACGATGCCGGTGGTCACGGTGCCCGCCAGGCCGAGCGGCGAGCCGATCGCCACGACCGACTGGCCGACCTGAAGATTCTCCGAGGTGCCGAGCTCGATCGGGGTCAGTCCGGTCTTGCCCGCCACCTTGATGACCGCGAGGTCGGAGACCGGATCGGCGCCGACGATGGTCGCGGGCGCGGAGCTGCCGTCGGAGAACAGCACCTCCATCTTGGCGCCGGGGCCACCGCCCGCCGCCACGTGGTTGTTGGTCAGGATCAGGCCGTCGGAGGACAGCACAACGCCGGAGCCCTCGCCCTCGGCACGGCTGCTGGCCACCTTGATCATCACCACGCTGGGCAGCACCTTCTGCGCGACCGCCTGGGTCGAGCCCGCCGGGGCATTGGAGACGTTGTTGACGTTGGGCTTCGGCTGATCGAGCGCGTTGGTGATCGTCGAGCGGCCGTCGTCGGAGTGGGTGGCCAGGGCGCCGACCGCGCCGCCGACGCCACCGCTGACCAAGGCCAGGGCGACCGCGCCGAGCACAAGGCCGGTCCGGAACGGACGCTTGGCGGGCTGGGCCTGCGCCCCGAACGGCGCACCCTGCTGGTCGAACGGCGCGCCCTGGGCCGCCTGCTGATCGAACGGCTGCCCGCCGTACTCCGGGCCGGGGAACGGCTGGGTGTGCTGGTGCGGCGGATACTGGCCCATCGACTGCTGCGCCTGGTACGGCGACGGCGGGGCCTCATACGGCCCGTACCCGGACCCGTGCGGCGAGTAGCCGGCGTCTGACCCGTACGGCGCGCCGCCGTGGCTTGCCGGTGCGGCCGGGATCTGATCGGTCGGGTTGGGCTGATCCGGTGCGGTGTGCGCCGGCTCGTCCCGCCGGTCCTTCGAATCCTCGGTCATGGACTCCTCGTTTCTCCTCAGCGTCTGCCGACCAGCTTGACGGCGACTACTGAGAGCGGACTGAGACCGTGCTTTCAATTGTCCGAGACTGTGTACCCACTGTGCGCGGTAGTAAGGCCGCTACCCCCGCCATACGATACGGCTCCGGCGCACGCTTCGCGCGCCGTCGAATTCACCGGATCCCAGTCCCTGGAACACCTGTTATGTGGATCCCGTATTCAACCGACGCGTTTCAGGCGTCCACCGGCCGTCCCGCTTCACCGGGCAGGACGATCCGGATTCGCGCGCCGCCCCGGCCGGAGGTCTCGATGCTGATCGTGCCGCCGTGTTTGGTGACGACCTGCTTGACGATCGCCAGGCCGAGCCCCGAGCCGGGCATGGAACGCGAGGCGGTGGTCCGGTAGAAGCGCTCGAACACCAGCTCACGTTCGCCGGGCGGGATACCCGGCCCGGCGTCGTCGACGGTCAGCTCGAGCAGTCCGCGCCCGGTTTCGCGCATCTCGACGTACACCTGAGCGCCGGCCGGACTCCACTTCGCGGCATTGTCGAGCACATTGAGAATCGCGCGCTCCAGGCCAGCCTCGTGGCCGTAGACGAACCAGGGCCGCAACGCCGAGACGAACTCGACCGAGCCACGCCGCCGCCGCGCCCGTTCCAGCGCCCGCTCGGCCACCTCGCCGAGATCGACTCGCTCGTACACGGTTTCGGGGGCGTCCTCGCGCGCCAGGTCGACCAGGTCGCCGACCAGGTTCGACAACTCCTCGATCTGCGCCATCACATCCGAACGCAGCTCGGCCATGTCCTCGTCCGGAATGCGCGGGGCGCCGGGGCGACTCGACGCCATCAGCAGCTCGGTGTTGGTGCGCAACGACGTGAGCGGGGTGCGCAATTCGTGCCCCGCGTCGGCCACCAGCCTGCGCTGCCGGTCCCGTGACTCGGCCAGCGCGCGCAGCATGGCGTTGAAACTCTCGGTGAGCCTGGCGAGTTCGTCGTCGCCGGTCACCGGGATGGGCGTCAGGTCGTCGGTGCGGGCGATCCGCTCGGTCGCGGCGGTCAGTCGTCCGATCGGCCGCAATCCGGTGCGCCCGACCGCGGTTCCGGCCGCGGCGGCCAGCACGACGCCGCAGCCGCCGACGACGAACAGCAGCCACGCGAGTCGATCGAGCACGTTGCGGGTCGGCTCCAGTCGTTGCGAAATGACCAGCGTCGCGCCCTCGTTCGTGCGCACCGCGAGGACACGCTGGCTACCGGCGGTGCGCAGCGACGAACTCACCTGACCGTGGAACACCGCCCACTCCGGCGGCCCGACCGGTGGAATGGTCGCCTGCGGTACCGAGTAGGGGCCGATGTCGGGGTAGATCAGCACGATGCCGGTGTCGGGGTAGAACGCGGTCGCCAGCGCCAGATTCTGCAGATTGAAGCCGTACGGGTCGATGGCGGTCACCGCGTTCGCCCTGCTGCGCAGTTCGGTGTCCACGTTCGCGTACAGGGCGCGCGCGACCAGCGCGTACGCCGCGATCGAGGTCACCGCGACCGCGATCGCCACCACCGAGGCGGCGAGCAGCGTCACCCGCCAGCGCAGCGAGACGGAGCGGGTGAGCGGGATCGGCGGGCGCATCTCCGCCGGATCGGGCGGACGCTGTCCGAGCCCGGCGACCACCGGCCGCTTGGGAACAGTTCGTGCCATGGCCTTCCCCCTACGGGGGCGTCTCCCGCAGCACGTAACCGACGCCGCGCACGGTGTGGATCAGGCGCGTCTCACCCTCGGCCTCGGTCTTGCGGCGCAAATAGCCGATGTAGACCTCGAGCGCGTTGCCTGAGGTCGGGAAGTCGTAACCCCAGACCTCCTCCAGGATGCGACTGCGGGTCAGCACCCGGCGCGGATTCGCCATCAGCATTTCCAGCAGGGAGAACTCGGTGCGGGTGAGACTGATCCCGCGCTCGCCGCGGGAAACCTCGCGGGTCACCGGATCCAGCGACAAATCCGCGAACGTCATTGCCTCGGAAACCTCGCCGGGATCGGCGGTCGTGCGGCGCAGCAGCGCGCGCAAACGCGCGAGCAATTCTTCCAACGCGAACGGTTTCGGCAAATAATCGTCGGCCCCGGCATCGAGTCCGGCAACTCGCTCGGACACCGAATCCCGTGCCGTCAAAACCAAAATCGGAAGATCGTCACCGGTGCTGCGCAAGCGCCTGCAGACCTCGAGACCGTCCATCCGGGGCATCATCACGTCCAGCACCAGGGCGTCCGGCCGCTGACTCGTCGCCTTGTCGAGCGCGTCGACACCGTCCACGGCCAGGTCGACGGAGTAGCCGTTGAAGGTCAGTGACCGGCGCAGCGACTCCCGAACGGCGCGATCGTCGTCGACTACCAGAATGCGCATGCGACCAGTTTGACCGTATCGACTGAGAGGTGACTGAGAGGGGACGCTCGACACGCCGCGCCGGGCTCGGCCCGGGGCACGGACACCAGCAGCCGGTCAGCTATCAACGTTCGCACGCCGAATAGATCAATCGTCCAGGAAGTATGTAGACTCACTAACTCAAACAGCGCGAAACCTGTTCCGCGTAGCCATATTCGGCCATCGGCAGACCCAGTCCCTACGGATTGCCGACGGCCAGAGAGCACGGTATGTTCCGTGCGGTAAAAAGAAGACCTTGAGTTGGTTCTCGGCGGGTTGATCCAGACTGCTCCTAGACAGCCACCATTCGGGGACCATGCGCGGAGTGGAGGCGACGGAAGCGGAATGGAAGCTGCACCGCGTTCCTGGCAATTCAGCCTGTCCAACATGTCGGTCACGCGCAAGGTCGGCATCGTCCTGCTGCTGCCGGTGCTGCTCGCCTCCGCCTTCGCCGGACTGCGCATCAAGGACGAGCTCGGGGTGATCTCGAAGCTCGACGCGGCTACCGAGCAGGCCCGCATCCTGCGCCCGATGCTCGAATTCGGCGAAGCCACCGAACAACTCGCGATCGCCGCGGTCAACGCCAGGCCCGAGGACCCGATCGACTCGGTCGCCGCCAAGTTCGATCAGGCGGCCATCGATCTGGAAACCGCGCTGCGAACCAAGAAATCCGACGACGGCACCACCAAGGAACTGCCCGCGGCCATCGCGGTGGCGCGCACCATGCGCAACGGCCTGCGCACCTCCTCCCCCGCGACCATCGGCGCACAGGTCGACGAGGTCGGCACCCGAATCATCACGGCGATCTCGGTGTCCTCGTCGATCGAGGAGATCGTCATCCAGCGCTACTTCCTGCAGCTGGGCTTGATCGCCAACGCCTCCCGCCTGCTCACCCAGGAGCAGATCATGTCGGCGACCGCGGGCGGCGGTAACCCGGCCGCCCTCGCGGGCATGCTGACCACGCTCGGCGCCGAGATGATGCTGACGTACTCCTATCCGCAGATGAGTCCGTCGTCCGCGACCAACGCGCAGGTGCTGACCGACGCGGTGCAGACCCGCATCGGCGCGCTCAGCCAGAACCCGAACAGCCTCGGCAACAACCCGGTGATCACCGATTCGTTGCGCACCAGCTCCGACGCCTACCGCCAGGCCACCACGGCGCTGCTCGGCACAATCGACTCGAAGCTGGCCGACCGGACCATCGAGCTGCGCAGCGCGGTGCTGCGCGACGTGGCGATCGTGATCACCACCCTGCTCGCCGGTCTCGCCCTCGCCCTGGCGGTGGCCCGCTCGCTGGTCGTACCGATTCGCCGCCTGCGCCACGACGCGTTGCAGGTCGCGCACGTCGACCTGCCGAAGGAGATCGAGGTGGTGCGCACCGGCGGCGCGACGCCGAAGATCACGCCGGTCGACATCCGCACCACCGAGGAGATCGGCCAGCTGGCCCGCGCGGTCGACGATATCCACCAGGCCTCGCTGCACCTGGCCGCCGAGCAGGCGCGCCTGCGGGTGCAGATCGGCAGCATGTTCGAAACCCTGTCGCGGCGCAGCCAATCGCTGGTCGAGCAGCAGCTGGCGCTGATCGAGGATCTCGAGCACGACGAGGACAACACCGAGCGACTGCAGAGCCTGTTCCGCCTCGACCACCTGGCCACCCGGATGCGCCGCAACGGCGACAACCTGCTCGTGCTGGCCGGTACTGCCCTGCGCCGTGGCCAGCTGCACCCGGTCCAGCTCTCCGACATGCTGTGGAGCGCGGTCTCGCAGGTCGAGGACTATCAGCGCGTCGAGATCGGCGCCGTCCCCGACGGCATCGTGGCGGGCGAGCCCGCCATCGACATCGAGCACCTGCTCGCCGAACTGATCGACAACGCGCTGCGCTACTCCCCGCCGACCACACCGGTCACGCTGTCGGTGTCGCGCGCCGTCGACGGGGGCTACCTGATCGAGATCATCGACCGCGGCCTCGGCATGTCGACCGAGGATCTGCGCGCCATCAACGACCGGCTGAGCTCCGGTGGTGAGGTCACCGTCGAAACCGCCCGCCGGATGGGTCTTTTCGTGGTGGGCAGGCTGGCGAAACGGCACACCATCACCGCGAGCCTGCGGCGGACCTCCACCACGGCGCAGCAGCCCGGCGTCACCGCGAGCGTGCACCTGCCCGGCGCGCTGGTCGCACCGCCGCTGGATGCCACCGACCCGACCGGCAAGCCGCTGGAGCTGACCGGCGACTACGACCTGCCCGCGCAGCCGCGCACCCTGGTGCCGGTGCCGAGCCTGCCGCAGCACACCTCGCCGCGCTTCGAGCTGAGCAGCTCCGGTCTGCCGCAGCGCAGGCCGGCCATCCGGGTCGCCGAGCCGCCCGGCCAGCCCGCCGTCTCGGTGCCGACGCGGACCAACACCCCCGACACCGATTCCGACGCGCAGCCGCCGACGCAGCCGTGGTCGATCAACACCCCGACCGACGATCGTTCTCCCTTCGGTCCGCCGACGGTGGGCGTGAGCGCACCGATCCGGGCGGCCGACGCCGAGCCGGAGCGGCCGGCCGGTTTGTGGGCCGAGCCGGAATCCGAGTCGCCCCAGCGGGAGCCGTCCCAGCGCGAGTCGTCCCAGCGTGAGCCGGAGCCGGAACTTACGGTGCCCCAGCAACGAGTGTTACGGGAGCCGCAGCAGCGCGGGCCCGAACAGCACCAGGCGACGGGGCCGAACGCCGAGCGGGAGCCGACCCGCACCACCTCGCGCTCGGGCCTGCCCATGCGTCGCCCGGCCGCGGTACCCGCACCCGAGCCGACGCCTACCCCGGCACCCGAGCGCACCCCCGAGCCCGCGACGGTGACCTCATCCCGGTTGCAGCCGGTGGCCGGCGCCTCGCCGACCCCGATCTACCAGCGCATGGTGTCGGAGTGGCTGGTCGAGCCCGCGACGTCGCAGTCCGCCGAGAGCACCTGGACCTCGCCCGCCGACGTCGGTTGGACCGCGGCCGAAGAGGCGACACACCCGACACCTACCGGCCGCACCAGCGGTGGACTTCCTATCCGAACGCCGGGCGCGCAGCTCGTCCCCGGCGGTCTGGCCCAGGCAGACGAATCGGGAGCCCGTGATCCCGAGGAGATTCGGAACAACCTGACCAGGCATCTCAGTGGGGTCCGCAGTGGGCGGGCCAATGCGCAGTACGACGACGGAGGGCTTGCATGACCAACGCGAACAGCACCACGGATGAGAACCTGAACTGGCTGGTCGCCAGATTCACCCGGGACGTACCCGGCGTGTCCCACGCGGTGCTGGTGTCGGCCGATGGCCTGCTGCAGGCGACCAGCCCGCACCTGCCCTCGGATCGGGCCGAGCAGCTCGCGGCCGTCACCGCCGGTCTGGCCAGCTTGTCGATGGGCGCGGCGTCGCTGTTCGACGGCGGCAAGGTGATGCAGTCGATCGTCGAGATGCAGCGCGGCTACCTGCTGGTGATGAGCGTGGGCAACGGCTCGCATCTGGCCGTGCTCGCCAACAAGTCGCACGATATCGGGCGGATCGGCTACGAGATGGCGCTGCTGGTCGACCGCGTCGGCACGGTGGTCACCGCCACCGCGCGTACCGCGGTTTGAGCAGGAGATGTCCAATCCCTACGGACCTGGACCCCGACCGACCACGCGTGTCCGACCGTATGCCCTGACCTCCGGGCGTACCGAGCCCGCGGTCGACCTACCGCTGGAAGCGGTCATCGAGACCCTGTCCTACACTGCGCATCTCGACTGGCCCACCGGTGACGTCCGCACGGATATCCTTCGGCTCGGCACACACCGGCTTTCCGTCGCCGAGATCGCCGCTCACTTGGATCGTCCGCTCGGCATGATCCGGGTGATGATCGGTGACCTCGTGGTAGACGGCATTGTGCGTCTGCATTCGACACTGACTGACGAGGCGAGTTTCGACGAGCGCCGTTCTTTGATGGAGAGGACTTTGCGTGGACTCCGTGCCCTATAAGAAAATCGGGCCCGACACCAACCCCGGCCAGGCCGACGGGGACAACCGGACCGCGTCCACGAAGATCGTGGTGGCGGGTGGTTTCGGGGTAGGTAAGACAACATTTGTCGGCGCGGTGTCCGAGATCGTTCCGCTACGCACCGAGGCCATGGTGACCCGGTTCTCCGACGGTATCGACGACCTCGCCGAGACGCCGGAGAAGGAAACCACCACGGTGGCCATGGATTTCGGCCGGATCATCCTGCCGGGCAACCTGGCGCTGTATCTGTTCGGCACGCCGGGCCAGCGGCGCTTCTGGTTCATGTGGGACGACCTGATCCGCGGTGCGATCGGCGCCGTGGTGCTGATCGATACCCGCAGGCTGGAGGACAGCTTCGCGGCGGTCGACTTCTTCGAGGCGCGTCAGCTGCCGTTCCTGGTCGCGGTCAACCGTTTTCCGAACGCTCCCCGCTTCCCGATCGCCGAGCTGCGTGAGGCGCTCGCGGTGCGCGAGAGTGTGCCGATCGTGGACATCGACGCCCGCAACGCCAACGAGGTGCGCCAGTCGCTGGCCGCGGTGACCGAGTACGCCATCCAACGCCTCGCCGCGCAGGAGCGGGAACAGGAACAGGCGGTGCTGTGAGCGAGGTGCCGTCGTGACCTATTTCAGTATGGGTTACTGGATCATCGGTCTGTCCGTTGCGGTTTCCGTGGTCGGTGCGCTGGTCGGCTTCAGTTGTATCCGGCAGTCGACGCGCTCGGTGACCTCGAAGTTCCGGGTGGTGTGGCAGGCCTCGGCGGCGATCTCGATCGGCGGGGTCGGGGTCTGGCTTCCGGTGTTCGTCTCGATGCTCGGTGTCACGGTGCCGGGCAGCCTGGTCCGCTACGACGTGTGGAGTGTCGCCGCGGGCGCGGCGATCTCGGTGCTCGCGGTGTGGGCCGCGCTGGCCATCATGGGGCGGACGCTGAACGTCGCGCGCCTGATCGGCGCCGCGGCGATCATGGGCGGTGGTTTCGGCCTGATGCACTTCTTGGCCTTGGACTCCATGCACATTCAGGGATCGACCACGCTGGCTCCGCTGCTGTTCGCAGGCGCGGTGGCGATCGCGGTCGCGGTGTCGGCGGCCACCCTGTGGTTCACCCAGCCGAGGCGGCCGTTGTCGCTGCTGATCGGCGCGGCGGTGGTGTTCGCGGCCGGGATCACCGGCATGCACTACACCGATCTGCTCGGGCTGGAGGTCGATCTCGCGACGACCAGCGCGACGCCGCCCGGTGAGGATCTGTTCGGGTTCTTCGTTCCCGCGTTCGTGGTCGGCATGCTGTCACTGGCCGTCCCGATCAGTGCGATCCTGATCGCGCCGGATCGGCGTACCTCGATTCCCGTGCGGGCGCCCGCGCCGAGTTCCGCGTTCTGAGTTGATTCGGGTGGCCAGGGTTCGGCAATGCCGCCGAATTCCCTGTCGACCCGATTTACAGTGAGAGATATGCGTTTCGGTCTCGACTACGCCGGGGGCCGGCCGGGGGGTGCGGCGATCCGCGCGGCGGGTTTCGACTTCGTGGTCCGGTATCTGTCCGACGGCGGCCCTACCCTGCCAGGCAAATTGCTGACCCCGGCCGAGGCGGATGACCTGCGCGCCCATGGTGTGTCGATCGCGTCGAACTGGGAGACCACCGCAGCCAGGATGCTGGACGGCTACGGTGCCGGTGTCGTCGATGCGCGGGCAGGCTTGGCGCAGGTGCTGCGCTGCGGCGGCAGGCAGGATCGCCCCATTTACTTCTCCGCCGATTTCGATGCGACGCCGCAGGATCAGCAGCGGATCAACGCCTACCTCGACGGCGCCGCGACCGTGCTCGGTCGCGCGAATGTCGGTATCTACGGCGGGTATTGGTCGGTGAGCCGCGCGCTGGATTCGGGGAGCGCTACCTGGGCTTGGCAGACCGATGCCTGGTCGGGCGGCAATGTGGAGACGCGGCGCAATATTCATCAGACGTTGCGCCAGCAGGTGGTCGGCGGCGTGGTCTGCGATGTGAACGTGGCCGAGACAACCGATTTCGGTCAGTGGGATTTTGCCGAGGAGGCGGACGTGACGCCGGAGCAAGAAGCAGTGCTGCGCGATATCCAGATTCAGTTGCGCGGGCCGGGGTTGTCGGGCTGGCCGCAGTTGGGCACCGACGAGCAGGGCCGTAATCGCACGCTGGTGGACGGTGTGGCCGCCGCGTTGGCCCGGATCAGCGAGCTGGAGGGCGAGCTCGGTGAATTGCGCACCGAGATCAGCGAATTGGAGGCGACTACCGCCGAGTTGACCGAGCAGGTGGAACGCTCGTGCGGCAGGCGGTGGCCGTGGCCGCTGTCGTTGGTCGAGGGTCCCGCGAATGTGGTGGGTGAGCAGTTGGCGCGATTGGAGTCGATATTGCCCGATCTGCCCGGTTTGCCGGGGCAGGGCGGGGGTACGCAGCACACATCCAGTAGTGATGAGTCGGATTCGCGGGCCAAGCGGTGAGTCGGCTCGTGCGGGCTGTTGTTCCGCAGTGGCGGAGCGACGGTTCCGCGGCCGGGATGTTGGCGATGAGCGGGTTCTCTCGGAAACCGGGAGAACCCGCCCTCGTGCACGAGGGTACCGGGGCCAGGACACGAGCGCATCACTTCCGGGAGACTTTTCCGCCGCTCAAAAACCAACCAACAGTACGTATTTCACCTGGCAGCTATCGGGTCGCAATCTGATCGTCCACGAGGTTGCAACGTAGGCCCGAACGTGCCGGTAGCTGCCGGATTGCCATTTGTTCAGGGTACCTAACGAAAGTTGGCCATCAACCCGGCGCGACGGCCCGATCGGCCGTTCGACCCCGCCCGGCGCGTTCGTCACCCACGACAGCACCGTCCGAGTTATCGTCGGCTGGCACATGGCGCTCATCGAGCGCCGCACATCCAGGTTCGTTCGAAGGAGTTCGCATGGCCGTCAACGTGGTGCTCGACAAGGCTCTCGACAAGGCGTACGAGAACAAGTCGCTGAACGAAATCCTCTCCGCTCCTCCTTCGGCCCTCGCCGGTCTCACCGAAGCGCACGACAAGCAGCTGCTGGAGGCGCTCAAGATCAAGACGATCGCCGATCTGGCCAACAACAAGTACTTCCGGCTCGCCGCGACCCTCGCGGATCTCGCCGACAAGGAAGGCTGAGCGAGCTCAGCCGTACCCAGCGGGCCCCGCAGGATCTCCTGCGGGGCCCGCTGTCGTTCCGCGTTCAGCACCGATCGAGATCGATCAGTCCCCTACGCACCGCCGCGACCAGTCGGCGCGGCACCTTGTGCACCACGCCTGCGACGGTCACCGGCACCAGATCCGGCGGCGTCGCCTTCCACTGCGCGCGCCTGCTGCGGGTATTGGACCGCGACATCTTCCGCTTCGGGACCGCCATCTCAGCCCTCCCCGCGCCGCGCGCGCTTGCCGTACTTGCGCTCGAACTTCTCCACCCGGCCCTGGCTGTCCAGCACGCGGTGCGCGCCGGTCCAGAACGGGTGGGAGTCCGATGTCACATCGACCATCAGCAGCGGATAGGTGTTGCCGTCCGACCACTGCACGGTGCGCGTGCTGGTCGCGGTCGACCGGGTGAGGAACTGCTTGCCGGTGCCCGCGTCCTCGAACACCACCGGGTGGTAGTCCGGATGGATTCCTGATTTCATTTCGCCTCTCCTCTCGGGCTTTTCACGTCTTCGATCGGCAGCGTCGCCTCCGCGCTCTCGCACGGGTCGGCGTGCCAGGCGCCGAACGGGTCCTCCCACAGCGCGACTCGTTCGGGCGCGCGTTCGACCAGGCGCAGCTCGTCGTCCTCCACCAGCGCCCAGTGCAGTGCCTCGCGGATCTCGTTGGGGTCGGCGTCGTGCACCAGGATCACCAGCGAGATGTCCCGGTCGCCGAACTGGTCGTCCCAGCGCAGCGCGGCCATCGCCCGCCGGTCCGGATCCGCCTGCGCGAGTTCGGCTTCCGACATCGCCGCCAGCCAGCGACCCGCACTGCCGACGCGCAGGCCGCCGCCCGCGGACTCCAGCCAAGCCACCTCGTCGGGCTGGGTGGCCAGCCACATGCGGCCGCGAGCGGTCACCACACCGTCGAACAGCACGTCGAGCGCTTCGTGCAGGCGGCCGGGGTGGAACGGCCTCGCGGCCGCGAATTCCAGAAGGGCCACCCCGTAATCGCTGGTGAGCGGCGGCTGTCCGCGCAGCAGCGGAGCGTGTGCGTCGAACACTTGGCCGCGGCGCGAGTGCGCGGGAACGCGCGCCAGCAGCTCCTCGATCCTGGCCGCCGTGAGCGTCCGCGGATCGTCCACCCAGGCCACCGGCGCCTCCGGGACCAGCCTGGCCAGCACCGCGCCGAGCTTGCCGCGCTCGACCTCGGCACCCGGCACGGCAGGCCCCACTGCGATGACCGCGTCGGCGAACTCGACCTGACCGACGGCCAGCTGCGCCACCGTCCGCTCGTCGTCGGCGCGGGCGAGGCCGCGCTCGGCGAGCGTGTCCTCACCGGTGGCGTCGGCCAGCCACGCGCCCGCGTCCAGGAAGGTCAGCACCGCGTCGATGCGCACGTCGCGTCCGGCCGGTCCGTCGACCCGGCCCAGAATGCCCTCCACCACAACGTGTTCGATGGCGTGGCAGACCGCCTCGGCCTCGAAGGCCGGATCGAGTGCCAGCACGATGCGGTCGACCGAATCCCGTGCGGCCAGGGTGCGCAGCAGCGGCAGCAGGTCGATCCGCAGGGTGCAGGAGACACAGCCGTGCGCGAGTTCGAGCACGTCGGAGGTCTCGTAGGTCGCGCTGCGCACCGTGCGGTGCACGATGCCCTCGTTCAGTTGTTTCAGGTCGTGATGGACGACCACGGTGCCGGGCGCTTCCTGGCACAGCACGGTCGCCGCGTACTCGGCGCCCGCCGCGGCGGGCCCGGCGAATCCCGCGAGCACCACGACCGGTATTCGCCGGTCGGTCTCCGATGGGACCACGGACGGCACCCCTTTCGATAACGATTTTCATTTGCGTCAGAGCAACGGTACATTGTCGATCGACCGTTGTCGAAAATGATTGTCATCTACCGGAGGGAGCCCGTATGTCGGCCCACTGCCAGGTCACCGGGCGCAAGCCCGGGTTCGGCAAGTCCGTATCGCACTCACACAGGCGGACCAACCGCCGCTGGAACCCCAATATCCAGCGCAAGACCTACTTCCTGCCCAGCGAGGGCAGGCGCGTCACCCTGACCGTCTCGGCGAAGGGCATCAAGACCATCGACCGGGACGGGATCGAGGCCGTGGTGGCCCGGATCCGAGCCCGCGGCGACAAGATCTGACGAGGAGAAACCGATGGCGTCCAAATCGACCGAGCTAAGGCCGATCGTCAAGCTGAAGTCCACCGCGGGCACCGGCTACACGTATGTGACCAGGAAGAACCGCCGCAACGATCCGGACAGGATGGTGCTGCGCAAATACGACCCCGTCGTGCGCAAGCACGTCGATTTCCGTGAGGAGCGGTGAACACGATGCCGCACACCATCTTTCCGAAGGAACGCTGAGATGGCGAAGAAGTCGAAGATCGCCCGCAACGAGCAGCGCGCCGCCGTCGTCGCGCGCTACGCCGCCCGCAGGGCCGAGCTGAAGGAGCTCATCCGCAAGCCGGCCACATCGGCGACCGACCGGGCCGAAGCCCTCGCTGAGCTGCAACGACAGCCGCGGGACGCCAGTCCGGTACGATTGCGCAATCGGGACGCCGCCGACGGACGACCGCGCGGTCACCTCCGGAAGTTCGGATTGTCCCGTGTGCGTGTGCGCGAGATGGCCCACCGGGGCGAGTTGCCCGGTGTGCGCAAATCGAGCTGGTAGACAACCACCGTTCTCGTACGAAGGATCCGTATATGGCAGTCAAGCGAGCACCGTCGAAGAAGGTTCGCGCCGAACAGGCCCGCCGTCCGAAGAAGAACCCGCTCATTGCCGCAGGCATCGAGAAGGTCGACTACAAGGACGTCAACCTGCTGCGGACGTTCATCTCCGATCGCGGCAAGATTCGCAGCCGCCGGGTCACCGGGCTCACCCCACAGCAGCAGCGGCAGGTCGCCGTCGCGGTGAAGAACGCCCGCGAAATGGCGCTTCTGCCCTTCACCAGTCGGTGATCACCGCCGCACGAAAAGTGGGACCCCGATCGCTCGGGGTCCCACTTTTGCCTTGCGCCGCAATGATTTACGGGATGGTCAGCACCTGGCCCGGGTTGATCGCGTCCGGGTTGTCGATGCCGCTGGCGTCAGCGATCTCCTGGTAGCGGTTGCCGTCACCGTAGAAGCGCTCGGCGATCGCCCACAGGGTGTCACCCGGCTCGACCGTGTAGGTCTGCGCCGCGGGGGCCGCGGGCGGCGGCGGAACCTCTTCGGCGGCAGGGGCCTCGGCGACCGGCTCCGGCTCCGGGGCCTGCAGCGGGTTGTCGGTCTTGGTGTCGGAGGCCCACAGCGCGCTGCCGTCCTTGCCGTACAGCACCACATTGCGGTCGGCCTGCACGACCAGCCGGTCCGCGTCCTTGCCATTGGTCTCGGTGGACCAGGCCGCACCCTCGCCCTTGTACAGCACGAAGTTGCCGTCGTCCTGCAGGGTCGCGCGCTCGACACCCTGGTTGTGAGTCAGGGTGGACCACACCACATTTCCCCCCGGCTCGGCGAGCACGAGGTTGCCGTCGTCCTGCAGCGTAAGGGTGTAAGCACCACCCTGCAGGGACTGCCCCAGTCCGAGTTCTTCGCCTACGCGCAGTGTGTCGCCCACGGTACTTCCTTTCGAAGATTCTGAAGAGCATCCGACAATCGACGCGCGCCGCAAACACAGGCGGGCATCTAGGCCGAAGATACTGCTCCGGCGCGGGTTACGTAGGGATTACGCGCACGGTTCGCCGAAAGTTCACTGTGGGGTGTGTCCTATTGCCGTGTCATGTTCTGTGTGAGATGGCGGCGGCGCGCCCACTAGTGTTGTCGGCATGACTCGGATGTCGGGCGGGCGCGCCGCCGCAGCTGTTGCCGTTGTGCTCGGGTGCCTCGCCGCAGCGGGGTGTGGCGGTTCGAACGACGCTGCGCCACAACCGAAAACACCCACGACGACCAGTGCCGCGCCGAGCACCCCCGCCCAGGACACCGGCGGCAACAGCGGCCGCCCGTTCACGGCCGACCCGACCATCGTGAACGCGCGCCCGATCGCGTTCGACTCATGGACGCGGCTGGCAGACGACCGGATCGCGGTCAACTTCCAGACCGGCACGCCGGAGTGCTACGGCGTGGACGCCACTGTGCGCGAGACTGATTCGACGGTCACCGTCGAGCTGCGCTCCGGCACCCGCGCCGACGCGGTCGGCCGGATGTGCACCATGAACGCCGTGTTCGGCACGCTCGAGCTGCCGCTGAAGGCACCTTTGGGCAACCGGCAAGTCCTGAGCGCGGCATAGGCGGCGGGTGCGCTACGACGCGGGTTCGCCTACGGCATCGGCCAATGCGGCGAATTCGGGATAGCTGATCGCTTGCGGGGGACCCCAGGTCTGCTGCGCCGTCACCCGAAGCGGCATCGTGACGGCCGCGGCGATCCGGTCCGGTGTCTGCACGGTCGGGTCGTCGCACCAGACGAACAGACCCGAGCCGAGATTGCGGGCGTTTTGTTCCGGCGTCAGCCGAGTGCCGTCCACGAACAAGGTGGGATCCCATAACTGGTAGGCGACGGGCGGCGGCACGTTGCCCACCGCCGTCGGTCCGCCGGTCACGTAGTAGGTCGGCGTGAACGCGGCGTTCCTGATCTCGTGGCCCGCGGCGATGAGATCAGCCGGGCTGCGGGCATTTCCGAAGTACGGCAGGGGCAGCTGCGGGATGCCCGCCCGGCTCCAGTAGTCCACGACGATGTCGGAGCCGATGGCGAGGGTGCCGGCGCCGGTGTGCAATCCGTCGTTCCATACGCGCGGCCGCTTGCCGTGTGCGCGGACGATATCCGCGCCCCAGTTGATCAGGCCGAGGAAGGCGTCCACGGGCTGCGCCTGCGGACCGTAGGTGGCGCGCGCATACGCACCGAGCTGCGGGTATTCGTCGTAACTCGCGACCCGGGCGCCGTCGAGCAGGAACTCGTCCGCACCCAAATGCCAGTAGCGGCCGGGGAACAGCGGCAGGAACTCCTCGAGGATGTCGCGCATCAGGTCGTAGGCGCGCGGATTCGCTATGTCGATGGCCGCGTCGGAGACCCGCCCGTTCGCGCTGCGCAGTTTCAAGTCGGGGTGCGCGGCCAGGATGCCGTTCATGTGGCCGGGGAAGTCGACCTCCGGCACGACCTCGACCTGATGCCGCGCCGCGTACTCGATCAGCTCGCGGACATCTTGCTTCGAATAGTGCTGCGCCGCTGTTATTTCCGGATGCACCTCGCTTTCCAAGCGAAAGCCGAAGGTGTCCGAGAGGTGCAGGTGCAGCAGGTTCATTCTGAGATAGCCCATACGACGGATCTGCGCGCGCAGCAGGTCTACCGGCATGAACTCGCGGCCGACGTCCAGCATCAGGCTGCGTTCGCGGTATTGCGGCCAATCCGTCACGGTGCCACCGGGCAGCTCGTTGCGCTGCCGCAGTAGTTGCAGGGTCGAGCTGGTGGCGTAGTACGCGCCGGCGAGACCGGCACCGCGCAGTTCGAGGGTTTCGCCGATCGAAATACGGTATGCCTCAGGAGTTTCCGGTGCGCCCGCTACGGGCCCTGTGCTCAGCACGATGTCACCGGCGCGGCCGGTTGAACCTGACTGCGCGACAATGGCATTGCCGGTGAGCGATCGCAGTCCAGCCGCGAAGTCTGTTGCGGTGTCGCGCAGAGCATCGTGCGCATATACCACCCGTGTCTGCGCGCCGAGGGAGAACGCTCCCCTGCCGGGCTCCCACGCCTTCAGCGTCGGCAACGTCTGCGGCGCCCCCGGCTCCGCCCCAGCCGGAGGCCGGCCACCGAGCGACACCGCTACGGCAGCAACGATCACGACCACACCCGCAGCCACCGCACGAATCGACATGCGGCCACTGTACGAAACCGTGCGGACAACCTCGGGAGGTTCGGCACTCGCCCGCCGCCATACCGGCGTCCACATCATGGCGCTGCCGCCGAAATCGAGTCCCTGACAACCAGTGCGGTAGTCGTATGCGGGAATCGGGCGTGCGGCCCGCAAACGCCGAACGCCACGTCGGCGCACCGACGTGGCGTTCGAGGTCGCTCGGCTCAGTGCGCGAAGTGGCGAGACCCGGTCAGGTACAGCGTCACTCCAGCCTCCCGAGCCAGATCGATGGTTTCCTGATCACGGACCGAGCCGCCCGGCTGCACGATCGCGCGGACACCCGCCTGCACCAACTGCTGCGGGCCGTCCGGGAACGGGAAGAACGCGTCGGAGGCCGCGACCGAGCCCTTGGCGCGATCACCGGCGCGCTGCACGGCAAGCTGCACCGCGTCGACGCGGTTGACCTGGCCCATGCCGACGCCGACCGAGGCACCGTCGTGCGCGAGCAGGATCGCGTTGGACTTCACGGCACGGCAAGCGCGCCAAGCGAATTCGAGGTCGGCGAGGGTCTGCGCATCGGCCGCCTCGCCCGCGGCCAGCGTCCAGTTGGCCGGATCGTCGCCCGCGGCGTCGAGGATGTCGCGCTGCTGCAACAGTGCGCCGCCGCTGATCGGGCGCAGCTCGGCGCCCGCGCGCCGCGGCGGCTCGGCGATCAGGATGCGCACATTCTTCTTGCGCTGCAACACTTCCACCGCGCCGTCGGCGTAGGCCGGGGCCACGATCACCTCGGTGAAGATCTCCGCGACCTGCTCGGCCATCTCCACGGTGACCGTCCGGTTGGCCGCGATCACGCCGCCGAACGCGCTCACCGGATCGCAGGCGTGCGCCTTGCGGTGCGCCTCGGCGATGTCGGCGCCGATCGCGATGCCACAGGGGTTGGCGTGCTTGATGATCGCCACCGTCGGCACGGTGTGGTCGTAGGCGGCCCGCCAGGCCGCGTCGGCATCGGTGTAGTTGTTGTACGACATCTCCTTGCCGTGCAACTGCTCGGCCTGCGCGAGGCCGAGGCCACCGTCGTTGTTGGTGTACAGCGCCGCCGCCTGATGCGGGTTCTCGCCGTAGCGCAGCACCGCGGCGCGCTCCCAGGTGCCACCGAGCCAGGCCGGGAACAGCTCGTCGGCCGCCTGCTCGCGCTCGTTCACCCCGGGCACCAGCGTGTTCGTCAGCCAGCTCGCGACCGCGACGTCGTAGCTCGCGGTGTGCTGAAATGCCTTGGCCGCCAACGTGGTCCGCTCCGCCAGCGTGAAACCGCCGGACTTCACCGCGCCGAGCACCTCATCGTAGTCACCGCTATCGACGACCACGGCCACCGAGGGATGGTTCTTCGCCGCGGCGCGCACCATCGACGGACCGCCGATGTCGATCTGCTCGACGCACTCGTCCGGGCTCGCGCCGCCGGCCACGGTCTCGGTGAACGGGTACAGGTTCACCACCACCAGCTGGAACGCCTCGACGCCGAGCTCCACCAGCTGCTCGACGTGCTCCGGCTTGCGGGTGTCGGCGAGGATGCCCGCGTGCACCCTGGGGTGCAGCGTCTTCACCCGGCCGTCGAGGGTCTCCGGGAAGCCGGTGAGCTCCTCGACTTTGGTCACCGGGATGCCCGCGTCGGCGATCTTGCCCGCGGTCGAGCCGGTGGACACCAGCTCGATGCCCGCGGCGTGCAGACCGGTCGCCAGCTCGATGAGGCCCGTCTTGTCGTAGACGCTCACCAGCGCCCTTTTGATCGCCTTACGCTCACTCACCGGAGAACTCGCTCATTCGGGATAACTGCCTTTCGTCCGTCGGAAACAATGCCCCGCGTCGCGACGGCGGCGACGACCTGCGCCAGCAACCGTCTTTCGACAACCTTGATGCGCTCGTGCAAGCTCGCCTCGTCGTCCTCGGGCAGCACCGGCACCGCCTCCTGGGCGAGGATGGGTCCGGTGTCGACGCCCGCGTCGACCAGGTGCACGGTCGAGCCGGTGACCCGCACCCCGTAGGCGAGTGCGTCACGCACCCCGTGCGCGCCGGGGAAGGCGGGCAGCAGCGCGGGATGGGTGTTGATGATCCGGCCGCCGAACCGATCGAGAAAGGCCGGGCCGAGGATCTTCATGAACCCGGCGGAGACCACCAGGTCGGGTGTGTAACTCGCGACCGCGTCGGTCAGCGCGGCATCCCAGGCGGCGCGATCGGGAAAGTCCTGCAGTGCCACCTTGAAGTGCGGCACACCGGCGGCGTCGGCGTGCTCGGTGGCCGCGCACCCGCGGTCGACGCCGACCGCGACGATCTTCGCCGGAAAGTCCGCGGCGGCGGCCGCCTCGAGCAGCGCGCGCAACAGCGAACCGGTGCCCGAGGCGAGCACGACCACGGTCGCCGGGGCCGCGGCGGGCGCCCACGCGGCGTGCGGCGACGGGCTGGGGTCGGCGGCCGGCGAGGCCGGCGGGGTGGGTGAGCTCAGGGCTCTACTCCTGCGAGTCGATCCGGATGGCGGACGGAAGAGCTCCGCCGCGGTAGAGCCTAACGACCCTCGACCCGGCCACTTTCCGGCAGGTCCGCCTCGACCACCTCGGCATCGACGATGTCCGGTGTGGTATTCGCACCGGGCGCGCGCACGGTATCGATCGAGGTTTGTTCCTCGACGAGTTCGCCCTCCAGTTCGACTTCCAGGTCCGCGCCGTCGTAGTCGGCGTAGTCGTCTTCGAAGTAGTCGTGGTGGTCGGTGTACTCGTCGTCGGTGTAGTAATCGTCCGCGTAATTGTCGTCGGCGTAATTATCGTCGGCGTAGTAGTCGTCGTCCTCGTCGTACGGGTCGGCGTAGCCGTCGGGTGCGGTACCGACCGGGACGAGGAACCAGCGCGCGAACGCCAGACCGAGGTAGCCGGGGATGGCCAGCCAGGCGAAGGTGACCACGGCGAAGATGGGCGGATCGAGGCCGATCCGGCCGAAGGTGCCGAGCTCACCGCCTGCGACGACGCCCAGCAAGAGCAATCCGAGGGTGGCCAGCGCCGCCGAGCACAGAGTCGCCCAGGGCGCGTCGATCCGGTCGGTAGAACTGCGGGCCAGGTCGAGTCCGCCGAGCACGCCGACCGCGGCCGGGATCAGCAGGAGCACCGGCCACCAGCCCGCGGCCGGTCCGGTCGGCACGGCCGCCATCAACGGCACGGCCGGAATCGGCCCGCCGACAATGGAAAACACGCCGAACGAGGCCGCACCGATCTGCGCGCTGGATCCGACGAGCACGCCGACGGTCTGCACCACCAGATTCGGCAGGTAGGCCAGCGAGAGCAGGGTCAGTCCGAGCACTCCGGCAAAGTTTCCCGCTCCCTGATAGGTGTCGCCGACTCGCGGAATGTGCACGAGAAACGAGAGGACGACCAACGCGGCCGCGCAGCCGAGCAGGCGCAGCATCGCCCGGCCCGCGCCGTACAAGCCCGAGATGGCCCATTCGGGCAGGCGAAGCAGGGCGAACAGCTCATGCCGGTTCCTGGTGGCGATCCCACTCGCCGCCGCGATCAGATACAACCCGAATACCCAGGCGAACGCGGCAAGAGTGTTCGGCGGTTGCAGCGCCACGACACCGGACGCGTCCTCGGCGACCGCGAGACAGATGGCGGTGATCAAGAGCGGTCCGCCCAGTGCCGCGCCGACTATCCAGCCGAGATCGGCACGCGTGCACCCGGGTTCGACGGCGCGGGCACATTCCCGCCCGGCCAGCCAGAGCACCAGCGCGGTCGGCAACAGCGGCAGCAGGCCGAGCGAGGTCTTGCCGATCACCAGCGGAACCTGGTGCACGCCGAGCCATCCCGCGGCGATCGCGCCCGAGGTGCCGGCGAGGTTGCTGCCCGAGGTCAGCAAGGTGGCCAGGACGAGCACGATGATGGCGGCCAGCGCGTAGGCCGTCGGACGCCCGGCGACCAGCACGAGCACCCTGGCGCGCTCCGGGGTCAGCGACAGAAACCCGGCCTCGTCGGGCTCGGGCGGCTCGGGCGCCTGGCGCGCCCCACCGGCTCGGCGGACCAGCGAGTTTCTGGACGAACTCACGAGGCCGCCCCGGGACCGCTCGGCTCCATCGTGCGCTCAGGCGCGCTGCATCCCTGATTCACTCGCTGACGCTCACTCATGACAATTCAGCGTGGCAGCTCCCCCGGCACGAGCGGGTCAGGCGCGCCGGATGGCCCGCGCCGGGGAACCGCTGCTACTTGTTGTCGTCGGACGGGCGGAACGCCTGGGTGGCGTCGGCGGACGGGTCGCCGCCCTGCTCGCCGCCGAACGGCTGGCCCGGCTGCTGCTGCGCGCTCTGCTGGCCCGGCTGCGCGTAGTTCGACGAACCGTACGGCGACTGCTGGGCAGGCTGCGGCGCGGAGCCGAAGTGCTGGGTGGCGTTCTCGTCCGGGCGCGGCTGCGCCTGGCTCGGCGAACCGTACGGCGAACCCTGCTGCGGCCCACCGAAAGCCGTGGTCGGCGGCTGCTGACCGTACCCTGGCTGGCCGTAGGCCTGGCCCTGCTGACCGTAGGTCGGCTGGCTCGGCTGGCTCTGGCCGTACGGCGAAGCCTGCTGCCCCGCACCGTAACCGGGCTGCTGGCCGTAGGGCGACTGCTGGCCGTAGGGCTGCCCCGGCTGACCCTGGCCATAGCCGGGCTGATTCTGCCCGAACGCGGAGAACGACGACTGTTGCTGCTGGCCGTAGCCGCCCTGATTGAAGCCCGGCTGGCCGGCCGGCCGCGGTGCGGGCGCCTTGACGATGCCCGACTCGAACAGCACCGCGCCGACTGCGAGCGCGGCCTGCACGAAGGCGAGCACCAGCAGAGCGAACGCGCCCCACTTCAGCTCGATGCCATCGGAGAGGGTGAACGAGTGCAGCGCCAGCGCGAGGAAGCCCGTGACGGACGCCGCCGCGGCCGCACCGGTCCAGCTCTGCTTGGGCAGCACCGACAGCGCGGCGAGCAGTCCGCCGAGCAGCAGCAGGCCGAGCAGGGCCGCGCCACCCGCCTCGAACAGGCTCGCGGTCTCACTGTTCGCCACCCGGGCGCCGCCGAAATCGACCGCCTTGGTGCCGACGAAGGGCAGGAAACCGAGCAGGAAGTTCAGCACGCCGAGCGCTGCGACACCGACCACCAGGAAGAACGGCAGCCCCTTGGCCTCGGCACCGGACGCAGTCGCGGCGGAAGTGGCGCCGGTCGCCGTCGAACCGGAGCTGGGTGGGGTGGAGGGCGCGGGTGTGTTGTACCCGGAGCCCCCGGACGGGTATGACATGTCGTCGTCTCCTAGGTCGAGTCATACGTGGTCTTCAACTGCTGGATCTGCACCTGACGCTACTGCACTCGCCCGTCCGGGTCACCCTCAACAGACCGGGCGGATGACCTGATCAGCCCGGTTCGGCCAGGTCGCAGGCCGTTTGCCGACCGCTAGCACCGCCCTCAGCCCATCTCAGCGCGGTTTCCGCCGCGTCGCACCGGTACAGCCGGGTGGGAACAGCCGGTCCGTATAGCGCTGCCAGCCGAAGCCCGCCGCGGCGCATTCGCCCCGAACCTCCGCGAGCAGCGACCACGCGCCCGCGTCGTCGCCCTCGGCGAACAGCAGCGAGACCGCGACGGCGCGGGCGGCCAGCAACGGCACCCCACCGGGCGCGGCCGCGAAGACCTCGTCGAGCAGCGTTCTGACCGCGCTGAATTCGCCCTTGGCGAGCAGCACATCGGCCAGGTCGACGCGGGCCAGGCCGGTCGCGTCCGCCTCGTGCCCGAGCGCGGCGCGGCAATACGACTCGGCCGCGTCGAGATTGCCCGTCGCCAGCGCGGCGGCGGCGCGGGTCAGGTCATTGAGCGGCAGGATCTGCCGGTCGTCCAGCCGGCGGGCGTAGCGGTCGGACTCCGCCGCGGCGGCCAGCGCCTCGTCCAGTCGCCCGAGACCGAGCAGCGCCTTGGCCCGGTTGCTCAGGCCGCGGGAGAGTCCGTGCTCGTCCTGGTGAGCCGCGTCGACCTCGCTGGATCGGGTGTAGGCCGCGAGCGCCTCGGCGGGTTGCCCCGAGTACAGCAGCGCGGTGCCGAGCGCGTCGGCGAACGAAGCGCCCTGGGTGTCGCGCACCGCGAGCCGCTCCCCCTCGCTCAGCCGGGCGACGGCCTCGGGCAGCCTGCACCGTTCGATATCGACGATGCCCTGGTAGTAACGGACGGTTTGAGCGAGTTCGGCATCGTAGAGTGGCGCGGCCAGCTCGCCCGCCTTGGCCAGCTGTACCGCTGCGGCCTCCAGGTCGCCGGTCATCAAGGTATGAAAACCATAGTGGCTCAAGGCCTGTGCCAGTTCGTGCGGAGTGACCTCGGCCGACTCGGTCAGCGCGGCGTAGTGGCGCCGTGCCTCGTGGAACCAGGCTCTGGTGAGCCAGGGCACATGCATCTCCACCGCGAGCCGCAAACCATCTGTGGCCCTCGGCGTTACCGGCGCGCGCTCCAGCGCGGCCAGGATGTTCGGCCACTCCGCGAACACCGCGGCGACCGACTCCGCGGCGGCGAACCCGTCCGGCGCGCCGATCGTGCGCACCAGGTTCAGGCACCAGCGCAGGTGCTCGGCGCGCAGCCGCTCGATCTCCCCCGCCTCCGTCAGCCGGGCCAGCGCGTAGTCACGGACGGTCTCCAGCAGCAGGAAACGTCTTGCCGCACCGTCCGTCTGGACGGTGACGAGATTCCGATTCACCAGATCCACCATGGCCGGTGCGATGTCGCCTCGCTCGAGATCGCCGGCCGGTACCACCGCCTCGGCGGCCTCCAGAGTGCAGCCGCCCGCGAAGACGCCGAGCCTGCGCAGTACCTTCCGCTCCCGGTCGGCGAGCAGCTCGTAGCTCCAGTCCAGCGCCACCCGCAGGCTGGTGTGCCGACCGCCCGCGCCGCCGACCAGCAGCCGGACCCGATCGTCGATCCGTTGGGCCAGTTGGGAAATCGTCAGCGTCCTGGTGAGGCCGGCGGCCAGTTCGATGCCGAGCGGCAGCCAGTCCACCGCCGCGCAGATGGCTACCAGGCTGTCCCGCTCCGCCGCCGTCACCAGCCCGTGCAGTCCGGCCCGCTCGATGAGCAGCGCCACGGCGACACCGCGGTCCAGCGGGCCAAGCGGATATACCGACTCCCCGGGTACCGCCAACGGCCGCTGCGAGGTCACCAGGATGCTGAAACCCGTTGCTGTCTTGGCTAATTCGGTCACCGATCCGAGTACGTGCTCCGCATTGTCGAGAACAAGCAGCGCGTGCACCCTGGCAAGCGCGTCGATGATGCCGGGCAGTGGGGCACTCGGATCGATCGACCCGTCGGCGGCCAGACCGCCCTCCGCCAATGCCGCTGCCACCGCAGGCAACACATCCTCGGCGCGGTCCAGCGGTGCCAACTCGACCAGGACGACCGGCCGGCCGGACCGATCGATCGAGCGCGCGAGTTCGGCGGCGAGGCGCGTCTTTCCGCTGCCCGCGACACCGACCACCGTCGTCAGGCCGGGCGCTGCCAGACGCTTTGTGAGCGTGTCGAATTCACGACCGCGGCCGACGAAGCTCGTCATCGGCGCCGGCCCGGTGCCGCGCCTCGGTCGTGGTTCCGTCGCGGACTCGCCCGCGCCTGCGGCCGTTCTGCCCGGCGCGGAAGCCACTTGACCAGCCGAGGACAACTCACCGCTCGACACGGCCGCCGACACACGCAAGGCCGGATCATGTTCCAGAATGCGGAGTTCCAGCGCGGTCGTATCCGGCGAAGGGTCGACACCCAGTTCCTCGGACAACGCCCGCCGCAGCCGTGCCAGCCGGTCCAGCGCGTCGGCCTGCCGCCCCGTCCGATACAAGGCCAACGCCAACAGGCACAGCAGCGGCTCGTGCAGCGGATGCCGGCCGACCAGACCGGTCAACTCGGTCACCACCTCGCCTGCCGCGCCGAGTTCGAGGTTCGCCTCCAACTTCGCGACGGTCAGCGAAAGCCGCCAATCATCGAGCCGCTCCCCTTCGGCGGCCGCGAACGGCACCGTGCGCAGATCGGCCAGCGCGGGCCCCCGCCACAATCCGAGTGCCGCCTCGGCCGCCGCCGCGACGGCGGCGTAATCGCCGGTGCGCCGCGCGGAATGCAGCCGCTGCGCCGCCGCCTCGGCCGCGAGCAGGTCCGTCGCGCAGACCGTCGCCTGATACCCCGCGGGCGTGCGCTCGATGACCTCCGCCGACGGCCCGAGCGCGGCGCGCAGCCGCGACACGACCACCCGCAGCCGCTGCACCGGCCGCTCGACCTCGGCACCCCACAAATCCTCGGCCAGTCGCCCATCCGGCACCGGGACACGGTTCGCCAACGCCAACCGCACCAGCACCGCCCGCTCCAGCGGTCGATCGACGGTCACCGCGACACCGTCGGCCCACACCTGCACTGGACCCAACACCAGCACATCCACGCCGACCAGCATGCACCGTCCGGTATGCCCGTGTCTCCCGCATACCCCGCGCATGACGAAGGCCGCCCTCCGATTCGGAGAGGCGGCCTAGGTCATACTCTAGTTCAGGCGGTAACGCTCGCCTTTTCCAGAATTTCGCGAGCCAGCGCGGCGGTCTCGGACGGCGTCTTGCCGACCTTGACGCCCGCCGCCTCCAGCGCGTCCTTCTTCGCCTGGGCGGTGCCCGCGGAGCCGGAGACGATGGCGCCCGCGTGGCCCATGGTCTTGCCCTCGGGGGCGGTGAAGCCCGCGACGTAGCCGACGACCGGCTTGGTGACGTTGGCCTTGATGTAGGCCGCGGCCCGCTCCTCGGCGTCGCCACCGATCTCGCCGATCATCACGATCAGCTTGGTCTCGGGGTCCTTCTCGAACGCCTCGATGGCGTCGATGTGGGTGGTGCCGATGACCGGGTCGCCGCCGATGCCGATGGCGGTGGAGAAGCCGAAGTCACGCAGTTCGTACATCATCTGGTAGGTCAGGGTGCCCGACTTGGAGACCAGGCCGACCGGGCCCTTGCCGGTGATGTTGGCCGGGGTGATGCCGACCAGCGCCTCGCCGGGGGTGATGATGCCGGGGCAGTTCGGGCCGATGATCCGGGTCTTGTTGCCCTTCTCGACGTTGTAGGCCCACGCGAAAGCGGTGTCCTGCACCGGGATGCCCTCGGTGATGACCACGAGCAGCGGGATCTCCGCGTCGATGGCCTCGATGATGGCGTCCTTGGCGAACTTCGGCGGCACGAACGCGATGGAGACGTCGGCGCCGGTCTCCTTGATGGCCTCGGCGACGGTGCCGTACACCGGCAGCTCGACCGCGTTGCCGTCGGAGTCGGTGTGCGCGACGGTGGTGCCCGCCTTGCGCGCGTTGACACCGCCTACGACCTGGGTGCCCGCCTTCAGCATCAGTGCGGTGTGCTTGGTGCCCTCGCCGCCGGTGATGCCCTGGACGATGACCTTCGAATCCTTGTTGAGGAAGATAGACATTTCCGGGTTCCTTACTTGGCCGCTGCCAGTTCGGCGGCCTTGTCGGCGCCTTCGTCCATTGTCTGCGCGAGCGTGATCAGCGGGTGCGCGGCGTCGGCGAGGATCTGCCGACCCTCCTCCACCTTGTTGCCGTCGAGACGGACGACCAGCGGCTTGTTCGCCTCGGCGCCGAGGATCTCCAGCGCTTTGACGATGCCGTTGGCGACCGCGTCACAGGCGGTGATGCCACCGAAGACGTTCACGAACACGCTCTTGACCTGGGAGTCGCCCAGGATGACATCCAGACCGGCGGCCATTACCTCGGCCGAGGCGCCGCCACCGATGTCGAGGAAGTTGGCGGGCTTGACGCCGCCGTGGTGCTCGCCCGCGTAGGCGACCACGTCGAGGGTGGACATGACCAGACCGGCGCCGTTGCCGATGATGCCGACCTCACCGTCGAGCTTGACGTAGTTGAGGTCGTTCTCCTTGGCCTTGAGCTCCAAGGGATCGGTCGCGTCCTTGTCGGCGAAGGCCTCGTGATCCGCGTGCCGGAACTCGGCGTTCTCGTCCAGGGTGACCTTGCCGTCCAGCGCGAGGATCTCGTCCTGCGGGGTGCGCACCAGCGGGTTGACCTCCACCAGGGTGGCGTCCTCCTTGACGAACACCTCCCACAGCTTCTGAATGGTCACGGCCGCGGCGTCGAGCACCTCGGCGGGCAGGTGGCCCTGCTCGGCGATCGAGCGGGCGAAAGCGAGGTCGACACCCTTGACGGCGTCGACGGCGACCTTGGCGAGGCGCTCCGGCTTGGTCGCGGCGACCTCTTCGATCTCCATACCGCCTTCCACCGAGCACATGGCCAGGTAGGTGCGGTTGGACCGGTCGAGCAGGAAGGAGATGTAGTACTCCTCCGCGATGTCCTTGGCTTCGGCGACAAGGATCTTCTTGGTGATGTGGCCCTTGATATCCAGGCCGAGGATGTTCTGCGCATGCGTGAACGCGTCGTCCGGGGTGGCGGCGTACTTGACGCCACCCGCCTTGCCGCGGCCACCGGCCTTCACCTGAGCCTTGACCATCACCGGCTTGCCGATTTCAGCCGCGATGGCGCGGGCGTCCTCGGCCGTGTCCGTGACGCGGCCCTCGGACGAAGGCACTCCGTGCTTAACGAAGAGCTCCTTCGCCTGATATTCGAAGAGATCCATGTACTCACCGTCTCGTCTGCGTTGTGATGACAACGTCTTTGTTGGCGGCCCGACGTCGGAAGCGGGTCGGGTCGGACTCTAATCAGTCACATGGACGGCCAATCGGCCACGTTCATCCTAAGTGGCGCAGGTCACGGGCCGATAAGCGCGGCGGGAAAACCCCTGGCCAACGCTACTCGCGAGTAGGTAGTTGACACCACGCCAGGTAGAACCGCCGAACCCGGGCCGACGGCGTGGTCTACTACAAAACGTCGTCGAGCGAGCTCACTCGCGTGCCCAATGCACAGATAGATATTCCGTGGTGTTACCGTGATCAATCTCACATGTTCGGACAGAAGGGCCGCAGCGCTTGCGGACCCTGCAATCGTTTCGTTACCGTCATTGCGGTCGATGTCACAGCACGGTCACGACTAGGAGGACGGCAAGCTTGATGCAGCACAGCACTCCGCAGATGGAGAGCCGTTCCGCAAACGACTCGTCGACGCCGCTGATCAGCAGGCACCTCGGCCTCGCGAACATCTCCCGCCTCACCACGATGTGGCACCGCCGATGAACCATCGCTCCACCCTCAAACCTGAAGATCGCGCTCAGTACGGACATCGTTATCGCAACGATGACGAACCGTTCGGGGCGCAGGCTTCCCACGCCCGGCCCTCGGTGGACCGCCAGCGGAACTCCTTGTTCCACGCGGCACCGGCTCGGGACGACTACCACGCCACGTCGCGGGCGCCCTACGGGAGCGCCGCGGCGCAGGCGGATTACAACGCCGCACCCGCGACGCCCTATAACGCGGCACCGCCCTACAACGCAGCACCGCAGGGCGACTACAACTTCCACGCCGCAGGCACGCAGGACGACGGATACCGCGAGAACTCCTGGACCGCGAACGACTCGTGGTCGCAGCAGGATTCGTGGTCACCGCAGGAAGCCTGGGGCGACGGCGCCGCCTGGAACGCCGGTGAAGCCTGGAACGCGGGCGAGGCCTGGGGCGAAGAGCCCTATCAGGCCCCCGAGGACAGCAGCTGGGCTCCGGAAGAGTCCTGGGCGCCCGAGGCCGAGCCGGAGAACCCGGCCACCCCCACCGTCATCCCCGGCCGACGCGCCGCCAAGCGCGGTGGCGCACACCGGCTGCCCGCGCCGCCCGCCGCACTCAAGGGACGCGCCGCGGTCGCCGCGGTCGCCGCCGGTGCGGTCGTCGCCGCCGGACAGGCCGCGCTCGCCTCGCCCGACCAGCCCTCCCAGTCCGTCGACTACGAGGCAGGCGGGCAGATCCACGAGATCGCCGCACAGTCCGTCAGCTTGGCGGACCCGAGCACCTCGCCGGAGTCGCCCCAACTGCTCAACGTGTCGGGGCCCACGCACCTCGGCGATTTCAACGACATTCTGCAAAAAGGCCAGAAGTACGCCGAAGACCTGGCCGCGGCCGAAGCCGCGAAGCTGCGTCCTCTGTTCACCAAGTTCGCGGCAGGCAACTTCACCTCCGGCTTCGGTGCCCGTTGGGGCGTACAGCATCTCGGCATCGACATCGCCGGGCCGATCGGCACGCCGATCGTCGCGGTCGCCGACGGCACCGTGATCGAAGCGGGGCCTGCCGCCGGGTTCGGCATGTGGGTTCGGTTGCTGCACGACGACGGCACCGTAACCATCTACGGACACATCGACACCGCCACCGTGTCGCAGGGGCAGCGGGTGATGGCCGGTGATCAGATCGCCACCATCGGTAACCGTGGGTTCTCGACCGGGCCGCATTGCCACTTCGAGGTGTGGTTGAACGGGACCGACAAGGTCGACCCGGTGCCGTGGTTGGCTACACGAGGAATCAGCTTGGGGCCTCAGCGGGACTGAGGGTTCCGGGTTCTGACCGAAGGTTTGGCTGAAGACGAGCTGAGGGCAGGACGCCTGACGCCAGGTTTCCCGTTGACCCCGGTTTTGACGGTGCGTGATGATGCGCACGTACTGATCGGGGCGACTGAGGGCTAGCGTCGGGGTATGGCACGTACAACGACGTACACCCAGTTCATTGCGGTTTCACCGGAACTCGTGTGGGCGGTGGTGGCGGATCCGACGCGGTTGCCGGAGTGGAATCCCGGGGTCACCTCGGTTCGGCTGCACGGTCCGGTTGCGGTGGGCACCACCGGTGACTATCTGCCTCAGGGACGGGTTGTCGGGGCACTGCACGGGCGGACTGCTCCGCCGTTCGTCATCAGCACACTGGTCCCGGGGCGGGAGCTGAGCATCGAACAGCCGGAGCCGGCCGGGCGGATGCGGCTGACGTGGACGCTGACGCCGCGTGACAGTGGCACCGAGCTCACCCAGCGACTCACCTTCAGCGGACCATCGGCGCCGGTCGCGCGGATGATCGTGGGGCCGATGCTGGAATCCGATACAAGAGTCACCTTCGCGCGACTGGCGCGGCTGGCAGGGGTGCAGCCCGCCGCGACGGCGCTGACGGTGGTAATCGCCGGTGGCACCGGCGCATTGGGCAAACATGTGGCTGCCGATCTCACCTGCCGTGGCCATCGGGTAACCGTACTCACCCGGCGACGAGATCCTGCGCTGCCATTCGATCAGGTGGAGTGGGACGGCCACACCGTGGGCGATTGGGTTGCGGCACTGCGTAATCCAGGGCCTACCGCGATCATCAATCTGGCTGGCAAGCTGGTCGACGTCCGACCGACTGCTCGCAATATCGATGAATTGCGGAACAGCCGAGTGGCTTCCACGCGCGCACTGGTCGACGCGGCCGCCACGCTCGACGCGCCCATCGACTACTGGGTGCAGGCCAGCACCACCGCGATCTGGTCGGATGCGGGCGAAACTCGTTGTACGGAAACGACTCCGGTGCCGGTGGGCCTGCCACAGATGACGGGTGTGGCGGAGCCGTGGGAGCGGGCGTTCGACGGCGCCAACGCCGCCCACTCGACCATCCTGCGCACCTCGATCGTGCTCGACCCGCAAGCTCCCGCGCTGAAGCGCCTGAGCCAATTGACCAAGGCGGGTCTCGGTGGGCGTGTCGGATCGGGCGACCAGTGGTTCAGCTGGATTCACATCGAGGACTGGCTGGCCATCGTGCGCGCCACCCTCGGCCTCGACCCTCAGGTCACGCTGCCGGACGGAATCCTGTTGGCCGCCACCGACTTCCCGGTCCGCAACCGCGAGTTGATGGCCGCGCTGCGCAGGCACCTGCGCCGCCCACCGGCACCCCCCACCCCGACGGCACTACTGAAAATCGGCGCGGTACTCCTACGCAGCGACGCGGCCCTCGGCCTCACCGGCCGCCACGCCACCTCGAAAGTCCTACGGCAACAAGGCTTCACCTTCCGCTACCCAACCCTGGACGAAGCCCTGACCGATCTGCTCCCGCGCTGAACGGACCACCACTCGCCGCAGAACTACAGGGCTACGACGGTGAGCAAGTCCCCGCCGGCCCGCCGCCAAGCCTGCTACGAAACCGCCGTTCTGCGCGAGCCCCAGCCACACGGCGCGACTCCCTGCCCACACGGCGCGAGCCCCAGCCCCACGGCCCGAGCACCAGCGACACGGCGCGACTCCCGGCCACACAGCGCGACTCCGGCCACACGGTCCGACTCCCGGGCCAGGCGGCGCGAGCCCAGCCACACGGGCGCCAGCCCAGCCACACGGGCGCCAGCCCAGCCACACGGGCGCCAGCCCAGCCACACGGGCGCCAGCCCAGCCACACGGGCGCCAGCCCAGCTACGCGGCGCCAGCCCACCCACACTCGCGCTCCCGGCCCACACGGCGCAAGCCCCAGCCACACGGCACCCCGGCCACACGGCACGAGCCCCAGCCACACGGCACCCCGGCCACACGGCACGAGCCCCAGCCACACGGCGCGAGCCCCGGCCACACGGCTTGAGCCCCACCAGACTGCGCGACTCTCGACCAGACCCGCCGCCCGCCCGCTACGGAGCTGCCGCGATCGCTAATCCCAGCAGCGCAACAACTTTGGTCACTTCCAGACCGATGTACCAGAAGTGGGCGTGCGATCGCGGCAATTCCTCTCCGGCCAGTACTCGATCGGTTCGCCGGCTCAGCGGGGGGCGCACCGCGAGGGTTTGCACGGCGAGCAGGGCCACGGCGACGGCGAGCCATACCCAGATACTCGGGCCGGGTGCGGCCACCAGCGTCGCCAGTACCAGTGCGACGGCCAGGACCGCCTCGACGATGTTCAAGGCGCGGAACACCAGCCGCCCGATGCCGAGACCGAGCGCGAGGGTGATCCCTGGCGCACGGAACTTCAGCGGTGCTTCGAGGAACGAGATGGCCAGCACCATGCCCAGCCACAGCATCGGGAGCAACCAGAGCACGTGCTGCGCGACCGTGTCCATGGCCGAACCTTACCGAAGCACGCGGCGGGACCGAAGGCCGGACAGGAACCGCTGCGGCACAGTCGCTGTCACAGTTTCACCAGCGTCCTGCTGTACTGCGGGATGAGCCGGATCTTGCCCGCGGTGCCGAAGTCGATGGTGACCGTGGCCAGCGGCCCGAAGCCCTCCGCGGCGATCACCTTGCCGAGCCCGTACTTGTCATCGCTCACCCGATCACCAACAGCGAGAACGAGATTGGTGTTGTTGCGGGTCGCGCCACCGGGTGCGGGACGACGCGGTCCACGATCGCCCCGAACACCGGGACGCTGCTCGGACCACCCGTCGCCGCGGGTCCAGTCGCGCTCCATCCGATCGTCGTCACCCCGGCGACGGATACCACGGGTCGCCGCGGAACCGGTCGGCTCCAATCGACGCCAGTCGATCAGATGGTCCGGAATCTCCTGGAGGAAACGGGATTCCGGATTGGAGACGGGCTGGCCCCACCCCGAACGCACCACCGCACGGGTGAGATACAACCGCTTCCTGGCCCGCGTGATACCGACGTAGGCGAGCCTGCGTTCCTCGGCCAGCTCGGTGGGGTCGCCGAGCGCCCGCATGTGCGGGAACTGACCGTCCTCCCAGCCGGTCACGAACACCACCGGGAACTCCAGCCCCTTGGCGGTGTGCAACGTCATCATCGTGACGACGCCGGTGCCCTCGTCCGGGATCTGGTCGGTGTCGGCGACCAGCGAGACCCGCTCCAGGAAGGCGGCGAGCGACCCCGGATCCGGTTCGCCCTCGGCCACCTCCGGCAACAGCCCCTCCTGCCGGGCCGCCTCCGCGTTGTTGTGCGCCTCGGAGCTGAACTCCCGTGCGACGCTGACCAGTTCGTTGAGGTTGTCGAGCCGGGCGCCGTCCTGCGGATCGTCGGACGCCTCCAGTTCGGCCCGGTAGCCGGTGCGTTCCAGCACCGCGTCGACGACATTGCCGACGTCGGGGAAGTCGAGATTCTCCTGTACGCCCGCCGCCCTGATCTCCTCCAGCAGCTCGAGGAAGCCGGCGATCGCGCGCTGGGCCCGGGTGTTGAGCAGCGCGACCTTGCCGTCGGCCGCGTCGCGCAGCGCCGCGGCGAAACCGATCCCGCGCTGGTCGGCGTGCACCGCCACACAGGCCTCGGCCCGATCGCCGATGCCACGGCGCGGGGTGTTCAGGATCCGGCGGACGCTCACCGCGTCTTCGGGGTTCTCCAGCACGCGCAGGTAGGCGACGATGTCGCGGACCTCTTTGCGCTCGTAGAACCGGACGCCGCCGACCACCTTGTACGGCAGGCCCATCCGGATGAAGATCTCTTCCAGCGCGCGGGAGTTGTTGTTGGTGCGGTAGAACACCGCGACGTCGCCGTAGTTGGCCTCGCCCTGATCGACGAGTTTGTCGATCTCGCGCGCCACGAACGCGGCCTCGTCGTGCTCGTTGTCGGCGACGTAACCGGTGATCAGGTCGCCCTCGCCGGAATCGGTCCACAGCTTCTTGTCGCGCCGGTTCTCGTTGCGCGAGATCACCGCGTTGGCGGCGGACAGGATGTGCTGGGTGGAGCGATAGTTCTGTTCCAGCAGAATGGTTTCCGCGTCCGGGAAGTCACGCTCGAACTCCTCGATATTGCGGATGGTCGCGCCGCGGAAGGCGTAGATGGACTGATCCGCGTCGCCAACCACACACAGCTCGCTGGGCGGCGCCTGGTCCTCGCTGCGGTCTTCCCGGTGATGCCCGACCAGCTCACGCACCAGGATGTACTGGGCGTGGTTGGTGTCCTGGTACTCGTCGACCAGCACGTGCCGGAACCGGCGCCGGTAATACTCGGCGACCTGCGGGTGGTGCTGCAGCAGCGCCACCGTCTCGCCGATCAGATCGTCGAAATCCAGTGCGTTCGCCGCGCGCAACCGCCGTTGATACTCGGTGTAGACACGCGCCACCAGGGCGGGAAGCTCGGTCTCGTCCGACTCGGCGTCCGCGCTCGCCTGCTGCGGCCCGATCAGCTCGTTCTTCAGATTCGAGATCGCGGTCGACAGCAACCGGGCGGTGTATTTCTTGGTGTCGATGTCGAAGTCGCGGCTGATCATGGTGAGCAGTCGCCGCGAATCATCGGCGTCGTAGATGGAGAAATTCGAATTCAAGCCGGGCAGCAGCGCGGCTTGCATCCGCAGAATTCGGACACAGCTGGAGTGGAATGTCGAAACCCACATGTTGTTCGCGCGCGGACCGACCAGTCCTATTACTCGCTCCCGCATCTCCGCGGCGGCCTTGTTGGTGAAGGTGATCGCGAGCACCTGGCCGGGGGTCACCCCGCGAGCGGCGAGCAGGTAGGCGATGCGCCGGGTGAGCACGGCGGTCTTGCCGGAACCCGCGCCGGCCACGATGAGCAGCGGCGCGCCACTGTGCACAACGGCGGCGCGTTGCTGCGGATTGAGACCGTCGAGCAGGTGCACGGCCTCCTCGGCGCGCCGACGCTCCCGCTCGACACGCCGTTGCTCCAATTCGCTGGCCGACGGCGGCGGCTCGGGGACAGCGGCTCGCTGCGTTTCCCGCACCGCACCTACCTCCTCGCCATGCCTGACCGCATCTTCGGTGTTTCCACCGGTGAACTGCGGTTTGTGGGTCGAATCCGGCTGCAGGGCGCGACCGGCCTGCGTCTTGGGAGCCACCGTGATGTCCATCGCCCATCCACGCTACCGGCGGACACCGACAGAGATGAAGCCCCGGGCCGTCTCGGTGACGGATCGGTACCGCGTACGCGAACGGCGGATGAACTCCCCAGGCAGCCGCCGCGGCGAATCCGTGCCCGCCTTCTCAGCAGATTCACAAAACCAAACGTTTTGCATACCTACCCACCCGTGGCAGACTGGCGACATGATGAGTGCCCACGCGATACATCCGTTTCGGTTACCGACCGGATATCGTCATCGCGGCACCTGTATCTGAGCGCACCGTCCTTGGTAGCCAATTCGAAGGCCCTACCAGGTCTGTTTCACGGTGAAAGAACCGATCGGTAACGAGCCGGGCTCACCCGCCGATCCATGTTCTGACACGAGGAGATGAATGATGAGTACCCCCGCCACGACGACCGGGTCCGATTCGGCGCTGCCGCAGAGCGACGCGGAGATCGACAAGCTCCGTAAGGAGATCGATCGTCTCGATGCCGAGATCCTCGCGGCCATCAAACGTCGCACGGAGATCTCCCGGATCATCGGCCGGACCAGGATGGCCTCCGGCGGGCCCCGCCTCGTGCACAACCGCGAAATGAAGGTGCTGGAGCGCTTCAGCGAGCTCGGCCAGGAAGGCCACACCCTCGCGATGCTGCTGCTGCGCCTCGGCCGCGGCCGGCTCGGTCACTGACCCCTTTTTCCTCAGGCCGCTCGACGCGGCCATCGACCCATGCGGCAAAAAGCTAGACAACCGCATTCCCCAGGCCGCCCCGGGTGTTCATCACCCCGGGGCGGTCGTTTCCTCTGCGGCCCCGCTCAGCTGAGGGCGATGTACTTGGTGGAGAGGTATTCCTCGATGCCCTCGGTGCCGCCCTCGCGGCCGAAGCCGGACGCCTTGACGCCGCCGAAAGGCGCTGCGGGATCGGAGATCACGCCGCGATTCACCCCGACCATGCCGGATTCCAGGCCCTCGGCGACGCGCAACGCACGGTCCAGATCTCGGGTGTAGACGTAGCTGACCAGGCCGAACTCGGTGTCGTTTGCCGCGGCGATGCCTTCCTCCTCGGTGGCGAAACCGACGATCGGAGCGACCGGCCCGAAGACCTCCTCGCGCAGGATCCTGGCCTGCGGCGGCACCTCGCTGAGAATGGTGGCGGGGTAGAACCAGCCGGGACCGCCGGGCGCCTTGCCGCCGAGCCGCACCTTGGCGCCCACCGCGACCGCGTCCTCGACCAGTTCGCTGACCGTGTCGAGCTGCTCCTCGTTGATCAGCGGGCCGAGGGTGGTGTTCGGGTCGGTGCCGGGGCCGAGGGTCACGCCTTCGGCCATCGCCTCGACGAACTTGCTGGTGAACTCCTCCAGCACACCGTTCTGCACGTGGAAGCGATTCGCCGCGGTGCACGCCTCGCCGCCGTTGCGCAGTTTGGCCAGCATGGCGCCCTGCACGGCCGCGTCGATATCGGCGTCGTCGAACACCACGAACGGCGCGTTGCCGCCGAGCTCCATCGACGTGCGCAGCAGCCCGTTCGCCGACTTCTCCACCAGCTTCTTGCCCACCTCGGTGGATCCGGTGAAGGTGAGCTTGCGCAGCCGGGGGTCGTCGAGCAGCGGCTGGGTCACGGCGCCGGAACGGCTCGACGTGATCACCGAGAGCACCCCGTCCGGCAGCCCGGCCTCGCTGCACAGCTTGGCGAGCAGCAGCATGGTCAGCGGTGTCGCGGAGGCGGGTTTGACGATCATCGTGCAGCCCGCCGCCAGCGCGGGGCCGATCTTGCGGGTGCCCATGGCCAGCGGGAAGTTCCACGGCGTGATCGCCAGGCACGGACCCACCGGCTGCTTGTGCACCATGATCCGGCCGGTGCCCGACGGCGCGTGCAGGTAGCGCCCGTGCACCCGGACCGCTTCCTCGCTGAACCAGCGGAAGAACTCCGCGCCGTACTTCACCTCGTTGCGGCTCTCCGGCAGCGCCTTGCCCATCTCCAGGGTCATCAGCAGCGCGAATTCCTCGGCGCGCGCGGTGATCTGCTCGAAGACCGTGCGCAGGATCTCACCGCGCTCGCGCGAGGGCCGCGCGGCCCACTCGGCCTGCACCGCGACGGCCGCGTCCAGCGCGCGCACCGCGTCCTCGGGGGTGGCGTCGGCGACCTGGGTCAGCACCTCCCCCGTTGCCGGATTGTGCACCGGGAAGGTGCCGCCGCCGGTGGCGGGCACCGGCCCGCCGATCCACAGCTGCGTCGGGACGGATTCGAGAACTTCGCGTTCGGACACCATGAGGCCAGCGTAGGCCGAGCCGCGACGGTTCTCACCGAGTCTCCCCGGGGTGTTTGCCGTGCGCGCCGGTGGGGCGGTGAGTAACCTCGGCGGACGTGAGCAGCGACATCACCGCGACGGCGGCCTGGCGGAAACTGCACGAGCACTTCGACGGGCTCGGGGGGCGCCACCTCAGGGAGCTCTTCGCCGACGATCCTTCCCGTGGTCGTGCCATGACAATCGACGTGGCGGACCTGCACATCGACTTCAGCAAGCACCGCGTCAACCGGGAAACCCTGCACCTGCTCGTCGAATTGGCGCGCGAGGCCGGGGTGCCGGAGCGCAGGGACGCGATGTACCGCGGCGAGCACATCAACACCTCGGAGGACCGCGCGGTCGCGCACGTCGCGCTGCGCCTGCCCGAAGGGGCATCGCTGATCGTGGACGGCGCCGACGCGGGCGCGCAGGTGCACGAGGTGCTGCGGCGGATGGGCGAGTTCACCGACGCGCTGCGCGCGGGCGACTGGCGCGGCGCCACCGGCGCGCGCATCAGCACCGTGGTGAACATCGGCATCGGCGGCTCCGATCTCGGGCCGGTGATGGTGTGCCAGGCCCTGCGCCACTACGCCGACGCTGGCCTCGGCGCCCGGTTCGTCTCCAATGTGGATCCGGCCGATCTGGTGGCGAAACTCGACGGACTCGACCCTGCGACAACCCTGTTCATCGTCGCCTCCAAAACCTTCTCCACGCTGGAGACGCTGACGAACGCGACCGCCGCCCGGCGCTGGCTGGTCGACGCGCTCGGCGAGGACGCCGTCGCCAAGCATTTCGTCGCCGTCTCGACCAATGCCGAGAAGGTGGCCGAGTTCGGCATCGATACCGCCAACATGTTCGGCTTCTGGGACTGGGTGGGCGGGCGCTACTCGGTGGATTCCGCGATCGGTCTCGCGGTGATGGCGACCATCGGTAAGGAGCGTTTCGCGGAGTTCCTGGCGGGCATGCACGCGGTGGACGAGCATTTCGCGAACGCGCCGCTGGAGGCGAACGCGCCGGTGCTGCTCGGCCTGCTCGGTGTCTGGTACTCGAACTTCTTCGGCGCGGAATCCCGTGCGGTGCTGCCCTATTCGAACGATCTGGCCCGCTTCCCGGCCTATCTGCAGCAGCTGACGATGGAGTCGAACGGCAAGTCGGTGCGCGCCGACGGCAGCCCGGTCAGCACCTCCACCGGCGAAATCTTCTGGGGCGAGCCGGGAACCAACGGCCAGCACGCGTTTTATCAACTGCTGCACCAGGGTACGCGGCTGATCCCCGCGGACTTCATCGGATTCGCCCGCCCCACCGACGATCTGCCCACCCGCGACGGCACCGGCAGCATGCACGATCTGCTGATGAGCAACCTGTTCGCGCAGACCAAGGTGCTCGCGTTCGGCAAGACCGCGGCGGAGATCGCCGCCGAGGGCACCGACCCGAAGGTGGTGCCGCACAAGGTGATGCCGGGCAACCGGCCGAGCACCACCATCCTCGCGCCGCAGCTCACCCCGTCGGTCGTCGGCCAGTTGATCGCCCTCTACGAGCATCAGGTGTTCGTCGAAGGCACCATCTGGGGCGTCGACAGCTTCGACCAGTGGGGCGTCGAGCTCGGCAAGCAGCAGGCGCTGGCGTTGGCGCCGTTGCTGACGTCCGCGGAAGAGCCCGAGCCGCAAGGTGATTCGTCCACCGACGCGCTCATCCGCTGGTATCGCGCCAAGAAGTAGGCCGGGCGCTCAGCGCCAGACCTCGTACCGTCCGCCGCGTTGGCGCAGCACCAGGTCGGCGCGGAACTTGGTGGTGTCGATCAGGTCGGCGTTGCGCAGGTCGCTGTCGTGCACCTTGGTTTCGGCGGCCGCGGCGGTGCGGCCGCCGCGAATATGGCGGCGCAGCAACCGCTGCTCCAGTAGGGGCCGCGGTGCGTCGAGGTACCAGCATTCGTCGAGCAGCTTGCGCACCGCCGACCATTCCCGGTCCCCGACATCGTCGAGCAACAGGTAATTCCCCTCGGTGAGCACGATCGTCTGCCGCTGGAAAACGATGCCCGCCGGGATCGGATCGCCCACCGTGCGATCGAAGACCGGCCACGGCACCGGCTCACCGAGCGGCGCATCGCGGAGCCTGCGCAGATTCGCCACGAATGCCGCGGTATCGAAAGTGTCCGGTTCACCTTTCCGCGCAAGGTTTCCCGCGGCCCGCAATACCTCGTCGGTCAGGTGGTAGCCGTCCATCGGCGCGATCTCCGCCACCGGCGACTCGGCGTTCAACGCCTTGCGCAGCCGGACGGAAAGGGTGGACTTGCCCGCTCCCGGCGGCCCGACGATGCCGAGCAGATACCGGCCGCCGCGCCCGCCCGCGTGCTCGCGCACCCGCTGTACGAGCGCGCTCAACGATGTTTCGGCATACGCCCTGTCCATCACAGTCACCCTACCGAGGGAAATCCGCCGCCCGGCACGGGCAAAACAAAAAGACATCTCACCGAGCCCTTGCCGGGCCCGGTGAGATGTCGGTTTTCTACCGAGAGTTGTTCCTAGGTACGCGCCTGCTGCTGCGGCAGCTTGGTGGCCTTGGTGGCGTTTGCCACCTGGACACAATCAGCAGCCGTGGTGCCGGCAGTTCCGTTGCGAACGTTGGTGTTGCACGCGTTCTTCAGCGCGGTGGACAGTGCCGCGTAGTTGGAGCTCGACGTGAGCAGTGTCTGGGTGGTCCAGTACAGCGCTGCGGTCTTCTCCAGGCCGATCGCGGTGACGTTGACGCTGTTGAGGCTGCCGCCGTCGACCATCAGCTGAGCGGTCTTGTTGCCGACGCCGCTGTTGATGTGCACACCGCCACTGTCACCGGTGCCGGTGTACCAGTAGCGACCACGGTAGGTGTCGGGATCCTGGTAGGCGTTCGGGTTCTTCATGTCGCGGATCACGCCGATCGAGCTGCAGGCACCGAGCTTCCACCGGTTGGCGGCGGTGTTGCACGGGTTGCTGGTGTTCACCAGGAAGGTGAGCTCGCCGAAGATGTCGGACATGGACTCGTTGATCGCACCGGGCTCGTTGCGGTAGACGAGACCGTTGGTGTGCTGTGTCACGCCGTGGGTGAGTTCATGGCCGGTGATGTCCTCGGTGGTGAGACCCGAGCCGTAGGCCATGTAGCTGCCGGACCAGAAGGCGTTCTGGTACGGGCACGCGGTGGTGGTGCAGAGCCGGACCGTGGCGCGCAGCGCCTTACCCTTGCCGTCCCCGGTGTCGGAGCCGATCAGGTTGGTCAGGTTCGCCAGTTTGGTGTACTTGGCGTAGAAGGCCTCGGTGTTGCCCAGGTAGGTGTAGATGTCGTCGACATCCTTGATGCCGACCGGTGCCTGGCCCTCGGACCTGGTGGAACGCAGCGTTCCGGTGCCGCAGCCTGCCCGGTTGGGGTCGATGCGCCGGTTCGCGTTGTCGCACACCACCCGGTTGAGGTGCTTGGTCTCACTCCAGCTGTCGAGCACCTTGTTGGTGCTGTTGGCGTCGACGAAGACGATCCACTTGGCGGGCTCGCCCTTCTTGTCGTCGCTGGCGCCGTTGATCTCGACCTTGAACGCCGGGACCGCGGTGCCCTGCGCCTCGCCCTTGGCGGCCAGCTTGGCGTCGTACCAGAAGGCCTTCGTGTCGTCCACAGCCAGCTTGTCCGGCGCCGTCTTGCTCTGCTCGGCAACCTTCTTCAGCGCGGTGGCCTGGATCTGCGCGGTCGGGGTCGTCGTGCTGAACTTGCCCTTCGACTTCTTCGCCAGCGCGCCGGTCACCGAGATGAGGGCACCGTCGGCGGTCAGCGACTGCGCCGCCGATGCGCCGAACACCGGTACCTTGTCGATCTCCTGACGCAGCCGGACCGTGGACCCCTCACCAACCTGGAACACGGACTCGACCACCAGGTCGCCAGCGGTATCGCCATTTCCGCTGAGCGCCTTGTGCACACCGGGCGCGTGCGCCTGCGCGGCGGCGGGCGCTTCGGCGGGCGTGCCCGACGGTGCCGGAACGAGATCCTTGGGCACCACCTGCTGGACGGCGCCTTCAGAATCGGTCGTTACTTCTTTCGGGACCGCGGACAGATCGGAACCCGCCGGCGCGGATGGACTCACCGGCGGCGCGCCACCGGCCGGGCCGGGCGCGAACATCATTGCCGCAACAGCAATTAACGCGAGGGCGGAATTTCGTCCCGCCCGTATATGTGTGGGTTTCATGACCAAGTAGAACCACATACCGGCGGTCAACTCGACTGGAGACGAGACTGGGGAAAAGGATAGCTGGGCTGGGAATCTTCGGGCTATCGGCGAGCGAGGACCGCCAATTGTTAAGCGCGAATATCTTTGACGGCTATTGATATTGGACGGTGTAACACCATTCCGCGGCGCCATACCGGGACAGGTAATTGCCCGAGCCGATAACCCGAGATACGAGGCCGAAACCTAAAGCACTCAGCGAGAACAGGTTTCACCGCACCCCCTAGTCCCGGTACGAATCTGTACCCCGATTAAAGATCAACAACATCCCGCCTGGTTGCGCCAGAAATGCTGTTGCCCAATCTCTTCGGATGTTCCGAGGTGCCCGGACCGGCTCAGACCAACGCGCGCTCCAGAATGGCCCCGGTGTCCACACCGGTCGGCAGCGTACCGAAGGCAATGCCCCAATCGCCGCCGAGCCGACTGGCACAGAAGGCATCCGCGACGGCCGGGTGTCCGTGCCGCACCAACTGCGCGCCTTGCAAGACGAGGGCCATCAGCTCGACCACGCGGCGGGCGCGATATTCGATGTCGCTGAGATCGGCGAGTTCCTTGCCGACCCGGCTGATGGCATCGTCGAGCCGCGGGTTCGCACCGCGCGCCAGCGAGACCTCGGCGAAGTATGCCTCGACGGTCTCCGGCTGACGACCCATGGCGCGCAACGCATCCAGTGCCGCGACATTGCCGGAGCCTTCCCAGATGGACATCAGCGGCGCCTCACGGTAGAGCCGCGGCATCCCGGACTCCTCGGCATAGCCGTTGCCGCCGAAGCACTCCAGCGCCTCGGCGGCGTGCGCGGGCGCCCGCTTGCACACCCAATACTTGGTGACCGCCAACGCGATCCGGCGCAGCGCGGCCTCGGCCGGGTCGCTGGTCGCCCGGTCGGTGGCGCCGGCGAGGCGCATCATCACCGTGGTCGCCGCGTCGGACTCGATCACCAAGTCCGCCAGCACATTCCGCATCGCGGGCTGATCGATCAGCTTGGCGCCGAACGCTTCTCGATGCCTCGCGTGGTGCGCGGCGAATACCGCCCCGGTCCGCATGCCGGTCGCCGAACCGATCACACAGTCCAGCCTGGTCATGTTCACCATCTCGATGATGGTCTTGACCCCGGCGCCCTCCGCGCCGACCAGCCAGCCGGTGGCGTTCTCGTACTCGATCTCCGAGGACGCGTTGGACTTGTTGCCGAGCTTGTCCTTGAGCCGTTGAATGCGAATGGGATTGCGCGTGCCGTCCGGCAGCACCCTGGTCAGCAGGAAACAGGACAGCCCACCGGGCGCCTTGGCCAGCGTGAGGAACATGTCCGACATCGGGGCCGAGGTGAACCACTTGTGCCCGACGATCCGATAGGAGCCGTCGGGTTGCGGTGTCGCCGTGGTGGTGTTGGCGCGCACGTCCGAGCCGCCCTGCTTCTCGGTCATCGACATGCCCGCGATGAGACCGGCTTTGGCCGACGGCTCCCGCAGGCCGAAGTCGTAGACCCGGGAGCCGAGCAGCGGTTCGTATTTCGCCGACAGTTCCTTGTTGTGTCGCAGCGCGGGCACCACGGCATAGGTCATCGAGATCGGGCACATGTGCCCGGCTTCGGCGGCGCCCCAGGTGTAGAACTTCGCCGCCCGAGCGACGTGCGCACCGGGCCGTTCATCCAGCCACGGCGCGCCGTGCAGGCCGTGCGACACAGCGACATTCATCAGGTCGTGCCAGTGCGGGTGGAACTCCACCTCGTCGACCCGGTGGCCGTAGCGGTCGTGCGTGTGCAGCACCGGCGGGTACTCGTTGGCCAGTCGCCCCCACTCCTGCGCCTCGACGCCGCCCGCGAGCATGCCGAGTTCGCGTACCTCGGCCTCGGCCCAGCCCGCGCCCTCGCGGTGCAGGCCCTCGAGCAGCGCCGGATTCCGTGAGACATCGAAGGGCGCGATGTCGGGCACCTGGTTGAAGACTTCATGCGTCTGCATCGGACACTCCTGATTCCTGCCGAGCGAGCGAACCGCTCGGCGTCGCGCGCACTCCCAGTGCGCGCAGTGCGAAGGTAATGAGTTCGGGGACAACGGATTCCCCGTGTGGCGCGGCGGCGAGCGGGCCGACCAGCACCTCGCCGATGGCGCCGACCAGCGCCGCCGCACTGGTCCTGGCATCCTGCGCGGGCAGTTCACCGTGCGAGACACCTTGCGCGACAGCCGATTCGAAGGCCTCGGCGAAGGCGCGGCGGAAGTGCAGCCGCTCGGTGTCGACCACGGTATCGACGGGCTCGACGAGCAGCACGTAGGCGAGCTTCGGATTCTTCAGCGCACGTCCGGCAAACGTCTCCACCGCCGCGCTCACCCGCTCCACGGCCGTGCCGGTGGCGCTGGCCGCGACCACGGCGGCCAACTCACCGGCCACCACCTTGCGGAAGACGGCGGTGACCAGTTCAGCCTTGCCCGCGAAGCTCTTGTAGACGGTGCCGGTGGCGACGCCCGCCTCCGCGGCGACCGCGGCCATGGACATCCCGGCGTAGCCGGCCTCGGCCAGCACCTTGGTCGCGGCCTGCACGATCAGCCCCGCCTGCGCGTCCAGGCGGGCCTGCACGGCGGGGGTTCTGCGGTAGGCCACACAAGAAGTGAACCATGGATTCATTTCTTGCCACAAGGGGGGTTTTACGGCGTATGGTCGACGTGATCGAGCAGACCGGACGAAGCAACGAGGTGGCGGCGTGACTGTACGAATCGAACGCAAGGGTCCGGTGACCACCGTGATCCTGCACCGTCCCGAAGCACGCAACGCGGTCGACGGGCCGACCGCCGCGGCGCTGGCCGCCGCGTTCCGCGAGTTCGACGCCGATCCCGACGCCGCGGTGGCGGTGCTCTGGGGCGACGGCGGCACGTTCTGCGCGGGCGCCGACCTCAAGGGACTCGGCACCGAACGGTCCAACGTGGTCACCGAGGACGGCGACGGACCGATGGGACCCACCAGGATGCGGCTGTCCAAACCGGTGATCGCCGCCGTCTCCGGTTACGCCGTTGCTGGCGGGCTCGAGCTCGCACTGTGGTGTGATCTGCGAGTTGCCGAGCAGGACAGCATCTTCGGCGTGTTCTGCCGTCGCTGGGGCGTGCCGCTGATCGACGGCGGCACCCTGCGCCTGCCGCGGATCATCGGCACCGGGCCCGCCATGGACATGGTGCTCACCGGCCGCCCCGTCGACGCGGCGGAGGCGCTGCGAATCGGCCTGGCGAACCGGGTGGTCCCGACCGGCGAGTCCCGCAGCGCCGCAGAGCAACTCGCCGCCGAGCTCGCCGCGCTGCCGCAGGCCTGCCTGCGCTCGGACCGGATGTCGCTGCTCGAGCAGGACGGCATGGACGAGCAGACCGCGCTGCGCAACGAGTTCCGGCACGGCATGACCGCGTTGACCAACGGCGCGCTCGAAGGGGCCAAGCGCTTCGCCGCCGGTGCGGGGCGCCACGGCGCGAAGGCGTAGGTTTCCGGCACGACTCGAGAGCGAGGTGTTGCGGTGCGCCCGATGGGCCGGTTGAGCGTCGTCGACGAGATCTTCCTTCGCACCCATCGCGGCCTCGGCACTCCCATCGCGCTGCAAGGCTTGTGGCGCACCGCCGACCGCATCGATCCCCAGTTGCTGCGCGATGTGCACGCGGCGCTGCGCACCGGTCCGTTGGGGCGGCGGGTGATGCGGCCGCGCGTGCCCGGCGCCCGCCGCGGCTGGCAGCCGAATACGCGCGCGCATCCGTTGCTACTCACCGAACGACCGTTGGCCGGGAGCGCTCTGCTGGAGTGGGCCGATGCGCAGGGCGCCGAGCTCGATCCGGAGTACGGACCCGGCTGGCGATTGTCCGCCGCCGCCTTGGACGACGGCGGTTCCCTTGTCTCCCTGACTTGTTCGCATGCACTCGCCGACGGGCGAGCGCTCGTCCACGCGGTGGACGACGCCCTCGGTGGCACAGCCTTGACCGTGTACGCAGCCGCCGAATCGGACTGGGTCGATGCCCGCCGACAGTGGTCGATCGTGCTGCGCGGCACGGCGCGGGCGTTGCGCAAGGGAATTCCGGAACGCCCGCGTCGTGCGCCGGACAGCGAGACCAGCATTCCGCCCGGCACGCGTACACCCGGCGCGATATTCCAGTGCGCCGTATCGGACTGGGAGCTGGCCGCCACCGCGCGGGGCGGCACCGCTAACAGTCTGTTCATCGCGGTGGTCGCGAACATGCTGTGGGCCAGTGGGTTCGCGCGAGAGACGATCGCCGCGAGCCTCCCGGTCGATACCCGCGACGAACCACGCGTCGACAACGACCTCGCGATGACCGACATCACCGTCGACCGCACCGATACCCCGGCATCGATTCGCGAAAAATCTCGCGCCGCCTACGAGCGCCGCATGACCAGCCCCGGCGGCATGCCGGAGGAGCTACTGCAGGTGATCCCCGACCCATGGGCGTACGCGTTGTCCAAAGGTGCCGGCGAGCGAGACATCTTGTGTTCCAACATCGGCACGCTCCCCACCAGTCTGCGCATGCTGGGACCACACCAGTGCCTCGGCGTCGCCGCCCGCGCCATCCACCCCGGCCTGACGGCCGCACACTGGCCGAGGACCCGCCTGTCCGGCTACCTCTGCCGCAGCGCCGACGACTACGTCCTCTCGCTGGTCGGCCTCGACCCGGCGCGCATCGAATCCGCTACCGCGCTGGCCGATCTGGCGCGGCAGACCCTGTCCTCGTTCGGGCTGCCCGCCCGCGGCTGGTGAGCGACCCTCACTCCGTCGCGGCGAGGTCGCACGCGGTGAGCGCGGCGGCGAACAGTTGGGCGTGATCGGGGCGATTGGGGTCGTAGCCGGTGACCGTAGCGATCCGGTTGAGGCGGTAGTTGAGCGTATTGCGGTGCACGACAAGCGCGGCCGCGGCCTGCTGCCGGTTGTAGTCGTTGGCGAGCAGCGCCCGCAGTGCGTCCAGCAAGTGCGGCTGGTCACGCAGTGGATCGAGCAGGGTGAGCAGCCAGGTCCGCGCCGGGCCAGGTCGGGCGAGTTGATACTGCAATGCCAGATCGGCCATCCGGTACACGGCGGCGGGACGGCCGAGTCGGAACGCGAGTCTGGCTATCTCGCCTGCCTCCTCGACGGCGGCGGGTATCCCGTCGACGCCTGCGGCGAGCGCGAGACCGCCGACCGCCCGCGCACCGATGCCCTGTGCGACACGGGCGACGAAAGTGTCGAGCGCGGTGGCTGTTTCACCCGCTGCCGCAGGCACGAGCAGCACACCGCCGCCGCGCTCGACGGTGCTCAGCGCGCGATCGGACACCGCGTCGATCTCACTCTGCACCATGCGCAGCACCGGCCGGTTCCCGCCCGTCGCCGGTTCGGCCACCCGAAACACGAGCACCTGGAACCCGCCGTCCAGCGATATCCCGAACCGCTCGGCCAGCAGATCGGCGGGGGTGCCGTGCACCAAGGCCTGCGCCACAGCACGTTTGGCCTCACGCTGCTCCCAATGCAGATCCTGACGCTCCCGCAGATAGGCGCCCGCTACCCCGGGTGTCACGGCGCCGAGGTAGCCGAGCACATAGGGCACCGCGGCCAGTAGTTGTTCGCGCTGCTGCGGCGTCGTCGCCGTGGCCGCCACCGAGTTCCACGCGGCAACCGCGCCATGGTGATACACCGAAAGCACGGTGTCGAGCGGGATCCCGTCCCTGGCGCGGCGCACCGCAACAGCGATCAGCTCCGACAGTTCGTCCGTGCGCGGTGCCCGCCGTTCGGCCAGCGAGCGGAGGAACAGCCGCAGATTCGCCTCGGCCGCGAGCGGCAGGTCCCGCCCGATCATCTCGGCGGACAACTCCCGATACGAGGGCACCTCGCCGAGCACCCCGGCGAGCACATCCCGGGCGACGTCGGGCAGCACATCGCGTACTCGGCCGGACAAGTCGTCCAGCGCAGCGGAATCGGGGGCAGCGGTCATCCGGACATTGTTTGCACAGACAAACCGGTCCGCACAATAGCCGGCCCCGGACAATATCTTCAGGTCACGGGGCCGAGACCGGATCCCGTCCGGTGCACAAAGTGCGGGCCGATTTCCGTGGCGTCCGAACGGTGACAGACGCCGTACTCACTGCACCGGCACGAGGCTCGGTGCGGTGCGGTCGAGGACGTCGGCGGGTACCGGGAGGCCCGGCTCGAGATCGGCCGAATCGACCGGCTCGCCCCACACCTGGCGAACCGGCAGTACCCCCGCCCAGACACCGCCGTTCTCGATGTCGGCCGGGTCGTCGCTCGGACCACCGGCCCGGATCTTCACCGAGGCTTCGGTGAGATCCAGCGCGAGCACCATGGTGGCGGCCAGCTCCTTCTTGCTCGGCGAGCGCACCCGTGACCAGGCGCCCGGCGCGGCGTGTTCGGTGATCACCTGGAGCGCGTGCAGTCGCTCGGCGGGGTCGGTGAGCTCCACCGCGCGGCCGTGCACCACCGCGGAGCGGAAGTTCATCGAGAAGTGCATCGCCGAACGGGCGTAGACGATCCCGTCGACCAGGGTGACCGCGACCGAGATGTCGCCGGCGAGGGCAGCGCGTAGATTGCCCGCACCCGTCGAACCGTGCAGATACAGCGTGTCACCGTCGCGTCCGTAGATGGTGGGGAGCACCACCGGCGCGGCGCCGAGCAGCACGCCGAGGTGGCAGACCAGCCCGGCGTCGAGGACCGCGTCCAGGTCCGCGCGTTCGCTGCGCGCTCGTTCCTTCGAGCGGGTGAGCGTGCTGCGCGGCGTCGGCGAGAGCGGGGTTCGGGAGTCGACTGATCGGGTCATATGACCAGCATCGGGCGGTAAGTGGCATTATCAAAGTGCCAATTCAACGAAATTCGCGCAGTCCAATCGAGAGGCGTGCGGTGCTCGACGAACTTCCCCTTCCCCTCGACCGCGCGCTGCCGGAACCGCTGTCGGTGCAGGTCGCCGACGGATTGCGGGCTGCGGCGAGCAATGGCCTGCTGCGCGGCGGCGACCGGTTGCCGTCGTCCCGGTCGCTCGCCGAACGGCTCGGCGTGAGCCGCACCGTGGTGGCCGCCGCCTTCGACCAGCTGCACGCCGAGGGATGGATCAGCGGCAAGCGCGGTTCGGGCACCTACTTGACCACCGCGCCGCCCGCCGCACCCCGGCGCGCGCTCCCCGCCGACGGCACAGGGGACGATCCGGCGCTGCTGGATCTACAACCCGGCGCGCCGTGCTCCGACGCCATCGACCGCCCGGCCTGGCGGCGCGCCTGGCGGGCCGCCGCCGATCTTTCCCCGCTGGTCCGCAAGGACCGCGCGGGCGAGCCGGATTTCCGCGCGACGATCGTCGAACACCTGCTGCGCCACCGCGGTCTCGGCGCGGGCAGCGACACGGCGGTGCTCGCGACGGCCGGAACCAGTTCCGCGGTAGGCGAACTCGCTGCCGCGCTGCTCTCGCCCGGCGACGCCATCGCGATGGAGGACCCCGGATACAGCCGGGCCGCAGGCGCTTTCGCGGCGGCCGGGGTCCGCGTCCTGCCCGTGCCGGTGGACGCGCACGGGCTGCGGGTCGACCTGCTGCCGCCGCACATCAAGGCCGTGTATTGCACGCCGGCACATCAGTTTCCGCTCGGCGCCCGGCTGCCCGCCGCGCGCCGGGTCGAGCTGGTCGAGCACGCCCGCCGCGACGGGCTGCTGATCATCGAGGACGACTACGACGGCGAACTGCGCTACGACACCGCCCCTTTGCCGTTGCTGGCGGCGATGGCGCCGGACGTGGTGGTGCACCTCGGCACCACGAGCAAGATCCTCTCGCCCAGTCTCGGCGTCGGCTGGCTGGTCGCCGCGCCGCGGATCGCCGAGGCCGTTGTCGCGCATCGGCATCGCACCGGAACCAGCCCGAGCCCGGTGGGCCAGCAGGTGTTCGTCGCGCTCGCCGCCCACGGCGACCTGGCTCGGCATTTGCGCCGACTACGCCGCGCACTGCCGCCACGCCGGGCGCTGATGGTCACCGAGCTGCGTCGCCACGGCCTCGACGTGCTCGGCGACGACGCGGGCTCGCACGTGGTGGTGCCGCTGGCCTCGGCCGAGGCGGAGCAGCGGGCCGTGGCCGCGGCCCTGGCGCGCGGTGTCGCGCTCGATCCACTGTCCCGTTATCACCTGAGCGCACAGCGGCACCAGTTCGGCATCACCCTCGGCTACACCGCGCTGTCCCGGTCCGACCTGGCCAGGGCCGTGCCGATCGCCGCCGCGTGTCTGGCACAGCCGTAGCATGGTCGGCATGACCGAACAGGACGTGTTGGCCCGCATCAAGGCACTGGTCGACCAGGAGCACGAACTGCGCGCGCAGGCCGCCAAGGGCGAGTTGGACCCCAAGGCCGAACGCAGGCAGCTCGCCGAGCTCGAGGTGATGCTGGATCAGGCGTGGGACCTGCTGCGGCACCGCAGGGCGCGGATCGACCAGGGCGAGTCGCCCGACGGCGCCGAACAGAGTTCTGCCGCCCAGGTCGAGGGTTACCTGCAGTAACAATGCCGAGCACACCTGCCGAATACGACGTCATCGTGATCGGTGGTGGCCCGGCCGGCGAGAACGCCGCCGCCTACGCCATCGCCGGGAGCGAGCGCACCGCCGCGATCGTGGAACGCGAACTCGTCGGTGGCGAATGTTCCTACTGGGCCTGTATTCCGAGCAAGGCCCTGCTGCGGCCCGGCCATCAGCTCGCGGCCGCGCAGGCCATGGACGGCATCACCGCGTCCGGCCTCGACGTCGAGGCGGTGCTGCGGCGGCGCGACTCCTTCGTCAGCGGCCTCGACGACACCTCGCAGGTCGACTGGGCCCGGGACCACCGCATCGAGGTCATCCGCGGCACCGGTCGACTGGCCGGGGTGCGGCAGGTCGAGGTCGACGGGCAGGTGCTGCGCGCCAGGCACGCGGTGGTGTTGGCCACCGGCACCAGGGCCAGCATCCCGGACGTGCCCGGCCTGCGCGACGCGCTGCCGTGGATCTCCCGCGATGCCACCAACCTGCATGAGGTCCCCGACCGTGTGGTGATCATCGGTGGCGGCGTGGTCGCCTGCGAGGCGGCGACCTGGCTGGCCGCGCTCGGCGCGCAGGTCAGCATGGTCGTGCGCGGCACAACGGTGCTCGCGTCGGCCGAACCGTTCGCCGGCGAGCGCGTGATCGCGGCGTTGCGCGAGCGCGGCGTGCGCATCCTGCTGGAGACCGAACCGGCGAGCGTGCACCGGCCCGATGCGAAGGACACCGGCGAAGGTCGCATCCACGGCGGCCCGGTCACCGTGCGGCTGCACAGCGCGGCGGGCGACACCGAACTCGAGGCCGACGAGATCATCGTGGCCGCCGGGCGCACACCGGCGACCGAGGGCCTCGGCCTGGACTCCGTCGGGCTGAAGGACGGCTATGTGCAGGTCGACGATCACCTGACCGCAAGCGAGGCGGACGGTGACTGGCTCTACTGCGTCGGCGATCTGAACCACCGTGCCGCCCTGACCCATATGGGCAAATACCAGGCCAGGGTGTGCGGCGATGTGATCGCGGCCCGCGCCGAGGGCAGGCCGCTGGATGATGCCCGGTGCACCGCGAGCGCCGACCACGGGCAGGTCCCCCAGGTGGTGTACACCGCGCCCGAGGTCGCGTCCGTCGGACTGACCGAGGCGGCCGCCCGCAAGGCCGGCCATGCGGTGGAGACGCTGGAGCTCGACATCTCGGTGGCCGGATCGGCGTTGGCGCGCAACGACTTCGCCGGCCGCGCCAAGCTGGTCATCGACACCGGCACCGACACCTTGCTCGGCGCTACCTTCGTCGGCCCCGAGATGGGCGAACAGCTGCACGCGGCCACCATCGCGGTGGTCGGCAAGGTGCCGCTGGCCACCCTGTGGCACGCGGTGCCCGCCTTCCCCGCGGTGAGCGAGTTCTGGCTACGCCTGTTGGAGACACGACGGCCGTAAGTACCATTAGCAAATGGTGGCATCGACAGATATCCAGACCGCCGACGGAGTCGTGCGCGGTCGTCGTGGCCGCCGCGTCCTGCGCTGGCGGTCCCTCCCCTACGCGGCCCCGCCGGTGGGCGACTTGCGATTTCGGGCACCGCAGCCGGTCACGCCGTGGACCGGGGTGCGCGAGTGCACCGAGTTCGGGTTCGCCGCGATGCAGCATCGGGCCGGCGCGCGGATCGGACCGCGCCGATACCAGCCGACCAACGAGGACTCGCTGACACTGAATGTCACCGTGCCCGCGACGCCGTCGGAGCGACCGCGGCCGGTGCTGGTGTTCATCCACGGCGGCGGCTATCTCACCGGCACCTCGGCACTCGGTCTGTACTCCGGCGGGCGGCTCGCGGTGCGTGGCGACGCCGTGCTCGTCTCGCTGAACTACCGGCTCGGCGCGTTCGGTTACGTCGATTTCGGCGAATTCGCCACGTCGGAGCATTCTTTCGAGTCGAACCTCGGCTTGCGCGATCAGGTCGCCGCGCTGGAGTGGGTGCGCACCAATATCGCCGCGTTCGGCGGCGATCCCGGCAACGTGACCATCTTCGGCGAATCCGCCGGCGCACACGCCGTGCTCAGCCTGCTCGCCGCGCCTGCCGCGAAAGGCCTGTTCCACCAGGCGATCTCGCAGAGCCCGCCGGCCGACTGGGCGATGACCGCCGACGACGCCCGCCGCTTCGCCCGCCGCTGCGTCGAAGCGCTGGGGGCGACACCGGACCGGGCCGCCGAGGCGCTACGCACCGCCAGTGCCAACGACATTCGGCGCGCCGTCGACCGGACAAGCAACCGGGTGCTGCGCGAACGCCGCGGCCTGTTCCCCGTCGCGCCGACCGTCGACGGGGTCTTTCTCCCGCAGGCGCCCATCGATGCGATCACCGACGGCAACGCCCATCGCGTCCCGCTGATCATCGGCACCAACCGGGACGAAGGCACCCTGTTCGCGAAGTTCGCGGATTCCCTGCCGACCACACCGGACCGGCTGCGCGCCGCACTGGGCGACGAGGCCGCCGAATCCCGCATCGCCGCCGTCTATCCCGGTTATCCGAACGCCAAGGCCGCCGTGCGCGCCGGCGGCGACTTCGTCTTCTGGCGCCCCTCGGTCACGGTGATGGCCGGGCACAGCCGACACGCCCCCACCTACGCCTACCGTTACGACTTCGCCCCGCGCTCACTGCAACTCGCGGGCCTCGGCGCCACCCACGCCGCCGACCTGATCCCGGTCTTCGGCGGCGGCGACACCCCCTTCGGGCGCGCCATCACCGCGGCGGGCGGGCGCCGTGGCCTGCAGTCGGTCACCGACCAATTCCAGGACAACTGGCTCACCTTCGCCCGCTCCGGCGCGCCGCTGCCCTCGTGGCCGCCCTACACCGAAGCCCGCCGCACCACCTTGATCATCGACGCGCCCACCCGCCTGGAGCACGACCCGGACAAGGCCAAACGCCTTGCCTGGGCGGGCGTCCGGGTACCGACGCTGACCTGAGTCGCTACTTGAGCAGCCGCGACATGCGCCGGTCGGCGAGGATCTTGCCGCCGGTCTGACAGGTCGGGCAGTACTGGAACGAGCGCTCGGCGTAGGACACCTCGCGCACCGTGTCGCCGCAGACCGGGCACGGCAGGCCGGTGCGCGCGTGTACCTGCATGCCGGAGCGCTTCTCGCCCTTGAGGCGGGCGGCGGCCTGACCGACCGAGCGCTGTACGGCGTCGGTCAGCACCGCGCGCATGGCCGCGTACAACTCGCTGACCTTGTCCGCCGCAAGGGTTTTGGTGTTGGCGAACGGCGAGATCCGTGCGGTGTGCAGTATCTCGTCGGAGTAGGCGTTGCCGACGCCCGCCAGCAGGGTCTGATCGACGATCGCGGTTTTGATCCGCTGCGAGGTGCCGCGCAGGATCTCGGTGAACTGTTCCTCGGTCACCTCGAGCGCGTCGGGCCCGAGCCGCGCGATGCCGGGCACCAGCTTCGGGTTGTCTACGATGTAGACCGCGAGTCGCTTCTTGGTCCCCGCCTCGGTGAGGTCGATGGCGGGCGTCGCGCCCTCGGGGGTGAAGAAGTGCACCCGCAGCGCCAGCGGGCTCTTACCGCCCGGCTTCGGCGGCGTCTGGCTCGGTTCGTCGATCCACCGCAGCCAACCGCCGCGGGACAGGTGGGTGATCAGCCACAACCCGTCGCAGTCCATCCCGAGAAACTTGCCCCAGCGCCCCGCTCCGGTCACGTCCCGGCCGGACAGCGCGGTCACCGGCGGGTCGAAGGTCTTCACGGCACTCAACGCCGCGACATCCACACGCCCCACCACGGCGCCGACCGCATGCTCCCGCAGAAACTGCGCCAGCGCCTCCACTTCAGGTAGTTCGGGCACACGCCAAGGCTACCGGCCCGCACCGACAAGAGCAGGGCAGTCAGGTCCGACGAAGCAGGTAGATGTCCATGATCCAGCCCTTCTCGGCCCGCAGCTCGGCGCGGCGGTCCACGATTTCCCGCTCCACCTCGCGCAGCGGGCCTTCGATCAAGGTTTCGTCCGGCAGGCCGAGGTAGGCACCCCACCAGATGTGCACGTCCGCGCCGGGCACCTCGGTGAACGAGCAGTCGCCGTCCAGCATCACCACCGCCGCATCGGCGAGCCCCTCCGCGCGCAGCCGCCTGCCGGTGGTGATGTGCACCGGCTCGCCGATGCCGTGCAGCACCATCCGATGCCGCGCGGCCAGGGCCTGCACGCTGGTGACACCCGGGATCACCGTGTAATCGAAGGGCACCGCGGCGCGCGCGAGCACCCGCTCGATCATCCGCAGGGTGCTGTCGTACAGCGACGGATCGCCCCACACCAGAATGCCGCCGACCCCGTCGACCTGCGCGAACGCCTCTCCCAACACGGCGGAGCGCCGCTCGTGCCAGTCCTCGACAACACCCTGATAGTCCGCCGGTGCCCGGTCCCGCGGCGGATCCGCGATCTCCACGATCCGATAAGGCCGGTCGACGTGCTCGGCCAGGATGGCGGTCCGCACCTCGACCAGCTCGCGTTTCTCCGCGCCCTTGCCGATGACGAAGAACACCTCGACCTGCCGCATGGCCTTGATGGCCTGCACCGTCACCTGGTCGGGATCGCCCGCGCCGATGCCGATCACGTAGAGCTTGCGCATGCGCCGAGCTTGCCAGGCGACCCGCGGACTAGAGTTGGCAGCCGTGGCGACCGATACCCAGTACGAGGATCTGCTCCGGCTGGTGCTGGAGTCCGGCACGAAGAAAGCCGACCGCACCGGCACCGGCACGCGCAGCATTTTCGGCCATCAGCTGCGCTACGACCTCTCGGCGGGCTTCCCGCTGATCACCACCAAAAAGGTGCATCTGAAGTCGATCGTCTACGAGTTGCTCTGGTTCCTGCGCGGCGAATCCAACGTGCGATGGCTGCAGGAGCACGGCGTCTCCATCTGGGACGAATGGGCCGACGCCGACGGCGAACTCGGCCCGGTCTACGGCGTGCAGTGGCGGTCCTGGCCGACGCCGGACGGCGTGCACATCGACCAGATCTCCGAGGTGCTGCACACCCTGCGCACCAACCCCGATTCCCGGCGCATGCTCGTCTCCGCCTGGAACGTCTCCGAGCTGGACAAGATGGCGCTGGCCCCGTGCCACGCGTTCTTCCAGTTCTATGTGGCCGAGGGTCGGCTGTCCTGCCAGCTGTATCAGCGCAGCGCCGACCTGTTCCTCGGTGTGCCGTTCAACATCGCCAGCTACGCCCTGCTCACTCAGATGGTCGCGCAGCAGACCGAGCTGGAGCTCGGCGATTTCATCTGGACCGGCGGCGACTGCCACATCTACGACAACCACCTCGACCAGGTCGGCGAGCAGCTGACCCGCGAGCCGTTCCCGTTCCCCGCCCTGCACCTGCGTCCCGCGCCGACGCTGTTCGACTACGCCTACGAAGACGTGGAAGTGGTCGGCTACCAGCATCATCCGGCCATCAAGGCACCCGTTGCGGTGTGAGCGGCCCGGCTCGACGGAAGCAGCTTCGGGTAACGGAGGAACAGTGAACACCGCATCGGACGCAGCGTGACCCGCACCATCGGATTGATCTGGGCGCAAACCCCCGACGGCGTGATCGGCTTCGAGAACACCATCCCCTGGCGCGTGCCCGAGGACATGGCGAATTTCAAAGCGGTCACCATGGGACATCCCGTGGTGATGGGCAGGCGCACCTGGGATTCGCTTCCGCCGAAATTCCGCCCGCTGTCCGGCCGCCGCAACATCGTGGTGACCAGGCAGCCGGACTGGGCGGCCGAGGGGGCCGAGCGAGCCGGATCGGTGGCCGAGGCGCTCACGCTGAGCGGACCGGACACCGTGTGGATCGCCGGCGGTGGCGAGATCTACCGCGTCGCTATGGATTTCGCGACCGACCTGCTCGTCACCGAGGTGGACACCACCGTCGACGGCGACGCGTACGCCCCCGCCATCGGGCCCGAGTGGACCACCGACGACACCGCGCCGTGGCACGACTCGACCTCCGGTCTGCGCTACCGGATCCGCCGCTACACCCGCCGCGAATCCGACTAGTCGGCAAACTCTCCGCATCGACCGTCGCGGCCGCACAACACCGTTCGATCACAGAACCCCCGGCCCGCGCAAACAGGTCCCGAGGCCGCAGCCGGTCGGGCATACTCCTGGATAAGCGGGGCCGGCCTTCGTCCGTCCGGACCCCCGAGCCGGTGCGATCAGCCCCCGCACCGGCTGTTGTCATTTGCGAAAGGCGGTCCATGGACAAGAAATCGCTGACTGCGGTTGCTCGACAACAACTCAAGATTGCGAGCACCGCCAGCAGCGGGCGTAGTTCGCAAACGATCTACGGTGGTCACGCGAATTCGCTGCGCCAGACGGTGGTCGGCTTGAGCGCGGGCCAGAGCCTGGCCGAGCACGACAACGCGGGCGAGGCCACCCTCCTGGTGCTCAGCGGCACACTGACCCTGATCAGCGGCAGCAACGAGTGGAAGGGCTCGGCGGGCGACCTGCTCGTAGTGCCCAAGGCCAGGCACAGCGTGATGGCCGTGGACGATGTGGCGTTCCTGATGACCGTCGCGAAGTAGCCGCGCCGTTGGCCGTGCCACCCGAACGGCGGTCCTCCGCCGGGCACTAGGCTGATGATCATGAGCGAGCCGCAGCCGATCCTCGATCCGCTCACCCCGGCTGCGATCTTCCTCGTCGCCACCATCGATGCGGGCGGTGAGGCTGTGGTCCGCGATACCCTGGCCGACGTGCAGGGTTTGCGCCGTTCGGTCGGGTTCCGGATCCCCGGTGCGGGCCTGACCTGTGTGGCCGCGATCGGCTCGGCGGCGTGGGACCGGCTCTTCGCCGGACCACGCCCCGCCGAACTGCACGAATTCCCCGGTTACGTGGGCAAGCACCACCGCGCCCCGGCGACGCCGGGCGATCTGCTGTTCCACATTCGGGCCGAGAACCAGGACGCCTGCTTCGAGCTGGCCATGACCATCGGCGACCGGCTGGCAGGCGCGGCCACGATCGTGGACGAAACCGTCGGGTTCCGCTACTTCGAGCAGCGCGACCTGCTCGGCTTCGTCGACGGCACCGAGAACCCGGAGGGCAAGTCCGCCTACGCGGCCGCGCTGGTCGGCGACGAGGACCCCGAATTCCGGGACGGCAGTTACGTGATCGTGCAGAAGTACCTGCATCCGCTGGCGGACTGGCGGGCGCTGTCGATCGAGGAGCAGGAGAAGGTGATCGGGCGCACCAAGCTCGACGATTTCGAGCTGTCCGACGCCGACAAGCCCGCCGACTCGCACGTCGCGGTGAACACCATCGTGGACGCCGACGGCACCGAGCGCGAGATACTGCGCGCCAACATGCCGTTCGGCAGCGTCAAGGACGGCGAGTTCGGTACCTACTACGTCGCTTACGCGGCGACACCGAGCGTCACCGAGTTGATGCTCACCCGGATGTTCATCGGCACCGAGGAGGCGGCCTACGACCGCATCCTCGATTTCTCCATCGCGGTCACCGGCACGTCGTTCTTCGCACCGTCGCTCGACTTCTTCGATGAGCTTCCCCCGCCACCGGCAGCCGCCGACACGGCGGAAAACGTGCAGCCCAACGACATCGGCTCGGGCTCACTCGGTATCGGCACGTTGAAAAGGAGCAGGCAGGCATGAACAACCTCTATCGCGAACTCGCGCCGATCACCGCCGAGGCATGGTCGGCGATCGAGGAAGAGGCGACGCGCACCTTCAAGCGGCACATCGCCGGGCGCCGCGTCGTCGACCTGTCCGGACCGCACGGCCTCGACTACGCCGCGGTCGGCACCGGCCACACCACCCCGATCAGCGCGCCCGACGAGGGCGTGCAGGCCAGGCAGCGGGTGGTCGCGCCGCTGGTCGAGCTGCGGGTGCCGTTCCGGCTGTCGCGCGAGGAGCTCGACAACGTTGAACGCGGCGCCATGGACACCGATCTGGATCCGGTGAAGGACGCCGCGAAGAAGATTGCGTTCGCCGAGGACCGGGCGATCTTCGAGGGCTATCCGGCCGCGAATATCACCGGTATCCGGGCGAGTTCGACCAATCAGGCGATCGCCCTGCCGAGTGATCCCCGGCTGGTGCCGGAGTCGGTCACCCAGGCGCTCACCGCGTTGCGGCTGGCCGGTGTCGACGGGCCGTACTCGGTGCTGCTGAGCGCGGACCTGTTCACGGCGGTGAGCGAGACCTCCGATCACGGGCACCCGATCCGCACCCACATCGAGCGGCTGATCCCGGACGGCGAGATCATCTGGGCGCCCGCCATCGACGGCGCGTTCGTGCTGACCACCCGCGGCGGCGACTACGACCTGCGGATCGGCCAGGACCTGTCGATCGGCTACCTCGCGCACGACACCGAGTCGGTGCAGCTGTACTTCCAGCAGAGCCTGACCTTCCTGGTGTACACCGCCGAGGCAGCGGTCGCCTTGCAAGCCTGAGACTTGCGGGTGTGCCGCGGCACGACGCGCGGTAGCGTGTGCCGCAGCACGCCGGAAGTGGGTAGGTGAGATGACGATGGTGCGGGCTGGTGTGGTGCCCACGCAACGTGCGGCGCTCTACAGTTCCCTCGGGATCCTGGTGACCGTCGTACTGTGCACGGCCGTGATCGGCCTGTTCGGGATGAACCGCGTGTTCACCGGTTTACTGGCCGGCGCCGTCGCGGGCATCGCCGTGGTGGCGGCGCTGTTCACCAGGGACGCCGTCGTACTCACCGAGCGGATGATCTACCGGCGCACCCCGTGGACCGAGTCCAGCATCGACTGGGACCGCGTGGTCGCCGGGCGCTTCACCCTCGACGAGCGGTCTCGCTGGTCGCTGGCGCTCGACCTGATCGGCGGCGACGAGCAGCACGGCGAGCTGGTGCTGCTGTCCATTCCGCCGGTGCTGCGCCCGGTGGCAGGCGCCTATGACCTCCGCAAACGCGAGCAGGTGAACGAGATCCGGGCGTTGCTGCGGCGCAAGCGCATACCGGTGACGGTGCTTCCGGAGATCGCGGGCGCGTTGCAGGAGCACTGGCAGATCGCGCCGCCTACCCGCTGACCAGGAACGCCCGCGGCCCGTTTCGGATACGTTGGCACGTATGTCGATGACGAAGGGCTCGAACGTCCCGGTGCCCACGGCCGCCGTCCGGATCGAGCTCGGCTGGCAGAGCGGTCCAGGGGTGCCCGACGCCGACGCCTCGGCGCTGCTGCTGGTCGCCGGAAAGGTGCGGACCGACAACGACTTCGTCTTCTACAACCAGCCCGCGCATCCCTCCGGCGCGGTCCGGCACGAGGGTAAGCAGCAGGGGCCGACGGTGCTCGATGTGCTGTCGGCCGACCTGAGCCGGGTCGAACCGGAGATCGACACCATCGTCATCGCGGCCTCGGCGGACGGCGGCACCTTCGGCCAATTCCACGGCCTCTACGTCCGTCTGGTGGATCCGGCCGGCGGCGCGGAGGTGGCACGGTTCGACAGCACCGGCGCGACCACCGAGACCGCGTTCGTGCTCGGCGAGCTGTACCGGCGGCAGGGCGCGTGGAAGTTCCGTGCGGTCGGGCAGGGGTACGCCGCCGGATTGGCCGGTCTGGCCACCGATTTCGGGATCTCGGTCGACGACGCCCCCGCCCCCGCCACCCCGCCTGCCGCACCGCACCAGTTCACGCCGCCGCCACCGCCCGCCGCGCCGCCGCACCAGTTCACCGCGCCGCCACCACCGCCCGCGCCCACACCGCAGTACGCCCCGCCGCAACCCCAGTTCATGCCGCCGCCCAACCCCTACGGCGCACCTCCGCAGGGCGGTATGCCGCCGAATACCGGTGCACCATCGAACTTTTCGTCGCACCCCGATCCGCAGCAACCACCCGCCCCGGGGGCTCCCGTCAACCTCAGCAAGATCTCGTTGACCAAGGACGCGCCCTCGATCTCGCTGACCAAGCAAGGCGCGACCGGCGGCGTGATGCGGATCAACCTGAACTGGTCCGGCAACGCGGCCCCGCGGCGTGGCTTCGGCAAGCGCAAGGCCGGCCTCGACCTGGACCTGTGCTGTTTCTGGGAGCTGACCGACGGGACGAAGGGCTCCATCGGCCCGCTCGACGGCTTCGGCTCGCTGCACCAGGCGCCCTACATCCAGCTCGACAAGGACGATCGGACCGGCGCGGTCGCGGCGGGCGAGAACCTCGACATCAACCTGGACCACACCGCGAAGTTCCGCCGGATCCTGGTGTTCGCCTCGCTGTACGAGGGCACCGATGATTTCCGCGGTGTCGAGGCGACGGCCACGCTCTACCCGGTCGGTTCGCCGCCGATCGAGATGTCGGTGAGCGGGTGCACCGACAATTCACGGGAGATGGTGCTCGCGTTGATCGAGAACGTCAACGGCGAGTTCGTTGTTCAGCGGCAAGGCGTGTTCGTCCGGCCGCCCGCGCGGCGCCCGCTGTGGGGCAAGATGGAGGTCGACAAGGCTTACCGCTGGGGTCTCGAGTGGGGACGCAGCGCGGGGAAGTAGACCTCAGGCCGCGTCGAGCTGTTCGAGCAGCCGCCGCGCCTCGTCACGCAGCGCGTCCAGATCACCGGGCCAGCCGAGCACCCGCAGCGCCGCCTCGGGGATGGTCCGCGCCGCGGCGGCCGGCGCCGCACCCTCGTCGGAGCGGATGCTGATCACCGTCTCGACCAGCCGGAACGGCAGCGCCTCGGCGCCGGCGATACCCGCCCCACCGGCCTCGGCCAGCACCTCGGCCGCCAAAGCCTCGTAGTGCCCGCGCAGTTCGTCTCGGCGCAGCCGGAACGTGGCGAACCGCTCGGTGCGCAGCTCCGGAAGCAGGTACAGCGCACCGAGATTCCAGCGTGCCGCGCAGAGCTGGCCGACGTCGAACCAGGCCAGCGCGTAAAGGCGGGCAGGCGCCGCCGCCGACACGCTCCCCAGTCGTTCGGCGAGTTCCAGTGGGGCAGCTATGGTTTCGGCAAGCAGCGCATCGAGGATGTCATCCTTGGCGGCGAAGTGGTGATAGAGCGATGCCTGACGGATGCCGACCGCGTCGGCGACCACACGGGTGGAGGTGTTCGCGTAGCCATTGGTGGTGAACAGCTCCCCGGCAGCGTCCAGGATCTCGGCGCGCGGCGTCTGGCCGCGACGGCGTCGCTGCTCCACACGAGGACGGCCGGGGCCGAGGTTTGCCACAAGGCCCATTCTGGCAGGTATCCGCTGGACCGATCCGCGACGGTCGGCTCCCCGGTAGGTCGCGGCGAGGTTTCTGTCACTTGATAGAAATCTCGGCAACGCAGAAGTAACCGGGGTTACCGCAAGTGATACACGCGGGTCACCGAAAGCGCGATCGCCGCCGCAAAACTGTCATCTGATAGGTATTGGCCGCTCGCCGAAGGACCCTCATGGCCACAACGTTCGCCCCCGCCCCTCCGCCCGACACCAGCCGCGACGGCGCCGATCTCGCCCGATTCGGCTATCAGCCCGTGCTGCGGCGCAAACTCGGCCGCTACGCCTCGTTCGCCGCGGGCTTCTCGTTCGTCTCCATCCTCACCACCATCTTCCAGTTCTTCGGCTTCGGCTATTCGTTCGGCGGCGCCGCGTTCTTCTGGACCTGGCCGATCGTGTTCGCCGGACAGTTCCTCGTCGCCCTGAATTTCGCCGAATTGGCTGCGCGCTACCCGATTTCGGGCTGTATCTACCAGTGGTCGCGTCGGCTGGGCGGCGAGCTCGTCGGCTGGTTCGCGGGCTGGATGATGGTGATCGCGCAGATCGTCACCGCGGCTGCGGCGGCGATCGCGCTGCAAGTCGTGCTGCCGTCGATCTGGAGCGGGTTCCAGATCATCGGCGCGGACACGGCACTCACGTCGTCGTCCGGTGCGACGAACGCGGTGCTGCTCGGCAGCATCCTGCTGACGATCACGACAGCGATCAACGTGCTCGGCATCGACCTGATGTCGCGGATCAACTCGATCGGCGTCACCGTCGAGATCGTCGGCGTACTCGCGATCATCGCGCTGTTCTTCACCCATACCGAGCGCGGGCCCGGCGTGGTGTGGCAGACCGATCAGGCCGTGCCCGGCGCGTACTGGGCGGCGTTCCTGGTGTCCGGGCTGATGGCCGCCTACGTGATGGTCGGCTTCGATTCCGCCGGTGAGCTTTCCGAGGAGACCAAGAATCCGCGCCGGGTCGCGCCACGCACCATCCTGGCCGCGCTGTCGGTCTCCGCGCTCGGCGGCGGACTTCTGCTGCTCGGTGCGCTGATGGCCGCGCCGAGCCTGTCCGACGGTGCGCTGGCCACCGAGGGGCTGGCCTACGTGCTCACCGCCAAGCTGGACAGCCCGGCGGGCACGGTGCTGCTCGGCTGTGTCGCGGTGGCGATCACGGTGTGTACCTTGGCCATTCAGACGGCTGGCTCGCGGTTGATGTTCTCGATGGCCAGGGACGGGAAGTTGCCGTTCGCCCGGCGCCTCGCCACGGTGCACCCACGGTTCGGTACCCCGGTGCTGCCCGCGGTGGTCATCGGGGTGCTCGGCATCGGGCTGCTGGTGCTCAATCTCGGCAATGCCGCGATCTTCGCGACCCTGGCCAGCGTGTGCATTGTGACGCTGTACCTGGCGTATCTGCTGGTCACGGTGCCGCTGCTGGTGCGGCGGAGCACAGGGATGCCCGCGGACGAAGCGAGCGAGGCCGGACTGTTCAGCCTGGGCCGCTTCGGCACTCCGATCAACGCGCTGGCCGTGCTGTGGGGTATCGCGATGGCGGTGAACCTGGCTTGGCCACGGCCCGAGGTGTACACGCCCAACGGCGGCGGCTGGTGGATGCTCTGGGCCGCACCGCTGTTCGTGCTGCTGGTGGTCGCCGTCGGGGTGGTAGTGCACTGGTTCGTCGCACGCACGCCTGGCACCGCCGAAAGCCCGGAACCCGCAACAGAATCCGCCTGACACGGTGGCGCGGTGGTGGTGCCGGCCACCACCGCGCACTTGCTGCCCGCCGAGTAGCGCAACGGAGCGCTTGCGGCGGCGAAGTCCGAAATCGGTGCGAGCGCCGGCGAGTCCGCAAAGGCCACGAGTGCTCGACCCGGATCCTGCGAAGGAGCTGACGATGACGAACACCGCATCCACCACGGGCGCCCGAGCGCATGCGCGCTCGCTGGCCGCCGCGGCGGCCACCACGGCACCCGACCTGCCCGACGGCGTCGAGGCCACGAGAATCACTTTCGCCCAGCGCATTCCGCGAGCTGGATACGCGAATATCGTGCTGGGACGCGGTACTCGGGTCCGGCTGTCCGATCCGGCCGGGGCCGCGTGCGCGCATCTGCTGCTGGTGCGGGCCGATGCGCCGTGGGAACGGCTGAATGTCGCTGACACGGTCAAGGTGCCATGGCAGGCCTACCTCGGCGACGGCCATCCGCTGCTGTCCGACCAGGGCCGCATCCTGGCCACCGTGCTCGCCGACACCTCCGGTAAGCACGACGCCCTGTGCGGGCCGACCGCCGAGGCACGACAGCTGCTGCGCCTGGCCGGCGCCAAACATGGTCTCCAGCCGCGCGATATCGGGCCGACGGTGTCGTTCTTCCGTGGCGTACGGGTGGCCGCCGACGGCGCGCTGACCGGCACCGGCAGCGCCGCACCGGGCGCCTCGGTCGACCTGCTTGTGCACCTACCGGTGATCCTGCTCGTCGCCAATGCCGCGCATCCGCTGAACGACCGGGCCGCAACGGATCTCGATGTCGTCGCGTGGGCCGCACCGGACGAGCTCACCGCCGCGCACAACAGCGACCCGGAATATCAACGGGCCGTGCAGAACACCGAGACGGCCTGGGCGGCCGCCCGCACGCTGGAGGTCGGGAAATGACCAGGCAGATCGTGCTCGACGAGACCGTCCCGGCCCGCGCCCCCTGGTCGGCGATCGTCAAGGCAGGGGAGCAACTGGAGATCATCGATCTGCACGGCAACCAGGCGGTGGATTGCCTGCTGTACTCGGCGGCCGACCACACCGAGCGCTACAGCGCGCAGGCCACCATCGCCGCGCAGCGCAACATCTTCCTCACCACCGGCAGTGTGCTGCTGACCGACACGGGCACCGCCCTGATGACGGTGGTCGCCGACGAGGTGGGCAACCACGACACCATCGCGGGCGCCTGCTCCCAGGAGTCGAACACCCTCCGCTACGGTCACCACACTCGCCATCAGCATGCCTGCGTGGAGAACTTCCTCACCGCCGCGCTGCAATGGGGCCTGGGTAAGCGCGACCTGGTGTCCAACATCAACTGGTTCATGAACGTCCCGGTGGAACCCGACGGCACCCTCGGCATCGTCGACGGATTGTCCGCTCCCGGAAAGAAGGTGACGCTGCGGGCCGAGATCGACACGCTGGTCCTCGTCTCGAACTGCCCGCAGATCAACAATCCGTGCAACGGATTCGACCCCACCCCGGTGCGGATGGTGGTGTCGAAATGACCGTCACCGACCTATCCGGCGCCGCCGTGCATCCGGTCCGTGCCGAGTGCGCGGCGGCGGCCACCGCACCCGTGCCGACGTCCGTCGAGGTCATCCGCCCCGGAATGCTGACCACCGTGCAGGATTGGCCGGGACGAACCGGGTACTGGCACGTCGGCGTCCCGCCGTCGGGGCCGATGGACGATCTGTCGTTCCGGCTCGGTAATCGGGTGCTCGGCAATGCCGAGGGCGCGGCCGGGCTGGAGTGCACCCTCGACGGTCCGGTGCTGCGGTTTTCGGCGGCCACCTGGGTATGCGTCACCGGCGCACCGATCGAGGTGACGGTGAACGGTGTGCCGATCGAACAGTGGCGGACCACGCAGGTTCCGGCAGGAGGCGTACTCGAGGTCGGTGCCGTGCGCGGACCGGGAATGCGCTGCTACGTGTTGGTCGCGGGCGGCATCGAGCTGCCCGAGTATCTCGGCAGCACTGCGACGTTCACCCTCGGCCGGTTCGGCGGCAGCGCGGGCAACGCCCTGCGGGCCGGGGAGGTGTTGACGCTCGGGCCACCGCACGCACCGCTCGCGACCGCCGTCCCGATGGACGACCAGCCGGTGCTCGCCAAGCGCTGGGAGCTGGCCGTGACCGAAGGCCCGCACGGCGCACCGGAATTCTTCACCCGCGCCGACTTCGACACCATCATCGGCACCGACTACTCGGTGCACTTCAACTCCGACCGCACCGGCGTCCGGCTCGTCGGCCCGAAACCCGACTGGGCCCGCACCGACGGCGGCGAAGCGGGACTGCACCCGTCGAACATCCACGACACCCCGTATTCGGTCGGCGCACTGGACTTCACCGGCGACACCCCCATTTTGCTCGGGCCGGACGGCCCCAGCCTCGGCGGTTTCGTCTGCCCGGTCACCGTGGTGGCCGCCGACCGGTGGAAGCTCGGTCAGCTCGCACCCGGCGACACGGTCCGTTTCGTGCCCATCCGCAGCGATCGCGCCGCGTCGGTGCGCGATCTCGGCGTCGGGCGCCGCGCCTGCTGGCCGACCGTGCTGTCCTCGGGTGGTGACGGCGACGACGGAGTACTGCGCCGCACCGAGGTCGACGACGAGACCGGCGTGACCTATCGCCGCGCGGGTGACGACGCCGTCCTCGTCGAATACGGCGCTATGACACTGGATCTCGGCCTGCGCGCCAGGGTGCACGCCCTGCATCAGCACCTGCTCGCCGCGCGGGTACCCGGCGTGACCGAGCTGACCCCGGGCATCCGCTCGCTGCAGATTCGCGTGGACCCGCACATCCTGCCGGTGCCGACGCTGCTCGACCTGCTGGCCGAAACCGAACGGCACCTGCCCGCCGCCGACCAGCTCGTGGTGCCGAGCCGCACCGTGCACCTGCCCTTGTCCTGGGACGACCCGGCCACCCGCGAGGCCATCACCCGCTACATGCACGGTGTCCGCGCCGACGCCCCGTGGTGTCCGTGGAATATCGAGTTCATCCGCCGCATGAACGGATTGGCGTCGGTGGCCGACGTCTACGACACCGTCTTCGGCGCCGAGTACCTCGTCCTGGGCCTCGGCGATGTGTACCTCGGCGCCCCCGTCGCCACGCCGATCGACCCACGGCATCGGCTGGTCACCACCAAATACAACCCCGCGCGCACGTGGACCCCGCAGAACGCGGTCGGCATCGGCGGTGCTTACCTGTGCATCTACGGCATGGAGGGCCCCGGCGGCTACCAATTCGTCGGTCGCACCACGCAGGTCTGGAATCACCACGCGGGCCCGCTCCCCGGCCGCCCCGGCGCGGACCGGCATCCGACCGGTGCGCAAACACCATGGCTGCTGCGCTATTTCGATCGAATCCGCTGGTATCCGGTCGAGGCCGACGAATTACTCGACCTGCGTGCCGATTTCGCCGCGGGCAAGGTCCGGGTGACCGCCGAGGACGGCGAGTTCCGTCTCGCCGACTACCGCCGCTTCCTCGCCGCCAACCACGAGTCGATCAGCGGCTTCCGTGCCGTGCAGGCGCGGGCCTTTGCCGCCGAACGCGACTCGTGGCGGCAGACCGGGGAACTCACCGCGGGTTAGCGCTGGTCACCAGCCGAACAGCTCCGCCATGTCGATCGCATCGTCGTCCCACGCGCGTTCGATCGCGTCGCGTTCGGCCGACGGGAGCTCGGGCGACCACCCGCAGCGGCGCCAGAAGTCTTCCCGGTGTTCCTGAGTGAATGGTCTGGGTTTGTCCATGGGCTGCACCTCGCCGACGGTCCTGCCCCAATTGTGGGCCCGCTCCGGCGACGACATGCCGGAACAGGCCCACCGACTTCGTATTTCAGCGCAGCTCGCGGAAGAACTCGCGGACATCGGTGGTGAGCAGCTCGGGCTCCTCCATGGCCGCGAAATGACCGCCGCGGTCGACATCGTTCCAGCGCGTGATGGTGTTCTCGGTCTCCGCGTACCGGCGGATGCCGACATCGTGCGCGAAAACCAGTGCGGCTGTGGGCACGCCCGAGTTCACCTTGGTCGCGCCCCAGGGTGCTTCCTGCGCGTAACCGACGTACGCCGACGACCCGGCGGTACCGTTGAGCCAGTACAGCATCGCGTTGGTCAGCAGCCGGTCCCGATCAATGACCTTGTCCGGGTCGACATTTCGCGGATGCGTCCACTCACGGAACTTGTCCATGATCCAGGCGAGCTGGCCGACCGGCGAGTCCACCAGCCCGTACGCCAGCGTCTGCGGGCGGGTCGACTGCACGGCGATGTAGCCGTACTCCTCCTGCATGAAGGCCTCGATCCGGCGGATCCGATCCTGTTCCACCGCGGTCAGGCTCGCCAGCTCCGCCTCGGACAGCGGCAGCGACGGGAACGGACCGGGACCGCCGTTGACATGCACGCCCGCCACGTGCTCCGGTGCGGTCCGGCCGACCTCGGGGCTCACCGCGGCACCGATGTCACCGCCCTGCACGCCGTAGCGCTCGTAGCCGAGCCTGCGCATGAGCTCGGCCCACGCCTGCGCGGTCTTCTCGACGGTCCAGCCCGCCTCGGTGACCGGTCCCGAGAAGCCGAAGCCCGGCAGCGACGGAATCACCAGGTGGAAAGCGTCTTTCGGATCGCCGCCGTGCGCCCGCGGATCCGACAGCGGCCCGATCACGTCGAGGAACTCGACCACCGAGCCCGGCCAGCCGTGCGTCATCAGCAGCGGCAGCGCGTCCGCTTCGGGCGAGCGAACGTGCAGGAAATGGATGCGCTGACCGTCGATCTCGGTGGTGAACTGAGCGTAGGAGTTCAACTGCGCCTCGGCTGCCCGCCAGTCGTATGCGGTGCGCCAGTAGTCGACCAGCTCGCGCAGCCAGGTGGTCGGCACGCCGGTGTCCCAGCCGTCGCCGGGCAGCGGTGCGGGCCAGCGCGCGCCGTCGAGCCGAGTGCGCAGGTCATCGAGCTGCTGCTGCGGAATGTCGATGCGGAATTCGTGGATCTCGTTGCTCATGAAATAGACGATATGACCTACCTAGGACAGCTTCTGCCCTAGCTTTCCGGCAGACTGAAAAACATGTTGGAAACCTCCGCGCGACTGCTCCGGCTGCTGTCGCTCTTGCAGACGCCCCGCGACTGGACCGGCACCGACCTGGCCGAACGCCTCGAGGTCGACGTGCGCACGGTGCGCCGCGACATCGATAAGCTGCGCAACCTCGGCTACCCCGTGGACGCCACCCCCGGCGTCGCCGGGTACCGGCTCGGCGCGGGCGCGAAGCTGCCACCGCTGCTCCTGGACGACGACGAGGCGGTGGCGGTCGCCATCGGTCTGCGCACCGCCGCGGGCGGCACCATCACCGGCATCGAGGACAGCTCGTTGCGCGCGCTCACCAAGCTCGAGCAGGTGCTGCCGTCCCGGCTGCGCCACCGCGTCAGCCTGCTGCAATCGGTCACCGTCACGGTGTCGGCCGGCGGGCCGACCGTCGACCCGGACACGCTCACGGCGATCGCGGGCGCCATCCGCGACAGCCATCGCCTGCGCTTCGACTACCGAAGCCATGACGGCACCACCTCGTTGCGTACCACCGAACCACATCGCCTGGCGCACACCGGCCGCCGCTGGTACCTCATCGGCTGGGACGTCGACCGGGCCGACTGGCGCACCTACCGCGCGGACCGCCTGCGTCCCCGCACCCCGACCGGGCCGCGCTTCGCCCCGCGCGCGGCACCCGACGTCGACCTGTCCGGGTATGTCTCCCGAGGCGTGTCGAGTGCGCCGTACCGTTACTCCGCGAGCATCACCCTCGGCGTGCCCGTCGAGGTCGCCGCCGACCGGATCGCCCCCACCGTCGGCGTAGTCGAGGCGGTGGATGCCGAAACCTGCTTGCTTCGAACCGGATCCAATTCGCTCGACGAGTTGGCCGTCTACGTCGCCACGTTCGGATTCCCGTTCCGCGTGCACGAGCCACCGGAGCTGGTCACCCATATCCGCGAGCTCAGCGCCCGGCTCGCCGATTCGGTCGGCTAGCTCAGACGGCGATCACCGTCTTGCCCTGGGCGTGCCCGTCGCACACGTGCTGCACCGCCGCAGCCGCTTTCGCCAAGGGAAAGCTCTGCTCGATCAGCGGCCGGAGGGTGCCGTCGGCAGCCGACTCCGCCAAGAACTCGAGGTCCGCGCGGCGCGGACGCATCAGCAGCAGTGCGATCCGCTGACTCACGAACAGGTTGGCCAGCAGCACCTTTGCCATCCACAGCACCGGCCCCGCCCAGTTTCCGCCGGGTGCACCCGCCGAGGAGACGAAGACTCCCTTCGGGGCCAGTACTCGGCGGCAGTCCCGCAGGGATCGGTTGCCGATGAGGTCGAGCAGTACGTCGTACCGCCGCTCACCGACCGTGAAATCATCGGTGGTGTAGTCGATTACGTGGTCGGCGCCCAGCGCGCGCAGCACGCCGATATGCCGGGTGCTACACACGGCGGTGACCTCGGCGCCGAACGCCTTGGCGAGCTGGATCGCGAAGCTGCCGACCCCTCCCGAGGCCCCGTTGACGAGCACCGTCTGTCCGGCTCGCAGTCGACCGGCATCGCGCAACCCCTGCAGCGCCGTCATACCCGAATCGGGCAGCGCCGCAGCGGCTTCGATAGCAAGCCCATCGGGCACCCGGGCGAGCCGTTGCTCCGGGACACACACGTACTCCGCGAAGGCGCCCGCATCCGCCGCACCGAATACCGTGTCACCGGGCCGGAATTCGGTCACCTCGGCCCCGACCGCGACCACGTCGCCGGCGAGGTCGTGGCCGATGATCGGATCCTTGGGCCGCCGCAGGCCGAAGCCGAGCCGCAGCAGATAGGGCGTACCGGTGAGCAGATGGATGTCGCCCTGGCTCACCGACGCGGCCCGCACCCGGACCAGGACCTCGTCAGCGCGTGGGTTCGGCCGATCCACCAGCTCGGTCCGGAGCACCGCACCGGTTCCGTAGCGCGGCGCGACGATCGCCGTCATCGTGCGGGCATCGACTGTTGACTGCGGGCTCTGCGCCTCGGACATGGGATTTTCCTCGCGTGAAACGGTTACTTACAGCGTAAGTCCCTCGCTACGGACGGTACGCTTACACCGTAAGTCCGTCAAGAGAGGCGCCTATGCCCAAGACCGCCACCCACGGCACCTCGCGTGCGCCGCTCAGCCGGGCGAAGGTGCTGCACACCGCCGTTCGACTCGCCGACGAGCAGGGCCTCGCGGCATTGTCCATGCGCAAACTCGCCCAGACGCTCGGCGTCGAGGCGATGTCGCTGTACAACCACGTGACCAACAAGGACGACCTGCTCGACGGCGTCGCCGATCTGGTGGTCGCCGAGATGGGCACCCCCGAGGTCGACGGCGACTGGAAAGCGGCCATGCGCGCGCGGGCCATGCGCGCGCACGAGGTACTGCTGCGGCATCCGTGGGCGACCGGACTGATCGGCTCGCGGCTCAATGTCGGCCCGGCCATGCTGCGCTATGTGGACGCCACCGTCGGCTGCCTGCGTTCGGCCGGCTTCTCCTACCAGCAGGCCGACCGCGCCTGGAACGCGCTGGACAGTCACATCTACGGATTCACCTTGCAGGAGGTGAACTTTCCGCTGCGACCCGACGAATACGCCTCCGCCGCAGCACAGTTCCTGCCACGGATACCCGCGGATCAGTTTCCGTACATGAACGCGTTGGCACAGCTGGTCATCGACGGAAAACACTCGGGTACAGCCGATTTCACCTTCGGACTGAACCTGATCCTGGACGGCCTCGAACGACTCCTCGGCGAAACCGCCGACTGAACGTCACTCGACCCCCAGTGTCGCCTCGGGATTGGTGGCATCGCGAACAATGCGCAGCGCACCGATCAGCCCGTCGAGTTGCGCGGGCGTCAACAGCCCGGTGAACCAGCGCTCGACCGCGGCCACATAGTCCGGCAGCACCTGCGCGAGCCGCTGCGCACCGGATTCGGTCAGCACCGCATACGCACTGCGCCGGTCGCCGGGGTCGAGCGCCCGCTCGACCAGCCCGGACCGGGCCAGCCGATCGACCAGCCGGGTGACGCCGCTGGTGGACAGCGCCGTCTGGGCGGCCAGATCCGTCATGCGCAGCCGCCGATCGGGCGAACGACTCAGGCGCAGCAGCGCATTCATATCCAGCCCCGACAGGCCGTGCGTCTTCCACACCGGCGCCAACTTGGTGACCACCCCTTCGTGCGCCTCGAACAGCAGGCCCATGGTGGTCAGCCGGGGGTCGTCGAACAGGTCCGCATCCATGCCACCAACCTACCCCGAACTGATTGCTTCGCGGATAGTTGACACGAGGAATACTCTGTACTAGAAATATGCATACGCATTATTCCTCGTGACAACTACTGGAGCATTCGATGTCTGACACCACCGCCTGGGTCGCCGGTTTCCGTTCCGCGGTCATCAGCCCGTACGAGCAGGTCAAGCTCAGCGAATCACGGACCTTCGCCGACCAGACCGTGCGTCAGGTGCTGCACCTGGCCGGTGGCGGCGAGCAACTCCGCGTCCGGCTGACCAACCTCTACGGTCGAGATCCGCTGGTCATCGGCGCCGCCCGCGTCGCGCTGCGCAAGACCGGCAACGAGATCATCACCGAGACCGACACCGCCCTGCGGTTCGACGGCGCGGACCACATCACCATCCCCGCGGGTGGTGCGGCGCTCAGCGACCCGGTCGAGCTGACCGTCGCCGCGGGCACCGATCTCGCGCTGAGCCTGTACCTGCCCGAGCAGACCGGACTCGCGACCCGCTCGCATCAGCCGAGCGAAATCGCCTACGTGGCCGCCGGAAACGTCGCGTCGCAACCGGATCTCGGTGCCGCAGAGGAGGTTCCCGCGCGCTTCTACGTGACCGGCGTCGATGTGCTCGCTCCGGCGAACACCCCCATCGCGGTCGCGCTCGGCGACTCGTGGTTCGAAGGTGTCGGCTCGACCATGAGCGCGAACCGCCGCTCGGTGGACGCCCTCAACGACCGACTCGACCGCGGCTGGGTCGTCAATCAGGGCATCGGCGGAAATCGGCTGTTGACCAACGAAATCGGCGCGCCCGGCTCGGCCAGGTTCAGCCGGGACGTCCTCAGCGTCCCGGGCGTCACCAGCGTGCTGCTCCACTTCGGCATCAACGACCTCATCCTGGGCGGCATGTCGGGTGAACCACCCGCCACCACCGAAGAACTGATCGCGGGCTTCACCGAGATCGCGCGCCGCGCACACGACGCCGGTCTGACCGTGCACGCCGCCACCATCGGTCCCTACGCGGGCATCATCTACGAGGGGATGCCGGTCGAGCAGACCCTGCCGACCCGGCATCAGGTCAACGAATGGCTGCGCAGCACCGACGTTTTCGACTCCGTGTTCGACGTGGCTCGCGCGGTAGAGGACCCGGAACGCCCGAACTACATCCTCCCGGCATACGACAGCGGTGACGGCATGCACCTCAACGATGCCGGCCACCGCGCCATGGCCGAGACCGTCGACGTCGCGGCACTGTTCCGCTGAATCACCGAGGCGAGTCGTCGCACAGTGCGGCGACTCGCCTTCAGCGCGCCAGATCCGTGGCAGCCCTGAGCGTCTGCTCGATCGCACCGTCGATCGCGGATTGGAACGCGTGGCCCTCGCGCAGCGCGGCGCGACCGCCTGCGAACATCGCGCCGCACAACCCGCCAACCAGCGTCGCCGCCCGTACCGGATCCAGCTGTCCGGGGAATGCCGCGCACAGTGCCCGAGCCAGCCGATCCTCGACCTCGAAAAGGCGCTGCAGCGTGGCCCCGCGCAGCGCGGGAACCGACATCAGCAGGCGCAGGCGCGCGGCCTCCAGTTCACCGCTCGGATCACGCGGTCCACCCACCATCTCCGCGAGGATCGCCCGCATGGCGGCGGCCAGCACCTCGCCGACGCTCGCGTCGGCGTCCCGGTGCTCGATCGTCGCGAGTCCCACGTCGAGCAGGGTGCCGCCCTCGGCGAAGAGCACCGCCTCCTTGGTCGGGAAGTGGTTGAAGAACGTGGCGGGCGAAACATCCGCGGCAGCGGCGATTTCGGTGACCGTGGTCTCGTCGTAGCCCTTCGCCTCGAACAGGCGGTACGCCGCTTCGGCAATGGCCACTCTGGTGCGCTGCTTCTTGCGCTCGCGCAACCCCGGTTCACCCATGACAGCAGCTTACTATATCTACCTCAAACTTACAGTTGCTCTATTCTTAGAGTCACTCTAGCCTTGTGGCATGTGCGGAATCACCGGATGGGTCTCCTTTCAGCGAGACTTCTCGACAGCAACCACCACCACCCTCGACGCGATGACGGCCACCATGGCGTGTCGCGGACCCGACGACAGCGGCGTCTGGATCGGGCCGCACGCAGCCCTCGGCCACCGCAGATTGGCCATCATCGACTTGGCGGGCGGCACCCAGCCGATGACCATCGACACCCCGGAAGGCGTTGTCGCCATGGTCTATTCGGGCGAGACCTACAACTTCCGCGAACTGCGGTCCGAACTGCGCGCCCGCGGCCACCGGTGCACCACCGAGTCCGACACCGAGGTCGTGCTCCGGGCGTATCTGGAATGGGGTGCGTCCTTCGCCGAGCGACTGAACGGCATGTACGCGTTCGCTATCTGGGACGCCCGCACCGAGCAACTGGTGATGGTGCGAGATCGTCTGGGCATCAAGCCCTTCTACTACTACCCCACCGACGACGGCCTGCTGTTCGGCTCCGAGCCCAAGGCGATCCTGGCGAACCCGTTGGTAGACAAGCGGATCGGGCTGGACGGCCTGCGCGAGCTGTTCACCACGATCGCCCGCCCGGAGCAGGCGTTCTGGGCGGGAATGCGGCAGGTGCCGCCGGGCTCGGTGCTGACCGTCGGCCGCGACGGTATCCGCAGCACCACCTACTGGTCGCTACGCACCATGGAACACCGCGACGATCGCGCGACCACCGTGCAGACCGTCCGCGAACTGCTGGAGGATACCGTTGCCCGCCAGCTGATTTCGGACGTCCCGCGGTGCGTCCTGCTGTCCGGCGGACTGGACTCCTCCGCGCTCACCGCCCGCGCCGCGCGGCACCTGCGCGACTCCGGCGAGCGGCTGCGCAGCTTCAGCGTCGAGTTCCACAACCAGCAGCAGGATTTCGTGCCCGACGAGTGGCGGGCCACCCTCGACGCGCCCTTCGCCCGCGCCGTCGCCGAGCACGTCGGCTCCGCGCATCGCGACATCATGCTCGACGGCGCCGCCCTGTCCGATCCGGCGGTCCGGGCCGCCGTGGTCACCGCCCGCGACGTACCCGCGGGCTTCGGTGACAGCGATATGTCGCTCTACCTGCTGTTCAAGGCGATTCGCGAACACTCGACCGTCGCGCTGTCCGGGGAATCCTCGGACGAGCTCTTCGGCGGGTACCGCTGGTTCGCCGAGGCCGCTTCGCACGGTATGTCGACGTTCCCGTGGCTGTCTGTGCTGCCACAGTCCTTCGTACAGCGCACCAGACTGCTCGACCCCGACCTGACCGCGGCGCTCGATCTCGACACCTATCTCGCGGACAGCTTCACCGACGCCACCGCCGAGGTCACCCGGCTGAACGACGAAAGCGATCTGGAGTTCCGGATGCGGCAGGTCTCGCACCTGCATCTCACCCGCTTCCTGCGCACCCTGCTCGACCGCAAGGACCGGATGAGCATGGCGGTCGGCCTCGAAGTCCGCGTGCCCTACTGCGATCACCGGTTGGTCGAATACGTCTACAACACGCCGTGGTCGCTGAAATCCTTCGACGGACGGGAGAAGAGTCTGCTGCGCGCGGCCAGCGCCGACATCCTGCCGCGCTCGGTCGTCGAGCGCGTCAAGAGCCACTATCCAATCACCAAGGATGTGGCATACACCGAGGCGGTGCGCGTCCAGGCGAGCGATCTCCTTGCCACCCAGCAACATCCGGTCTTCCAGCTCTACGACCACGACGCCGTCACCAAGGCCGTCGACCGCCCCGCCGACCAGTTCACCGAGCCCGACCGCTTCGACCTGGAGCAGCTGCTCGACTTCACGATCTGGCTGGACCGCTACGCACCGTCGTTCATCTAGCCGGGACGCCCGGCGGCCAACCCGCGCAACACAATGGCGAGGCCGCCGCGAAACTCGTCGTCCACCGACATCTTTCGGGCCTGCGCCGCGGTCGCGGTCAGCGTCGGATACTCCTCGGGCGACAGTTGCGCGATGGCCGTGGTCGCGGGGGCGTTGATCGACGCGTAGTGCTCGTTCTCCAAGGACCCGAGCAGAAAGGCGACCAGCGTGCGCTGCGCGATCACTCGATCCGCCCCCGCGAACCCGCCCTCGGCGAGCACCGCAAGCATGGCCTCCATCCAGCGCAGGGTTGCGGTCGAGTTCTTCCGATGCCGTGGCACCAGCGGCACCGTCGCGGGGTGCGCGGAGATGGCCGCGCGCATCCGCTCGAGCAAGGTGGTCAGGCGGTCGCGCCAGTGCGCTTCGGCCGGGGTCGAGACGTCGATCCCGGCGAGCACCTCGTCGACGACCAGGATTTCCAGCTCCTCCCGGTCGGAGACGTAGCGGTACAGCGCCATGGTGGCCATCCGCAGTTCCTTGGCCACGGCGCGCATGGTGAGCGCGGACAGCCCGTCGCGGTCGATGACCGCGAGCGCCGCGACGCCGAGATCGGACTTCGTCAGCGAACGAGGACGTGGCATGGGTTGACAGCGTACAAGCTACGCGCATACTGGACGTAGGCGTACAAGGTACGCCTACGAAAGGAATCTCTCATGTCGCTGCCGACTGCTGTCTCCGATCGGGTACTGACCACCATCTCCGGCGCACCCGTGCCCGTCCCCGCCCCTGATCGCCTGATCCACCTGCAATTCCGCCGATTCGCCGGCTGCCCCGTCTGCAATCTGCACCTGCGCTCGATCGTCGCGCGCCGCACCGAGATCGCGGCGGCGAACATCCGCGAGGTGGTCGTATTCCACTCCAGCGCAGCCGAATTACGTAAGTACACCGAGGACATCCCGCTCGATTTGATCGCCGACCCCACCCGCGAGCTGTATCGCGAGTTCGGCGTCGAGTCGTCACCGCGCGCGCTGCTCGACCCGCGCGGCTGGCCCACCATCGCGCGCGGCGTCGCGCACGCCGCTCTCGCCGCGCTCCGCAAGAAGCAGCCCGCTCCCCCGACCAAGCCGGAGGGTGGCAACCTCGGCCTCCCCGCCGACTTCCTCATCGCGCCGGACGGTCGCGTCCTCGCGGCCAAATACGGCGTACACGTCGACGACCAATGGTCTGTCGACGAACTCCTCGCGCTGGCAACCACCTCGGAGCACGGCCGTTGACCATCGTCCACAAGCCCGCTCTGGCACGGGCGTCCGCTCTGTGCTTCGGCGGCCTGCTGGCCGGCGCGTTCGGCTACGGCGCGGTGAACGTCCTCTACGCCTTCCGCGAGGTCCCGCTCGATGTCCGCTTCACCTTCCACACCGCCCTGATGTCGGTGAACGGCCTTGTCATGCAGTCGCTGATGGGCCTCACCGTCCTCAGCTGCCTGGTGCTGGCCTTCCGGACCACCGGCCGCGACCGCCTGCTCGCCGGATCCGCTGCGGCACTGGCCGTTTCCTCGTTCGTGATCACCCGGCTCGGCAACATACCGATCAACCAGCACATCAAGGTGTGGGCGGTGAGCGCACCGCCTGCCGACTACGCCGAGATCCTCACCCGCTGGGAGGCGTTCCATTTCGCCCGCACCGCCTGCGCCCTGCTGGCATTCCTCCTGATCGTCACCCTCACCCTCGCCCCAGCGAAAAGAGCACTTCCATGATGACCATCGAACTGTTCGTCGCCGAAGAACAGCTGACCGCGGACCGGAAACACGAACTCGCCGAACGGATCCTGCGGGACCTGACCACCGAACCGGCGGCACCGGACTCGGTGCTGGCCAAGGCCCGCGAACTCACCCACGTGCTAGTACGCACACCGGACACCTGGGTTACCGGCGGCCCGAGCATCGCCGAAGCACCGCGCTACCTGGTGCGCCTCACGGTCCCCGGCGCATGGAGCAACACCGGCGAATTCGGCGACCACATCATCCCCCTCATCACCCGCGCCATCGCCGAGACCGAACCCGACCCCACCCGCCTCACCCGAGACCCGCACTGCCTGGTCCAGATCATCGGCCTGCGCGAACACTGCCTCGGCACTCTGGGCCGAAAGACCACCATCTCCGACATCACCAAACTGATGACCGACGACTACCGAGCCACCGCCACCCCGGCCGAGGCCCCCGAAGGCCACGTCATCGACCCCGTCTGCGGCATGCCGGTAGAACTGGCCACCGCCCGGATCACCCTGACCCACAACGGCACCGACTACGCCTTCTGCGCCCCGGTCTGCCGCAAGGTCTTCGCCGAGGACAACGCGGTGGACCTCGCGCACTGACCACTCGGTCCGGCCGCATCCGCCGGTCCTGAGCAGAGGCTCGGGACCGGCGGATTGCCTTGTGCCGGTGGCTACTCCGCGATGACGATCTTGATCTCGGCGTCCGCCGCGTCGGTCGCGTCACCCGGGGTGACGAACCAGTGGCTGACCTCGCCGTCGGCGAGGTCGGCGGGGATGTCGCCGGTCGGCAGGACCGAGAGGGCGCCCGCGGTGGCCGACGCCAGGAACTCCAGCATGGCCGCACGACCGGTGGGGGCCGTGGTGTACGTGGTCGACTCGTAGTCGATGCCGTACTCCTCGCGGACGTGCTCGGCCTGCGCCAGCGCCTCGGTCTGGGTGACCGCGAGCACGCCGTCCCCGGCCGGGACGACGAAGGCCGGGTGGTCCTCGCCGAGCGGGCGGACCCGGTCGGCGTAGGAGACCGGGTGCGACGGCGCCGCGACCAGGTCGGCCTGCAGCCGCGGCTCGGACGGGACCAGCCACTGGATCGGGCTGTCGGGCACCGGGTCCAGCGTGAGGCCGAAGGTGGCCCCGGCGCTCGACATCTCGTCGGCGGACAGATCACCGGCGAACAGCAGCGCCGCACCGGCCTTCTGCACCGCCCAGGCCGCGATCACCGCGTCCAGCGAGCGCGGCAGCGCCACCGCGACGATGTCGCCCGGCCCCGCACCGCGATCGATGAGCACCCGCGCCAACTGCGAGGAGCGTCGATCCAGGACGTGGTAAGCGATTTCGTCGCCGTCGGCGAGCAGCGCGGGCGCCTCCGGATCCTCCTCGACCACCTCGGCGAGCACCTTGGCGACCGTGTGCGCGCCGACCCGGCCCACCGGTTCCGGCGTGGTAGCCGTTGCCGTGATGCCGGATTCGGCGAGCAGGCGGGCCCGCTCCCCGGCATCGAGGATGTCGATGTCGCCGACGAGCCCATCCGGATCGCCGAGCAGCGCCTCCAGCACGCGGACCAACCGCGCGGACATGATCTCCACCTCGTCCGCGGTGAACCGGCTGCCCAGGTACTTCAGCGTCAGTTCGATCGTCGACTCGGCGGTCACCAGCAGCGTCAGCGGGTAGTGGGTGGCGTCGTTGACGCCGACACCGGTCACCGACATGCCGTCGATGGAGCTGGCGGCCGAGATGGCCTCCTTGTCCATCGGATACGACTCGAACACCAGCAGCGTGTCGAACAGCGCTCCGGTGCCCGCCACCCGCTGGATGTCGGTGAGCCCCACGTAGTGGTGCTCGAGCAGGTCCGCTTGATCGTGCTGCAACCGCTCCAGCAGCTTGCCGATGGTCTGGCGGTCGTCGATGCGCAGCCGCACCGGCAGCGTGTTGATGAACAGGCCGACCATCGACTCCACGCCGGGCAGTTCGGCGGGCCGCCCGGAGACGGTGGCGCCGAACACCACGTCGCCGCGGCCGGTGAGCCGCCCGAGCAGGATGCCCCAGGCCGCCTGCACCAGTGTGTTCACCGTGACGCCCAATTCGGCGGCGTGCTTGGTGAGTCGGCGCGTCCGGTCGGCGTCGAGCTCGGTGATCTGCTTGCCGATCTCGTACTGCTCGACCGAACGCGGTTGCGGCGCAAGCAGGGTCGGCTCGGCGACACCGTCGAGCGCGGTCGCCCACGCCCGCAGCGAGGCCTCGCGGTCCCGCCCGGCCAGCCAGCCGAGGAAGTTGCGGTACGAGGCCACCCGCGGCAACGCGGACGTGTCACCGCGAACGGCGTAGAGCACCAGCAGATCCCGCATCAGCAGCGGCATCGACCAGCCATCCAACAGGATGTGGTGGGTGGTGATCGCCAAGTGCCACTGGCTCTCCGCGCTGCGGAACAAGGTGAACCGCAGCAGCGGCGGCACCGCCATGTCGAAGTGCGTCGCCTGATCGGCCGCGACCTGCCTGCGCAGTTCCGCGGTCCGCTGCTCGGCGGGCAGTTCGGTGAGATCCACCTCGCGCCACGGCGCTTCGATCCGATCCAGCACCACCTGCACGGCCTGCCCGTCGGAGTCGGTGACGAACGCGGTGCGCAGGTTCGGGTAGCGGTCGATGATGCCCTGCGCCGCCGCGTGCAACCGCTCGACGTCCAGCGCGCCGCCGAGGTCGACCACGGCCTGCATGGTGTACACGTCGACTGTCGCCTGGGTCATCATCGCGTGGAACAGCAGACCGGACTGCAACGGCGAGAGCGGCCACACCTCGGCCAGCGCCGGGTAGTTCCGTTCCCACAGTTCGATATCGGTCTGGCCGACCCGCACCAGCGACATGTCGGACGGGGTGAAGCCACCCGCGTCCGGCCTGCGCGCGTGCGTGGCCAGCGCGGTGAGCGCGGCGACCCAGTGGTCGGCGAACTCCTGCACCTGTTCCCTGGTCAGCAGTCCGGTCGGGAAGGCGAACGCGGCACCGAGTTCCGGGCCGTCCGCGCCGTCGGTGACGATCGCGTTGATGTCGATCGTCGCGTTGGCGGGCATGTCGAGATCCATGTCGCCGTCGAGCTGACCCAGGTCCGACACCGGCACCCAGCCGATCTCGGCGAGCTGCTCCGGGATCTCCCCGGCCGACATCCGGCCCAGATAGTTGAAGCTGATCTGGCCCGCGGCACCGAGCCGCTGACCGGTCGCCTGGTTCAGGTAGCGCAGCAGGCCGTAGCCGAGGCCCTTGTCCGGCACCCCGAGCAGCTGCTCCTTGATCGACTTCACTATCTCGCCGAGCGCGGCGCCACCGGCGAAGGCGTCGGACAGGTCGGCGTCGCCGAGGTCGAGCCGGACCGGGTAGGCCGTGGTGAACCAGCCGACGGTGCGCGAAAGATCCGCGCCGGGAACGACTTCCTCTTCACGACCGTGGCCCTCGAGCTTTACCAGGGCCGCCGAGCCCGTGCCGCGCCAGCGCGCGACCGCCATGGCCAGCGCGGACAGCAGTCCGTCGTTCACGCCGCCGCGGTAGAGGCCGGGGATCGCGGTGAGCACCGCGTCGGTGACCTCGGCGGGCAGGGTGACCTCGACCCGTTCGACCGTGGCGAACGTATCGACCGCAGGGTCGAACGGCCGCGCACCGATCAGCGGATCCGGCGTCGTCGAAACCTGCTGCCAGAACGGCAGTTCCGCGACCCGCGCGGGCGACGACGCGGCCTCGACCAGGCTGTGCGCCCAGCGCCGCATCGAGGTGCCGTTGGCGGGCAGCGCGACCTGCTGGCCTGCGGCCAGCTGCGACCACGCGACCGCGAAGTCCGGAATCAGGATGCGCCAGGACACCCCGTCGACCACGAAGTGGTGGGCGACGATGAGCAGCACGTCGCGCCGCTCGCCCTCGAAGGCGAACCAGATGAACTGCGCCATCACCGCGTTCGCCGGATCCAACCGGCCGAGCGCGGCATCGAACGCCGCACTGCCGACCCGCTTCAGCTCCGCGTCGTCGACATCGGCGGCGAGATCGACCCGATGCACCATGGCATCCACGTCGACCGCGCCGGGCGCCAGCGCCTCGAACGCCCACCGATCGTCGGTGCGGCGCAACCGGGTCCGCAGCACGTCGTGGTGGTCGAACACCGCGGCGATGGTCCCGACGAGCGTCGTCCGGTCGATGCCGTCCGGCAGTCGCAGCGCCATCGTCTGCGAGAAGCGTTCGTAGGACGAGCCACTCGCGAGGATCTGCGTCATGATCGGGGTCAGCGGGATCTCGCCGACGCCGCCGCCGGGCAGCTCCTCCAGCTTCACCTGCTCCGAACCCGCACCGAGGGTGGCGATTTCGGCGAGCGAGGCCACGCTGCGCCGCTCGAACACCTCGCGCGGGGAGAACACCACGCCGCGCGCCTTGGCCCGCGACACCAGCTGGATGGACAGGATGCTGTCGCCGCCGAGCGCGAAGAACGAGTCGTCCAGGCCGATCTGCTCGACCCCGAGCACCTCGGCGAACACCTCGGCGATGATCGCCTCGACCTCGCTGGCCGGTGCCCGGAACTCGCGCGGCGCGAGCACCGGCTCGGGCAGCGCCTTGCGATCGAGCTTGCCGACCGGGGTCAGCGGGATCTCGTCGAGCACCATGATCGCCGAGGGCACCATGTGCGGCGGCAGACTCCGCGCGGCGTGCTCGTTGAGCCGGGCCGTGTCGATCTCGTGGCCGGGCACCGCGAGCACATAGGACACCAGAATCGTGGCACCCGCCGCGGTCTGCTTGCCCAGCGTGATCGAGAACTCGACGTCCTCGTGCGCGGCGAGCACGGTGTCGATCTCGCCGAGCTCGATGCGGAAGCCGCGGATCTTCACCTGGAAGTCCGAGCGGCCGACGTAGTCCAGCTCCCAGCGCACCTCGGGCACCGCGGCATTACCCGCGCGCTCGCCCGGCTCGGCGAACCAGCGCACCACGTCACCGGTGCGGTACATCCGCGCGCCCTCGTTGCTCCACGGGTTGGCGACGAACCGCTCCGCGGTCAGGTCGGGGCGGTTGTGGTAGCCACGCGCCACCGCGCCACCGGCGAGGTAGAGCTCGCCGGCGACACCCGGCGGCACCGGGTTGAGGCGCGCGTCGAGCACCAGCGCGGACATGCCACGCACCGGAAGACCGATGGTGACGTGCCTGCCCGGGGTGAGGCTGGCGTAGGACGAGATGATCGTCGTCTCGGTCGGGCCGTAGGCGTTGAAGTACTTCCGGCCCGGATACCACTTGGCCAGCAACTCCGGCGTGGTGACATCGCCACCGACGGAGACCACCTCGAGCGCGTCCAGGTCCGCCGGGTCCACCGTGCCGAGCACGGCGGGGGTGATGATGGTGTGCGTCACCCGCTCGGTGCGCAGCAGCTCCGCCAGATCCGGGCCGCCGATGATGGTCGACGGCACGATCACCAGGGTGGCGCCGGTGTAAGCGGCACACAGCCATTCGAGCACCGACGGGTCGAAGCTCGGCGAGCAGATGTGCAGGAAGCGGTGGTGCGCCTCGAGCTGGTACAGGTCGGTGGCGACACCGACCAGGCCGCCCATGCCCGCGTGGGTCACGGTGACGCCCTTGGGCATACCCGTCGAACCCGACGTGTAGATCACGTACACGGGGTGCCGCATCGCCAGCGAGGAGATCCGGTCCGCGTCGGTCACCGACTCCGGCGACTTCGCCTCGATCTGCTCGTCCAGCGCGGCATCGTCGAGCCGCAGCCATTCGACGTCGCGCGGCAGTCGATCCACGTACTCGCTCGCGGTGATACCGATCACCGCGCCGGAGTCGTTGATCATGTGCCGCATGCGGTCTTCGGGGTAGGTCGGGTCGACCGGCACGTGCGCGCCGCCCGCCTTCGCCACCGCCCAGAACGCCGCGACCATCTCGTAGGAACGCGGGAACGACAGCGCCACAATGCGTTCCGGACCGACACCGCGATCGATCAGCACCCGCGCCAGGCGCGAGGAGTACTCGTCGAGCTCGCGGTAGGTGATCGAACGACCCTGGTAGCGGACCGCGATCTGGTCCGGGTTCAGCTGCGCGCCGCGCTGCAGCAGGTCCGGCAGCAGCCCGGTGGCCATCACGTCTTCGCCGTGCACGTGCGTCAGCAGGTCGTACTCGGCCGCGTCGAGCAGCGGCAGATCACCGACCGGCGTCTCGCGGTCGCCTGCGATCGCGTCGAGCAGCCTGGTGAAGCGCTGCGCGAAGACCTCGACGGTCGCGTCGTCGAACAGGTCACGGGCGAAGGAGAACTCGGCGTACATGCCCGCGCTGTCGGCGGCGGGCGCCTCCCGGATCGTCAGCGACAGATCGAACTTCGCCGTGTCGACGTCGAAATCGACGGCGCCCACATGCAATCCGGGCAGTTCGAAGCTGGTCTCCGGCAGGTTCTCGAACGACAGCGCCACCTGGAACAGCGGGTGCCGTGCGGTCGAGCGCTCCGGGTTGAGCAGCTCGACCAGCCGCTCGAACGGCAGGTCGGCATGCGCGAACGCCTGCAGGTCCGCGTCCTTCGTCCTGGCGAGCAGCTGCCCGAAGGTGAGGTCGCCCTCCACGTGTGAACGCAGCACCAGCGTGTTGACGAACATGCCGATCACGTCGTCGAGTTCGGCCTCGCCACGACCGGCCACCGGCGTACCGATGGCGATGTCGTCGGTGCCCGACATCCGCGCAAGGAACAGCGCGAGCGCGGCGTGCACCAGCATGAACATCGTCGCGTTCTGCTCACGGGCGACCTCGGTGAGCCGTCGGTGCAGCTCGCCGTCGATCGGGAATACCACCCGGCCACCGGCGAACGACTGGGTCGTCGGCCTGGTCCGGTCGGCGGGCAGGTTGAGCTCGTCGGGCAGCCCCGCCAGCGTGCTGCGCCAGTACTCGGCCTGCTGCGAGATCAGGCTCTCCGGATCGGTCTCCGAGCCGAGCACATCGCGCTGCCAGAGGCTGAAGTCGGCGTACTGCACCGGCAGCGGCGCCCAGCCCGGCGGCACGCCGGCCGAGCGGGCCGCGTAGGCCAGCATCACATCGCGGGTCAGCGGGCCCATCGACCAGCCGTCGGCGCTGATGTGGTGCACGACGAACACCAGCACGTATGCACCGTCGTGGATCCGGAACAGCTTGGCCCGCAACGGAATTTCCGCCGTGACGTCGAACCCGGCCGTGATGACGTCGATGATCCGCTGCTGAATGTCTTCGACGGCAACGTTTTCCGGCGTCAGATCCGGCACCGACTGTTCGGCAGGCATGATCACCTGGTTGGCCGCGCGACCCTGCTCCGGGTACACCGTGCGCAGCGTCTCGTGCCTGGCGATGACGTCCCCGACGGCCGCTTGCAGCGCGGCGACGTCGAGCTCACCGGTGAGCCGCACCGCGACCGGGATGTTGTTGACCGCGGAGGCGGTGTCGAACTGGTTCAGGAACCACATGCGCTGCTGCGCGAGCGACAGCGGGATCTGCTCCGGACGCTGCCCAGCGACCAGGGCTTTACGGCCACCCGCACCCGCATGCTGTTCGACCTTCACGGCCAGACCGGACACGGTTGACGCCTCGAACAGCGCACGCACCGGCACCCGAGCATCCAGCGCGGCACCGATGCGAGCGGCGACCTGGGTGGCGAGCAGCGAGTTACCACCGAGGCCGAAGAAGTCGTCATCGACGCCGACCCGCTCGACACCGAGCACCTCGGCATACACCGAGGCCACGATCTCCTCGGTCGGGGTGGATGGGGCGCGGTAGACCTGAGCCTCGAACTCCGGCTCCGGCAACGCCTTCCGATCCAACTTGCCGTTCACATTGAGCGGCAACGCATCCAGCACCACGAACGCCGACGGCACCATGTACGACGGCAAACCATCGATGAGCGCCGACTTCACCTGCGCCACATCGACATCACCGCCGGACGGCACAACATACGCGACCAGGCGATCACCGGTCTTGGGATCGGACTTGGCGACCACCGCGGTCTGCGCGATCTCCGGCAGCGCGAGCAGCGCGGCCTCGATCTCGCCCAACTCGATGCGGAAGCCACGGATCTTCACCTGGAAGTCGGTGCGACCCCGATACTCCAGCTCGCCGGAGGCATTCCACGCCACCAGGTCGCCGGTGCGATACATCCGCGCACCGGCCTGGAACGGATTGGCCACGAACCGATCCGCCGTCAGATCCGCCCGACCGAAGTAGCCACGGGCCAGCTGCGCACCGGCGAGGTACAGCTCGCCTGCGACGCCGTCCGGCACCGGCTGCAGTCGCGAATCCAGCACGTAGACCTGGCTGTTCCACTCGGGCAGGCCGATGGACACCGAGGTCTCGTCCGCCCTGGTCACCCGATGGCTGGTGATCGACACCGCGGCCTCGGTCGGACCGTAGAGGTTGAACAGCTCGGTCCGGGAGTGCTCCCGCACGAACCGCTGCGCCAGCGCGCCCGGCAGCGCCTCACCGATCGCCAGCACCCGCCACAGCGAGTTCGGGAAATCACCCGCGGTGAGCGCGTCGAGCATGGACGGCACGACGTGCAGCGTGGTGACCCACTCCCGAGCCATCAACTCGTTCAAATACGCCGGATCCTGATGACCATCAGGCGAGGCAATCACCAAACGACCACCACACACCGCCGCCGACCAGAACTCCCACACCGAAAGATCGAACGTCGCAGCCGTCTTCAGCAGAATCGCATCCGCCGCATCCAACCCGAACTCAGTAACCTTCCACTGCAACTGGTTCGCAATAGCCGCATGCGACACCGCCACACCCTTGGGCCGACCCGTCGAACCCGACGTAAAGATCACATACGCCGTATTCGCCGCACGCAACGACGCGACCCGATCGGCGTCGGTGATCGGGGAAGAGTCCAGCTCCTCGAGGTCGAGCTCGTCGATCCGCACCAAAGGCGCGACCGGGGTATCGAACTCAGCCGCCGCGTTCGTCAGCACACACACCGGTGCCGCGGACTCGAGGATGTAGCTCGTACGCTCGGCCGCTTGCGCGGGATCCACCGGCACATACGCACCACCGGACTTCGCCACCGCATACATCGCCACGATCAAATCGACCGAGCGCCGGAATGCCAACGCCACCCGCGACTCTGGACCGACACCGATCGAGATCAGGTGCCGCGCAAGACGATTCACCCGAGCATCGAGATCGGCGTAGGTGATCGACGCACCGTCCGCGGTGACCAGCGCGACTTCCTTCGGACCTGCGGCCACCGAGGCATCGAGCAGCGACACCAGCGTCGCCGCCGAATCCACCACGTAGTCGGTCGCATTGCGGCCGCTCACCAGCTGGGTGCGCTCCGCGGCGTCGAGCAGTTCGATGTCGCCCACCGCGGTGCGCGGCGCGGCGACGATCTCCCCGAGCAGACGCGCGAATCGATCGACGAAGCCCTGCACCGTATCCCGATCGAACATGTCGGTGGCGTAGGTGAAGAAGCCGGTGATGCCCTCGGGATCGCCCGAGTCGCCGTACCGGTCGGTCGCGATCAGGTGCAGATCGAACTGGGACAGCGCGGTGTCGATGTCGAGCCCGGACACCGTGAGGCCCGGCAGCTCCAGCCCGGCCTGCGCCAGGTTCTGGAACGACAGACCCACCTGGAACAGCGGATGCCGCGCGGTGGAGCGGACCGGGTTGAGCACCTCGACCAGCCGCTCGAACGGCACATCGGCGTTGGCGAAGGCCTGGATGTCGATCTCGCGTTGCCTGGCGAGCAGTTCGGTGAACGGCTCCCCGGCCTCGACCCTGGTGCGGAACACCAGCGTATTGACGAACATGCCGATCAGGTCGTCCAGCACGGCCTCGCCACGGCCCGCCATCGGCGTGCCGATCGCGATGTCGTCGGTGCCGGACAGGCGGGCCAGCAGCACCGCGAGCGCGGTGTGCACGACCATGAACAGCGTCGCGCCCTCGGTCCTGGCCAGCTCGATCAGCGCCTGATGCGTCGCGGCGTCGACGTGCAGCTCGACCTTGCCGCCGGCGAAGGACTGCACCGCGGGGCGCGGCCGATCCGACGGCAGATCCAGCTGATCCGGCAGGTCCGCCAACGCCTGGCGCCAGTAGGCGACCTGCTTGGCCGCCAGCGACTCCGGATCGTCCTCGCTGCCGAGCAGCTCACGCTGCCAGATGCTGTAGTCGGCGTACTGCACCTCGAGCGGCGCCCAGTTCGGGGCCTCGCCCGCCGACCGCGCCGCGTAGGCGATCATCAGGTCGCGGGTCAGCGGACCGACCGAGGAGCCGTCACCGGAGATGTGGTGCACGACCATCGCCAGGACGTACTCGACCTCCGGGGCGGAGTCGGCGGAGCGACCCGCCGACTCGGCCGTGGCTTCGGCCGACTCTCCGGCGATCTGGAACAGCGCGACCTTCATCGGCACCTCGGCGGTGACGTCGAACATCGTCGAAGTCAGTGCCACCACGGCGGATTCGATCTGCGCGGGAGCGACCACGCGCACTTCCAAGCGCGGCACCGCCTGCGCGGGCGGCAGGATCACCTGCACCGGACCGCCGTCGGTCTGCGGGTAGATGGTGCGCAGGATCTCGTGCCTGCTCACCAGGTCCGCGATCGCGGCGCGCAGCGCGGCGACATCGAGCGCGCCGGTGAGCCGCACCGCGATCGGCACGTTGTACGCCGCCGACTGGGTGTCGAACCGGTTCAGGAACCACATGCGCTGCTGCGCGAGCGAGAGCGGAATGTGTTCCGGGCGTGGGCCTGCCGTCAGCGCCTTGCGGCCGCCTGCGTCGGCATGCTGCTCCACCCGGACCGCCAGCGCGGCGACGGTCGAGGCCTCGAACAGCAACCGGACCGGCACCCGCGTGTTCAGCGCCTCACCGAGGCGGGCGGCGACCTGCGTGGCCAGCAGCGAGTTACCGCCCCAGGCGAAGAAGTCGTCGTCCAGGCCGAGCCGCTTGGACTCCGCGCCCTCCCGATCCGAGATGCGCAGCACGTCGGCGAAGGTGTTCGCCACGATCTGCTCGATCGGCGTCACCGGCGCGCGGAACACCGCCTTCTCGAAGGTGGGCGCGGGCAACGCCTTGCGGTCCAGCTTGCCGTTGGCGTTCAACGGCAGCGCGGGCAGCTCGATGAGCACCGACGGCACCATGTACGACGGCAGCTCCGCGGCGAGCGCGGACTGCAACCCGCGCTTGTCGAGCTGACCCGTCCGCGGCACGACGTAGGCGACGAGCCGGTCACCGATGTTCGGATCGGTGTGCGCCAGCACGGCGGCCGCGGTGATCGCGGGCTGGCGCAGCAGCGCGGCCTCGATCTCACCGAGCTCGATGCGGAAGCCACGGATCTTCACCTGGAAGTCGGTGCGGCCGCGGTAGTCCAGCTCGCCGGAGGCGTTCCAGGCCACCAGGTCGCCGGTGCGGTACATCCGCTCGCCGGGTGCGCCGAACGGGTCGGCGACGAACCGGTCGGCGGTCAGCTCGGGCTTGCCGAAGTAGCCGCGCGCCAACTGCGCACCGGCCAGATACAGCTCGCCGGAGACGCCGGCCGGGACCGGACGCAGCCTGGTGTCGAGCACGTACACCCGGCTGTTCCACTCCGGGGCACCGATCGACACCGAGACCTGATCGGCGTCGGTGACCAGGTGGCTGGTGATCGACACCGCGGCCTCGGTAGGCCCGTACAGGTTGAAAAGCTCGGCGGCGTTGTCGCGACGGAACCGCTGTGCGGTCGCCGCGGGCAAAGCCTCACCGATGGCGAGCACCCGGCGCAGCGACGGCGTCAGGCGGCCCGCGGCCTCGGTGAGCAGCGAGTCGAGCATCGACGGCACCACATGCAGAGTGGTGACGCCGGTACCGCGCATCAGCTCGTTGAGGTACGCCGGATCACGGTGACCGTCGGGCGCCGAGATGACCAGGCGGCCGCCGGACGCGGCGGCGGTCCAGAACTCCCACACCGACAGGTCGAACGTCGCCGCGGTCTTCAGCAGGATGGCGTCGTCCGCGCCGAGGCCGAAGGTCGCGATCTCCCACTGCAACTGGTTCACGATCGCCGCGTGCGGCACCGCAACGCCCTTGGGCTGGCCGGTCGAGCCGGACGTGAAGATCACGTACGCGGTGTTCGCCGGGGTCAGTGTGCCGCGGCGCTCGTCGCCGGTCACCGGACCGGCCGCGAACGTGGTCAGGTCGAGCGCGTCGAACTGGACGACTTCGGTTGCGGCGGTACGGAATCCGTCGCGACCGGTGGTCAGCACGCAGACCGGTGCCGCGGTAGCGAGGATGTAGTCGGTCCGCTCGGCGGGCTGGTCCGGATCGATGGGCACATACGCCGCACCGGATTTCGCGACCGCGTACATGGCGACGACCAGATCGGTGGACCGGCGGATGGCCAGCGCCACCCGGTCCTCCGGGCCGATGCCGCGCTGGATCAGGTAGCGGGCCAGGCGATTCACTCGGCTATCCAGCTCGGCGTAAGACAAGCTCGCGTAGCGAATCCGTGAGGTGTGGTGGTCGGGCGACGGGTGGGCCTGCTGACCGGTCGGATCGTCCGCGACGAGCGCGACCGCATCCGGTGCCGCCGCGACCGAGGCGTCCAGCAGCGACACCAGCGTCGCGGTCGGATCGACCTCGTGCGCGGTGTCGTTCCAGGTGCCCAGGATGCGGGTGTGCTCGTCGGCCGCGAGCAGGTCGATCTCGCCGACCGGCAGGGTGGCGTCGGCGACCACCGCGTCCAGCACCCGCACGAAGCGGTCCGCGAAGCCCTGGACCGTGTCCTCGTCGAACAGGTCGATGGCGTAACCGAATTCGGTGATGATCTCGGCGGGCGTGCCGTCCTCGGCGTACCGGTCGTACAGCGTGACGTGCAGGTCGGTCTTGGCCAGCTGCGAGTCGAAGTTGACCGCGCTCACCGACAGGCCGGGCAGTTCGAAGGTGGTCTCGGCCAGGTTCTGGAACGACAGACCCACCTGGAACAGCGGGTTGCGCGCGGTGGAGCGCACCGGGTTGAGCACCTCGACGAGCCGCTCGAACGGCACGTCGGCGTTGGCGAACGCCTCGAGGTCGCGCTCCTTGACGTCGGCGAGCAGATCGGCGAACCGGTCGCCCGGCTGCACCCTGGTGCGGAACACCAGGGTGTTGACGAACATGCCGATCAGGTCGTCGAGTTCGCGTTCACCGCGGCCCGCGATCGGGGTGCCGACCGCGATGTCGTCGGTGCCGGACAGGCGCGAGAGCAGCACGGCAAGCGCCGCGTGCACCACCATGAACAGCGACGCGTTGTTGGCGCGCGCCAGCTCGTGCAGGCGGGCGTGCCGCTCCGGGGAGATCTCGAAGCGAATCGCCTTGCCGTGGAACGACTGCGCGGGCGGGCGCGGCCGGTCGGCGGGCAGCTCCAGCTGGTCGGGCAGCCCGGCCAGCGCGGTCTGCCAGTAGCCGACCTGCTGGGCGGCCAGGGATTCCGGATCGTCCTCCGAACCGAGCACCGCACGCTGCCAGAGCGCGTAGTCGGCGTACTGCACCGGCAGCGGAAGCCACTGCGGCACTTCGCCTTGCGCGCGGGCCACGTACGCGGCCATCACGTCGCGGGCCAGCGGGCCCATCGACGAGCCGTCCGCCGCCACGTGGTGCACGGTGAACGCGAGCACGTGCTCGTCCGGCGCGATCCGGAACAGCGCCACCGCAAGGGGTACCTCTACGGTGACGTCGAAGGTGGTCATCGCGAACGCGATCACCGCGTTGAGCAGTTCGTCCTCGGTGACGTCGACCGGGGTGAGCGCGGCGGCGGACTCGGCCGCCGGGCGGATCACCTGGTGCGGCCCCTCCGCGGAGCGCGGGTATGTGGTGCGCAGCACCTCGTGGCGGGCGAACACGTCGCCGATCGCCTGCTCCAGCGCGGCGACATCGAGGGTGCCCGACAACCGCACCGCGAGCGGGATGTTGTCGACCGCCGAAGTGGCCGTGTCGAACTGGTTGAGGAACCAGTAGCGCTGCTGCGCGGGCGAGAGCGGGATCCGGTCCGGACGCTCCCCGGTCTCCAGCTTGGGCCGGTGCCTGCCGGAGCCCGCGTTGCGCTCGACCCGGGTGGCCAGCGCGAACACCGTGGACGCCTCGAACAGGTCACGGACCGCCAGCTGGGTATCCAGCGCGGCGCCGAGCCGCGCGGTCACCTGGGTGGCCAGCAGCGAGTTGCCGCCGAGCTCGAAGAAGTCGTCGTCCAGGCCGACCCTGGCGACGCCGAGCACGTCGCCGAAGGTGCCCGCGACGATCTCCTCGATCGGGGTGGACGGCGCCCGGAACACCTTGGCCTCGAACACCGGCGCGGGCAGCGCCTTGCGGTCCAGCTTGCCGGAGGCGTTGAGCGGGAACTCGTCCAGCACCACGAAGGCCGAGGGCACCATGTACGCGGGCAGCTCACTGCCGAGTTCGGTGCGCACACCGTCGATGTCGACCACATGACCTGCCGTCGGCACGACGTAGCCGACCAGCTGATCGCCGAGTCGATCGTCCGAGCGCACGACCACCACGGCCTGCGCGATGGAATCCAGTGCGGTGAGCGCGGATTCGATCTCGCCGAGCTCGATCCGCAGACCACGCAGCTTCACCTGGAAGTCGGTGCGGCCCAGGTACTCCAGTTCGCCGCGCGGTGTCCAGGTGACGAGGTCGCCGGTGCGGTACATCCGCTCGCCGTCCGCGCCGAACGGGTTGGCCACGAACCGATCCGCGGTGAGCTCCGGGCGCGCGACATAGCCGCGGGCCAGTTGCACGCCAGCGAGGTACAGCTCACCCGCGACGCCGACCGGCACCGGGTGCAGCCGCGAATCCAGCACGTACACCTGGGTGTTGAACACCGGAGCGCCGATCGGCACGGACACCGCGTCGGCCTCGTCCACCTCGTGGAAGGTGACGTCGACGGCGGCCTCGGTCGGGCCGTACAGGTTGTGCAGGCGCGCACCGGTGAGTTCCCGCATCCGCTGCGCGGTGGCGGCGGGCAGCGCCTCACCGGAGGCGAAAACGTTGACCAGGCTGGTGCATTCGTCGGCCCGCTGCTCGGCGACGAACACCGAGAGCATGGACGGCACGAAGTGCGCGGTGGTGACCTGTTCGTCGGTGATCACCTGGATCAGGTAGCCGGGATCGCGGTGGCCATCCGGCTTCGCCACGACCAGGCGGGCGCCGACCTGCAAGGGCCAGAAGAACTCCCACACCGACACGTCGAAGGTGGCAGGCGTCTTCTGCAACACCACATCGGTGGTTTCCAGGCCGTACTCGGCCTGCATCCACACCAGACGGTTGACGATCGCCGCGTGGCTGACCGCCACGCCCTTCGGCCGACCGGTGGAGCCGGAGGTGAAGATGACGTACGCGGTGTTCGACGGGCGCAGCGGCGCACGACGATCCGTATCGGTCACCGGTGCGTCGGAGTAGTCCGCCAGCTCCAGGCCATCGATCAGCACGGCGGGGGTCTGCCCGGCGTCGAACTCGTCACGCGCGGTGGTCAGGACACACACCGGCCGCGCGGTCTCGAGCACGTAGTGGGTGCGCTCGGCCGGATGATCCGGATCCAGCGGCACATACGCGCCGCCCGCGACACTCACCGCGTACATGCCGACGACCAGGTCGATGGATCGGCGCATACCGAGCGCCACCATCGAATCGGGGCCGACGCCCAGCGAGATCAGGTGCCGGGCAAGGCGATTCACCCGCGCCGCGAACTCGGCATATGTCAGCGTGACATAGTCACTCGATGAGGGGTGGTGGTCGGGCGACGGGTGGGCCAGAGTTGTCCCCTCGAACGTCAAAGCCGCGGCATCGGGGGTCCTGGCGACCTGCGCCTCGAACATCGATACCAGCGTCGCCGTGTCGTCCACCGCATGCGCGGTGTCGTTCCAGCGCGCGACCACCTGAGCGTGCTCGGCCGAGTCCAGCAGCTCGACATCGCCGATCGCCACGGACGGGTCAGCGACGACCGCGGTCAGCAGCCGGACGAGCCGGTCCGCGACACCCGCGATGGTGCCCGCGTCGAACATGTCGGTCGCGTAGGCGAACTCGGCGGTCATGCCGTCGGCGGCGCCCTCGGCGTCGAACCGGTCGGACAGGCTCAGGTGCAGATCGAACTTGGCGGTCACCACGTCCAGCGGCACCCCGGCGACCTCCAGGCCGGGCAGCTCGAACGAGGCCTCCCCGGTGTTCTGGAACGACAGCATCACCTGGAACAGCGGATGCCGCGCCTGCGAGCGGGCCGGATTGAGGATCTCGACCAGCCGCTCGAACGGCAGGTCCGCGTGGCCGAAGGCGGCCAGGTCGCGGTCCTTGGTGTGCGCGACCAGGTCCGTGAACGAGTCCGCCGGGTCGACCGCGCTGCGCAGCACGAGCGTGTTGACGAACATGCCGATGGCGTCGTCGAGCACGGCCTCACCGCGACCGGCCACCGCGGTGCCGATGGCGATGTCGTCGCTGCCGGACAACCGGGCGAGCAGGGCGGCGAACGCGGCGTGCACCACCATGAACAGGCTGGCGCCGTGCGCCCTGGCGAGCGCGTTCAGCTCACGGACCAGCTGTGCGTCGAGCGAGAACTCGTACACGCCACCGCGATTGGACGCCACGGCGGGCCGCGAACGGTCCGCGGGCAGGTCGAGCTGGTCGGGCAGACCGGCCAGGCTGTCGGACCAGTAGGCGACCTGCTGGGCGATCAGCGAGGCCGGATCGTCTTCGGAGCCGAGGGTTTCGCGCTGCCACAGCGCGAAGTCGGCGTACTGCACCGGCAGCGGCGCCCAGGCGGGTGCCTCGCCGCGCGAGCGCGCCGCGTAGGCGATCATCACGTCGCGGGCCAGCGGGCGCACCGACCAGCCGTCGCCGGAGATGTGGTGCACTACGAAGACCAGCACGTGGGTGTCGGGCTGCGAGCCGTCCATCGAGCCTGCGACCCGGAACAGCTTGGCCCGCACCGGCACCTCGGTGGTGACGTCGAAGCCGGTCAGCACCAATTCGCTGACCCGCTCCTGGATCTCGGTCTCCGACACCTCGATCGGGGTCAGCTCGATGGTCTCCTGCCCGGCGGGCAGCACGACCTGAACACCTTGGCCGTCGGCGGTTTCCGGGTAGACGGTGCGCAGCACCTCGTGCCGGTCGACCACGTCGGCGACGGCTCGGCGCAGCGCGTCGGTGTCGAGCGAGCCGGTGAGCCGGACCGCGAGCGGGATGTTGTTCACCGCGGTCTGGTTGTCGAACCGGTTGAGGAACCACATCCGCTGCTGGGCGAGCGACAACGGGATGCGGGCCGGGCGCCTGCCTGCCACGAGTTCGCGGCGGCGGCCGGTGCCCTGATGGGCCTCCATCCGCGCGGCCAGCGCGGCGACGGTCGGCGCCTCGAACAGCATCCGCACCGGGACGCGGGTGTCCAGCGCCGCGCCGAGGCGGGCGACCACCTGGGTGGCGATGAGCGAGTTGCCGCCGAGGTCGAAGAAGTCGTCGTCGAGGCCGACGGCGCGTTCGCCGTCGGTGCTGGTGAGACCGAGCACCTCGGCGAAGGTGTCGGCCACGATCTCTTCGATCGGGGTGGACGGTGCGCGGAACTCCCGTGCCTCGAAGGCCGGTGCGGGCAGTGCGCGCCGGTCCAGCTTGCCGTTCGGGTTGAGCGGCATGGCGTCGAGCACCACGATCGCGGCGGGCACCATGTACGACGGCAGTCGGGTGGACAGGTGTGCCCTGAGGTCGTCGACGTCGACGGTCGTGTCGCCGACCGGCACCACATAGCCGACCAGCTGATCGCCGGTGTGCGCGTCCGAGCGCACCATCGCGACGGACTGGGCCACCGAATCGTGTGCGGCCAGGGCGGTTTCGATCTCACCGAGCTCGATGCGCAGGCCGCGCAGTTTCACCTGGAAGTCGGTGCGGCCGATGTACTCGATGGCGCCCGTGTGATGCCCACCCGTCGCCCGGCCACCGCCCCTCATCGAATCGCTGCGCGATGCAGGCACCCATTTCACGAGGTCACCGGTGCGGTACATCCGCGCGCCCGCGGCGCCGAACGGGTTGGCCACGAAGCGATCCGCGGTCAAGTCGGTGCGGCCGAAGTAGCCGCGCGCCAGCTGCGCACCGGCGAGGTACAGCTCGCCCGCGACACCCGACGGCACCGGCTGCAGGCGCGCGTCGAGCACGTACGCCTGGGCGTTCCACACCGGCAGGCCGATCGGCACCGCGCCGGACACCTCGTCGGCGACCGGGCCGTGCGTGGCGTGCACGGTGAATTCCGTTGGGCCGTAAAGGTTGTACAGCTCGGCCGAGCTGACCTTGCGGATGGCCTCGACCGCCTCGGCGGTGAAGGCCTCACCGGCGACGAACAGCGTCCGCAGCGAGGCGAGGGCGGCACCGGCACCGGTCGCGTCGACGTTTCCGGCGAAGACGGTCAGCATCGACGGCACGAACGAGGTCATGGTGACGCGCTCGGCGGCGATCACGTCCGCGAGGTACTGCGGATCGCGATGGCCGTCCGCACTGGCCACCACGAGGCGGCCGCCGGTGGTCAGCGGGCCGAACAGCTCCCACACCGACACGTCGAAGGTCGCGGGCGTCTTGAACAAGACCACGTCGTCGGCGCCGATGCCGTATTCGCCGGTGATCCAGCGGATCTGGTTCACCACGGCGGCGTGCGGCACCGCGACGCCCTTCGGGCGACCGGTCGAGCCGGAGGTGAAGATCACGTACGCCGGGTGTTCCGGGCGCAGCGGCGCGAGCCGTTCGGCGTCGGTGACCGGCTCGTCCGAGTAACCGGACAGGTCCAGCTCATCGATCGAGTGGGTGGTGCGGCCCTCGGCGTCGAACGCGTCGCGCGAGGTGGTCAGCACACACACCGGGTCGGCCGAGTCGAGCACATAGTTCACCCGTTCGGCGGGCTGGTCGAGGTCCAGCGGCACATAGCCGCCGCCGGCCTCCTGCACCGCGTACACGGCGACGAGCAGGTCCACCGAGCGGCGCAGACCGAGGGCGACCAGGGTCTCCGGGCCGACACCGGCTTCGATCAGCTTGCGCGCCAATCGGTGCACTCGAGCGCCGAACTCGGCGTACGTCAGCGAGGCTCCCGTTGCGGGGTCGATGACTGCGACCGAGTCCGGAGTCGCCTGCGCCTGTGCCGCGAACTCGGCGACCAGGGTGGTCGGTGCGCCGAGAGCACGCTCGGTGGCGTTCCAGCCGCGCAGTGCCTGCTCGGTCTCCTGCTCGTCCAGCAGGGAGATATCGCCGATCGGCCGATCAGGTTCGGCGGCAAGAGCTTTCAGCAGCCGGTGGAACCGCTGCCCGAGCTCGGCCATCGTTTCCGGATCGAAAAGATCGGTGGCGTAGATGAATTCGGCACTAATACCGGCCGCGGCAGCACCCACGCCGTTAGCCCGCCCGTCACCCGACCGCCGCCCCTCATCGAGTCGCTCCGCGACGCTGATCGGCTGGGTGGCGTTCTTCTCCGACAGCGTCAACTGCAGGTCGAACTTCGCCGTATCGATCGGCAGCTCGACCCCGCTGACCGTCAGTCCCGGCAGCTCGAGGCTGTTCTGACCGAGGTTCTGGAACGACAGCAGCACCTGGAACAACGGGTGCCGCGCCTGCGAGCGGGCCGGGTTCAGGATCTCGACCAGCCGCTCGAACGGCAGGTCCGCGTGCCCGAACGCGGCGATATCGGTGGCGCGCACCGTGCGCAGCAGATCGGTGAACGTCGCGGCGCTATCGATCGGCGTCCGCAGCACCAGGGTGTTGACGAACATGCCGATCAGGTCGTCGAGCGCCCGCTCGCCACGGCCGGCGACCGGGGTGCCGATGGCGATGTCGCGCTCGCCGGACAGCCGGGCGAGCAGCACGGCCAGCGCGGTGTGCGCGACCATGAACAGCGTCGCGCCCCTGGTGCGGGCGAGTTCGGTGAGCTTGCCGTGGGTTTCGGCGTCGATCTCGAAGGTGTGCGTCGCGCCGCGGCCGGAGGCGACCGCGGGGCGCGGCCGATCGGTGGGCAGGTCGAGCTGATCGGGCAGCCCGGCCAGCGAGTTCGACCAGTATGCGATCTGCTGGGCGATCACCGATTCCGGATCGTCCTCGTCGCCGAGCACGGCGCGCTGCCACAGCGCGAAGTCGGCGTACTGGACTTCCAGTGGCCGCCAGGCGGGTTCGCCGCCTTCGACGCGGGCACCGTAGGCGGTCATCACGTCTCGGGTCAGCGGGCCCATGGAGAAACCGTCGGCCGAGATGTGGTGCACCACCAGGGCCAGCACATGCTCGGTGGGGCTCACCTCGAACAGCCTGGCCCGGAACGGCACCTCGGTGGTGACGTCGAAGGCGGTCAGCACCAGCTCGGAGAGCCGTTGCGGCAGTTCGGCCTCGGTGACCTCGAACGGCGCGAGGTCGGGGATCACCTTGCCGGTGGGCACGGTCTGCTGATGCGCGGTGCCGTCCACCTCCGGGTAGAAGGTGCGCAGCGACTCGTGCCTGGCCAGCACGTCGGCCACGGCGATCTGCAGTGCCTGCCGGTCGAGCAGACCGGACAGCCGCACCGCGGCCGGGATGTTGTCCACGGCCGAGTCCGGGTCGAAGCGGTTCAGGAACCACATGCGCTGCTGGGCCAGCGACAGCGGCACCAGCGCGGGCCGCTGCTGCGGCACCAGGGCCGCCCTGGCCCCGGCGCCCGCGTGGGTCTCCGCGCGGGCCGCGAGCGCGACCACGGTGGACGCCTCGAACAGCTCGCGGACGCCGAGATCGGTGTCCAGCGCGGCGGACAGCCGCGCGGCAACCTGGGTGGCGGACAGCGAGTTACCGCCGAGGGCGAAGAAGTCGTCGTCCAGGCCGACCCGTTCCACGCCGAGCACCTCGGCGAAAGTGGCCGCGACGATCTCCTCCACCGGCGTGGTCGGCGCGCGGAACACCGCGGCCTCGAACACCGGCGCGGGCAGCGCCTTGCGGTCGAGCTTGCCGGAGGCGTTGAGCGGGAACTCGTCGAGCACGAGCACCACCGACGGCACCATGTACGCGGGCAGCCGCTCCGCCAGGTCCTCGCGCAGCAACTCGGTGTCCACCCGCACGTTCGGCGCGGCAATGACGTAGGCGACGAGCTGGTCGCCGGTGTGCTGGTCACCGCGGACCACCACGACCGACTGGGCGACCTCGTCCAGCGCGGTGAGCGCGGTCTCGATCTCGCCGAGCTCGATCCGCAGACCACGCAGCTTCACCTGGAAGTCGGTGCGGCCCAGGTACTCCAGCTCGCCGTCCGGTGTCCAGGAGACCAGGTCACCGGTGCGGTACATGCGCTCGCCCGCGGCACCGTAGGGGTTGGCCACGAAGCGGTCGCTGGTGAGATCCGGCCGCGCGACGTACCCGCGGGCCAGCTGAGTGCCCGCGAGGTACAGCTCACCCGCGACACCGACCGGCACCGGCCGCAGTCGCGAATCCAACACGTACACCTGGGTGTTGTAGACCGGCGCGCCGATCGGGACCGTGTCGGTATCGGTATCGACGACCTCGTGGAAGGTGACGTCGACCGCGGCCTCGGTCGGCCCGTACAGGTTGTGCAGCGCCGCACCGGTCAGCTCACGCAGTCGGTGCGCGGGCTTGGGCGGCAGCGCCTCACCGGAGGCGAACACCAGTCGCAGCGAATCACACTGCGCCGCAGCGGCATCGGCGACGAACACGGCCAGCATCGACGGCACGAAGTGGGTGACGGTGATCCGCTCGGTGCTGATCACCTCGGCCAGGTACGCCGGATCGCGATGGCCGTCCGGCTTCGCGACGACCAGGCGCGCACCGATCTGCAAGGGCCAGAAGAACTCCCACACCGACACGTCGAAGGTGGCAGGCGTCTTCTGCAGCACCGCGTCGGTGGTGTCCAGCCCGTACGCGGACTGCATCCACACCAGGCGGTTCACGATCGCCGCGTGCGAAACACCGACGCCCTTGGGTCGACCGGTGGAGCCGGACGTGAAGATCACATACGCGGTGTTCGACGGGCGCAACGGTGTCCGGCGATCCGCGTCGGTGATCGCCGCTTCGGAAAGCCCACTCAGATCGAGCAGGTCGATGCGCACCTGCGCGGTATCGATGTCGAGATCGGTGCCGGAGGTCAGCACACACACCGGATCGGCCGTGGCCAGAATGTATTCCGTGCGCTCGGCCGGGTGATCCGGGTCCAGCGGCACGTAGGCGCCACCGGCCACCGCGACCGCGTACATGCCGACGACGAGATCGATCGAGCGCCGCATACCCAGCGCCACATACGATTCCGCGCCGACACCGCGGGCGATCAGCCAGCGGGCCAGCTGGTTCACCCGTCCGGCGAACTCGTCATATGTCAGCGTCGCGTAGCGACCCAATGAGGGGTGGTGGTCGGGCGACGGGTGGGCCAGATGTGTCCCCTCGAAGCTCAGCGCGGTCGCCTCGGGCGTGCGTGCGGCCTGCTCGTAGAACTTCGAGACGAGCGTCGCGGCCGAATCCACCTCGTGCGCGGTGTCGTTCCAGCCGGACACCACGAGCTCACGCTCGGCGGTGTCGAGCAACTCGATATCGCCCACCGACACCGTCGGTTCGGCGGTGATCGCGGTCAGCACGCGGATCAGCCGGTCGGCGATGCGCCGCACGGTCTGCTCGTCGAACAGGTCACGCAGGTAACCCGCGCGGATCCGCAGTCGCGAATCCAACTGTGCGATAAGGGTCAACGGGTAGTGCGTGGCGTCGGCCGCGTCGAGGCCGACCACCGCCATACCGTCGATGTCGGACGCCTGTTCCTGCAGTCCGGCGGCGTCCACCGGGTAGGACTCGAACACCACCAGCGTGTCGAACAGACCACCGATGCCCGCGGCGGACTGGATGTCGGCGAGGCCGACGTAGTGGTGATCGAGCAGATCCGCCTGCTCGCCCTGGGTACGGGCCAGCAGCTGCTGGGCGGACTCCGCCGGGTCGAAGCGCACCCGCACCGGCACGGTGTTGATGAACAGGCCGACCATCGACTCCACGCCGGACAGGTCCGCGGGCCTGCCGGACACCGTGGTGCCGAACAGCACGTCGTCCCGGCCAGTCATCCGGCCGATGAGGATGCCCCACGCGGTCTGCAGCACGGTGTTCGGCGTGACGCCGAGCGAGCCGGCCAGCGCGGTGAGCCGCGCGGTGGCGGCCTGGTCGAGCTCGAAGAAGTACTCGCCGGAGAGCGAGGTGATCTCGCGCCCGGCATCCGGGCGGGCCAGCAGCGTCGGCTCGGTGACACCGCGCAGCGCATCGGCCCACGCGGCCACCGAGGCCGAATGATCCTGCTGCGCGGTCCATTCCAGGAAGTGCCGGTAGGACCGCACGGCGGGCAGCACGCTGGTGTCCGCGTGCGCCGCGTACAGCACGAGCAGGTCCTGCATGAGCAGCGGCATGGACCAGCCGTCGAGCAGGATGTGGTGGTTGGCCACCACGAACTGCCAGCGGTCGCGCGCCACCTGGATCAGCGTGAAGCGGATCAGCGGCGGCTCGGTCAGGTCGAAGCGCTGCGTCCGGTCCGCGGCGATGAGGTCGTCGCCGTCGCCCTGCTCGATCCGGTCGTGCTCGGACCAGGCGACCCGGACGCTGTCCAAAACCACCTGCACCGGGCTGCCGTCCCGATCGGTGACGAACGCGGTGCGCAGATTCTCGTAGCGGTCCACCAAAGCCTGTGCGGCCGAACGCAACCGGGCCGCGTCCACCCGCCCGGTGAGGGTGAGCACCGCCTGCGCGGTGTACACGTCCACCGAGGTGGCGGCGAGCCTGGCGTGGAACAGCAGACCGGCTTGCAGCGCGGACAGCGGCCAGATATCGGCGAGGTTCGGGAAGCGCCGCTCCCAGCCGTCGATATCGCCCTGCGTGCTGCGCACCAGCGCGAAGTCCGACGGCGTGTGCCCGCCCGCGCCGGTCGAATTGGCGTGCCGGGCAACCGCTTCCAGCGCGGTCGTCCAGAGTTCGCCGAACTCGCGCACGGCGGCGGCATCGAGCAGCGTGGCCGGGTAGCCGATGTTCGCGGTCAGCTTGTCGCCGACCACGATCGCGTTGACGTCCAGCGGCGCCATCGCGGGCATGTCCGCGTCGTAGGCCCCGCCCAGCGCGCCGAGCTCGGCGGCCGGGATCCAGCCGAAGCCGCGCAGCGACTCCGGCACATCGCCCTCGGCGACGCGGCCGAGGTAGTTGAAGCTCACCTGGCCGGGCAGCTCGACGGGCAGTTCCGCGGCGGTCTCCGGGTTCAGGTAGCGCAGCAGGCCGTAACCGACACCCTTGTCCGGCACCGCGAGCAGCTGCTCCTTGACCGCCTTGACCGCCTGACCCAGTGCGGGTCCGCCGGCCAGCGCGGCATCGATGTCGATGCCGGACAGCTCGAAGCGGACCGGGAAGATCGCGGTGAACCAGCCGACCGTGCGCGAGAGGTCCGCGCCGGGCACGATGTCCTCTTCGCGGCCGTGGCCCTCCAGGCGGATCAGCAGCGACTCGTCGCCGCGGGTGCCGGCCCGGCGCGCCCGCCACTTGGCGGTCGCCAGAGCCAGCGCGGTGAGCAGGCCGTCGTTCACGCCGCCGTGGAACAGGGCGGGAACCTTGGTCAGCAGCGCCTTGGTGACCTCGGCGGACACCTCGACCTGCAGCTTCTCGATGACACCCGAAGTGTCGATCGCCGGGTCCATCGGACGCTCGGTCAGCAGCGGATCGGCCGCGTCGACCACCGAGCGCCAGTGGTCGAGCTCGGCGACCCGCTCGGCACTGCGCGCCTCGCGTTCGAGCGCGTGCGCCCAGGCTCGCATCGAGGTGGCAGGCGCGACCAGCTCGGGCTGCTGGCCCGCGGTGCGCTGGCCCCAGGCCGCGACGAAGTCCGGCACCAGGATGCGCCAGGAGACACCGTCGACCACCAGGTGGTGGCCGACGACGATCAGTCGTCCGGCGCGCTCGCCGCTGGAAGGCTCCAGCCAGACGAACCGAATGACGACGCCCGCAGCGGGATCGAGGCGATCCAGCGAGGAATCCAGTGCGGCGGAGGCGATCTCGATCAGCTCGGCATCGTCGGCGGCGGCGTCGAAGGTGACGTGGTCGACCAGTGCGTCCACGTCGACGGTGCCCGCGGCGGCGGTTTCGAGGATCCACTCCCCCTCGACCTGCCGCAGGCTCGCCCGCAGCATGTCGTGCCGGTCGATCACCGCGCCGACGGTCGCGACGATGCCTGCCCGGTCGATGCCGACCGGCAGTTCCAGCGCGAGGGTCTGGTTGAACCGGTTGAACGAACCGCGCCGCTCCGCCATGAACCGCACCACCGGGGTCAGCGGCATCGGGCCGACGCCGCCACCGGGCAGTTCGGCCAGCACAACGGCCGAAGCCGCTGCGGCGTCGGCGGTCTCGGCCACCGCGGCCAACCCGGCCACGGTGCGCTGCTCGAAGACGTGCCGTGGGCTGAAGACCACCCCGCGCGCCTTGGCCCGCGACACCAGCTGGATGGAGACGATGCTGTCGCCGCCCAGTGCGAAGAACGAGTCGTCGACGCCGACCCGCTCCACGCCGAGCACCTCGGCGAAGACCTCGGCGATGGTCTGCTCGACCGGCGTGCGCGGCGCCCGGAACACGACCTCGGTCGCGAACACCGGCTCCGGCAGCGCCTTTCGGTCCAGCTTGCCGACCGGGGTGAGCGGTACCCGATCGATCACCATGATCGAGGACGGCACCATGTACGCGGGCAGCCGCTCCTCGACGAAGGCGGTCAGCGTCGCGACGTCGATCGATCGGCCCGGCGCCGCAACGACATACGACACCAGCGAGGTGGCGCCGGCCGAGCCCTTGTGGCCGACGGTGACCGCGAAGTCGACGCTCTCGTGCGCGGCCAGTGCCGCGTCGATCTCGCCGAGCTCGATGCGGAAACCACGCACCTTGACCTGGAAGTCGGACCGGCCGACGTACTCGACCTCGCCGCCGCGGGTCCAGCGGACCACGTCACCGGTGCGGTACATCCGCGCGCCGGGAACCGCCGGGTTCGCCACGAAACGGTCGGCGGTCAGGCCGGGCCGGGCGTGGTAACCGCGGGCCAGCTGGATGCCCGACAGATAGAGCTCACCCGCGACACCCACCGGAACGGGCCGGAGCTGGGCGTCCAGGATCAGCGACTGCATGCCGCGGGTCGGGCCACCGATGGTGACCAGATCGCCCGGCGTCAATGCGTCGCTGATATTGGTCATGATGGTGGTCTCGGTGGGGCCGTAGCCGTTGTGGAAGCGCCTGCCCGAACCGTCCGGCGCGCCACCCCACTTGGTGACCAGGTCGGCGGGCACCGCCTCACCACCGGCCACGATCACCCGCATGTCGGCCAGGGCGGCCGGATCGAGCGAGGCGAGCACCGACGGCGTGATGAACGCGTGCGTGACGCGCTCGGCGCGGATCAGCTCGGCCAGTTCCTCGCCGCCGTACACACCGGGCGGGCAGACCACCAGGGTGCCGCCGCGGCCGATCGCCAGCAGGAACTCGAGGATCGAGGCGTCGAAGCTCGGCGACGCGAAATGCAGTGCGCGCGTGGATGAGTCGACGTCGTAACGAGCGTTCTGCTCGTCCCGGAAGTTGGCGAGACCGGCGTGGGTGACCACGACGCCCTTGGGCACACCGGTGGAACCGGAGGTGTAGATGACGTAGGCGGGGTGCACCGGGCTGACCGGCCGCACCCGATCGGCATCGGTGATCGGGGCCGCGTCGAAGCCGGACAGGTCGAGCTCGTCGAGCACCAGCCATTCGACCGAGTCCGGCAGGTCGGCCCGCACCGAGGTGACGGTCAGGCCGACCGGGGAGCCCGAATCGGTGACCATGTGCGCGATGCGGTCGGCCGGATAGGTCGGGTCGATCGGCACGAACGCCGCACCGGACTTGGCGACCGCCCATTCGGCGAAGTAGGAGTCGTCCGAGCGCGGCACCGCGACCGCGACCAGATCCTCGGTGCCGAGGCCACGCTCGATCAGCAAGCGGGCCAACCGGTTCGAGCGTTCGTCGAGCTCGGCGTAGGACGTGGTCCTGCCCTGGAACACGACGGCGGGGGCCGCCGGGTCGATGGCGGCGGCCTCGGCAAGCAGCTGCGGCAGCGTGCGCGGCGGCGTGGCCTGCGCGCCGGTGCGCGCGGTCAGGTCGGCCCGCTCGACGGCGTCGAGCACGTCGATCTGACCGACCGCGACGGCCGGGTTCGCGGCGATCGCCTCGAGCACCCGCTGCCAGCGCTGCGCGATCTCGGCCGCGGTCGACTCGTCGAACAGGTCGGTGGCGTAGGTGAGCGCCAACGCCATCCCGGCGGTGCCGGGTTCGCCCTGCTCCGAAAGGGTGAACTGCAGGTCGAAGCGCGCCACGTTCTCTTCGAGATCGAGCGCCGACACCGAGAGGCCGGGCAGTTCGAGGGTGGTGCGGTCCAGGTTCTGGAAGGCCAGCATCACCTGGAACAGCGGGTTGCGTGCCTGCGAGCGTTCCGGTGCGAGCAGCTCTACCAGGCGTTCGAAGGGCACGTCGGCATTGCCGTAGGCGTCGAGGTCGGTGCGCCGCACCCGATCGACCAGCTCGGTGAACGATTCACCGGCATCGATTCCGGTGCGCAGCACCAGGGTGTTGACGAACATGCCGACCAGGTCGTCGAGCGCCTGCTCGCCGCGGCCCGCGATCGGTGTGCCGACCGCGATGTCGTCCGCGCCGGACAGCCGCGACAGCAGCACGGTGAGCGCGCCGTGCAGCACCATGAACAGCGACGCACCGCGCTGGCGCGCAATGTCTTCCAGCGCCGCGATCAGTTCGGCGGGCAGCTCGCGGTGCAGCGTCGCGCCGCGCAGCGAGGCGATCGCCGGGCGCGGCCGGTCCGTGGGCAGGGTCAGCTCGTCCGGGACACCGTCGAGCACGCGCTGCCAGTGCGCCACCTGGCGCGCCATCAGCGAGTCCGGATCGTCCTCGGTGCCGAGCACCTCACGCTGCCAGACCGCGAAGTCGGCGTACTGCACGGCCAGCGGCGCCCACCCGGGCGCGCTGTCCTGGGTGCGGGCCGAGTAGGCGAGCATCACGTCGCGGGTCAGCGGCCCCATGGAGAAGCCGTCGGCCGCGATGTGGTGCACCACGACGACGAGCACGTGCTCGTCCTCGCTCGCGCGGTAGAGCCGGGTGCGCAGCGGAACCTGTTCGGCCACATCGAATCCGGTGGTGACGAAGTCGGTCACCACGGCGGTCAGATCGGCCGGATCCACCTGCACCGGATGCAGGTCGAGCGCGATGTTCTCGGCGGGCACGATCACCTGGACGGGGGTGCCACCGTGCTCCGGGTAGCGGGTGCGCAGCGATTCGTGCCTGCGCACCACATCGGCCACCGCGAGCCGCAGCGCGGCCACGTCGAGGGCCCCGGTCAGCCGGATGGCGATCGGCAGGTTGTAGGCCGCCGAGGAGGTGTCGTACTTGTTCAGGAACCACATGCGCTGCTGCGCGAACGACAGCGGCACCAGCGCGTCGGCCTGCCGAGGCCGGGCGACGAGGCGAGCACGGGCGGCACCGTCGGCGTGCGACTCGACCCTGGCGGCCAGCGCCGCCACGGTGGGTGCCTCGAACAGCGCGCGCACCGCGACCGTGGTGCCGAGCGCGGCGCCGATGCGGGAGACGACCCTGGTTGCGTTGAGCGAGTTGCCGCCGAGCTCGAAGAAGTCGTCGTCGACGCCGACCCGCGGCAGGTCGAGCACCTCGGCGAACACCGCGGCCACGGTTTCCTGCACCGGGGTGACGGGCGCGCGGAACGCACGGGCCTGCACGGCGGGCGCGGGCAGCGCGCGCCGATCGAGCTTTCCGTTGACGGTCAACGGAATCCACTCGAGCCGAACCAGCGCGGAGGGCACCATGTACGACGGCAGCCGCTCGGCGGCGCCGTCGCGGACCTGGTCGAGCACCGGGACCACATCGGGCTCGGCCACCACGTAGGCCACGATGCGCTGATCACCAGGCTGGTCCTCGCGCACGATGACCGCCGCCTGGGCGATGCCGGGCTGGGCCAGGATCGCGGACTCGATCTCGCCGAGCTCGATGCGGAAGCCGCGCACCTTCACCTGATCGTCGGCGCGGCCGAGGTATTCGAGCTCGCCGAAGCGGTTCCAGCGCGCGAGGTCGCCGGAGCGGTACAGGCGCGAGCCCGCCGCGTCCGAGCCGCCGAGCGGGTTGGCGACGAACCGGGTGGCCGACAGATCGGGACGGCCGAGGTAGCCACGCGCCAATTGCGGTCCCGCGACGTACATTTCGCCCGCGACGCCGACCGGGACCGGCCGCAGCCGGTTGTCGAGCACGTACACCCGCAGACCTGCGATGGCCCGGCCGACCACGCTGCCGGAGGCGGCCGCGATGGTCTCGGCGTCCAGCGCGCGGTAGGACACGTGCACCGTGGTCTCGGTGATGCCGTACATGTTGACCAGCAGCGGCGCCGAATCGCCATGGCGGGCAACCCAATCGGCGAGCCTGCGGAGCTCGAGGGCCTCACCGCCGAACACCACGTAGCGCAGGGCGAGCGGCGCGGCGTCCGGCGCGGCGTTGCGATCGGCTTCGGCCAGTTGGTAGAACGCGGACGGGGTCTGGTTGAGCACCGTGACCCGTTCGGCGCGCAGCAGTTCCAGGAACTGCTCGGGCGAGCGCGAGGTGTAGTAGTCGACCACCACGAGGGTGCCGCCGAACAGCAGCGGGCCCCACAGCTCCCACACCGAGAAGTCGAAGGCGTAGGAGTGGAACAGCGTCCACACGTCGTCAGGGCCGAAACCGAAGTCCCGATCGGTATTCGCGAACAGCCGCACCACATTCCGGTGCGCGACCGCGACACCCTTCGGCCGGCCGGTCGAGCCGGAGGTGTAGATCACGTACGCGACGTGGTCGGGCGAGAGCGCCGCGTTCCGGTCGGCGTCGGTGATCGGCGCATCGTCGGCGTCCTCGATATTGCCGGTCTCCACGGCGAAGCCGTCCAGCACCACGCTCGGCAGTTCCACCGGCACCGTCACCTGGACCGTCGAGTCCAGGATGACGCTGGTCGGCTGGGAATCGGCGAGCACGTAGGCGATGCGCTCGGCCGGGTAGGTCGGGTCGACCGGCACGTAGCCCGCGCCCGTCTTCACCACCGCGACCAGCGCGACCACCAGGTCCAGCGAGCGCGGCAGGATCACCGCGACCAGCGACTCCGGCCCGGCGCCGTCCGCGATCAGCCTGCGCGCCAGCACATTCGCGCGCCGGTCCAACTCGGCGTAGGTCAGCGTCTCGACGCCGAAGCGGGCCGCGATGCGGTTCGGGTGCGCGGCGACCGCCGCATCGAACACGGTAACCAGTGTGGTCTCGGAATGCTCGAAAAGGCCTGCGCCGCCGTCCATCCCGGACGACACCCAGCGCTGCGAGACATCGAGGCGTTCGGCCTCGCCGAGCAGATCGATATCGCCGACGGCGATCTCGGGATCCTCGGCGACGGTCTGCAGCACGCGCACCAGGCGGTCGGCGAACGAGGCCACCGTCTCCGGGTCGAACAGTTCGGTGGCGTAGTTCCAGGACATGGCCAGCGCGCCGTCCGCGGTCTCGCCGACGGTCAGCTGCACATCGAACTTGGCGGTGCCCTGGTCGAACTCGACGACGTCGAGGTCGAGGCCGGGCAACTGCACGGTGCCCATCTCGGCGGCCGAGGCCGCCTCGAAGGTCAGCGCCACCTGGAACAGCGGGTGATGCGCCTGTGAGCGGGCCGGGCTGATCACATCGACCAGTCGCTCGAACGGCACGTCGGCGTTGCCGAAGGCGGCCAGATCGGTCCGGCGCACCTGCTCGAGCAGGTCGCTGAACCGCGCGGCCGGGTCCACTTCACTGCGCAGCACCAGCGTGTTGACGAACATGCCGACCAGGTCGTCGAGCGCCCGCTCGCCACGTCCGGCGATCGGGGTGCCGATGGCGATATCGGTGCTGTTGGACAGCCTGGCCGCCCACGCGGCCAGCGCGGCGTGCACGACCATGAACAACGTGACGCCGCGGCGGCGGGCCAGCTCGGCCAGTGCGGCATGCAGTTCGGCATCGACGGAGAAGCCGTGCGTGCCACCGGCATTGGAGGCGATCTCCGGGCGCGGGCGGTCGGCGGGCAGCTCGATCTGATCGGGCAGATCGCGCAGTTGCTCGACCCAGTAGGCGATCTGCTCGGCCGCCACCGACTCCGGATCGTGCTCGACGCCGAGCACGTCGCGCTGCCACAGCGCGTAGTCGGCGTACTGCACCTCGAGCGGCGCCCAGGCGGGGGTCTCGCCCCGGCTGCGCTCGCTGTAGGCGACGACCACGTCACGCAGCAGCGGCCGCAGCGAGAAGCCGTCGGCGCTGATGTGGTGCATCACCAGCACCACCACGTGATCGCGCTCGTCGAGGCGGAGCAGGCTTGCGCGGAAGGCGATCTCGCGGGTGACGTCGAAGTGGTAGCTCGCCAGCTCGACGATGCGCGCGGGCAGCTCGGCCGCGGTGACCGGCTCGGCGGTGACCGCGACGGGCACCTCCGAGACGGGCAGGATGCGCTGGTAGCCGGTGCCTTCCACCTCGGGGTAGACGGTGCGCAGCGCCTCGTGGCGGGCCAGCACGTCCCCGAGCGCGGCATTGAGCGCCGCGACATCGAGGTCGCCGGTGAGCCGGATGGCGACCGGGATGTTGTTGACCGCGGTGCGGTTGTCGAACCGGTTGAGGAACCACATCCGCTGCTGGGCGAGCGAGAGCGGCACCAGATCGGTGCGCTCCTGCGGCACCAGCGGCGCCCGGCCGCCCTGTCCCGCAGCCGTCTCCACCCTGGCGGCGAGCGCGGCGACACTGGACGCCTCGAACAGCACGCGCACCGGAACCTGGGTATCCAGCGCCTCGCCGAGTCGCGCGGCCACCTGGGTGGCCACCAGCGAGTTGCCGCCCAGCTCGAAGAAGTCGTCGTCCAGGCCGACCCGCTCGACACCGAGCACGGCGGCGAAGGTGTCGGCGACGATCTCCTGCACCGGTGTGCTGGGCGCGCGGAAGGTCTTGGCCGCGAACGTCGGTTCCGGCAGCGCCTTGCGGTCCAGCTTGCCGGAGGGGTTCAGCGGGAACTCGTCGAGCTCCACGTAGGCCGAGGGCACCATGTACGCGGGCAGCTGCCCGCCGAGCGCGGCCTTGACCGACTCGACGTCCAACGCGCGGTCCGGGTTACCGACCACGTAGGCGACGAGCTGATCACCGGTCCGCTCGTCGGTGCGCACCAGCACCACCGCCTGCGACACCGATTCCAATGCGGTGAGCGCGTTCTCGATCTCGCCGAGCTCGATCCGCAGACCACGCAGCTTCACCTGGAAGTCGGTGCGGCCCAGGTACTCCAGCTCGCCGTCGGGGGTCCAGGAGACCAGGTCACCGGTGCGGTACATGCGCTCGGCCTCGCCGAACGGGTTCGCGACGAACCGCTCGGTGGTCAGGTCCGGGCGGGCCACGTAGCCGTGTGCCAGCTGCGCACCGGCCAGATACAGCTCGCCGGGCACGCCGACCGGGACCGGCCGCAGCCGCGAATCCAGCACGTACACCTGGGTGTTGAACACCGGGGCGCCGATCGGCACCGAGCTGGTGTCGGCCTCGGTCACCTCGTGGAAGGTGACGTCGACGGCGGCCTCGGTCGGGCCGTACAGGTTGTGCAGCCTGGCGCCGGTCAGCGCGCGCAACCGCTGCGCGGTGACCGCGGGCAGCGCCTCACCGGAGGCGAAAACGTTACGCAGAGTGCCGCATTCGGCCGCCCGCTCCTCGGCGACGAACACCGAGAGCATCGACGGCACGAAGTGCACCGTGGTGACGCGCTCCTCGATGATCAGGCGCGCCAGGTAGGCGGGGTCGCGGTGGCCGTCCGGCTTCGCGACCACCAGGCGCGCGCCGACCTGCAAGGGCCAGAAGAACTCCCACACCGACACGTCGAACGTCGCAGGCGTCTTCTGCAGCACCACGTCGTAGGCCGCGAGGCCGTACTCGGCGTGCATCCAGACCAGCCGGTTGACGATGGCCGCGTGCGAGACCGCGACACCCTTCGGGCGGCCGGTCGAGCCGGAGGTGAAGATCACGTAGGCGGTGTTGGCCGGGCGCAGCGGCTTGTGCCGGTCCGCGTCGGTCAGCGGCGCGTCGGAGAACTCGGACAGGTCGAGCTGATCGATGCGCACCTGGCGCGAGCCCGTCGACTCCAGATCAGTGCCGGAGGTCAGCACGCACACCGGGCGCGCGGTCTCCAGGATGTAGTCGGTGCGCTCGGCCGGGTGATCCGGGTCGAGCGGCACGTAGGCACCGCCCGCGGCGTTCACCGCGTACATGCCGACCACGAGATCGATCGAGCGACGCATGCCGAGCGCCACATACGATTCCGGGCCGACGCCGTTCTGCTTGAGCCAGCGCGCCAGGCGATGCACCCGCGCGGCGAACTCGGCGTAGGACAGACTTGTCCCCTCGAAGGTCACCGCGTGTGCGTCGGGCGTGCGCGCGGCCTGCGCTTCGAACAGCGAGACCAGGGTCGCGGCGGCGTCGCCGACCGGCGAGGTCAGTGCCGCGTCCACCGGGAATTCGGTGTCGTTCCACTGCTCGACGACCAGCGCGCGCTCGGCCGGGTCGAGCAGCTCGATATCGCCGACCGCCGCCGTGGGCGCGGCGGCGACCCCGCCGAGCACGCGCAGGAAGCGCTCGGCGAAGGTGTTCGCGAAGGCCACATCGAAAAGGTCGGTGGCGTAGAGCAGTTCGGCGTCCATCGCCGCTTCGGTGCCCTGCACCTCGCTCAGCGTGAGTTGCAGGTCGAACTTCGCGGTCGGCTGGTCGATGCCGAGCTCGGACACCGTCAGGCCGGGGAGCTCGAGCGACGCGCGGCCCAGGTTCTGGAACGACAGCATCACCTGGAACAGCGGATGCCGCGCCTGTGACCGGGCCGGGTTGAGCACCTCGACCAGCCGCTCGAACGGCACATCGGCGTGCGCGAAGGCCTGCAGGTCGCGCTCTCGCACCTGCGCCAGCAGGTCGGCGAACGACGCGTCGGTGTCGACCTGTGCCCGCAGCACCAGGGTGTTGACGAACATGCCGACCAGGTCGTCGAGGGCCTGCTCGCCACGGCCCGCCACCGGAATGCCGATGGCGATGTCGTCGGAGCCGCTGAGCCGGGCGAGCAGGGCCGCGAAGGCGCTGTGCACCACCATGAACAGCGTGGTGCCGTGCGCGTGCGCGACCCGGTTCAGCTCGTCGATCAGCTCGCCGGGCACCCGGAAGCGGTGTGTCCCAGCCTGATACGACGCGACGGCGGGCCTGGGACGCCCGGCCAGGCGCAGCTCGTCGGGCAGGCCGGCGAGCGCGGTGCGCCAGTAGTCGAGCTGCTCGGAGATCAGCGAGGTCGGATCGTCCTCGGAGCCCAGGGTCTGGCGCTGCCACAGCGCGAAGTCCACGTACTGGACCGCGAGCGGCGGCCAGCCCGGCTCGGACGCCGAGGTGCGCGCCACGTAGGCGGTCATCAGATCGCGGACCAGCGGGCGCATCGAGAAGCCGTCCGCCGCGATGTGGTGCACCACGACCACCAGGACATAGTCCTGGTCGCCGAGCTGGTAGGCGCGCAGCCGCACCGGCGGCTCGGCCGTCACGTCGAAGCCGCGCTCGACGAATTCGTACATGGCGCCGAGCAATTGACCCTCGGCGACCGGGAAGACCTCCAGATCGGGGATCGCCCTGGTGGCGGGCAGCACCCGCTGGTAGGCCAGGCCGTCCTGCGACGGGTAGACGGTGCGCAGCGATTCGTGCCGCGCGACCACGTCGGCGACCGCGCCGCGCAGCGCGTCCAGATCCAGCGCACCTTCCAACCGCACCGCGGCCGGAATGTTGTTGGCGGCGGAGTCGGCGTCGAAGCGGTTGAGGAACCACATCCGCTGCTGCGCGAGCGAGAGCGGCGGGTGCTCAGGGCGCACCTGTGCCGTGAGCGCCTGGCGCGCACCGGTTCCGGCCCGCGACTCGACCCGGGCGGCCAGCGCGGCCACCGTCGGCGCCTCGAACAGCGCGCGCACGCCGACCTCGGTGTCCAGCGCAGCGCTCAGCCGCGCCACCACCTGGGTGGCGACCAGCGAGTTGCCGCCGAGCTCGAAGAAGTCGTCGTCCACGCCGACGCGCGGCAGCCCGAGCAGCTCGGCGAAGACCTCGGCGACGATCTCCTCGATCGGGGTGGCGGGCGCGCGGAACCGCTTGGCCTCGAACACCGGAGCGGGCAGCGCCTTGCGATCGAGCTTGCCGCTGGCGTTGACCGGGAAGGCGTCGAGCACGACCAGCGCGGCCGGAATCATGTAGCCGGGCAGCGATTCGGCGAGCGCGGCCTTGACCGCGTCCGGGTCGATCACCGAATCCGATTCGGCGACAACGTAACCCACCAGCTGATCGCCCGCGTGCGGGTCGGTCCGCACCACGACGACCGACTGGGCGACCCCGGGCTGCGCGAGCAGCGCGGCCTCGATCTCGCCGAGCTCGATCCGCAGACCGCGCAGCTTCACCTGGAAGTCGGTGCGGCCCAGGTACTCCAGTTCGCCGTCGGCGGTCCAGGTGACGAGGTCACCGGTCCGGTACATCCGCGCGCCCGGGGCACCGTACGGGTTGGCCACGAAGCGATCCGAGGTCAGGTCCGCCCGGCCGAGATAGCCGACGGCGAGCTGATCGCCCGCGAGATAGAGCTCACCCGCGACACCCGGTGCGACGGGGTGCAACCTGGCGTCGAGCACGAAGACGCGGGTGTTCCACACCGGCCTGCCGATCGGCACCGAGACCGTATCCGCGTCCGTCGCTTCGTGATAGGTGACGTCGACGGCGGCCTCGGTCGGGCCGTACAGGTTGTGCAGCCTGGCGCCGGTCAGCTCGCGCAGCCGCTGCGCGGTCTGCGCGGGCAGCGCCTCACCGGAGGCGAACACCTGCCGCAGCCGCGAGGACGGGTAGCCGTCCGCGTCGCCGGACTCGGTGCCGAGGGTGGACACGAACACCGAAAGCATCGACGGCACGAAGTGCGCCGTGGTGATGCCCTGCTCGGCGATGAGCTGCGCCAGGTACACCGGGTCGCGATGGCCGTCCGGCTTCGCGACGACCAGGCGGGCGCCGGTCTGCAAGGGCCAGAAGAACTCCCACACCGACACGTCGAAGGTGGCGGGCGTCTTCTGCAGCACGGCGTCGGCGGGCCCGATCGGGTACTCGTGCTGCATCCACAGCAGCCGGTTGACGATCGCGGCATGACTGACCGCCACACCCTTCGGGCGGCCGGTCGAGCCCGAGGTGAAGATGACGTAGGCGGTGTTGTCCGGCCGAAGCGGCTGGGTGCGTTCGGCATCGGTGATCGGCGCACCGCTGGAGGCGGCCATGCCGGGCACGCCCTCGATGCCCTCGATCGCGATGACCGAGACCTCGCGCTGCAGGTCGATGCCGAACCCGTCGGCGGACCGGTACAGGATCATCCGCGGGCGCGCGGTGTCCACGATGTGGTTGATCCGGTCGGCGGGCTGATCCGGGTCCAGCGGCACGTACGCCGCACCGGTCTGCAGCACCGCGTACATCGCGATGACCAGCTCGTTGGAGCGGCGGATCGACAGTGCGACAAGCGATTCCGGGCCGACACCGGCCTTGATCAGCTGCCTGGCGATGCGGTTGGCCCGCACCTGCAGTTCCCGGTAGGTGAGCCGTTCCTCGTCGAAGACCAGCGCCACCGCGTCCGGCGTCGCCGCGGCCTGCGCGTCGAACAGCGAGACCAGCGTCTCGGCGGGCACCTGGTGCGCGGTGTCGTTCCAGTCGACCAGCACCCGCGCCTGCTCCGCGGGCGCGAGCAGATCGATGTCGCCGATCGGCACCGTCGGGTCGGCGGTGACCGCGGCGAGCACGCGATCCAGGCGCCGCGCGAACGCGGCCACCGTGTCCTGGTCGAAAAGGTCTTCGGCGTAGGAGAATTCGGCCGACATGCCTGCCGCGTCGCCCAGCTCGTCCTGGGTCTCCTGCAAGGTCAGCTGCAGGTCGAACTTGGCGAGGCGCGCGTCGTAGTCGATGCCGTTGACCGAGAGGCCGGGCAGTTCCAGGCTGGCCTGCCTGGTGTTCTGGAAGGTCAGCATCACCTGGAACAGCGGATGCCGCGCCTGCGAGCGGGCCGGGTTGAGCACCTCGACCAGCCGCTCGAACGGCACGTCCGCGTGCGCGAAGGCGTGCAGATCCTTCTCCCTGGCCTGCGCGAGCAGGTCCGCGAAGCTGGCCGCGCCGTCGACCTCGGTGCGCAGCACGAGCGTGTTGACGAACATGCCGATCAGGTCGTCCAGCGCGGCCTCACCGCGCCCGGCCACCGGGGTGCCGATGGCGATGTCGGCGGTGCCGCTGGCGCGGGCCAGCAGCACGGCCAGCGCGCTGTGCATCACCATGAACAACGAGGCGTTGTGCCTGCGGCCCAGATCGACCAGCGCGCGCTGGGTTTCACCGGAGATGACGAACGGGTAGGTGCCGCCGCGATAGGACGCCGTGGCGGGCCGCGGCCGATCCGAGGGCAGCACCAATTCGTCGGGCAGATCGGCGAGTTCGCGGGTCCAGTACCGAATCTGGTTGGAGATCAGCGAACTCGGGTCGTCCTCGGAGCCGAGGACCTCGCGCTGCCACAGCGCGTAGTCCGCGTACTGGACGGGCAGCGCCGACCAGGCCGGCGCCTCCCACGAGGTGCGCGCGGCGTAGGCCACCATCACGTCGCGGGCCAGCGGGCCCATCGACCAGCCGTCGGCGGAGATGTGGTGCACCACCATGCCGAGCACGTACTCGGTCTCGCTGATCTCGAAAAGCCTTGCGTGCAAGGGCACTTCGTTGGTCACATCGAACGCCATCGAGGCGAGCTGGACCAGGTGGTCGATCAGGTTGTGCTCGGTCACCGGCACCGGCGTCAGGTCGGGCACGATCTGTGCCGCGTCCAGCACCACCTGCACCGGCCCGGTCTTGGTCTCCGGGAACACGGTGCGCAGCGACTCGTGCCTGTCGATCACGTCGATGACCGCGACCTGCAGCGCGGCCACGTCGAGGTCGCCGGAGAGCCGGATGGCGACCGGGATGTTGTTGACCGCCGAGGCGGTATCGAACCGGTTGAGGAACCACATCCGCTGCTGGGCGAGCGAGAGCGGCACCTCCTCCGGGCGGTTGCGGGCCACCAGCGCCTTGCGCGCGCCGTCACCGGCGTGCGACTCCACCCTGGCCGCGAGCGCGGCCACGGTGGACGCCTCGAACAGCATGCGCACCGGAACACGGGTGTCCAGCGCGATGCCGAGCCGCGAGGCGACCTGCGTCGCGATCAGCGAGTTGCCGCCGAGCTCGAAGAAGTCGTCGTCCACGCCGACCCGGTTGATGCCGAGCACCTCACCGAAGATCTGCGCGACGATCTCCTCGATCGGCGTTGTCGGCGCCCGGAATTCGCGCACCTCGAACACCGGCGCGGGCAGCGCCTTGCGGTCCAGCTTGCCGGACGGGTTGAGCGGGAACGCCTCGAGCACCACGATCGCCGACGGCACCATGTAGGCGGGCAGCGTGCGATGCAGCGCGTTCTTGATGTTGTCGATGTCGACCGGGCCCGCCGGAGTGACCACATACGCGACGAGCTGGTCGCCCGCGACGGTGTCCATGACGAGCACGACCGCCTGGGTGACGGCCGGGTGGTCGAGCAGTGCGGCCTCGATCTCGCCGAGCTCGATGCGCTGGCCGCGGAACTTCACCTGGAAGTCGGTGCGGCCGATGTACTCCAGTACGCCCGCGGCGCCGACCTCGGGGTCGCGCGGCTCGACCCAGCGCACCAGGTCACCGGTGCGGTAGAGCCGGGCGCCCGGCGCGCCGAACGGGTCGGCGACGAAGCGTTCCGCGCTCAGGTCGGGGCGGCCGTGGTAGCCGCGGGCGGTCTGCACGCCGCCCAGGTACAGCTCGCCCGGCACACCGACCGGGACCGGAGCCAGGCCCGCGTCGAGCACGTAGGCCTGCGCGTTCCACACCGGGCGGCCGATCGGCACCGAGCTGGGGGCCACCTCGTTGAGGTGCCAGGCGGTGGCGTGCACGGTGAACTCGGTCGGGCCGTACAGGTTGTGCATCGCGGCGGTGGAGAACTGCCGGAACGCGGTGACGGTGGCGGGCGGCAGCGCCTCACCGGCGACCAGAACCGCGCGCAGCGAGGCACATTCGGCGGTCGACGCGGCACCGGCGAACACCGAGAGCATCGACGGCACGAACGAGGTCATGGTGACGTGGTGGCGGCCGATGATCTCCGACAGGTACATCGGATCGCGGTGCCCGTCCGGCGCGGCGATGAGCATGCGGGCGCCGACGGCCAACGTGCCGAACAGTTCCCACACCGACACGTCGAAGGTGACCGGTGTCTTCTGCAGGATCACATCGGCGGGGCCGATGCGGTATTCGCCGGTGATCCAGGCGATCTGGTTGAGCACGCTGGCGTGGCTGACCGCCACACCCTTGGGCCTGCCGGTGGAGCCGGAGGTGTAGAGCACGTAGGCGGTGTTCGCGGGGCGCAGCGGGCCGCGACGCTCGGCGTCGGTGACCGGCTCGTCGCCGAACTCGCTCAAGTCCAGGGTGTCGAGGGCGAGTACCGGGCAGTCGGCCGACTTGACGTCATCGGACAGGGTGGTCAGCACGCACACCGGCGTGGAGCTGGCCAGCACGTAGTCGGTGCGCTCGGCCGGGTGATCGGGGTCGATCGGCACGTAGCCGCCGCCGGCGGTCATGGTGGCGTAGATGGCGATCAGCATGTCCACCGAGCGGCGGATACCGACGGCCACCAGGGTTTCCGGGCCGACGCCCTCGGCGATCAGCTTGCGCGCCAGGCGATTCACCCGAGCCGAGAACTCGGCATACGTCAGCTGTACCTGCGGGCCGAACTCGCCCGCGCTGCGGGTGCCGCCGTCGAACAGCACCGCGATGTCGTCCGGCCGTAACCGGACCTGTTCCTGGAACAGGTCGAGCACGGTCGCCGCGGGCAGTTGGTGTGCGGTCTGGTTCCAGCCGGTGAGCACGGTGGTGCGTTCGGCGTCGTCGAGGATGTCGATGTCGCGGACCGCGGTGTGTGGTGTGCTGACGGCTGCTTCGAGCACGCGCAGGTAGCGGCGGCCGAACTCGGCAACGGTGGCGGCGTCGAACAGGTCGGTGGCGAAGGAGACCACGGTCGCCATGCCCGCGGGTTCGCCGTGGGCGCCGCGTTCTTCGGTGACGGTCCACTGCAGGTCGAACTTGGCGATGTCGACGTCGAGTTCGTCGGCGGTGACCGAGAGGCCGGGCAGTTCCAGTGTCGCGTGCGACATTTCCTGGAACGACAGCATCACCTGGAACAGCGGATGCCTGGCTTGGGAGCGGGTCGGGTTGAGCACCTCGACCAGGCGCTCGAACGGCACGTCGGCGAAGGCGAACGCGGCGAGGTCGGTTTCCCTGGTGCGGGCGAGGAACTCGGTGAACGGCTCGCTGCCGTCGACCTCCGAGCGCAGCACCAGCGTGTTGACGAACATGCCGATCAGGTCGTCGAGGGCCTGCTCGCCACGCCCGGCGACCGGGGTGCCGATGGCGATGTCGTCGGTGCCGGACAGGCGGGCCAGCAGCACGGCCAAGCAGGCGTGCATGACCATGAACAGGCTGACGCCCTGTGCGCGGGCCAAGCCCGAAAGCCGCTGGTGCAGTTCGGCGTCGATGTCGAAGCCGACCCGGCCACCGCTGAAGCTCTGCACCGGCGGGCGGGGGCGGTCGGTGGGCAGGTCGAGCTGATCGGGCAGCCCGGCCAATGCCCTGCGCCAGTAGGCGATTTCGCGGGCCGCCATCGAACCGGGGTCGGACTCGGCGCCGAGCAGCTCGCGCTGCCAGACGCTGAAGTCCTGGTACTGCACCGGCAGCGGCGCCCAGCTCGGCGCCTGCCCCGCGGCGCGCGCGAGGTAGGCCGCGGCCACATCGCGGGCCAGCGGCCCGAACGAGAAGCCGTCCGCGGCAATGTGATGCACCACGAACGCGACCGCGTAATCGGCGGCACCGTTGCCGTTGCCGCCGGTCACCGCGTAGACCCGGACCCGGATGGGCAGCTCGCGGGAGACGTCGAATCCGGTGGACGCGAACGCGGTGAGCACACCTTGGAGCTCGGCCTCGGCGATCGGCTCGACCGTGATGCCCAGATCCACCTGATCCATCGGCAGCACCTGCTGGTAGCCGCCGTCACCGGACTCGGGGAAGATCGTGCGCAGCGATTGCTGGCGCGCGACCACGTCGGTCAGCGCGGCCTGCAACGCGTCCAGATCGACCTGGCCGCGCAACCGCACCACGAACGGGAGGTTGTAGGCGGGCACCGTCGAGTCGAACTGGTTGATGAACCACATCCGCTGCTGGGACAGCGACAGCGGCACCCGCTCGGGCAGCTGCTGGGCCACCAGCGGCGGCCGCGCACCCTCGGTGGCAGAGGCGTTCTCGGCGCGGGCGGCGATCCCGGCCACGGTCGGCGACTCGAACAGCGCCCGCACCCCGATCTGGGTACCGAACGCCGCCCCGATCCGCGAGACCACCTGGGTCGCGACCAGCGAGTTACCGCCGAGGTCGAAGAAGTTGTCATCGATGCCGATGCGGTCCTGGCTCAGCACGTCGGCGAAGATGCCCGCCACGATCTGCTCGGCCTGGGTACGCGGGGCACGGAAACTGGTCTCGTCCACGCTGAACACCGGCTCCGGCAGCGCTTTACGGTCCAGCTTGCCCGAGGTGTTGAGCGGGAAGGCGTCCAGCACCATGATCGAGGCGGGCACCATGTAGCTCGGCAGCTTCTCGGCCGCGAACCTGGTCAGCTCCGTCGGATCGACCGAATGCCCCGGCGCGGGAACCACATACGCCACCAACTGCTGACCGGTGGCGGTATCCATCACCAGCACCACAGCCTGGCTGACCGCCGGATGCGCCAGCAGATCGGTCTCGATCTCCCCGAGCTCGATCCGCTGACCACGGAACTTCACCTGGAAGTCGGTACGGCCGATGTACTCCAGCGTGCCCGCGTCGTTCCAGCGCACCAGGTCACCGGTGCGGTACATGCGTTCGCCGTTGGCCGACAACGGGTTCGCGACGAAGCGGTCCGCGCTCAGATCCGGGCGGCCACGATACCCACGGGCCAGCTGACGGCCACCCAGGTACAGCTCACCCGGTGCGCCGATGGCGGCCGGGCGCAGCCGCGAATCCAGCACGTAGACCGAGACATTCCACTCCGGGATGCCGATCGGCACGGTCACCGTGTCGGCGGCGGTCGCCTCCCAGTAGGTCACCGAGACCGCGGCCTCGGTCGGGCCGTACAGGTTGTGCAGCCCGGCCGAGGTAATCGCTCGGAAACCGGCGGCGGTCTCCGGCGGCAGCGCCTCGCCGATCACGAAAACCGCTCGCAGCGTGGCACATTGCGCCGGGGTCGCGTGCGCGACGAACACCGTCAGCATCGACGGCACGAAGTCGGTCACGGTGACCCCGTGCCGCTCGATCATGTCCGCGACGTAGAGCGGGTCGCGATGGCCGTCGGGCGCGGCGATGACCAGCTTCGCCCCGACCAGTAACGGCAGGAAATAACCCCACAGCGACACGTCGAACGTGGTCGCGGTCTTCTGCAGGTACACGTCCTCGGCGGTCAGCCGGTACTCGTCGAGCATCCACAGCTGCTGATTGACGATCGCGTGATGGGTCACCGCAACGCCCTTGGGGCGACCGGTCGAACCCGAGGTGTAGATGACGTAGGCGGTGTTGTCCGGACGCAGCGGCGCGAGCCGATCCGCGTCGGTCACCGGATCGGCCGAGTACCCCGACACGTCCAGGGTGTCGATCCGCACCTGCCGCACCGACTCCGGCAGCTCCAGCTCGTCCGCGGACAACGTCAGCACACAGACCGGTGCCGCGCTGTCGAGGATGTAGGCGGTGCGATCGGCCGGATGATCCGGATCGATCGGCACATACGCGCCACCGGCCTTCAGCACCGCGTGCATGCCGACGACCAGCTCCAACGACCGCCGCATACCGAGGGCGACCAGCGATTCCGGGCCGACCCCGTCGGCGATCAGGTACCGGGCCAGCCGGTTGACCCGCGCGTCGAACTCCGCGTACGTCAGCGTCGCGCCCTCGAAATCCAGAGCGATGTTGTCCGGCGCCACCGGCATCTGCGCATCGAGCAGCGCGGACAGCGTGGTGACCGGCACGTCCTCGGCCGAGTCGTTCCACTCCAGCAGCGAACGCTCCCGCTCGGCCGCTGTGGTGAGGTCAAGCGCCCAGATCGCGGCGTCCTGGTCGGCCGCGAGGAACCGGTCGAAGAACTCGAGGAAGCGCGAATGATGCCGCCGTGCTTCGTCTTCGGTGTAGAGGTTCGGGTTGGTCTCGAAGTCGATGTGCGAGCGGGTGCCCGCGACCGACTGGTAGAAGTTGACGCCGAGGTCCTCGATGCTGCCGGTGGACAGCACATGCAGCTGGCCGACCATCGGGCCCATCACCAGCTCGTCGTGGAACAGCATGATGTTGACCCACGGACCGAAGAACTCGGTGGTCACCACGCCGTCACCGGCCGCGTCGCGGCGGATGTCCTCGTGCCGGTAGCGCTGGTGCCGCAGCGCACCCGACACCGCCACCGTCACCTGCTGGAGCAGTTCGCCGACGGTCGTGCCGTGCCCGACGTGCAGCCGCAGCGGCACAATGTTCGACGAGACACCGCCGGAGCGGCGCATCGCCGCGGTGGTACGCGCGGTCACCGGCAGGCTCAGGATGACGTCCTCGACGCCGTTCCACTGCGCCAGGTAACCGGCGAACGCGGCGAGCAGCAGCCCGGCCGGCGACGAATCATGGCGCCGCACAGCCGCGTCGAGCAGCGCGTTCTGGTCGTCGGACAGGGCGGCGCTCGCGATGCCGTTGATCGCGGCGGGCGGGGCGGACCGGCCGGTCAGGCTGGTGCCTTCCTCCAGCCCGGCGACCCGCTCGGCCCAGTACTCCCTGTCGGTGCCGAAGCGCTTGCTCTCGCGGTAGGCGATCTCCTGCTCATAGAGCGTGCGCAGATCGGTGGCCTTGGACGCGGCGGGCTCGGTGCCGTTGACGGCGGCGGTGTAGAGCTCGGCGATCCGGTTCAGGTTGGTCATGGCGCCGAAGCCGTCGAGCGCGATGTGGTGCGCCCGCGAGTACCAGTACCAGTGGTCGTCGGCCAGTTGCAGCGCCGCGATCGTGATCAGCCGGTCGGTGGTCAGGTCGATCGGGCGGCTGTACTCGGCCCGCATCCACGCCATCGCGGCCGCGGCCGGATCGGCCTCGTCACGCAGGTCTACATAGGTGACGTCGTCGTAGTCGGCGATGCTGTGATCGATGAACTGCAACGGCTCGCCGTCGCGTTCGACAATCCGCAGGAAGCCCGATCCCAGCTCGTTCGAGGTGTCGATGCTCGCCTGTTTCAGGATCTCGACATCCAGCACACCGTGCAGATCCACGTACTGCGCGATGTTGACCGGCACCTGCGGGTCGACATGCTGCGCGTACCAGATGCCCAGCTGTGCAGGAGACAGCGGGAAGTAGTCCGAACCAGCGTGCGCCCGTTCGCCACCAGCTTCGCCGTTTCCGCCGAAATCCAGCCGGTCCAACCGTAACCTCGCTTCCGGAACACCACGCAAGCGCTCCCCGACGACACCCGGACAGGACGCTCACCTATCCCAGCGTGGCGCCCGCGTCTCGGGGTTCAATTCTCATAATCAATCAGGCAAAAAAGCTCATTGGCACTATCTGTCCGCCAGGGTGACCTTGTTACATAGGCGCGACCGCGCCCACTACCCGCCGACCGGCGATGCCGGGAACCTCGCTACAGATCACCGAACCAATCTACCGTCGTCGGCGGCACCGAACCAACCAACCTCGATAGCCGATGGACATCAGCACAGGCAGTTGAGGTGTCGACACTTTGCGGTCCTCATGTTGCAGACCTCACATCCTGCGCGACGCGCTGCGCCGGAGATGCGGCGGGTCACCGATGACGCACGCGGGCCGGGTCGTAGAGGTGGGATTGCGCACACGACACCGGGTCTGCCAGCGCCCGGCCGACCAGGATGATCGCGGCCTGGCGCAGCCCGGCGGCCTCGACCTGATCGGCGATGTCGGTGAGGGTACCGCGCAGGATCCGCTGGTCGGGCTGGCTGGCGCGGTACACGACGGCGACCGGGCAGTCCGTGCCGTAGTCGGCGACGAGCTCAGCGGCCAACGTGCGGACGCGGGTGATCGCCAGGTGCAGCACGAGGGTGGCGCCGGTCGCCGCGAAATTCGCCAGCGCCTCGGTGTCCGGCATCGCGGTCGAGCGGGCCTGGGTGCGGGTCAGGACAACCGACTGCACCACCTCGGGGACAGTGAGTTCGGTGCCGAGCAGCGCGGCCGCGGCGGCGTAGGCGGGCACGCCGGGGGTGACATCCCATGCGACGCCGTGCGCGTCCAGTCTGCGGGTCTGTTCGGTGAGCGCGGAGTAGAGCGACGGATCACCCGAACACAGCCGGGCCACGTCCTTGCCGGATTCGGTGGCGCGCACCAGATGTTCGGTGATCTGGTCGAGGTCCAGATGCTGGGTATCGATCAGTTCGGCGTCGGGGGCGCAGTGCCCGAGCACCCCGGGGTCGAGGTAGGTGCCCGCGTACAGGCACACCGGCGAGTCTCGGAGCAGGGCGACCGCGCGCAGGGTCAGCAGATCGGCCGCACCCGGCCCGGCCCCGATGAAATGCACGGTCATGCGGGTGAGTGTATGCAGCGCGGGTCGGGTCAGGCCGTCGTGTCGAAGTGCGCGATCACCTTGGTCGGCCGCAAGCGGACGACGAGTTCGCCGGGCACGCCGTTGCGCTTGCCGAACTCCTCGGCCCGGTCGGCGCCCATGTAGCGGCCGCCGATCTCGGTGGCGGTGCGCAGCAGCTCTTCGGGATCCTCGGACAGGGTCACGGTGCCCTGCAACTGCACCGAGGGGTACGGCGCCGCCTCGACATCGACGATCACCGCGATGCGCCCGTCGCGCGCGAACGCCTTGCCCTTGGCGGTGTCCTTGCCGGTGTTGAACACCAGCTCGTCGCCGTCGAGCACGAACCAGACGGGCGTCACCATCGGGCGGCCGTCGGTGCCGACGAACGCCACCTTGCCTGTCCGCGTGCCAGCGGAGAGGAACTCGCGCACCTGAGGATCCGAGAGGGAAGCCATTGCCTCACCCTAGGGGCAGGCGAGGGGCTGGGTGGCGCACCGGCGGGCGCATGTCGCGAGCGCGGGAGGTGGCGTTGTGGCGATAGCGACGGCGCAGTCCTACGCACCGCGCACAGCACCGGAGGCACATCTCAGATCGCGCCTTGCTCGCGGGCGCGGGCGACGGCCGAGGTGCGGGAGCGGACACCGAGTTTCGCGTAGATGTGCACCAGATGGGACTTGACGGTGGTCTCGCTGAGGAACAGTTGCTTGGCGATCTCGCGGTTGGAGCGGCCGTCGGCGACCAAACGGAGCACCTCGATTTCGCGGGTGCTCAGGGTGGTATCGGCGCGGCGTACCCGGGTCATGAGTTTCGAGGCGACCGCGGGCGACAGCACGCTCTCCCCCGCAGCGGCCGCGCGGACGGCGGCGAGCAGTTCCGCAGGCGGGGTGTCCTTCAGGATGTAGCCGCAGGCGCCGGCCTCGATGGCGCCGAGGATGTCGGCATCGGTGTCGTAGTTGGTGACCACCAAGACATTCGGTGGCTGCGGGAGCGCGCGCAGCTCGGCGGTGGCGTCCGCGCCGGAGCGGCCGGGGCCGAAGCTGAGGTCCATCAACACCAGATCCACCGGGGTGGTCGCGCAGAACGCGACGGCTGCCTCGCCCGTGGGCACGTCGCCGACAACAGTGATGTCGTCGCCGCCGTCGAGCAGTGCGCGCAGGCCCGCGCGGACAATGGCGTGGTCGTCGGCCAGCAGCAGGCGGATCATGCGTGCTCCCCCGGTCGGGCCGGATCCGGTTCGGGTGCGGCGGGTTCGAGTGGGAAGGCGACGGTGACCGCGGTGTGGCCCGGCTCCGACTCCACCGCCATGGTGCCGCCCTGCTGCTCGACGCGCGACCGCATGGCGGCCAGACCGAATGAGCCGGACGGTGGGTGGGCGAGCACGTCGGGTGCGATACCGATCCCGTCGTCCACTACGTCGAGCAGGACCTCGGCGTCGGCGTAGGTCAGCGTCAGCCGCATGCGGGCGGCCGCGGCGTGCTGCACCACATTCGCGACCGCGCCCTGCGCGATGCGTACCAGCGCCGCCTCCACCGGCATCGGAAGTCGCTCCGGCGTGCCCTCGACCACCAGTTGCGTGGCGAGCGTTGCGGTGTTGGCGCGCAGGCAGATTCGCTCCAGTGCCTGCGCCAGCGACTGGCCGTCCAGCGCCGCCGGTGCCAATTCCGCGATGAGCCTGCGTGTTTCGGCGAGGTTCTCCGCCGCTGTCTCCCTGGCCAACTGAATCCGTTGCAGCGCAGGATGCTCCGGCGCCGATTGTTCTGCGGCGTGCAGCAGCAGTTGAATACTGCTCAGCCCCTGGGCCACCGTGTCGTGGATCTCCTTGGCCAGGCGTTCACGCTCGGACAGCTTGCCCGCCGTCCGTTCCTGATCCGCGAGTATCGCTCGGGTACTGAGCAATTCATCGATCAACCGCTGTCGTTCGGCGGACTCACGGAACAGCGCCTGGTAGCCGAGGCCGATGCCGACGGCGACCGCCGCGCCGAGGATCGGGCCGATCGCGCCCGCCACCGACCAGCCGCGGTGCGCCCCGAAGCCCACCACCGCGATGGCCGTGGCCGCCGCCACCGCGAGCAGGCTCCATGGGCGCGGGAGCAGATGTAGATAGAGGAAGAACAGCCCGAACGCCAGGTAACCCGCGTCGGGAGCGAGTAGCACCAGGCCGAGCCACCATCCGGTTAGAGCGACCAACCAGATTGCAATCCCGCCGCGGCGCTCGCTCAGTAGGTGGCCCGCGAAGTACGTCACGAGGAAGGCCGCCGTCAACGCAACCACCGGAATCGGGTGCGGCGCGCCCGGCAGTAGCGCGCGTACGGCGATCACTACCGCCAGGGCCGTCACCAGCACATGCAGCCCGAGCCGCAGGGCGGTGAAGACGGGGGTGAGCGGTGACGAGTGCACCTTGCCAGCTTATGTGCGGCAACCGGGCGGGCATCCATCGAAAGGTGTAAAACGCCACCCACCGTTCGATGGTGCGCCTTTCCTCCGCGCGCGCGATGGCCGCGGGCCCGCCGCGCGGAACAGTGAAGACATGTTCGTAGCACTGCGAGACCTGCGCGCCGCCCGCGGCCGCTTCCTGCTCATCACGCTGGTCGTCACCCTGGTGGCGCTGCTCGTGAGTTTCTTGAGCGGGCTCACGGCGGGGCTCGCGCACCAGAACATCTCCGCCGTGGAGTCGCTGCCCGGCGATACCGTCGTCTTCGCCGACACCGGCGGCGCGGCGTCGTTCGACGCCTCGACGCTCACCGCGGAACAGGTCGCCGCCTGGCAGGCCGCGGCGGGCCCGGACGGCACCGTCGACCCGATCGGCATCAGCCACGGCAAGGTCGATCCGCGCGGACAGGCTTCGGTGCAGGTCGCGTTCTTCGGCACCACCGGAACGGCTTTCGGCAACCGATCGGCAACCGAGAACGGCACCGTGGTGCTCAGCGCCGGCGCGGCCAAGGATCTCGGTGCGGGCACGGGCGACTCCGTCACCATCGCCGGCCGCGCTTTCACCGTGGCCGGGGTGCACGGGGACGACTGGTACAGCCACACACCGGTGGTGTGGACAACCCTGTCCGACTGGCAGGCGATGAGCCCGCGCTCGGGCGCGGCCACCGTACTCGCGGTGTCCGGCGTCGCCGACCAGGCGGCCGTGAACGCCACCGCACACACCCAGACCACCAGCTCGTCCGGCGCGCTGTCCGCGCTCAGCGCCTACGAAGCCGAGAACGGCTCGTTGACCCTGATGACGGTGCTGCTCTTCGCCATCTCGGCCCTGGTGATCGGCGCGTTCTTCACGGTGTGGACCGTCCAGCGGATGCCCGACATCGCCACCCTCAAGGCACTCGGCGCCACCTCCGGATCGCTGGTCCACGACGCCCTCGCCCAGGCCGCGATCGTTTTGACCGCCGGTGTCGCCGTCGGACTCGGAATCACCGTCGCCGCAGCGGCTTTCCTGGGCGACGCCCTCCCGTTCGTCCTGAGCCCGGCCACCACACTGCTGCCCGCTGCGGCGCTGATCGTGCTCGGCCTGCTCGGCGCGGCCTTCGCGCTGCGCTTCCTGTTCACCACCGACCCACTGACCGCCCTCGGCGCGGGACGCTGACCATCAGCATTGAGCCACTGGAGTTTTCGAGATGACCGCCACCGAAACCCGCACCACCACCGCCCTCGACATCGCCGACGTCACCCTCACCTACCCCGACGGCATGAGCCGCCTCACCGCGCTCGACCGAGTGAGCCTGCGCGTCACCGGCGGCACCGTAGCCGCCATCACCGGCCCCTCCGGCTCCGGCAAATCCAGCCTCCTCGCCGTCGCCTCGACTCTGATCCGCCCCGACTCCGGCCACATCACCCTCGAAACCCCCAGCGGCACCACCGATCTCGCCACCGTCAGCCGCCGCGAGGCCGCCGTCCTGCGCCGTTCATCCATCGGCATCGTCTTCCAACAACCGAACCTCATCCCCGCCCTGACCGCCCGCGAGCAACTAGAGGTAATGATCCACCTAGGCCAGCGCGTCTACACCCCCGCATCAAAGCGTCGCGAAACCCGCGACAAGGCAACAGAACTCCTCGAATCAGTCGGCTTGACCGACCAACAATCCAAGCGCCCCGCCCAACTCTCCGGCGGCCAACGCCAACGCGTCAACATAGCCCGCGCCCTCATGAACGACCCGTCCCTACTGGTAATCGACGAACCAACCAGCGCCCTCGACACCGAACGAGGCGCCGCCATCATCGATCTCATCCTCACCGTAGCCCGCACCCATCACGCCGCCACCCTCCTCGTCACCCACGACCAAACCCACCTCCACCGCATGAACGCCGTCTACCACCTGCTCGACGGCCACCTCACCCAAACCACTCGGTGAATGACGCGACCGAGGTCTAGCCGCCCAGGAGGGCCACGCGCTCGCGGTGGACCTTGGTGCGGAGGGCGGTGATGAAGGCGGCTACTTCGGGGCGGCGGAGGGTTTCGGAGCGGGCGACTAGCCAGTAGGCGAGTTTGACGGAGACTTCTTGGGGGAGGACGCGGGTCAGGTCGGGGTGGCGGTCGGCCATGAAGCAGGGGAGCAGGCCGATGCCCGCGGCGGCTCGGGTGGCTTCTACGTGCACGAAAACGTTTGTCGAAGTTACTGATTCGCGCATGGCGGGGGCGAAGCTCGAGGCCAGGTCGAGGTCGTCGACTTGGAGCATGGAGTCGATGAAGTAGACGAGGGGGTGCTGGATCAGGTCTTCGACGCGGGTCGGGGCTCCGTGTTCGGCGAGATAGTCTCGCGCGGCGTAGAGGCCGAGACAGTAGTCGGCCAGGCGGGTGGCGGTGGCGCGGCGGACTTGGGGTTCGCCGACGACCACCTCGAGGTCCAGGCCGGAGCGCTGGGTGGACGCTCGTCTTGTGGTGGCCACGATTTCGACGGTGATCTTGGGGTGCTGGCGTTGCACCTCGGCGGCCGCGGGGGCAGCGAGATAGGCGCTGAAGCCATCGGTCGCCGAAATCCGCACCGCACCTTCGAGCACCCGGCTGCCGTCGGCGGCGAGCGACTTGACGGCCGACTCGACGATCTCGGCTGCCGCCAAGGCCTCCCTGCCGAGTTCGGTGAGCTCCCAGCCGCCTGCCGCCCGGGTCAGCACGCGCCCACCGAGGGTGTGTTCGAGCGCGGCGATGCGCCGGGAGATGGTCGTGTGGTTGATACCGAGCTCTTCGGCTGCGGACACGAAGCGTCCGGACCGGCCGACGGCCAGCAGAACAAGGAGGTCATCGGCGCTCGGCCGCCGGGCCGACCCAGCTGACACATCCCGCATATCTGCATCATCGCAGATCGCTACTGCACAACTAGTCATTGCGGTCACACCCATCTGCACTAATACTTCGTTGCAGCCGAGATTTGTGGGGGCCATCACATCTCTACCGCGATGTGACCCCCGGCACGAAGGAGAGTTCGATGAGCGTGCGCAGTGCATTGTGGCCGACGGGCGGCGAGCCCGGCGGGGTGCCGACCGGCTTGAGACGGGTGGTAGCCGCGTCGATGGCGGGCACGGTCGTCGAATGGTATGAATTCTTCCTCTACGGCACGGCCGCGACCCTGGTGTTCAGCAAGGTGTTCTTCGCCAAGGGCACCAGCGATCTGGACGCGATTCTCGCCGCCTTCGTCACCTACGCGGTCGGCTTCGCCGCACGCCCGTTGGGCGGCATCGTCTTCGGGCATTTCGGCGACAAGTACGGCCGCAAGAAACTGCTGCAATTCAGCCTGATCCTGGTGGGCGCCTCCACCTTCCTGATGGGCTGTCTGCCGACGTTCGGCCAGATCGGTTACTGGGCGCCGGCACTGCTGGTCACCCTGCGTTTCATCCAAGGCTTCGCGGTCGGCGGTGAATGGGGCGGCGCGGTGCTGCTGGTGGCCGAACACAGTCCGAGTCGCAGCCGCGGTTTCTGGGCGAGCTGGCCGCAGGCGGGCGTGCCGATGGGCAACCTGCTCGCGACGGCGGTGCTGCTGATCCTGACCACCTGGCTGTCCGACGCCGCCTTCCTCAGCTGGGGCTGGCGCGTGGCGTTCTGGCTGTCGGCGGTGGTGGTGCTGGTCGGCTACTACATCCGCACCAAGGTGACCGACGCCCCCATTTTCGTGGCCGCGCAACAGGAAGTGGAGCAGATCAAGGCGACCTCGCTCAGCGTCGTCGAGGTGGTCAAGCGTTACCCGCGCGGCGTGCTCACCGCCATGGGGCTGCGTTTCGGGGAGAACATCCTGTACTACCTGGTCGTCACGTTCACCATCACCTACCTCAAGGTGCAGGTACACGTCGACACCTCGGTCATCCTCTGGTGGTTGCTCGCCGCGCACGCCGTGCACTTCCTGGCGGTCCCGGTGGCAGGCTGGTTCTCCGACCGGTTCGGCAGGCGGCCGGTGTATCTGGTCGGCGCCCTCACCGCGGGCACTTGGGGCTTCTTCGCCTTCCCGATGATGGACAGCGGGCACTACGGGCTCATCATGTTCGCCATCATCATCGGCCTGGTGTTCCACGCGATGATGTACGCCGGACAGCCCGCGATCATGGCGGAGATGTTCCCGACCCGGATGCGCTATTCCGGTGTGTCCCTTGGTTATCAGGTCACCTCGATCGTGGCCGGTTCACTCGCGCCGATCATCGCAGTCCGGCTGCTCAACACCTACAAGTCCGCGGTACCCATCGCGATCTACCTGGCCATCGCCGCGGCGATCACCGCGGTCGCGGTGCTGATCGCCCGGGAAACGAAAGGTGTGACCTTGGAAAGCATCGACCTCGCCGACGCCGAGAACCTGGCCGCGCGGCCCGCCACGGTGGCCGCCAAATGAGTGACCTGGCAGGCCGCTCCGCACTGATCACGGGTGGCGCCAGTGGCATCGGCGCCGCCTGCGCGCGGGAGCTGTCCGCCCGTGGCGCGCTGGTCACCATCGCCGATATCGACGATGTGGGCGCCAAGGCGCTGGCCCGCGAGCTCGGCGGAAAGTCTTGGGCGGTAGACCTTCTCGATGTCGAGGCACTGGAAGCCCTCGACCTCGCGGTGGACATCCTGGTGAACAACGCAGGCGTGCAGAGCATCAGCCCGATCGAGGACTTCGCTCCGCAGCAGTTCCGCAACCTGCTCGCCCTGATGGTCGAAGCACCGTTCCTGCTCGTCCGGGCGGCCCTGCCGCACATGTACCGGCAGGGCTTCGGCCGGATCATCAATATCTCGTCGGTGCACGGGATCCGCGCTTCGGAGTACAAGGCCGCCTACGTGACCGCGAAGCACGGCCTGGAGGGCCTGTCCAAGGTGACCGCGCTGGAGGGCGGCAGGCACGGCGTCACCAGCAACTGTGTCAGTCCGGGCTATGTCCGAACCCCGCTGGTGGACAAGCAGATCGCCGACCAGGCCAAGGCGCACGGCATTCCCGAGCAGGAAGTGCTGGAGAAGATCCTGCTCACCGAGAGCGCGATCAAACGGCTGGTCGAACCGGAAGAGGTTGCCGCGCTGGTGGGTTGGCTCGCTTCTACGGACGCGGGCATGGTGACCGGCGCGAGTTACACCATGGACGGCGGGTGGAGCGCTCGATGATCGAGCGTTTCACCCCAGGGCGGACAGCGCCATCCGGCGCAGGATGGGCCTGGCGCGCACGGCGGTCGCCGTGGTTGCGCTGTGTGGTGTGGAGTTGATCAGTCCGAAGGCGGCGTGGGCCTGCACCCGCGCCGTCTCCTCGGGTAGTCCGGGGTGCAGGTCGCGCAGCACGGTGACCCAGATCTCCACGTACTGGCGCTGGGTGCGGCGCAGCTCCCGGCGGGCGGCCGCGGGCACGTTCTCCAGATCGCGATCCTGAATGCGGATCAGCTCCGGGTCACCGAGCGCGAAGTCCAGGTGGAAGTCGACGAGACCGGCCAGCGCCTCGGCCGGACCGGCGGTGCGCGCGACCACCGCCTTACCGCCGTCGAGCAGCCGCTGGCTGACGCCGACGAGCAGCTCGACCAGCAGCGCTTCCTTGTTCGGGAAGTGGCGGTAGACGGCGGGCCCGCTGATACCGGCGGCCGCGCCGAGGTCGTCCAGGCGCATGCCGAGGAAGCCACGGTCCGCGATGAGCCGCGCGCCTGCATCGAGGAGCTGCTGCCGTCGCTGTGCCTTCAGCTGTTCGCGGCGGGTGAGCGTGACGGGGTCAGTGCTGGTCACACGCGCTCCTTTCGCCTTATCTGGACATCTCGGTTAACCAAGATTAACCTGGATTCCAGTTATCGGCGACTAACTGGCGCACCCGTCACCCGACCACCACCCCTCATCGAGTCGCTTCGCGACGCTGATTGGAGGATCACGTCATGACCGTTACCGAAGAGGCCGTCGACAACCGAGTCGCCCACAAGGCGCTGGTGGACGACCTGAGCGCCCGGCTCGCCGCCGCGGCGCTCGGCGGGCCCGTGAAGGCAAGGGACCGCCATGTGGCGCGCGGCAAACTGCTGCCGCGCCAGCGGGTGGATCAGCTGCTCGACCCCGGCAGCCCGTTCCTCGAGCTCTCCCCCTTGGCCGCGACCGGAATGTACGGCGACGAATCTCCCGGCGCCGGGATCATCACCGGGATCGGGCGGGTATCCGGCCGCGAGTGCGTGATCGTGGCCAACGACGCCACCGTCAAGGGCGGCACCTACTACCCGATGACGGTGAAGAAGCATCTGCGCGCCCAGGAGATCGCGCTGCAGAACCAGCTGCCCTGCCTGTATCTGGTCGATTCCGGCGGTGCCTACCTGCCCGAACAGGACGAGGTGTTCCCGGACCGCGAGCACTTCGGGCGCATCTTCTACAACCAGGCGACCATGAGCGCCAAGGGGATTCCGCAGATCGCCGCGGTGCTCGGCTCCTGCACCGCGGGCGGCGCGTACGTGCCTGCGATGAGCGACGAGGCGGTGATCGTGCGCAATCAGGGCACGATCTTCCTCGGTGGCCCGCCGCTGGTGAAGGCGGCGACCGGCGAGGTGGTCACCGCGGAGGAGCTCGGCGGCGGCGAACTGCACTCGCGCACTTCGGGTGTCACCGACCACCTGGCCGAGGACGATCGGGACGCGTTGCGCATCGTGCGCCGCATTGTCGCGACCCTCGGCCCGCGCCCGGCGAGCCCATGGGAGGTGCTGCCGACGGTCGCGCCCGCCGCACCCGAGTCGGAGCTGTACGACGTGGTGCCGGTCGATCTGCGCACGCCGTACGACGTTCGCGAGGTGATCGCGCGCCTGGTCGACGGTGACCCGCACGGGGACAGCGCCTTCCACGAGTTCAAGGCCGAGTACGGCAAGACATTGGTCACCGGTTTCGCGCGCATCCACGGCCACCCGGTCGGCATCGTGGCCAACAATGGCGTGCTGTTCAGCGAATCCGCCATGAAGGGCGCGCACTTCATCGAACTGTGCGACAAGCGCAAGATCCCGCTGCTGTTCCTGCAGAACATCACCGGGTTCATGGTCGGCCGCGACTACGAGGCAGGCGGCATCGCCAAGCACGGCGCCAAGATGGTCACCGCGGTGGCCTGCGCGCGGGTGCCGAAGCTGACCGTGGTGATCGGCGGTTCGTACGGCGCGGGCAACTATTCGATGTGCGGGCGCGCGTATTCGCCGCGCTTCCTGTGGATGTGGCCCAATGCCAGGATCTCGGTGATGGGCGGCGAGCAGGCCGCCTCCGTCTTGGCGACGGTGCGCGGCGATCAACTCGACAGCTCGGGGCAGCCCTGGTCGGCCGAGGACGAAGAGGCGTTCAAGGCCCCGATCCGCGAGCAGTACGAAAGCCAAGGCAATCCCTACTATTCGACGGCCCGACTCTGGGACGACGGCGTGATCGACCCCGCGGACACCAGAACCGTTCTCGGGCTTGCCCTTTCGGTCTGCGCCCAGGCGCCGCTCGAACCCGTTTCCTACGGCGTCTTCCGGATGTGAGTGTCATGCTGAACAAATCTCATCCCGTCGGCTTCGACACCGTGCTCGTGGCCAACCGCGGCGAGATCGCGGTGCGCGTCATCCGCACGTTGCGCGCCATGGGAATTCGCTCGGTCGCGGTCTACAGCGACGCCGACGCCGACGCCAGGCATGTGCACGAGGCCGATACGGCGGTGCGGCTCGGTCCGGCCGCCGCCCGCGAGAGCTATCTCGCGATCGACAAGGTAGTGGCCGCCGCCGTGCGCACCGGCGCACAGGCGGTGCATCCCGGGTACGGATTCCTCTCCGAGAATGCCACTTTCGCCGCGGCGCTCGCGGACGCGGGCATCGTCTTCCTCGGCCCGCCCGCCCGTGCGATCGAGGTGATGGGCGACAAGATCGCGGCGAAGAACACCGTTTCCGCGTTCAATGTGCCGGTGGTACCCGGCATCGCCAGGCCGGGCCTGACCGACGCCGACCTGATCGAGGCGGCCGACGAGGTGGGCTACCCGGTGCTGGTGAAGCCCTCCGCCGGTGGTGGCGGCAAGGGCATGCGGCTGGTCGAGGATCCGGCACAGCTGCCGGACGCGCTGCGCAGCGCACGCCGCGAGGCCGCCGCCGCGTTCGGTGACGACACGCTGTTCCTCGAGCGTTTCGTCACCCGGCCGCGGCACATCGAGGTGCAGGTCCTGGCCGACCAGTTCGGCAACGTGCTGCACCTGGGCGAACGCGAGTGCAGCCTGCAACGCAGGCACCAGAAGGTGATCGAGGAGGCGCCGTCCCCGCTGCTCGACGCGGCGACCAGGGCCAGGATCGGCGCGGCCGCCTGCAATACCGCGCGCAGCGTCGACTATGTCGGCGCGGGCACGGTGGAGTTCATCGTCTCCGCCGATCGGCCGGACGAGTTCTTCTTCATGGAGATGAATACCCGGCTGCAGGTGGAGCATCCGGTCACCGAGCTGGTCACCGGCGTCGACCTGGTGGAGTGCCAGGTCCGGGTCGCGGCCGGGCAGAAGCTCGCGGTGGAGCAGGACGAGATCCGGATGATCGGGCACGCCGTCGAGGCCAGGGTGTACGCCGAGGATCCCGGTCGCGGGTTCCTGCCCACCGGCGGCACGGTGCTCGACCTGTCCGAGCCGGACGGCGTCGGGGTCCGGGTGGATTCGGGCCTGCGCGTCGGCACCGTGGTCGGCAGCGACTACGACCCGATGCTGGCCAAGGTCATCACGCACGGCGCCGACCGGACGTCCGCGATCGCGAAACTCGATCGCGCACTGGGCGATACGGTGCTGCTCGGGGTGACCACCAACATCGAGTTCCTGCGCTTTCTGCTCGCCGACCCGAATGTCGCCGCAGGCCAGCTGGATACCGGCCTGCTGGATCGCCGGGTTGCCGACTTCCACCCGGCCCCCGTCGATGACGACCTATTCCTGGCCGCGGCCGCCTACCGGTGGCTGCGCCGCTGGCCGACCACGGTGAACGATCCCTGGCAGGTCCCGTCCGGCTGGCGCATCGGCGACGCCGCGCCGACCCCGATCCGGCTGGCCGGCGGCGACCGCATCGAGCACGTGTACCTCACCGGCACCCCTGCCGCCGCGACCGCTCGCATCGATGAGGGCCGATCCGTCTCGGTCACAGCGGCTTTCGCCGAGAACCTGCTGACGCTGACCCTGGACGGCATCCGGCAGGAATACCGGGTCGCCGAATACGACGGGCGGCTGTGGCTGGCCGGACCCACCGGCATCGCCATGCTGCGCGAGGTGGCCGAGGCCAGTGTCCGCGGTACGACCGAGCATGTCGGCGACGCCGAGATCACCAGCCCCATGCCGGGTTCGGTGATCGCGCTGCAGGTGGACAACGGCGCCACCGTCGCGGCGGGCGCCCCCATCGTCATCGTGGAGGCGATGAAGATGGAGCATTCGCTCACCGCTCCGATCGCCGGAACCGTCGAAATCCTGGTCGCGCCGGGCACTCAGGTGCGCCTGGACCAGGTACTTGCCCGCATCATCGCGACGCCCGCCGCCGAAGCGCCCGCGCCGCCACCGGATTCCGGCGCCGACCGGAAGGCCGGAGAAGACTCGAATACCGCCGAGCCAGAAGGAAACCAAGCATGACCGACTTCCTGTCCACCGGCGCACTGCCGCAGGAGTACCGCGATCTGGCCATGACGGTGCGCGATTTCGCGCGCACGGTGGTCGCCCCAGTGGCCGCCGAGCACGACGCGAACCACACCTTCCCCTACGAGGTGGTCGCGGGCATGGCCGAGATGGGCCTGTTCGGCCTGCCGTTCCCCGAGGAGTACGGCGGCATGGGCGGTGACTACTTCGCGCTGTGCCTGGCCCTGGAGGAGCTCGGCAAGGTCGACCAGAGTGTGGCGATCACGCTGGAGGCCGGCGTCTCCCTGGGTGCGATGCCGATCTACCGCTACGGCAACGACAAGCAGAAGCTGGAGTGGTTGCCGCAGCTGACCAGTGGCCGTGCTCTCGCCGCGTTCGGGCTCACCGAGCCCGGCGCGGGCAGCGACGCGGGCGGCACCAGGACCACCGCCATCGCCGACAGCGGCGAGTGGGTCATCAACGGCAGCAAGCAGTTCATCACCAACTCCGGCACCGACATCACCACGCTGGTCACGGTGACGGCGGTGACCGGCGAGGTCGGCGGCAAGAAGGAGATCTCCACCATCCTGGTGCCCACCGACACCCCCGGCTTCGTGGCCGAACCCGCCTACAACAAGGTCGGCTGGAACGCCTCGGACACCCACCCGCTGAGCTTCACCGACGTGCGGGTGCCGCAGGACAACCTGCTCGGCGAGCGCGGCCGCGGCTACGCGAACTTCCTGCGCATCCTCGACGAGGGCCGCATCGCCATCGCGGCGCTCGCGGTCGGCGCCGCGCAGGGCTGCGTCGACGAGAGCGTGCGCTACGCGAAGGAACGCGAGGCGTTCGGCCAGGCCATCGGCCGTAACCAGGCCATCGCCTTCAAGATCGGCAGAATGGAGGCGCGGGCCCATACGGCGCGCACCGCCTACTATGACGCCGCGGCACTGATGCTGGCGGGCAAGCCGTTCAAGAAGCAGGCCTCGATCGCCAAACTGGTGGCCAGCGAGGCGGCGATGGACAATTCCCGGGACGCTACCCAGATCTTCGGCGGCTACGGGTTCATGAACGAGTACCCGGTGGCCAGGCACTACCGGGACAGCAAGATCCTCGAAATCGGTGAGGGCACAACGGAGGTGCAGTTGATGCTGATCGGACGGGAGCTCGGGCTGTGACCGACGTGACCGAGGGTTTGCGCCGGGTAGTACAGACCGGCATGTGGTTCGAGGAGCTCGAGACCGATGTGCTGTACGAGCACCGGCCGGGCCGCACCATGACCGAGACCGACAACGTGCTGTTCAGCACGCTGACCATGAATCCACAAGGACTGCACATCGATGCGGCCTACAGCGATGCCCAGGAGCCGTTCCATCAGCGCCTGGTCAACTCGCTGTTCACCCTCGGCACCATGGTCGGCCTCTCGGTGGCGCACCTGACTCAGGGCACCACCGTCGCCAACCTCGGCTTCAGCGAGGTGAAGTTCCCTGCTCCGCTGTTCCACGGCGACACCGTCTACGCCGAGACCGTCGTGCTGGACAAGCGGGTGTCGAAGAGCAGGCCGGGCGAGGGCATCGTCACCTTCCGGCACACCGCGCGCAACCAGCACGGCACCGTGGTGGCCGTGGCGGTTCGCGCCGCGATGATCCGTCTGCGACCAGAAGGCGGACAGCCGTGACGTGGCAGCTGCCCGGACCCGCCTGGCTGTTCTGCCCGGCGGATCGACCGGATCGCTACGAAAAGGCCGCCGCGGCGGCGGATGTGGTGATTCTCGACCTGGAGGACGGCGTCGCGGCCGCGGACAAGGCGGCGGCGCGCAAGGCACTCGTCGAGACACCGCTGGCTCCCGAGACCACGGTGGTCCGGGTCAACGCGGCGGGCACCGACGAGCACGCCCTCGACCTGGCCGCGCTGGCCGACACCGGCTACCGACGCATCATGCTGCCGAAATGCGAATCCGCCGAACAGATCTCGGCGCTGGCCGAGTACGACGTGATCGCGTTGATCGAATCGCCGCTCGGCGCGTTGACGGTCGACCGAGCGATGGCGATGCCCACGGCGATCGGCGTGATGTGGGGCGCCGAGGACCTCGTCGCCGGCCTTGGCGGCAACTCCAGCAGGCACGCCGACGGTAGCTACCGCGATGTGGCGCGCCATGTTCGGTCCACATCACTGCTCGCGGCCAAGGCGTACGGCAAGTTCGCGCTCGACTCGGTGTATCTCGATATCCGCGACCTCGATGGCCTGCGCGCCGAGGCGCTGGACGCGGTCGCGGTCGGATTCGACGCGAAGGTCGCCATCCACCCCAGCCAGGTGGCGGTCGTTCGCGCGGCATACGCCCCGACGGCGGCCGAACTGAACTGGGCGCGGCGGGTACTCGACGAGGTGCCGAAGCATCGCGGGGTGTTCGCCTTCGAGGGCCGCATGGTCGACGCCCCCGTCTTACGCCATGCCGAGCAGATCGTGCGGCGCGCCGAGCGCGCCTGAACCCGAGTTCGAAAGCCAGGAGGATTGCGGTGCAACCACAGTGGGTGCCGACCGAGCAGGATATCGCCGACGCCAGGATCACCGACTTCGCGCGGTTCGTCGCGGCACGCACCGGCGTCGATGTGCCCGACTACCACGCACTGTGGCAGTGGTCCGTCGAGGAGATCGCGGAGTTCTGGCGTGCGGTGTGGGATTACTTCGAGCTCGGCGAGATCGCGGGCGAGGTGCTGGCCGACGCTAAAATGCCGGGCGCGCAATGGTTTCCCGGCACGCGGTTGAACTACGTCGATCAGGTGGTTCGCCAGTTCCGCACCGACCGTCCCGCGATCGTCGCCGTCGGTGAGGACGCGCAACGGCGCGAGGTGTCCTGGGTCGAATTGATCGACCACACGACGGCCTTGGCCCGAACCCTGCGGGACCTGGGAGTGCAGCCCGGCGATCGGGTGGCGGGCTACCTGCCCAACATCCCGGAAACCGTCATCGCGTTCCTGGCGACGGCGAGCATCGGCGCGGTGTGGACCGCCTGCGGTCAGGACTACTCGCCCAAGGCCGCCCTGGATCGGCTCGGCCAGCTAGAGCCCACCGTGCTGATCACCGTGGACGGCTACCGCTTCGGCGGCAAAACCCATGACAAGCGCGCCGACATCGCCGCGCTGCAAGCCGGTCTCGGCAGCCTGCGCGCCACGATCGCCGTGTCACAGCTGGGGCTGGCGGTCGCGGACGCGACGCCGTGGCGCGACGCGATCGCCCACGACGAGGCCGCGCCCGCGGTGATCGAGACGGAGACGGTCGATTTCGACCATCCGCTGTGGATCGTGTTCTCCTCCGGCACGACCGGGCTGCCGAAGGGCATCGTGCACGGGCACGGCGGTGTGCTGCTCGAGCACCTCAAAGCCGTTGCCCTGCAAACCGATATCGGGCCCGACGACACCTTCTTCTGGTACACCAGCCCGAGCTGGATGATGTGGAACTTCCAGATCTCCGGCCTGCTGGTCGGCGCCACCGTCGTCTGCTACGACGGCAGCCCCACCTATCCGGCGCCGGATGCGCTGTGGCGCATCGCCGCCGAGACCGGCACGACCATGCTCGGCACCAGCCCCGGCTACGTGCTCGCCTGCATCAAGGCGGGCGCCGTGCCGCGCACCGAGCACGACCTGTCCGCCTTGCGCGCGGTCGGCATCACCGGCGCGTCGCTGCCCACCTCGTCGGCACTCTGGCTGGGCGAGAACACCGGTGACCACGTCCAGGTCAACTCGATCAGCGGCGGCACCGACGTGGTGTCGGCCTTCCTCGGTGGCGTGCGCACCGTGCCCGCCTGGCCCGGCGAGCTGTCCGCGCGCTTCCTCGGCGCCGCGATCGAGGCCTTCGACGGCACCGGCCGGCCGGTCCGCGGCGAGGTCGGCGAGCTGGTCATCACCGAGCCGATGCCGTCCATGCCGGTGCGGTTCTGGCACGACGCCGACGGAAAGCGGTACCACGACGCCTATTTCGACATGTACCCCGGAGTGTGGCGGCACGGCGACTGGATCACCATCACCGACCGTAACTCCATCGTCGTGCACGGCCGCTCCGACTCCACCCTCAACCGCCACGGCATCCGGATGGGCAGCGCCGACATCTACCAGTCCGTCGAGCGCCTCCCCGAGATCGCCGAGGCGCTGGTCATCGGCGCCGAACAGCCGGACGGCGGCTACTGGATGCCGCTGTTCGTGGTACTCGCGCCCGGCGCCGAACTCACCGACGAGCTGAAGACCCGCATCAACACCACCATCCGCACCGAGGTCTCCCCGCGCCACGTACCCGACGAAATCCTGGTCGCCCCCGGCATTCCGCACACCCGGACCGGCAAGAAGCTCGAGGTGCCGATCAAGAAACTCTTCCAAGGAGCCGACGCCACCCGCGTCGTCGAGCGCAGTGCCGTCGACAACCCGGACCTGCTCGATTGGTACGCGGCCGTCCGCCCGAACGCCGGAGGCTAGCGCCCGATCCGAGCTTTTCCATAGACCCCCGCCCGCGTATCTCCTAGCGTGGTGGTGGACAGGCTCGTCCCTTACCCCGGCGGAGGTGGCATCGTGGCCGCACAGGACGTCCGAGCGCGCGACGAGGTCGCCGCCTATCCACCGGGGTCGCGACTGCCCGGCATCGTGCAGAGCATCCTGTTCCAGGTCGATCGGCAGCGGTTCGTGCCCGCCTTGGCGCGCCGGTACGGTGACGTCTTCACGCTGCGGATCCCGCCGTTCGCCGACCATGCCGTGGTGTTCTCCCGCCCGGAGCACATCAAGGAGATCTTCGCGGGCAACCCGCACGACCTGCACGCGGGCGAGGGCAACCAGATCCTCGGCCACGTGATGGGCAGCCACTCCTTGCTGCTCACCGACGAGGACGAACACGCGCGGGCCAGGCGGCTGCTGATGCCCGCCTTCAACGGCTCGGCGCTGCGCGCCTACCGCGACCTGGTCGCCGACATCGCGGTCGCCGAGATCGACCGCTGGACACCGGGTTCCACGCTCGTCACGCTCGACCGGATGAACGCGCTCACCCTCGAGGTGATCGTGCAGGTGGTCTTCGGGGTCACCGACGCACACACCCGCGCCGAACTCGGTCCGCGACTGAAGCAGATCGTGAACCTGAATCCGCTGGTATTCCTCGGCTTCAAGGCCAACCTGCTCAGCCGGGTCGGACCGTGGAAACGATTCGCTGACAATCTGCGCGCGGTCGACGCCCTGCTCTACGCCGAGATCGCGGCCCGACGGCTGGCACCGGATCTGGCCGAGCGCACCGATGTGCTGTCCCGGCTGCTGCACGCGGGCACCGGCGCGGACCACGACCCGCCGCTCACCGACGCCGAACTGCGCGATCAGCTCATCACCCTGCTGCTGGCCGGGCACGAGACGACCGCGTCGGCGCTGTCCTGGGCGCTGTACGAGCTCGCGGCCCATCCGGGCATCCAAGAATCGGCCTGCGCGGCCGCGCGCACCGACGACGACAAATACCTCGAAGCGGTGATGAAAGAGGCGATGCGGCTGCACGTCGTCATCAACGGAACCAACCGAAAACTGACCAGGGATATGACGATCGGCGGCAAGCGACTGCCCGCGGGCACCGTGGTGAGTACCTCGATCCTGCTCGCCCACCGCAACCCCGACAGCTACCCCGACCTCGCCGTCTTCCGGCCGGAGCGTTTCCTCGCCGGTGAGGTGGCGCCGAACACCTGGTTCCCGTTCGGTGGCGGGGTCCGGCGCTGCATCGGTGCGGGCTTCTCGCTCATGGAGAGCACTGCGGTCCTGCGGGAAATCCTTGTGCGGCATTCTCTTTCGCTGCCCGCCGGCACGGAACCCGAACGCGGGAAGACCCGCAACATCACCACGGTCCCCAGAGGCAAGGCGTGCCTGGTCATCACGCCACGCGCGTGAAGGACCTGCGCACTCGACACTGCGTGGTTGCTGCACAGTTGTGGCAGCGATCACATTGACGAATCCCGCCTACAGGTCTCGCGGCCGCACGCCGCTTTCCGGCAGGTAGTGCGCTTTTTCGGCGTGACCTGGGGCACCCGAGCGGTTCCGCGGGGCACCCGTGCCGAGCCGTAGCCCGTCTCACCAGCCCTGATCAGTACGATGTCCGCATGAGTGTCGACAATCGCCGTACGGCGCGGAAGGCGAGCACCGGCGACTCGGCACCCCGCGAGGTCCGGCGCAGGCCGAAGAATCGACGGGCCCAGATCGCCGCGGCCTCGGCCGCCGCGTTCGGCGCGCTCGGCTATCACGGTGTGAGCATGGAGGACATCGCCTCCGGACTCGGCATCAGCTCGGCCGCGCTGTATCGCCACTACCCGAGCAAGTACGCGCTGTTCCGCGAGGAGTTGCTGCGGGTGGGCCGGGCGATGACCGAGGCGGTGGAGCTGCCCGCCGAAGCCGCCGCGTGGTCGCCCGATCAGCGGTTACGGCACGTGCTCGACGCGCTGATCACCGTCACGATCGAGAATCGGCCGACCGTCACCCTGGTGCGCTGGGAGGGCCGCTACCTCGAGCCCGACGATGTGACGACGCTGAACGACCAGCAGCTCACCGTGCTCGGCGCGCTCGGCAGCCAGCTCGCCGAGCTGCGCCCGGAACTGACCGAGGACGACACCCGGGTACTGCGGATGGCCTTGCTGAGCACGATCACCAGCATCGCCGACCACCACGCCACGCTGCCGACGAAATCCCTTGCCCGACTGCTCGGTTCGGCGTGCCAGCCGATCGTCGGAGCACAGTTGCCCGCGGAGCAGCCCGCCGAGCCGCTGCAGGTGGTCGAGATCCCGGATTCGTTCAAACACGAACTGCTGCTGCGTAAAGCGGTGGAGCTGTTCCATGAGCGCGGCTACCCGAATGTCAGCGTGGAGGACATCGCCACCGCCGCCGGACTCTCCGCGGCCTCGGCGGTGTACCGGTTCTACCGCGGCAAGAGCGACCTGCTCGCCGCGGCCTTTCGCCGTGCCGCGGAACGGGTTTCGGGCGCGGTAGGCCCGGCGGTGGCGAGCGCGTCGAGCCCGGAGGGCGCTTTGACCACCCTGATCGACCAGTACGTCGCGGGGTCGTTCGCCGAGCGCGCGCTGACCTACGTGTATTTCACCGAGTTCCAGCATGTGCCCGCGGAGGAACGCACGGTACTGCGAAACATCCAGCGGCTCAGCGTCGAAGAGTGGGCGCGACTGTTGCGCGAGGTGCGCCAGGAGCTGTCGCCCGCCGAGGCGCGGTTCCTCATCCACGCCGCGTTCGCGCTGGTGGTCGACCTCGGCCGAGCCTTCGACAATCAGCCGATGGCGGCGCAGGGGCGGGTGCGGCTGCTGATGCAGCTGGTCCTGTTCGGGCGTCCCGCCGCGGCGTGAGCAGACCGGCTCGGCAGAGGTACCAACCGGTCGTTTATGTTACGCGGAATTCCACATAGGTGAAATCAAAGAGCTACAGGTAGTCGCCCCTATCCCGCTCTCATTGTGATCTACCATTCAGTTTGCATTCGAGCATGCGAAGGCCCCCGTACCGAGCGACCGATTGGGCTACCATCGCCGCATGGGTGCCCAGGAAGGCCGCGCCGCGGACAAGGCGTCCGACGGGACAGCGCCGCGCGTGATTCGCCGGCGGCCGCGGGATCGACGGGCCCAGATCGCGGCCGCCTCCGCGGAGGCGTTCGGGTCGCTCGGCTACCACGGCGTGAGCATGGAGGACATCGCGTCCCGGCTCGACATCAGCTCGGCCGCGCTGTACCGCCACTACCCGAGCAAGTACGCGCTGTTCCGCGAGGAGGCGCTGCGGCTCGGCGCGCTCAGCGAGGCGGCGGTGCGCCTGCCGGACTCGGCGCGCGGGCTGCCCGCCGAATTACGGCTCGGGCGCGTCATGGACGCCCTCATCGCGTCCTCGATCGCCAATCGCCGCAGCGCCGCGCTGCTGCGCTGGCAGCGCCGCTACCTCGACGACGCCGACGCCGCGATCCTGGACAACCAGCTGACGACGGTGCATTCGGTCCTCATGTCGCTGCTCGGCGAGGCCCGGCCCGAGCTGGCCACGGCGGATCGGTCCGTGCTGTCGGCCGCGGTGCTGAGCGTGCTGAGCAGCATCGGCGACCACCACGTGTCGATCCCGGTGCGCGCGTTGACCGCACTGCTCGGCGCCGCGTGCCGCGCCGCCGCAGGCTGTGTACTGCCGCCGGCCGCGGAACACCCCGAACCCCTTGCGGTCACCGAGATTCCGTTGACCTTCAAGCACGAGCTGTTGCTCGCGCGCGCGATCGAGTTGTTCCACGAACGCGGCTATCCGAACGTCAGCGTCGAGGACATCGCCACCGCGGCCGGGCTGCCCGCCTCCTCCGCGGTGTACCGCTTCTATCGCAGCAAGGGCGACATCCTGGCGGCCGCGTTCCGCCGTGCGGCGGACCGGGTTTCGGCCGCGATCGGCCCGGCGGTCGCCGCCGCGGACGGCCCCGAGCAGGCACTGAACACGCTGATCGAGCTGTACGTGGCGGGTTCGTTCGCCGAACGCGAGCTGACCTTCGTCTATTACGCCGAGATCAGCAACGTGCCCGCCGACGCTCGGACGGCACTGCGAAATATCCAGCGGCTCAACGTCGAAGAGTGGGCGAAGCTGCTCGTCGGCGTCCGCCCCGAACTCGCCGCCGCCGACGCCAGACTGCTGGTGCACGCGGCCTTGGCACTGGTGGTCGATCTGGGCCAGCGCTTCGGCTCCACGGATCCGGCGTGCTCGCGGCAACGGGTGGTCCACCTCATGCGGGTCGTGCTGTTCGGACGCGACGCCGAGTAGCTACGGCTGCTGCGGCGGGGCCAGCGGCGAATTCACCTTGTTCACCAACCAGCGCCCGTCGACCTTCTCCAGGCGCATCACCATGGACAGCTGCCCGGGGGCCGGCTTGCCCTGGGTGCCCATGCTGGTGATGGTCTGCCCGATCACCACGATGGCCTCGGCGGAGTGCTCGTCACCGGTCTTGATCGCGCACTGGACGTCGTTGACCTTCGACACCACCTCGCCCTGGGTGAGCACCTCGCGCAATTCCTGGCTGGTGCTGTCGAATTGCTTCTTCCAGTCGCCGGTCGCGCCGTCGAGCACGGCGGCGAAGTAGGCGTCGAGCTTCTTCGCGTCGTAGTCGGCCAGGATGGGCGCGTAAGCGCAGGCGGCGGCGCGTGCGTCCGCGTTGGCGGCAAGGGTAGCTTTGTTGCCGTTGTTCTGCACATAAAATACGACGCTGGAAGTGACTGCAGCGCAGAGCAATACGGCTGCCGCTACGCCGAGCGCAAGTTTACCGACGCGGCCCGGACGGAACCGCTCGAACCGGCCGGCCCGAGACTCGTCGGGCGCCGTCCGAACCGAGTCCTGCTCTGCAGCAGCATCACTCGACGCGGCGGAATCCTCGGGTAGTTCGTTGTCGGTCATGGTGCGCTCCTCTATCTGCCAGGTGCCGGTCGGGACAGCTCATCGCCGGTGACGCCGGGCGGCGGCCCGGATCCGTTGTCCGGCACGTTCGGTCGCGGCGCGTTGGCCGAACCACGCACCTGCAGAGCCGGATTGCTCGTGACGCAGTAGTTGTAGAGCCGGACCCTGGTGTCGACGGTCTTCGTGGTCGGCACCACGGGCACGGTGTCGTAGTCACAGCTCGGCCGCGGCCACGGGTCGACCAGGGTGTGGTAGGCGTTGTCATGGGCCGGAATGCCGATCGCCTCCGAACCCGTGCGCAGCGCCGGGAACAGCGCCGCGATGGCAGGGGCCCGCAGCTTCGCGGCCTTGGTGATCGCGACGAAGTTGGTGACCAGGTTGGTCATCGGATCCTCGGTGTCGCGCACGATGCCGCCGAGGGTGGCCAGCTGGCCGGGCCCGAGGTCGAGGAACTTGCGCACTTCCTGATCCGCGGCGCTCAACTGCTGGAACAGCGCGCTGGAACCGGTGGTCAAGGTGGTCAGGTCCGGCTGCGCGTGGCTGGTCGTCTCGGCGATCACCTGGAGGTTCTCGATGAGTTGCCTGGTCTGCGGCAGTAGGTCGGTCAATCCGGCCATGGCCCGGCTGATACCGGAGATCATGTTGCGCAGCCGATCCGGGCCACCGGCCAGCGCCTTGTCCAGTTCGTCCACGATCACGTTGAGCCGTGCGGGATTCATGCCGCCGATCAACCCGCTCATGCTCGCGAACACCGACTGCATCGTCACCGGCGCCGTCGTCCGTGCGCGCTCGATCACGGAGCCGTCGGTCAGATAGGGGCCACTGTCGGCCTCCGGCCGGAAGTCCAGATACTGCTCACCCGCCGCGGAGAGCCTGCCGACGGCGACCGTGCCACCCACCGGAATCCGTGCGGTCTTGTCGATTTCGGCGATCGCGGCGACACCGTCGCCGGAGATGCGGACATCCTCGACCCGGCCGACGCGGGTACCGCGGAAGGTGACGTCGTTGTTCGGTGCCAGACCGCCGGAGTTCTGCAACTCGACCCGGACCGTGTACGTGCTCGGCAACGGATTGATCCGCAGCACATAGACGCCCAGGTACGACGCGCCGAGCACGAGCACCATGATCAAGCCGATATTGGCCACCGCGATCCGGTGCCGGACCAGCCATCGCCAGATCGGCGGGTTCATCGCCCACCGCCTTGCAGCCGACCGATGACCTTCTCGATCACCTGCGCCAGGCTGCCGATGAAGGCCGGCACATCACCGATCTCGGGTGGCCTGCTGCCCTTCGGGTCGGTCAGCGCACCGACACTGAGATAGGACACGGTGGCCGCGACCGCGAGCACCGGGCCGTCCAGGCTGGCCGAGATCGACGGGTAGATGGCGTGCAGCCCGTCGAGGGCGCCCGCGAGATCGTCACCCATCTTGGTGAAGCCGGACATCAACCGCTGGATACTGTCGAACAAGCTGAGGAAGTCGGGGCCGGTGGTGTCGGTGAAGTCACCGAGCGCGGCCATGGTCACCGAGACCTTGGCGATGAGATCGGCGATGGCCCTGTTGTTTTCGGCAACGAGACCGATCAGCGGCGGGAAGGTGTCCGCGGCGGCACCCAATTCCGCTTTGCGCCTTGCCAACTCACCGGTCAGCGTATTGAGCCCGGTCAGCACGCCATCGATGTCGGCGGTGCGCCGATTGAGTGCGGCGAGCACGTCGGTCATCTCGGTGATCAGATGCGACAGCTCGGGGGCGCGCCCGCCGAACATGGAGTTCATCTCGGCGGTGATCCGCGCCGCCTGGTTGAGCCCGCCGCCGTTGAGCAGCAACGAGACCGACATCATCAGCTGCTCCACCGAGGCACCGGTCGCGGTGTGCTCGGGGGCGATGGTGTCCCCTGGCCGCAGCAGCTCGCCGCCGTCCTGTTTTGCGGGCAGCGTCATCGCGACGTACATGTCGCCCAACGGCGTGGCCTGGCGCAGCTCGGCGGTGGTCCCCCGCGGTAGCTGAATATCCTGGCGGATCTGCATCTCCACGTCCGCGAGAAAGTCCGTGGTGCTGATCGCGGACACCATGCCGATATCGGAGCCACCGACCTTGACATGCGCGTTGGCGGGCAGGTTCAGCGCGTCCCGGAACACCGCGTGCAAGGTGTAGCCGGGACCGCCGATACCCGGCTTCGGCAGCGGCACATTGTCCACCGTCACCGCGCAGCCCGAGGCCGCGCCGACCGCAACGGCGACGCACAGCGTGGCCAGCGCCCGCGTCCTCATTTGGTAAGTCCGAGCAGCGCGGCGGTGAGCCCGAAGTCCGGGCCGAAATCCTGGATCTTGCCGGTCCGGCAACCATCCAGGCGCATCTGCACCCGTTCGCAGAACACCGACAGGGCCTCACCGTCGAGCACCGCCTTGTCCAGCAGGCCGTGCAGGCGCAGCGCCTGATGCTCGCGGCTGGTCGCGTTGGCGAGGTTCTGGAAGAACAGCGGTGTCACATCGGCGATCTCGGTGACCGCCCGCGCGTTGGCCCGCATCTGCCCGGTGAGGGCCGTGAAACGGTTGAGCGCGCCGAGTAATTGCTCGCGGTTGGTGCCCACCACGGTGGAGGTGTTGGTGACGAAGTCGTTGAGCTGGGTCAGCACCGCCTGGAGGCCCGGCGCCTGCTCGCCCATCAGCTGCACCAGCTCGGTGAGCCTGCCGCTGAAGTCCCGCACCGTCTGGTCGTTCTCGGCGATGATCTGGGTGATCTCGTTGAGTTTCACGATGGTGTTGGAGATCTGGTCGCCGTTGGCCAGGCTGACCTCGAACGCCGAGGACATGGCGTCGAGCGTCTCGCGCAGCTTGTCCCCGTTGCCGTCGAGCAGCGGGAAAAGCACCCGGCTCGCCATCGGCCCTGACTCGTTGTCGCCCTGCAACGCTCGACCCAGTTGGTCGAAATTCTCCAGGATCCGATCGAGCTCCACGGGTGTGCGGGTGTGCTCGAGCGGGATGTGCGCGCCGTCGGCCAACACCGGGCCGGTGCCCTCGTAGGCGGGCGCGAGTTCGACGTGCCGGTTGGTGATCAGCTGCGGCGACACCAGCGCCGCGATCGCGTCGGCCGGCACCTTGACGTTCTTGTCGATGGACATGGTCACCTCGACGTAGCTGCCCCTGGCCGTCACCGTGTCGACCCGGCCCACCGGGACCCCGAGGACCGCGACATCGTTGCCCGCGTACAGACCGGCGACGTTCTCGAAGTCGGCGCTGATCCGCAGATGCTCGCCGAGATACTGATCCGGCAGCCCGCTCAGACTGTCCGGCAGCAGCGAGCACCCGGACGCCACCGCGGCGACCCAGCACAGCACCGCGGTTTTCAGGAAAGTACCTATCTTCATCAGTTGCACCCCTGTACCGCACCGGCGAAACACAGCCAGTTGTCCGGGAAGATCCACGGCGCCCACACGTCGCCGTAGGGTCCGTTGCCGAGCGCATTGTTGAACTGCCGCAAGGCAACCGGCATGATCTCGTAGAGCGAGTCGAGGTTTTCCCGGTTCTTTTCCAGGCCCTCGGACATGGTGTTCAGGCTCTGGATCATCGGCCCGAGTTGATCGTTGTTCTCCAGACCCATCTCCTGGAGCAGCCGGGAGAGTTCGGCGACGTTGTCCAGCAACGACTTCAACATGCCCTGTCGCACCGCGACGGCATTGCCGATGGCCTCGCCGCGGGTGAGCAGCAGCAGCACGCTGTTGCGGTTGTCCGACACCAGCTGCGCGACCTGATCCATGCTCTTCAACAGCACATCGACCTCGTCGCGGCGGTCGTTGATCACCTTGGCCAGCGCGCCGATGCTGTTCAACGCCTCGACGGTGAGCTGCGGCGAATCACCCATCTGCCTGGTGAGCAGATCCAGCGACTGGCGCAGCTTGGCCGGATCGATCCGCTCGATCCGCTCGAACGACGACTTGTACACCGGATCACGGATGACCTTGCTGAGGTTGTACGGCACCGACGTGTTCGCCAGCGCAATCCGGTTGCCGGGCAGGCCTTTTCCATTGCCCGGCACCAGCTCGACGTGCAGCTTGCCCAGGATCGTGGTCATCTTGATGGCCGCGTGCGCGTCCGGGCCGAGTCGCAGATCCCGGCGCACCCGCAAGTCGACCAGCACCTTCGCGCCGTCGAGGCGCACCGCGCGCACCGAGCCCACCTCGATGCCGGACACATCCACCGACGCACCCGCCCGCAGCCCGGCCGCCTGGGCGAACTCAGCCTGAATGGTCTTGTCCCCCAACCGTGCCTGGGACAGCACGCTGGAGCCGACCAGCAGCAGCACCACCGAACCCGCCGCGAGCAGCCCGAGCCACAGCAGCCGGTTGCGCGGCATCCTGGCGCGCCCGATCAGCGATCGCGCTCGTGTCATCATCGGCACACCTCCGATTGCGAATCGCCGCCTACCTGTGAGAAGAGTCCCGGCGGCAGCAGCACACCCCACAGCGAGACATCGAGACGGCAGATGTAGGCATTGCCGTAAGCGCCGTAGCTGGTGAATCTGGCGATGCCGTTGAGCAGGCTCGGCAGTTCGACGGCCGCCTGGTCCAGCGAGGCGCCGTTGAGCAGCAGCAGTGCCACACCGCTGGTCGCATCGTCTTGCGCCCGAGCGATATTCGGCTTCACCTGAGCGATCAGCCGCGCCAGCGAGTCGGTCGAGGTGGCCACCTGATCGACCGACCCCTTCAACGACTCGCCTTGCGCGTAGAGCGACTCGACCAGCGAACGCGCTTGAGTGATCAGTGTTTCCAGTTCCCCGCTGCGATGGGCTAGCCCCGCGATGACACTGCTCAGGTTGCCGATCACGTCGCCGAGAATCTGGTCCCGCTGCCCGAAGGTGCCGGCCAGCTCAGCGGCCTGGGTGATCAACGCGCTCAACGAGACATTGTTGCCCTGCAAAGCCTGGATCAGCGTCTCCGACAGCGAATTGATCTGATCCGGCTGCAGCACACTGAACAACGGTTCGAACCCGGACAGCAACGCGGACACATCGAACGACGGCTCGGTGCGCTCGAGCGGTATCGCCGCACCCGCCGCCAGCGGCTGCCCGCCGCCCGGGCCGGGTACCAGCGCGATATAGCGCTGCCCGATCAGGTTCTGGTAGCGCACCATGGCCTTGGTGGTACTGGTCAACCGCTGTCTGCGCTGGATCCGGAACTCGATGCGGGCTCGGTAGTCACCGTCGAAGTCGATCGCGTCCACCCGGCCGACCCGCACCCCCGCCATCCGAATGTCGTCGCCGACCCGCAGGCCGAGCACATCGGAGAACGTCGCGGAGTAGGAGTCGGTGTCGCCGGTGACCGAGCGTTGCAGGGTGGACCAGATCGTGTACGTCAGCACGATCGCTACCACGGCGAAGAGGCTGAAGCCTGCCAGCGCCTTTCCTGATTTCATGATCAGCTACCGCCCTCGTCCGCCGGGATGACCGAGCCGCCTGCCAGCAGCGGCGACAGCAGCAGATACTGCGCCGCGGTCGGCTTACCGCCGACGATCGCCGCGACCGCGTCCAGGCCGCGTAAGCCGTTGGCGCCCGAGGTATTCGGTGCCGGATCCTTCGCCGCGACGGGGGCGGTCAACCCGGGGATCATCGGAATTCCAGGAATGCTCGGCAGCTTGGGTACGACCGGCGCGGGGCCCGCCGCATCCAACCACTGCGGTGCCAGCTGTTCCGGATACTCTTGGGACGGTGCGACTTCCGGCACCGAGCTACCGCCGCAGCGTGGCCCGGCCATGCTGCCGTACCGTGGGCAATCCGCAGCCGTGTACTGCTGAAACGGCGTGAAGGACACGTCCATCTTCCAGACCATCTGGCGACTCGGCCCGAAGCCGAACACCGAGCGCAATTTCCGCAGGGACACATTGAGATTGGCCGCCGTCTGCGGCAGCGCGTCCGAATCCTCGGCCAGGCTGCCGAACAGTTCGCCGACACCGGAGACCACCTCCTTACCCGCATCGGGGTTGCGCGCGAACAGCGAATTCACCGAATCGACCGCCCCGCCCGCGTTGGTGAGCAGCGCGACGAGCTGGTCGCGCCGCTCGGTAAGGGTGCGCGCGGTGGTCACCGACTCCGATAGCACACCAACCAGCTCCGGCGCGGACGTGCTCAGCGCGGTCGCGGCGCGGCCGAGATCACCGAGCAGATTGCCGATCCCCGGGATCGCGTGCACCTCGGTGAGCCAGGTGTCCAGCCGCTCGATGGTGGAGCCGGGTACCCGCGCGGCCGGGTCGAGGGCGTCGGCGAGCGTGGCGAGCACCCGGCCCAGTTTCTCCGGCTGGATGTGATCGAGCACGTCACGCAGCACGCTGAGCGTGGTCTGCAATTGGACGGTGCCCTCGCTGGTGTCCTCGGGAATCTCCGCCCCCGCGCGCAACGTCTCCCTCGTCTGCCCGTTGTCGACCAGCTCGATCGCCGTCACACCGAAGATGTTGTTGGGGATGACCCTGGCCTTGACCGACGCCGGAACCAGCGCCGCCACAGCGGGTTTCAGGTTCAACTCGGCGCGCTGCCGTTCCCCTTTCGCGACGACCTGCACGTCGGCCACCGAGCCGACGATCATGCCGCGGAACTTCACGTCGGCGTTCGCGGGCAACCCGTCACCGGTGCTGGTGAGCACGGCGACCACGCCGACGTTGTCCTCGAAACGGCCGGTGTAGCGCAGTCCGAGCAGGTACAGCAACAGCAGCAGCACCGCGGTGAGCGCGATGCCCGCGAGGGAGAGCTGCCGCGGGCTCGGCCCACGGCCGCTGGGATCGATGATCATCGCGGCCCCTATCCCGAGATCCGGATGCCCGGGTCGATGCCCCAGATCGCCAGCGTGAGAAACAGATTCGCGAAAACCATAACGACGATGACCATCTTGATCGCGCGCCCGGCCGCATGGCCGACGCCCTCCGGACCACCGGTGGCCACATATCCGTAGTAGCACTGCAGAAATGTCGAGATCAGCACGAACACCATCACTTTGAGCACCGAGAAGAAGACGTCGGCGCCGTTGAGGAACTGGAAGAAGTAGTGGTCGTAGGTGCCCGCCGAGGTGCCGCCGAGAAACAGCACCGACAGCTTGGTCATCAGGTACGCGACCGCCAGACCCACGCTGTAGAGCGGGACGATGGTCAAGGTCGCCGCGATCATCCTGGTGGTGATCAGGTACGGGAGCGGACGGATGGCGATGGATTCCAGCGCATCGATCTCCTCGGAGATCCGCATCGCGCCCAACTGCGCGGTGAAACGGCAGCCCGCCTGGATGGCGAAGGCCAGCGTCGCCAGGATCGGCCCGATCTCGCGGGTGGTGGCGAACCCGGAGATGGCACCGGTCAGCGGGTTCATGGTCAGCAGGTTCAGCGCGGTGTAGGACTCCATGCCGACGGTGATCCCGCCGAATCCACACAGGATGATGACGACGCCGACGGTGCCGCCGCCGACGACCAGCGAGCCGTTGCCCCATCCGACGTCCGCGGTGAGCCGCAGCACCTCTTTGCGATAGTGCTTCAGTGTGAACGGAATTGCCGCGACCGCCGCGACGAAAGTGATGGCCTGATGGCCGAGGCGCCGATTGGCGCGCACCGGTCCACGCGCGAACTCGCCGACCACCCGGAACGGCTGCAACGCCGGTGGCGTATAACGCGAGCCCATCTCAGATCACCTTCGCCGGGAACAGCGTGTTGTACACCTGCGTGATGATGATGTTGGTGGCGAACAGCATCAGCGCCGCATTGACCACCGCCGCGTTCACCGAGTTGGCGACGCCGCCGGGCCCGCCCCTGGTGTGCAGGCCGATGTCGCAGGCGATGATCGCGGTGAGCGCGCCGAAGATGGCGGCCTTCAGCAACGCGACGATCATGTCGTTCGCCACGGCGAAGGAGGCGAAGCTGCTGATGAACGAGCCCGGCGTGCCGCCCTGGGCGTACACGTTGAACAGGTAGCCGGTGGCGAAGCCGACGAAGACCACGAATCCGCACAGCAGCATGCTCACCAGCACCGCCGCCGCGAGCCGCGGTGCGACCAGCCTGCGGATCGGATCGACGCCCATCACCTTCATGGCGTCGATCTCCTCCCTGATCGTGCGTGACCCGAGATCGGCGCAGATGGCCGAGCCGACCGCGCCGGCGATCATCAGCGAGGTGACCAGCGGCGCGCCTTGGCGAATGATGCCGAGCCCGCTGACGGCGCCGATGAAGGTGGTCGCGCCGACCTGACTCACCAGGGCGCCGATCTGAATCGAGACCACCACCGCGACCGGTATCGCGACGAACACTGTCGGCGCCGCCGACACGCTCGACATGAACGCACACTGTTTGATGAATTCCTGGAACGGGAATCGGCGGGTGAGCAGTGCGCGGAACATTTCCAGCACGGCGTCGCGGCCCAGTCGCACCTGCCTGCCCAGCGTCTCCAGCGACCGCTGGGGGTGCCGCTGCCACAGACCTCTGAGGTCGTCGACGGCTTGCTCGAGATCGGTACGGCCCGGCGGCCGTTGGATGCTGGTCATCGATGGCCGCCTCTCACGCGGTGCCGCTCAGCTGCCGCTGCAGCAGCACGAGCAGCAAGCCCAGGACGGCGGCACCGGCCACGACGGCGCTCAGCACGACCAACCACAACCCGAACCGCAGCACCGGATTGACCCGCGTGTGCCCCGCGAGCACCTTCACGCCGATCACCATGGCGTCGATCAGCCAGACGAGAATCATCATCAGGTCATGCACACATTCGAGAAGGTGAGCACGGGCCAGCACACGATCGAACCCAGGAACGAGATGACCACGTCGATGCCGTGCATGCCGCGTAGGTGGCTGGTGTGGGTCAGCGTCCAGACCACACCGATCAGGCCGTACGGGATGCCGAGGATGATCAGCGTCCCCAGGAACTCCGAGACCTTCATCTCGTAGCTGAATATCCGATCCAGCCTCTTGAGCATGCGTGTCCTTTCGCGTGCCGGTCGACGCGACCGGCCGCCCACGGCGGGACCCACAAGGGATCCACCGTTGGATCCGTTCCGGACGCCACACGGTCCGGTATGGGGCCGTATGTTACGCACGATTCCGCCAGCAATGGAAGCGTTCGGCGTAGATTCATTGCTGTACGCGCAAGACTTTCCCCCTGCAGTACAACCCGTTGACGCGCAGATCCTGCTCGGCTTAAGTTATCAACAGTTCACAGGTTGTTACGCCACGCGGAGTCGATTCCGGACACGAAAGGACTCCCATGACCGCCGCTCACTCCTCCGACCACGCCGCCCACCCGCTGTCCAAGGAACGCACCCGGATCCAGATCGGCACCACGCACCGGCCGACCACGAAGCGGGCGATCAAACTCTCCGACGCGCTGGACTTCTGGTCCTTCGCCGGCGCCGCGGCCAATGTCGTGATGCAGCTGGCGCGCCCTGGCGTCGGGTACGGCGTCGCGGAGAGCAAGGTCGAGTCCGGCTCGCTGATGCACCATCCGTGGAAGCGGGCGCGCACCACGACGCAGTATCTGGCGGTCGCCATTCTCGGCACCGAAGCGGAGCGCCTCGCCTACCGGGAGGCGGTGAATGTCGCACACCGGCAGGTGCGTTCGGCGCCCGGCGCGCCGGTGAAGTACAACGCCTTCGACCGGAATCTCCAATTGTGGGTCGCCGCTTGCCTGTACATCGGCTTCGAGGACACCTACCAACTGCTGCAAGGCCGGATGAGCGACGAGCAGGCCGAGGCGTTCTACGTGTCGTCCTCGACGCTGGGCACCACCCTGCAGGTGACCGAGGACATGTGGCCCGCGACTCGCGCGGATTTCGACCGGTACTGGAACGAGGCCTGCGAGCAGGTCGCCATCGACGAATACGTGCGCGGCTATCTGACCGATCTACTTGAGCTGCGGATGATCCACTGGTACCTGCGGCTGCCGTTCCGAAATCTGTTGAAGTTCCTCACGATCGGCTTCCTCGCACCGGTCTTCCGCGAACAGCTCCAGGTGCGATGGACGGCCACCGATCAACGGCGCTTCGAGCATCTGTTCGTGTTCGTCGCCTTCGTGAACCGATTCATCCCGCGCTTCCTCCGGCACGGCGGCACCCACGCGTTGCTCGCGGACGTGCGCCGTCGAATCCGCAAGCAGCGCAAGCTCATCTGAGCGAGCACATGACTCCGCCGTCCAGGCGATCAGCCCGGACGGCGGAGACCCCTCGATTCGCACGAACGATTACGGGCAGAGCGCGTGGCCGAGCAGGCCGACCAGGTCCGGCATCGCCTCCGGATCCTTGGTGAACGTGTAGGTCACCGCGCGCCCCTCCGACGTCGCACCGGACCAGCTGACGAAGCCGTAGATACCGCCCGAGTGTCCGGAAAACTCGGCGCCGCAAGGCAAGGTGAGGACACCCAAGCCGAGGCCATAGTGCATCTGAGACTTCGCGTCCATCAGCACGCCGTCGCGCATCTCGCGCAGTTGGGGATCGGGGACCACCCGACCGGCGACCAGCGCCGAATAGAAGCGATTCAAGTCGGCCCCCGTCGAGATCAGCCCCCCGGCCGCCCACGGTACCGACGGTTCGATGCGCGACACGTCGGTCACCTTGCCGTCCACCACCCCATAGCCTTTGGGGTGCGGGCTGCGGATCTCGCGATCGCCCGGCGCGGGCAGATAGGTGTCGGCCAGCCCGTGCGGCTGCAGAATGCGCCGGTTCAGTTCGTCGACATACGTTGCGCCGGTGACTTTTTCGATGAGCATAGCCGCGACGTAGTAGTTGGTGTTGCTGTATTCGTACCGGGTCCCCGGCGCGAAGTCGGCAGGCCGCTGTAGCGCGATCGCCATGCCCTCGGTGGGCGTCATGATGCGGTTCTCCAAAGCCGCGCGATACTCGTCGACGCGCGGATCCGCGGCCACCTCCGGTAGTCCGCTCTGATGACGCAGCACCTGACGCACGGTGATCACCCGCCCGTCGATCCCCTCCCCGCGCAGCAGACCGGGCAGATAGGTGTCCACCGGCTCGTCCAGCCGCACCTTGCCCTCCGCGACGAGCTGCAAAACGATCGCGCTGACAAAGGTTTTCGCGATACTGCCCACCCTGACGTGCTGGGCGGGGTCGGTGGGAATCTTCGCGCCGGTGTCCCTATCGGCGACACCGCTGGTGAGCACCACCGTCTTGCCGTTGTCGGTGACGGTGGCGATCGCCCCGGTAACCCCCGACGCGACAATGCCGTCGATGTCGGCCTGCACGGCGCGAATCTTGTTCTCCGGCACGCCACCGGACGCGGTCTCGGGCTTCGACTCCGAGGTACACCCGGCGAGCAGGGCGACGGCGGAGATGGCGACGATGATCGGTGCACAGCGCATGCCTGAACGCTAAGGATCGGACGGTCACAGCCACATCGGGGACAGACCCCGATATCCCCCTGATCTCACCTCCCCTACAAGGATGAGTCAGCACTTGCGTTGGAGCGCACTCCAACTTTTACAGTCGTCGCATGACCAGCATTCAGCTCTCCACCAGCACCAATGATCGTTACGACCGCGGCATCGCGCTGCTCAGGCAGATCAGCGGCGAGGAGTACCCCGCCGCACTGGACAGCCTGGCCGATATCGCTCCTGATCTGGGCCGCCTCACCGTGGAGTTCGGCTACGGCGACATCCTCTCCCGCCCCGGGCTGACGTTGCGGCAGCGGGAGTTGGCCACGGTCGGCGCGCTGGCCGCGCTGGGCAACGCGGCGCCGCAACTGCGGTTCCACATCGACGGCGCGCTCAATGTCGGCTGCACCCGCACAGAGATCGTCGAGGTCATCATCCACGCCAGCGTCTACGCGGGCTTCCCGGCCGCGCTGAACGGCCTGACCGCCGCCAAGGAGGTGTTCGCCGCGCGGACCGACCTGCCCGCCGAGCGCGCCACCGCCTCGGCCCCGGCCGGCGACCGGTTCGAGCGCGGTTCGGCCGCCCTGACCGCGATCGACGGAGCGGCGGGCGAACAGGTCATCGCCGCGCTGCAAGACATCGCCCCGGACTTCGCCCGCCTCCTGGTCGAGTTCGCGTTCGGCGACATCTACTCCCGCCCCGAACTCGACCTGAAGACCCGCGAACTGGTGACGGTCGCCATGTGCACCGCACTCGGTGTCGCACCGCAACTCGCGGTCCACATCCATGGCCTGCTCAATGTCGGTGGTACCGAAGCGGAGGTCGTCGAGGTGCTGATCCAGATGGTGGGGTATGTCGGTTTCCCGGCCGCGCTCAACGGAATCGCGGTGGCACGCACGGTCTTCGCCGAGCGAAACAGCGATCAGAATTCCGATGTCTGATATCGGCGTTCCCATTGGCCAGTCTACGGAGACGCTCGTACTGTCGACCGTATGGCGAAAATACTGTTCGTACTGACCGGTGCCGACACCTGGACACTTGCCGACGGCACCCCGCACCCCACCGGCTTCTGGGCCGAAGAGTTCGCCGTGCCGTACGAGGCGGCCAAGGCGGCGGGCCACGAGATCGTCGTCGCCACCCCGGGCGGGGTGGTGCCGCCGGTCGACAAGGGGAGCCTGGCGCCCGAGTTCAACGGCGGGCAGGAGGGCGCCGACAAACGAGCCGAGGTGCTCGCGGCGAGTGCGGAGCTGAAACACCCCGTCACGTTGTCCGAGGTAGACCTCGCCGACTATGCCGCGGTCTTCTACCCCGGCGGCCACGGCCCGATGGAGGATCTCGCGGTGAACGCCGAATCGGGCGAACTCCTCACCGCCACCTTGGCATCCGGCAAACCGCTCGCGGTGGTGTGCCACGGCCCCGCCGCGCTGCTCGCCGCCACCGGCGCCGACGGCACCAATCCGTTCGCGGGCTACCGGCTCACCGGCTTCACCAACGCGGAGGAGCGCCAAGGCGGCCTGGCCGACAAGGCCAAGTGGCTGTTGCAGGATCGGCTCGTCGAGCTCGGCGCCGATTTCCGCGAGGGCGAGCCGTGGGCGCCGCAGGTCGTCGTCGACCGTAACCTGATCACCGGGCAGAACCCGGCCTCGTCCGCGGCGGTGGCACAGGAACTGCTGCGGGCGCTCGGCTGAGGTTCCGCTGCTGACCGCACACCGGCTCGCCCGCTCTCGCGCAATTCCCCTTCGGAAGGAACCGAACCCATGAGCACCAACCTGCACGCGCGGCCCGCCGCGGCATCCGGCACCTTCGCGCTCGGCGGTGACCTACCCGTGCACCGGCTCGGCTACGGGGCCATGCAGCTGACCGGCCCCGGCGTCTGGGGTGACCCCAAGGATCCCGACGAGGCGGTCCGGGTGCTGCGCCGAGCCGTGGAGCTCGGCGTCACCTTCATCGACACCGCCGACTCCTACGGCCCGTTCGTCAGCGAACAGCTCATTCGTAAGGCCTTGCACCCCTACGCCGATGACCTGGTGATCGCCACCAAGGGCGGGCTGACCCGGAGCGGCCCTGGCGACTGGCGTCCGGTCGGCAGGCCCGAATATCTGCGCCAGCAGACCGAACTGAGCCTGCGCAACCTGGGCCTGGAGCAGATCGATCTCTATCAGCTGCACCGCATCGACCCGCAGGTGCCGCTGGCCGACCAGCTCGGCGAGCTGGTATTGCTCCAGCAGGAGGGCAAGATTCGCCACATCGGCGTCTCGCAGGTGAGCGTCGACCAGCTGCGGCAAGCCCGCGAGATCGCCACCATCGTCTCGGTGCAGAACCTGTACAACCTGGCCAACCGCGCCGACGAGGATGTGCTCGAGTACGCCGAGCAGGAGAACATCGCGTTCATCCCCTGGTTCCCCATCGCCACCGGCGAACTCGCCAGGCCGGGTGGCCCGCTCGACGCGATCGCCGAGGACCACGGCTCGACCCCCGCCCAGCTCGCGCTCGCCTGGCTGCTGCGCCGCTCGCCGGTGGTGCTGCCGATTCCGGGCACCTCCAGCATCGCGCACCTCGAGGAGAACACCGACGCCGCGCGCATCACGCTGACCGACAAGGAGTTCGAGGCGCTGTCCGCGGCCGCCTGAACTCACCCCGACACCAAGGCGGGCCCGGCTTCGGCCGGGCCCGCCTTGCTTCACCTCTCGGCCGCCCTGCGGAAACAGCGGGCCGAGGCGGCGAGGTATTGGCGACAGTGGGCGCCGTGGCCGCCGTGCACGGTGCGGATGAACAGCGCTCGTTCGTAGCTGAGGCCCACCGGATCCTGTGCGCAGTCGCGACTCTGCACCAGCCACAATTCCCGCACATCCGAGGGCAATACGTCCATAGTTCACCTCTGCGTAAACGTCAGTGCACCCGGCACCGAAAGGCGCCCCCGGAATCGCGCGCGACACGGATGGATCGGGCCGTGTCGGGACCGTGCGTCGGATTCTGGAATGCCGGCGCCCTGGTACGGGTTTGGGCAGAACCCCGGCGCCGGGTGCTGATTCAGCGTGCATGTTGCGATTCGGTGGATAACAGTCCCGAATGCGGTAAATGCGGGTAGTTTCCGTTTGTATCAGCCTGGTGCGAGGAAGCGGGACCTATGGTTGAGATCGACTGGACGGGCGAGGATGTCCGTGCGCTTCGCGCCGCGATGCGGCGAAGTCGGTACGAATTCGCGCGTCTGGTGGGCGTCACCCCGCGCACCGTGGTCTTGTGGGAAAACGGCCGGACAACCCGGATGCATGCCGCAAGCCAACGTCTGCTCGACCGGGTCGTGTCAGAAGCCGATCCGGTCGTCGTCGCACGATTCGAGCGGGCCGTCACCGCGGGCCGGGGGGCCGGCTTCGACAGCGAAGCCGCCGACTCGGCGCCCGATACGGAAACCCAGCTCGGTAGGGACATCGGGCTCGACAAGGAAGTCGAGGATGACGACGTGAGAAGGCGAGAGTTATTGGCCTGCATCGGGGTCGGCCTGACCGGCAAGGCCGCCGACCTGGTCGCGGCCGAGCCGGAGAAAATGCTGGCCACCCTGGACGCCGGATCGATCAGCGAACGACGGCTCGGACTGCTGGAGCAGTCGGCCGAGGCGCTCGGCAAACGAGTGGTTCAGGTGCCGCCGCACGAGCTGCTACACACCACCCTCGAGCAATTCCGTACCGTCCGTGGCACTCTCGCGCAGCGCCAGGCCACCCACCATCAGGTCCGGCTGGTGCGCACCGCGGGCAGGCTGGCCAACGTCGTCGGCGAAATCCTGTTCAACGAAGGACATTTCGGACAAGCGCGACTCTGGTACGGCACCGCGATCCACGCCGCGCAGGACATCGGTGATCGTTATTCCGAGGATATCGCGCTGGCCGGTCTCGCATATTTACCGACCTATAGTGACAAGCCGAAGGAAGTCTTGAACTTGCTCGGCGGACGTCTCGAAGAAAATCCGGCACACGGCCCGGCGGCCGCCTGGCTGTGGGGAATGGCGGCCCGCGCCCACGCCAGCCTGGGAAATGCCGTCCAGTTTGTCCGGTGTATCGAGAAATCCGGCCGCGCATTGGAAAATGTTGGCCAAGAGGAGCTTACGGTCGGCATCTTTTCTTACCGCCCGGAAAAGCTGGCCTTCTATCAGGCGATCGGCTACTCCAATCTCGGCCGTGCCACCGAAACCGCAAAGGCCGCGGCTCATGCACTCGCCCTGTACGACCCGCAGGAAACAATGGAGCCCGCCCTCGTGCGGTTCGAACATGCCACCGCGTTGCTGAGCGCGGGCGAGATCGACGAGGCGTGTTCCGTTGCGACACAAGCGATCACCAGTAACAACACCTATATCGGGCTGACCGTCACCAAGCGGGCCGGGAAGTTCGACGCGGCACTCAACGGCTTTCGCGGGCGCGCGGTCGCCGAGTGGCGCCAGCAGGCCCGCTCGATCATCGAGTCGGCTCACACGAAGGCATAGCCGACCGTCGTTCGACGCCCGCTCACCATTCGATTCGCTTATCGGTGCGGACCGCTGCCGGGCGCCGGTGCGGCGCTAGGACTTCGCGGCGTCCTGCGGGCGGCGGCGGTGCATGATCGCATCCAGCCAGCCGCTGATCTGTTGCGTCTGCGCGGGAGTCGGTCGCCCGGCCTCCCAGCGGTGGGCCGCTTCGATCAACGTCTCCGGCAGACTGGGGGTGGACCGTTGATTCGTCATACGTCCATGATGCACTGGGGCGCAGCGAAGTACGAGCAGGGGGCGGGGCGCGCCGGTCTGCAGGGGGGATGTTGACCGGCGCTCCCCGCCTATACGGGTGGTTTCGGGGTTCGGTGGGAGCTCAGGAACTTTCGGTGGCGGAGGCCTCGATGAGTGATTTGGGACGCATATCGAGCCAGTGTGTTTCGACGTAGTGCAGACAGGCTTTACGGGCGGCGGCCCCGTAAGCGATGGTCCAGCCGCCGGGGACGGCCGCGAAGATCGGCCAGAGCGAGTGCTCGCCGTCGGCGTTGATCAGCACGTAGAACTGGGCGCCATCGTCGTCGAAAGGGTTGTTCATCGGGTTTCCTTTTTCCTGGTTGGGTCAGGTTTGGGGGGTCTGTGCGGTGCCGATACACCGAAGTGGGCCTGCGGTTCGGTCGCATCGCGCCGCGTGCGGCCGCAGCGGTCGACGGCGTTCCACCCGGCAGCGCACGGCGCCGGCGGCGGGTAACGCGAAATATGGTGTGGCCGAACTCACGACGGCGGGGGCGGCGCAAGGCTTCGGCGGCGACCCCGACGGCGGATGCGCCGTGCGGATCGGAGGTGGGGCGGGCACTGTGCGCCGGAATCCCCGTCGGTGCCGGACCTTCCCTGTGTCCGGCACCGACGAAGTCTGTAGTGACCGGTCGGCCGTCGATGATCGCGAGCTGCGGATCGAACTCGGTCACGCCCTCCACCAGGGTACTGGCGCACACCGACAAGTCGGGCGATTCGACACCGATTGCCGGAATTCGGGCGGGGCGAGCGACCTTCCAGCGCACCTGGCCGCCGCTGAGCGAGCTGTACCCCCGACAGATACAGCTCACTCGGCGCTGCGGTCTGGGGAGGCGCCGGGGCCGCGCGCTGAACCCGCACAACTCCGTATGGTGCACCAGAGGCTGCCCATATGGCGAAACGATGACGGTCGACAACGTTCCTCCAACTTCACCGCCGCTGCGCAACGCGCCCCGGCTGCCAGCTACCTCGCACGGAAGTGACTCGTGCATTGCGAACATTAGGCGTTGGATCAATAAGCTGGACGATTTTCCGTTAAAGACTTTGTGACGTTCCAGAACCGCTGGACCGGCACAGATCATCGGCGAGGCGTTCCGCGATCAACACCGCCGTGGCCTGCGGGCCGCGGCTCAGCGGCACCGGGACGACGGACAGATCGGCCACCGTCAAGCCGACTACGCCGTGCACCCGGCCGTACTCGTCGACGGCCGCCTGCTCGTCGTCGGCCCGACCCATGCGGCAGGTGCCCGACAGGTGTTGCGAGGTACCCAGATTCGCGTGTAACCACGCCGCGGCGGCCGCTGGCTGCGGCGGCATCGGGTCGGTGCGCAGTGCCGCCGACATCTCGTGCAGAACCTCCGTTGCCGTCCCGACGGCGGCGCGCAGCCTGGTCCGATCGTGCTCGGCCGAGAGGTACCGATGCTCGATCACCGGCGGTACCGCGGGATCGGCCGACCGCAGCCGCAGTACCCCTGCCGAACTCGGGCGCATGAGCGCGACGCCGAGGCGCTGTGCGCCGGGCGTGAAAGCAGCCGTGTACGGCCGGATCTCGACGTCGTCCAGCTCCAGCACGTATTCCAGCGGGACGGTGGCCCGTCCGGCCGGGCCGGGCCGGTATTCGAGACCGATCTCGGGATGGTCGGTGAACCAGGCGCCGACGGGTGCGGCGTGCACGACCGGGATTCCGAGTGCCCGCAGCTGTTCGGGGTCGCCGATGCCGGAACGCAGCAGCAGCGTGGCGGATTCGATCGCGCCTGCGCTCAGCACGATGCGATCCGCCCAGCGGGTGTCGGCCCGGCCGTCGTGCCACACGTCGACGCCGACCGCGCGGTTGTCGCGAAAGCGCAGGCGCAGAACCGACGTAGCGGCCTGCACGGTGAGGTTCGGCCTGCCAAGCGCGGGCAGCAGGTAGGCCGCCGCGGTGCTGACCCGCTCGCCGTCCTCGGTACTGCACGGCACCGGGCCGACGCCATCGGTGGCGCCCCCCGGCTGGTTCAGGTCGGCTATCTCCGGAAACCCCAGTGCCGCACAGGCGGTGGCGAAGCGCTCGCTCAGCGGTACCGGGTACTTGGTGCGGTGTACCGGAATCGGCCCGAACCGGCCGTGCCAGGGCTGGTCGCCGAAGTCGAGGTCACGCTCCGAGCGGCGGTACCCGGGTAGCACCGCGTCGGACGACCATGCGGTCGACGAGCCGAGCACCCGGCTCCATGCCGCGAAGTCCGCCGCGGTCGCGCGCACGAAGTAGCTGCCGTTGACCGCACCCGAGCCACCGAACAGCTTGCCGCGCACAATGTTTCCCATGACCGCAACACCGTCGTCGGCGAGCGTGACCGGGTAACGCCACAACCACGCCGCGTCCGCGCCGATCGGCAGGCGGGTGGCATCGAGCAACGCCGCCGGAAAACCGTCCGGCGCGATCCCGATCGAGCCGGCCTCAAGCAGCCGGACGGTGTGCTCCGGGTCGGCACTCAGCCGTGCCGCGAGCACACAGCCCGCGGTACCACCCCCGACGATGAGCGTGTCGGTCATCCGTGCCAAGTCCGATCAGTGTTCGCTCGGCGATCAGTGCGACGGCGCAGTGGGTTTCAGCGCTTCCGGGCTGCGCGCCCGGAAGGCACCCACCCAGAGTCCGGTGCCGTAGGCGATGTCGTCGAGCCGCTTGTAGGCCACGTACCGCACCGGATCGAGGCCGCCGGCGTCGCGGTGGGTGAACCAGTCCGCGAGACCGTCCGCGACCGCCATGGTGATCGCGATGCGCCGAATCCGCTTCGATGCCAGCATCGCCAGCAGCGTCACCGGCCAGTAGTGCCTGCACATCGCCGAGGCCAGCCGCCACAGACCGGCGAAGAAACCACGGGACAGGTAGATGGCGGCGATCCGCGTCGGGTTGTCCAGTTCCGCGAAGACCCGGCGTAGTCGAACCAACGCCGTGAGCAGCGTGAGCAGGCCGCCGATCAGTCCCCACTTCGACAGCGTGGCGAACAGGAACGCGGCCACCATCGTCCAGGAGGGCAGTGACAACGGCGAGACCATGCCGGGGTGGCGCTCACCCAGCGGCGCCGCACCCGTGCCGTAGAACATCTTTCGGCCGAACCAGGCCCGGAAGGACACCCGGTGATCGTGCGCGACGTGCGCGGCAGGCTCATAGCGCAGCCGCCAGCCCGCCTGCTCGAGCCGCCAGCACAGATCGACGTCCTCGGCGACCAGCATCGACTCGTCGAAGCCGTCCTGGGCCAGCAGTGCCCGGCGGCGCACGAGCAGTGCGGCGCTGGGCACGTAGGAGATCAGGCCGTGCGACTGCACCGCGGCTTCTCGCCTGCCCAGATCCAACGAGGAGCGGGTGTGCTCGTAGCGGGCGAGGGCATTGGACTCCGGGTCCAGCGCGACGATCCTGGGAGCGACCAGCGCCACCTCCGGATCGCTGAAGTGCCCGAGCATCACCTCCAGCCAGCCGCTGCGGGGCACCACGTCGGAGTCGAGGAACGCGACGAAGTCGGTTGTCGCGGCCTTCAATCCGGCATTGCGCGCGGCGGCGGGCCCTTGCCTCTCGTCGTGGCGCAGGACGGTCACCCGGCAGCGGGTGCCCCGATCGCGCGGGATCTGCACCGGCTGGTCCGAGCCGTCGTCGACCACGATGACGTTGTGCCCGCGCAGCGCGGCGAGCAGCCTGGCGAGTCCGTCGGCGTTGTTGTGCAGCGGCACGATGACGGTGACGTCCTCGGGGGACGGCAGCAACCGGGGACGCGGGTTGGCAACCCCGGAGTCGAGCAGCCGTCTGGCAACGGTCGCGGACTTCGGGCCGGTCACCTCGAGGTACCCGTCGCCGATCATCTCGGCGGCCTCCGGGGCAAGTCGCAGCAACCGAGCGGGCGAGCCGCCGATCAGTACCCGGCCTCCGGAGTATGCGCGTACCCGTGGATCAATCCGCACCCCGAATCCGTCGGGCAGGCGATCATGGCGCATTCCTGGCATGCTAGGCGGAGATTCGCGCGCGAGCATCATCAGTCCGGTTAAAAGGACAGAATTCCGCATCAAACCGGGTCGTTCGCTCCCCTGACACGTGTTGCGACAGACGACGAAGCGTCGAGCCGCGTCCGAATCCAGCATCCGGCAACGCGACGGCAATCGGCCGGTCGCGACCGGAAGCCGCCCGCCGCGCAGCGGGCAGCATCCGACTGGCTACTCCCATGACATCAGGCGAGCGGGTTCTCATCGCAGGCCCGCGCGGGTCGGCGTTCAGGTGGAAATACGCTCGGGCGCGTCACGGACAGCGTCAACGGCACCGGCGCGGATTTGCGCGCACCGGTGCGCGGCGTCACCCGCCGGGAGTGGTCGACCGACGAGCGCGGGACCAACCGGGCAGGGTCGGCCAGCGCTGCCTCGCCGTAACCCTGGACGCACTCCGGGTCGGGTCCGTCGGCGGGCAGGCCGGTGAAGAACTTGGCCGCCATGCAGCCGCCGCGGCACGAGTCGTAGTGGCTGCACGACGCGCAGGCACCGCCGCCGCTCGGCTCACGGAGCTCGGCGAACAGCGCCGAGTCGTGCCAGACCGCGCGAAAACCGCCGTCGGACACCACATTTCCGGCATGGAACCGGTCGTGGATGGCGAACGGGCAGGCGTACACGTCACCGAGCGGGTCGACCAGGCAGACCACCCGACCCGCGCCGCACATGTTCAAACCGGGCAGCGCCTGCCCGAACGCGGACAGGTGGAAGAACGAGTCGCCGGTGAGCACGCCCTCGCCGTTGCGCACCAGCCAGTCGTAGAGCACCCGCTGCTGGTCCTGCGTCGGATGCAGCTCGTCCCAGACGTCCGCGCCGCGACCGGACGGCCGCAGCCGGGTCAAACGCAAGGTGGCACCGTACTTTTCGGCGATCGCCCGGAACTCGTCGAGCTGACCGATATTGTGCCTGGTCGCCACGACGGACACCTTGGCGTCCCGGAACCCCGCTGCCGCAAGGTTTTCCAGCGCGCGGATGGCCATGTCGTAAGAGCCGGGTCCGCGCACCGCGTCGTTCACCGCCGCGTCGGCGCCGTCCAGCGAAATCTGTACGTCGACATAGTCACTCGCGGCGAGCCTGGTGGCGACCTCCGGGGTGATCCGAACTCCATTGGTGGAGAACTTCACTCCGACATGGTGTGCCGTCGCGTAATCGACCAGCTCCCAGAAGTCCGGGCGCACCGTCGGTTCGCCGCCGCCGATGTTCACGTAGAAGATCTGCATGCGCTCGAACTCGTCGATCAGTGCCTTGCACTGCTCGGTGCTGAGCTCGCGAGGATCGCGGCGGCCGGACGAGGACAGGCAGTGCACGCAGGACAGGTTGCAGGCGTAGGTCAGTTCCCAGGTGAGGCAGATCGGTGCGGCCAGGCCGGTTTCGAACCGATCGACCAGGCGCACCGCCGTGTCGGACGGCGGGACCACCCCCGCCGTCGACGATGCCGGAGCCGTGCTCACAGCGGCGGGCGCCGGCGGGGCATCGGCCGGCGCACCGACGATCATGTCGGAATCGACCAGCTGTGTCAGGGCTTTCACATACTGCGCGGCATTCGCGTCGGTGACGCCCGCCGCCCGCATGGCCGTGCGCGCGGTGCCGTGCTCCGGCAGCGACCGCACGATCTCGACGATCCGCGGGCTCTTCAGGAAGGAGAGCTTGCGGGTGCCGAAGTGGTAGAGCAGCGCGCCGAAGGGTTCCGGCCGCAAGGCCACCCTCGGATGCAACTGCCATCGGGTATCGAGATCGAGCATGGTCGCCACTCCCTGTCAGTAGACGCCGCACATACCGTCGATGGACACCTCTTCGATGAGGGTCTCCTCGACCAGCGGTGCGGCGTCCTCGTGTGCCTCGACGGTGCCGACCGGTCCCGAGTGGTCGGTGTCGGTGTGTCCGTTCGATCCGAATTCCGGCATGTCTACCTCCGAGCGAGCGATCCGTGACGGCGGCCACCGGTGTAGCCGCCGTCACACGATAACGTCATTCGCTGACAAAATGGAACAGGTTCTTCCCATCGACTTCGCCGCAGCCCCGGCCGCCCGGCACATGGCCGGGCCCGGTCGAGCCCGACGCGGATGCTCACCGGCAGGGCCGTCCCGCCCACCCGGGTCCGGTGGACGCGCATAGACTTCGGGTGGGAAGTAGCTGAACAGGACGGACGGGCGAATCGCGCCCGCGGTGGTAGAGGTGGCATGGGAGTCGGACGAATGCAGGCGAGCGGAGGCGGCAATACCCTGTCGGAGTCCGAGATCGTCGAGGCGGCGCTGCGCGTGGTGCGCGAGGACGGTGTGGAGAAGTTGTCGATGCGGCGACTGTCCCGCGAACTCGGCGTCTCGCCGATGGCGCCGTACTACTACGTCGCCGACAAGCGCGAACTGCTCGACCTGGTCGCCACCGCCGCACTGACCGGAGTTCGCACGCCACCACCGGAATCCGGCCCGTGGCAGCATCGGCTGCGCGATCTGATCGACCAGATCGACGACAAGCTGCGCAAGCACCCCGGCCTCGGCGATGTGCTGATCGAGCAGATGCTCGGCAAACAGCTGGATCTGATCGCCGCCATCATGGAGATCCTGCTCGAGGCAGGCTTCACCGACCGCAACGTGCTCGCCGCGTACGCGACCATCCACACCTACCTGTTCGGCCGCAGCCGGGTGAACCCGCGCGATCGCGCGCCGCTGTCGGACGTCGCGCTGCCCGACGCGGTCGAGCGGGCCACCAAATACATGGCGGACCTGCGCGGCAAGTACGCCTACGACTTCGGCATGGAGGTGCTGGTCGCCGGTCTGGAGGCTCAGCTTGTCCGGCAACCGAAGTCCGACGTACGATAAAACTGCAACACGTTCTAGTTTTGGCGCTGCGGATGCGCCATGCCAGGGGTTCGAGAGGACGACATGACCACAGTCGAGGTTCCACATGGCTCGCGTTCGGTCGTGCTGCGGGTAGCCGCGGTGATCACCGAGACGACCGATACCTGTTCGCTGGTCTTCGACGTCCCGGACGAACTGGCCGATCGCTTCCGCTACCAGCCCGGCCAGTTCCTCACGCTGCGCATCCCCAGTGACCTGACCGGCTCGGTGGCTCGCTGTTATTCGTTGGCCAGCTCGCCCTACACCGACGACCGGCCGAAGGTCACCGTCAAGCGAACCGTGGAAGGTTACGGTTCGAACTGGCTGTGCGACAACGTCAAAGCGGGCGACTCGCTCGAAGTGCTGCCGCCCTCAGGGGTTTTCACGCCCAAGGATCTGGACGCCGACCTGCTGCTGTTCGGCGCGGGCAGCGGTATCACGCCGGTGATGTCGATCCTGAAGTCGGCGCTGGCCAGGGGCAGCGGCCGAGTCGTGTTGGTATACGCCAATCGCGACCACGACGCGGTGATCTTCGCCGACGAGCTGCGCGAGCTCGCGGACAAACATCCGCAGCGGCTCACCGTCATCCACTGGCTCGAGCATCTGCAGGGGCTGCCGACCACCGAGGGACTCGCCGCCCTGGTCGCCCCGTACCAGGGGTACGAGGCCTTCATGTGCGGACCCAAACCGTTCATGGATCGGGTGCACGACGCGCTCGCTCAGCTCGGCGTGCCGCGCTCGCGCACACATGCCGAAGTGTTCAATTCCCTCGCAGGAGACCCGTTCGCGGACCAGGCGCCGGTCGCGGTGTCCGACGAGGAAGCCGCCGGTGCGGCGACGGTCGAGGTGGAACTCGACGGCGAGGTGCACGAGCTGAAGTGGCCGCGCAAGCAGACGCTGGTGGACATCATGCTGGCCAAGGGCCTCGACGTGCCGTACTCCTGCCAGGAAGGCGAGTGCGGCTCGTGCGCGTGCACCGTGCTCGAGGGCGCGGTCGAGATGGACAACGCCGAGATCCTCGACCCGGAGGACATCGAGAACGGTTACATCCTGGGCTGCCAAGCACATCCGGTGACCGATCACCTCAAGATCCAGTTCTGACGCCCCGCTACTGCGCGCGATAGTGCGCGCGCAGTTCCGCGTCGAGGTGTTCGGTGGCGTAACTCAGTGCGGTACGGCCCAATTGAGCCGCATGCTGGTCGAGAAAGCCGGTCAGCAGCCGCTGATCGATGCGCTTGCCGACCTCGCGCAGCATCCAGCCGAGCGCCTTCTGGATGAGGTCGTGCCGGTCGTCGAGCAGGCGCTCGGCGAGCTCGAACGTTGTGGTGGCGTCACCGGATTTGATGAACGCGAAGGTGGACAGCAGGGCGACCCGGCGCTCCCACAGCGAATCCGCCTCGGCCAGCTCGAACAGCAAGTCGCGGGGTTTGTCCGAGAGCCAAGGGCCGATGATGTTCTCGGCGGACACGTCGACCAGGTCCCAGTTGTTCACCCGGCCGCGGCGCACCGCCGCCAGGTAACGCCGCACCATCTCGGCGCGGGCCACGTCGTCGAAGGTGTTCGGCTTGGATGCCTTGGCGAACCGGGCGTTGAGGATGACCAGGCCGGCCAGCCGATCCTCGTGCACGGGACTGTCCAGCAGCACGTCGATCTCGTCCAGGGACAGTGCCGCAAAGCGTTTCGCGATGCCGCGCGTCACCGGTACGCGCACGCCGATGAAGACGTCACCCTCGCCGTACTCCCCCGGCCCGGTCTTGAAGAACCGCTGTAGGTGGATCGCGTCCGCGGGATCCGCGACGGCGACCAGCGCCGCCTGCACGTCCGCGGCGGTCGGCGCGACCTCGGTCATCGAGCGAACTTCCTTCGGGCGCAGCGGTTCACCCCTGGGCACCCAGGATTCTGCCGGATTCGAAACTGGCAGCGCTGGCGGGCAAGGCACCCGGCCGTCCGCTGTTGCGCACGATCACCGCACCGTTGCCTGGTGTCGGGCGGCCGAGCGCGTCCATCCGCCGGATGGTCTGCGCGGCAACGGCTTGCGCGCTGTCGAAGAGCCGGACACCGTCGGGCAGGGCGGCGACGATGGAGTCGATCACCAACGGGTAATGGGTACAGCCGAGGACTACACCCTCGACGTCGTCCGGAGTCTGCTCGACGGCGCGGGCGATGGACTCGCGGGCCGCGACCAGATCACCGCGGTCGATCGAGTCCGCGAGCCCGTGACAGGCCACCCCGACCACATCCGCGTCGCCGCCGAACTTGGCGATCAGGTCCGCCTGGTACCGGCTCGCGGTGGTCGCGGCGGTCGCCCAGACCGCCACCGAGCGGCAGACCGCGGCCGCAGGCTTGATCGCGGGCACGGTGCCGATGACCGGCACATCGGGGCCGACCTCCACCCGCACGTGCTCCAACGCGGCGACGCTGGCGGTATTGCACGGGATCACGATCACTTCGGCGCCGAGCCCGATCGACGTCCTGGCGGTCTCGACCACGCGGTCGATCGTCCACTGCTCGGGTTTCGGTCCCCACGGTGCGCCGTCGGGGTCCAATTGCAGCAGCAGATCCACGTCCGGCCGCAGCTTGCGCAGCCAAGCGGATGTGGGCAGCAGCCCGAGCCCCGAATCGATGAGCGCGACGATCACAGAGACAACCGTATTACAGTGCCCGGCCGGGTCCCGCGCGGCAGCGGCCCGATCGGCCGTCGGGCGACCCAGCAGCGGCCCTATCCCGCGCCGGGCGCAGCCGAACTCAGCTGGGGGTAAGTAGTTCCGACACCGGCGCGCCCGCGGCGATCTTGGCCCTGGACTTCATCACCTGGGCCGTCATGCCCGCGCCGACTACGCCGGTGAGCTTGCCGTCCTGCGCGTAGTAGGCGAGGAATTTGCGGCCGTCGTCGACCACGAGATGCACGTCGTCGGTGGCCGCCGGTGTGCCGAGGGCCTGGATCTTCACCTCGTACTGGTCACTCCAGAAGTACGGGACCCTGGCCGCGGTCGGCGGGGCGGCGCCCAGCATCGCGCAGGCCACCAGGCGGGCCTGTTCGCCCGCATTGGTCCAGTGTTCCACCCGCTTACGGTGGCCGGTGTCGTGCAGCCAGGCCGCGACGTCACCGACGGCCCAGACCCGGTCGGCCGAGGTGCGGCCCACCTCGTCGGCCAGTACCCCACCGCCCGCCGCCGGATCGGCCAGCGCAATGCCGGAGTCGGTGAGCCACTCGGTCACCGGGCGCGAGCCGATGCCGATCACCACCAGATCGGCGGCCACCTCGGAGCCGTCGGCGAGAATGGCGCCGCGCACCCGGCCGTCGTCGGCGAGCAGCGTGTCCAGGCCGGTGCCGCAGCGCAGGTCGACGCCTTCGTCGCGATGCAGCCTGGCCACCAGGGCACCGACCTGCTCGCCGAGGACCGAGGCGAGCGGAGTCGGTTGCGGCTCGACCAGCACCACCGCGAGGCCGCGGCTGCGGAAGCTGGCCGCGAGCTCGCAGCCGATGAAGCCCGCGCCGACCACGAGTGCCGTTGTGGCCTCGGCCAATTCGGCGCGCAGTGCGGTGGCGTCGGCGTGACCACGCAGCACGTGCACGCCCTGTGCGTCGGGCAGGCCGGGCAGCAGGCGCGGGCGCAGACCGGTGGCGATGATCAGCTGGTCGTAGTCGAGGGTCGAGCCGTCGGCAAGCCGTACCTGCCGCGCGGCGGTGTCGACGCCGGTCGCGGCGGCGTCCAGGCGCAGGTCGATCCGCTTCTCCGCGAAGAACTCGCCGGGGCGCAAGGTGGTGTCGTCGGTTTCGCCGCGGACGAACTGCTTGGACAGCGGCGGCCGGTCGTACGGCAGGCGGGCCTCGTCGCCGAGCAGGATCAGCCCGCCCTCGTACCCGGCACGGCGCAGTTCCTCGGCGGTGCGCAGACCGGCGAGCCCGGCACCGACGATCACGATCGGCGCGGCGTCTGTTGCGGAAGGTGACACGCAGCTCACCCTAACGTCTGCTTGGTTGAGTGCCGGAGTGAACCCGATCACTCGGCGGTGGCAGGCAATCGTAGCCATTTAGTTATTGATCGGGCGGTCAATCAGGTCTATACCGAAGGAAGGACATATTCCTGAGCCCTAGGAGGCACACCATGTTCACCGAAAGCCGCGCACAGGACCTGCTCGCCGTAGTGCTGGGCATCTTCGCCGCGCTCTCACCCCTGTGGCTGGTCACCACCGACAAAGCGATGTGGTCGCTGATCGTGCTCGGCGTGCTCATCGCGCTCACCGGCCTCACGCAGATGTACCGGCCCACGCTCGGCACCAGCGCCGACTACGCGATGGGTCTTTTCGGCGTGTTGCTGTTCATTTCCCCATGGGCCATGGACTTCACCGATTACCGCGGCGCATCCTGGACCGCATGGGTAGTCGGGGTAGTGACGGCGGTGGTCGCGGTAGCGGCGCTGCCGACGGTGTCGGGACGGCTGCACGGCGCGGCGACCCACCACTGATGCAGATGCCGAAACCCGGTCGCCGAGCCGCGGCTCAGCGACCGGGCAAGGAACCGAGGGCCGGGCGGCGGCGCAGTGCGAAAGTCGACGGCGACGCCCGGCAACTCATTCTGGACGCCGCCGAAAAGCTCTTCGCGGCACAGGGATTCGATGCCACCGCGACAGCGGCCATCGCAGGCGCCGCCGAGGTCCCGAAAGGCCTTGTCTTCTACTACTTCCCGACCAAGGACTCGATCCTGTCGGCGCTGATGGACGAGCGGGTGCCGATGCACCCGATCGACGACATCGACACCGTGGTCGCGCCCGGCGATCCCGCCGCCAGTCTGGTCGCCCTCGATGCCGCCCTCAATCTGCGCGACCACCACTCCTCGGTGCTACGGGTGATCATGTGGCGCGAGGCCGACACGCACCCCGATGTCCGGCGCCAATTGCGCCACCTGCGTGACCAATTGCTGGATGTCACCGCGCGGGTGCTGCAGGCCAGCGCGCCGGCCCCGGTGCGCCCCGGCACGCTGCGCGCCTGCGCCGCGGCCTGGGTCTCGGCCATGTTCGCCATCGCGAGCACCGACCGGTTACACGCGCTGGACGGTGTGCCCATCCCGTCGGCGGAAGACGTTCTGAATGTCGCTCAGGTGGTCGCCGCGGGCATGACACAGCTCGGCTGACCTCCGAAGTTATCCCCAGGGTGCGTGTTATCCACATTCGGCGGATGGTGGGTATTGCGGAGCGCAGGCTTCGGTCAGGATCGCGATATGGACGCACCGCAACTGATCTCGCGCAGGCAGGCCTTGGCCGCCGGCATGTCCGACAGCCAATTGCAGCGCCTCTGCCGCTCCGGACAATGGCAGCGGATCCGCGCCGGACACTATGTGAACGCGCCGCAGCCCGCGCTCACCCCGGCGGGCCGCCATCTGATGCTGGTGCTCGCGATGTGCGAGGCGATGTCCGATGACGCTGTGGCGAGCCACTGTTCGGCGCTGGTGTTGCACGGCCTGCCGACCTGGTCGATCCCGCTCGAACGGGCACACGTCACGCGCGACAGAATCGCCGGCGGGCGGATCCGGAAACAGCTGGTCCTGCATTCGGCCCAAATAGCACCGGACGAGATCACCCTGATCAATGGGGTTCGGGTAACCACCGTGCCGCGGACGATCTTCGATATCACGCGCTCAGTGGGTTTCGAATACGCGGTCGTCTGTGGCGACAGCGCGCTGCGCCAAGGGCTCACCACCGTCGGCGAATTGGGCGAACATCTCCGGCGAGCGGCACACCGCCGCGGCGCGCGCCAAGCCGCTCGGGCCATCGAGTTCCTGGACGGACGCAGCGAGAGCGTCGGTGAGTCGCGCAGCCGGGTGGCCTTTCAGGAGAGCGGATTGCCCGCGCCGGAATTGCAGGCGCGGGTCTGCACCGATGATGCGGTGTGCGTCGGACGGGTCGACTTTCTGTTCGACGAATTGGGTGTGATCGGTGAATTCGAGGGGCAGAGCGAGCAGCACAGTGCATTGGGTGGTGCACGCCTGCCCGCGCAGTGGACAGTGGCGGCACCGGACCGGGACGACCAATTACGCGCACTCGGGTGGGCCGTGGTCCGGTGGACCTGGACCGATCTGGATGATCCTGTTCAGCTCGCCGAACGCATCCGCGCTGCCGCCGAGGTCGCGCGACGGGCGCATCGCACCGGGCATTGGATTCCGACGCTGCGGAGTTGAGCCGCGCACGGCGATTCGTGCGCCAATGCGGTCAGGGCGCGAGAGGGGTTGCGGAGGTGAGGAACTCGCTGACATCCGGAACGAAGCGAGCATGCTTGACGACACCCATGTGGCTGGTACCGGGGTAGATGATCAGCCGGGAGTTGGGGATGCCGTCGGCGGTGCGGCGGAAGTTCTCGGTGCTGTAGGCCGCGTCGCGTTCGCCGCCGAGAACAAGCGTCGGCGCGGTGATCTCCGCGAGGCGGTCGGACAGGTCGAATCCGTCCTCGGCGCGGACGAAGGCGAGGGTGTCCGCCGGGTTCTTCGGGCGGCCCAGCGGGTCGATCAGCCACATGCCCACACCGGCCAGCCGGGCGAGCACCCGCGACGAGGTGGCGATCGGCGCCATGTGATGCAGTGCGCGCCGACCCGCGAACGCCGCTTCGCCGTAGCGGATCTGGGCCTGCTTGGCGAGCGGATCCAAGCGGTAACCGGACGAGGCGATGACCAAGCGGCGGACGGTGCCCGGGTGATCCGCCGCCAGCTGCAGCGCCAACGACCCACCGGACGACACACCGAGCACATCCACCGGTTCGCCGAACTCCGCCTGCAACGCGTCCGCGTGCTGGGCCGCGATCTCACCCATCGTGGTGCCCTCGACCATTCCCGGCGCCCGATTCACCGCGTAGACGCGAAAGCGCCGGGCCAGCGGCGTCAGCATCTTGATCTCGGAATTCCGCATCCAGCCGCTCGGATTCGCGTGATCCGGCGTGAACCAGCGCAGGAAGGCCAGCGGCCGCCCGGCACCCAGCGCCAGGTACGGCAGCCCATGCCGCAGCGCCCCCTCGACGATGTCGAGCTCAGCGAGGTTCGACTTGCTCATCGCGTTCCTCCGAATGATCCGGTGTTGTTCACATTTTCGACGCTAACGGACCGGGCCGACCTTGCGCGATAACCTCGGAGGTCATCGAATCACCTCCCTGCCCGACCGTGGCCGGAACATGTTGCGCCACAATGGCTAGTCTGGAAGCCATGCGAATCGCGGCACTCGCTGCCTTGATCTTGGCGCTGAGCGCCTGTTCCCAATCCACCTCGGGTCAACCACAGCCCGCCCCCGGACCACCACCGGCGACCTCGACCACGGCCGCGCCGACCTCGACGCCGGCGAGCCCGGAAAGCCGGTTGAAGGACCGGATCGCCTGGGTACAGGCGGGCACCGAGGTCGACGCGAGCCGCTACCACTCCGCGAGCACGGGCACCGGCGCCGCCGCCGACCTGAAGAGCGATATCGCCTTCATCAGCCCGTCCGGAAAAATCAGCTGCATCACTGGAACCGCTTACCAGCTCGACGGATTCAACTGTGTAGTGAAACTGAAGAACCCCGTCCCCAAGCCGCACGAGGGTTTCGGCAACTGGGACGGCGGCTACGTCAACTACTCAGCGAAAACCCTGACCGTCGGCCAATTCCGCGGCGACCCAGGTCTTTTCATCCACGGCGACGGCCAAACCCTCCCCTACGACAGCAAACTCACCTTCGGTGACTACACCTGCCGCATCGCCACCGACGGCCTCACCTGCGTCAACCCCACCACCCGCACCGGCGTGCACATGAGCGACGACGCCATAGTCCCCTTCGGCTGCCTCCGCGAAACCCAACCAACCCCCGACTCCTCAGTCGGCCGCACCTACACCTGCTGATCGCCCACAGCCGAACCGACTGTGGCTACAATTGCCTATATAAATGTAGCCACTAGGAGGCAGCGGTGGACGTCGGCGTACGCGAACTACGGGATAGCTTGAGCCGTCATCTGGCAGAGGTTCGCGCCGGACGGACGGTAACGGTCACTGATCATGGTCAACCGATCGCTCGGATCGTCCCCGTCGGACGACTCACCAGGTTGGAGCAACTCCGGGAAGAAGGCCGGATTCAACCTGCACGTGCCCGCAAACAGCCCTCACCCGAGCCGGTCCAGGGACACGGTTCGGTCAGTGAACTCATCGATGACCAGCGCCGATGATCGGATACCTCGATACCTCCGCTTTTGTGCCCCTCTTGGTCAGCGAGTCGAGCAGCCAATCCTGCCGTAGGTTCTGGGACGATGCCGATGCCGTGGTGTCGAGTCGGCTGCTTTACGTGGAGACCGCCGCGGCTCTTGCCCAGGCCCATCGAATGACCCGCCTCAACGACGAGGAGCACGCAGCCTGCTTGCGACTCCTGGATCAACTCTGGCCACAGATCGAGATCACCGAGGTGGACGATGCGCTGGTATTGCGCGCGGCGGAGCTGGCCGACCAGCTAGCACTGCGTGGATACGATGCGGTCCATTGCGCCTCCGCCGAGCAGATGGAAGACACCGACACTGTCGCCGCCTCAGGCGACAGTCGGCTATTGGCAGCCTGGAAGTCCCTGGGCGTGGCCACCTTCGACACCAACGCACCAGCGGATTAGTTTCCCGAAACGCCGAACGGCGCCGCTCCTTTCGGAGCGACGCCGTTCAGTTCAGTGATTCAGGAAATCACTTGATGATCTTCGTGACGCGACCGGCGCCGACGGTGCGGCCACCTTCACGGATCGCGAAACGCAGGCCCTCTTCCATGGCGATCGGCTGGATCAGCACGACCGACATTTCGGTGTTGTCGCCCGGCATAACCATCTCGGTGCCCTCGGGGAGGGTCACAACGCCCGTCACGTCAGTCGTACGGAAGTAGAACTGGGGACGGTAGTTGTTGAAGAACGGCGTGTGCCGGCCGCCCTCGTCCTTGGACAGGATGTAGGCCTGGCCCTCGAACTCGGTGTGCGGGGTGGTGGTGCCCGGCTTCACGATGACCTGGCCACGCTCGACATCTTCGCGCTTGATGCCACGAACCAGCAGACCGACGTTGTCGCCGGCCTGGCCCTGGTCGAGCAGCTTGCGGAACATCTCGATACCGGTGACCGTGGTCTTGGTCGAGGTCGGCTTGATGCCGACGATCTCGACTTCCTCGTTCACGTTGACGATGCCGCGCTCGACGCGACCGGTGACGACGGTGCCACGACCGGTGATCGTGAACACGTCCTCGACCGGCATCAGGAACGGCTTCTCGGTGTCGCGGACCGGGTCCGGGATCGACTCGTCGACAGCGTTCATCAGCTCAACGATCGACTCGGTCCACTTCTCGTCGCCCTCGAGCGCCTTCAGACCGGAGACGCGCACGACCGGCGCGTCCTCGTCGAACTCCTGGGCGGCCAGCAGTTCGCGGACCTCCATCTCGACGAGCTCGAGGATTTCCTCGTCGTCGACCATGTCCGACTTGTTCAGCGCGACCAGGATGTAGGGCACGCCGACCTGACGGGCGAGCAGCACGTGCTCGCGGGTCTGCGGCATCGGGCCGTCGGTCGCGGCGACCACGAGGATGGCACCGTCCATCTGCGCCGCACCGGTGATCATGTTCTTGATGTAGTCAGCGTGACCCGGAGCGTCGACGTGCGCGTAGTGGCGCTTCTCCGTCTGGTACTCGACGTGGGAGATGTTGATCGTGATACCACGAGCCTTCTCCTCCGGCGCCTTGTCGATCTGATCGAACGCGAACGCGGCGTTCAGATCCGGGTACTTGTCAGCCAGCACCTTGGTGATCGCTGCGGTCAGCGTGGTCTTGCCGTGGTCGACGTGACCGATGGTGCCGATGTTGACGTGCGGCTTCGTCCGCTCGAACTTCGCCTTCGCCACTGTGGTGTCCTCCTGGACTTGTTGGTGCGTGCAGTTGCAGCAGTGCGGTTATTACTGGGGTCGTACTGACGCCCGGCGGATGTGGGGCAAGTCTTGCACCTGCCCCGACATCGGTATTACTCGCCGGTCGCCTTGGCGATGATCTCCTTCGACACGTTGGCCGGAACCTCCGCGTACGAGTCGAACACCATGGAGTAGTTCGCTCGGCCCTGGGTCTTCGACCGCAGGTCACCGATGTAACCGAACATCTCCGAGAGCGGAACCAGCGCCTTGACGACACGGGCACCACTGCGTTCCTCCATGGCCTGGATCTGGCCACGGCGGGAATTCAGGTCGCCGATCACATCGCCCATGTACTCCTCGGGCGTGATGACCTCGACCGCCATGAGCGGCTCGAGGATCACCGGACCGGCCTTACGGGCCGCTTCCTTCAGGGCCTGCGAGCCGGCGATCTTGAAGGCCATTTCCGACGAGTCGACGTCGTGGTACGCGCCGTCGAGCAGAACGACCTTCAGGTTCACCAGCGGGTAGCCCGCGAGCACACCGTACTGCATGGCATCCTGCGCACCGGCGTCCACCGAAGGGATGTACTCGCGCGGCACGCGGCCACCGGAGACCTTGTTCTCGAACTCGTAGGTCGCGCCGTCCTCGCCGATGAACGGCTCGAGGGCGATGATGACCTTCGCGAACTGGCCGGAGCCACCGGTCTGCTTCTTGTGGGTGAACTCGAGCTTCTCGACCTTCTTGGTGATCGTCTCGCGGTAGGCCACCTGCGGCTTGCCGACGTTCGCCTCGACCTTGAACTCGCGCCGCATGCGGTCGACGAGGATGTCGAGGTGGAGCTCGCCCATGCCGCCGATGACGGTCTGGCCGGTCTCCTGGTCGAGCTTGACCGAGAAGGTCGGATCCTCTTCCGAGAGACGCTGGATCGCGGTGCCCAGCTTCTCCTGGTCCGACTTGGTCTTCGGCTCGATGGAGACCTCGATGACCGGGTCCGGGAAGGTCATGGACTCGAGCACGATCTGGTTCTGCGGATCGCACAGGGTGTCACCGGTGGTGGTGTCCTTGAGGCCGATCACCGCGTAGATGTGACCCGCCGAGGCGGCCGGAACCGGGTTCTCCTTGTTGGAGTGCATCTGGAACAGCTTGCCAAGACGCTCCTTCTTGCCCTTGGTCGAGTTGATGACCTGGGCGCCGGAGTCGACCTTGCCGGAGTACACCCGGACGTAGGTCAGCTTGCCGAAGAAGGGGTGCACCGCGATCTTGAACGCCAGGGCCGCGAACGGCTCGTCGGCGCTCGGCTTGCGGGTCAGCAGCTCCTCTTCCTTGCCGGGCACGTGGCCGGTGGTGGCCTCCACGTCCAGCGGCGAGGGCAGGTAGTCGATGACCGCGTCGAGCATGGGCTGAACGCCCTTGTTCTTGAACGCCGAGCCACAGAGCACCGGGTAGATCTCGGAGTTGACCGTGAGCTTGCGGATCGCGCCCTTGATCTCCTCGAGCGAGAGCTCCTCGCCGCCGAAGAACTTCTCCAGCAGCGCCTCGTCGGACTCCGCGACGGTCTCCAGCAGTTCCTGACGGTACTGCTCGGCCCGCTCTTTCAGATCCTCGGGGATCTCGACGACCTCGTACTCTTCGCCGAGCTTGGTCTCGCCCCGCCAGACCTTGGCGTTGTTCTCGACCAGGTCGACGATGCCCTCGAAGGTGTCCTCAGCGCCGATCGGCAGCTGGATGACCAACGGCTTGGCACCGAGGCGGTCCTTGATGGTCTGCACGGTGAAGTAGAAGTCCGCGCCGAGCTTGTCCATCTTGTTGACGAAGCAGATTCGCGGCACGTCGTACTTGTCGGCCTGACGCCACACCTGCTCGGACTGCGGCTCGACACCTTCCTTGCCGTCGAACACCGCAACGGCGCCGTCGAGCACGCGCAGCGACCGCTCCACCTCGACGGTGAAGTCGACGTGCCCGGGGGTGTCGATGATGTTGATCTGGTTGTCGTTCCAGAAGCACGTGGTAGCCGCGGAGGTGATGGTGATACCACGCTCCTGCTCCTGCTCCATCCAGTCCATGGTGGCCGCGCCGTCATGGACCTCACCGATCTTGTAGGTGATGCCGGTGTAGAAGAGGATGCGTTCGGTTGTGGTCGTCTTGCCCGCATCAATGTGGGCCATGATGCCGATGTTGCGGACCTTGTTCAGGTCGGTGAGCACGTCCTGTGCCACGGAAATCTTCCCCGCTCGTAGCTAGATGGGATTTTCGGGGACGACCCTGTGGTCGTCTCTATGTCAACGCCGGAAGCGGCAGGTTGGTGCCGCGCCGACAGTGTGCCTCCCGACCCCAGACGATGGGCCGGGCAGACGTCACCAGCGGTAGTGCGCGAAGGCCCGGTTCGACTCGGCCATCTTGTGGGTGTCCTCACGGCGCTTCACCGAAGCACCGAGGCCGTTGCTGGCATCGAGGAGCTCATTGGCCAGACGCTCGACCATGGTCTTCTCGCGGCGAGCGCGGGAGTAGTTGACCAGCCAGCGCAGGGCCAGCGTGTTGGAGCGGCCCGGACGAACCTCGACCGGCACCTGGTAGGTGGCGCCACCTACGCGGCGGGGCTTGACCTCGAGGGCGGGCTTGACGTTGTCCAGCGCGCGCTTGAGGGTGACGACCGGATCGGTGCCGGTCTTCTCGCGCGCCTGCTCCAGCGCGCCGTAGACGATGCGCTCGGCCGTGGACTTCTTGCCGTCCAGCAGGATCTTGTTGACCAGCTGAGTGACCAGCGGGGACCCGTAGACCGGGTCGTTGATCAGCGGACGCTTGGGTGCGGGGCCCTTGCGTGGCATATCAGCTCTTCTCCTTCTTGGCGCCGTAACGGCTGCGGGCCTGCTTGCGGTTCTTCACACCCTGGGTGTCGAGCGAGCCACGGATGATCTTGTAACGGACACCCGGAAGGTCCTTCACACGGCCGCCACGAACGAGCACCATCGAGTGCTCCTGCAGGTTGTGGCCCTCGCCCGGGATGTAGGCCGTGACCTCGACCGCGCTGGTCAGGCGAACGCGCGCGACCTTACGCAGCGCGGAGTTCGGCTTCTTCGGGGTCGTGGTGTACACGCGAGTGCACACGCCACGACGCTGCGGGCTGCCCTTGAGCGCCGCGGTCTTCGTCTTGGAGACCTTGTCGCGGCGACCCTTGCGGACCAGCTGGTTGATGGTTGGCATAGACCGGCTTTCCTTATTAGTTACGCGGTGTCTGGAACTTCATGTCTTTGTCATCGAGCTTTCACTCGCACGTCCGGCCACGTTTCACGTGCCCCGAGGTCGGGCGTGTCGCGCGCGGTGTAGGGCCCGAAATGCGGGCACGCTGGAGGTGTCAGCCGCTTTCGCTGGCCTACGGTCACGCACGATCTTGCCCGTATGCTTCCGGGCACAGCGATCCACGATACTCGTGGTCGCGACACAGGGTCAAAGCGGGGTGGCTGCAGACCCCGCTACCTGGCCAGGTTCAGCGTCAACTCTACGAGTTTCTTGGCGCCCGCGCACGGATCCGGATGCGCCGAGCCGGGCCGATAGTTGATCCAGAACCCGATCACACCCTGATCCGCGGCACCCGCGCTGACGCCACAGGAGTCCGGATCGTTCGGCCGCCGCGTCTCCAACCCGCGCCGCCCCTGCACGGTGATGTTGCTGGTCGAGTAACCCAACTTGTCGTTGGTGGTCTTCTCGTTGTTCAGCGAGCCGATCTCGTACCAGTTCAGGGTGACCATGGCGCTGCTCGAGCCCTGCACGTCCCACATGCAGACCGCGCCGTAGAAGGACTGCATCGCCATGGCGCCCTGGCTCACCGCGTCGCCGACCTGGTTCAGCGAGACGATGTCGCACTCGCGCAGCAGCTTGTCGAAGTTGGTGTTCACCGAGTCCCCGGTCCCCGAACCGGCGGGATGTGCCGAACCACTCACCGTCTGGCCACAGCCCGCGACGGTCACCGCGAGAGCCGACACGGCGGCCGCCGTGAGTATGGCGCGAGCGCGACGAAGCCGCATTGCCGTCCTCCCCGTCACTTCAGCCGCCGCACGGTCAGCTCCGCCAGCTTGTGCATCCGGTCGCACGGATTGCCGTCGGGCGCGAACATCCCGTAGGACATGGACCATTCGAAGAAGTCGTCGTCGAGCTGCACGGCGAGGTCGCAGACCTTGCTGTCCGGCTCGAGTGCTTGCCAGCCGGTGCGGCCGCCGACCTCGATCGCCTGGGTGGTCCGCCCCTGCGTGGTGACCCAGGCCTTCTCGCGGTCGATCGGGCTGCCCCGATAGGACGCGAAAGTGACGCTGGGCGAACCCAATCCGGCGGACTGCCAATTGCAGCCAACCGAGTTCTTCAACGCCTGGGAGATCTGACCGAGCCCCGCGAGATCACGCACCTCGTCGTCGGTGGCATGCCCGCACTCGCCGACGAACGGGCCGAGCGTGGCGACCTTGGGCGGCGGACGCAACGGAGTGTTCGAGGTGTCCGAGTCGCCGCCCGATCCGCACGCGGAAAGCAACAGCGCGAAGACCGTGCCCGTGACGATCGCCGACTTGATCCGCATGCCTGAGACTCTACCGGCGAGACCGGTGTGGGCGACCTGCTCGACCGATCGGCACGGATGCCCGCAGGCATCGGCGAGTCGGCACCTGCCTCAACCGCTACTCGTGCGGGACGCGGAGTTCATAGGCGCCCATCGAGTCGATGTAGGTGCACTGGGCCGGGCCGGTCTTGTATTTCGACATGGCGCCGAGGCAGGCGTCGAGGGTGGGGTAATAGGTGGGGGTGGGTTCGGCGCGCGAGGTGGCGTCGGTACCGAGGGTGAGGGCGACGGCCAGGGAGAAGGCGGCGGCGGATCTGTCGAGCACTGCGGCGGCCCCTTAAGCATCCGGCGAGTCAACGGAGCGTACTGCCGGATGCTCAGGGCCACAACCGATCACAGATTGCCGCGGGCCTCCTGTTCCCGTTCGATCGCCTGGAACAGCGCCTTGAAGTTGCCCTTGCCGAAGCCGAGCGAGCCGTGCCGCTCGATCAGCTCGAAGAACACGGTGGGGCGGTCGGTGATCGGCTTGGTGAAGATCTGCAGCAGATAGCCGTCCTCGTCGCGGTCGACCAGGATGCCGCGGCGCTGCAGTTCCTCGACCGGCACGCGGACGCGACCGATCCGGGCGCGCAGTTCCGGGTCCTCGTAATAGGAGTCGGGCGCGTCGAGGAACTCGACGCCTTCGCGGCGCAGCGCGTCGACACAGGCCAGGATGTCGCCGGTGGCGAGCGCGATGTGCTGGACGCCGGGGCCGCGGTAGAACTCGAGGTACTCGTCGATCTGTGACTTCTTCTTGCTGACCGCGGGCTCGTTGAGCGGGAACTTCACCCGGTGGTTGCCGTTGGCGACGACCTTGCTCATCAGCGCCGAGTACTCGGTGGCGATGTCGTCACCGACGAACTCGGCCATATTCGTGAAACCCATGACGCGGCGGTAGAACTCGACCCACTCGTCCATCTGGCCGAGCTCCACGTTTCCGACGACGTGGTCGATCGCCTGGAACAGGCGATTGGGCGCGCCCTCGCGCGGCTGGTAGCCGGCTCGGCGCGCGACGTAGCCGGGCAGGTACGGCCCGTTGTAGCCGGAACGGTCGACCAGGGTGTGCCTGGTTTCGCCGTAGGTGGCCAGGGCGGCGGACCGGACGGTGCCGAATTCGTCGGTCTCGTCGTGCGGTTCGACGAGGACGGTGGCGCCGTGGTTGCGCGCCCACTCGACGCAGCGGTCCACGTCCGGCACCTCGAGCGCGATGTCGACGACACCGTCGCCGTGCCGGTCGTGATGGGCGACGAGCGGGCTGTCCGGGTCGACCGCGCCCTTGACCACGAAGCGGGCGCCGCCACTGCGCAGCACGAAGGCTTTGTGGTCGCGGTTACCGGTCTCGGGACCCGAATACGCCTCCAGTCGCATACCGAAGGCGGATTCCAAGTAATGGGCGGTCTGGGTCGCGTTACCGACGACCCAGACGAGGGCATCCCAGCCGATTACGGGAAAGTTGTCGACACTGGTGTCGTGGTCCACGAGTCCGACGAGCTTGCGCAGCTCACCGTCGGTGGGGGCGGTGCCGGACTGGCTGTTTGCCGTGCTGGACCGGGCATTCGGCATCTGCTCGATGGTCATGCACCAAGTAATCGTCAGGGTCGCCGGATAGGCAACAGCGGCGATTTTCGTTAGACACTCTGGCGAATCCGGCTAGGAAGTGCCCCGAAATGCTGGACAATTTGAATAGCATCAGCTGGCTGGTGCTATCCACGGCTGGAAGGCCAGCCTGTGCTCGGAACGGAGGCCGCCAATGTCACGCACGCCGGCGAAACTGGACGAACTCGATCTCGCGATCCTCACCGCGATGCACGAATACCAGAAGGCGGGCATCCTCGAGCTGTCCCGCCGGACCAGGGTGGCCAGGGCCACGGTGCAGTCCAGGATCGGGCGGATGGAGGAATCCGGCGTCATCGCCTCCTACGACCCGCAGATCGACGTTACCGCAGCGGGTTTCGACGTGCAGGCGTTCGTCACGCTGGAGATCGCGCAGGGCGCGCTGGACTCGGTCGCCGCCGAACTCGACATGATCCCAGGGGTTTTGGAGGCCTACGCGACCACCGGTTCGGGCGATGTGTGGTGCCGGATCGGCGCCGACTCGCACGCCGGGCTGCAAGCGGTGCTGCTGAGCATCGACCGCACCTCGTCGGTGGTGCGGTCGCACAGCGTGATCGTGTTGTCCACCGTGGTGCCGTTTCGCACCCTGCCGCTCTTGCGCACCCTCGATCCGGCGGGCGGCACGAAGGCTCCGGCCTACCGCGCGGCGCACGAACGGTAGCGCGGCTCAGGGACGCACGTCGGCGCCCACCTCCAAGATCTCGACCCGCGGTTCCTTGTCCGCCTCCAGAAAGGCGAGCAGGGCATGTGCTTCGGCTTCCACCGCCGCGCGTTCGGCCTTGGTCCACTTGCGGGTCGGACTGATCCGCAGGCGTGCCGTACCGGACTCAGGGAAGATCTTGTAGAGACCGGCGAGGAAGCCGTCGACCAGCACCGGGGCGACCGCGGCGGCGAACGCGCGCAGCGGCGGCGCCGCGCCGTCCGGCACGATCCTGCTCCGATCCTGGTGCGAGAGCAGGGCATTGTCGTACCAGCCGAGCAGGCGCACCGGCGCCGGAAGTTCCGGATCGGCGAGCTCGCCGTCGGCGGCGTCGTAGAGGGTGCGGCCGCGCTCGTCGGTGTAGGTGCGCACGCGGTCGCCGAGCTGGGCGATCGCCTGCTTCATGCCGAGCAGCTTCGACCAGGTCTGCATGTCCATGGTGGACGCCGGGCCGAAGGCGCGCAGGTATCGAAGCAGCAACTCCGCCAATGGGTAGGTCGGGTCGAGCGGTGCGCCGAGCCACGGCTCGACCCGGGACCAGACCGGCCTGCTGCTGTCCTTCCACTTGCCGCGCGGCGGGGTTTGCAGCACCGGAAGCAGAATGAGCCACGCCTGCACGACCATGCCCGGGTTGCGGTCCGGGTAACACTCGGCGGCATGCAGTCGCAGGTCGGCGGCGGACATCGGTTCGTCGCCGAGCACCCGTTCGCCGTGCGCGCGCACCTCGTCGGGGTCGAGGCCGACCAGCGCGCCGTAGTTGAAACCCTTTCGGAACGGGATCTTTTCGAGCTCCGGCTGCATGAGCGGCGCGATCCGCAACGCGTCCGGCGGCGTCACCATGTGAATAGTGCCGCGCATCAAGGTGATTCGGGCCAGCGTCCGATCCTCGAGCGCGTTCGAGATCGTCGCGGGATCGAAATCCGCTATGCGACTCCACAATGCGACGAACGGCGGCGGTGAGTCCTGCGCTTGCAGGCCGACGAGGTGGTCGCACATCTCGTGCACGGTGCGCTGCGAGCGCTCCAGTAGATGCTGGCGGGCGAGCAGCGTGCGGTTCAGTATTCGGTCGGAGAGCATCATGATTCGCGCCGCCTCAGCGCAGCGTGACCACGACCTTGCCGGTCGCCGTCCGGTTCTCCAGCGAGGCGATCGCCTCCGCCGCGCGCTCCAGCGGGTACAGCACCGGCTCGGGCGCGGCGATCTTGCCCGCCGCAAGCAGCGGCGCCACCTCGGCCCACTGCTCGGCCAGGTAGCCGGGGTGCGTCATCACCCATTCGCCCCAGGCCGCGCCGATCACCTCGACGTTCTTCAGCAGCAGCCGGTTCACCTTCACGGTGGGGATCTCGCCCGCGGTGAAGCCGACCACCAGCAGCCTGCCCGCCGACGCGAGCGAACGGATGCTGTCGGTGAAGCGGTCGCCGCCGACCGGGTCGAGCACGATGTCCACGCCGCGACCGCCGGTCAGTTCCTTCACCGCGGCGAGCCAGCCTTCGGCGAGCACCACATCGGTGGCACCGTTCGCGCGGGCCACCGCCGCCTTCGCCTCGGTGCTGACCACCGCGATCACCCGGCCCGCGCCGAGCGCGGTCGCCATCCGCAGCGTCGAGGTGCCGATGCCGCCCGCGGCACCGTGCACGAGCACCGTCTCGCCCTCGGCGAGCCTGCCACGATTGCGCAGGCAGAAGTGCACGGTGAGATCGTTGAACAGGATGCCTGCCCCCGACTCCAGGGAGACGTTGTCGGGCAACGGGAACACCATCTGCGCGGGCGCGACGGCCGTCTCGGCCATGGCGTTGCCGAGCAACGTCAGCGCGACCACCCGGTCGCCTGCCTTGACGTGCGCGTCGGCCGACGCTTCGCGCACGACGCCCGCGACCTCGCCGCCGACCACGAACGGCAGTTCCGGCTTCATCTGGTACAGCCCGCGCGACATCAGCACGTCCGGGAACGCGACACCGGCGGCGTGCACGTCGATCACCACGCCACCCGGATACGACTTGGGCTCCGGGATGTCGACGATCTCGACCGACTCCGGTCCCTCCAGCTTGCTGACCTGGGCTGCGCGCATCTGCCGACCTCTCTGTCGTGGCACCGGCCTCGTCCGCGCCGGCGCCGCCGTGATCAACGTAACCCGCGTCGCCGCGCCGTGCGCACCCTGCCCGCGTTGCTACCCGCACGCGACCGCCGCGACCTGCTCGACGCCCCTGTTCCGCGGACCCCGTTTTGCTATGCTGACCGCGACCTATGGTCGGGCGTGAAGGGGGACTCATGGTCGAGCGGAATCAACCATCGTCGACGAGCGTGCAGGTCGATCCGGACGCACTGCGGTCCTTCGCGCAAACCCTCGGCACCGAGGCGGGCGAGGTGACCGGGCTCAACGCGGGTGGCGCGTTCACCGCCGCGGCCACGGCGCTACCCGGCACCGAATTCGGTACCGCGGCACAGCAGGCGAACGATGTGGTCAACCGCTGCCTGCAACGGATCGGCAATCGGCTGACCACCATTGCCGACAATATGCACAACGCCGCGGGGAAATACGAACTGGCCGAGGACGACTTCACCGCGAAGCTGCGCGCGATCGGACTGCCATGACCCTCACCATTCCCGACGTGGAGAACTGGAAACCCGAACAGCTCACCGCCGCAGGCGAACACGCGGGGACCGTCTCGCAGGGCCTGGACGCCGCCGTCGGCAAGGGCGTCAGTCAGACGAAATCGCTGGAAGACACGAAGCTGTGGTCCGGAACGGCCGGCGCCGCCGCGAACGCGCGCATGGACACCGAGAAGACCAAGGCCTCGCCGGTCAGTGCCGCACTGCTGGAATTGAAGACAGCGTTCACCTCCCAGACGCAGAACCTGATCGAAGCGAAAACCAAGGTGCTGCAACTGCGCGACGACGCCGTCAATCAAACGCCCTCTTTCGATGTGGAGCCGAACGGCACCGTCAATGCGACGACCCGGATCGCGGCGCTGCGCGAGCATGCGGACAAGGCGAACGTAGAAGGGCTCATTTTCCAGGAGTCGCTGCAGGCGGCGACTCGGACGTGGGAACTGACCAATGCGCTGAAGACCGCGGAAACCGTTGCCAACCAGGCGACGACACAGGTCGACGCGGCGGTACGCAAGTTGGAGCAGGCGTTCAATGGACTCGGCGAACCCGCCACGAATGTGGCGCCGCCGGTGCAGACGGCACCGGCCAGCGTCGCGACGCCGACCCCGGTGAGCAGCAGTACTTCGTCGAACAAACCGAGTTACGCGATGGGGAACAACAGCAATTCCGGGTCGTCCTCCGGCAGCCCGTATACCGGAAGTTATTCGGGGAGCTCGAGCGCGCCGACCGGTCCGTTGCCGAGCGGTGATATGGCGAAATGGATCGCGGAGGCGAAACAGAAACTCATCGAAATGGGTTACGACCCCAAGGATATCGATGAGCGCGCTATCGCGATGATCATCCAGCACGAATCGGCGGGCAACCCCTATGCGGAAAACCGGTGGGACAGCAACTGGTTGGCGGGACACCCGTCGAAGGGGCTGATGCAGACGATCGACAGCACCTTCAACGCCTATAAGGCGCCGGGGCACGACGATATCTGGAATCCGGTGGACAACATCATCGCCGGCGTTCGCTATTCGATCGATACGTACGGCTCGGTCAAGAATGTGCCCGGTGTGGTGGCCGTCGAATCGGGCGGCGCGTACCGCGGCTACTGACGGTTCCGCTCAGCGCTGGGCGTTGGCCAGCACCGCGTATTGCGCGGCCGCCCGTTGCTGCGTTTCCCAGAGTCGGGCGCCGAGTACCAGCGCCGCGTATCTCCGGTACGCGACGAAGCAGCGGAACTGCGCGTCCTTCGGTGCGACATAGTCCTGCACACACACTGCGCCGTGCACATCCGACGGCGGATCGACCGCACGGCGGTCCACCGGGTTGCCGAGTTCGGCGGACTCCGCGACGAATCGTGCCGCGGCGGCGTCGTCCCCGGTGCGGAAGCCGAAAGCACTGGGTGCCACCGCAACCCGATCTACCCCCGCCCGGCGCAGCACCGGCAGCCGACCCGATTGGTCCAGCACGTAGTTCAGGTAGCCGCGCAACGTCAATACCACCTCGCCCTGCCCGTCGGGCCCGGCGACAACCCCCTGGTCGTGGATGACCCTGGCCAGCAACCCGTCCGGATCCTGGCGCAGCGTGTTGAACTGTCCGACCGGGGTCGGCGTGAACTTGTCGAGCTCGGCTACCTCGGCATCGAGGTACTTCTGGGTCGCCTCGACCAGCCGATTGATATCCGCGGACCGAGAATCCGCGAGCACACTGATCACGTAGATCCCGTGCGGGGTGGTGCTACCCAGCGTCGGCACCGACGGACGCCAATGTGCCCGCGCTTGCGGGTACTTGGGCAGGCTGACCGCGACGTTCTCCGGATTCAGGGCGAAATCCACGGCGTCGAGCTCGGCCGCCGCGGCCTTCGCCGCCTCCGCATCCCGCAGACGCAGCACCGTCACGGTGAGACCCTCGCGCTGGCGACTGCCGGCCGCCGCCGTGGTGAGCGGCAGCACGTCCTCGGCCGAGCCGGTCGAAAAACCAAGGACGAAACCATGATTCAGCAAGACCGGCACGGTGGGCTCGGCGAGATACCGCGTCACCGACGCGACATCGGTATGCATGAGGGCCGACGCGCCCGCGGAGTATCTCGCGTCCACTTCGTGTGGGCTCAGTACCGCATCCGCCATGCGCGCGGCCTCCAGCCGGGCGTACCCGACATCGTCCAGGCGGGCCGAGATCTTGGCCGGCGTGGTCGCGAACTTGCCCGTATCGAGTGAGCGCACGTCGATCTCGGCCGAGACGCCGGTGCCGCGCACCGGCGATGCGCAGCCCCCGGCCCCGACTACGGCGGCGAGAACAGCGAGGAGTGCCGTGACCGCGCGTGGATTCCAGTTCATCAGTTCACCCGGGGAAGGTTGTCGAGGACATTCTGCAGCACCAATTGGGCTGCCAGACATCTGAATTCGGGACGTTCGTTGAGCGTCGGATTCTCCACCCGCACGGTCACCACCTCCGCTTCGCTGCTGTTGATGCCGCGATACTGACTGCGACGTTCACAGGTTGGCGATCGCAACTCCGCCTCGTCGGTGAAGACGATATTGCCGCCACCGAGATCGAACGGGATCGGCTTCTCGGTCGGCACCAGCACCTTCGAGCGTTCCAGCGCGACGGTGACCGTGCCGGTGGAGATCCACTTGCAGCTGTGCAGCTGATCCGGAGCACCGCGGACCTGCTCGCCGATATTCAGCTTGACGACGCTCGAATCGACCAGGGCGCACGGGTCGTGCGGGGCGAGCGAGGTGCGTAAGCCCGGCAGCTGTGGCGCGCGCTCGGTCAGCCGGCGGGCCAGCTCCTCGGCCGCATCGTCGGCGGCGCCGCACATCCGCGCGGATTGCCCGCCCTGCACCCGTACCGCGATCCCGAACTGCGGTTCGGTTTTCGCGGGCAGCAGTGCCCGCCCGCAGCTGTCAGTTCCGCTGGTCACGTCCTCCAGGACCGGGACTCCCGCAACACGTGTGCCGTTGTCGCGATAGCCCTCGATGCGCTTGATGTCGACGTCGAACCGGGACCCACCCGCCGCACCCGAGCATGTTCCCCACTGGGTAGAGCTCGGCTCCTCGGTCCACTTACCCAGCGAGGAGACCAGCGGCTCGTGCATCGCGGCGCAGACATCCATCGACCGCAGCTTCGTGAGATTCAGCGCGGCAAGCGGATTCGCCACCGGACCTGCGGGCCGCTCATCCTCGCCACCGAACAGGGCCGTGCCGGCCAGGACACCGCCCACCAAGACCACCACGGCCGCGGCCGCGATCAGCACCCGCTGCCGACGCCGCTGCAACACACCGGCGCGTTGGATCTCGACGAGCGCTTGCAGCCGCTGCTCGAAGTCGTCGGCGTACGTCGCCGCGACCGGTGTCGGCGCGGCCGCGACGAACTGGGTGGCCTCCGGGTCGGCCAGCAACGCCGACATCTCCGCCTCCTGCGCGCCGATCGCCTTGTGCACCTGCGCCGACCAGGGGCGATGCTGCGGCGGCAGCGGGCCGAGGAAGTCGAGCAGCTGGGCGGGCGTCGGGCGCTCCTGCGGGTCCTTGCGCAGGCACGGCTCCACCAATTCCCTGACCTCGGGCGACAATCCGCTCAGGTCGGGGTCGGTGTGCACGATGTTGTAGAGCGTGTGCGGCAGCGAGGCGCCCGCGAAGGGACTCGCGCCGCCTGCCGCCATCGCGAGCACCGCGCCGAGGGAAAAGATGTCGCTGGCGGGCGTCAACGGCAGCGACTGCGCCTGCTCCGGGGACATGAACGCGGGCGAACCGATGATCGAACCGGTGTGCGTGAGCTCGGATCGGCCCTCGACCGCTCTGGCGATACCGAAATCGATCACCCTCGGACCGTCCTCGGCGAGAATCACGTTGGCGGGCTTCAGGTCTCGGTGGACGAGGCCGACGCCGTGGATGGCCTGCAGCGCCGAGGCGAGGCCGATCGCCAGCTTGTGCACCTCCTCCGGGGTCAGCGGGCCGTAGTCCTGAACCGCCTTGTCCAACGGCACCCCCGGCACGAAAACCGAAGCGAGCCAGGGTTCTTCCGACTCGACATCGAAGTCGATCACCGCGGCGGTGAAGGCGCCGGAGACCTGCATGGAGGTCTGCACCTCGCGACGGAACCGAGGCAGGAAGTCTTCCTCGGTCACCAGGTGCTGGTGCACCTGTTTGATCGCGACCAGGCGACCGTCCGGGCCGACACCGAGCAGCACCCGCCCCATGCCGCCGGAGCCGAGCTGGCCGAGCAGCCGGTATCGGCCGATCTGCTGGGGTTCATCGCGCTCGAGCGGGGTAACCATCACAAGCTCCTCAGTCGGGTCACGACGCCACCGAGCACTGCTTCGGTAGCGGCACAGGCTGTTTCGGCGGCACCGGGCCCGGTCGGTTGCGCGGTCACGGCGATCAGTTCTCCTCGGTCTGCGATGGTCGGCCGGACCAGATGGTAGGTCGCGCACGTGCCGTCGGGGTCGATGCGGCGCGCGGACGGGAAGTCGCCGAGGGTGCCGCCGTTCACCAGGAGGCTGGTGTACTTCGGGTCCACATCGACCCGCTTCCCCTCGGCGGTGTGCACGGTGATGGTGAAGCGACCACCCGCCCAGGTGCAGGTGTGCGCATCGACCGGGACCGGGGCCGAACCGGGGCCCGCCTGTGCGGTGATCAGGTCCTGAGCCACCGAGTCGCACGGGACCATCCGGACAACGGACTGCTTCGGCGAACGCACACTCGGCGGACTTGTCGCCAGTCGACCGGCCACGGCTTTCAAGGCGTTTTCCGCAAGTGCGCAGGAATCGCCAACTGCCGCAGTGGTTTTCACCTCTACACCGAGCCTCGGCTGGTCACGTACCGCGATGGCCCGCCCGCACGAATCCGCACTCCCCGACGTGTCGAGCACGGGGCGGCCCGCGATCTGCTGCGCCAAGGTCTTGCCACCCGCCACGGCCGTACCGACCCCGACGGTCAGCTGCGTCTGCCGTCCACCGGGCTCGACGAATTTCGTGCCACAGATCGATGAATCCGTCAGCTCCGGGGCGACGGGCTGCCCCAGCTGTCCGACCACATCGGTGCCGAGCAACGCGCAGGTGTCCGTGAGCCGCAACTGCTCGTCGGTCAATTCCAGGGTGCGATTCGCCATCGGGTCCGGGGGCGCGGTTGTAGAGCCGCGGGTGACGAGAAAGGTCGTGCCGGCACCGGCGGCCAAGAGGACCAGTACAGCCGCTGCGGCAACCCATCGCGAGGTCCGGCGTGGCGACCGCTGCGGCACTTCGCCACCGGTGTCCACCCAACGCTCGGCCTCCACCCGATCCTGCGTGATCTGCCGCCGCACCCCGGCAGACCAGCCGGACCTGGCGGTCATGTCGGCCACCGAGTCGATCAGTTGCCGCGGGAGCGGGCGATGCGCGGGGTTCTTGTCCAGGCAGGCATCCACGAGGGGCCGCAAGGGAGCAGGCACGCGACTGGTGTCCGGGCGGTGGTGCACAACGTTGTACAAGGTCTGCGGAGCCGAGGCGCCGAGAAACGGGCTCTCCCCCGTCGCCGCCAGGACCAGCATCGCGCCGACCGAGAAAACGTCACCGGCAGTGCCGAGTTCGTTGCCCGACGCCTGTTCCGGCGACATGAAGGCCGGGGAGCCGACGAGGGTACCGGTACTGGTGAGCTGAAGGTCCGTCTCCAGCGCGCGGGCGATGCCGAAATCGATAACGCGCGGGCCGTCCTCCGCGAGAAGAACATTGGACGGTTTGAGGTCGCGATGGATCATGCCCGCCCGATGAATCTCCACCAGGGCGGAGCCGAGGCCGGCGGTCAGCAGGCGTAGGCCGCCGAGCGACATCGGGCCGTGCTGGTCGACGGCCGCCCGCAACGAAGGGCCCGGCACGAAAACCGAGGCCAGCCACGGCGCTTCGGCGTCCGGATCGGCGTCCATCACAGCGGCGGTGTACGCACCGGTGACGCGTTGGGAGGCTTGCACTTCCAGCCGAAAGCGGGCACGGAACTCCGGGTTCTTGGCCAGGTGCCGATGGATCATCTTGACCGCGACCAGCCGGCCGTCGGGTGCGCGGCCGAGCAACACCCGACCCATGGCGCCCTGGCCGATAACCGCGATCAGCCGGTGGCGGCCCGCCGTGCGCGGATCGTGTCGGCCGAGCGGCTTCACCGTGGTCCTCCCCTGTAGTGCCTGTTCGGGATCGTACCGGCGCGGGTCGGCCACGTCCTGGTGTCGCCGGGTCAGGCGAGTGTTCGTCCGTCGGCGGCGAGGGCGGCGCGGAGCCTACCTATCGCGGCCGGTCCGACACCGTGCAGGGCGGCCAGATCGCGTTCGGTCCACGAGGCGAGGTCGTCGAGATGGCAAATGCCGGCCGCGGCGAGGGCACGTTCGGCCGGTTTGCCCAGTTTCGCAGGCAGATCCGAAACGCTCATGTCTGCCATGATGCCTGGTAGAAGGGTTGCAGAAGGGGATACCGTTGGTAACGGACGCACTCGACGCGATGGTGTGACGTACGCCCCGTAAAGTCGTCTCACAACAGCACCACACGAAGAACGCGGCACACCGTGCAGCGCGAGGAGCACCAGTGTCACTCGATCAGCCACTCGCCCCGCTTCCCCAGGAGGGCATGGGCTTTGCTTCGGCGTGGCCCATCCGGGCGGGCGATGTGGACCCCTACGACCGGCTGCGGTTCGACGCCGTGGCCCGCTACCTGCAAGACATCGCCTGGGAAAATCTGCACAAGACGTTCTTTCACCGCACCGATCCGAATTGGATCGTGCGCCGCACGGTGATCGACGTGATCCGGCCGATCCTGTGGCCGGACGAGGTGCAGCTGTTGCGCTGGTGCTCGGCGCTGTCCACCCGCTGGACCAATATGCGCGTGCGGGTGACGAGCACGAACGGCGGTCTGATCGAGACCGAGGGCTTCTGGATCAATATCAGCGAGGCGACCGGGATGCCCGCGCGGATCAGCGACGAGGGTCTGGCCTACCTCGCGCGGACGACCCAGGAACACCGCCTGCGCTGGCGGCCTTACCTGACCGACGCCACCCCGTCGGAATCCGACACCGACATGCCGTTCCCGGTGCGCGCGACCGACATCGACCAGTACAACCACGTCAACAACGCCTGCTACTGGCAGGCGGTGGAACAGTTCATGGTCGAGTACCCCAAGCTGCTCGCCGGTCCGCATCGCGCGGTCATCGAGTACGTCGCGCCGGTGCTGGCGCGCCAGCATGTGACCGTCCGCAGCCGCTACGAGCCGGGTGATCGCACCGGGCGGCCGGTGCTGCGGCTGTGGTTCGTGGTCGGTGGCACGACCACGACCGTCGTCCGCATCATGCCGCTGCCGCCGGAATAAGTAACGCCCGCACGCGCCGCCGGATCAAGCGAATTCGAGTACGCCGACCAGCAGCCCGCGTCACCCGAATCGTCCAGGGACGAACGCGCCGACCGGAAACCGCGATCCGGTCGGCGTGCCGTCGACTCAGCCGCGTGCGGCCTTGAGCAGGTCCTCGCGCGTAGTGAACTTGACCCGAGGCCGTCCGGCGGACTTGCCAGCGGCCCGCTCGGCTTGATCGATCGCCCGCCACCCTTCCCGATCCACCAGATCGCTCTGCCGCTGGCCGAGCAGCGCCTTCAGCGCCGCCCGATCCGCCTCGGGCGCAGCGAGTTTGCCGCTGGTGAAGTCGGAGATCAGGTTCTCCACCGTCTCCTCGGCGTCGATCCGGTTCGAGCCGATCACGCCACGGGCGCCCCGCTTGATCCAACCGCTGGCGTACACCCCGGTCAGCGGCGTACCGTCCGCGCCGAGCACTCGGCCGTGCTCGTTCGGCATCACCCCGCGCCGCTCGTCGAACGGCACGTCGGCGACGGCCGCGCCGCGGTAACCGATGGAGCGCAGCACCAGCGAGGCGTCCATCCGCTCGGTGCGCTCGGTCTGCCGCGCCGTCAGTTGGCCGTTCTCCTCGAACAATTCGTTGTGCGCGAACTCGATCGCCTCGACCTGCTCGGTGCCGACGAGCGCGGTGGGCGAGGCCAGGTAGCGGAAGACGATCCGCTTGTGCGAAGGGTCGCGCCGCCCGCCCGCGTACTCCTCGGCGAGGGTGTACTTGAGCTTCAGCGACGGCTCGACCTGCGGGTCGTCCAGCAGCGCCTGGCTGGCGTGATCGAGCGCGAGGTCGGACTCGTCGACGATGACGTCGATGCCCTGCAGGTGGGCCAGCGCTAGGAACTCCGACGACGTGTACGCCGCCTGCAGCGGGCCGCGCCTGCCGAGCACCACCACCTCGCGAATATTGCTGCGCCGCAGGGCGTCCAGCGCGTGGTCGGCGATGTCGGTCTTGGCCAGCTCGTCGGGGTCGACGGTCAGCACGCGGGCGACGTCGAGCGCGACATTGCCGTTACCGACGATCACCGCCCGCTCGCCGGACAGGTCGAACTCTCGGTCCGCGAAGTCGGGGTGGCCGTTGTACCAGGCGACGAACTCGGTGGCCGAGTGACTGCCCGGCAGATCTTCCCCGGGCACCCCGAGTTTGCGATCGGTCGACGCGCCGACCGCGTAGATGACGGCGTGATGGTGCCGCAGCAGCTCCTCGTGCGAGATGTGCGTGCCGACCTCGACATTGAGGTAGTACTGCAGGGTTTCGCGCCGGAACGCGGACTCGAACAGGCTCGACACCGTCTTGGTGCCCGGGTGATCGGGGGCGACGCCGGCCCGGACCAGACCCCACGGGGTCGGTACGCGGTCGAACATCTCGATCTCCACGTCCGCCCTGCGCAGCAGCTCGTCGGCCGCGTAGCAGGCCGCCGGGCCCGCGCCGACGATCGCGACCCGCAGGGTGCCGAGCTCCTTCGGCGGCCGCGGCGGCGTCACGATCGGGTCGAAGTTCGATTCCAGCGGATGCCGCTCGAAATAGGCCGCATTGATCTCGCGGTATCTGGCCAGCGATGCGGTCAGGTCGTCCTCGGAGAAGATCGCCTCGACCGGGCACGCATCGACGCACGCACCGCAGTCGATACAGGTGTCGGGGTCGATGTAGAGCATCTCGGTCGTCGCGAACTCCGGTTGGTCCGGGGTCGGACGGATGCAATCGACAGGGCACTCGGAAACGCAGCTGGCGTCGTTGCAACAACGCTGCGTGATTACGTAGGCCATATTGTGCAGATCCTCGAAGATGTACGTGGGCTGTAGGCCACCCGGTGGGCAGAGGTGGACAGAAACGGCACGGCGCGGAGCGACCGCGATGTGACGCCGCTTTCAGTTTGCCTCGAGTGTGGTCGAGGCCATGCGACCGGAGGCCTTACGGTATCTCCATGGTGCGGACTCTGATCCTCATGCGGCACGGCAAGTCGGCCTACCCCGACGGCGTCGGCGACCACGAGCGCCCGCTGGCGCCGCGCGGACAACGCGAAGCGGGCCTGGCGGGTGAGTGGTTGCGCCGCACGCAGCCACCGATCGACGCGGTGCGGTGCTCCACCGCGACCCGCACCAGGGAAACCCTCGCCGCCACCGGGGTCACCGCGCCGGTGGTCTACGAAGCGGGCATCTACGAGGCTTCCCCGCAGAGCCTCATCGAGCTGGTCCAGCTCAGCGACGACGACGTGTCGACGCTGCTGGTGATCGGGCACGCGCCCGGAATGCCGTGGACGGCATGGGAGTTGGCGAGCAACCGCAGTTCGACGCCCGCCATCGAACTCAGCCGCAAGTTCCCCACCTCGGCGCTGGCCGTGCTCGAATTCGACCGGCCGTGGACGCAGATCGACCAGGGGACCGGCGAACTCGTGCGTTTCCACATCCCCCGCTGACCAGGTAGTCAGCTCAGCAGCTTGCCGCCGACCACCACGACCGCGCCGAGCACGACAAGCAGCACGAACGCGGCGAACCCGCCGAGCAGCCACCACACGACGGCAAGCGCGAGCACCACCGGCGCCACCGCGATAGCGGCGATCACCGGGCTTTCCTTGACCGTTGCCAGAGCCGAGCGGGCCCTGATCCGGTTGACGTCCTTACCAGGCATGACCCCAGAGTAGGCCGGAAGCCGGGACTTTGTCGGTCACCGGTGGGATGCTCGGTCGATGGATTGGAAAATCGAGCTCATCGCGATCCCGGTGACCGACGTGGATCGCGCCAAAGACTTCTACACCACGATCGGATTCAACGCCGACCACGATCACCGGGTCGACGAGAACACCCGCTTCGTCCAGCTCACCCCGCCCGGCTCCGGCTGCTCGATCTGCATCGGCGAGGGAATCACCGACGCGGCCCCCGGCAGCGTGCGCGGAATGCAGATCGTGGTCGCGAATGCCGAGGATGCGTACAAGGAGTTGGTGGCAGCCGGAGTGCAGGCCTCGCCGGTGGAAGAACTGGCCTGGGGGAAGTTCACCTACTTCGCCGATCCCGACGGGAACCAGTGGGCCGTGCAGGAATTGCCGCAGTACAACTGAGCGAAGGTCTTTCGGGCGGCACAGAGGTCGCGCGAAACCCGGCACGCCACGCCCTCGATGTCAGCCCAGCTGGTCCAATCGGATCGTCAGCGGGCATGGCGAGGTGGTCGTGAAAACATCGGTCACCTCGCCGTCATCGACGTACCCGAACTCCTCGGTGAGCCGGAACGCCACCAAGCTCAGCGGACTCATGTCGATGATCCAGTAGTGCGGTATTCCGGCATCGGCATACTCGCTGCGCTTCATGACGTAATCCATGCGCCGGGAGCCCGGCGACACGATCTCGACGACAAGGCAAGCGGCAGAGGCGCGCAGGATCCCCCGCTCCGCATCAACTCGCTCGTACTCGGCCGCTTCGACGACGACCAGGTCGGGCCGTCTGACCGTCGCAAGCCCGTGGTCAGGAACGAGTTGCAGGTCGAGGTCTACCGCGGGCACAGCGACCCAATCCGATGGAAGCTGCGCGTCTACTTGCATGTAGAGCTGGGCACGCACGACGTTGTGTCGCGGCGTCGGCGACGGCGAATTGGTGAGTACTCCCTCTTGCAACTCTCTGCGACGCCCGTCCTCGTCTTCGCCGAGCGCCAGATAGTCGGCGACCGTCAGCAGCCGCCACGCTTCCGGAAGTGCAGTCACCCTCGTTCCTCAGCTCGTCCCGCCCCTGGTCGGCTCCAGTGTCCCACGCAAGGTACATAGTCGGCCGGAACCTGACTGCGGTTTTACGCAGATCGGTTTACTGGGGGTGCGGTCGAGGGGCCAGGTTTGTCGGTGGCCAGGGAGAGGCGCCGTCGGCCGGAACCCTGAGCGCGGCTTTCCGTAGATTGGACTTGCTTGGAGTGCACTCCAGGTGACTAGCGTCGGCGGTGTTCAACGGGAAGGGCGAGGTCGTGAGTGAAAGCGCGCGGGATGAGCGGGGCAGCGACTGGGAGCAGCCGAGGTATTCGATCGGTGAGGTCGCCGAACGGTCGGGGCTGAGCCGGGACACGCTGCGCTGGTACGAGCGGATCGGGCTGATGGATTACGTGGGCCGCGATCACGCCGGTAAGCGGCGTTTCAGCAATCGCGACCTGGAGTGGCTCGCGCTGATCGGCAGGCTGCGCACCACCGGGATGTCGGTGGCGGACATGGTTCGCTACGCCGAGCTGGTGCGGGCCGGTGACTCGACGTTCCCCGAGCGACTCGAGATGTTCCGCAACACTCGCGCCGAGGTCCTCGCCAAGATCGATGAACTTCGTCAGACCGTGGCCGTGCTGGATTACAAGATCGATATCTACGAGGGCAAGGCACAGCTTGCCCGGCCGGCCGCGATCACCGTGCACGGGGCCTCGCGCATTCGCGACTCGCAAGCGCTCCAAGACAGTGAAGGGATCAAGGTATGACCACCACCGAAACGCTGCCGAAGACCACGCTGGGCACCAGCGGTATCGAGATCAGCGTGCAGGGGCTGGGCTGCATGGGGATCAGCGAGTTCTACGGCGCCAGTGACCTGGCCGAATCGCGGGCGACCCTGGACCGGGCGCTGGAACTGGGCGTCACCCTGTTCGACACCGCCGACGCCTACGGCCTCGGCCACAACGAGGAGTTCCTCAGCGACTTCGTGCGAGCCAACCGCGATCGGGTGGTGCTGGCCACCAAGTTCGGCATCGTCCGCAAGGCCGACGATCCGGCCTACCGCGGCATCGACAACTCACCGGCCTACATCCGCACTGCGGTGGAGGCCAGCCTGCGCAGGCTCGGCATCGACGTCATCGACCTGTACTACATGCACCGGCGCGACCCGGCGGTGCCGATCGAGGACACCGTCGGCGTGCTGGCGGATCTGGTGCGGCAGGGCAAGATTCGCACCATCGGCCTGTCCGAGGTGACCGGGCCCGAGCTTCGGGCAGCGCACACTGTGCACCCGATCGCCGCCGTGCAGTCCGAATGGTCGATCTTCTCCCGGGATGTCGAGCGAACGGTGGTGCCCGCCGCCACCGAACTCGGCGTGACTTTCGTGCCGTACTCGCCGCTGGGCCGCGGCTTCCTGACCGGCGCGGTCCGCGAACTCGGGAAAGATGATGTGCGGCGGGTGTTTCCGCGCTTCGCCGAGGACAACGCGGCGCGCAATGCCGAACTGCTCGCGCCGCTGCGCACCATCGCCGAAGCTCGCGGGATCACCCAGGCCCAGGTCGCGCTGGCCTGGCTGCACGCACAGGCCAAGGTGCACGACCTCTCGGTGGCCCCGATTCCCGGTACCCGCAGTAGGACTCGGCTTGCCGATAATGTTGCGGCCGCGACCATCGAGCTGACCGCCGACGAATCGGCGACGCTCTCACCGATCGCGGGCCAGGTGGCCGGAGACCGCTACGCGGACATGTCTTTCACGTCCGCAGGCCGGGAATAACAAGCACCACAACAGATCAGGAGTTCAACCGTGTCCACGCTGACGCTCAATGTCCGCTTCGCCGCCAAGCCGGGCCGCGAGGCCGAGCTGCGCGAGGTGTTGCAGGAAATGATCGAACCGACCGTCGCCGAACACGGCTGCCTCGGTTACGAGCTGTACCTGCACCCCACCGATCCGAGCCGGGTCGTACTGCTCGAGGAATGGGTGGACGCCGACGCCTTGGCGGCGCACTTCGAGACCCCGCATCTGAAGCAGTGCGCGGCAGCCTTGGACGAGATCCTGGTCGAACCGTTCGAGCTGCGGCGATTCACCGAGATCTAGCGAACAGCCGAGATCCGGTGCAGGCCCGGCGGTCCGAGTGCGGATCGCCGGGCCTGCTCGTCTCAGTGGAAGGTTCGCCCGCCCAGCGAGGCGCTGATGATCGCGGGCGGCGTCCACCCGGCCATCAGATTCGCCCGTTCCTGCGGGGTGAGATCCTGCCTGGCCCAGATGCGGTGCGCGCTGCGACGGCAGGCGGCGACCAAGGTGGGGGCGGTGCGGTTGCGGAACCTCATGACGCTTCTCCTTCTACGGACCTCCATGGTTGTCCCGCGCACCGGCGCGCGCGAGCAGCGACGAACGATCTCTACGAGTTCTGTATGCCGGTGTAAATGCACGCGGACCCCGGTCCGTTTAAACCAGCCCCGGCCGTACGACCGGGTATCCGGGTCACTACCATCCAGTGGAGTGAAGCCCGATGTACCGCACGACCGCGTCTGGATCGACAAGCAGACGCCCGCCGCGTTCCGCGCCCTCAGCAAGGTCGCGAGCGAAGTACGCGCCGCAGGCGCCGAAGTCGGCCTCGACCGCAAGCTCATCGAGCTGATAAATCTGCGCGTTTCCCAGCTCAACGGCTGCGCCTTCTGCCTGGACACGCACCAGCGGGCCGCGCTCGCCGCGGGAAACACCGAGCAGGAACTCGCCGTGCTGCCCGCGTGGCGACGCACCGAGTTGTACACACCGCAGGAACAGGCCGCGCTCGCGCTGGCCGAGATCACCGCCACGCTGCCGGACGAGGCGACAATGGAGCGTGACTACGCTTTCGCCCGCAAGCACCTGACCGACGATCAGCTGTCCGTCGTCGTCTGGGCGGCCACCACGATCGGCGCGTTCAATCGCGTGTCGATCCTCAGTAAGCATCCGGTACGCGCATCGAAGGAGAAGTCGACCATGACCGCAGCTGCCTCGGAATCCAAGGTTGTCCGCAACGACGAGAAGAACCGGTACGAGGTGACCTACGGCGGCGAGCTCGCCGGGTTCGCCGAGTACGAGGAGCGCGACGACGAGACGGTGTTCACGCACACCGAGATCGATGGCGCGTTCTCCGGCAAGGGCCTCGGCAGCACGCTGGCCAAGCACGCCGTCGAAGACGTGATCGAGCGCGGCCGGGTGATCCGCCCGCTGTGCCCGTTCATCAAGGCTTACCTGGACAAGCACCCGCAGTACGACGCGCAGGTGATCGGTAAGGGCGTCACCCGGTGAGGGTGCGCACCGCCGGCCCAGCGTCCGGAACGACGCGGTCGTGAGCGATCTCGATCCGCATCCGGCGGAGACGCTCTGCGAGCCCGCACCCGGTCCGGGCCCGGTGGCCGAGCTCTACCCGGCGCGTGAGGTACCGCTCGGCGGTGTGCGCGGCGTCTTCGTGGAACGGGTGCTGCCGCAACGGGATCTGCCGACCGTCGGGGCGTGGTGCTTCCTCGATCACTTCGGCTCGCCCACCGTCACCGACACCGGGGCGTCGCCGGATATCGATCCGCATCCGCACATCGGCCTGCAGACGGTGACCTGGCCGTTCGACGGCCTGATCCGCCACCGCGACTCGGTCGGCTCCGATGTGCGGATCCAGCCGGGGCAGCTGAACCTGATGACCTCGGGTCGCGGCATCGCGCACTCCGAATACGGTGTCGCGGGCGCGCACGCCGGGCACGGCCTGCAGCTGTGGATCGCCTTGCCCGGCCACAAGACCGGCATCGACCCGCATTTCGAGCAGCATCGCGACCTGCCCGTCTATCAGGCGCCGGGACTGCGAGCCATCGTGCTGATCGGCACGCTGGCCGGCGCCACCTCCCCCGCCACCGCCTATACGCCGATCGTCGGCGCGGATGTGCGGCTGGCGCCGGGTACGGCCACCCTCCCGCTGGAGCGCGGCTTCGAGCACGCACTGATGGTGATCGAGGGCGAGGTGACGGTCGAGGGCACCCGGCTGGCCGCGGGCCCGCTGCTGTACCTCGGCACCGACCGCGCGGAGATCTCGCTGACCAGCACGGCCGGCGCGCATTTCGCGCTGATCGGCGGCGCGCCGTTCGGCGAGGAGCTGGTGATGTGGTGGAACTTCGTCGGCCGCAGCCACGAGGACATCGTCGCAGCCCGAAACGATTGGGAGAACCGCGACCTCAGCCGCTTCCCGGATATCGCAGGCCATCCACCGGAGCAGCGCATCCCGGCGCCGCCGCTGCCCGGACTGCATCTCAAGCCGCGCAAGCGCCGGATCGGTCCGGCCAGAACCTGATTCGCGTGGCCGTCGCGTTCGGCTCATGGCAGCGCCGTGAACAGCTCGTAGCTGTGCCCATCGGGCACGTGCACATAGACACCCCGCCCGCCGCCGAGGTGATTGATCGCCCGGTTCCACCCGTGTTGCGGGCCTGAGCCGTAATCGACGGCGGGCCACTGCGCCAGCCGCCCCAGCACCGCATCGAAGGTCTCGTCGTCGACGAGGAATCCATAGTGGCCGGGCTGGACTTGTCCTCGGTCGTCGAAATCGAAGGTGAGATCGGCGTTGACCTGTACCGGCACGAAAGGCCCGCTCGGCGGGCCGACGGACAGTCCGAACAGCTCGGCGAAAAACGTTGCGGCGGCGTGCCGGTTCGCCGCGGGGACGATCGTGTGATTCAAAACAATGGTCATGGTTACCTCCAATAAACATGCGCACCGCACATAAATATATATGCGATACGCATACGGTCGGCAAGGGCCAGCTAGGCTGGCATCATGAGCAGACGGGCGACTGCCAAGCCGGGGACCGCCGCCGACGGCGGGCCCGCGTTGTTTCGACTGGTGCGATTCTGGTCCCGACGCTGGATCAACCGGACCTCCGCGGACCTGCCCGAGGAGTTACGGCACGCCCAGCACGTCCAGGTGGTCGAGGCGGTAGCCGCCACCGTCGAACAGGGCGCCGAGGCCACCATCACCTCGGTGGCACACCAACTCGGACTTGATCATTCGGGCGCCAGCCGGATGGTGCGCGACGCCACCGCGGCGGGCCATCTGTCCCGCGCCGAGTCCGAGCACGACCGACGCCGAACCTCCTTGGCGCTGACCGCGAGCGGGGAACGCTTGCTCGCCGACGCCCGCGACTGGCAGCGCCAAGTCTTCACCGAACTCACCGCCGACTGGGACGACCTCGACCGGCAACGCTTCGCCGGCTACCTGCGCAGGTTGAGCGGCGAACTCGAGCGTTGAGCCGAGTTGCGCTGCGACCGAGCTGTTCTGCCGGTTCGAGCCGCCGTCCCGGCTGCGCCTGATACTCTCGCCGACGAAAAACACTGCGCAGGGGCAGCGCTACCGAAAGAACACGATGAGAGTCTCCAGAATCGCCGCGACGGCACTGCTGGCCTTGCTCGCCATGGTCATCAGCACGGGCGCCACGCACGCGGATGCCACTACCCCCGACACCGCGCTCGATGTGCGCGGATCCTTCGCCGACATCGCCTATCAGGTTGCGGCATCCGAGGATCGGCGCGCCGCCGTGACGACCATTCAGGACGGTCGCTTCGACCTGATCCATGACGGCCGGGTCGTCACGCTGACCGCTCACGACGGAAGCGTCGTCGCCGCACTCCCGATGGCGCTGCGCGTCGGCGACAAGCGAGTGGCGCTGCACCCGGTCATCGAGGAGTCGGGCCACCGGCTCACCCTCGTTCCGGACAACATGTCGCAGACGCCGCTGCGCGATGTCAGCAGCCAGGAACGGTTCTTCGCCGAGGTCGAGAAGGCCATGCCGATCGTGTTGGCGGGCGCGGGAATCGGCGCGGCGATCGGCTTCGTGCTCGGCTTCCCGCTCGGGCTTTTCGTGCTCGACTTCATCACGGTGCCGATCACCACGGTGCTCGGCGCCGCGATCGGCGCGGCGGCCGGACTCGCCATGGGCGGCGGTCAGCCCGCGATCGACGCGGCGCTCGACTACGCCACCGGCGCACCCTGATTCGATCAGCTCTGCGCGGTATTCTCGACTTCGCCTGCGGCGTCCATGGTCTGCGTTCCGATGACACGCAATAGGTCCAGCTTCGCCGCGGCGTCCGTGCCTGGGCGGGGTAGGTAGACCAGCAGGCGCTGAGCGGCGTTCGGGGTGAGCAGCGTCTCGCAGATCGTGTCGATCAAGCCGACCTGCGGGTGCTGGATGCGCTTGGTGTCCGAAAGTCGCACCGCTACTTCGTGTTCGTCCCAGAGTCGGTCGAATTCCGCGCTCGTGGAACGTAATACGCCGATGTACTCGGCGACGTCGGCATCGCCTGCTCTGCGCGCGGCCGTCGCCCGCAGATCGGCGACATGCTTGCGGCCCAAGCGATCCCAGTCCTGCTCGGGAAAGATCGCGCGCGACTCGAGATCGGTGAACCAGCGGTAGGCGTAGAAGCGGTCCCACCCGCGGCGGGTGCCGTGATCGCCGACCAGCAGGGTGTGCATGCGGTTCTGCACCAGCACCTCACCGAGATCGGTGACCACCGTGGCCGCGGTGTCGTCCAGCTTGGCGAGCAGGTGCATCAGTCCAGGGCCGACGTGGGAGTCGGTGGACTCGCGTCCCGGCGGGGAGTGGTCGCACAGGTGGTAGAGGTAGTCGCGTTCGTCGCTGCTGAAGCGCAGCGCGCGAGCCAGCGACGCGAGCACCTGAGTGGACGGCCGCGGCCCACGCGACTGCTCCAATCGGGTGTAGTAGTCCGTCGACATGCCGGCCAGAAGCGCAACCTCATCCCGGCGCAGGCCGGGCGTGCGGCGCCGGACACCGGGTGGCAAACCCACGGCGGCGGGCGTCAGCTGCTCCCGGCGGCGGCGCAGGAAGTCGGCGAGCTCGGTGCGGTCCATAACCTGCAGATCGAGTACTCGCTGATCTCGCGCGGTATCGAGGCCGAGATCCTGCCGCTGTGCCGCGAGCTCGGCATCGGCGTCACCGCCTACGGCGTGCTGTCGCGCGGGCTGCTCAGCAGCTCGGTGCAGGCAGGGACGACCTTCGCCGCCACCGACTTCCGGGCGCACAGCCCGCGCTTCCAGGACGAGAACCTCAGCCGGAACCTGAAGCTGGTCGACGCGCTCGCCGAAATCGCTGCAACCAAGAAGGTTTCGGTCGCCCAGCTGGCGATCGCGTGGGTGCTGACCCGCGGCGACGATATCGTGCCGGTCATCGGTGCGCGTCGGCGCGAGCGTTGGACGGAAGCGGTAGGCGCACTGGATGTTTCGTTGACCGAGGACGAGTTGGCGACTATCGAGGCTGCGGTGCCCGCCGAGCAGATCGCCGGTTCGCGGTATGCCGCCGAGCAGATGGCGATGCTCGACAGCGAGCGCTGAGCCGAGAGCGGCGGGCGCGCTCGTGTACTCGGACGCGCCCCGCCGGAGCACCCGCGACGTGACCGGATCAGTTCCGGCGTGGCCGGATCACGGCGGTGAACGCGGCTGCGGCCACCGACTTTCCGGTGTTGTCGGTGATGTTCACCGGCACTTCCAGTTCGATGGGCGTCCGCGCCGCGATATCCGCCCGCACCTGCTGCAGAATCTCTCCCGACACCTCGGATGTCGCAAGGTACGGCCCGGCATCGCCTTTCGCGCGCGCCCGGTACTCGATCCGGCCGTCCCTGGCCACGATGAAGGTCTCGCCCATCAGATCCACGATCCCCGAGACCGACGCACCCATCGCCGCGGTCTCGGCAAGGCCGAACAGCACCGCCGCGTGCAGGTCACCGTTGTGGTTGAGATGCTCGGCGCGTGGCGCCATCCGCACCACGTTCCGCCCGGCATCGAACTCCACCCCTTCGATCCCGGTGAATTGGATGAACCCCAGCTTCTGGAACCCCGCCATCACCAACTCGCCCATGGCCGCGCTGTCCATCGCATCTCCCACTACATAACTGAAACGTGTTCCATTTTCATACCGTGGCAGGCGGGCATTGTCCACGCGAAGCGCGAGACCGAGTCCTGGATGCAGTGCGGCGCAACCCGGCCCGCATGGCTTCGGTCCCGTCAGGGACGGGGATAAGCCTTCGGTAGCTGGTAATCGCGTTCGGCGAGGACCGTGCGCAACAGGTCTGGGCGGTTGGTGATGAGGCCGTCCACCCCGAGGTCGATCAGCGCGGTCATGGTGGCGCGGTCGTCGACCGTCCACGGCACCACTCGCATCTGTTGCCGGTGCGCGGCCTGCACCAGCTCCCGCGTCGTGAACGGCCGATAGCCCGGGTCCTCGACGCTGCCGTCCTGCGGGTCGCCGTGCACCGGGGATACGGCATCGGCACCGAAAGACGCAGCGGCGCTGACGAACTTGCGCTGCAGCGAGCCGGGAAAGTCATCGATGTCCAGGCCGCCCAGCCAGGGCGACGCCCCGGGCTGGCCGGTTTGCAGGAACTGCTGTCCGTTGGTCAACGCGACGATCGGCAGCTCCGGTGCCACCTCGCGCATGCGCATCAGTGCGCCCCAGTCGAAACTTTGGACGGTGACCTGATTTTCGAGGTGCGCGCGCCGCACCTCCGCCGCGACCACCTGCACGAACTGCTCCCGCGGCGCGGTTTGCTCCGGCGCGCCCGCCTCTACCTTGGTCTCGATGTTCAGCATGACCTCATCGGCCCGATAGGCACGCACGAGATCGAAAACCTCTGACAGCAGCGGCATTCGCGCGCCCGGCACGGTACGTTGCTCGGGGAAGGCCGCCAATCGCAGTGAGCCACAATCGATGGTGCGCACCTGCGCCAACGTCAGGTCGCGAATGAACCTGGTGCCGGGCACATACGGGAACTCGGGGTCGCCGAGGAAGGCGGGAGCGGTGTCGACGCACTTGCTCGGATTGGGATCCCGATCGTGGGTGACCACCGGGTAGCCGTCCTCGGTGATCTGCACGTCCAGCTCGAGCGTGTGCACGCCGAGCTCCAACGCGTTGGCGAAGGCGGCCACCGTGTTCTCCACCACCAGGGCGAGGCCGCCGCGGTGCGCCTGCAGATCGAACTGCACCGGCGGCACGTGCGCCGACACCGCACCCGCGTTCAGCAGACCGGCCAGCATCGCCGCGACTCCGAGCACAGACCTTCGACGCATACACCCCATTGTGGCCGCCGCCACCGACGCGGCGGTGACGTCCGGATGAATCCACGGCGGATTACGGAATCAGCACCACCTTGCCGGTCGTCGCCCGATTCTCCAACGCGGCGTGCGCTTTCGCGGCCTCGTCGAGCGGGAAGGTCTGCACGGTCGGCACCATGGTGCCGTCGGCGGCCGCGGCCAGCGCGCGGGACTCCTCACCGCGCACCTCGCGGGGCTTGCTCAGCATGATCGACAGCGTCGATCACCGTAATGCCTTGTTCCCGCAGCTTTTCCGGGTCCGGTTCGAAGGTCTCCCGCGAGGCGTTTCCGTAGGTGACGTACCGCCCGCCCTCGGCGAGCAAGGCCACCGCCGCCCGGCCCTTCTCGCCCATGACACCGTCGAGCACCACCGTCACCGCCCGGTCGCAGAACGCCTGCCGGACCTGATCGGTCCAGTCGGGCTCGTTGTAGTCGACGGCGAGGTCGGCGCCCAGGACGTCCACCGCGGCGACTTTGGCCGGTCCGCCGGCCGCGCCGATCACCCTGGCACCGATATTGCGGGCGTGCTGGACGATCAATCGGCCGACCCCGCCTGCCGCCGAGTTCACCAGGACCAGATCGTCGGCCGTCAGCGCGGCGAGATCGAGAACCTCGATGGTGGTGGTGCCGGTGACGATCATGGCGACGGCGGTCGAATAATCCAGCGCATCCGGAATCCGATGCAGCGCAGGCAATTCCGCCACCGCCCACTCTGCGTAGCCGCCGGAGGTGCTGCGCGGCGTCACCACGGCGGCGTCGAGCCACGACAGGTCCACGTCCGGACCGATCGCGTCGACGACACCCGCGACCTCGCCGCCGAAGATCGCGGGTAGCTCCGGTAGCGGCGGGCCGATCGGCAGGCCCGCCCGCATCGCCGTTTCGATCAGGTGCACACCGGCCGCCCGGACGGCGATGCGCACCTCGCCCGGACCCGGTTTCAGATCCGGAACCTCCTCGTAGCGCAGGTTTTCCGGGGGGCCGAATGAATGCAGGACTACGGCGCGCACAGCATCTCCTCTGGTCAGAACTCGTTCGAGCTTCGGTGACCAGCGTGCAACCTAAACGTTAGTTGATGTCAATCCGCTCCTCGTCGGCCTGCCGGATGCCGTCCTCATCCAGATCTCGCACGTCGTCCCAGACCGCCAGCGCGACGATGCCCAGCAGCACCAGGGCACCGACCGTGACCACCAGTGGATAGTTCACTGGCCTGATCAGGCCAGGCCACCGGGTTTTCCTAGTAGTTCGGCTAGCGCGGTGTCGATGAACCGGGTGTCTTCGGGATTGCTGCCGTGGCCGGCGAAGTGACCCCAGATCCCGGGGATCACCCGAAGTTCCGCGTTGCGCATGTGGCCGACCGCCCAGGCCTCGTCCTCCGGCGGGAAGTAGAGGTCCTTCTCGGCGGGCATGACCAGGGCGGTGGCCTTGATCGAGGCGAGGGCGGCCTCGGTGTCGCCGTCGAAGCCGGGCGTGCGGCCGACGTCGCCGTGCTGCCAGGTCCACAGCATGGTGAGCAGATTGTTCGGGTCGCGGCCGTCCAGGAAGAAGCCCTCCCAGAAGCCGATCAGGAAGTCCTCCAGCGAGGTGTAGCCGAGCTTCTCGTACTCCTTCTCCCAGTAGAAGGCCTGCGAGAAACCCCAGCCCGCGTAAACCCGTGCCAGGGCGCGTAGTCCGGTGGTCGGCCAGTTTTCGCCGTACCAGCCGCCTGCGAAAGCCGAGTCGGCGGTCAGCGCAGCCTTGACGCCTTCCAGGAAAACCTTGTTGTGGTCGCTGGTTCGGGCGGAGCCGCAGAACGGGGCGATCCGCTCCACCATGTCCGGGTAGCTCACCGCCCACTGGTAGGTCTGACCCGCGCCCATCGACCAGCCGGTCACCAGCGCCAATCGCTCGATGCCGAAACGCTCTGTCACCAAACGGTATTGCGCGGCCACCTGGTCGTACACCGTGATGTCGGGGAAGCGGGCCCGGTCATAGGGCTGCAGCGTGTTGCTCGGCGAGCTGGACAGGCCGTTGCCGATCATGTTCGGCACGATGATGAAGTACTCCGCCGGATCCAGCGCCATACCCGGCCCGATCAACCACTCGTTGTCCCAATGTCGCCCCGAGTACCACGTCGGATAGACAATGGCGTTGCTCTTGTCCGCATTGAGCTCACCATAGGTGGCGTACGTCAGGAAGGCACCACGCAGCGTGGCACCGTGCTGGGTGGTGAAGTCACCGAGATCGAAGATCTGGTGGTCGGTCATGAAGCGACTCGCTTTCGCAACGGGCGGAACAGGATTCAGCAGGTCCCAGCCGCCCGAGCGCACCATCCACCAACCAAACCCCTTCAATTGAAAATATTCTTACAGAAAATATTCCCCGCGAAGTAAATTTCGCATCACTCTTCGGACACCGCGAAAACCTCGACCAACGCAAACGGCCCCCGCTCCATGGAGGGAGCGGGGGCCGGATGTGTTGCGGTACCGGATTACCGGTAGTCGCTGAAACCGTAATCGTCCAGCGGGACCGCGGCACCGGTCGTCTGACCGAAGCTGTCCGGGCTGTAGTAGGTGTCGTCGTAGGACGGCACCGCGTACGCGGCGGCACGGGCTTCTTCGGTCGGCTGCACCGTGATGTTGCGGTAGCGGTTGATACCGGTACCGGCCGGGATCAGCTTGCCGATGATCACGTTCTCCTTGAGGCCGATGAGCTTGTCGGAGCGGCAGTTGATGGCCGCGTCCGTCAGCACTCGAGTGGTCTCCTGGAAGGACGCCGCCGACAGCCACGAATCCGTCGCGAGCGACGCCTTCGTGATACCCATCAGCACCGGGCGGCCCGCCGCGGGCTCGTTGCCCTCGGCGACGACGCGACGGTTGGAGGCCTCGAACTCGGACCGCTCGGTGAGCGAACCGGGCAGGAACTCCGTGGCACCCGAGTCGATGATCGTCACGCGACGCAGCATCTGGCGCACGATGACCTCGATGTGCTTGTCGTGGATCGACACACCCTGCGAGCGGTAGACCTCCTGGACCTCGTGGACCAGGTGGATCTGCACCTGACGGGGACCCATGATACGCAGCACCTCGTGCGGATCCGCCGCGCCTTCCAGCAACTGCTGGCCGACCTCGACGTGGTCACCATCGGAGAGCAGACGCTCGGTGCCGTCGTCGTGCTTGAAGACACGCAGACGCTGACGCTTCGAGAGCTTGTCGTAGACAACCTCTTCACCACCGTCATCCGGGATGATGGTGATCTTGTAGAAGCGATCGTCGTCCTCGAGCCGCACGCGACCGGAGACCTCGGCGATGGGCGCCTTGCCCTTCGGCACCCGAGCTTCGAAGAGCTCGGTGACGCGGGGCAGACCGCCGGTGATGTCATCGCCCGCGACACCACCCTGGTGGAAGGTACGCATGGTCAGCTGGGTACCGGGCTCACCGATGGACTGCGCGGCGACGATACCGACGGCCTCACCGATGTCGACCAGCTTGCCGGTCGCCATCGAGCGGCCGTAGCAGGTCGCACACACGCCGGTGCCGGTGGTGCAGGTCAGCACCGAGCGGACCCGCACCTCGGTGATGCCCGCGTCGAGCAGCGCCTCGATGGCCGGGTCGCCGAGGTCGGCGCCCTTACCGATGACGAGGTTGCCGTCGGCATCCACCGCATCCGACGCGAGCGTGCGAGCGTACGCGGAGGTTTCCACGTGCGGGTCCCGGATCAGCGAGCCATCCGCCTGCTTGTCGGCGATGTGCACGATGATGCCGCGCTCGGTGGCGCAGTCGTGCTCGCGCACGATCACGTCCTGCGAGACGTCCACCAGACGACGGGTCAGGTAACCCGAGTCGGCGGTACGAAGCGCGGTGTCGGCCAGACCCTTTCGCGCACCGTGCGTGTTGATGAAGTACTCGAGAACGGTCAGGCCCTCACGGAACGAGGACTTGATCGGCCGCGGGATGAACTCACCCTTCGGGTTGGTAACCAGGCCCTTCATACCGGCGAGGGTACGAGTCTGGGTGAAGTTACCGGTCGCGCCCGACTCGACGATCGCGATGATCGGGTTGTCCGGCGGGTAGTGCGCCCGCAACGCCGTACCGACCTCTTCGGTCGCTTCCTGCCAGATCTTGACCAAGGCGTTGTTGCGTTCCTTGTGATCCAAAGCACCACGCTGGTACTTCTTCTCGATCTGGTCGGCGAGCGCCTCGTAGCGCTCCATGATCTCGGTCTTCTCCGGCGGCACCAGCACGTCGGACATCGAGACCGTCACCCCGGACCGGGTGGCCCAGTAGAAGCCCGCGTCCTTCAGCTTGTCGACGGTCTGCGCGACCACGATCATCGGGTAGCGCTCGGCGAGATCGTTGATGATCGTCGCCTGACGCTTCTTCGGCATCGGCTCGTTGATGAACGCGTAGTCCGCGGGCAGCAGCTCGTTGAACAGCACGCGACCAAGGGTGGTCTCGGCAATCCACGCGTCGCCGCGGGTCCAGCCCTCCGGGAACAGCTTCGCCTCGATGTCCTTCGGCGGGCGCTGGTGGGTGAGGCGCACCTTGATCAGCGAACGCACGGTGAGCTCACCGCGGTCCACCGCCATCTGCGCCTCGGCGGGCGAGGAGTAGACGCCGAACTCGGCCTTGTCCTTGCCCGCGGCCTTGTACTCGCCCTTCGCACCCTCTTCGAGGCGGGTCAGGTAGTACAGGCCGGTCACCATGTCGAGACGCGGCATGGCGAGCGGTCGACCGGAGGCGGGCGAGAGGATGTTGTTCGAGGACAGCATCAGGATGCGAGCCTCGGCCTGCGCCTCCGCGGACAGCGGAAGGTGCACGGCCATCTGGTCACCGTCGAAGTCGGCGTTGAACGCTTCACAGACGAGCGGGTGCAGCTGGATCGCCTTACCCTCGACGAGCTGCGGCTCGAACGCCTGGATGCCGAGGCGGTGCAGGGTGGGCGCGCGGTTCAGCAGCACCGGGTGCTCGGCGATGACCTCTTCGAGGACATCCCACACCTGGGGACGCTGACGCTCGACCATCCGCTTGGCGGACTTGATGTTCTGCGCGTGGTTCAGGTCGACCAGACGCTTCATCACGAACGGCTTGAACAGCTCGAGCGCCATCAGCTTCGGCAGACCACACTGGTGCAGCTTCAGCTGCGGACCGACCACGATGACCGAACGGCCCGAGTAGTCGACGCGCTTACCGAGCAGGTTCTGCCGGAAACGACCCTGCTTGCCCTTGAGCAGATCGCTCAGCGACTTCAGCGGGCGGTTACCCGGTCCGGTGACCGGGCGGCCGCGACGACCGTTGTCGAACAGCGCGTCCACGGACTCCTGCAGCATCCGCTTCTCGTTGTTGACGATGATCTCGGGCGCGCCGAGGTCGATCAGTCGCTTGAGGCGGTTGTTGCGGTTGATCACGCGACGGTACAGGTCGTTCAGGTCGGAGGTGGCGAAGCGGCCACCGTCGAGCTGAACCATCGGGCGCAGCTCCGGCGGGATCACCGGAACGGCGTCGAGCACCATGCCCATCGGCGAGTTGCCGTTGGTCTGGAACGCCGCGACGACCTTGAGCCGCTTGAGCGCGCGCAGCTTCTTCTGGCCCTTACCGCTGCGGATGGTCTCCCGCAGGCTCTCGGCCTCGGCGTCGATGTCGAAGTTCTCCATCAGCTTCTGGATGGACTCCGCACCCATGGCACCGGTGAAGTATTCGCCGTAGCGGTCGATCAGCTCGCGGTAGAGCACCTCATCGACGATGAGCTGCTTGGGCGCCAGCTTGGTGAAGGTGGTCCAGATCTCGTCGAGCCGATCCAGCTCACGCTGCGAGCGGTCGCGCAGCTGACGCATCTCGCGCTCGCCGCCGTCCTTGACCTTGCGGCGCACGTCGGACTTGGCACCCTCGGCCTCGAGCTCGGCCAGGTCGGCCTCGAGCTTCTGGGCACGGGCCTCGAGGTCGGCGTCGCGCTGGTCGGCGACCGCCTTCTTCTCGACCTCCATCTCGGCTTCGAGCGTGCTGAGCTCGTTGTGGCGCAGCTCGTCGTCGACCGCGACGATGACGTAGGCGGCGAAGTAGATGATCTTTTCCAGATCCTTCGGCGCCAGGTCGAGCAGGTACCCGAGGCGCGAGGGCACGCCCTTGAAGTACCAGATGTGGGTGACCGGTGCGGCCAGCTCGATGTGGCCCATCCGCTCACGACGCACCTTGGCGCGAGTTACCTCGACGCCACAGCGCTCACAGATGATGCCCTTGAAGCGGACACGCTTGTACTTGCCGCAGTAGCACTCCCAGTCCCGGGTAGGACCGAAGATCTTCTCGCAGAAGAGCCCGTCCTTCTCCGGCTTGAGGGTGCGGTAGTTGATGGTCTCCGGCTTTTTCACCTCGCCGAAAGACCACTGGCGGATGTCGTCCGCGGTGGCAAGGCCGATCCGGAGTTCATCGAAGAAGTTGACGTCTAGCACGTAACTTCCTTTCCCCTATAAGGGTCGAATTCGAGCAAAAAGTTCACTAGTTGGTGGAACGCGGGGCCGGATGCCGTGCTGATCGTTTCAAGCGACCTGCAAGCAATCGCTACGGAGCGCAACGACACCCGGCCGACCGCCTAGTTCGCCAGATCGTCGACGGTGGCCGCTTCGTTCCTGGACAGGTTGATGCCCAGGTTCGCCGCGGCGCGCTCCAGATCCTCGTCGTCACCGTCGCGCATCTCGATCGCGGCGCCGTCGGAAGACAGCACCTCGACGTTGAGGCACAGCGACTGGAGTTCCTTGAGGAGCACCTTGAAGGACTCCGGAATGCCCGGCTCCGGAATGTTCTCGCCCTTGACGATCGCCTCGTAGACCTTGACGCGACCGACCACGTCGTCGGACTTGATCGTCAGCAGTTCCTGCAGCGTGTAGGCCGCGCCGTAGGCCTGCATGGCCCAGCACTCCATTTCGCCGAAGCGCTGACCACCGAACTGCGCCTTACCACCGAGCGGCTGCTGGGTGATCATCGAGTACGGGCCGGTCGAACGGGCGTGGATCTTGTCGTCGACCAGGTGGTGCAGCTTCAGGATGTACATGTAGCCGACCGCCACCGGGTACGGGAACGGCTCGCCGGAGCGGCCGTCGAGCAGGGTGGCCTTGCCGTTGTCGTCGACCATGCGCTCACCATCGCGGTTCGGCAGGGTCGAGGCGAGCAGACCGGTCAGCTCCTCCTCGCGGGCGCCGTCGAACACCGGGGTGGCGATGTTCGAGTCGGCCGGGGCCGCCAACATCTCCTCCGGCAGCGCCTTGGCCCAGTCGGGGCGAGCCCCGTCCGGACCGACGCCGACATCCCAGCCCGCCTTGCCGATCCACCCGAGGTGGGTCTCCAAGATCTGGCCGATGTTCATACGACGCGGCACACCGTGGGTGTTCAGGATGATGTCGACCGGGGTGCCGTCCGGCATGAACGGCATGTCCTCGGTCGGCAGGATCTTGCCGATAACACCCTTGTTGCCGTGGCGACCGGCGAGCTTGTCGCCGTCCTGGATCTTGCGCTTCTGCGCCACGTACACGCGCACCAGCTCGTTGACACCGGGCGGCAGATCGTCGTCGTCCTCGCGCGAGAACACGCGGATGCCGATGACCTTGCCGGACTCACCGTGCGGCACCTTCAGCGAGGTGTCGCGCACCTCGCGCGCCTTCTCACCGAAGATCGCGCGCAGCAGCCGCTCCTCGGGGGTCAGCTCGGTCTCACCCTTCGGGGTGACCTTGCCGACGAGGATGTCGCCGTCGCGCACCTCGGCGCCGATGCGCACGATGCCACGCTCGTCGAGGTCGGCGAGGACCTCGTCGGAGACGTTCGGGATGTCCCGGGTGATCTCCTCGGCACCGAGCTTGGTGTCACGCGCGTCGATCTCGTGCTCTTCGATGTGGATCGAGGTGAGAACGTCCTCTTCCACGAGGCGCTGCGACAGGATGATCGCGTCCTCGTAGTTGTGGCCTTCCCACGGCATGATCGCGACGAGCAGGTTCTTGCCCAGCGCCATCTCGCCGTTCTCGGTGCACGGACCGTCGGCAAGCACCTGGCCGACCTCGACCCGCTGGCCCTCGTCCACGATCGGCCGCTGGTTCGCGCAGGTGCCCTGGTTGGAGCGGGCGAACTTGCGCATCCGGTAGCTCTTGCGAGTCCCGTCGTCGGCCATCACGGTGACGTAGTCGGCGGAAACCTCCTCGACCACACCGCCCTTCTCGTTCACCACGACATCGCCCGCGTCGACAGCGGCGCGCAGCTCCATGCCGGTGCCCACCACGGGGGCCTCGGAACGGATCAGCGGAACCGCCTGGCGCTGCATGTTCGCGCCCATCAGGGCGCGGTTGGCGTCGTCGTGCTCGAGGAACGGGATCATGGCCGTCGCGACCGACACCATCTGGCGCGGCGAGACATCCATGTAGTCGACCTCATCGGCGGCGACGAGCTCGTTCTCCTCGTTGCCGCGGCGGCACAGCACCCGCTCCTCGAGGAAGCGACCTTCGGCATCGACCGGCGAGTTGGCCTGGGCCCGGACGTGCCGGTCCTCTTCGTCGGCGGTGAGGTACTTGACCTCGTCGGTCACCCGGCCGTCGACCACCTTGCGGTACGGCGTCTCGATGAAGCCGAACGGGTTGACCCGCGCGTACACCGACAGCGAACCGATCAGGCCGATGTTCGGGCCTTCCGGGGTCTCGATCGGGCACATCCGGCCGTAGTGCGAGGTGTGCACGTCACGGACTTCCAGGCCGGCCCGCTCACGGGACAGACCACCCGGGCCGAGCGCCGACAGGCGGCGCTTGTGGGTGAGACCCGACAGCGGGTTGTTCTGGTCCATGAACTGCGACAGCTGCGAAGTTCCGAAGAACTCCTTGATCGCGGCGACGACCGGGCGGATGTTGATCAGGGTCTGCGGCGTGATCGCCTCGACGTCCTGAGTCGTCATCCGCTCGCGGACCACGCGCTCCATGCGGGACAGACCGACCCGGATCTGGTTCTGGATCAGCTCGCCGACGGTACGCAGGCGACGGTTACCGAAGTGGTCGATGTCGTCGACGTCGACCGGGACCTCCTGACCGCCGGGGGCGGTCATCACGCGGTCACCCGCGTGCAGGCGGACCAGGTACTCGATCGTGCTGACGATGTCTTCCTTGGTGAGCACAGATCCGGTGACCTGCTCGCCGAGGTGGATACCCAGCTTCTTGTTGATCTTGTAGCGACCGACGCGGGCCAGGTCGTAGCGCTTCTCCTTGAAGAACAGGTTCTCCAGCAGGGTCTGCGCGGACTCCTTGGTCGGCGGCTCGCCCGGACGCAGCTTGCGGTAGATGTCCAGCAGCGCCTCGTCCTGACCGGCGGTGTTGTCCTTCTCCAGCGTCGACATCATGATCTCGGAGAAGCCGAAACGCTCGACGATCTCCTCGTTCGTCCAACCGAGCGCCTTGAGCAGCACGGTGACCGGCTGACGACGCTTGCGATCGATGCGCACACCAACGGTGTCGCGCTTATCGATGTCGAACTCCAGCCACGCGCCGCGCGACGGGATGACGCGCACGCTGTGCAGGTCCTTCTCGGTGGTCTTGTCGACGGAGTGGTCGAAGTAGACACCCGGCGAACGAACCAGCTGCGAGACGACGACGCGCTCGGTGCCGTTGATGATGAACGTGCCCTTGTCGGTCATCATCGGGAAATCTCCCATGAAGACCGTCTGGCTCTTGATCTCACCGGTGTTGTTGTTGATGAACTCCGCGGTGACGAACAACGGCGCCGCGTAGGTCATGTCCTTGTCTTTGCACTCGTCGATGGAGGCCTTGACCTCTTCGAACCGAGGGTCAGAGAAAGACAGGGACATCGAGCCGGAGAAGTCCTCGATCGGCGAAAGCTCCTCGAGCACCTCCTCGAGTCCCCCGACTAGCCCGACATCGCCGCGAAGGGCGACCTTTTCACGCCATGACGGCGAACCGATCAACCATGCAAATGAGTCCGTCTGTAGATCGAGAAGTCCGGGCACCTCCAAGGGTTCACGGATCTTCGCGAAAGACACCCGCAATGGGGCTCCGGGGATTCCGGCAACTGCCTTGGTCTGGGTGGAGACTGCCAAGATGCGTCCTTCCAGCACCTCACGCGCGCCGCGTGGTGGTCCGCGACCGTCGCTTGTCTGCTACGAATTCCGCTGGTTACAACCCGAACGAAACCCGAACAGGCAACAACGGAAGTAACACCGGAAGGTGGAACTTTCGTGTGCAAATCGAGGTATGGACAGGAGGCAGCCAGCGCAACGTCCAACCGTACACCAACCGTCACGGGGGTGTCAACCTACCACCCGTGCGCACATTCACGTGGCTGGCGCGCCGTGTCCGAATCGCTGGCTGCGTCGAGGACGACGGGGCGTAATGGAGCCACTGTGACAGCTGCCGCTGTTGTGAATAGCGTGACGGCTTCAGCGAAACTCGTCAAGTAGACGGCGCCGACCAGGGCCTAGCGAGATCGACTGGGCCGCTGGACGATCACTGGTCGACGATGTCGCTGGCCAGCCAGCGATCGCCTACCTTCTGCATGTGCAGCACGACCGGACCCGCCACGCTCTGCTGCGCGGCGCCGTTCTTCGTGGCGCTGACGACCAGGTTGACAAGCAGCTCGGCCCGATCAGCGGTGAGCAAAGTCACAGCGATGGGTTCCGCTTTGGCATCGGCGCTGGTCTGGGCCTGTTTTACCGCCGAGATGGTGGTGTCGGCGTACTTGTCCAGATCGGCCAGCATCTTGCCCGTGAGCACCTGGCGCGCCGTGTCCCGGTAGCCGTCGATGTGCTGCACGTCGTAGGCGTAGACCGTCTTCAGCGCGTGATCGGCGGCCGCGCGCACCTCCTCGGTGGCCTTGTTGTCGACGAAGGCCTTGTTCGAATCGTCGACGCCGGGGCGCGACGCGGCGACCGTGGCGAAGCCGCCGAGCAACACCGCGGCGATCAGGCAGGCGGCGACGAGGGACCAGAACGAGCGTCCCGACTTGCCCGCGCCGGCGCCGCGGCGGAGCTTCCTTCCGACGCTGACGCGCTCGCCCTGCTCGGGCTGCCGCGCTGCGGGGGCCGGGCGCGCCGCGGCGGGTCGCGTGGTGCCCGTCACCCGCGGCTTGCGGCTCGGCGTGCTGCGCGGCGCGGCGGCGCGGGGCTGCTGGTCGCCGGCCGGGCGGCGCTTGGAGGTGACCCGGTTGATCGGTTTGCGAGAGGTCATGACTGCTTCTCCTACGATCCCGGCTTGGGCGCGGCGGGCGGCTGGTCGGCGGGCGGCGCCTGCGGGGACTGGTTCTGGCCACCGCTCAGCAGCACCGGCTGGCTGAGCGAGGAGATCTGCTCGGCCTTCCAGACCTCGCCGGTCTTGGTCACGTCGACATTCCAGGTGTAGCGGTAGTCGGCGGGCGGCTTGTCCTTGCCGTGCTCGGTCACCTGCAGCACGACCAAGGCGGAGGCCTTGTCGTTCTCGCTGTTCAGGGTGGTCAGCGCGGAACCGAGCACCTTGGACGTCATGCCGACACCGGTCTGCTTGGCCAGCGTCTCGGCCTGGTCCTTGTTCTTGTCGGCCGAGTCGAGCAGCGCGCCGGTCATCGAGGAGCGGGCCAGCGCCAGCGAGCCGGGGACGTCGTCGAGGTTCATCGAGGTCATGTTGAGCGCGGCCTGGCGGGCGGCGTCGAGCGCGGTGTCGCGGGCGTCGGCGCGCGGGGCATCGCTGATCGCGGCGCGCACCCAGCCGGTGCCGAACCAGACGGCGGCGACGAGCGCGACGACCAGTGCCGCGGCGGAGCCGATCAGCGCACAGCCACGAAGGAGACCCGTGCGGCCGGATGGCGCGGCCGGAGCCTCAGCAACCACGTCGGATTCCGCCACGCCGTCGGCGGGGTCCGGTGATTCCTGCGGCTCGGCGGAATCGAGCTGCTTCGTCAAATCAGCACTCACGCTGGCCACCCTAACGTCATCGTTGCTGGTCACCGCTTCGGCGTGACTCCCATCAAGGTGGCGAGCTGCACGGCGATCGGAGTCAGGTTCAGCCGTTCCGGATCGGTCTTCGGGGTCGAATCCCACGGCTGCTCGACCCTCGGATCGGCGAGATCGGCCCGTTCACCGCCGCGCACGGCGGTCGGGTTACCTTGCGGCACAAGGCACTTGGCGTCCTTGTTGAAGGGGAACTCGTCGCGCGTGTCGTCGAAGTCCGGGTTCTGCGCCTTCATCTGTTCGAGGATCCGCTGCGTTCCCTCGTACCCGACGGTACAGGCGGGCGGATTGTTGGCCTCGAGCACCAGACCGAAGTGCGTGGTCCCGTCGCCGGGCGCGGTGGCCGACCCACCGATCGACAGCTGCGGCAGGAACTGCAGCAGCGGCCGGATCGCATAGAACTTGGGCGAGATGGCCTGCAGCAGCAGCCGCAGGTTCGCCAAATCCTGGGTGAGGGTGCCGCCGCTCTCCCGCAGCAACGCGTCGACCTGCTGGCCCGCGTCGGTGCCCGTACCGATGAGCCTGCGGATGTCCGGATCGCTGGAGCGAAGTTGCGCGGTGAGTTTGTCCAGGCCGTCGCTGAACTCACGGATGGCGCCGGACTGCTCGGCCTGGGTGCCGAGCACGATCTTGCTGTCGCGGATCAGCTGGATGGTCTGCGGCAGCGTCTCGTGGAACGTGCTGGTGAACTTGTTCAGCGAATCGACGAAGACCTGCAGATCGTCGCCCTTGCCGTCGAACGCCTTTCCGAGTTCGCGCACGGTGGTGTTCAACGCGGCCAAATCCACCGACCGGGTGAAGGAGTCCACGCTGGCGACCAGCTGCTCCACCGGCACCGGCGTGGTCGCCGAGGTGATCACCGAATTGTCGTGCAGGTAAGGCCCGGTATCGGTGTCCGGCTGCAGATCGACGTACTGCTCGCCGATCGCGGAACGGTTGGCCACCACGGCTTTCGCGGTCGCGGGAATCTTCGGCGAGCCCGAGTCGATGATGAGGTGCATCAGCACGCCGTCGCCGGTGAGTTCCAGCTGCCCGACCCGGCCGACCGGCACGCCGCGGTAGGTCACCTCGGCGCCCTTGTAGATGCCGCCGGTCTGCGCCGCCTGCACCCGCACGTCGTACTGACCGAAGCCGAGCATGTGGTCGAGCCGAATGTATTTGGCGCCGACGTACACCACGCCGACCACCGCGACGACGGCGAACGCGATCAACTGCCAGCGGACCAACTTCGTCATCGGGGACCACCCACTCCCAGCTGCTCCAGAATCGCGCCCACCGGATTCGGCGGTACGCCCGGCGCGGGCGGCTGCGCCATGTTCGGCGGTAGCGGCAGGATCGACACCGTCGGCCACCCCGGCCGCGGGCCGTTGCCGTTGTAGTACGGGTTGGTCGGGTTCACCGGCACCGGCGGGCCGAGCGGCGGCGTGTACACCGGATCCGGTTTGCCGACACCGAGATTGCTCAGCGTGACGCCGATCTGCTGATCCACCGACAGCCAGGTGTTCACCGACCCGCCGAAGGTGGACTCCAGCGTGGAGTCGGGGAACGGATAGGTCGGGATCAGCGGCAATGCGGTGATCAGATCCGGGGCGGCCTTGCCGAGCTCCTGCAGGGTTGGGCGCAACGAGGTCAGATCACGGATGAGGTCGTCCTTCGAGTGGTTCAGCACGTCGAAGCCTGCCTCGCCGACCCGATCCAGCTGGCTGAGCAGCCCGACCAGTTGGGGGCGCTGCTCCTCGAGGATCTTGACCCCCTGCGGCAGCTCGTCGAGGATCTTGCCGATCTGCTCGGTTTGGCTGCTCACCCGGCTGCTCAGCACATCGAGCCCGTCGAGGGCCCTCGTGATGTCGTTGACCTGGTCGTCGAGGCCCTTGATCAGGATGTTGGCCTGCTCGAGCAGCGAACGCACCCGATCCTCGCGGCCGCCGATGGTCTTGTTCAGCTCGGTGACGATCGGCTGCAGCTGTGCGACACCACCACCGTTGAGCAGCAACGACATCGCGCCGAGCACCTGCTCGATCTCGGTGGCGTGCCGGGTGTTGGCGACCAGGATGGTCGAACCGTCGGTCAGCTTCTTCGCGTCCGGCTCGGCCGCGGGCTTGGACAGCTCGATGAACTTCTCGCCGAGCAGATTCGACTGACGTACTTCGGCCCGCGCGTTGGCGGGCAGGTCGACCGAGGAGTTCACCACGGTGCGCACGGTCGCCGTCCACTGGTCCTTGCCGATCGTGATGTCCTCGACCCGGCCCACCGGCAGACCCTCGACCTTCACCGCGGACTGCGGCACCAGGTCGAGCACGTCGTCGAACTGGATGTCGATGCGCATCGGGTGCTCGCCGACATCGGCGCCGCCGGGCAGCGGGACGCTGTAGATGCCGTCGGAGGAGCACGAGGCGACCAGCGCCGCGGCCAGCCCGAGGGCCATTGCCGTGCCGATACCTCTTGTGACGGAACGGATTCGGTGACTCACCGTTCACCTCCCTGCGACGGCGGCAGCCGATCCGACGGGACGCCGGGCACGGTGCCCGGCACCGGTGCCCGCTGCTGGTTCTCGCCGCTGAGGATGCCGAACGGCAGGATCAGCGTCGGCGTCTGCACCCCGGCGGTGATCTGGTCGGAGATCTCCTTGCAGTGGTCCAGGATCGGGCGCATCTGCCTGCCGAGGGCCTCGAACTGCGGATCACCCGGCCGCAACTTGGACACGTCGATCAACTTGCACATGACACCGAACGGGTCCTGCAGATCGGTGAAGTTGGCGCGCATGTCCAGGGTGCCGGATTCGGCGTTATGGATATTGATCAGGTTGCTGAGCGCCAGCGGCAGCACCGGCAGCGCCGCGGCCAGGTCGTCACGCTGATCCGACAGGGTCTTGGTGAGCGTGACCAGGCCTTCGGCATTGCTGGCGATCAGGTCGCGGTTGTTGTCGATGAACCTGGCGACGTCACCGAGCGCGACAGACAGCAGATTCAGCGCGGCGCCGAGATCGTCGCGTTCGCTCGCCAGGAAGCTGGACAGATCGGCCAGCTGCCCATTGAACTGGCGCACCTGCGCGTCGTTCTGGGCCAGCATGGCGACGAAGCTCTGCAGATTCTTGACGGTGTCGAAGATGTCGCCGCGGGCGTCGGACAGGTACTTGGCGGCCTTGGACAGCTGGGTGAGGCTGTTGCCCAGCGCCTCGCCGTTGCCGTCCAGGTTGGCGGCGCCCGTGCGCACCAGCTCGTTGACCGCGCCCTCTTTGTTGGCACCGTTGGGGCCCAGCGCATCCGAGAGTTCGGTGATGCTCTTGTACAACTGGTCCACCTCGACCGGGGTGACCGTGCGATCGCGCGGAATGGTCGCGGTGCGCGGCATTTTCGGCCCGCCGGTGTAGACCGGGGTCAGCTGGATGTAGCGGTCGGACACGATCGAGGGCGTGATCTGCGCGGCCCGCGCCTCGGCCGGGACGTCGTAGGAGCGATCGACGCTCATGACGATCTTGACCTGATCGCCCTGCGGCTCGACCGAGTCCACCCGGCCGACCGGCACCCCGAGCACCCGCACGTCCGAGCCCTCGTAGATGCCGACCGAGCGATCGAAATACGCGGTGATCTTGGTGGTGGTCAGCCGGTCGAACGTCCACCACAGCACTGCGGCGGCGACCACGGCCACCACGACGACGAGCGCGATGGTGATCTTGGTGCCGCGGCCCGCAGCGCGCAGCGCCTGCAACCGGTCCGCCATGTCAGTTACCTCCCATGTTGCGGATCGGCGGACGGGCACCGGGGATCTCCGGCAGCGCGGGCGGGATCAAGTTGACGATCACCGCGTCGAACCAGCGGCCGGTACCGAGCACATTGGCGTAGATCCCGTAGAACGGCGCCGCGAGCTCCAAGGTCTTGGCGATGTTCTGCTGGTTGGCGTTCAGCAGATCGATCGAGCCGCGCAGGTTCTTCAGCGCGGGGCCGATCTGCTCCTCGTTGTCGTGCACCAGCGCGGTGAGTTCGGCCGACACCGTCTTGGCGCCGGAGAGCAGCTGCGCGATCGACTGCTGCCGGATATTGAGCTCGGCCAGCAGCTGTCCACCGTTGGCGAGCAACCGCTCGAACTCCGCGTTGCGATCGGCGAGCACCTTGGTGGTCTGCCTGGTCGCGGCGAACAGCTTCTTCAGTTCCTCGTCGCGTTTGGCCAGCGTCTCCGACAGGCGCGCGACGCCGTCGATGGAGCCGCGCAGCTCCGGCGGCGTGGTGGCGAACGCGTCGGAGAGCACCCGCATGCTGGTGGCCAGCTGCGCGGTGTCGATCTGATCGATGTTCTTCGCCGCGTCGCTGAAGGCGTCCACCACGTCATACGGAGAGACGGTGCGCGACAACGGAATCCGGGTCGCCGGGTCGGCCGCGCGGGAGCCCTTCGGGTCCAGCGCCAGGTACTTCTGGCCGAGCACGGTCTTGATCTGGATCGAGGCGGTGGTCTCGCTGCCGATCCAGGCGTCCTGGGTGCGGAAGTCGACCAGCACCTTGGCGCCGTCGAGGCGCACGTCGGACACCGAACCGACCTTCACGCCCGCGATGCGGACCTCGTTGCCCTTCTTCAGACCTGCGGCCTCGGAGAATTCGGCGGTGTACTTGGTGCCCGCGCCGATGATCGGCAGCCGGTCGAGGAAGAACGCCGACACCGTCACCAGCAGCACCATCGCGAGGCCGAGCACCCCCATGAAGACGGGGCTGCGGCGTCCGAGCAGAATCCGGTCGTCCATCAGCGGGCCTTCCCGGAGCAGCGCGGCGCGGCGTTGGTGTAGAGCGGCTGGTTGATCGTCGGCAGTCCGGCGGGCAGGTTCAGCTGCGGCGCGTCCACCGCGCCGGGGCCGACGACGATGTCGATACCGCACAGATAGAACTGGAACCAGGAGCCGTAACTGCCTACCCGGCCGAGCTTCTCCATCTTGATCGGCAGGTTGGCCAGCACGGCGTTCACGTCGTCGCTTCGCTCGTTCATGGTGCCGGTGAGCTGGCTCAGTCCGGCGATCGAACCCTGCAGTGTCGGGCGAACGGGGACGAGCAGGTCGGCGGTGGCCGAGGCCAGATTGCCGAGCGAGGTCACCGAGCGCCCGATCGTGTCGCGTTCCGCGGACAGCCCGCTGACCAGCGCCTCGGTATTGACGATGAGCTGGTTGAACTGGTCGTCGCGCTGGTTGACCGTGTCCAGCACGGTGGTCAGGTTGCGGACGAGCTCACCGATCACGGCGTCCTTGTCCGCGATCTTGTTGGTCAGGCTCGCGGTGGTGGCCACCAGGTCGTGGATCGTGCCCTGCTCGCCCTGGAACACCTGGATGATCTCGAAGGAAAGCTTGTTCACGTCGTCGGCGGTCAGCGTGCGGAACAGCGGGCGGAAGCCGTTGAACAGGGTGGTCAGGTTGAGCGCGGGATTGGTGCGCTCCAGCGGAATGGTGCCGCCCGCGTTGAGCTTGCGGCCCTGCTCACCGGTGCCCTGCTCCAGCGCGATGTAGCGCTGGCCGACCAGGTTGCGGTAGCGGATGCTCGCGGTGGTCGAGGCGGGCAGCCAATCGCGGTCGGTGAGTTCGAATTTCACCTCGGCGAGGCGCTTGTCCACGATCGAGACGTCGGTGACCTTGCCGACCCGCACTCCGGCGATACGCACCTCGTCCCCCGCGTTCAGTGAGGTGACATCGGTGAAGCGAGCCTTGAACTTGGTGCCGCCACCGCTGTAGTTGGCGATGGACAGCCCGAGCATCGTGGTGGCGAACAACGTCACGATGACGAAGATGATCAGCTTGGTCAGCGGCCCGCCCAAGCCGCGCAGTGTCTGCTTCATCGCACACTCACCTCGCTGCCACGGAACGCGGGCGCGCCGGCCCTGGTCACCCAGCTCGGCACTTGATCAGGCGAGACACCGTGTGCCGCACCGTAAATCGCGCCGAGCGACTGCTGCTCCAGCGGCGAGCCCGCGATGGTCGCGACATTGCCCGCCGGGTAGACCCCGAACTGCGGCGGCGAAAGCTTGCCCGTCTCCTGGTCGCCGGGGTTACGGCTCGGCACCGCGTAGGAGCCGTCGTTGTTGGCGCCGCCGGTGTACTGGCCCGGGTCGACGCCGAGCGGCTTCTCCGGAATACACCACGGCCCACGGTCATCCAGCCATCGCGGCTCGTCCTGGTTCGGCAGGTACCTGCCGCGCGGGTTGGTCAACTCGATGGTCACCCGGGAGCCGGGGTGCTCGCTGCCCTTGCCGAGGATCTCGTCGATGCGCGGCTTGAGCTGTGCGAAGTTCGCCATCACGCACGGGAAGGTGGGCGAGTAGGTGGCCAGCATTTCCAGCAGCGGGCGCGAGTCGGCGGACAGGTCGATGATGTTGTCGCGGTTGGCGACCAGGAAATCGGCGGTGTTCGACGAGGCGGGTGTCAGCACCGCGTACAGCGAGTCGATGTCCCAGCGGCGCTGCACCACGGTCGCGTTGGTGGTGCGCAGGTTGTCCAGCGCATTGACCAGCTGCGGCGCGGCGTCGGAGTAGGTGGCGGCCACCTCGGCGAAGCTACGCAGGTCTTCCTGCAGGTCCGGCAGCACGCCGTTGACCTGACGGAAGATGTTGTCCAGCTTGTCCACACTCTCGCCGAGCGCGCCGCCCTGACCGGACAGCGCCTGCGAGAGCGCGCCGAGGGTGGCGGCGAGGTCCTGCGGCGGAATCGCCTGCAGCAGCGGCATCAGGTCGTCGAGCAGCTTGCTCAGCTCGATCGCGTTGCCGCTCTTGTCCTGCTGCAGCACCACGCCGTTGGTCAGGTGCGCCGCGCTGCGGTCGGCGGGGATCACCAGATCCACATACCGCTCGCCGAACAGCGTCTTCGGCAGCAGCCGGGCGGTCGCGTTGGCCGGGATCTGGTCCGCCTTGTCCGGCTGGATGGCGAGGTTCAGTGTCACCCTGCCGTTCTCGGAGTAGCTGGACCGCACCTCACCGACGCTGATGCCGCGCACCTTCACGTCCGCGTTCTTGGTCAGCGCGTTGCCGACGCTGTCGGTGACCAGGTCGACGTCGACCGTCTTCACGAACTGCTTGTTGTATATCGCGATGGTGGTAGCCAGGAACAGCGCGACGACCACGAAGAACGCGATGCCCAGCAACCGGACGCGCAGCTTCTCGGTCGACCGCCAAGCCTGCACGCCGCGCGGCCCACCCGTCGCCCGACCGCCACCCCTCACCGAATCGCTACGCGATGCTGTGCTCATCCGGCCACCCGCACGGTCGTCGTGGTCCCCCAAATCGCCAAGCTGAGGAAGAAATCGAGCACGTTCACCAGCACGATGGCGGCCCGCACCGCGCGGCCGACCGCGACGCCGACACCGGCCGGTCCGCCGGTGGCGTGGAATCCGTAGTAGCAGTGCACCATGATGATCACGAACGCGAAGACCAGCACCTTGAGGAACGAATAGAGCACGTCCTCAGGTGGTAGGAACAGGCTGAAGTAGTGGTCGTAGGAGCCGCTGGACTGCCCGTTGAACCAGATGCTGATCATCCGCGAGGCCAGGAAGGTGCCGAGCAGGCCGACGATGTACAGCGGGATCACCGCGAGGAAGCCCGCGATCACCCGGGTGGTGACCAGGAACGGCACGCCGGGCACCGCCATCACCTCGAGCGCGTCGATCTCCTCGGAGATCCGCATCGCGCCGAGCTGCGCGGTGAAACCACAGCCAACGGTCGCCGACAGCGCCAGAGCCGCGACCAGCGGCGCGATCTCGCGGGTGTTGATATAGGCGGTGAGGAAGCCGGTGAGCACGGAACTGCCGAGCGCGTCCAGCGCCTTGAAGCCCTGCAGGCCGACGACGACGCCGACCGAGCCCGACATGAAAACGATGACGCCGATGGTGCCGCCGATCACCGCGAGCGCGCCGCTGCCGAAGGTCACCTCGGCGAGCAGCCGCATGACCTCCTTGCGGTAATGCACGGCGGTGCGCGGGATCCAGGCGATGGCGCGCGAGTAGAACGACATCTGCTCGCCGGCCCGGTCGATCACCTTCAGCGGTGCGCGCACGACGTCGCCGGCCCGGCGAAGCGACTTGGCGAGAACGGGGTTGCGGTACTGGGTGGCCACCGGTCAGGCGCCCTTGGCCGGGACGACCTGCAGATACACCAGGGTGAGGATGAGGTTCACGAAGAACAACACCAAGAAGGTGATGACCACCGATTGGTTCACCGCTTCACCTACTCCTTTCGGACCCCCTTTGGGATGCAACCCCTTGTACGCGGCGATCACACCGGCGATCAGGCCGAACACCAGCGCCTTGATCTCACCGATCCACAGGTCGGGTAGCTGCGCCAGCGCGGAGAACGAGGCGAGATAGGCGCCCGGCGTGCCGCCCTGCAGCAGCACGTTGAAGAAGTAGCCGCCCGCGATGCCGACCACCGAGACCAGGCCGTTGAGCAGCAGCGCGACCAGCGTCATGCCGAGCACCCTCGGCACCACCAGCTTGGCCACCGGGTCGACGCCGAGCACCTCCAGCGCGTCGATCTCCTCACGGATGGTGCGCGAGCCGAGGTCGGCGGCGACCGCCGAACCGGCGGCACCCGCGATGATCAACGCGGTCACCACCGGCGCCGCCTGCTGCACCGTGGCGAGCACGCTCGTTGCGCCGGTGAAGGATTCGGCGCCGAGCTGCTTGATCAGCGAACCGGTCTGCAGCGCCACCACCGCGCCGAACGGGATAGCGACGAGTGCGCTGGGCAGGATCGAGACGCTGGCGATGAACCACGACTGCTGAATGAACTCCCGCCACTCGAACGGCCGGCGGAACGTCTTGCGCAGCACGTCCACGAACAGCGCGAAGATGTTGCCGGCCTGGCCGAACCCCGACTCCAGTGGAGTCCGCAATCGCGCCAGGGAGGAATTCACGATCGCAGATGTTACCCGTTAGTTGTGTTGTGTCGAGTGGTGGTCTCGTACGCGCCGCCCGGGTAACCACCCAGGTCGCTGTTGTTGTACGCCAAGACCTGGGTCTCGTCGTTCTGATCAAGTGACTCGCGAATCGCGGTCTGCGCCGCGTGCGGCAGGGTGTGCATGATCTCGCGCACCCGCTCCTTGCGGCGCAGCACGGCCTGGCGCACCGGCATGCCTGGAGTGGCCTGCATCTGCGGAATGATGCCCTCGACCTCTTCGGCGCCGCCGTGGTGATGCCCGGCGTCGAACATCGCTTGCTCGCGCGCCATCTGGGCCTCGTCCTTCTCCTCGGACATGCCGATCGGACCCTGCATGCGGCCGTTGAGGAACTGCTTGACCACCGGCTCGTCGGAGGTGAGCAGCACCTCGCGCGGGCCGAACATGACCAGCTGGCGGCGGAACATCATGCCGATGTTGTCCGGCACGGTGCGGGCCAGGTTGATGTTGTGCGTGACGATCAGAATCGTCGCGTCGATCTGGGCGTTGATGTCGATCAGCAGCTGGCTGATGTAGGCGGTACGCACCGGATCGAGGCCGGAGTCCGGCTCGTCGACGAGGATGATCTGCGGGTCGAGCACCAGGGCACGGGCCAGGCCCGCACGCTTGCGCATACCGCCGGAGATCTCGCCGGGCAGCTTGTTCTCGGCACCGAGCAGACCGGTCAGCTCCAGCTTCTCCATGACGATCTTGCGAATGTCGGACTCGGACTTCTTCGTGTGCTCACGAAGCGGGAACGCGACATTGTCGAAAAGATTCATCGAGCCGAACAGCGCGCCGTCCTGGAACAGCACGCCGAAGAGCTTGCGGATCTCGTAGAGCTCCTTGTTGGAGCAGGTGGTGATGTCCGTGTCACCGACGTAGATCGAGCCGCGCTCCGGGCGCAGCAGGCCGATCAGCGACTTCAGAAAGACGGACTTGCCGGTACCCGACGGGCCGAGCAATGCGCTGACCTCGCCGGTCGGCAAGGTCAGGGAGACATCCTGCCAAATTCGCTGGGATCCGAAGGACTTGGTAACACCTTCGGTTCTGACCTCGACGCCCACGCCAACCTCCACAATTTCTCAGCGAGCTGCCCACCGGCGAACCGCGTGCTGGGTCGAGCGGTGTGTCACGTCACAGTGGGTCGGGCCACTGTATCCCAAGAGCGAGACGACGCACACCCCAACCTGACTGAAGAGTAACCCCGTTTCATGTGGTATTTCCGGATTGTTCGCGCAGGTCGCCGTAAATAGCAAACAGGCGGCCCCCAAATGGGGGCCGCCTGTCGGGCGATTCGATCGCGGAATTACTTGACCGAAACCTTGGCGCCGGCTTCTTCCAGCTTCGCCTTGGCAGCCTCGGCGGCATCCTTGGCAACCTTCTCCAGGATGGCCTTCGGGGCACCCTCGACGAGGTCCTTGGCTTCCTTCAGGCCCAGGCCGGAGACGATCTCGCGGACCACCTTGATGACCTGGATCTTCTTGTCGCCCGCACCCTCGAGGATGACGTCGAACTCGTCCTGCTCCTCGACGGCCTCGGCAACCGCGCCCGGGCCGGCGGGGCCCGCGACGGCGACCGGAGCGGCGGCGGTGACCTCGAACTTCTCTTCGAACTTCTTGACGAAGTCCGACAGCTCGAGCAGGGTCATGTTGCCGAAGGTCTCCAGCAGTTCGTCAACGTTGGCCATGATGTTGTTCCTTTCGGTAGTTGTTGTCTATGAGGGCGAGCCGCGCGCGAATCACCCGCTGTGTTCGATTGGCGGCCTTCACTGGCCCTGCGTGGTTACGCTGGCGCTGCCGCCTCCGGGCCTGATGCTCAGGCCGCGGTGGGTTTATTCAGCGGCAGCGGCGGTGTCGCCACCGGCTTCGGCCTGCTTCTTCTCGACGAGCGCGGCGGCAAGGCGAGCCACCTGCGACGCCGGAGCGTTGAACAGGCCGGCGGCCTTGGCCATGTTGCCCTTCATCGCACCGGCCAGCTTGGCCAGCAGGACCTCGCGGGACTCCAGGTCGGCGATCTTCTCGACCTCGGACACGGACAGCGGCGCGCCGTCCATGTAGCCGCCCTTGATGATGAGCGCCTTGTTTTCCTTGGCGAAGGTCTTCAGGGCCTTCGCCGCGGTAACCGGCTCACCACTGATGAAGGTGATCGCGGTCGGTCCGACGAACAAGTCGTCCAGGCCCTGCACGCCCGCCTCGGCGGCAGCGCGCTTGACCAGGGTGTTCTTGGCGACGGAGTACGTGGCTTCGGCGCCGAGCGCACGACGCAGCTCGGTGAGCTTGCCGACCGACAGGCCACGGTATTCCGTGACCACGGTGGCGGTCGAGCTCTTGAACTGCTCCGCGATCTCCTCGACCGCAGTGACCTTCTCGGGTTTTGCCATACTTCGCCTCCTCTCTGATGGTCGGTTCGATACGAACTACCGATCAGGGGGACGGCGACAAAACAAACGCCCCGGACGCAAGGCGTTCCGGGGCGCACAACAATCACACGGCCTCGGTTCTCCCTGCGTGGGCCGCCGGCAATGTCGCCGGACCTTCGATCGAACCCATGCGGGCTCGACGACCAACGGTCTTCGGTAGAACGGATTTGGGTAGGAATCGAACTAGTCGATAACTGCTGTCCAATGTACCCGGAGCCACCTCCATCTGCCAAAACGGGGGTGCTCCCCGGCGAATCGGGACCATTCAGTGCGCGATTCGTTGTGTATCGCGTCACATTCACCCGGCGATGTGGTTGAGATCGCCCCCACTATCCGTTACTTAAGGTGACAGTTACTGTTTGACTGCTTGACTATGGCAACCTCCATAGTCGATCCACCGATGCTGCTGGAACGACGTAACCAGCGCTTTCTCGCCTTGGCCGTGATCTGCCTCGCCGAGCTGATCGTCGTCCTGGACAACACCATCGTGAACGTGGCGCTCCCGTCCATCGGGGTGCAGCTGCACACCGGCGTCAGCGGCCTGCAATGGGTCGTCGACGCGTACACCCTCACCTTCGCAGGCCTGTTGCTGGCCTTCGGCAACCTCGGCGACCGGCTCGGCCGCCGCCGGATCATGATGGTCGGCCTGATCGGCGTGGGCGCCATGTCGATCGCGGGCGCGCTGTCCGGCTCGATGGGTGGCGTGATCGCCGCGCGCGCCGCGATGGGTGTGTTCGCCGCGGCCGTCTTCCCGGCGACACTGGCGCTGATCATCAACATCTTCCACGACAAACGCGAACGGGCCCTCGCCATCGCGGCATGGACGGCCATGGCCGGGTTCGCCATCGCGATCGGGCCGATCTCGGGCGGCTGGCTGCTGGCCCACTTCACCTGGCACTCGGTGTTCTGGATCAACGTGCCGCTTGCGCTCATCGCGTTCGTCGCCACGCTGATCTGGGTGCCCGAATCCCGGGCGACCCAGGTCGGCAAGCTCGATCTGCCCGGCATCGGGTTGTCCGTCGCGGGCATCACGCTGGTGGTGTGGTCCATCATCGAGGCGCCGCGCTTCGGCTGGCTCTCCACCACCACACTGAGCACCGGCGCGCTCGGCCTCGTCCTGCTTGCCGCGTTCATCATCTGGGAATTACGCACTCCCGCACCAATTCTCGATATGACGCTGTTCCGCAATCGGCGATTCTCCATGCCCGCCTTGGCGATTGCGATCTGCTACTTCTCGATGTTCGGCTTTCTTTTCCTCATCACCCAGTATTTCCAAGGGGTGCGGGAATACACGCCGCTCGAATTCGGTATCGCCTCATTGCCTTTCGCGTTCTCGGTGGCGATCGGCGCACCCATTGCCACCCTGCTCGCCCAGCGGTTCGGGCCGACGCCGGTCATCGTGATCGGGCTGCTGAGCACCGGGCTCGGGCTGTATCTGGGCGGTCAGGTGACGGTGGACAGTCCCTACGTCACCGACGTGCTGCCCGCGATGGTGTTCATGGCGCTCGGCGTCGGCATCGTGCAGGGACCGGCTACCGAGTCGATCATGGGATCGCTGCCGCTCAACGAGGCCGGTGCGGGGTCCGCGGTCAACGACACCACCCGCGAGATCGGCGGCACCCTCGGCGTCGCGGTGCTCGGCTCGATCGTGGCGTCGTACTACACCACCAGGATCGGTCCGCGGATCGACGCGCTACCGACCACGTTGATGAGCGAGAACGAGCGGGGTCTGGTCAAATCCAGTCCGCTCAGCGTGCTGGAGATCCGCAAGCGGCCACTCCCGCCGTTCTTCGAGAGTCAACGCGAAAACCTCATCGTGGCAATGAAAACGGCCGCGCTCGAAGGCTCCCATACCGCCTCGCTCGTCGCGGCGGGCGCAGTCGTGGTGTGCGCGGTGATCGTGGCCACCTTCCTGCCGTGGGGCGCGCCCGAGGATGAGTCGGTCCTGCTCGCCTGGCGGAAAGACGCTGAGCCCCAGGAGGATTCGGTCAACTGACCGCGCACGGACGAAGATCGGGATTCGGCAGGGTTCCGGTCTTCGCCGGTATCAGGCCGCCGCTCTGGCCACCAGTTTGTGCAAGGCTTCGATTGCGCCGCTGCGAAATTCGGTCGTGCCGACCAAGCCGTCCGGTCCGACGTCGTCCCGGCCGACCGGCAGCCGGACACAGCCGTCGGGGTCGACGTCGGCACCCACGTAACCGAGGACGAGTGCCAGTGTCGCGGCGGCACCTTCGCCGCGACCGAGCGCGGCCACAGTGATCCAAGCGGTGGGTTTCTCGTAGAGGTCGGCGTTGCCGACGGTCCAGTCCAGCAGATTTTTCAGGCTGCCGGGTAGTGTGCCCGCGTATTCGGGGGTGCAGAACAGCACCGCGTCGGCCTGCGAAAGCTGTTCGCGCAGTGCGCGAACCGACGGGTGCGCGGTGCCGTCGTCATCCGGATCGAAGGCGGGCAGGTCGGCGAGGCCGCCGAACAAGCGCACGTCGAGGCCGACGGGAGCGAGCGCTTGCACGGTGCGCAATGCGGCGGAGTTGGTCGACGCGCCGCGGGTGCTACCGGAGATGAGCAGGACAACCGTCACCTCTGTGCAAACGATGCCGAACTTGGAAATAGTCCGAGCCCGAAACGCACAAGGGCGGGAACGCGTAATGCGTTCCCGCCCTTGCGGATTTGCTCAGGTGCTACTTACGCGTCCTCGTCCAGGAGGTTGCGGGTGCGGTTCGGGTCCACCGGGATGCCCGGTCCGGTGTTCGTCGAGACCGTCACCTTCTTGACGTAGCGGCCCTTGGCGGTCGACGGCTTCACGCGCAGGATCTCCTCCAGCGCGGCGCCGTAGTTCTCCACCAGCTTGGCGTCGTCGAAGGATGCCTTGCCGATAACGAAGTGCAGGTTGGCCTGCTTGTCGACGCGGAAGTTGATCTTTCCGCCCTTGATCTCGTTGACGGCCTTGGTCACGTCGTTGGTGACCGTGCCCGTCTTCGGGTTCGGCATCAGGCCACGCGGTCCGAGGACACGCGCGATCCGGCCGACCTTGGCCATCTGGTCCGGGGTGGCGATCGCGGCGTCGAACTCGAGCCAGCCGCCCTGGATCCGCTCGATCAGGTCCTCGGCGCCGACGGCGTCCGCACCGGCGGCCTCGGCCTCGGCGGCCTTCTCGCCTGCCGCGAACACGATGACGCGGGCGGTCTTACCGGTGCCGTGCGGCAGGTTGACCGTGCCGCGCACCATCTGGTCCGCCTTGCGGGGATCCACGCCGAGACGGACGGCGACCTCGACGGTCGCGTCGGTCTTGGTGGTTGCGGTCTCCTTGGCCAGCCGCGCAGCGGCGAGCGGGGAGTACAGGGTGTCGCGATCGACCTTCTCGGCCGCGGCGAGATACGCCTTGCTTCGTTTTGCCATAATTCTCTGTCCTTAAGTGTCTGGTTCAGCCGTGGTTTGCGGGCCTGGCCGGCCCTCCCACCTGGAGCTGCGGAGGCTCAGCCCTCGACGGTGATACCCATCGAACGCGCGGTACCCGCGATGATCTTCGCCGCCTGATCGATGTCGTTGGCGTTCAGATCTTCCTGCTTGGTCTTGGCGATCTCGCGCACCTGATCCATGGTCACCTTGGCGACCTTGAGGCGGTGCGGCTCAGCCGAACCCTTCTGCACACCGGCGGCCTTGAGCAGCAGCCGAGCGGCGGGCGGGGTCTTCAGCTTGAAGTCGAACGAGCGATCCTCGTAGACCGAGATCTCGACCGGAATGACGTTGCCACGCTGCGACTCGGTCGCGGCGTTGTACGCCTTGCAGAACTCCATGATGTTGACGCCGTGCTGACCGAGCGCGGGACCCACCGGAGGGGCGGGGTTCGCCTGGCCGGCCTGGATCTGAAGCTTGATGATCCCGGCGAGCTTCTTCTTCTTGGGGGGCATCTTTCTTTCCTAGGTGTCTGTTTTCCTTGCTCTTTGCAAGTGCTGGTGTTGCGGTCCGCGGCCGGGCGGATGCCGTCGGCCGCTCACGTAACAGGACTAAATCTTCGCAACCTGGGTGAAGCCGAGCTCGACCGGGGTCTCGCGGCCGAAGATCGACACGAGCACCTTGAGCTTCTGCTGCTCGGCGTTGACCTCGGAGATGCTGGCGGGCAGCGTCGCGAACGGGCCGTCCATCACGGTCACCGACTCGCCGACCTCGAAGTCGACCTCGATGGTCGGCTTGGACACCGACTCGGCGGCGGACTCGGCCGAACCCGCGGCACCGGCGGCGGCAGGCGCCTTCTTCTGCTGGGCAGCGGGGACCAGGAACTTCACCACATCGTCGATGGACAGCGGCGACGGGCGCGAGGTGGCGCCGACGAAACCGGTGACACCGGGGGTGTTGCGCACGGCGCCCCAGGACTCGTCGTTGAGCTCCATCCGGACCAGGATGTAGCCGGGCAGCACCTTGCGGTTGACGTTCTTGCGCTGGCCGTTCTTGATCTCGGTGACCTCTTCGGTCGGCACCTCGACCTGGAAGATGTACTCCTCGAGGTCCAGGTTCTGCACGCGGGTCTCGAGGTTGGCCTTCACCTTGTTCTCGTAGCCCGCGTAGGAGTGGATGACGTACCAGTCACCGGGCGCGCGGCGCAGCGCGGCCTTCATCTCCGCGACCGGGTCGGCAGGCTCTTCGTCGATGGGAGCGGCCTCGGGTGCGGCTTCCTCGGAGTCCACGTCCTCGGAGTCTTCGACGGTCGTGGCGTCGTCGGTCGTGGGATCCACCACCGCGTCCTCGACCGGGAACTCTTCGTTTGTGTCGTTCTCCGGGGTGCTCACTGGGGCACTCGCTTCCTGTGTCGTCACGTACATCCTCTGCGTGCCGGGGCCGGGCGCGCGGCGGAACTACTCCACCCGTGTCCGCCCCGGGATCGGCCGGCGGCGTCGGCGTCGATCTCTAGCCGAACAGCCAGTTGACACCCTTGATGAACGCCACATCCAACCCGCTGATGAACGCGACCATGAAAATCACGAACACCAGAACAACGCTCGTATAGGTGACCATCTGCTTCCGGTTGGGCCAGATCACCTTGCGCAGTTCCGCGACTACTTCACGCAGGAACTTGATCAAACGCTTGAACGGATTAGCCGTTTTTGTGCGTTCGGCCCGATCGGTCTTGGCTGCCTTGCGCGACGAAGGCCGATCGAGGGTGGCGATCGAACCTGTGTCGGGCGACGCGCCGCGTGTCCGCCGGGCGGAACGCTTGCCGCTCGGCCGGGCCACCGCGGCGGTGTCGTCGCCGTCGTCGGTCGCATGCGCGCCGTGGCGAGAATCCCGCTCGTCGACCACGTCGATCCTTTCGTCGCTGGCATGCTGGTTCTTTTCGAGCGACCTGCAAGCAGTCGCTTCGGAAAGGCAGGGGCGACAGGACTTGAACCTGCAACCTGCGGTTTTGGAGACCGCTGCTCTGCCAGTTGAGCTACGCCCCTTCGGTTGGACCGTATCGGCTGTCCAACCACTGTTCGGTATTCAGTTGTAGAACTCCGGTGCCACCACATGACACGCGCGCTGCTTTCGCAGTCGCCGGCCCCGTAGGCGAAACCTTCACGGCCTCACCTGGAACCAGCCCTACAGAGCAGCGCGCAGCGGCTGGTGACCCCAGAAACTTGAGTGTACGTTACCGCCCACGTCGTTAGCCAATCAGGGTCAGTCGACCAGGTCAGGCCAGCTGCACGGTCGCCGTCGCGCGCCCGAAGATCTTGCGCCCCGCCGACTTCGCCACGATGGCGACGACCGCGGTCCGCGTCTCCGGATCCACCGACTTCACCTTACCGGTGTACTCGATCTCGGCGGCCTCGTCGGTGCCCACGTAGACCGGGCTGGTGAAGCGGACGTTGTACTCCTTGACCGCGCCGGGATCGCCCAGCCAGGAGGTGATGAAACCGCCGCCGAGACCCATGGTGAGCATGCCGTGCGCCACCACGTTGTCCAGGCCGACGAGCTTGATGACCTCGTCGCTCCAGTGGATCGGGTTGGCGTCGCCGGAGACACCGGCGTAGTTCACCAGGTCGCCGCGGGTGAGCCGGACGATGCGGGCGGGCAGTTCGTCGCCGACCGCGATGTCGTCGAAGCTGATCGCGTGCTTGCTCGGCGTGATCTCGGGCACCGTGGCGGGCTGCACCGGCGCGGCGATGATATTGGCGCGCGGCTTGTGATCCGGGGCGTCCTCGCCGATGCCGTGCATCAGCACGTTGCGGACGGTGTCGTTGAGGTTCGGGTCGATGTCGCCGCCGCTGCGGCCGATGAGCGTGGTGTAGGTGGTGAGCACCAGCTCGTCGTTCTGCGCGGTGACGATGTTCTTGGTGACGATGATGTCGCCGCCGAAGGCCTGCCGGAACGAGTGCAGGTAGACGTCGCAGACCAGCTGGTCGCCGACCTTGATCGGCCGGTGGAACTCCAGAATCTGGTCGGTCTGCAGGATCTGGCTCAGGTCGTAGCCGGTGACGATCTGCTCGAAGAGCTTGCGCTGGGCCAGAATGCCGACCAGGGAGATGAAGGTCAGCGGCGCGAGCAGGCCGTCGTAGCCGTACTCCTGCGCGAGGTCCTCGTCCCAGTGCACCGGGTGGTAGTCCTGCACGGCGCGCGCGTATTCGCGCACCTTCTCGCGGCCGACCTCGTAGTAGTCGTCGACGCGGTAGTGGTGACCGACCATCGAGGCCGCGTGCGCCGCGGGGTCGAAGGTCTCGACCGCCTGAACCGCTTCGTCTGTACCGGTGTTGATTGTCACGGGAGGACTGTACCTATCTGACCCCGAGCCCGGAGTCGGCGGAGCGTTCACGAGCTGGCCTCGCTAGCGCTCGGCTTCCGTCGTGACCGCAGTGGCGGCTGTGACTCTCGTTCCCTCGCTATTGCTCGCTCACCTACCGCACCCGACCGCGAAAATGCGTCAGGGCCGGACAAACGTCCGGCCCTCGCACTGTCACGATCCGAGATTGCCGGGAGCAATCAGGCTCCCGACGCCGATCCACGCGGCAGCATCACGCGTGGCGGACTAGCGGGATTCTTTGTGTCCCCGGTGCGTGCCGCAGTTCGGGCAGAACTTCTTGAGCTCCAGCCGATCCGGGTCGTTGCGCCGGTTCTTCTTGGTGATGTAGTTGCGGTGCTTGCACTGCTCGCAGGCCAAGGTGATCTTTGGCCGGACATCGGTGGACTTCGCGGCCACGATATTCCTTCTTTCGGGTCAACCAGTTGGTCTGATCGGTTTTGGTAGCGATGGCCGGACTTGAACCGGCGACACAACGATTATGAGTCGTTTGCTCTACCGACTGAGCTACACCGCCACGGGGTCGCATTGCTGTGGTGCGGCGCCCCGGCTTCCACCAGAGTGGAAACTATATGCGATGCCGAGTCGGTCACCACCGGCAATCCGGCGAGCCCCCTAACGGAATCGAACCGTTGACCTTTTCCTTACCATGGAAACGCTCTGCCGACTGAGCTAAGGGGGCATGACTACTTCCGCACCAGGACTTGAACACTGGACCCCGGCGCGGCGAAGTCTTGAACGAGGTTACACACCCAACGGTCAGAGCTCCAAACCGGGTGGTCAGAAGCCTTTTTCCGGAGATCATCCGGCCGGCGGCGGCATCGAAAGCGGCGGACAGACCCCAGCAGCACGAAACCCCCGCGGATCGAAGACGATCCACGGGGGTTCCGGGTGGCAGATGTAGGATTCGAACCTACGTAGGCTTTCGCCGACGGATTTACAGTCCGCTCCCATTGGCCGCTCGGGCAATCTGCCGTCGCGCTCTCGGCGCGAAAAGCAGAATACATCCACCCCCCGCCCTGATTGCAAACCGGCTGGCCATCGGCCATGCGGCGGGACTACGGTCGCGCCGCGGGGTACAACTAACGGTGACCGATCAACCGGTCGAGCGAGTAGTTGGACCGCCAGGACAGGAGCGAAGTGTGGCCGATTCGTCATTCGATGTCGTCAGCAAGGTCGAACGTCAGGAGGTCGACAACGCCCTGCACCAGGCCGAGAAGGAGCTGACCACCCGGTACGACTTCCGTGGCACCGGTGCGGCCATCGAGTGGTCCGGCGAGGACAAGATCGTGCTGACGGCCGAGGCCGAGGAGCGGGTCAAGGCGGCGCTGGAGGTGTTCAAGGAGAAGCTGATTCGCCGCGACATCTCGCTCAAGGCGTTCGACGCCGGCGAGCCGGTCGCCTCCGGCAAGACCTACAAGATCACCGGAACACTGGTGCAGGGCATCGACACCGAGCATGCGAAGAAGATCACCAAGAAGATCCGCGACGAGGGCCCGAAGGGCGTGAAGGCGCAGATCCAGGGTGAGGAACTGCGGGTGAGCAGCAAGAAGCGCGACGACCTGCAGGCCGTCATCTCGCTGCTCAAGGGCGAGGATTTCGGTATCGCACTGCAGTTCGTCAACTACCGCTAGCGGGCTACGGCCTCGGGCCGCCCGCCATTTCCTCCAACCGAGCGATGCGCTCGGCCATCGGGGGGTGCGTGGAGAACCAGCGGGCGGCGCGCTCACCCGCCCGGAACGGGTTGGCGATCATCAGGTGTGACTGGGCGGTCAATTGCGGCTCAGGCGGCAACGGGGCGGCTTGCACGCCGCGCTCCAGTTTGCGCAGCGCCGAGGCGAGGGCGAGCGGGTCGCCGGTGAGTTCGGCGCCCGACTGGTCCGCCTGGTATTCGCGGGAGCGGGAGACGGCCAGCTTGATCAGGCTCGCGGCGATCGGCCCGAGCAGCGAAACGAGCAGCACGCCGAGCATGTTCGGGCCTTCGCCGTTGCGATTGCCGCCGAACGCCGAGGCGAAGAAGGCCAGATTGGCCAGGCCGGAGATGACCGCGGCGAGCGCGCCCGCCACCGACGAGATCAGGATGTCGCGGTTGTAGACGTGCGATAGCTCGTGGCCGAGCACGGCCCGCAGCTCCCGCTCGTCCAGGATCTGCAGGATGCCGCTGGTACAGCAGACCGCGGCGTGTCGGGGGCTGCGGCCGGTGGCGAAGGCGTTGGGTGCGTTGGTCGGGCTGATGTAGAGCCGCGGCATCGGCTGGCGCGCGGTGGTCGCCAGCTCACGCACGATCCGGTAGATCACCGGCGCTTCCAGCTCGCTGACCGGTTGCGCGTGCATCGCCTTCAACGCGAGTTTGTCGCTGTTGAAGTAGGCGTAGGCGTTCATGCCGACGGCGAGCAGGATGGCGATGATCAGGATCGTCGGGCTGCGGAACGCCGCGCCGGCGAGCACGATCAAAGCCGACAGGCCGACCATCAGCCCGAAGGTCTTCAAGCCATTCGCGTACCCGTGCCCGTGCATCGGTCTCCTTGCCCACTCCCCCGAACGTTGAGTGTTGACAACGGGTCAACGATAGAAGCACGAAGCAAAGTTCCTGCTGAACTCAGCCGACGCGCTCGATCGTGTAGCGGACGAGGTGTTCGAGGGCGTCGTTGGCGGGGCCCGCGGGCAGGGCGGAGAGTTCGGCGTGGGCGATGTCGGCGAAGCCCTGCAGCTTCTCCTTGGCCAGCACCATGCCGTGCGAGCGGGACAGCAGGTCGAGGGCCTCCTCGACCTCGGCGTCGGTCTGCAGGGGGTTGGCGAGGAGTTTGCGCAGGCGGTCGCCGTCGGCGCCCTCGTCGCGCAGCGCGTACAGCACCGGCAGGGTGTGCACGCCCTCGCGCAGGTCGGTGCCCGGGGTCTTGCCGGACTGCTCGGCGGCCGAGGAGATGTCGATGATGTCGTCGGAGATCTGGAAGGCGGTGCCGACCGCGTCACCGAGGCGGGCCAGCCGCTCGACGTGCTCGGCGCCCGCGCCGGAGAAGGTGCCGCCGAAGCGGCCGGCGGCCGCGATCAGCGAGCCGGTCTTCTCCCAGACGACGCGCAGGTAGTGCTCGACCGGGTCCTGGGATTCGCGGGCGCCCATGGTCTCGCGCATCTGGCCGGTGACCAGCTCGGCGAAGGTTTCCGCGATGATGCGGACCGCGTCGGGACCCAGCGTCGAGGTGAGTCGGGAGGCGTGCGCGAACAGGTAGTCGCCGGCCAGGATCGCGATGTTGTTGCCCCACCGCGCGTTCACGCTCGGGGCGCCGCGGCGCATGGTGGCCTCGTCCATCACGTCGTCGTGGTAGAGCGTGGCCAGGTGCACGAGTTCGACGACGGTGCCCGCGGTGATCAGCGCGGGATCGGTCGGGTTCGGGCCGAGCTGGCCGGTGAGGATGGTGAACAACGGGCGGAACCGCTTGCCGCCGGCTTTCGCCAGGTGCAGCGCCGCCTCCTGCAGGAAGTCTTCGCCGTCGGACAGCTCGTCGACCAGGAGCTTCTCGACCTCTTCCAGGCCGTTGCGCACGGTCGCCGCGAGTTCAATGTCGACGAGATCGACCCCGGCCACCACGGTGCTCTCGTCCTTCACAGCCGATGTGCTCATTTCTTCTCCCACCGATCCGTCCGACCCCACGATAGAGAACCTAGCGTGTCCCCAGCGGATGGCCCATGAACACCGTCACTATGCGGTGTATCAGACACTTTCGCACACCATTTTCCGCGCGCCGCGCCGACCCGCGGCGCCGCCGACGCGCCCGCCGTCGACACGAACAAGATTGCCCTGCAAGTATTGAGCGCATGGGTTCACCGGAAGTCACTCCCGCGGGCGGGGATGCGCTGCCAAGCAGGGCCGAGGTGCTGGTGGTCGGCGCGGGCCCGGCCGGATCGGCCTCGGCCGCCTGGGCCGCGCGGGCCGGGCGCGACGTGGTGCTGCTCGACTCCGCCGTCTTCCCCAGAGACAAGACCTGCGGCGATGGGCTGACCCCGCGCGCGACGGCCGAACTCGAACACCTCGGCCTCGGCGATTGGCTGCGCGCGCACACCGTCAACCACGGCCTGCGGATGACCGGGTTCGGCAGGGAGGCCCTGCTGCCGTGGCCCGCCGGTTCGTTCCCGACATACGGAAGTGCCGTCCCACGAACCGAACTCGACGACAAGTTGCGCGAGACCGCGGTGAAGTCCGGCGCGCGGATGATCGACGGCAGCAAAGTGGTCGATGTCACCCGCGACGGGGACCGGGTCACCGGTGTGACGGTGCGAACCGCGACAGGCACGCACATCATCGACTGCGCGACGCTGATCGTCGCCGACGGGGTGCGTTCGCCGATCGGGCGGCTGCTCGGCCGCACCTGGCATCGGCAGTATGCCTACGGCACGGCGGCCCGCGCCTACATCAAGTCCGGCCGCAGCGACGACCAGTGGATCACCTCGCATCTGGAACTGCGCGACGCCGACAACGCGCTGGTCCCCGGCTACGGCTGGGTCTTCCCGCTCGGCAACGGCGAGGTCAATATCGGGGTCGGTTCGCTGGCCACCGAGCAGCGCCCCTCGCATATCGCGTTGAAACCGCTGCTGGAGCACTACACGAAGCTGCGTTTCGACGAATGGGAGTTCGAGGGTTCGCTGCGCGCGGTGGCCTCGGCGCTGCTGCCGATGGGTGGCGCGGTGTCGAATGTGGCCGGCCGCAACTGGGTGCTGGTCGGCGATGCCGCGGGCTGTGTGAACCCGCTGAACGGCGAGGGCATCGACTACGGCCTGGAGGGCGGGCACATGCTGGCGGGGTTGCTGGACGAACCGGACCTCACCCGCGTCTGGCCTGAGCTGCTGCGCGCGAAGTACGGGCGCACCTTCTCGGTGGCGCGGCGGATCGCCGGGCTGGCCACCCATCCGCGGATGGTGCCGATCGGCGGGCCGCCGGTGATGTGGTCGAAGTACTTGCAGCGCACCGCGGTCCGGGTGATGGGCAACCTGGTAACCGACGAGGACGTGGATCTGACCGCGCGGGCTTGGCGGGCGGCGGGGCGGATGTCGATGCGCGCCGACGACCTTCCGCCCTTCGCCTGACCCGGCGGACCTGCGGTTTCCCCGAGTCGGCGATGTGCGCGGCCGGTATAGGCTGAACCCGCCTTGCCCTCGTAACGACAGGTTCCGCCATGGGTGAACAACCAGCAGGTGGCTTACCCGCGTTGTCTTTGCTGCCGCATCTGCGGCGGGCCCGCGACCTCGCGGATCGGCGGTACGCCGATCCGCTCCGGCTGGAGGAATTAGCGGCCGCCGCAGGGGTTTCCAAATATCACTTCCTGCGGGCGTTCGCCGCGGTCTACGGGTTGACGCCGGCCGCGTATCTGGCGGAGCGGCGGATCGAACGCGCGCAGGATCTGCTGCGCTCCACCAATGTCACGGTGACCGAGGTGTGCATGCTGGTCGGTTACAGCAGCCTCGGCTCGTTCAGCAGCAAATTCCGTCAGCTGGTCGGCGTCTCGCCCTCGGAATATCAGGCCAAGTTCGCCGACGGCGCACCACGCATTCCGGGGTGCTACGTGTTCATGCACGGCTTGAGCGATCGGAAGCGCAGTAGCTAGGCCGCAGTGGGGTTTTCGATGCGGAACACCGCGCAGCGCGGGGCCGCGGCCGCGAACTCGTCCGGGTCGGCGGACTCGACCAGGCCAAGCTTGATGAAGAACGGCACGCCGTGCGGCACCTCCCGCGGGAATTCGCGCAGTACCGCGCCGCGTTCCTCGGCGGGCAGTTCGATCAGGTCGACGCGGTGGCGTTTGCGCCCCTCGGCCAGGATGCCCCAGTGGCTTTTGCGCGCGTTGCGCACCCACTCGGCCTTGGCGTGACCGACGACGTAGCGCGCGTCGCGCACGGTCAGCGGCGAGACGGGGGTGGTCCGTAGCTCGCCGGAGGCCCGGCCGGGCACCGAAAGCACCCGCATCGTGCCGATCGAGAGCCCCAGCCGGTTCAGCGTGATCACCACGCGATTCATCGGTTTCAGCCAACCGGGCAGGCCCAGTTTCGTTTCCATGACAACTCCTTTCAGGTCGGCCACGGCAGATCGCCGTCGCTGATCCGTCGTGCGGCGCGCTCCACCCACCGCAGTTCGGTGTCGAGTAGTTCGCGTTGGAGTTCGCCCTCTATCAGGACGACTTCCGGAACTCCGGCGGCCCGCGCTGCGGCCAGGTCGGCGGTCAACTCGGCCGCGGCGGCGCGCAAGGCCGAGGCCCGCAGACCGAGCAGTTCGGCGGCGCGCTCCGGTGCCAGATTGAGGATGTGCGCGAGACCGGCCGGGAAGCGCGGATATTCGTTGATCGGCTCGGCGAGATATTCGTCGAGCAACGAGTCGAGTTCGGCGCGCCCGGTGGCGGTGATCTCGTAACTGGTGCGCTCCGGACGCGCGCCTGCCCGGCTGGTGCCCACCGGAGCGATCAGCCCGCTCGCGGCAAGTCGCGCGACGGCGTCGTAGACGGATCCACCGCGCATCCGCACCACCCGGCCGACGTGGCGGTCCTTGATGAGCGCCTGCATCTCGTACGGGTGCATGGGGCGCTCGTTGAGCAGGCTCAGGACGGCCAGGGCCAAGGGGGTTCTGCGGGCTCGCTGTGTCGCCATCACGCTCCAAATACTCGAACTCGAATAACCGAACTCGACTATACCGCGAAGACAGCAATTTCCGAGAAGCAACCGGCCGAGCCGCCGCCATAGCCTTGCCGCATGACAACGATCACGAATGTCTCGCTGGTCACCGTGTACGTCACGGACCAGACCGAATCGAAGCAGTGGTACATCGACAAGCTGGGCTTCGTCGAGGTCGCCGACATCGTCATGGGCGACAACGGGTTCCGCTGGGTCACCATCGCGCACCCGAAGCACCCGGAGCTCGAGATCACCCTGATGGTCCCAGGACCGCCACTGGACGACAACCTGGCCGAGGCCATCCGCCGTGCCCTCGCGAACGGCACGCACGGCGCGCTCGGCCTGAGCACCGAGAACTGCCAGCAGACCTTCGAGGAGCTCACCGCCAAGGGCGTCGAGTTCGTTCAGCCGCCCGCCGAACGGCCCTACGGCACCGAGGCGATCATCCGGGACAACTCCGGGAACTGGCTGGTGCTGGTGGAGCAGAAGGAGTACTCCCCCGCGGACTTCGCGTAAAACGAAACCCGTCGCCCCGGCCGTGCTGTCGGGACGACGGGTTCAGGTTCTGCCAGGAGCTCAGGCAGTCGCCTGCGCGGCGACCCACTCCTCGATGAACTTGCGCTCGCTGTTGAGCACCCGATGATGCAGCTGCTCGGCGAGCGGCTCGATGGCGCCGCCGACCAGCGGCACCTTCACCTGCACGGTGCCGACCACCTCGATCTCGGAACCCTCTGCGGTCGAGCGCATTTCGTAGGTGCCCGACATCTCGGTGGTGATGCCGCCGGTCGCGCCCTCGAAGGTGCCCTTGGCGACCTCGCCGGTGAGCGCCTGCCAGTTGTCGGTACGCGAGAGCATGAGCTCGCTCTTGAGCACCTTGCTCACCACGCTGGGAATCTTGTCCTGCGCGGCCTTTTCGGTCATGTGGATGCGGATGGTGCCCTCGCCCTCGGGATGCGAAAGGTCCAATGTCGCGGTCTCGGCGTCGGCGAAACGCGCCTGCCAGACTTTCTCGTCGGTAAGTGCCCGGTGAAGATCTTCGACCGGGACGGTGTAAGGCACGGTGAAGCTGAATTTTCGGGACATGCGCGACACGGTAGTCCAGTCGATCGGTAGCCTGTTGCGGTGTTGGAAACCACGCAGTCTGATCGACGATCGATCCGCCTGCGGCGGGCCAGAATCGGCGTGCTCACGGCGGCGACGGTGATCAGCGTGCTCGTCGTGCTCCTGGTGCTGGCCGCCTGGCGCAACGACTACCTGATCAGCTCGGACAAGGGCGTGGCCAGCGCCGAGGTGCTCTCCGCGGGGCGGCTGCGCTCCGCGGTCATGTACGTGACCCCCGACGGTGAGACGCACAATCCGAAGGTCGGCGTGCTGTACCCGACCAATCTCACCGCGGGTGAACGCATCCGGGTCGAATACAACCGCGCGGACCCCGATCTGGTCCGGGTGGAGGGGCGCGATGTCCGCGTCGCGATTCCACCCGCGTTGTCGGTGATCGTCGTGGTGTGGTCGATCGCCCTGCCGACGGTGTGGCTACTGATCCGGCTCGGCAGGCGACGGCCCGGCGCGAGCTGAGGCACCGCGCCGGGTCGGCCCGAGGAGTTCGCTCGATCTTTAGGTGTCCTTCACGCATGCGTGGCGAGACGGCGCGCTGTGGCCGTCAACCTGAGAGTGTGCGTGTAGCGATCGTTGCCGAGTCGTTTCTGCCGAATATGAACGGCGTCGTCAACTCCGTGCTCCGGGTGCTCGATCACCTGGACCGGCACGGCCACGACGCCCTGATCATCGCGCCGGACACCACGCGCGGGCTCGCCCCCGCCGCGCGCTGGCACGAGCGGTTCCGGGTGCACCGGGTGCCCGCGGTGATGGTGCCGAAGATCAGTTCACTGCCGGTGGGGCTGCCGCAGCCGGGCATCGTCTCGGCGATCGAGGATTTCGACGCCGACGTGGTGCATCTGGCCTCGCCGTTCCTGCTCGGGGCCGGCGGTCTCGCCGCGGCCATGCGGCTGGATCTGCCGACGGTGGCGGTGTACCAGACCGACGTCGCCGGATTCGCCAAGAGCTACGGGCTCGCGTTGGCCAGCCGGGCGGCGTGGGCCTGGACGCGGCGCATCCACGAGGGCGCGACCAGGACGCTGGCGCCGTCCCGGGCGGCGGCGGAAGATTTGGCGCAGCACGGAATTCCGCGCGTGCACCGGTGGGGACGAGGCGTGGACATCGTCCGGTTCACCCCGCAGGCGCGGCGGACCGCACTGCGCGACTCCTGGCTCGACGGCGACAGGCTGGTGGTCGGCTTCGTCGGACGGCTGGCACCGGAGAAGCACGTCGAGCGGCTCGCGGTGCTGGCGAAGGACCCGGACATCCAGTTGGTGATCGTCGGTGACGGGCCTGAGCGCGAGCGGCTCGCGCGGATGATGCCGACCGCCGTGTTCACCGGCGAACTCGGCGGCGACGCCTTGGCCCAGGCGTACGCGAGCCTGGACGTGATGGTGCACGCGGGCGAGCACGAAACCTTCTGTCAGGGCGTACAGGAAGCGCTCGCCTCCGGTATCCCGGTGATCGGCCCCGACGCGGGCGGCCCGCGCGACCTGATCGCGCACTGTCGCAACGGCTATCTGCTCCCGGTCGATCGTTTCACCGAACTGCTGCCGAGTGCCGTTGGCGCACTGCATGATCCGGTACTGCGGGCCCGATTCGCCGGAGCCGCACGCAAATCTGTGCTGCACCGCACCTGGCCGGCGATCTGCACCGAACTGATGGGGCATTACGCGGACGTGACCGGTAACCGAATGCGGCTACCGCATACAGCCTGAACCACGCTGTTCCTCTGCGCTGATCGCCGCGCAGCGGCCGAGCGGAACGCGACAACAGGTCTCGTGAGAACATGGGTAACTCGTCGGGCACGCCCAAAACTGCGGCGCATCTGACGCAGGACCTGAACGCGACCCAGGAGGCACCCGACTTGTATGGCCTGAATACGCGGAGAGGCGGATCAGTCCGGGCCTCGCTGGACAAACAGCCGCGCGAGGTCGCGACGATGTTCGACGGTGTCGCGCGACGGTACGACCTGACCAACACCGTGATCTCCGGCGGTCAGGATCGCTACTGGCGCTGGGCGGTGCGCAAGGCGCTGGCGCCGCGGCCGGGCGAGCGGATTCTCGACCTCGCGGCGGGCACCGGGGTGTCCACGGTCGATCTGGCGAAGTCCGGCGCCTGGTGCTTGGCCGCCGACTTCTCCCAGGGCATGCTCGCCGCAGGGCGGCACCGCAAGGTGCCGATGGTGGCCGCCGACGCGCTGGCGCTGCCGTTCGCCGACGACTCGTTCGACGGGGTGACGATCTCTTACGGGCTACGCAATATCTCCGACACCGAGGGCGCGCTGCGCGAGATGCTTCGGGTCACCAAGCCGGGCGGCAGGCTCGTTATCGCCGAGTTCTCCACGCCGGTCGTGCCCGGTTTCCGCACCGTGTACATGGAGTACCTGATGAAGGCGCTGCCGAAGGTGGCCCGCGCGGTCAGCAGTAATCCGGACGCGTACGTCTACCTGGCCGAATCCATCCGCGCCTGGCCGAACCAGCGGCAACTGGCGCTGCGGATCGCGAGCACCGGGTGGTCCTCGGTGAAGTGGCGCAACCTCACCGGCGGGATCGTCGCGCTGCATCGCGCGTACAAACTGGGCTGATCAGCGACCTGCGTCACACCTCACCGGCGATTTTTCCGCCTGTGAGGGGCAATGTCATCTGGCGATAACGCGCGGTAAACCCGCCGCAATCGGCGATGGCCATGATCGGGGCATGGTGGACGCAGGCACGACGCGCGCGGACGGCACCGCGCGGACGGCATGCTCGTACTGTGGCGTCGGTTGTGGCGTCACGGTGCAGACGCGGGCCGGCGCCGACGGGGCACCGGTGATCGCCAAGGTCAGCGGCGACAAGCTGCACCCGGCGAACGCGGGCAGGCTGTGCACCAAGGGCGCCACCCACCTGGAACTGATGTGCGCCCCCGGCCGGATGGAGACCGCTTTCCGACGGCCCGAACGCGGGCAGGAGCCGGTGCCGGTGCCGGTCGACGACGTCGTGCGCGAGGCGGCCGACCGGTTGCGGGCGATCCTCGACGAGCACGGGCCCGACGCGATCGCGCTGTACGTCTCCGGGCAGATGTCGCTCGAGGCGCAGTACCTGGCGACCAAACTGGCCAAGGGCTATCTGCGAACCGTGCACATCGAGGCGAACTCGCGGCTGTGCATGGCCAGTGCCGGTACCGGTTACAAGCAGTCGCTGGGTGCGGACGGGCCGCCCGGCTCCTACGACGACTTCGAGCACGCCGACCTGTTCTTCGTGATCGGCGCGAACATGGCCGACTGTCACCCGATCCTGTACTTGCGCATGGTCGATCGGGTCAAGGCCGGTGCCAAGCTGATCGTCGTCGACCCGCGGCGCACCGATACCGCGGCGCGCGCCGACCTTTTCCTGCAGATCGCGCCAGGTACCGACCTGGCACTGCTGAACGGCCTGCTGCATCTGCTGGTCGAAAACGGTGACATAGACCAGGAGTTCATCGCCGAGCACACCGAGGGCTGGGCCGGGATGCCCGAATTCCTCACCGACTATCCACCCGCCAGGGTCGCCGAGATCACCGGGCTCGCCGAAGCCGACATCCGTACCGCCGCACAGTGGATCGGCGCGGCGGGTGAGTGGATGTCGCTGTGGACGATGGGGCTCAACCAGTCCACCCACGGCACCTGGAACACCAACGCGCTCTGCAATCTGCACCTGGCCACCGGCGCCATCGGGCGCACCGGCAGCGGGCCGTTCTCGCTGACCGGACAGCCGAATGCCATGGGCGGCCGCGAAATGGGTTACATGGGCCCCGGCCTGCCCGGCCAGCGCAGCGTGCTCTCCCCCGCCGACCGCGCGTTCGTGGAGACCGCCTGGGGCCTCGCGGCGGGCACGATTCGCGACGAGGTGGGCCCTGGCACCATCGAGATGTTCCGCGAGCTGGCGGCGGGCACCATCAAGGCCGCCTGGATCATCTGCACGAATCCCGTTGCCACGGTGGCCAACCGCAAGACCGTGCTGGACGGGCTGGAGGCGGCCGAACTGGTGATCGCGCAGGACGCGTACGCCGAAACCGCGACCAACGCCTACGCGGACCTGTTGCTGCCCGCCACGCTGTGGGCCGAGGCCGATGCGGTGATGGTGAATTCGGAACGCAACGTCACGCTGCTGCAGCGCTCCGTCGATCCGATCGGCGACGCCCGGCCGGACTGGCTGCTGATCGCCCAGGTGGCCACCGCGATGGGCTTCGCCGGCTTCGACTTCGCCTCCAGCGCCGAGGTTTTCGCCGAGATCAAACAGTTCGCCAACCCCGCTACCGGATATGACCTGCGCGGCATGGATTTCGAGCGACTCAGGCAAGGGCCGATGCAGTGGCCGTGCCCCGAGGGCGGCGGCCCCCGCAATCCGATTCGCTATCGCAACGACGGGGTCAGCCAGACCCTGCATGTCGACGAGTCCGGCCATCGGCCGAGGCTGGCGTTCGCCACCCCGAGCAGGCGCGCCGTGTTCTGGCCGCGCCCGCACCTGCCGCCCGCGGAGCTGCCCGACGACGACTACCCGTTCGTCCTCAATACCGGTCGGCTCCAGCACCAATGGCACACGATGACCAAGACCGGCAAGATCGACAAGCTGAACAAGTTGAACGGGCAGCCGTTCGTCGAGGTGCATCCGGCCGACGCGGAGCGGCTCGGGGTGCGCGCGGGCGACCACCTCGAGATCGCCTCACGGCGCGGGCGGGCCGTCCTGCCGGTGCAGATCAGCGACCGGGTCCGGCCGGGCGACTGCTTCGCGCCGTTCCACTGGAACGACGAGCACGGTGAATATCTGACGATCAACGCGGTCACCAACGACGCCGTCGATCCGGCGTCGCTGCAACCGGAGTTGAAAGCGTGCGCGGTCTCGCTGCGCCGAGTGGCGGTGCCGGAGGTCGACCCGCCGCACTCGCCCGCGGTGCCGACGCCAGCGATGGCCGCGGCACATCCGCTGGCCGCGATGTTCGGATTGGACGCCGCCACCACCCCGATGCTCAGCGAGACCGAGCGGATCTATCTCAGCGGGTATCTCGCCGCGCTGCAGGCGGTTCCGGTGACCGGGCAGCCCGTGCTGCCCGCCGCCGCGCCGATGTCCGCGCAGAGCAGGCTCTGGATCGATGGCGTGCTGGCAGGCATGTACTCCCGCGCCGAGGCACCCGAGGCGGCGAGTGCCCACCCGGTGACCGTGCTGTGGGCCTCGCAGACCGGGACGGCCGAGGAGCTCGCGGCGACGGTGGCCGCGCGGCTCACCGAGTGTGGTTTCGCGCCGAGGCTGCTCGACATGGATTCGTCTGCGGTGGACGCGTTGTCCGGTAACGTGCTGGTGATCAGCAGCACCTTCGGCGACGGCGGGCCACCGGACAACGGCGCCGACTTCTGGAACCAGCTCGACAGCACTGCGATTCGTCTCACCGGCGTGCGCTACGCGGTTTTCGCCCTCGGTGACTCCTCCTACGACGACTTCTGCGGGCACGGCCGCAAACTGGACGAACGGTTCGCCGAATGCGGTGCGGTGCGGCTGCTCGAGCGCGTCGACAGCGAACCGGACTTCCGCGAGCCCGCCGAGCGCTGGCTCGATGCGATCGTGGCGCTGCTCGGTGCGGGTTCGGCGAGTGATGCGCCGGAACACGATCCGGGCCCGCCCGCGAAAGGCCCGACGCCCAGCCGTGGCGGCGGCACCATGACGGCGGTGCTCACCCGCGCGCCCGCTCCCGCGCCGGGGCGCACCCGGCGGGAGATCGCGCCGTTCACCCGGCACGCGCCGGTACCGGCGGCGCTGGTGCGCAACGAGCCGCTCACCCTCAGTGACTCGCCGAAAGAGGTGCGGCAGTTCGGCTTCGATCTGCGCGGTCTGGAGGCCGACTACGAGGTCGGCGACTCGCTCGGCGTCTGGCCGACCAACGACACGGCGCTGGTGGACGAGTGGCTGGCCGGTGCCGGGCTCGACGGGCGCCGGATCATCGAGGTCGATGATCGCGAACTGTCGCTCGCCGAGGCGTTGCGCACGCATTACGACATCAGCAAGGTGAGCAACGACCTGCTCACCTTCATCGCCGAACGCAACCCGAACACCCGGCTGGCGAAGCTGCTGCGGCGCGACAATCGGATCGAACTCGACAATTACCTGTGGGACCGCCAAGCGGTGGACGTGCTGCGCGATTTCCCGGTGCGAGCCGATCTGGTCGACTGGCTCGGCACGCTGAAAAAACTTCAGCCGCGCCAGTATTCGATCTCGTCGAGCCCGCTGGTGAGCCCCGACGAGGTGCAGCTGACCGTCGGCGTGGTGCGCTACGGCGACCCCGCGGCCATCGGATCGTCGGCCCGGCGCGGCGGGGTGTGCTCGACCTTCCTGGCCGACCGGGCGGGCACCGGCGCCGCCGCCGTGCCGATCTTCCTGCAGCGCGCGCCGCACTTCCGCCCGCCCGCCGACCCGACGGCACCGATGATCATGGTCGGCCCCGGCACCGGCATCGCGCCGTTCCGCGGCTTCCTGCAGGAGCGCCGCGCGCTCGGCTGCACCGGCCGCAACTGGCTGTTCTTCGGTGAACAGCACGCCGCCCGCAATTTCTACTACCGGACCGAACTGGAAGACATGTTCCGCTCCGGCTTCCTCACCCGCCTCGACCTGGCCTTCTCCCGCGACCAGCGGGAGCGGATCTACGTGCAGCACCGCATGATCGAGCACGGCGCCGAGCTGTGGTCCTGGCTGTGCGACGGCGCCCACCTCTACGTCTGCGGCGATGCGACCAGAATGGCGAAGGACGTGGACGAAGCGCTGCTGCGCATCGCCCGCGTCCACGGCAACCTCGACGAAGCGGGCGCCCTCGCCTTCCGCAAACAACTCGTCGCCCAGAAGCGCTACGTCCGCGACGTCTACTGAGCGACGCACCGGTTCGGCTACACCGCAGGGGGATTCAGACGGGTGAAGTCGGCCAGGCGGTAGTACGGGTAGTAGGGGTAGGGCGGGGTGGTTGCGCCGGCCTTGTCCAGGCGGGCGATTTGGTCGGTGGTCAGTTCCCAGCCGATGGCGCCGAGGTTCTGGCGTAGCTGGTCCTCGTTGCGGGCGCCGACGATGACGGTGGCAACGGTGGGGCGGCGCAGCAGCCAGTTGAGGGCGATCTGCGGGACGGTCTTGCCGGTTTCGGCGGCGAGCTCGTCGAGGACGTCGACTACGTCGTAGAGCTTTTCGTCGTCGACCGGCGGACCGGCTGCGGCGGTCTGGTGCAACCGGCTGCCCTCCGGAAGGGGTTGGCCGCGCCGGATCTTGCCGGTCAGCCTGCCCCAGCCCAGCGGGCTCCAGACCACCGCGCCGACGCCCTGGTCCTGGCCGAGCGGCATGAGCTCCCACTCGTAGTCGCGGCCGACCAGCGAGTAGTACACCTGGTGCGCGACGTAGCGAGTGAGCCCGTGCTTGTCGGCCGCGGCAAGCGATTTCATCAGCTGCCAGCCCGCGAAGTTGGAGGCGCCGAGGTAGCGGATCTTGCCCGCGCGCACCAGATCGTCCAGTGCGGCAACAACTTCCTCGACCGGGGTGCCCGCGTCGAAGGCGTGCAGCTGGAACAGGTCGATGTAGTCGGTGCCGAGCCTGCGCAGCGAGGCTTCCACCGCGCCGATCAGCCGGGCGCGGCCGGAACCGGCCTGCGCCGGGCCTGGGCCGGTGGGCAGCGAGGCCTTGGTGGAGAGGAGCAGCTGATCGCGCCTGCCCTTGATGGCCGCGCCGAGCACCTCCTCCGAGGCGCCGTCGGAGTAGACATCGGCGGTGTCGAACATGGTGACACCCGCCTCCAGGCTGATGTCGACCAACCGCCGCGCCTGCTCGGCGTCGGTGTCACCCCAGGCGCTGAACAGTTCGCCGCGCCCGCCGAAGGTGCCTGCGCCGAAGCTCAGAGCCGGAACGTGCAGACCTGATGCGCCAAGCCGCCGGTACTCCATTGTGACTCCTAAAGGGTCTATAGTTCCGTTAACACGTCGAACGGTACACCCAATCGGCGCTAAATGAAACTGGAGACCCATTATGACTGGAGACGAGGCGGTTCCAGGCTCGATCCGCCCAGGTGGACGCACCGCTCGGGTCCGCGAATCCGTGTTGCAGGTCGCGGGCGACCTCCTCGCCGAGCGCGGCTTCGCGCACCTGGACCTCGCCGAGGTCGCGGCCGCCGCCGAGGTCGGCAAGACCACCGTCTACCGCCGCTGGCGCAACCCCACCGGTCTGGTCACCGACCTGCTGGCCGACATGGCCGAGCAGTCGCTGCCGCACGCCGACACCGGCTCGCTGCTCGGCGACCTCACCGCCAACGCCCGCCTGGTCGCCGAGACCCTCACCGATCGTCGGCAGGGCAGGCTCTTTCAGGCCGTGATCGCCGCGGCCACCTGTGACGAGGCCGCCGCCGCGGCCCTGCGCCGCTTCTACGACGTCCGGCTCACCGAATGGTCGCCCTGTGTCGAGCGGGCCGTGGCACGCGGCGAGGCGCCACCGGGCACCGATCCCCGCGCGGTGCTCTCGGCGGTGTCGGCGCCGCTGTACTACCGCATGCTCGCCAGCGGCGACCCGATCGACGATCGCGTCGTGACGTCCGCCGCCCGAGCCGCCGTAACCGCGGTTGCCGCAGGCATATTCGTCGTCGAACAGTGAGCCGCGCTCGCGTCACCCGGCCCAAGCGGCGCTGCGACCGGTGAGCGCGAGCACCCGGTCGAGCGCGGAGGCCTCGGCAGGGACCTGGAGCACCGGACCGAAGAGACCTGGGGTGCCCTCGGACGGGGTCTCGCGGAGCAGGTCGAGCAGGATGGCCAGATCGGCGGCGGTCGCAGTGAACGGCTGACCGGTGGCCTCGGCCAGATCCCAGCCGTGCACGACCAGCTCGTCGAGCGCGATCATGGCCATCACCGGCGCCTGCTCGCTGACCCCGCCCGCCTCCGTCACGCCGTCCCAGGCGCCCGGCTCACGCCACGCGGCGACCAGCGCCTTCAGTTGCGCGGGAATGCGCGTGCGCCAATCGCCGGCCAGCGCGCGCTCCTCCCCCACGGTGGGTGCGACCGACCCGCCGACCGCCTCCTTCGTCGCCGCCTGGCGGAACGCCTCGGTCAGGTCGACGACGTGGGCGAGCAGATCGCGCACGGTGGTGTCCGCGCACGGCGTCGCGTTGCCGAGCTGCGCATCGGTGATGCGGGCGACTACGGCCTCGAGTGCGGTGGCGGCCGGTTCGAAATCGAACTCCGGATTCATGGGTTCTCCTGGGCAGATGCGGACGGCTCCTCTTGTGCAGACGGGGCGGCGCAGCGGGATTCATCGGTCCGCTCCGGCGCGCAGGCCGCCGGTCCACCGGAGCCCCTCGCGGCGCCGCGGGTCGGCGGCCGAATTCGCCCGGCTACCAGGCCCGTCCGACTCCGCCCGTCCACGTGCGCCGCGACCAAGTCGTGACCGCGAAAAGCGCTGGAAAAGCGGACAATTGGTAGATGAAGGGTGATCGAGTAGAGATCGTTGTCGACTTCGGCGACGGGTCTCGCAGTTATGAAGTGGCCGCCACCCGCGCGGGGCGCCGAGTCGAGGTACGCATCGCGCGCGGTGTAGTCGAGGTCAGCGAGGTGACGCGGACCGGCACGGCGGTGCGGACCGCCCGATTCATGGCAGGCCGGACGCTGGCCCTGGTCGAATATCCGGCCGACGGCACCGGCCCGCTCGACGGCGAGTAACCGGACGCCGCGGGGTTGCTCAGTGACCGGACCTGGCGCATGCTCGACAGTGCTGGACTGTTGTCCGCCTTGATTGTGGCGCGCCACAACTGGGTACGCCTCGACCGAGACCCACTGCGGAGAGGAGCGCACGATGACCGATCGCAGCACGTCCACCGAGATGAACGCCGTTCCCGAGGCCGACCTGGCCGAACAGTCCATCCCCGCCTACCCGGACGAGGCGGGCTACGTCGATGACGGACTCGAAGAGGACGGCGTGATAGACCAGGAGATTGCCCGGACCGTCGCCCGCGACGCCTGGGACGCCGACCCGGCCGACGTGTTCGAGCAGTCGATTCCCGTCCCTCTCGACGACGAGCCGGATCCTGCCTGAGCGCGGCACCCGAGCAGGTCGGCTCAGGGGCCGATCTTGGCCCGCACCGTCGCGTGCAGCTCGCGCAAGCTGGAACGCTCGGTAGCCACCTCGAGCACCCGGGTGCCGTGTGCGTTGCCTGCCAGCTCGACGGCCAGCTGCGCCGGATCGACCTGCCGATGCGGGATGCGATAGGCCGCACACAGCGCGGCCAGATCCATCCCGTGCGGGGTGCCGAAGACGCGCTCGAAGACGCCCGCGTACTGCGGGTCGCCCTGCTCGAGCAGTTCGAAGATGCCGCCGCCGTCGTCGTTGGCCACCACGATGGTCAGATCGGCGGGGCGTGGCTCGCCGGGGCCGATCAGCAGGCCGGAGGCGTCGTGCAGGAAGGTCAGGTCGCCGATCAGCGCGACGGTGCGGCCCTCGTGCCGTAGCGCCGCCCCGACCGCCGTGGACACGGTGCCGTCGATGCCCGCGACACCTCGGTTGGACAGCACCCTGATGCCCGGCCGCGGATGCGACACCAGCGCGGCGTCGCGCACCGGATTGGAGGCGCCGAGCAGCAGCTGGTCGCCGTCGCGCAGCGCGTTCATCACCACGGCGGCCACGTGCAGGCCGGTCGGCTTGGGGTGCCGGTCGAGCTCCTCGCGCACCACCTGATTGGCCTTCGCGTCGAGTTCGCGGCAGTAGGCCAGCCACTCCGGGCGCGGTGCGCCGGTGGTGACCGCCCTGGTGCCGGTGCCGAGCACATTGCCGGAGACGTCGGGCCAACGCGGGCCGGTGGTGAGCGCGTAGACCCGAACAGCCGGGTCGGCAAGGACTTTGGAGACCTGGCGGTGCAGTGTCGGCCGTCCGGTGATGATGGCCTGGCGTGGCTTCAGCAGCGGCAGTGCGAGCGGATGCAGGGCGGGGCCGTGCATCGGGGCGGTGGGTTCGGCGACCGTCGGCAGGTCGGCGAGCTCCGGCCGCAGCCCGGCGCCGTGTCCGGAGATGACGACGGTGTCGGGGGTGAGATCGAGATCCAGCGGCACGTCGAGCGTGGCGTACTGGGTTCGAGTCCACGCCTGGTCGTCCGCGCGGCCATCCGGGGCCGTCTCCCCCGGGGCCAGATTCGGTACCAGTGGTTCCCGCAGCGGGATGTCGAAGTGCACCGGGCCCGCGTTGCCGGAGCGGGTGCCGCGCGCCGCCGCGAGCACCCGGCAGACGGCCGAGCGCCACTGGCTGTTCTGGTGGCCGTACGCCACGCAGTCGGCGGTCTCGGCCTCCTCCTCGGCGAGGCCGAGGCTGATGGTGGCACGAACCTGGCTACCGAACAGCCCGAGCTGTTCCACGGTCTGGTTGGCGCCGGAACCGAGCATCTCGTAGGGCCGGTTGGCGCTGAGCACCACCAGTGGAATGCGCGCGTAATTGGCCTCCAGCACGGCCGGGCCGAGATTGGCCACCGCGGTACCCGAGGTCATCACGACGGGCACCGGCAGGCGGCTGGCCACCGACAAGCCGATGGCGAGGAAACCGGCCGTCCGCTCGTCGATGCGCATGTGCAGCCGCAGCCGACCGGCGGCGTCGGCGGCCTGCAGCGCGAAGGCCAGCGGCGCGTTGCGCGAACCGGGACACAGGACGACGTCGCGCACACCCCCACGCGCGAGTTCGTCCACCACGACCTGCGCTTGTGCTGTAGACGGGTTCACCTCTCCAGCCTCTCAGACAGTGCGCGTCCCGTCTTCGTCGCCCTGCTCACACCCGCAGCGGGTGTGCCACTCCCGTGCACGGCAGAACGCGCCGCACATCGAAGAGTACGGCCGCGGGCGGCCGGTCGATGTGCGACGCGTTCGACGTGCACGGTGTCGATTCAGTTGGCGTGCTTCTGAATCAGGTCGCCGACGCGCGGCAGCGCCTCGATGACGTTCTTCTTCGCCGACGAACGCATCGACGAGTAGACCTTCTTCAGCGCGGGCCGGGTGGAGGCTTCGGCGCGGGCGTCGGTGACCGAGAGCAAGGCCTCGGCAACCTCATCGGACTTGGCGACCAGCAGATCGCCGAACGTGCCGGACCCCGAAGCGGTGTATTCCTGCCAGAACGGGTCCAGCTGCGCAACGAGTTTGGGCGCCAACGACTCCAGGGCGTCGGGCACGATCGACGGGCTGATCTTCTTGACCGCCGCGTAGCCACCCTTCACAGCCAGGCCGGACGCACCACCCTTGTCCGAGACCTCGGCATCAAGAACCTCGACGGCATCGGCAAGGAAAGCCGGGCGCTTGGCGTCGTCGAGCAGGGATTCAGACAGTGCTGCAACCACTTTCAGGTCCTCCGGAATAGGTTTCGATGAACGAGCAGGCGCAACTATACGCATCCCCACGCAACTGGTCGCGGCACTCACCCGCTAACGCGGTTCGTCCGAAACGTGGCCTGCGCCACCGCAAATACAGACCGGACGGTCGCTCATGGCTGCCACGGCAGCAACTGGACCATCAATCCCTCGCAGTCGGCGAGCACATTTCCCTGCTCATCGAGCAATTCCGCGGTGATGAAGGTCTTGCGACCCTCGATCCGATCGACCCGCCCGCGCACGGCCAGCGGCGTCTCCAGCGGGGTGATCTTGCGGTAATTCACATGGAGATACGCGGTACGACTGATCGGCCGCCCGGCGTAGTGCACGATCATGCCGAGCAGATCGTCGAACAGCAGCGGCAGCACGCCGCCGTGCGCCGCGCCGTTGCCGCCGAGGTGGAAACGGCGGAACTCGCCGGTCATCCGGATGCCGTCCGGACCCGCCTCGACGACTCGCCACGGCAGCAACAGCAGGCTGCCGCGGCCGGGCAGCTCGACGGCCCGGCCCGCAGGCCCCTGCAATTCGGGCGCGCGGTACGGATCCAACAGCGCGATCAGCTGCTCGGCCTGGGCGAGCGCGTCACCGAAGACCTCGTCGGGCGCGTCTACGGAAACCGCGAGATCCTGCAGGGTGCGCATGGCCTCGACGAACGGGGCGAAGTTGCGCCCGATCTTCGCGCGGGACACCTTCGGAAATCCCCCGTGTTTCTCGTACCGGGACTCGTCCACCGCACTGCGGTCGATAACCGGTTTCACTCGCTCACTCATACCTGCACGGTAATCCCTTGTTTTACACCGTCAAGTCGGGACACTTCGGACACTGGATAAGCCGCCTGCGCGCCGAAGGCAATAATCACTGGGGTGACGTTCAATCCGAAGTTGTGGCGGCCCGTCCCCGGGTTCGAGAATCTGACCGACATCACCTACCACCGGCACCTCGAACAGGGCACGGTCCGTGTCGCGTTCGATCGACCGGAGGTACGCAACGCGTTTCGCCCGCATACGGTCGACGAGCTCTACCGAGCACTCGACCACGCGCGGATGACCCCGGACGTCGGCGCGGTACTGCTCACCGGCAACGGCCCCAGCGAGAAGGACGGCGGCTGGGCCTTCTGCTCCGGCGGCGACCAGCGCATCCGCGGCCGCAACGGTTACCAGTACGCCAGCGGCGACACCGCGGACACCGTCGACCAGGCGCGGGCGGGCCGGTTGCACATCCTCGAGGTGCAGCGGCTGATCCGGTTCATGCCGAAGGTGGTGATCGCGCTGGTGAACGGCTGGGCCGCGGGCGGCGGGCACAGCCTGCACGTGGTCTGCGACCTCACACTGGCCAGCCGCGAACACGCCCGGTTCAAACAGACCGACGCCGACGTCGGCAGCTTCGACGGCGGTTACGGCAGCGCCTATCTCGCGAAAATGGTTGGCCAGAAGTTCGCCCGCGAGATCTTCTTCCTCGGCCGGCCGTACACCGCCGAGGAGATGCACCAGATGGGCGCGGTGAACAAGGTTGTCGACCACGCCGAGCTGGAAAATGTTGCGCTGGAATGGACCGCCGACATCAACGGCAAGTCACCGCAGGCGCAGCGCATGCTCAAGTACGCGTTCAACCTGCTCGACGACGGTCTGGTCGGCCAGCAATTGTTCGCGGGCGAGGCGACGCGGATGGCCTACATGACCGACGAGGCCGTCGAGGGCCGTGACGCGTTCCTGGAGAAGCGCAAGCCCGACTGGACCCCCTACCCCTGGTACTTCTGACATGGACATCCTCAACAGCCGCATCATCCTGCGGCCCGCCGACTACCAGCGGGCCCTCGACTTCTATCGCGATGGGCTCGGGCTGGCCATCGCGCGCGAGTATCCGGGCGGCACGGTGTTCTTCGCCGGGCAGTCGCTGATCGAGGTGGCCGCGCACGGCGGATCCGGCGAGTCGTCGCCCTTCCAGGGTGCGATCTGGCTGCAGGTGCGCGACGTCGCGGACGCGGCCGCGGAACTCGCGGTGAAAGGCATTCCCCTCGACCGGGCGCCCGTGCAGGAGCCGTGGGGGCTGATCGAGATGTGGGTGCGCGACCCTGATGGGGTGCCGATCGTGCTCGTCGAGGTGCCGCCCTCGCATCCGATCCGGCGGGATCCGCGCTGGTCACCGGAGTGACATTGCCTGTGTATGCGCGGTCGATGACCGCACCGAGTTGCCAAGGCGCGCGACGGCGAGGACGATAACGCTCGGAAGGCCCCCGACCGCCGATGTCCGGCCCGGCCACCATGCGTAACCCGTCCGACGAGTGAATCGCAGTCTCGATGCCTGGCGTACCTGAGCCCCATTTCCTGGGGGCGGCCGCACATGTCTCGCGCCGCCCCCGCAAACCGACCACCCGTTCCGCGTTCGGCGACGCGGCCATGACACGATCGCTGACGTGAGCGAGCGCAGTGGGGTTGTGAGTAGGCCCAACAGGGGTCTTGGCACCTTTAGGGTTAAGTCGTGAGTCGCACGCTTCGCACGTTGCCTATGCCCACCGGCTCCGGTGCGGGCGAGGTGCTTCCGCATCTGCGAGAAGCGTTGGAGGGCAATGGCCCCGCGTGGCTGCCGATCCCGACCAGCGACCGCCGCGAGGCCAGGCGTCTCAGTGACGCGCTGGCACCGGGCGAGACGATCGATGACGAGGTCGCGCTGGTGGTGACCACCTCCGGCACCACCGGTGTGCCCAAGGGCGCCATGCTCAGCGCGGCCGCGCTGCGGGCCAGCGGTACCGCGACGCACGACCGTCTCGGCGGTCCGGGTAGTTGGCTGCTTGCTCTGCCGACGCACCACATCGCGGGGATTCAGGTGCTACTGCGCAGCATCCTGGCCGGCACCCAGCCCACCATCCTCGATGTGTCGGGTGGCTTCCTGCCCGAGGCGCTGGCGGGTGCCGTGTCGAGCATGCGCGGCGAGCGGCGCTATACCGCGCTGGTGCCGACCCAGCTGATCAAGGCGCTCGACGCGCCCGTCGCCGCGGCGGCGCTCGCCGCATTGGACGGCGTTCTCGTCGGCGGTGCGGCCACACCGCCGCCGGTGTACGAGCGCGCGAAAGCGGCCGGCATCAACGTTGTTCGCACCTATGGCATGAGTGAGACCTGCGGTGGGTGCGTGTACGACGGCATCCCGCTCGACGGCACGCAGGTCCGTATCGAGGACGGCCGGGTGCTGCTCGGCGGCTCGATGATCGCCTCCGGCTACCGCGGCCAGCCGGGCCATCCCGCCTTCGCCGAGCCCGGCTGGTTCCGCACCGAGGACGCGGGCGTCTTCGACAACGGCAGGCTGCGCATCACCGGCCGACTGGACGAGGCGATCATGACCGGCGGGCTCCTGGTGATTCCGCAGGTCGTCGAGGCCGTGCTGATGAACCATCCGGCCATCCGCGAGTGCGTCGTGCTCGGCCTGCCGGACGAGCGCCTCGGCCAGCGGGTCGCGGTCGTGGTGGTTCCCGCGCCAGGAGCGGTACCGACGCTCGAGGAACTGCGCGAATTCGTCGTGGCCGAACTCGACTCCATCGCGGCCCCGCGCGAACTCACCCTGGTCGACGAGATTCCGATGCGCGGGCCGGGCAAGCCCGACCGCACCTTGCTGCGGGAGAACCTGCTCGCCGACTCGGCGCGCTGACCCGGCCGGCTCAGTCCACGAACGGGTCGCGGACGGAGATGGCCGGGTACTTCCGAAAGTCCCTGTCCCGGCTGTAGATCGTCGATACGCCGTGCTCGAGCATGAGTGCGACGATCACCGCGTCGGGCACGTCGTTGCCGCGTCCGCCGCCGACCTGGCGGTAGCAGCGCCAGAAGTTCTCGCCCTCGGCGACCACCCGGATCGACGGCGACGCCAGCACCGCCTCGACCGCCTGGTGTGCCGTCGCGATCGGTAGCGGCGACGAGCAGATCGTCGGGTGCGTGACGATGCGCAGGTAGCTCTGCAAGACGGGCCAGAACAGGGTGGTCAGTTCCGGCCCACGCAGCAGATCTCGCACCAGCGCGGCAGCCTGCCGGTGCACCGGCGAGCCGGCATCCGAGGCACAGATCAGGACGTTGGTGTCGACGGTGCGCGACATCAGGCATCCAGTGCTGCGTACAGCGCGTGCTTGTCCTCGATATCGACCCGCAGGCCCAGAGTCGCGCTCGGCCAAGCGATATCGGCGGCGACCACCTGCTCGTCCTCCGCGAGCGCACGAGCGAGCAGTTCGGAGACCAATTGCCCCAACGTCTTCCGCTCCTGTTTGGCTCGACGCCGCAGCTGTTCCAAGACAACCGCGTCGATATCTATTGTCGTCCGCATGCATCTGATGCTACTCGGAATCACATCTGATGCAATGCTTGCGCCACTGCCGTGCAAGGGTCGTGCAAGAAGGGGGCCGCACAGTCATTCCCATGACTTCATTCACACCCACTTCAGCACTCGCCGTCGAGGCGGACGAGCTGGTCAAGGTGTTCGGAGACCAGCGCGCCGTCGACGGGGTGAGCCTGGCGGTGCCGCAGGGCTCGGTCTACGGCGTGCTCGGACCGAACGGCGCGGGCAAGACCACGACCATCAAGATGCTGGCCACCTTGCTTCGCCTGGACGGCGGCAGCGCCCGCATCTTCGGCCACGATGTGGTCGCCGAACCGACGGCCGTGCGCTCCCTCGTCGGCGTCACCGGGCAGTACGCCTCGGTCGACGAGGCCCTGTCGGCCACCGAGAACCTGATCCTGTTCTCCCGCCTGCTCGGCCTCAGCCGCACCGATGCCCGCCGCAAGACCGTCGAGTTGCTCGAGGAGTTCGACCTGGTCGAGGCGGCGGCCAAGCCGCTGAAGAACTTCTCCGGCGGCATGCGGCGCAGGCTCGATCTCGCCGCCAGCCTGATCGCGACGCCGCCGCTGCTGTTCCTCGACGAGCCGACCACCGGACTCGACCCGCGCACCCGCGCCCAGATGTGGGAGACCATTCGCAGGCTGGTCCGCGGCGGCACCACGGTGCTGCTGACCACCCAATACCTCGACGAGGCCGACCAACTGGCCGACCGCATCGCGGTGATCGACCACGGCAGGGTGATCGCCGACGGCACCGCCGACGAGCTCAAGGCCTCGGTCGGCGGCTCCTCACTGCACCTGACTTTGGTAGACCGCGATCATCTCGACGCGGCCCGCCGCATCGTCAGCGAATTCCTCGGCGTGGACACCGTGGTCACCCCCGAGGCCGGCCGGCTCACCGCACCGCTGCGCGACGCCGGGGTGACCGCCGATCTGCTGATTCGCCTACGCGAGCGGGAGATCGGCGTCGACGAGATCACCGTCAGCAAGCCCAGTCTCGACGAGGTCTTCCTCACCATCACCGGCCACCCGGCCGCCGACAACGATTCCGAACGGAGCGCGGCATGACCACGATCACCGCACCCGCCACGACGCGCCGCGTGGCGCCGGTCAACATTCCCGCGGTCAGCAACCATCTCTCGTTGCGCCGCACCGTCGAAACCTCGTTCACGATGGCCTACCGCGGCCTGCTCAAGATCAAGCACAACCCGGAACAGCTGTTCGACGTGACGGTGCAGCCGATCCTGTTCACCGCGTTGTTCGCCTACATCTTCGGTGGCGCGATCGGCGGCAGCGTGCACGACTATCTGCCGACCCTCATCCCTGGCATCCTGGTGCAGACGGTGATCCTGACCTCGGTCGTCACCGGTACCCAGTTGCGCGAGGACATGGACAAGGGCGTCTTCGATCGGTTCAAATCCCTGCCGATCGCCCGCATTTCGGCGCTGGCCGGTGCGCTCATCGCCGACATGGTGCGCTACACGATCGCGACGGTGCTCACCATTGTGGTCGGCCTGTGCATCGGTTACCGGCCCGGCGGCGGCTTCGCCGGTGTGGTCGCCGCCGCCCTGGTGATCATCGTGTGCTCGTTCGCGGTCAGCTGGATCTGGGCGCTGGTCGGTGTCACCGGCAAGAGTGCCTCGAGCGTGCAAGGCATTTCGATGATCATCATGTTCCCGCTGACGTTCATGTCCGGCGCGCTGGCGCCGGTGCACACGATGCCGGGCTGGTTGCAAGGGGTGAACCACGTCAATCCCGTGTACTACATGGTGAACGCGTGCCAGGACCTGATGAACGGCAACGTCTACGGCCCCAACCTGGCCTGGTCGCTGATCGGCGCGGTGGTGGTGATCGCCGTTTTCGCCCCGCTCGCCGTCAAGGCGTACATGCGCCGGGCATGACAGCCGAAAACCGAAGGGACGCAGCGCCGGTCGACAGTGGTCGCCCGGCGTTGCGTCGTCGGTACCTCGAACAGACAGCCAGCGCCGGATCAGCGCGTGTTCTGAAACTCACGCAGTAGCTGCATGATTCGCTCAGCCGACGCCTGCCTGCGCAGCTCGACCGCCGCCGCCCGCGCCTGCGCGAACCGGTCCGCACCGAGCAGCCTGCCGGCCAGCTCGGCGTGGGTCGACCAGCGCATGGACGGATAGTCCTGGCGGCAGTACACATTCGGCGCCAAGGCCACCAACTCCAGCCCGCGGACCACATCCTGCCCGGTGGCGATCGCATACGAGCCGACGGCGCAGGCGATACCGCCGATCTGCGGCAGATCGGTGTACTGCACCATCATCGCCGGCGCCCGCTCGATCAGTTGCTCGACCAACTCCCCTGCCGTCTCGGCCGCGCCGTACAGCACCCGCGCGTCGACGGCCGAAGCGGCGAGCATGAGCAGGCCTTGCCCCGGACCGCTGTCGATATCCGGCCAGCCGCCGAGCTCCAATGCCCGGTCGTAGCGGTGCAGACCCTCCGCGACATCCCCCTTGCCGAGCGCCACCTCGGCGGCACTGTGCATGACGGCACCGAGCAGATGGTTCTTCCCCTGCACCGAGTTCTCGCCTTCGGATGAGCCGAAAGCAAGGTCGAGCTCGTGCTCGGCCGCCGCCAGTTCGCCCGCCCCCAACAGCGCGGCGACCAGCATGCTGCGGGTCTCGACGGTGTCCTCGTAGGCACCGAGCCGTTGCAGCATGTCGAGCGAACGGTGGTAGTGCACAACCGCTTTCGCGTACTCCGCGATCTGTCCGTACACCTGGCCGAGGTGCCTGCTCACCATGGCCGCGTTCCACACGTTCTCCGGCCCGAAGATGTCCTGCGCGCGGACCGCGTCCACCGTCGAGCCGCGCACGTCGCCGAGGTTCTCCTTGATGTTCGCGCGCAACAGCAGCGCGCTGCCCCGGGTTTCGGCATCCGGGGACCGCACGGCCCGCGCGATCAACCGGGCCAGGCCGCGGCCGTCGGGCCTGCACAGCACGAGGCCGTTGACGAAGCGGAGGCTAGGGCTGAGATCAGTGTGGCCGCTGTGCATTCGGCGCACCCGGGTGCGCATCCGGGCCAGCTCGCGCACCGCGCCACTGAGGTGGGTGAAGTGCAGGCACATCGTCTGATAACTCATCAGCAGCAGATCGGCGGGTGGCGCGTCCGGGCTGTTCGCGTCCGGCTCGAGTGGGGCGATCCGCCTGGCCCAGGCGATCACCTCCATGTGCGAACCGCGCAGCATCCACAGGCCGGCGACGACCGGAAAGACGGTGTATGCGGTGTCGGCGTCCTGCTTGTCGATCGCGGCGCGCAGCGTCGCGAGCAGATTGTCCAGCTCGGTGGCCACCGACAGCGCGAGCCGCACCTGGTCACCGGTCGCATACCCGGCCACCACGTCGACGGCGTACGCCCTGGCCCAGGCCATCATTCGAGCGGTCACCAGGTCGGCTTCGCCCGGTTGGGCGGCCAGTTGTTCCTCACCGTATTCGCGAACCGTCTCCAGCATGCGGTAGCGAGTGCCGAGTGCGTCCTCGTCCAGCACGGTGAGCAGCGACTGGTTCACCAAACCGTCCACCGCCGCGGCGACGTCGTCGATCTCGGGGCCGCCCGCAACCACTTCGGCGGCGGACAAGGTGAAACCGGCTGGGAATCGGCACAATCGGCGCAGGGCCGCCTGCTGCGCCGTATCCAGCAGATTCCAGCTCCAGTCGATGACCGCATGCAAAGTGCGGTGGCGCTCCGGTGAACTGCGATCGCCATGGCGCAGCAGCGAAAACCGGTCGGCCAGGCCCAGATTGATCTCCTCCACGCTCATCGCGCGGACCCGCGCGGCGGCCAATTCGATGGCCAACGGCAGTCCGTCGAGGGTGTGGCACAGCTGCGCGACCGCGTCGGGGTCGAGCCGCACGCCGGGGCGGATCGACCTGGCCCGCGCCGCGAACAACTCCGTCGCGGGCGACCCGGCGGGGTCGATGGTCAACGACGGTAGCGGGTAGACGGTTTCGGCGGTGATCATCAACGGCGCCCGGCTGGTGGTCAGCACGGTCAGCCGATCGGCGGCACCGATCAGGTCGGCGACCACCACCGCGACGGCATCGATCACATGCTCGCAGTTGTCCAGGATCAACAACATGGGGCGCGCGGACACGGCTTCGTGCAGGCGTTTACGGGCGTCGATGCGGCTGATCAAACTGGTGGTGCCGTATGTCAGGTCGCTCAGTCCGAGCACGGCACTGATCGCGGCCTCGATCTCGACCGGGGCATCGGCGGCGTCGGCCCGGAGCGAGGCCAGTTCCACCAGCACCACGCGGCGGCTGCCCGCGACGCGGGCGCCGACTTCGTTGGCGATACGCGTCTTTCCCGACCCGCCTGGGCCGAGCACGGTTGTCACCCTGGACGTGCGCAGCAGGGTGTCGAGCGCAGCCAGATCGTCCTCGCGGCCGAGCAGCGCGTTGGGCGCCGCTCGCAGGCCGATCGCCGTGGGCACACCGAACTCGGTGGTCGCGTCGAGTGGTGTGGGACCGCCGTTGCCGGAAAGTGTTGGGAGACCGGGTGTCCGCGGCACACCTTCGCTGCCGGAGCGGACCGCGGAACCATTGGGTTCTCCGCGCAGGATCGCCGTGTTCAGCTCGACGAGCGCGGGCCCGGGGTCCGCGCCGAGGTGCTCGACCAACCGAATCCGAAAGGCGGCGAACGATTCCAGAGCCTCGTTGGCTCGACCCGCCGCGACGAGCAGCCGCATCACCGCCAGCTGAGCCGACTCGTCCACCGGGTTGACCTCGGCCCGGAGCCGAGCGATCCGCAACGCACCGTCGAGGTCGCCGATCGACTCGCGGGCCCCCATCTCGAGTGTGTCGAGTTCGGCCAGCCTGCTCGTCGCCGCGGCATCCAGTGCGTCGGCGACCTCGCCGGGCGGCAGGTCGGCGCCGGGTTCGCCACGCCACAGCGCGCGTGCCCGGGCAACCAGCTCGAGGCAGCCGGCGTCGTCGCCCGCGGTCCGGCAGGCCCGGGCCCGCTGCCCGAGTTCGGCGACGCGCGTCAGGTCCACCTGGTCACCGGGCAAGGTCAACCGGTATCCGGCGGGCCCGATCTCGAGCGCACCGTCCGGCAGTGCGGAACGCAGCCGGGATACCTGGGTGTGCAGTGCGTTCATCGGCGCGCGTGGCGGCTGCTCGCCCCACACGTCGTCGATCAGGGACTGGGCGCTGCGGCTACGGCCGGGCCGCAGCGCCAAGGCGGCGAGCAGCAGGCGCGAACGCGCCCCGGGTAGCGGGGTGAGCGCGCCGTCTCGGCGCAGGGCGACTTCGCCCAGCAGGGCGACCACCACCGGGTCCCCTGCGGGCGCCCGCAACAGTTGACCGCGACCGTTCGGGCCGCTCTGATCCGACAACATCCCGCGGCCATCGTATGCGAGCGGCGCCGACCGAGCCGACATGGTTTTTCACCCCATTTCCAGTGGTCGTTCGCCTACGCTGTCCGCATGGCTGAGTTCGAAGTGGTCCGGCAGGCCGTGATCTCGGCCGAGCCGTCGCGGATTCACGGGCTGATCGATAACCTGCACGAGTGGACCAAATGGTCGCCGTGGGAGGACATCGATCCGCAGCTGCAGCGCACCTACTCCGGGCCGGATGCCGGCGTCGGCGCCACCTACGCCTGGGTCGGTGACCGCAAGGTCGGCAGCGGAAACATGGAGATCATCGCGAGCGCCGAGCGCGAGATCGGTATCCGGCTGATCTTCGAGAAGCCGTGGAAGGCCACCAATCAGGTCGTGTTCGAGCTGAACCCGACCGAGTCCGGTGCCACCGAGGTGGTCTGGCGGATGACCGGCGAACAGCGGGGCTTGATGCGCGTGCTGTCGAAGGTCATCCCGACCGACCGGATCGTCGGCAAGGACTTCGAGAAGGGGCTCGCCCGGTTGAAAGCGGTCGCCGAGGCCAACGGGCGCTGAGCGGGCGACAGCAGCAGGCGAGCGGCGCCGGACCAGGCCGAGCGCGGGCTCTGAGCGGCCTGAGTCCGGGCGCGACATTATGCTGCGGGCATGGCTACTGCAGCGCAATGGATCGAGGGCGCGCGTCCACGCACCCTGCCGAACGCAATCGCCCCGGTGCTGGCAGGCACCGGCGCCGCCGCCTCGCTCGACGGCGCGGTGTGGTGGAAAGCCGTTCTGGCGCTGCTGGTTTCGCTGGCCCTGATCATCGGCGTCAACTACGCCAACGACTACTCCGACGGCATTCGCGGCACCGACGACGTCCGGGTCGGCCCGGTGCGCCTGGTCGGGCAGCGGCTCGCGTCACCCGCCGCAGTGCGCAACGCGGCCATGCTGAGCCTGGGCATCGCGGCGATAGTCGGCCTCGTACTCGCGGCGACGACGGCCTGGTGGCTGTTGCTCGTCGGCGTGGCCTGCCTGGCCGGCGCCTGGTTCTATACCGGCGGCAGCAAGCCCTACGGCTACAGCGGATTCGGTGAGATCGCGGTGTTCGTGTTCTTCGGCTTGATCGGCGTGCTCGGCACCGAGTTCGTGCAGGCGGAGCGGATCGACTGGGCCGGTGCGGTGCTCGCGGTCTCGGTCGGCGCGTTCTCCAGCGCGGTACTCGTCGCGAACAACCTGCGCGACATCCCGACCGACTCGCAATCGGGAAAGGTCACCCTCGCCGTCAAGCTCGGTGACCCGCGCACCAGGACGCTGCAGCTCGCCCTGCTGACCGTCCCGTTCCTCGGCACCCTGCTGCTGGTGGCGCGCACCCCGTTCGCCCTGGTCGGGCTGGTCGCCATCCCGCTCGCGGTGCGCGCCAACGCCCCGGTCCGGTCCGGCAAGGGTGGCCTGGAACTCATTCCGGCGCTGCGCGACTCCGGCCTGGCGATGCTCGCCTGGTCGGCACTCACCGCCCTGGCCATCAGCTTCGGGTGACCTGGCGAGTGAGCTAGTCGTCACCGTCCGGGACGAGAATGCCGAGGACCCAGTTGACGATCGAGACGATCAGGCCACCGATGATCGCCGCCCAGAGGCCGTCCACGCGCAGGCCGTAGTCGGTGGTCTCGGTGATCTTCGCGGTCAGCCACAGCATGAGCGCGTTGATCACCAGCAGGAACAGGCCGAGCGTGACGATCACCAGCGGCAGCGACAGTAGCTTGACGATCGGTTTGACCAGCGCGTTCACCACCGTGAACACCACGGCGACGGCGAGCAGGACGAGGATCTTGCCGCCGTTGCCGTTCTCCGCCGGACTGATGATGTCGATCTTGTCGACCCAGGCGGCGGCAAGCCAGATCGCTACCGCGTTGATGACCAACCGAATCAGAAGCTGCATGCGCTCATGCTAAGGCGAGTACCCGCCCTGCGCGCGGCCCGACGCGGCCGACGCCGGACTGCAGCGCGTGATGCGCTGCGCCTGTCCGCCGCTTCAGGCCGCGCGATCGAGCAGCGCGAGCACCTTCGGCCGCAACTGGTGGATCCGGTCGGAGCCACCGAGTAGGTCGAAGGTCGTTTGATTGGGGGCGCGCAGGATCGCGAGCAGCAGATGCCCGGTTTCGATGGTCTTGTCCTTGCGCGCCAGTGCTTCCCGCAGCGACAGCTCGAGCACCTTTTTCGACTCCCGCGTGAAGGGGATGTGCCCGAAGTCGCCGCCGCGGCCCCAGCCGAACAGTCCGCGCCGCTCCTCCTGTGGTGCCGCGCGATCGAGGGCGTCCTCGCCGAAGTTCTCGGCCAGTGTCTCTCGCACGGCGTCGAGATCGATGCCGATCGAACGCAACGCCTCGGCGTCCTGCTCGCCCAGCGGTTCGCCTTTTCCGCGCTTGGCCAGTGCGCTCTTCACACTGTCGTGCGTGATGCCCGCGTCGGCCAGTAGCGCCCGCACGTCGTCCTCGCTCTGCGACAGCAGGCCGAGCAGCACGTGCTGGACCTCGATGGACGAGGAGCGCAATGCTCGCGCGTCCTCCTGGGCGGACACGACGGCCATCCTCGCCGACTTGGTGAACCGTTCGAACATCAGTGGTTCCTGCCTTTCCGGTTGTGCTTCTGGTGGGCTGCCTGCTTGCTGACCTCGAGCGCCTCCGCGATCGCCTGCCAGGACCAGCCCTGTTCGCGAGCGTTGGCCACCTGGATCGCCTCGAGGCGTTCGAGCAGCCGCCGCAGGGCGAGCACCGCCCGCAGCCCGACTTCGGGGTCGGGGCTGCCCGCGGCGGCCGCCAGTGTGGTTGCTTCTGTCATGTCGTCAAGTTTGATTGACGATGCGGAGGGTTGTCAACAAAAATTGACGCACCGAGTGTTCGCGCTCAGCGAAGGAGCGGGTAGACAGCACGAAGGCCACCTTCGCTCGGGTGCGCTTCCCGAGTGAAGGTGGCCTTCAATGGATCGTTAAGTGGCCTGCGTCGAGCACGGCCGAATGAGCGGTACTCAGCCCGCCCATTCGCCGGTGGCGGCGAACTTGTCCAGAATCGCGGTCGGTTCGGCAAGGCTCAAGCCTTGGGACTCGACCCACGCGTCATCGAAATAGGTACCGGCATAACGGTCTCCGCCGTCGCACAGCAGCGTGACCACGCTGCCGCCGCGTCCGGCGGCGAGCATCTCGGCGATGATGCCGAACACGCCCCACAGGTTGGTGCCGGTGGAACCGCCGACCCGGCGCCCGAGCACCCGGCTGGCGTACCGCGCCGCCGCGATCGAACCCGCGTCGGGCACCTCGATCATCCGATCGACCACCTCGCCGACGAACGACGGCTCGACCCGAGGACGCCCGATTCCCTCGATGCGCGAAGACATTCCGGTCTCGTAACCCGCGTCGCCGGTCTCGTAGCCGCCGTAGAACGCGGAGTTCTCCGGATCGACGACGGCCAATTTCGTTGCGTGCCTGCGGTATCGGATGTAACGACCGATCGTGGCGCTGGTGCCGCCGGTACCAGCGCCGACCACCACCCACTCCGGCACCGGGTGGGTCTCCAACGCCATCTGCTGAAAAATGGACTCGGCGATGTTGTTGTTGCCGCGCCAGTCGGTGGCCCGCTCGGCATGGGTGAACTGATCCATGAAGTGGCCGCCGCATTCGGCGGCGAGGCGGGCCGCCTCGGTGTACATGTCGGGTGGTCGTTGCACGAAATGGCAACGGCCGCCTTGCGCTTCGATCAGCGCGATCTTCTGCGGCGAGGTGCTCGCCGGCATCACCGCGACGAAATCCAGCCCGAGCAGCTTCGCGAAATACGCCTCGCTGACCGCGGTGGAACCCGAGGTCGCCTCGACCACCGTGGTGCCCTCATCGATCCACCCGTTGCAAATCGCGTACAGGAACAGCGATCTGGCGAGTCGATGCTTGAGACTGCCGGTGATATGGGTGGATTCGTCCTTCAGATACAGCTGGACGTTCCACGCGGCGGGCAGCGGGTAGCGCAGCAGGTGGGTGTCGGCGCTGCGCTGGGCGTCGGCGTCGATGAGCCGCACCGCGTTGTCCACCCAGTCGCGCGGGGTGCTGCGATCGCAGGACTTCACGATGTCCCCTGATTGTCCTCGGGCGCCTCGCCGCGCAGCCGGGCGCGCAATTGGGCCTTGTCGTGCCTGCGGCGTTCGTCCACCACCGCGATGTCCTCGTTGACCCGGGTGCGCAACCGTTTGAACAGCGTCAGCGACAGCGGCATGGCGATGATCAGCGCGAACAGCGCCGCTACCACCAGCGGGATGTCCACCGACACCAGCCTGGCCAGCAGCATGATCAGCACGGTGATCAGCACGACCAGGCCGAGCCTGGCCACCGTGTACAGACCGAGATCGCGGGCGAGCCGACGGCCCGCGCCAGCGGTTTGCTGTCCTGGAGCACCATCAGGTGGAGTTGCGTCACTCACGTCGATCAGCCTATGCGAAGCTGTTGCCCGCGCTCGGCGCACACCTGTCGCCGAGGTCGTAGAGCGTATCCGATTTGTCTATTACTTCCCCTTTACCAACAGTAGGTGGTTCGAGTACCTAGGGGTTTCAGTGCAACGATGTCGCCATCTGATGAGGGAACTGTCGAGAACGGAGAGGTTTGCTATGAGTGCGATCACCGTCGGCGGCCAGGACACCCTGCTGACACCAGGGCAGGTTGCTGCCATGTTCCACGTCGATCCCAAGACGGTCACCCGCTGGGCCCATGCCGGGCGTCTCGGATCGTTGCGCACACCGGGCGGACATCGCCGGTTCCGCGAATCAGAGGTAATGCAGCTGCTCAAGTCGCTCACCACCGAGGCGACCGCACGCTGACTGCGGGCCGCGCGGGCCCATCGTGCCGGGGCCCGCGCCCACCCGTGACCCTGATTTCCCGGCTGTGGTGTGCGCGGGTTGCGCACGGGACTACCCTCGTAACCAGGAGGTGAGCGACGTGACGTACCTGTTGGCACTCATCGCGGTCGTGGCAGTCGCGGTGTTGTGCTGGAAAGCGTTCGGCCCCGAGAAATCCGCCGGACCGACCGCCGGCCCTACGCGTCCACCGCAGCGCAAGCGTGTCGTCGGACCGGACGACGACCCGGAGTTCCTCTGGCGGCTATCCCGCCAGCATCGCGACGGAGAACCCGGCAGCACCGAGCGCTGAGCGTTCGCCCCGGATCCCCTTTCGCGCACTACATCTCACCGTCGGCGTAGTTGCGCGCGTGCAACCCTTCGCTCGCGCGCAGTCGGTTCGCGAGCATCGCCAGATAGTGCTGCGCCTCCACGGACAGGCCCGCCGCCGTCCGCGCCAACCTGCGCAACGCACTGTTGTTCAACTGCTCGACCACACTTCCGTCCGCGTCGACAACCGCAGCCGGGAGATAGGTGAAGTAATCGGAATCCAAGAGCCCGTCTCCTCGAAACTGTGTGCGCAGGATCAGCGCATCGCATGTAGACAGGACACGGCGTTTCGCCGAACGGCACGCCGAGGCAGGCGTGATGTACGCCACTACGGTGCGCGCCCGCCATTCTCCCGGTGCCCGCTTGCCTGTCGCAGGCGTGTCACTGCCCCGCACAGACGCCCGGCCGGAGCTCGCCTCGCGCTGTCGACTTTCGATTGACGAAACTCGAAATGCCAGAAACCACAAGGTATTCAATACTGCACGGTATTCAGTACCGAAGGGGAATGGATACTACGAGGTATTGAATACCAAAAGGTACTGGACCAGGTCATCGACCAGCACGAAGCCGCAGCCGCCAGCACCGACGTCGTGCGTGCCGTACTCGACTGTCCCGCATTGACGAACGGCAAACACGACGAGGACCTCACCGAGATCATCGTCTGCGGTACCCGCGTTTATCACCTGCTGAATCTGGTACACGGCGACTTCGACGGCCTGCTTTTCGTCCACGTCCTCTTGGACGACGACACCGGAAATTTGGCGATGGCACGTTTCCGGCTGCACGGAATTCTCGCCGAATTCGCAGGAGGCGGCCATGGGCAGTGAGCTCGCCGAAGAACTGCGCCGACTGGAAAACGAAAAACGTACCGGAGTGCTGTTCGCCGGTGACGGCGCCTTTCATCTAGCCGAAGGGGCGGTCACCGCCGCCGATTGCCTGCGGACGAGCGGGCTGGCCCGGCTGGTATCGGAAGCAGGCGTGGCGACCGCCGAAGAATGGCTCGCCGCGATCTGCCGTATCGCACCGCACGTGCTGGTCCAGGAATGTGTGCGCCGCGGCGACCCGGTGGGCACACCGTGGCCCGCGCGGCTGGTCGACCGCGCGCCGGTCGTGCCGGTCCGCCGCGGCAGCAGGCGCGTCGTGCTCACCGCGGGCCAGGCCGAGGTGCTCGCCGCCGCGAACACCCGCCGCAGTGTCACCGGACTCGGCGAGTACCTCGGCCGCACCACCTATGGCTGTCTGGTGGCGGTGGTGCCCGCCGAGGCCATGGTCAACCCGCTGCGCGCCGACGCCGTACCGCCCCGGCGCCGCCGAGCGCGGCCGAGCGGGCCCGTTGCTGATCAGGACCGGTGGGAGCCGGTCGATCCGGACCTGCTCGTGCGCCTGCGGGCGGTGGACGAGACAACCTGCCTTGCGGTCGGCGCTGCGATCCGGGATTGGCCCGGTTCCACTGCGTACTCACTGCGTATCGAGGTCGATGAGCCGGACTCAGCCACGGGTGAAGACAGCCCAGATGCCTGGGGAGGAGCTGTTAGTTCAGTCCGGCGTAGGAGTGCAGGCCGCTGATCACCATGTTGATGATGAAGAGGTTGAAAAGCATTGCTACGAAACCGGCTACGTTGATCCAGGCGGCTTTGGTGTCGCGCCAACCGGAGGTGGCGCGGGCGTGTAGGTAGGCCGCGTAGAGGACCCAGGCGATGAAGGAGCAGGTTTCCTTGGGGTCCCAGCCCCAGAAGCGGCCCCAGGCGGCTTCGGCCCAGATGGCGCCGAGGATGACGCCCGCGCCGAAGAGGGGGAAGCCGATGATGGTGGCTTTGTAGGCGAGGCGGTCGAGGGTGCGGGCGTCGGGCAGGCGGCGGGCGACGGTGCCGAGCACATTGTTCGACTCGTGGCCCTCGGGCTGCCGGATGCGGTAGAGGAACAGGAGGCTGGCGACACCGGCGAAGAGGAAGACGCCGCTGCCGATGCTGACGATGGTGACGTGGATGGGCAGCCAGAACGACTTCAGGGCCGGGACCACGGGGGCGGCGTCGGCGTAGAGGATGGTGCCCGCGAGGAACAGCAGGATCAGCACCGGGACGAGCAGGAACACCCACATCGCGCGGTAGCGCTGTTCGCGCAGGAACAGCGCGCCCATCAGCACCGCGGCGGCGGTGGCCATGGTGACGAACTCGTACATGTTGCCCAGCGGGAACCGGTGCGTCGCGAAACCACGCAGCACGATCGAGCCGATGTGCAGGACGACGGCGACGACCAGAACCGAGAACGCCATGTTGCCGAGCCGCTCGGACAGCGGCTTAGCCTGCGGCTCGACGACCCGGCCCGGCAGCGCGGGATCGACGCTCGGCCCGCCGGCGCCGACGAGTTCGCGCTCGGCGACCTGGCGGCTGCGCGCGGTGGCGTACTGCCAGATCAGCAGCACGAGCACCAGCGCGTAGACCACGATCGCGGTCTTGAACGAGAAATCGCTGTAGCGCGCGATGGTCTCGTTGATCGGCATCTCTACTCTCCCGTGGTCTTCGCGTCGGCCGAGTCGGGCCGCGCATCCAGCAGGCGCGCGCGTAGCCGGTCGAACTCACTGCCCCAGCCCGCCTGATCGGTCCTGGCCAGCCCGCCCATTTCTACTACGGTGCGTCGTTTGCCCAACGTACCGGCTTCGCCTTCGGCGGGGTAGACCCGGACCCAGATCCGGCGCCGCTTCACCAGCAGCGAGACCAGCAGGCCGAGCATCATGGCCACCGCGCTCACCAACACCCACTGCTGCGCCGGATCGTGCGACACCTGCAGGTTCACGAACTCCTCGGCACCGTCGAAGGTCACCTTGGTGCCGTTGGGCAGGCTGGTCGACTCGCCGGGCCGCAGGTTCACCCTGGCCTCCTTGGCCAGTCGCCCCTGCTTGACCTGCTCGGGGTCGAGCGCGAACAGCGACTGCGGCTTGCCGGTGTCCAGGCCGGTGTCACCGCGATAGATGTCGACGGCGACGGCGGGATCGTTCATCGCGGGGTACGACGAGGTCATCAGGCTGCCGTGGAACAGCGCGGTCGGCGCGAACAGGCCCTCGATGGCGATCTGGTTCTTGCGCCGCTCCTCGTCGGTGGCGTACATGCCGCCGGGCGGGTCGATGCGCAGCACGCCGCTGGACAGGAAGGTCATCGCGTCGTCGGGGCGCCACTGGATGGTCTCGGTGCGGGTCTGCCCGTTCGGGAAGGTGACGGTGAAGGTCGGCGCGAAACCGTGGCCCTGCAGGTAGATGCGGTCGCCCGCGACCCGCAGCGGATGGTTCACCTGGATGCGGGTGGCGCGCCAGGTGTCGCTGCGCAGGTCGTCGCCGGACTGGTATTCGATGTTCGAGGTGAACATCTCGGCCTGACCGTTGTTCAGGTAGTCGGCCTTGAAGTCCTTGACCCGCACGCAGATCGGCGCCATGCCGGTGCCGTCGTTGACATTGCCCGCTTTGAACGAGTCGAAGACCGCGGGCGAGGTGGTGCAGAAGCCGGGCCCGTTGTTCGCGATGACGATGACGCTGCCCTCGTAGCCGAACAGCTTGCCCACCGCGATGGCGACCAGCAGGCAGACCAGCGCGAGGTGGAAGACGAGATTGCCGAGCTCGCGGGTGTATCCCTTCTCCGCGGCGAGGGTGATCTCACCGTCCCTGGTACCCGGCCGGACCTCGGTGCGCCAGCCCCGCAACGCGTTACGGACCTGGGTGACGACCTCGTCGGGCGTCTGCTCGGCGCTGCCCGCGTAGTGGTGCGGCAGCCGCGTCAGGTTGCGCGGCGCGCGCACCGGCGGGGTACGCAGCGCGCGATAGTGGTCGACGCAGCGCGGCAGGATGCAGCCGACCAGCGAAATGAACAGCAGCACATAGATGGCGGTGAACCAGAAGCTGCCGAACACGTCGAACAGCTCGAACCGGTCCATCCACGGGCCGAGCGTGGGCCGGTCGGCGATGTACTGGGCGACCTTCTGCTCGTTGAGGTTTCGCTGCGGCAGCAGGGCGCCCGGAATGGCGCCCAACGCGAGCAGGAACAGCAGCACCAGCGCGGTGCGCATGCTGGTCAGCCCGCGCCAGGTGTTGCGGGCGAAGGCCACTACACGGCGCAGCCGCGATTGCCTCGGCACCGCGGCGGGTTCGGTCACCGGATTTTCCGTCACGGTCATATCGGCAGTGTCACCTCGGAGACGAACGCGTCGCGCACCCAGCCGACGAACTGGTCCCACACGCCGGTGACGAGCGCGGCGCCGACCAGGACGAGCAGAATGCCGCCGGCCACCTGGATGGTCCGCGAGTTGCGGCGCAGCCAGCCGACGCCGCGCAACGCGCTGGCCGACCCGAACGCCAGGATCACGAACGGCAGACCGAGACCGAGGCAGTAGGCGACGATGAGCGCGACCCCGCGCACCGCCGTGGTGCCTTCGGTGCCCGCGGCCACCGCCATCACACCGGACAGGGTGGGTCCGAGGCACGGCGTCCAGCCGAGCGCGAAGACGCCGCCGAGCAGCGGCGCGCCCGCGATGCTGGTGAGTCTGCGCGGTTCCATCCTGGTGTCGCGCTGCAGCGCCGGGATCAGGCCGATGAACACCAGACCCATCAGGATGGTGACCACGCCGCCGATGCGTTGCAGCAGTTCACGATTCACGTTCAGGGTCTGGATGACGCCGAAAACCGTTGCGGTGGCGAGCACGAACACGACGGTGAACCCGGCGACGAACAGCCCCGCCGCGCCGGCCACCCGCAGCCGGCCTGCCCGCAGGTCGGCCTTGGCCGACGCGACCGTCACCGGACTCGGTTGCGCCCCGGTGGCTTGCGCGACGGTGGCGGGCGGCGCCTCGGCGCCGACGAGTCCGGCGAGGTAGGACAGGTAGCCCGGCACCAACGGCACCACGCACGGCGAAGCGAAGGAGACCAGACCAGCAAGCAGGCAGGCGCCGAGCGCCAGCAGCAACGGTCCGGTCGCGGCCGTCTGCTGGAACGAATCCCCCACGGCGGCTAGCGGCATTACTCGGCCACCGGTGTCATGACCGGGCCACCGGTGTCACGCGGGGACTCACCCGGCCTCACCCTCCGGCGCCTGCTCGGCCGGCTCGTCGTCGCCGCGCAGCACGACGCGCTGCTCGGTGGGCTCGGTCGACTCGAACAGCACGCCGAAGTCGAGCAGCGAGTCCGCCGCGACGCTGCGCGGCACGGTGGCGATGCCCTTCCATCGGTCGTCCACGGCCCAGGCACCGCCGATTCGGCGGGCGCCCTGCCGAGGGCGACAGGCACGCAGGGTACGGGTACGACGATCGCGATTCACTGTGCTTCCTCCGAGGCGATTTTTTGAACAATCGGTTGCAGATCGTCGGCCAGCAATGAGCGCAGGAACACCGCGGCGACGCGATGCTGACGATCCAAGATCAGGGTGGTGGGAATGACGCTGGTCGGGAAATTGCCACCGAGGGCCAGCAGGGTGCGCATGGACGGGTCGTAGATGGACGGGTAGCCGACCTTGTTGTCGACGACGAAGTCCTGGGCCTTGTCCTTCTGCGGGTCACGGACATTGATGCCGATGAAGGCGACGCCGCTGTCTTTCGTTGCGGCATAGACCTTTTCGAGCGCGGGCGCCTCCGCGCGACAGGGTCCGCACCACTGGCCCCACAGATTGAGTACCACGACTTTGCCCGGATAATCCTGCACCGAGGTAGTTTTTCCCTCGGTCATCAGATCGGGTCCGGCCAGCTTGCCGATGGTGCCGCGCGAACCGGGCGGGTCGTAGAAGATCTCGGTCTTGCCGCCCGGCGAGACGAATTCGAAGGTGCCGCCGGACGCCACCGCGTCCTTACCGCTCGAGCAGCCGGCCAGCGTCACCACCAGGGCGACGCAGGCCAGCAGGGCCGCGGCGACCCGCCGGGCCGATACGGCGGGCGGTTCAGTGGAGGCGGTGCACCCGATCATGCGCCGTGTACCGAGGGATCCGAGCCACCGGCGGGCTCGGAGTAAACGATGTCGACGAGCGTATCGCCCTGGTAGACCAGCGAAGTCAGCGACGCGAGCGAGCACTGCCGCTGCCTCGGGTCGTGCCAGAGCCGCTGCCCCTGCAGGAATCGGCGCAGCGTCCAGACCGGCAGCTGATGCGACACCAGCACCGCCTCGCGCCCGGCCGCTTCCACCCGCGCCTTGTTCACCGCGGCCAGCATGCGGTGCGCGATCTGCAGGTACGGCTCGCCCCAGGACGGGGTGAACGGATCGCGCAGCTTCCACCAGTGCCGCGGCTTGCGCAGCGCACCGTCGCCGACCGAGACCCGCAGCCCCTCGAAGGTGTTGCCCGCCTCGATCAGGTTCTCGTCGGTGCGCACGAGCAGATGATGTTGTGCCGCAATGGGTTCCGCGGTTTCCTGGGCCCGCTGCAGCGGCGAGGCGATGACCACGGCGATATCGTGCTCGGCCAGCGCCCGCGCGACGGCACCGGCCTGCGACCGGCCCGCCACCGACAGGCTGAAGCCGGGCAGCCTGCCGTAGAGGATCCCGTTCGGGTTGTGTACCTCGCCGTGGCGCAGCACATGCACGATCGTCTCCACCGGGGCGGTGCCGCCATCGTGCACGCGCGCTTCGCGCGGCGCCGCCTTCGGCTCGGAAGACGTTGCGGCGCCGTCATTTTCCTCGACCGACGGAATCCGATCGGCCGGACCCGATGCGGCGGCGGCGAATTGCGCGCCCGCGTCGATGACGGTCGACTCGGCGGCGGTGTCGGCGCTCGGTCCAGCACCCAGACCGGCGATTGCCCCGGCGGCAGGCTCACCGCCCGACTCGACGACACCGGAGTCGGCGACCGGCGCGGCGCCCAGCCCGGCGACAGACCCGGCAACGGCCTTCTCTGCGCCGGACTCAACGGTGCTCGCGTCAGCGGAGGCGGCGTCAGCGGAAGCGGCGTCGGCGGCCGGCGCGGCACCCGTCCCGGCGACGCCCGACCCGACGACGCCCGATGCGGGGCCTGCCTCCGCGACCGGCGCGGCACCCAGCCCGGCAACAGAGCCAGCTGCATCCGAATCGGCGGCGACGGCATCGACTCCCGCCTCGATCGCGGCGGCGTCGGCAGTGCCCGCGGCGTCGGCAGTGCCCGCGGCGTCGGCGGAGTCGGTGGCGGACTTCTCTAGCTCGCGCTTGTCGGCATCGGGCTGATCGTGATCGGAGCTCACGCGCGGGATCCTTCGGGAGTGGCGGCCGCGGCCGCGTGTGCGGCGGCGGGCAGGGCGGCGGCGATACGGTCGAACGCGTCCTCGTCGAGCGCCGCGGACACGAACCACGCCTCGAACGCGCTCGGCGGCGCGTACACGCCACCGTCGAGCAGTGCGTGGAAGAACGCGGGGTAGCGCCAGGTCTGGCTCGCCTTGGCGGCGGCGTAGTCGGTGACCGGGCGTTCGGCGAAGAACACGCTCACCATATTGCCCGCGAACTGCACCTGATGCTCGACGCCTGCGGCGTTGAGCGATTCGCCGAACAGCGCGCCGAGCCGTTGCGCGTTGCGATCCAGTGCGGCGTACACCGCGTCGTCGGCCGCACGCAGCGTGGCCAGGCCCGCGGCGACGGCGACCGGGTTACCGGAGAGGGTGCCCGCCTGATAGACCGGGCCGAGCGGGGCGAGGTGGTTCATGATCTCGGTGCGGCCACCGAACGCGGCCGCGGGCAGGCCACCGCTCATCACCTTGCCGAAGGTGTAGAGGTCGCCCGCGACGCCCTCGCGGCCGAACCAGCCCGCCGGACTCACCCGGAATCCGGTCATCACCTCGTCCATGATGAGCAGCGCGCCGTGCTCGGCGGTCAGCTTGCGCAGCCCCGCGTTGAAGCCGGGCAGCGGCGCCACCGCGCCCATGTTGCCCGCCGCGGCCTCGGTGATCACGCACGCGACGGCGTCGGGGTGCGCGGCGAACGCGGCGGCGACGGCGTCGAGATCGTTGTACGGCAGCACGATGGTGTCGGCCGCCTGCGCGCCGGTGACGCCGGGCGAGGTGGGCAGCCCGAGGGTTGCTACGCCGGAGCCCGCGTCCGCGAGCAGCGCGTCCACGTGACCGTGGTAGCAACCGGAAAACTTGATGATCTTGGAGCGCCCGGTGTAGCCGCGAGCCAGCCGCACCGCGCTCATCGTGGCCTCGGTGCCCGAGTTCACCAGGCGCACCCGATCCACCGGGGCGACGCGCTCGATGATGGCCTCGGCCAGTTCGATCTCCGCCTCGGTCGGCGCGCCGAACGACAGGCCACCGACCGCGGCTCGCCGCACCGCGTCGACCACCGCGGGATGCGCGTGCCCGAGAATCATCGGGCCCCACGAGCACACCAGGTCGACGTACTCGTTGCCGTCCGCGTCGACGAGGGTGTAGCCGTGCGCGGACGCGATGAATCGCGGTGTGCCACCAACGGAGTTGAAGGCACGCACCGGCGAGTTGACACCGCCGGGAATCACCGAACATGCCCGGTCGAAGAGCTGGGCGGAAACCGGCACCGATGCGCTGGTCACGCGCGGAGAAGAACTCACGACCTCCAGTGTCTCAGCCCGTTCCGAACGGGTCGACGACAGGGTGTGCGGCCTCGCGCATTCGCGACTCGCAAGCGCTCTGTAGTGGGGTGACGCAGACCGCAACACGCCGGGGCGCTGTTTACGCCGTATTCGATCGCCCTGAGATTGCTGGTGCGTAATCTCGGGCGTCACCATCCATCTGCCCCGGAGGATTTCTATGCGGTTTGCCATGTTCAGTGCTGCTGTATCCACCGCGCTCGTCGGTGCGACCGTCGCGTTCGGCGCCGGTTCGGCCGCGGCGGTGGAACCGATCGCGCAGCCCGATCGGATCGGCGTGCAGCTGAGTCATGCGGAGACCAGGATGGTCGCCGACGGTCCCATTCCGGCGGTGGTCACCATGTTCGTGCCGCTCAACCGGATCGGCGTCGGCCTGAAGGCCGATACCGCGATCTACAAGGATGAGAACGGCGGCGTGCACGCGTCGTTGCGGCAGACGATCGTGGAAGCGGCGAATCACTCCGACGGAACGATCACCCTGTTCCTGAACGCCCCAGGTACCCGCAACGGCCGCGTGCTCGACGTGTATCAGAACTGGAGCTGAGCCGGGCTCAGCTGTACATGCACGGTGCCTGTGCGGACACGGTGTGCAGGTAGCACATGAAGGTGTTGTACGGGCCCGCGGAACCGGAGTCCGGCACCAGCACCGGCGCGTCCACGGGGCTCACCGCGGCGTCGACCGCGCCCGCGGGCTCGAGCGGAAGTCCGGGGTTCGCACCCGCTGGCGCGGCACCGATCCCGATCGCGGCGGATATCGCCAGTGCGGCACAGACTTTCACAGCAAGCCGGTTCATCAATCCCAATCCTTGGTAGACACAGGTTTACGGCCGAAATACTAACGGCCGCAGTGGGATTGTGGTCAGGTAATGCCGATGCACCAGAGCGCGAAGCCGGTGGTCGCCAGGCAGGCCAGCGGTGCGGGCAGCGCGTGCAGCAACGGCGGGGGCGGAGTCTGCACCAAGACGGGCACCACCGCGGCCGGTGGGGCCGGGGAAACCTCGGCGGGTGCCGCGACCGCCGGGGTCACCGTTGCCGCGCCGATCAGGCCCGCGGCGGCCGCGCCGAGGAGCGTTCGCTTGACCGTGACTGTGGGTTTCATGGGTTCGATGTTCCCGCGATCGGCGGGCTGAAACGGTGTGGGCCGGCTGTGTCAGCGGGGCCGCTGTCGGCGGGCGCGACCTGTCAGCGGTCCCGGCGAACGCGCACCGCGCGACCGACCGCGTCGATGGCGAACAACCCGGCGATCGCGAGCAGCACCGCGGCGAGCAGCAACCACGGCGCGACATAGCGGGTCGCGACGAACTCCGGCGCCTCCCCCAGCGCGGCGAAGGTGGTGGTCTGGATGCCGTTGCGCCAGCTGAACACCGCGGCGACGAGTCCGAGCACGACCAGACCGAGTTCGACGGTGATCACCGTGACCGATGTCTTCAACGGTCCATTCCCTTCTCGCTGTGCTGGTCGGCGGCGGTCTCCGGTGCCGAATCGTCCGGTGCCGACTCGGTTTCGGGTGCCCGGCCGAGCGCCGTGGTCAACGCGGCGCGCAGTGCTCGGTGGTCTTTCGCCCACGCCTGCACCAGGCTGCCGTCGGACAACCGTAACCCGATGCCGGTGCGTCGCCGGGGCACGCCGCTCAACTCCCCCAGCGCCCGCGCGGATTCCCAGTCCTCGTCGTCCCAGGAGTCTTCGTCGCGTTCGGGCAGTACGGCATCGATCGAACCGAGGGGCAGCGTCTCGGTGCCGTCGCGCAGCGCGGTCTCGGTGAGTTCGACGCTGACGTGCCGTCGGCCGGCGGTCACCTGCAGCACAACGAACATGGCGATCAGCGAGCCGCAGAAAAGGAGGGCGAACCAGTGCACAGAGCTACCGGTCGCGATTTCCAGCACGAAGATGATCAGGCACAGAATGGGGCCGTAGGCCACGGTGCGCCACCGGGCACCCGGCTCGGCGAACAGCACGCCAGAATTGTCGAGCGCCTTGCTCACGCGACGCTCACAGCGGCACGAATCGGCAAGGCGGAGCGCGGAATCAGCGAGTGAGACCTGGCAACAGCAGCACGGCCACGGTGAGCACCGCGAACAGGATCAGCAGGCTCAACACGGCCAGTTCCCGCCGAATGCTCTGCGGCTGTTGGATCACCACTCGCACTGATGCCTCCGATTCCCCGGAGCCATCTGACGGATTCCCTCACGCGAGGTAAGACAACGTCTGACAAACAACTACCGGTTCCCATGTCCACTGTGACAACCCTCACGATACATGCCGACCGTGCCCCGACAAATTCGGGCGCCAACCGTTCACCGGCGGCTCATCTGGAAATAAGCGGTCGGTTCCGGGCGGTGCGCCAGGTAGATCGCCCCGCCCGCGAGCACCGCCTGCACGATCGCCGCGCCGCCCGCCACCAGCGAGGCGGCGCCGGTCACCGAGTCGATCGCGAACAGCGCGCCGACGCCGATCACCACCAGCCACGCGCCGACCACGGTCAGCACGGTGCGCGCCCAGAGCTTTCCGCGCGCGAACTGATGCACGATCAGCAGCGCCAGCACGGCGACACCGAGCCCGATGAACACCGCTACGACGTAGACCAGCGTGACCATCAGTTCGGCGCTGGCCAGGGTGACGTGCGGGTCCTGCTCCTTGGCCTGGTCGAGCACCTGCTGCGCGAAGGTGCGCCGCTGCGGCAGCGCGGCCAGCACCGACGCGATCAGCTGCACGACGCCGAATCCGACCACGCCCCACCACAATTGCCGGGCGGTGCCGACATCCACCGGCACCGGCGCTGGGGTGGGCGCGGCGCCGACCGGTCTCGGCGGGTTCGTCACGACAGCCAGTGTGCGGCCTCGGTCGCCCAGTAGGTGAGCACGATGTCCGCACCCGCCCGCCGGATCCCCATGAGCGACTCGAGGATGGCGCCGCGCCGGTCGATCCAGCCGCGCTCGGCGGCGGCGGTGATCATCGCGTACTCGCCGGAGATCTGGTACGCCGCGACCGGAACGGTGGAGTGGTCGGCGACGTCGCGCAGGATGTCCAGGTAGGACATGGCCGGCTTGACCATCACGATGTCCGCGCCCTCGGCCAGGTCCAGCTGCAGTTCGCGAATCGCCTCGCGGCGGTTCGCCGGGTCCTGCTGGTAGGTTCGCCGGTCGCCCTCCAGCGACGAGCCGACGGCCTCACGGAACGGGCCGTAGAACGCCGAGGCGTACTTGGCGGCATAGGCGAGGATGCCGGTGTCGGTGCGCCCGACCGCGTCCAGTCCGCGCCGGATCGCGCCGACCTGGCCGTCCATCATGCCGCTGGTGCCGAGCAGGTCCGCGCCTGCGGCGGCCTGGGCCAGCGCCATCTCGACGTAGCGGTGCAGCGTGGCGTCGTTGTCGACGGAACCGTCGGGTCCGAGCACCCCGCAGTGCCCGTGATCGGTGAACTCGTCGAGACAGGTATCGGCCATGAGCACCGTCGACTCGCCGACCTCGTCGGCCAGCGCGCGCAGGCCGCGGTTCAGGATGCCGTCCGGGTCGCTGGCCTGGCTGCCGGTGGCGTCCTTGTCCTCGGGGCGCGGCACGCCGAAGAGCATCAGTCCGCCGACGCCCGCGGTCACCGCCTCGACGGCGGCCTTGCGCAGCGAATCCATCGAATGCTGCAGCACGCCGGGCATCGAACTGATTTCCCTGGGCTCTTCCAGGCCGTCGGCCACGAACATCGGCAGTACCAATTGCCGTGGCTCCAGCGTGGTTTCGGCCACGAGACGACGCATAGCGGGGGTACGGCGCAACCGCCGTGGGCGGTCCAATCCGGTCATAACCGCACGATACGCCCGGCGCCGGAAGCTGTCGCGAGCGCCCGTCGCCTCACGCGCGGGGCACCTCGGCCCGCCGCGCCGGAGCCTGCCGTTTCGCCATGACAGTCGCTCGATCGCGGGCCCGGCATGCACAGCCCGACCCGCCGAGCCCGAGTTCGGGGGTAACGGTGTGTGAAATCACACCTGCCACGCAGGCCGATGGCGCATACTCCGACAAGAGGGCGAGACCCCCTGGGGGACAGCATGACCGAACCACACACCGAAATCTCGCTGGCCCGAGCCGCCGACTTCGAGTCGTGGGTGGCGGTCCTACTGTCGGACTGGTGGCCGGTGCTCACCGGTGGACTCACGCCACCGGCGACGACACTGCGCGCCTGGCGCGCCGCCGACGGCACCGGGCAGATTTTCCGCGTCGAGTTCATCGCCAGGCAGCTGGCCGAGCCCGAGCTGATGACGGTGGCGCGGCGCGCCTTCGACGACCTCGGCATGACACCGGACGAGCGCGAGATGACGCAGAGCCTGGGCAGGCACCTGGTCGGGCACACCGAGGACGCCACCGTGCAGCTGCGCTTCTCCGACACCGCGCACACCATCTTCCTGCGCCTGCAGAGCAGGCCGTGTCAGGTCTCCGTCGCCGCGGGATGGCAGCTGAGCGCCATCCCCGACGCCACGCTGCCGTTCCCGAACACCACGACCGGACCGATGGATATCCGGGTGGCCCGCAACAGCGCCAGGCACCTGCTCGCGCAGCACAGCGCGCGGTTCGCCACGCCTGCCGATCCGTTCCAGCTGGGACCGCAGGGGCACGTCTCCGATGTGGGCTGGGCGTTCGTCTTCCCCTGGTCCACCACGTCCTGGTACGCCGACGGCACCTCGCCGGTGCTGGAGCCGGGCACCAAGGGGCCGATCGTGGTGGTGAAGGACACTGGAGACACCTGGCTGCTCGACAGCCTGAGCAGCTACGAATCCCAGCTCGCCGAGTACGCCGACGCCAACGGCTATCGGCACGGATCGCCCGATCCGGCCTGAAAGGTCCGCGATGACCCGAACCGCTCCGCCATGACACCGCCCGCGCCTGGCGCCCGACCCGATCCGGTGCCCACCGCGCACCAGCGCAGGCTCGCCGCGCTGCGCGCGATCGCCGAGCGCGGCGACCTCGGCGCCATGGAGCGCCTCGCGCGGCTGCTGCGCGAGGCGAACGAGCTGGACGGCGCCGAGCAGTGGTTGCGCCGGGCCGCCGAGCACGGCAGTGCCGCCGCGATGGCCGATCTCGGCCTGCTGCTCGGCACGCACGGCCGGATCGCCGAGGCGGTGCACTGGCTCGAGGCTGCGGACGCGGCGGGTTGTCCGGGGGCAGGTCTGCAACTGGGATTGCTGCATCTGGAGCGCGGCAAGATCGACGACGCCGAGCGGTGGCTGCGGCCCGCCGCCGAGGCCGGGTCGCCGGAGGCGTTGTGCAACATGGGCGTCGTCGCCAATCGGCGCGGCAGCAACGACGAGGCCGAGCAGTGGTACGAGCGCGCCGCCCGAGCCGGAAACCCAACGGCCATGCGGACTCTCGGCCTCTATATGGCTCGCCGCGGCGAACTGGACCTCGCCGTCGAGCTGCTCACCGAGGCGGTCCGGCGCGGGCGCACCGATGCCATGGCCATTCTGGGCTCACTGCATCTCGACCACGAGGACACCGCGGCGGGCGAGTACTGGTTGCGCCGCGGGGCCGAGGCCGGCGACCCCGACTCCATGTTCCATCTGGCCCTGTTCCTACGCGGGCAGGATGCCGCGGCGTTCGCAGGCGATCTGAGCGAACCAGGTGCCCTGCGGGCGGCCGCGGCGATCGCCACCGGCCGCACTCCGGCCCAGCAGGAAGCCAGGCAACTCCTGGAACGCGCCGCCGCACTCGGCCACCCACAGTCACTGCGACTGCTGCACGACATCTGAGGATCGGGCTCGCCAAAACCCTTGCGGCCAGCGGTTTTTGTCGGTGCCCTTCGATATAATCGAAGGAGTGTTCGAGGGGACTCGCCGAGTCCCCGATCGCAACGGGAGGGAAGCCTGTGCCCGCGACGAAGACCGTCCTCATCGATCGTCCCTACACACCGCTGGAGAAGAAGCCGCTGCCCGCTGGGCGGCCGCGGTCGTGGTACGTCCGCCACAACCGCAAGCTCAAGGCGATGCGCCTGACCATCGCCCTGCTGGATTCGGGGGTCTACAACCCGAGCAACGCCAACAACAAGCGGATTCGGCACACCGCCGAGGTCGTCGGCATTCGCCCGCCCTCCGACACGACCTGCAACATGGTGCGCACGCTGATGCGCAAGCGGTACTGAGGCACCGCGAAAAGCACCCTGCCCGTACCGAACTCGGTACGGGCAGGGTGCGCGGAGCGGATCAGCGGCTGCGGCGGCTCTTCTTCCGCGGCGGCGGCAGCAGGCCCTCGGCGCGGAGCCGAGCGGCGTGCTCGGCCAGCGCCTCGACCAGCGGACCGACCTGGGCGACCTCGGGCTGCACATCGACGCGCAAACCGAATTCGATAGCCGTCTCGGCGGTCTTGGGGCCGATGCACGCGACGATGGTGCGCGTGTGCGGCTTGCCCGCGATGCCGACCAGGTTGCGGACCGTGGAGGACGAGGTGAACAGCACCGCGTCGAAGCCGCCGGTCTTGATCATCTCGCGGGTCTCCGCGGGCGGCGGCGAGGCACGCACCGTGCGGTAGGCCGTGACATCGTCGATCTCCCAGCCGCGATCCCGCAGGCCCTCGGCCAGCGTCTCGGTGGCGATATCGGCGCGCGGCAACAGGACCCGGTTCACCGGGTCGAAAACGTCGTCATAGGGCGGGAAGTCGGCCAGCAGTCCCTCGGAGGACTGCTCACCGCTCGGCACCAGCTCGGGGTTGATACCGAACGAGCGCACCTTGTCCGCGGTGGCCTCACCGACACAGGCGATCTTCACACCGGAGAAAGCCCGTGCGTCCAAGCCGAACTCGGCGAACTTCTCCCACACCGCGCGCACCGCGTTGGTCGAGGTGAACACCACCCACTGGTAGCGGCCGTCGACCAGGCCCTTCACCGCGCGCTCCATCTGCGCGGGGCTGCGCGGCGGCTCGACCGCGATCGTCGGCACCTCCATCGGAATGGCGCCGTGCGTGACCAGCCGTTCGCTCATCTCGCCCGCCTGATCCTTGGTGCGCGGCACCAGCACGGTCCAGCCGTACAGCGCCCGCGACTCCCACCAGGACATCTTCGAGCGCGCCGCGACCACCTTGCCGATGGTCACCACCAGCGGGCCGACCAGCTCGGAGGCGGCGCTGTTCAGCGTGGCCAGGGTGGCCTCGATGGTGCGCTGCTGCCGGGTGGTGCCGCGCACGGTCACCGCGACCGGGGTCTGCGGCGCCATGCCGTGCTCCACCAGGGCACTCGCGGTCTCGGCCAGGTGACCCGAGGTCGCGTGCAGCACCAGCGGTCCCGGCGCGGCGGCCAGCGCGGCCCAGTCGACCTCGCCGCGCACGTCGGCCTCGGTGTGCCCGGAGCCGAGCGCGATGCCCGCGTAACTCGGCACCGCCGAACCGTTGGGCAGGCCGGGCAGCACCTCGAACACCATGTGCGAGCGGGTCACCGCGTTGACCTCGGCGATCACCGAATCGGTCGTCAACGGGTCACCGGCGACAACACGCACCACGTCGTGGCCGTTGCGGGCCTCGGCGATCAGCGTCTTGGCCACCTCGGCGGGCTCGCCGAGGGCGGGCCGCACGTCGACCGGGCGCTCACCGTCGGCGGCGGGCTCGACCGCGGTCCCGATCAGGGCGAGCACGCCCTTGTCGACGTCGGGGTCGGTGAACGCGAGCGTCGCGCGTCCGATCACCTCGCGAGCACGCACGGTGAGCAGCGCCGGGTCGCCCGGACCTGACCCGACGAAAAGAATCCGACCAGGATGCTTCTTGGTAGCTCGACCGCTCATGCCTCCACCTCGCTGGCGCTCGGTTCCGTCATGCGCGGTGCGCACTGTGTCATGAATCGCTCGCTGCGCTCGCTCATTGGCTGTTCTCCATTGGGCTGGGTTGGGTGAAGTCTGAGGCGGGCGCATTCACCGCCGTTGTGTCCGAACCGGATTCCGGCTCCGGGGCATTGACCCCTGGGGATGTGCTGGATTGTTCGGTGACGCTGAGCAATTCGCGTGCGCCCATATCGAGCAACTCGCGAGCCAGCGCGCGGCCGAGCTCATCCGCGTTCGCAGGCGCTCCGACTATCGAGGCACGAAGCACATCGGAGCCGTCGACGGCGGCCGCGCAGGCCCGCAGTGACAGCTCGTCGAAGATCCGTCCGTCCTCGTCGATCGACTCGACCACCTCGGCGAGCGCGCCGATCGGCGCGGTGCAGCCCGCCTCCAGTTCGGCGAGCAACGCCCGCTCGGCAAGGACCGACGCGCGGGTGGGCGCGTCGTCGAGTGCGGCGAGCACCTCGATGAGTTCTTTGTCGTCGCTACGGCACTCGACGGCCAGCGCACCCTGGCCCGGTGCGGGCAGCATCTGCACCGGCTCCAATGCCTCGGTCACCGCGTCGAGCCGGTCGATTCTGGCCAGGCCCGCTCTGGCGACCACGACCGCGTCGAGCTCGCCCTCGCTGACCCGGCGCAGCCGCGTGTCCAGGTTGCCGCGCAGCGGCACGATGTCCAGTCCGAGGCCGAGCGCCCGCAGCTGCGAGGCGCGCCGCGGCGCGGAGGTACCGACCCGAGCGCCCGCGGGCAGCTCGCCGAGCACCAGGCCGTCGCGGGCGACCAGCGCATCCCGCGGGTCCTCCCTGGCCGGAATGGCGGCGATGGTGAAGCGCGGATCCTGGGCGGTCGGCAGGTCCTTGTAGGAGTGCACCGCGATATCGATTGCGCCTGCGGCCAGCTCGTCGCGCAGCGCCGAGGTGAACACGCCGACCCCGATCTGCTGCACCGGCTCCGACGACAGGTCACCGGCGGTCTTGACGACGACCAGCTCGGCTGCGTGCCCGGCGGCGATCAGCGCGTCGCGGATGGTGCCCGACTGGGTGAGCGCGAGCAAGCTGCCTCGGGTACCGATGCGCCACGGCGCACCGGTGCTGCCTGCGGTCACGTTGTCCTCTTCCTGCACGAGTGTCATGCCCGCACCTCACGGGTGCTCGGCGCGGCCATACCGGCCTTTCGTGGCGCGGTGCCGATGGTTCGGTCGCCCCGCGCGCTCATGCCGGATGCCCCTGTTCGTCGGCGCGGTGGCTCGCGGTGAAGTCGTCGGCCAGCGCGATCTCGGCGTCGGTGAGCAGGATGCCCGCGTGGTCGCCGATCGCGGTGATCTCCATCGGTGCGGCAACCGCCTGCGCAGCACCGGGTTTCAGCTCGAACAGCTCGCGCAGCGCCTCGGCGTAGCTGTCGCCGCCCGGGGTGGAGGCCAGCTGCTTGACCCGCACCGTCGGCGCGTGCAGCAGCTTGTCGACCACCCGGCGCACCGTGCGGGCCACCTCGTCGCGTTCCGGATCGGCCAGGCTCGGCAGCCGCGAATCCAGCCGCAGCAGTTCGGCTTCGACCACCTCGGCGGCGCGCTGGCGTAGCGCGGCGACGGTCGGGGTGACCTCGGCCATCCGCTGGCCGGTCAGGTATTTGGCGAGCTCGTCGGCGACGATCGCGCGGGCGGCGGCGGTGTCGTCGGCGGCCGCGCCCGCAGCGGGGTCGCGCTGCAAGGTCTCGATGTCGATGACCGTCACGCCGGGCAGTCCGGCCACGGCGTGCTCGACGTCACGGGGCAGGCCGAGGTCGCAGAACACCAACGGCCGCTCCGCCGTTGCGGATTCGAGGCCACGCTCGCGTTCGGTCAACGCCCGGTGCGTGTCGGCCAGCGTCACCACGTTGCCGACCGCGCCGGTACAGGTGATGACCACATCGGCGACGGCCATCGCCTCGGTGAGCCTGGACAGCTCCATCGCCTCGGCGGCGACGCCGTAGCCGCCCGCGGTCTCGGCGAGCCGAGCGGCCCGCGCCATGGTGCGGTTGACCACGATGATCCGGCCGATGCCCGCGCGCGAAAGATGGGCCACTGCAAGGCTGCCCATCGCGCCGGCACCGACGACCACCGCGGTCTGCCCGGCCAGCGGGCCGAGTACGTGCTGCGCACGATCCAGCGCCACCGAGACGACCGACGCGCCGGCCCGGTCGATGCCGGTCTCGGAGTGCACTCGCTTGCCGACCCGCAGCGCGTGCTGGGCCAGCTCGTGCAGCGTCCGGCCGACCGCCTGCTGGGCGTCGGCGGAGGCGTAGGCGCCGCGGATCTGGCTGAGCACCTGCTGCTCGCCGATCACCATCGAGTCCAGGCCGCTGGCCACCGCGAACAGATGCTCGGCGGCGGCCTCGCTGTAGCGGACGTAGGCGTGCTTGGTCAGATCGGGCAGCGGCAACCCGGAGTGCTTGGTGAGCAGGTCGCCGACCTCGGCGAGACCGCCGTGGAAGGCATCCACTACGGCGTAGACCTCGACGCGATTGCAGGTGGAGACGATCATCGCCTCGGAGACGTGGCTCGAGGTCAGCATGCGGTCGATCAGCTTGGGCCGGTCGGCGTCGGTGATAGCCACCTTCTCCAAGACCGAGACGGGCGCACTCCGGTGCGAGATCCCGACCAGAAGAACGCTCATGCCCGCACCTCGCCGACGTTCGCCGCAGGCACGCGCGTGGTGCGCGGTGTCATGATTCGCTCGCTCATGGAGTAACCACCGATCCCTTGCTGCTTGGCTCCGTTGCCGTATGCGAGGACGCCGTATGCGCGGCTGCCGAATGCTTGAGTGCCTGATGGATCGCCGAGGTGTGCGCGGTGGGCGCGCGGCGGCTGAGCCTGCCCGCGGCGGGACGCGCGGCCTCGCTGTTCGCCGGAGCCTCGGAAACGTTGTCCGCGTTGCGCACCCGCTCGAACGAGAGCATCTGTAGTTCGACCGCGAGATCGACCCGGCGCAGTTCGACCGTCGCGGGTGCGATCAACTCACAGGGCGCGAAGCTGAGGATCGATTGCAGGCCCGCCGCGACCAGCCGGTCACAGGCGTCCTGGGCGGCGTCGTCGGGCACGGTGATCACCGCGATGGTCGGCTCGAGCGCGGCGACCGCCTCGGCCAGTCCGGCGACATCGCGCACCACCAAACCTGCGACCGAGCGGCCGATCACCTCGGGGTGGTTGTCGAAGATGCCGACCACGGTGAAGCCACGCCGCTGGAATCCGCCGTAGCCGACCAGCGCCCGGCCGAGATTCCCGGCGCCGACGAGCACCACGCGGTGTCCCTGCGACAGGCCGAGCACATCCTCGATCCTTGCCCGCAACCTGGCTACGTCATAGCCGACACCCCGTACGCCGTTGGGTCCGAGGAAGGAAAGGTCCTTGCGCAACTTCGCCGAATTGACACCCGCCGCGACAGCGAGTTCCTCACTCGATACGATGGCAACACCTTCGTCGGCCAAGGTGGCGAGGACCCGGAGATAGGTCGCCAGCCGCGCGACGGTGGCCTGCGGGATGTCCTTCTGCAGAGCCCTGCCGGAGACGCCGCTCGGCGCCTCATGCTGCTCTGTCACGTCGTCGGCTCCTCGTTCCGGCCCGATCGGGTTACGGTTCGTCGCTGGACCTCTGGCCCGGGACGGTCCGGTGCCATGGTCGAAGGGTCGCAAATGCTGTGTCTTTACGCGGTGGGCCCGCAGCCTCGGCAAGCGGGTCCGCGTGCCACCACCGTAACTGCTTGTGCAGCCCTTCACAAAGTCGGTGAAATTGGCCTCATTTTCCGCCGCGACCAGCGCTGCGGCGGAAACGGACAGTCATCGCTACCGGTCAGCGGCTCAGGTCGGCCCGCAATCGGGCCTCGTCAACGTCGAAATAGCTGTGCTCACGACCGTTGAGCAGCACTACCGGCAACCGGTCACCGAACTCCGCGCGCAGGCCGGGATCGGTGGCCGCGGCCGCGTCGACATCCACCGTCGCGGGCTCGATGCCGAAATCGGCGCAGATCATCCGCAGCTGGTCCAGCGCGGTCGCGCACAGGCCGCAGCCGGATCTCGTCAACAGGGTCACCGAAGGTGTGGGATTGGTCATGGCGGATATTAAATCCCCTCGCCACGCCGGAATCGGTGTGCCAGGTACTGCGCTGACTGTCGGCCGACCCGGTTACTGTGGACGTGGTTCGCGCGACGGGCGGAGGTACTGGTGCCGGAACGATCGAAGGTGGCAAGGGCCGGATTCATCGCGGGCCGATTCGGCGAGTTTCCGGCGCGGTGGAATCTGGGTCCGATCGGTCAGGGCCTGCAGGATCAGCTGGCCCGCATCCCGCGCAGCCCCTTCGGCCCCAGCGAGGAAGAGCTGCGGGCCAACCTGGCCGGTGAAGCCAGCGCGGACGCCGCATTGTCGCTACACGACGCCGAATTGGCGCTCGCCGAGGCCGACGAGACCGGACCAGAGGTACCGCGCGACCTGACCGCGGCGGCGTTCTTCGATGTGGACAACACCATGGTGCAGGGCGCGTCGATCGTGCATTTCGCCCGAGGTCTGGCCGCGCGCAAGTACTTCAAGACTTCCGATCTGGTCGACGTCGCCTGGAAGCAGGTCAAATTCCGGGTCACCGGGCGGGAGAACAGCTCGGACATGGTCAGCGGCAAGGAGAAGGCGCTGGCGTTCATCGCCGGGCGCTCCACCGCCGAGCTGGCCGCGCTCGGCGAGGAGATCTACGACGAGATCATCGCCGACAAGATCTGGCCGGGCACCAGGGCGCTCGCGCAGATGCACCTGGACGCGGGCCAGCAGGTCTGGCTGGTCACCGCGACACCGGTCGAGCTGGCCCAGGTGATCGCCAAGCGGCTCGGGCTCACCGGCGCGCTCGGCACGGTGGCCGAGAGTGTGGACGGCACGTTCACCGGACGACTGGTCGGCGACATCCTGCACGGGCTCGGCAAGGCACACGCGGTGCGCACGCTGGCGATCCGAGAAGGGTTGAACCTCAAGCGTTGTACCGCGTACTCCGACAGCCACAACGACGTGCCGATGCTCTCGCTGGTCGGCACCGCGGTCGCGATCAACCCCGACTCGGATCTGCGGGAGGTGGCGAAGAACCGAGGCTGGGAGATCCGCGACTTCCGCACCGGTCGCAAGGCCGCGAAGATCGGCGTGCCGACGGCACTGGCGCTCGGCGCGGCCGGTGGTGCCGTCGCGGCCGCGGTCACCCGCCGCCGCGACCACTGAACTCCGGCAACCGGTAGCGCACCCGGCGGTCCGGCGAACGCCGGAAACCAGTGCGGCCGAGGGGTTTACCGACTGGTGCCCGGCGTTCGCCGGACCGACGGGGTCGCTACGGTCCGGTGCGGGTGGACTCCGTTCTCGAGGCGATCAACGGCTCAGCCGGTGAACGGGTTGCGGCGCTTGGTCAGCAGCTTGTAGAGCGTCGACTGGATGGTCTCGCGGACCTGGTCGGTGACCTCGAACATGGTCATCGGGTCGTCGGCCGCCTCCGGCTCGTAGCCGGTGGTGGGGATGGGAGCGCCGAACTCGATGTACCACTTCGACGGCAGCGGCAGCGCGCCGAGCGGGCCGAGCAGCGGGAACAGCGGCGTCACCGGGAAATACGGCAAACCGAGCAGCCGGGCGAGCGGCTGCAGATCGGCCAGCTTGGGGTAGATCTCCTCGGAACCGACGATCGAGCACGGGATGATCGGCGCGCCGGTGCGCACCGCCGCGGCCACGAAACCGCCGCGACCGAACCGTTGCAGCTTGTAGCGATCGGCGAACTGCTTGCCGACGCCCTTGAAGCCCTCCGGGAAGACACCGGTGAGCTCGCCGGAGCGCAACAATCGTTCGGCGTCCTCGCGGCAGGCCAGCGTGTGCCCCGCCTTGCGGGCGAGCGCGCCGAGCACCGGGGTTTCGAAGATCAGGTCGGCGGCCAGCAGGCGCAGCGCCCGCTGCTTCGGGTGCCGGTCGTGGATGGCAAGCTGCAGCATCAGCCCGTCCAGCGGAATGGTGCCCGCGTGGTTGGCCACGATCAGCGCGCCGCCCACCTCCGGAATGTTCTCCACACCGCTGACCTGCACGCGGAACCACAGCTCGGACATCGGGCGCAGCGCGGGCAGCAGGACCGACTCGAGCAGATGCTCGTCGAAACCGAACTCGTCCACCTGATAGTCGCCGGTGATCCGGCGGCGGGCGAAGTCGGCGGTCTTGCCGATCTGCTTGCCGATCGCGCCGCGCACCAGGTCCGACAACGACTGCGGCGCAGGCGGTTCGGCGGCCGCCAAGCGCTCGGTCAGCGAGGTCACCGGGCTGGGCACTTCGCCGGGCACCTGCTCCGGCCAGCGCCGGGCGGTCGGCCGGTGGCGCGCCTCGTCCTGCACGTCGTGGAGGTGGATGACTTTCGCTACGTCGTTCATTGCTGTGCTCCCGTACCGGCCCCGAGCAGGCCGAGCAGTTTGTTTTCTGCGGCATCGATCCACGCGGGATCGACCACGGGCCGCAACGCTGCGCCCCCGATGAAGTCGTCGAAGGCCTGCACCGTGGTCCAGCGCGGCACGAACCCGAGTTCGGCCCGCATCCGGGTGGTGTCCAGGCCACAACCGAAATGAAAATAGTCGAGCTGTTCGCCGGAGAATTCGCGCATCACCGGACCCATCAGCACCCGGCCCGCGGTGCGGAACAGCGCGAACGGCACCGGTAATTCGATCCGGCCGGCGCGGCGGACCGCTTGGGACAGGGCGAGTGCGCCGTCGCCCGCGATGTTGAAGGTGCCGCCGCGGCCGGTCAGCGCGGCATGCGCCAGCGCGGCGACCGCGTCTTCCTCGTGCAGCAGCTGGATGCGCGCGTCGCGGCCGAACACCGTCGGCGTGATCGGTGATCGCAGATACTGCACACCGCGGCTGGCCAGCCGGGGTCCGACAATCGGCGCCAACCGCAGAATCGAGGTGGCGATATCCGGTCGACGCCGACCGAGCCCGCGCAGGAAACCTTCGATGTCGATCATGTCGCGCGCGAACTCACCGCGCGGTGGGGTACGCGCGCTCATTTCCTCGGTGAATTTCGCGGGGTCCTTCGCGCTGCAGCCGTACACGGCCGACGAGGAACGCACGACGACCGTACGCACCGTCGGCGCCTTCTGGCAGACCGCGAACAATTGCATCGCGCCGAGCACGTTGAGGTCTTTCATCACCGGGCGCCCGGCGCCGGCCGGCGGCCTGGCCAGCACCGCGGCATGCACAACGGTGTCCACCGCGCCGCCGTCGATCACCTTGCGGATCAACGGATTTCGGATATCCGCGCGGACGAATTCGGCACGGCCCATGCGCCGCTGCAACTCTCGGCTCGGGGTCATCGTGTCGACGGCGATGATGCGTTCGATATCGGGATCCTGCGCGAGACGAGCGACCACGTTGCCGCCGAAGAAGCGACTGGCGCCGGTCACCAACACGACCTTCGGCGTGTGTCCTTCTCGAGCGTCAGAAGCCACCGGCACCGCATCCCACCTTGGCAAGCCCCCATTTCATTTATTTCCCCGGTTCCTAGGGTAGCCGCTGCGTTCACGGGTTCCGTTGGATTAACAAGGATCTAACGATGACTTCGGTCACCTGAAAACAAAAGGCCCGCCACCTGGAGGTGACGGGCCTTCGAGCTGACGCGCAGCGCTTACTTGCCGAGTTTGCGCCGCTGCACGCGTGTGCGGCGAAGCAGCTTGCGGTGCTTCTTCTTCGACATGCGCTTGCGGCGCTTCTTGATCACAGAACCCATAGGGTTGTTCCTCGCGTCTCTCTACTCGGCGCGCACGCTACACACGTACGCCAACTGACCGGTCGCTCGGCAAGCCTCACGCCCAGTGTCCGCGCCGCCGGGTACCACCGGGCACCACAAAGCAATGCCTCCGGCGGGCGAACACGAACCGAGGGTCCATCGTACCGGCACGTCCAGCTAGCTTCGAAACCGCCTGATCCAACGCCGCCGGAGTCTGCTCCGTCGGCGGCCCGCACCCCGTGGAGCGCGGTCGGATCAGTCGTTCATCCGGCGTCGAAGTAGGACGTCTCCAGATAGTCGTGCACCGCTTTGGCGTGTACCCGGAACGAACGACCCACCCGCACCGCGGGCAACTCACCGGAATGCACAAGCCGGTACACCGTCATCTTGGACACTCGCATCAGGCTCGCCACCTCGGCGACCGTGAGGAACTGAGTGCCGCCGAGCATGGGTTGACCCTGCGACCCGGAACCACCTTGCGTCCGGGAACCAGCCCGGGCGCCTGAGGGACCTGAGCCACTCGAACTTCCTGAGCTACTTGCAGACATCTTGTTAGACATCATTGCACCATTGACCTCCGGCACGTCCGCGCCGCCGGCTTCCCCACCGGCGGAACAGACACGCACGTGCTCCTTGAAGCTTAGCGGGACCAGTGGTGTTACTGCGACGGGAGTGAGAAATCAGCTTTTCCCTTCGGAAACCAACCGGTCGCGCGCTGTTTATTCGGCGGTCGTGCCCTGCTCGGCGGAGCGCTGCTTCGCGGCGTGCAGCGCCTCCAGGAAGGCCGAACGGACCCCGCCACGCTCGAGCTCGCGGATCGCGGCGGCGGTGGTGCCCGCCGGTGAGGTGACTGCGGCGCGCAGCTCCACCGCGCTCTGCTCGGACTCGTCGAGCAGCGCCGCCGCGCCGACCATGGTCTGCACCACCAGCTGCGTGGCCACCTCGCGGGTCAGGCCGAGACCGACGCCCGCGTCCACCATGGCCTCGACGACCAGGAAAAAGTAGGCGGGCCCCGAGCCGGAGACCGCGGTGACCGCGTCCATCTGCGACTCCGCGACAGTCACCACCTTGCCGACCGCGCCGAGCACCTCGGTCACCAGCTCCAGCTGCGGCGCCCGCGTGTGCCGGCCCGGTGCGATGACGCTCATGCCCTGGCCGACCAGCATCGGAGTATTCGGCATCACCCGGACCACCGGGAAACCGGCGGGCAGCTTCGCCTCCAACCGCGCGGTCGGCACGCCGGCGGCCAGCGAGACCAGGATCTGGTCGCGATCGTTGCCGACGCTCGGGTCGTCGCTGAGGGCGGCCTTGCCCAGCGCGGTCATCACCGCGTCCACGTCCGCGGGCTTGACCGCGACGACCAGCAGGTCCGCCCCGACCGCGGCGTCGGCCACCGAATCGGTGACCCGCACGCCGAAGCGCTCGGCGATCTGCGCGCCGCGCTCCGGAAAGGTCTCGACGACAACCAGGTCTTTTGCCGGCCGCCCCGATTCGAGCAGACCTGCGATAAGCGCCTCCCCGATGCGCCCGCCACCGATAACCGCAATTCTCGTCATGGGGGTCAAGGCTAGACGGCGCTCATCGCTGCGGAATCAGCGCCAGCTGGCGGCTCTGTGCGACCACGGCTCCGGTGGCGTCGAGCACCAACTGATCCTCGTCGAACATGCGGCCGCCGACCTCGTGGGTGGTCGCGATGACCCGCAGCCAGCCGGGGGCGGGCTTGCGGCGCAGGAAGCTAACCATCTGGACGGTGGGCGACCAGCCGTAGTGGCCGAGGTTGTACGGCACCGGCGGGCTGATGTCGGTGGCCATCATCGCGAAGAACATGGCGACGTCCGGGTCCTGCTCGTCGGCGGGCCGCGGGCGCATCCACAGCCGCAGCCGCGGCTCGGCCGTTTCGCCGTCGAGGAAGCGGGCCCACTCCCGATCGAGGTAGAGCTCGGCGGCCTGGCCGACGTGCACGATCCGGCCCATCGGCGAGCCCGGCTCGTAGCCGACCGCGTCGGCCGGTGGTTCGACCGGCATGTCGCTGTGTTCGCGGGCGAACAGCGGCTCGGCGTCGTCGAGGTGGCCGAAGGTGAGAGCGGTGCGCACCAGAGTGCGGCCGTTCTGGATCAGGTTCACGTCGGCCAGGCAGATCTGCCTGCCGATCTTGCGGATGTGCACCTCGTACTCGACGTCGCCCGGATCGGGCGCGCCGAGGAAATCGGAGCCGGCGACGATCGGCGCCATGCCCGCGAGCGCGGGATCGGCCGTGCGCAACCATTTCAGGCCCGCCGACGCGCTGGCGGCGACCATGGTGCCGCCGTGCACCTTCTTGCCGATCGTCCAGGTCTTGCCGATGGTGCCCAGGTAGCGGCCGGTATCGGGGATGGTCGGAGCCAGCTCGGTCAACGTGAGTACCTGGCTGAACGGGGCATCCGTCGTGGTGACCGGTGTCGTACCCAGCTCCGTTGTCGTACCCAGCTCCGTTGTCATCGTCACTCCTGTCGTCCAGCTGCCGCGTCGGCGATCAGGGTTGCTGATACGCGGCGTTCATACAGCGTAGAACGAGCCCGCTCGACGTGCGCATCCCCCTCGGCGAGACGACGGCGACGTGCGTCACAGTGCCGGTCAGGCGTGATGGGCCGAGGTCGGCGCCGGCGCGGTCTGGCCGTTGAGATGCAGCCTGGCGAAGGCGAGGGTGCGGTGCAGCATGGCCGCGCGGGCCTGCGTGGTCCGCGCGTTCTGGGTGTTGATCTCGGCGACCGCCTGACCGGCGAAACCGTTGCGCACCAACGTGTCACACACTTCGACGCACGGCTGGGTGCCTTCGCCGGGCACCAGATGCTCGTCGTGCGCGGCGCCGCGGCCGTCGGCCAGATGCAGGTGCGCCAGGCCCTGACCCATCCGGGCGGCCAGCGCCAGGGGGTCCGCGCCCGCGGTGGCGGTGTGCGACAGATCGAGGGTGTAGTGCTCGAAACCGGTGTCGGTCGGGTCATACGACGGACTGAACGCGGTGAGCCCAACGCCGGGCCCACCCCGGCGCTCCAGCCGCCGCACCGAGCGGGCGCCGCGCCCGAACAGGGTGTCGGCCCGCATCGGGAACATGTTCTCCACCGCGACGATGACCGGGCTGTGCTCCTCCAGCTCGGCCACCTGGTCGGCGAAGTTCTCGGCGTAGCGCCGCTGCCAGCGGAACGGCGGATGCACCACGACGGTGCGCGCACCGAGCGCCTCGGCGGTGCGCACGCTGCGTTCGAGTTTGGCAACCGGATCCGAACCCCACACCCGCTGCGAGATCAGCAGGCACGGCGCGTGAATCGCGATCACCGGCACGTCGTACTTGCGGGCATAGGACTGGACGGTGGCGATGCTCTGGCTGGCCGGTTCGGCCCAGACCATCAATTCGATGCCGTCGTAACCGAGTTCGGCCGCATACCGAAAAGCCGCCTCGGTGTTCTGCGGATACACCGACGCGGTGGAGAGCCCGACGAGGATCTGGCGCCGGTCCGGCGCACCCGCGGACTCCCCCGGCGCGACCGCCGCGGGTCGCGCTTCGGCAGCGGGGGCGCGATGCACCCTGGTCTGGTCTGCCTGTCCGGTTTTCCCCACTGGCGCTCCCTGCCTCAGTTCGTACTGAGCAGAAAGGCTAGCGGCCCCAGCGTGACGAAGACGCCTACGACGACCGCGATCACAGTGCTCAGCACGTCGTCGGTCCGGCGCAGAATCCGTACCAACGCCACCAGACCGAGGATCACGATCATCGCCAGGGCCAGCGCCACCCAGGGGAGCATCTCCCACATCCGCTCGAAACCCTTGAACAGCAGCATGCCCGCGACGGCCGCGCCGGTGCTCTGGCCACCCAGGATCATCCACTGGCGGCGGTTGGCGTCGTACTCGGCCTTCCTGGCCGCCCTGGCCGAGCGGCGCGGCGCGGCGCGCTCGGACTGCTCGTCCTCGTCGAGGTCGTCGTGCTCGGCGTCCAGGTCGACCGGCTCGAAGAAATCGGTCTTGCCGTCGTACATCTCGAGCTCGTCGACGGGCGCGCGGCCCGAATCGCGTTTGCCGCGACCGCGTTTGCCCCGTCCGGCGGCGTCGGCCGCGCGTTCGGCGCCCGCGCGTTCGGCCCGCTCGACACCGTCCCTGAGCAGATCGCCCGCGACCGTCTGGCCGGAAACGAGCTGCTGGTCCTGGCTGGCCAGCGACCAGGCGGCGGTCGAAATACCCTCGACCTCGGGCGGCGGGTCGTTGCGTTGCGGCGCATCGGGTTTGCGTCTTCGCGCCGACCACGCGGGCAGACCGCCCTCGGCGGCACCGTTGCGCTGCGCTGATCTTCGCGGGGGTTCCGGCGGTGGCTCGGGCGTCGGCGCCCACGGCGCCGTGGCGCGCGACTCCGGCAGTTCGGGTTCCGGCTCGTAATCCGCGGCCGACGGCGACCAGGCCGCGGTCGACGGTGCGGCCTCTTCGGCCTCGGCCTCGGCCGCGCGACGCCGGGCGGCCCGGCCGCCGGTGGCGCCGTTGCGCTCGGCGCGGCCGTTGGTCGCGCCGCGGCCACCCTGGTCGGGCGCGGCGACCTCACGCAGCGGGCGCACCTCGGTGGTCGCGTCGTCGTGGTCGTCCTGCCTGCGGCGGCGGCCGGAGCGCCGCGGCGGGGGCTCGTCGGGCACCGGGTCGCTCGCGTAGGGATTGGGCGACGGGGCGTACGGGTTGGGTGACGGCGCGTACGGGTTGGGCGAGGGGGCGTACAGGTCGTCTACCGGCGTGCGCGGGGACAGCGGATCGGCGGAGCCGCCGTGCCGCGCGGGCGGCATCTCCCGGCCGGGCATCACCCGATTGGATCGGCCGGGCAACGGGTCGGCGGCCGGCTCGGGCTGGGCGTACGCCGCGAGCGGGTCGTACATCGAGATCGGGCCGGAGATCGGGGAATACGCCGCGGGGTCCGGCGCGGGTGGCGCGTATGAGACAGGTTCCGGCGCAGGCGGTTCGTAGGCCGGGGCCTCGTAGACCGGTTCGTCGGGCACGTCGGCCTCGGGCGCGGCATGCGAGGAGTGACCGCTGCCGATGGCAGGCATGTCACCGGTCAGCTCGGCCACCGAGATCCCGCGACCGCCGCGGCGGCGTCGGCCACCTCCAGCGGCGGACGCGCCCTGCTGCCCGTTGCGGGCCAGCAGCTCAGCGACCGATAGCTGTTTGGAATCATCGCTCATGACTTCGCCTCGCTAGCGCGCCCATTCATGACGACACCGTCCCTATCGGACCGGGTAGCGCGGCGGCAGCACCGAGCACCGGGTCGCCGCTGTCGGTCGCCGGGCCCGGTAAGCAGGTTGCTCGGGGTCCGCCATTCATGTCGGTATCCAGTTTGCGCAGGATCAGTCCTTCTCGCAGCGCCCAGGGACAAATCTCCAGGGACTCCAGCGATAGTGCCCGCATACTCGCCTCCGCGACCAATGCGCCAGCCACCAATTGCTGTGACCGATCGGAACTTACGCCTTCCAATTCTGCACGGTCCGCGGCCGTCATCCGCGAGATGAACGCAATCAGCTGGCGCAGACCTGAGCTGGTGAGTGTACGACGCACCCGAGGGCCCGCCGCCGAGGGTGCCGCTCCGGTCAGCCTGGCCAGCGAACGGAAGGTCTTCGAGGTGCCGACGGCCAGATCCGGTTTGCCCGCGTCGAGCAGCTGTTTGGCGGGCAGCGTCAGCTCCGCGTCGAGCCAGTCGCGCAGCACGTTGACCCGCCGCTTGCCCGGCGGATCCTCGCGCAGCCACTCTCTGGTCAACCGTCCGGCACCGAGCTGCAGCGACAGCGAGACATCGGGTTCCTCGTCGCCGCCGTTGGTCATCTCCAGCGAGCCGCCACCGATGTCGAGATTGAGGATGCGCCCCGCGCTCCAGCCGAACCAGCGGCGCACCGCGAGGAAGGTCAACCGCGCCTCGTCGACGCCGGAGAGCACCTGCAGATCGACGCCGGTCTGCGCGCGGACCCGGCCGAGCACGTCCTCGGAATTGGTCGCCTCGCGCAGTGCGGAGGTGGCGAACGGCATCAGCTCGACGCACCGGGAAGTCTCAGCGATGCTGGCGAATTCGGCGACCGTGGCGATCAGCCGCTGGGCGCCCGCCTCGGTGATCCTGCCCTCGCCGTCGATGTTCTCCGACAGCCGTAAAGTGGCCTTGGTAGAGCTCATCGGCATGGGGTGACCACCCCGATGCGCGTCCACCACCAGCAGGTGGACGGTATTGCTTCCGACATCGAGTACCCCAAGCCGCACAAGAACACGGTACTGGGTGATCCGGTCCTATAGGTTAAGCGACTGAACTGTTAGCGTTCCGAGGTGTGACGGTAGGCGCATCAGCGAGTGGGCCGAAGCGGCCCCGACCAGCGGGGAAGATCGATCCGAGTCCCGAGGTCGACATGGATTTCCCCCGCGAATGGATCGAGTTCGTCGATCCAGCAAACGACGAGCATCTGATCGTCGCGGATCTGACCTGGCTACTGTCGAGCTGGACGTGTGTCTTCGGCACCCCGGCCTGCCAGGGCATCATCGCCGAGCGCCCCGATGACGGCTGCTGCTCGCACGGCGCGTTCCTCTCCGACAAGGACGACCGCAAGCGCCTGCAGGACGCTGTGAAAATGCTCACACCAGCGGATTGGCAGCTGATGGGCGAGGCGACCGACGCCGCGGGCAAGGTCACCAAGAAGGGCTATCTGGAGCTCGACGAGCTCGAGGACGAGCCCGCGCTGCGCACCCGCCGGTTCGACGGCGCGTGCATCTTCCTCAATCGGCCCGGCTTCGCCGGCGGTGTCGGCTGCTCGCTGCACTCCATGGCGCTGCGCCGCGGCATCGAACCGCTGGAGGTGAAGCCGGACGTGTGCTGGCAGTTGCCGATCCGGCGCACCCAGGAGTGGGTGGACCGGCCCGACGGCGTGCAGATCCTGCGCACCACGGTCACCGAGTACGACCGGCGCGGCTGGGGCCCCGGCGGCGAAGACCTGGACTGGTACTGCTCCGGCTCGCCGGACGCCCACGTCGGCACCCGGCCGGTGTGGCAGTCCTACGGCCCGGAACTGAAGGAACTGCTCGGCGCACCGGCCTACGACGAACTGGCCAGGCACTGCAAGCGTCGAGCGGGGCTCGGCCTCATCGCGATCCACCCGGCGACGGTGCACGCGGACCGCATGCGCGACAGCGCGAACACCGCGGCCGGGTGAGCCCCTCGGAATGCGAGCTTGCACCCCGTTCACCTGTAAGGCATGCGATCTTCACCCGTTTGCGGTTTGATGTGCGGTCATGTCCAAGAAAGTTCTGACCCTGGCCGCCGTTTCGCTCGGCGCCGCACTGTGTCTCCCCGCAATGGCGCACGCCGAACCGAACGGTGATCCCGCCAAGTACGCCGATTTCACCGCCGACTTCCTGCCCGCCAACACCCCCGACGCCATGGGCGCCGCCAAGGCGGGCAAGAACCTGATCATGAGCCCGTACGGCACCTCGCGCACCATCGCCTGCCGCGGCACCAACGCCGCGGACGTCTACGACTGCATGCAGGAAGACGACCTGGGCTGGATCTCGTTGCGCAAGATCGACGTCCCCGGCGTCGGCCCGACCTGGACCTACCTGCCGTAAGAAGTAGCACCGCACAACCGAAACTACGGCCGAGGGCTTCGCAGCGCCCTCGGCCGTAGCTTTGTCAGCTCACGCCTCGAGTTTGTAGCCGAGTCCGCGGACCGTGACCAGATGCTCCGGCTTGGCCGGGTCCGCCTCGATCTTCGAGCGCAGCCGCTTCACGTGCACGTCGAGGGTTTTGGTGTCGCCGACGTAGTCGGCGCCCCAGACGCGATCGATCAGCTGGCCGCGGGTGAGCACCCGGCCGGAGTTGCGCAGGAGATATTCGAGCAGGTCGAATTCCTTGAGCGGCAACGTCACCGGCTTGCCGTTCACCAGGACGGTGTGGCGGTCCACATCCATCCGGACGGGGCCCGCTTCCAGCACGCCGCTCTCATTGGTGCCGTCCAACTCGTCGCCCGCGCCGCGGCGCAGCACGGCCCGAATGCGCGCGATCAGCTCGCGCGCCGAGTATGGCTTCGTCACGTAGTCGTCGGCGCCGAGCTCCAGCCCGACCACCTTGTCGATCTCGCTGTCCCTTGCCGTCACCATGATCACCGGTACGCCGCTGCGGGTGCGCAACTGCTTGCACACGTCCGTGCCGCTCATGCCTGGCAGCATGAGATCGAGCAGCACGATGTCGGCACCGGACCGATCGAACTCGGCGAGCGCGGATGGTCCGTCACCGACAACGGTGACCTCGAAACCCTCCTTGCGCAGCAGGAACGCGAGCGGATCGGCCAGCGACTCCTCATCCTCGACGATCAACACACTCGTCATCTGCGTGCCTCCACACCATTGGGTCGGCCCGGCCCCGAGGGGCGCGGGCTTGTTTCTCTCATGCTCACCGTCGGACCGGCGGAATCCTCTTCTCCGTCGGCCTCGTGGTGGGCAGGTATTCGCAGGGTGAACGTCGAACCGGTGCCCAGCTTGCTCCACAACGTGATCTCACCGTTGTGGTTGGCGGCCACGTGCTTGACGATAGCCAGGCCGAGGCCGGTACCGCCGGTGGCGCGCGAGCGGGCCTTATCGGACCGGAAGAAACGTTCGAACACCCGCTCTTGGTCTTCCTTGGCGATGCCGATGCCGCGATCGGTCACGGCCATCGCGACATGGTCGCCGCGTAGGGAGCGGCTCACCGACACGTGTGAGCCAGCCGGTGAGTACGCTATCGCGTTCTCCACCAGGTTCGATAGGGCTGTGACCAGCAAGGTTTCGTCGCCGAGCACCTCGAGCCCGCTGGGCCGGTCGGTGCTGACGGTGATGCCCGCGGCCTCGGCGGCGGTGCGCGAGCGGTCCACCGCCTGCATCACCACGGTGTCCACGTCGACCACCTCGAGCTCGGGCAGCTTCTCCGCGCCCTGCAGCCGGGACAGCGCGATGAGTTCGGTCACCATTTTGCCGAGCCGCCGGGATTCGCCGAGTACCCGCTGCCCGAAGTGGCGCACCGCCTCGGGATCCTCTGCGGACTCGAGCATGGCCTCGGCCAGCAGGCTCATCGCGCCGACCGGGGTCTTGAGCTCGTGGCTGACGTTGGCGACGAAGTCGCGCCGGGTGGCCTCCATCCTGGCCTGCTCGGAGTCGTCGTCGGCGAAGAGCACGGTGAAGTTGGTGTCCTCGCGCGATAGCTGGCGGGCCACGCCGCGCACGGCGATGCGGCCGCGGCCGGGCACCGGGTTCTTCGCGGTGAGGTCGAACTCGGCGGACTCGCCGGTGGCCAGCACCTTCTCCACCGCGGCCCAGGCGCGCTCGTCGAGCAGGCGGTTGCGGACCAGGCCGAGCTCCTCGGCACGCGGATTCACCAGCACCACGTCGCGGTACTCGTCGACCACCGCGATGCCGCTCTCGGAGGCGAGCACGATCAGGTCGAGCACCTGCGACATGGTCAGGCCGGAGTCGGCCTGCCGCCTGGCCTGCTGCCTGGCGTTCATATAGGGGATAAGTAGCCCGCCGACTGCCAGACCTACGACAGCCGCAAGGACTGCCAGTAGCACGGCTTGCGGAACACTCACACTTGAATCGTACGGTCGCGTAGGACGTATCCAACTCCGGGTGCACGATGTTTCGTGCAGGTCATAGCTACTTCCGACCCTGTTAGCCCCCCGTTTACGTGCTGTTCTGCCGCACCGCGACTCCGGGTCGACCCCGGGTGCGGTGCGAGTGCCGTCGGTGGGCGGTGAGGAGGGGGTCGGCGGAGTTAGCTGGGGCCGGCAAGTTACCCGTGTGCCTGCGACGTCAGTCGCTTCGTCGTGCTCGCGAGATCAGTCGTCTTCGTCGTCCGGGCCTGCCAGGCCCGCGCTGACGGCTCGGCCGTGTTTGTCCACCCATTCGCCGAGGGCGTAGATGGGAGTGAGCAGGTCTCGGCCCGCTTCGGTGAGGCGGTACTCGACGCGGGGTGGAGCTTCGGCGTAGCGGTGACGTTCGATGAGGGTCATCCGCTCCATCCGGCGCAGGGTTTGCGTCAGCATCTTCTGGCTGATGCCACCGATCGACGCGCGCAGGTCGCTCGGGCGCATCGGGCCCTCGCGGAGCATGTAGACGACGACCGGTAGCCAGGAGTTTCCGAAGACGTCGACGCCCATCCGGGCCGGGCAATCGGACTCGAAATCGCCGTAGGGCGCGAACTCCACCCGTTCGGCGGTGATCGGCTCGGCGTGCACGGCGGTCATGCCACCAGCATGCCAGCGTTATTGGGCACCCGCAGGTGCCTATCGATCTTCCTAGCGTTTGGACAAGACCTTTCGAGCTAGGAGTGGATATGCGAATCGGAATCATCGGTGCCGGGGCGATGGCGCGGGCGCTCGGCGGTGGCTGGGTCGCGGCGGGTCACGAGGTCCGCATCGGTGCCAGATCGGCGGCCGCGGCCGCGGAGTTGGCGGCCACGATCGGCGCGCGGGCCGGAAGTATTCGCGACGCCGCGGCGTTCGGCGAGGTGGTGTTGCTCGCGCTGCCGGTGGACGCGTTGGACGAGGTGTTGCGGACGGTCGGCGGGCTGCTCGCCGGGCGGACCGTGGTCGACTGCACCAATGCCTACGAGCCGGACGCGGCCGCACCCGAGGGTGCGACGGCGTTCGTGCTGTCGGAAGAGGCTGTCGCCGAACGCATCGCGGCGGCGGCGCCGGGGGCGCACGTCGTGAAGGCGTTCAATCTGTGCGCGGCCGAGGTGTGGGAATCGGATGCTCGCGTATTCGAGCAGCGCAGGCTGGGCGTGCCGCTGTGCGGTGACGACCCGGACGCGTTGGCGCGCGTGGCCACCCTGGTCGAAGATCTGAAGCTGCAGCCGGTTTCGGCGGGCGGGCTGCATCGGGCGAAATATCTGGAGGCCGTGTCGGTGTTCACCGTCGGGCTCTGGTTCGCGGGCGAGGACGCGCGCGCCATCTTCCCGCCGCTCGAGGCGGCGTTCGCCGAGGTGGATCAGTAACCGGTGCGCCCCGGACTGAGCGCGCGCTACTCGCTCATACCCCGCGAGATGAAGCTTCGATGCGCGATAAGTGCACGCTCAGACCGGGTTACGGTTTACCAGCCCGGGTTTCCGCGCACCGGGATATTCACGAAACTTGGCTGGTTCTGGTCCAGCAACAGGTGCTGCGGACGCAGACCGCTCTCCACCAGCAGCGGGGTCGGCGGCAGGCCCTTGGGGAAGTTGCCCGCGTAGACATCGACGCGCAGCCGATGGCCCGGTCGCAGCACCGCCTCGATGCCCGGCACCGAAATATCCAGGGCCGTCGGCTGTCCCGGCACCGTCGGTTGCCTGCTGTCCAGTGACAGGTCGGGCACCGGGTCGGTGTAGTCGCCGTTCGGCAGACGGGTGCTGCGGCCCTCGTCGATGGCGCGCAGCGAGGCGACCAGCTGCCCCGAGGACAGCACGGTCGACTGCCCGTCGGGCGCGACGTCGTTCACCGTGGCGACCCAGTAGCCGTCGGTGGCGTCCTGAACGGTGTTGAGCCGCACCGCGATCGGGCCGGAGATGGTGGTCGGCTCGGCGACCGGCGCACTGGTGAAGGTGAGCCCGTTGAGTTCCTGGATCCGCGAATCCAGGCCGCAGGCATTGATGATCGAGAGCACCCCGATGGTCTGCTGGGCCGCGTCGCGCGAGCACAGGCCGGTGAGGCCCGGCGCGACGGTGAGCCGGTCCACGCTCGGGCTCGGCGCGGCGAACAGCGAGCCGTCGTGCACGCTGGTCGCGGTCCCGCTCGGCACGGCGGACAGATACATCCGCCGGTGCTCGGCGCCCGGCTGCGGGAACGAGGGCGCGGTGATCCAGCCGCCGCCCTGCTGCCGGACGGTCACCGGGCCGTATTCATCGATGCCGTTGTCGATGCCCTTGAGCCACTTGTCGAACCAGGCGCGCTGCAGCACGTCCATCCGCGGCGGCAGGCCGGGACGGCCGGACTCGTTGCCGTTGCTGATGTGGTAGCCGTCGCCCACGAACAGCTGCTTCTGCCCGGGCGGCAACGGAATCCGCCGGTACACGTCGGCCTGCGAATTGACGAACACGTCGTGCCAGCCGCCGGTCACGAAGGTGGGCACGGTGATTCGGGTCGGGTCGGTCTCCCAGGCCTGCCGGAACGGGCTGTCGGAGTGCAGCACCTCCTGCACCTTGGGGTTGAGCTGGTTGATATCCGGGGTGATCAGCACGTTCACCAGCGCGTCGACGAAGGTGAACGGATCGGCCAGCCGATCCATCAGCCACTTCATGTCGAACTGGCCGCGCAGCACCGACGCCAGGTCGGGCACCAACTTGCCGCCGTTGACCGCGGCGAGCCACGCGGGCATGAAGGTGACGCCGATGCTGCCGCCGGGTGCGACCAAGTCCCGGAAAGGATTCCGGCTCGGCACCACCGGGAAGATCGCCTTCAGCGCCGGTGGATTCTTCGCGGCGACCTGCAGTTGGTTCAGCCCCGAATAGGAGACGCCGTTCATGCCGATGTCGCCGGTGGACCACGGCTGCCTGACCGCCCAGTCGATCACCTCGACGGTGTCCTGCTGTTCCCGGTAACGCAGCAGGTCCCAGAGTCCTTGCGAGAAGCCGGTTCCCCGGACATCGACGACGACCTGGGTGTACCCGCTCTTGATCAGCTGCCGGTCCACGGTGAAGTTGCGCAGCAGGCCGCCGCCGAGCGCTTTGGTGAGATCGGTGATGCCGGAGAACGGCGTGCCGGACAGGTCGACATCGCGGGCCACCTGCAGCACCGCGTCCGACAGCCACGGGATCGAGATCATGCTGTCCGCGATCATCGAGCCGAGCTTGGTGTAGGGCGTCATGTTGACGATGGTCGGCGTAGGCGTCGAGATCGGTTGTCCCGCAGCGTCGGCCGGGTGGTAGACGTTCCCCTTGAGCACGGTGCCGTCGCTCATGGTGATCGGCACGTCCCATTCGATGAAGACGTTCGGATACTGCTGCGGGCCGTCCTCGGTCGCGGCCCACGCCGCACCGGTGGCGCCGCCGTCGGGGCCGACGGGGCTCGCTGCCGCAGAGGGCGAAAGGAAGGGGGCCAAGGCCACCGCCGCGACAGCCAAGGCCGCGGTGCGGAGCGCATACCTCATTGAATCCACTCTCTTAGGGGAACGGTTGCTCTCTAACCAGAGGAGGGAAACAGAGATCGGCTGGTCCGCGCGGGAAAATCACGAAAGTTCGTGCATGCTCACAAGCTCCGGCCCGCGAAAGCAGCGGTATGCCGATAGACGAAAGGGCGCCTTCGCTCGAATCATTCGAGACGAAAGCGCCCTTTCGAGATATTCAGGCCGACATCACCAACCGGGATTTCCCCGCACCGGCACATTCACGAAACTCGGCCGATTCGGATCCAGCTGCACATGCTGCGGCTTCAGCCCGGTATCGAGCAACATCGGCAGAATCGGCAGCCCCTTCGGGAAATTGCCCGCATAGACATCGACGCGCAGCCGATGCCCGGGCTTCAGCAGCGCCTCGGTCGCGGGCATGGTGATATCCAGGGTCGTCGCCTCACCGGGCACCGTCGGCTGCCGGTGTTCCAGCGAGGTGAACGGCCGCGGATCGGTGTAGTCGCCGTTGGCCGAGCGGGTGCTGTTGGCCTCGTCGATCTCGCGCAGCGATGCCATGATCTGCCCGGAGGACAACACGGTGGACTGGCCGTCCGGCGCGACATCGTTGACGGTGACCACCCAGTATCCGTCGGCGGCGTCCTGAACGGTGTTGAGCCGCACCGCGATCCGCCCGGACACCGAGGTCGGCTCGGCGACCGGCGCACTGGTGAAGGTGAGCCCGTTGGTCTCCTGGATCCTGGAGTCCTTCGCGCAGCCGTCGATGATCGACAGGATGCCCGCGCTGCCCTGCGCCGCGTCGTTGGAGCACAGGCTGGTCAGGCCGGGCGCGATGGACAACCGCGCGGTGTCGCCGTTGGCGGCGGCGGTGAGCGATCCGTCGTACACGCTGTTCGCGGTGCCACTGGGGTTGGCGGACAGGTACATCCGCTGATGCGTCGCGGACTGCGCGTCGGCGGTCACGCTCGGCGCGGCGAACGAGCCGGTGGTGATCCAGCCGCCGCCCTGCTGCCGCAACGTGATCGGGCCGTACTGATCGATACCGTTGTCGATGCCCTTGAGCCACTTGTCGAACCACGCGCGCTGCAACACGTCCAGCCGCGGCGGCAGGCCCGGCTTGGCGTACTCGTTGCCGGAATTGACGTGGTAGGTGTTGCCCATCAGCAGCTGCTTCTGCCCGGCCGGCAGCGGAATCTCGTTGTAGATCTTCGATTCCGAGTAGGTGAACAGGTCGTGCCAGCCACCGGTGACGAAGGTCGGCACCTGAATCTTGGACGGATCGCTGAGCCAGCCGTCGCGCGGGCGGGAGCTGCCGGTCAGCAGTTCCTTGGCGCGCGGATCGAGGTCCTCGACGCGCGCGGTGGTGTAGACGTTGAGCAGGACGTCCATGAAGGTCAACGGATCTCGGACGCGGTCGGCCAGCCACTGGGTGTCGAACTGCCCGTTGAGCACCGACGCCAGATCGGGCACCAGCTTCAGACCGTTGATGGCGGTCAGCCACAGCGGGATGAAGTTGAAGCCGAAGCCGCCGCCGGGGGCGAGCACGTCGTTCATCAGGTCGCTGCCCGGCACCACGGGGAAGATCGCCTTCAGCGCGGGCGGGTTCTGCTGCGCGGCCTGCACCTGGTTGATGCCGGAGTAGGAGATGCCGTTCATGCCGATGCGGCCGTTGGACCAGGGCTGACGCGCGGCCCAGTCGATCACCTCGACAGTGTCGCGCTGTTCGCGCTGGCGCAGCATGTCCCAGGTGCCCTGGGAGAAGCCGGTGCCGCGCACGTCGACGACGACCTGCGAGTAGCCGCTCTTGATGAGCTGCCGGTCGACGGTGAAGTTGCGCAGCTCGCCGCCGCCGAAGGCCTTGGTCAGGTCGGTGACGCCGGAGAGCGGGGTGCCGCTCAGGTCGATCTCGCGGAACAGCCCGAGCAACGCGTCGGACAGGCCGGGGATGGACTGCGCGTGGTCGGCCAGGTTCGACACCAGCTTGGTGTAGGGCGTCAGGTTGACCACCGTGGGCGTCGGCGTATCGATGGGACGGCTCGCGGCGTCCGCGGGGCGATAGACATTGCCCTTCAAGACCGTTCCGTCACTCATCGTGATGGGGACGTCCCATTCGATGTGGATGTTCGGATACTGCTGCGGGGCGTCCTGGGTCGCCTGCCAAGCCGCGCCCGCGGCTCCGCCGTCGGGGCCGGTCGGCGTCGGCGCGGCGGAAGCGCCGCTGGTGAGGAACGGGACGAGCATCGCGGCGGCAACTGCCGCGACTGTGAACCGCAACGCGTGCTTCATCAGGCGTGATCTACCTCTCGGGCTGGTCGAACGACCAAAGTGTACATACCTACTTGTCGGTAATGACAAGGGGTAACACGTACTGATTCCGAATAGAGGTTCACATACAGCAACTCGAATGGCAATGCCTCGCCCAAAGCGCAGGTAGAGCGGGTTTCGCCAGCAAACCACCGCGAGAACCAACGCTCACTGTGCACTCACACTAATTAGCCATTCACCACTGGCACTCAGCGCGCCAGTGTGGCGAAGAACACCCCTGACCAGCGCAGATGCGACTCTGAGGGGCGAGTCCTCAGCAACCAGCCAGCACGATCCCGTAGTTCGTGCGTTGCGCCGAAACGACAACGCGCCGCACCCGAATCGGGCGCGGCGCGTTGCGGGCTGGGGAGCGGGTTACTTACCGCCCTGGTTGGCGACGGCGGCGGCGCCCGCGGCGGCCGCTTCCGGGTCCAGGTACTCGCGCGGGCGCACCGGGCGAAGGTCGTCGTCCAGTTCATAGCGCAGCGGGATGCCGGTGGGAATGTTCAGGCCGGCGATGTCCTCGTCGGAGATCTGATCGAGGTGCTTGACCAGCGCGCGCAGCGAGTTGCCGTGCGCGGCGATCAGGACGGTCTTGCCCGTGCGCAGGTCCTTGGAGATGGTGTCCTCCCAGTACGGGACCATGCGGCGCACCACGTCGAGCAGGCATTCGGTCTTCGGGACCTCGATGCCGGCGTAGCGGGCGTCGCCCTCCTGGCTGTACTCGTCGTCCGGGTCGATCGGCGGCGGCGGGGTGTCGTAGCTGCGGCGCCACAGCATGAACTGCTCGTCGCCGTACTTATCCTTGACCTGCGCCTTGTTCTTGCCTTGCAGCGCACCGTAATGCCGCTCGTTGAGGCGCCAGTCCCGGATCACCGGGATCCAGTGCCGGTCGGCGGCGTCCAGCGCGATGTTCGCGGTGCTGATCGCGCGGCGCAGCAGCGAGGTGTAGACGACATCGGGCAGGATGCCGTGCTCGGCCAGCAGCTCCCCCGCCCGCTTCCCCTCGGCGATGCCCTTGTCGGTCAGGTGCACGTCCACCCAGCCGGTGAACAGGTTCAGGGCGTTCCATTCGCTCTCGCCGTGGCGCAGCAGCACGAGGGTGTACGTCATGCGGCCATCTTTCCATGTGCGGAAAATGCCGTCACATCGTTCCCCGACGGTCCACGGTCACCGGCCGGACCTGGTCGCACGGGTGTGCCCGTGGTCAGCCGAGGTCGTCGATGCCCGCGTCGCCCGTGGCGAGCACACCCGCGCCGACCAGGGTGGCGCCGTTGGTGATCTCGGAAAGCACAACGCTGATGCCCCGCACGAAGTCCAGGCGCGCGTGCTCGGCCAGCGCCGCACGCATCGGATCCCACAGCGGCGCACCGGATTGCGCGAAGCCGCCGCCGATCACCACGCGGTCGACGTCGAGCAGCGCCGCGGCCGAGGCGATCGCCTGACCGAGCGCGGTACCCGCCCGGTGCAGCGCCGCGAGGGCGATCTCGTCGCCGCGGTGCGCGTCCTCGGCGAGTTGCACGCCGGTGTTGCCCTGCCAACCCTGCGCGACCGCCCAGCGCACCGAGGACATGCCGCTGGCGACCGCCTCGACACAGCCGACGCCGCCGCACAGGCAGGGCACCGCCCAGCCGGGCACCACGATATGGCCGATATGACCGGCGTTGCCGGTACGGCCGAGCACGACCCGGCCGTCCGCGATGAGCCCGCCGCCGATCCCCGAGGAGACCGTCAGCGCCAACCCGTTCGGCACCCCGCGCAGCGCGCCGACGTGATGCTCGGCCAAGGCCAGGCAGGCGCCGTCGATGGCGAATCGTATTGCCGCCGTGGGGAACAGCTCGCGCACCGCGGCGACGATCGCGAAGCCCGATTTCCATTCGGGGATGTTCAGCGGGGCGGTACTGCCGGTGCGCACGTCGACCGGTCCGGCCGAACCGATGCCGACGGCGGTGATCGTCGCGTCGCCCGCCACCGCGCGCAGCAAATCGCGACAGGCACCCCAGACGTCTTCGCGCGGCACATCGACGCGGCGCACGTCGCGCACCTCGTTGCCGGTGTGCACCACACCGGCCGCGAACTTCGTCGCGCCGATATCGAGTGCGAGAACTGTCATCGCGGTTTATCGGCCGTGTCTACCAGGTGTTCGAAGGCGCGCAGGTTTTTCAGCGACTCACCGCGCGAAACCCGCCACTTCCATTCCTTGCGAATGGATTCCGCGAAACCGAGTTCGAGCAGCACGTTGAAATCAGCGTCGACCGCCTCCAGGATCTGGCCGAAAACGCGATCGAGTTCATCGGCGGTGACGGCGTGCGCGGAGATCTGACCGACCAGGTAAATGTCGCCGACCCGGTCCAAGGTGTAGGCCACGCAGTAGAGCCTGCGATTGCGGCGCAGCAGGAATTTGTAGACGCCCTCGAAGTTTTCGTCCGGCTTGCGGCAGACGAACGACTCGATGCGCACCCCATGCTTACCGACGGTGAGCATCACCGAGGTCTTGAGTTTGCGCTCACCGGGCAGGATGACGACGAACGTCTCCTCGCCGGAGCGGGTGTATTCGATCTCCCGGTCGCGCAGCGTCTGCTCGATCAGCTGAGCGGTTGCTTGCACCTCGTTCACCGGCGTGCTCCCATCCGGCGCCGCCACAGCGCCCGCGACCTGGCCTGATTCGGTTCCAGGTTAGTGCGTTCACCGGGTACCCACTCGCGCACGTCGGCACGCAGCGCGCCGCTGCCCGCGGCTATCCGGCCCGCACCGAGCCCGGCCCGGCCTGCCCGGAAATCGGTCAGTGCGGCGCAGTAGCTGTCCAGCAGTCCGTCGGCGGTGTGCTCCCAGGAGAAGTTGGCGGCATGCTCGACCGCGCGCCCGCTCATCCGGCGCAGGCGTTCGGGGTCGTCGAGCAGATAGCCGAGGGCACCCGCCCAATCCGGTGTCCGATGGCCGGGCACCAGCAGCCCGCTCTCGCCGTGCCGGACGGCGGTGCCGAGCCCGCCGACATCGGCGGCGAGCACGGGGGTGCCGCTGGCCTGGGCCTCGATCGCGACCAGGCCGAAGGATTCGTTGTAGCTCGGGACCGCGACGAGATCGGCGGCGCGGTAGACGAGCACCAGCCGATCCGGCGGCTGCGGCGGCAGGAAGGTGACCCGGTCGGCGATGCCGAGGGCGGCGGCCAGCTCGATCAGCGCGTCCGGCCGGTCCAGGCCGGTGCCGGACGGCCCGCCGACGATCAGGACGCGCAGTTTGTGGGCAGGGTCGGCGCGCAGCACCTCGGCCGCGGCACGCACCAGCACATCCGGCGCCTTCAACGGCTGGATCCGCCCGACGAACGCGACCACCTGCTCGTCGGTGGCGAGGCCGAGCGCCGCACGGGCCTCGGCCTTGTCACCCGGCCGATACCGGGTCAGGTCGGCGCCCGGCGGCACCACATCGATGCGCTCGGGCTGCGCGCCGTACAGCTCGACGAGCTGGCGGGCCTCGTCCGCGGTATTGGCGACCAGCCGATCCGCCTCGGCGATCACCTGCTTCTCGCCGATCTCGCGAGTCAGCGGCTCCGGACAGTCACCGTCGGCGAGCGCGGCGTTCTTGACCGCGGCCAGCGTGTGCGCGGTGTGCACCAGCGGCACCCGCCAGCGGTCCCTGGCCAGCCAGCCGACCTGGCCGGACAACCAGTAGTGCGAGTGCACGAGGTCGTAGTAGCCCGGCAGATGGCGCGCCTCCTGGCGCAGCACTTCCGCGGTGAACGGGCAGAGCTGGGTGGGTAGATCGTGTTTGTCGAGGCCTTCGAAGGGGCCGGCCACCACGTTGCGCACGAGCACGCCGGGGCCCGCTTCTTGCACGGGCGGCAGATTGGAGGAGGTGGCGCGGGTGAAGATCTCCACCTCGGTGCCGCGCCGGGCCAGCTGCAGCGCGGTCTGCAGCACGTAGACGTTCATGCCGCCCGCGTCGCCGGTGCCCGGTTGAGCCAGTGGTGAGGTGTGCACCGATAGCACGGCGACACGGTTCGGCCGTAGGTCCGGGCGTTGACTCACACTATCCATAGTGCACGTTGCATTCCCGGCCTCCATGCCGTCACGCCACCAAGTGAGAGCTATCACAGACGATTGGTGAACTCACTCACAACTGGGCGCCGACGCCACCTGGGCCGACTCGGATTTCCCCAGTCCGGTTCGACCGATTCACAAGCTGTCGGCGAACATGCTGATCTCGCCTACGAAGCGGGCCGGGTCCTCGATGAACAGCCCGTGCTGGGCCCCCTCCCAGAACGAGGCGCGCGCGTCCGGCACCGCCTCGAAGACGTAGCGGCCGTTCTCGATCGGGACCACCGGGTCGGCGGTGCCGTGCAGCACCAGTACCGGAATATCCAGTGCGCGAAGGGTTTCGGTGTTGTCGACGGTTCGGTAGAACAGCGCCTTGCGTACCGAGGGCGCGGTGGCGAGGCTGGTGCCGAACAGGCGTTGCGCGTCGGCGCCCTTGTCCGCGCCGGGGCCGGTGTTGGCATTGCCGAATGCCCCGAACGCGCGCACCGCGCGACCCGCGCTCTCCTCGAAAACACCGGGCATCGCGGCCTGCATCGCGGATCCGCTCGCCGCGCCGGGCACGCCGCGCCCGATATTGGCCTGCGAACCGGTGAACACGGCACCCGCGAGCGCGCCGGTGCCGTAGGCGGTCAGGTAGTCGCTGAGCACGATGCCGCCGTAGGACCAGCCGAGCAGGATCGCGCCGGACTCGATGCCCTCCCCCGCCAGCACGGCCGCGACGTCGGCCGCCCAGTTCTTCGGATCGTCGTAGCCCGCGGCGGGCGCGTCGGAGTAACCGTGGCCGCGCAGATCGACCGCGATCACCCGGAAGCGGGCGGCCAGGTCGTCGGCCGCCCGGCCCCAGCAGCGCAGATTCGCCGACCACCCGTGCAACAACACCAGCGGCCGCGCGTCGGCCGGACCGCTCACGCGATAGACGATGTTGGTGCCATCCGCGCTCACCGCGTCCCGTATAGCCATGACGTCAGGCTAACGGTGATCCCCGCGACAGCGCTCCTGCCCGCAAACGCCTGCATTTAGGATCGCAGGCATGAGCACTCGCACCGCTGTCGTCACCGGAGCCAGCTCCGGCATCGGGGAGGCCACCGCCCGGGAACTGGCCAAGCAGGGCTACCACGTCTACGTCGGCGCCCGCAGACTCGACCGCCTGCAGCGCGTCGCCGACGAGATCGGCGGCACCGCACTGGAACTCGACGTGACCTCCGACGACTCGGTGCGCGCCTTCGCCGCCGCGGTCGAGCGCGCCGACGTGCTGGTCAACAACGCGGGCGGCGCCAAGGGCCTGGCCACGGTCGCCGACGCCGATCTCGACGACTGGCGCTGGATGTGGGAGACCAACGTGCTCGGCACGCTGCGCGTCACAAAAGCGTTGCTGCCCAAGCTGATCGCCTCCGGCGACGGCCTCATCGTCACCATCACCTCGGTCGCCGCCTTCGTCGCCTACGACAACGGCGCGGGCTACACCTCGGCCAAGCACGCCCAGGCCGTGCTGCACCGCACTCTGCGCGGCGAGCTGCTCGGCCAGCCGGTGCGGCTCACCGAGATCGCCCCCGGCGCAGTGGAAACCGAGTTCTCGCTGGTGCGCTTCGACGGCGACGAGGAACGCGCGGCGAAGGTCTACGAGGGCATCGATCCGCTGGTGGCCCAGGACATCGCGGAGATCGTCGGCTTCGTCGCCTCGCGGCCGCCGCATGTGAACCTCGACCAGATCATCGTCAAGCCCCGTGATCAGGCGGACGCGGGCCGCTTCGCCCGCCGCAACTGACGCGTTATAGCTGAACCGCATCACAACTCGGCGGGGGCGGGTTCGCCGCACAATTGCTGAGTCAACGACGGGCCTCGGCTGCCGTTAGCATCGGATGCTTCGACGTCGTCTACCTCGGATCGGAGTTGTGCGCATGTTCAAGGGGTTCAAAGAGTTCCTGATGCGCGGGAACGTCATCGACCTCGCCGTCGCCGTCGTCATGGGCACCGCCTTCACCGCCGTGGTCACCTCGGTCACCAAGGGCGTCGTGAACCCCCTGCTCGCCGTGTTCGGCAGCCAGAACGAACTGGGCCTCGGCGTCCAGTTGATCGCGAGCAAGCCGGCCACCTTCATCCAGGTGGGCCCGATCATCACCGCGTTCATCAACTTCTTCGTGGTCGCCGCCGTGCTCTACTTCGTGCTGATGCTGCCGATGAAGACGATCAAGAACCGTTTCGGCACCACCAAGGCGGCCGAGCCGACCGAGACCGAACTGCTGATCGAGATCCGCGACCTGCTCGCCGAACGCCACGACGCCGTGCGCGCCCAGCGGGCCGCCGACCACGCCGTCGAGAACGACCCCGACCTCGATACCTCGCTGCGCCGCTAGGTCAGGTCCAGATCGAACTGATCTCGTCGGCGGCGCCCTTGCCCTGCCGCAGGCCCGTGCCGAACACCGCGGTCCAGGCCGACCCGTCGTTGAGGTCCGGCCCGAAGATGTCGAGCGCCACGGCGTCCGGCACGATCCGGGCGACCCGCTGCACGCTCGACGGCATCGTCGTCGCGAAGAGATGAGCGAGCGGCTCGATGAGCACCAGCGTGGACATGCCTTCGGCCAGATCGGCATTCGAGCCGTTGCGCAGCGCGCCGTCGACGTAGCGGCGGCCGCCGATGGTGACCGGCGCGGCCATACCCGGCATCGCGGTGCTCGCCGTGATCACCAGGTGCACGGGCACGCCCTCGGTACCGCGCCACACCTTCGGCGCACCCGAATGAACATCGACGGTCGGGATCAGCAGCCCCGGGTGCGGCCAATCCCCCTCGCCGACCATGGCTTTCAAGTCCTCGATCCGTAGCCGTTGCGGCCCGGTGGACGCGCTGAGCGTCAGCTCGGCGACGCGCGGCCAGGCCGTCGCGGCGTCCGGGCCGCGCAGCAGTTCGAGCACCTGCGCCGTCACCACCGGATCCACCCGCGGCGCGGGACCCGCGGCCCTCGGCGGTTGCGCGTGCGCGGCGAGGTCACGGCCGTCGGCCAGCAGCGCACCGGCGATGGCGCCCGCCGAGGTACCGACCAGCAGGTCGGCGTCGGCCAGCTCGATTCCGTTGCGGCGCAAGCCTTCCGCCACCCCGAGCAACCAGGCGGTGCCGACCACCCCGCCCGGACCGAGCACCACCGCACGCCCGTCGTTCACCGCGTCACCTTCTCGTCGAGCACATCGATATCAACGAGGTCGAACCTACCGTGGCGGGCCGGGTGCGACCGGGGTCGCGGTGACGACCGAGGTAGAACCGTCCAAGGCGGACATGGTTTTCCAGGTGGCCCAGTCGATGGTCCAGTCGTACAGGTCGCCATCGGCGGCCGAGAGCGGGATGGAGGTGCCGGTGACCTCCACCGGGTCGCCGTAGAGCGCGGTCCCGAAGTAGGCCTGCGCGTCGGCGGGCGAGAGGTTGATGCAGCCGTTGGTGACGTTCGAGGAACCCTGGGCGGACAGCGATTCCGGGTTGGCGTGGATGAATTCGCCGTTGTTGGAGATGCGTACGGCCCAGCGTTCGCGAACGTTGGTGTAGAACGGCGGGTTCGACATCATGAAGTCTTCGTACTTCTCGGTGACGACGTGCAACCCGGAGCGGGTGACGTTGCGTGGCTCGTTGCCCTCGCCGTAGCTGACCGCGAAATCGAAGATGGTCTGGCCGTCGCGCACCACCTGCATGCGGTGGCTCGGCGCGTTGGCCTTCACGATCTGGCTGCGGCCGATGCGGAAATCCGTTGTCAGGTCGGAGTATCCGTAGTTGCCTTCGCCGAGATCCAGTCCGTAGAGCTTGGCCGCGACGTGCACCGTGGTGCCGGGCGCCCAGTAATTCTTGGGGCGCCAATGCAATCGGGAGCCGTTGTCGTCGGGGAACCAGGCCCACGCGCCCTCGGTGGGCGGGTCGGTGGTGATGGTCATCGCCTTCTCCACCGCGGCCTTGTTCTGCACGGAAGCCTTGAACTGCAGGATGATCGGCGCGGCGATGCCGACCTCCTGGTTGTCGGCGATGTTGATGGTGGCGGGGACGGTGTTCTTCGGCGCGAGCGTGGTGAACGTGCCGTCGATCGGGATCGGCTTGCGGTCGGTGCCGACCGCGGTGCCGGACCAGGTGTAGGTGGCGCCGTAGCCGAGCGGCTCGGTGATGGTGTAAACGCGCTTGTCCGGGGAGAATTCACCGGCGACCTGTTTACCGTTGGCGTTGGTCAACGCCACCTGATCGATGGTGCCGTCGGTGACGGTGACCGAGACGGGTGCCGTCGGGTTGACCTTCGCGGCGTTGTTCTCCGGTGCCAAGGCGACCTTGGCGACGGGGCCCGCCTCGCGGGAGGAGTTGCTGTTACCGCCACCGCCGCTGCTGCATCCGGCCACCAAGGCGACCACGACGAGCAGCACGGCCGATACCGCGGCGACCGGTCTACGGATCACTGGACGCTTGCTCACCACATCGAATTTACGCGGGCAAACTCGTTCGATTGACTAGCGAAAGGTGTGGTGTCCGTTTCACCCGGTTACACGGTGACACCGACGGTGACGGGTTCGGGCTCGAGCCGGATGCCGAATCGCTCGGCGACCCCGTCGCGCACCGTCCTGGCCAATTCCACCAGGTCCGCGGCGGTCGCGGACCCGCGATTCGTCAGCGCCAGCGTGTGTTTCGTGGACAGGCGGGCCGGTGCCTCGGGGGCGGGGAAACCCTTGGCGAAACCGGCGCGCTCGATGAGCCAGCCCGCGGAGAATTTGACTCCGTCCGGCGCCGGATAGGTCGGCACCGTGACATCACCCACATGGGCCGAGATCGCGGCGCGCACCTCCGGCACGCGGTGCTCGGGCACGACCGGGTTGGTGAAGAAGGAGCCTGCGCTCCAGGTGTCGTGATCGACCGGGTCGAGGACCATGCCCTTGCCCGCGCGCAGGCGCAGCACGGCGTCGCGGACCTGGGCGGCCGGGCGGGATTCGCCGTTCGCGGCGCCGAGCAGGGTTGCGAGTTCGCCGAAGCGCAGCGGTGCGCTCGCGCCGCTGGGGTCGAGGGCGAACTCGACCGCGAGGACCAGCGCGTCGTCGCGGTGCTTGAGCACGCTGGTGCGGTAACCGAAACCGAGCTCATCGGGCCCGACCCAGCGGATCGCGCCGCTGCGGCGGTCGAGCAGCTGCACCCGGCGCAGCAGGTTCGCCACTTCCGCGCCGTACGCACCGACGTTCTGCACCGGCGTCGCCCCCGCCGAACCCGGAATTCCGGACAGGCACTCGAGACCACCGAGCCCGGCGGCGACGGTCGCCGCGACGACCGCGTCCCAGTTCGCGCCCGCCTCGGCCCACACACCGTCCGCGCCGAGCTCGACCCCCTCGGTCGCCACCCGCACCACCACGCCGTCGAAACCGTCGTCGCTGATCAGCAGGTTGGAGCCACCCGCGATGAGCAGCACCGGGATCCCCGCCGCGTCCAGCGCGCGCACCGTCGCCACCAGCGATTCGGTGCTCGCGCACTCGGCGACGGTGGCCGGACCACCGACCCGCAGCGTGGTCAGCTCGGCAAGCGGCACCGATTCGCGGATCCGGGCGCCGGTGGCGGCCAGCACATCCGACGGCACCACACGTGAAGTTCGCACAGGCAGACGGTAGCGTGTCCGACCATGGCTACACCGCTGGCGTACACGGCCCGCTACTCGCATCCCGCTGCCGCCGTGCGCGCGGCGTTCGCGAACGACCAGTACTGGAAAGACCGCGTCGCCGAGGTCGGCGGGCCGAATGCCCGGCTCGACTCGGTGACCGTCCAGGGCGACCAGATCCGCGTCCAGCTGGTGCAGGCCATCGCCGCCGAGCTGCTGCCCGCCGCGATCACCGCGGTCCGCCCCGGCGACCTGATCATCCCCCGGGTGGAGAACTGGACCGGCGACGCCGCCACCTTCCAGGCGACCGTCGAGGGCGCGCCCGCCGAGGTGCGCGGCACCATCACGCTGCGGGAGGACGGCGCGGGCTCGACCGCCGCCGCCAACGGCACCATCGAGGTGAAGATCCCGCTGTTCGGCGGCAAGATCGAGGCCGCGATCGCCGAGCACCTCACCGAGGTGCTCAAGAACGAGGAAGAGTTCACCAACACCTGGCTCGACACGCACTGACACGCGGAGAACCAGCGCTTCGGAGCGGGAAGTTGTTGCGACAGCACACTTCCCGCTCAACTTTTTGTGGACCCTACCGCCGAGCGAGGCGGGGGCCGTGCCACCCAGTAATCTCTGGATTCATGGCCCGTCGATTGGATTACTCCGCGCGCTACCCGTTGCACACCACCAAAGAGCTGTATGCGGTGCTGTCCAACCGCGACTACTGGGACGCGCGGATGGCGGAGATGCGGAAGTACTCGCCGGGCAACGAAGTGGCGCACCTGGAGGCGGGTGACGGCGGCATCGACGTCGAGCTGCACCACATCTTGCCGCGCGACATGCTCCCCGAGATCGCCCAGGCCGTGATGCGCAAGGACATGGTGATCACCCGCAAGGAGAGCTACGGGCCGTTCGGTGCCGAGGAGATCACCGGCAAGTACTCGGCCTCGATCCCGGCCGGGCCGGGCAGCCTCGGCGGCACCATCCGTCTGTTCCCCACCGATACCGGCTGCACCATGCGCTTCTCTTCGGAGGCGAAGGTGTTCATCCCGATGGTCGGGCCTCGGCTCGAGCAGCTGATGCTGGTGAACCTGATCGACCTGTTCCGGGCCGAGGCCGAGTTCACCGTGCAGTGGCTCGACGACCACCACCCGACCCGCTGACCAAACCTCTCGGCGCCATCACCCGCGGCACCACCGGCGTCAACCGGCTACGCCGCAGCGACCGCTGGTTGATCAACGACGAGTCGGTGGTGGCGCGCCTGCGTGCGGCGGCCGATCCGCTGGTGGTCGATCTCGGGTACGGCGCGAGTCCGTGGACGACGCTGGAGTTGGCGGCGCGGCTGCGCACCGTGCGGCCCGACGTCCGGGTCGTCGGCCTCGAGATCGATCCGGAACGGGTGGTGCCCGGTCGCGACGGCGTCACCTTCGCCCGCGGCGGGTTCGAATTGGCCGGACTGCGACCGGTTTTGGTGCGCGCGTTCAACGTGCTGCGGCAATACCCGGAGGCGGCGGTGCCCGAAGCCTGGTCGACCATCCTGTCCGGTCTCGCCCCCGGCGGGCTGCTGATCGACGGCACCTGCGACGAACTGGGCCGCCGCTGCGCCTGGGTGCTGCTCGACCGCACCGGCCCGCGGTCGCTCACGCTCGCCTGGGACCCGTTCACCGTCGCCCAGCCCTCCGACATCGCCGAGCGGCTGCCGAAAGCCTTGATCCACCGCAATGTTCCCGGCGAGCGAATCCACACCCTGCTGACCGCCGCCGACCGCGCCTGGGCCCGCGCCGCGCCGCTCGCCCCGTTCGGTCCGCGTATCCGCTGGCGTGCTGCCGCCGAATCACTACGGCAGGAAGGGTTTCCGCTGCGAACCTACCGTCGCCGCATGCGCGACTGCGTACTTTCGGTGCCGTGGGATACCGTCGCGCCGAAACTCGAACCGCCTCGGGCACGCTGAGCTCCAGCAACCTGCGCACCTACTGACTTGCCGTGCGCCGCTGCTGCTTTCGTGCGCCGACTAGGCGCTCGCCAGGGCTCGATAAACCCTGGCCGCCGCGCGTGGGGTCAGTCCCGCACCGGCGGTGCGGATTTCGTCGCTCGCGCAGCGGTTGATGGCGACCGCGTCGGCGACCACCTCGTCCAGCGCGGACTGGCCGATGTCCGCTTCGGCGAGATCGAGCACGGTGCGCAGCGGTGTGGTCACCAGGAACGGGCCTGCCGACTCGATCTCGGTGCCGATCAGGGAGCGGCGCAGCACCACCAGCCGCGGGGTCACCGGCGGGCGGCCCGCACCCACCGACAGGTGCAGGAATCGGGGGCGTAGTCGGCCGATGCCGTGCAGTTCGGCCGCGCTGTGATGGGAGACCGCCGCGGCACCGTCGAACCAGGCGGCCCACATGGCGTATTCGTCGAGCGGGCCCGCGGGCCATTCGGCCAACCGGAGCAACCCGACCCCGGCCCTGGTCACCGAGCCGTCGCCGAGCGCGATCCGGACCCGCGCCTCACACCGTGTGCGCACCACCTGGCGGGTGGTGAAGAAACCCGCGTGCCGCCCGGCCAGTCGCCGCAGCACACGCCAGCCGTGTTCCGCGGAACCGAGGGCCCGGCCCGCCGCCTCGCCAGCCATGCGCCTAAGGCTACGCTGGAATCCTGTGTCACATGTCACATTCGAACCCCTCATCGCCCCCTCAGAGACGGCACAGAAACGTCGGGAAGAATCAGCCGCATGAGTACGCAGTCTCCGGCCCCCAAGACGATCACCCGGCGAGCCCTGCTGATCGCCCTGACCGTGGTAGCGATTCTGCTGGCCACGGCCTTGGCCGGCGGTGAGGCGTACGCCAGGCACACCGTCTCCCAGTGCATCAGTACGCAATTCGAGAAGGAGATGGGCTCGAAGATCAACGTCGGCTTCGGCGCCAAACCGATGCTGATCACCTGGATCGACGGCAAGGTGCCGACGGTGAAGGTGGACAGCGACGACACCAAGTTCGGCCCCGCGGTCGGCATGGTGGTGCACGCCGAATTCCACGGGGTCGAGGTGACCGACAACGGTCGCGGCGGCGGCGTGATCGGCAGTTCGTCGGCCGATGTCACCTGGCACAACGACGGCATCCGGCAGACGCTCGGCGGCCTGGTCAGCGGCGTACGCTCGTCGGCGGCCTCGGACATGCTGACCCTGGATGTGCTCGGCGGCCTGGCCCAGTTGCAGGTCAAGCCGGTGATCAAGGGCGGGGTCATCGAGGTGGAGACGATGTCGGCGCAGCTGCTCGGCATGGGGCTGCCTACCGACCTGGTGCAGGGCATCGTCGAGGTGTTCACCAAGAGCCTGCAGAGCTATCCGTACAACATGGCGCCGACCGAGGTGAAGGTGACCGACGACGGTATCGCGGTCAAGCTCGCCGGCGGTCGCGCCGAGCTGCCCGCCGCCGAGAACGCGAACGCCACCTGCGCCTGAGGCGTCTCCGAGCAGCGGGCCGAAACCCACTGCACCGCAGCGGCATTCGCGGACCAGCGGCTGGCGCAGCGCGCTCGGCGACGACTCAGGCCGAGAACCCTTCGAGTACCTCGCGCGACTTCGACAACCCCAGCCGCGTCGCGCCCGCCGCGATCAGTTCCGCCGCGGCCTCGGCGGTGCGGATACCACCGCTCGCCTTGACCCCGAGCCGACCGCCGACGGTCGCCGCCATCAGCTCGACCGCGTGCACGCTGGCGCCGCCCGCGGGGTGAAAACCGGTGGAGGTCTTCACGAAATTCGCGCCGGCGCGCTCGGCGACCCGGCAGACCTCGACGATCGCGGCGTCCGGCAGCGCGGCCGCCTCGATGATCACCTTGAGCACCGCCCGGTCGCCGATCGCCTCGCGGACCGTCACGATGTCGGCGAGCACCGCGTTGTAGTCGCCGGCCAGCGCCGCGCCGACGTCGATGACCATGTCCACCTCGGCGGCGCCCTGGTCCACCGCGAGCCGCGCCTCGGCGCCCTTGACCAGCGAATGGTGTTTGCCGGACGGGAATCCGGCGACGGTCGCGACCACCAGCCCCGGTGCGCGCACCGGCAGCATCGACGGGGACACGCAGATCGCCAGCACCCCCAGTTCGCGGGCTTCGTAGATCAACGTGGCGACGTCGTCGGGGGTCGCCCCCGGCGCCAGCAGTGTGTGATCGATCATGGCGGCCACTTCGGCCCTGGTGAGTGACGCGGAACTAGCCATGAGCTGAGAGTCTGGCACACCGGTGGCGAATTCCGTTGCGCGCCTGGCGACACTCCCGCACACTCGTACTGGTGACAGATCGCCGGTAGTGACGCAGCGGTCGACTGATTAACGTGTGCGGATGGGCCCCTACTTGTTCGGGAGGAGACGACACCGTGCTGATCCGTCGCGAGCGCGCCGACGACATCGCCGAGATCGCCGCCGTCCATCGCAGCGCGTTCGGTCCGCTTCAGGCGGACGGCGATCGCACCGGCGAACCTACTGAGGACGGCGAGGCCGATCCCCCCGAGGTCGATCTGGTCGCGCGGCTGCGCAGCGACCCTGGCTGGATCCCCACCCTCTCGATGGTGGCGGTGGAGTACAACACCGTCATCGGCCACGTCTGCCTCACCAGGGCCGCCGTCGGCCCCTTCCCCGTGCTGGCGCTCGGCCCGATCGGTGTCGTCGCCGAACACCAGCACAGCGGTGTCGGCTCCGCACTCATGCACGCCGCCCTCGGTGCCGCCGACGCCCTCGACGAACCCCTGGTCTGCCTGCTCGGCCACCTCGACTACTACCCGCGATTCGGGTTCGTGCCTGCCGCCCGCCTCGGCATCACCCCCGATGTCCCCGCGTGGATATCGCACTTCCAGGTCCGCCCGCTCAGCGCCTACGACCCCCGCATCACCGGCGAATTCCACTACCCGGAACCGTTTTACAGTCCCGCCTCCCCGTGAATTCAGGCCAGACTCGGGTGCCACCAAAGTCAGCGTTGGCGACCGACGGCACCAGCGCGGCTGAGCACCGAATCAGTCGTCACGGCGGCCTTCGGCGATCGAGCCACCCTCCTGGCAAACCTGTCGCTCCGCCTTCCAGGCTGACCTGGAAGGATGAGCGGCATGAGTTCCGCTCCACCCGCCCTGGACGATCGACGCTTCGTGCTGACGCTCGGCTGCCCCGACCGTCCCGGCATCATCGCCCGGATCACCACCTTCATCGCCGAGTTCGGCGGGTCGATCGTGGAGGCGGGCTACCACTCCGACACCGACAGCGGCTGGTTCTTCACCAGGCAGGCGATCAAGGCCGCGACGGTGCCGTTCGGCCTCGCGGAGCTGCGCGACCGATTCGCGACCGTGGCCGCCGAGTTGGGGCCGGAGACGGAGTGGCAGCTGCTCGACTCCGGCGCACGCCGCCGTAGCGTGCTGCTGGTCAGCAAGGACGGGCACTGCCTGCACGACCTGCTCGGGCGCGCCGCCAGCGGCGAGCTGCCCGCGACCATCGAGGCGGTGATCGGCAACCACCCCGATCTGGCCGAGATGACCGAGGCGCACGGCGTGAAGTTCCATCATGTGCCGTTCCCGAAGGACCCGGCCGAGCGCGGGCCCGCCTTCGCCGAGCTACAGGCGCTGGTCGACTCGCACAACCCGGACGCGGTGGTGCTCGCCCGCTTCATGCAGGTGCTGCCGCCGGAACTGTGCGCGCACTGGGCAGGCCGGGCGATCAACATCCACCACAGCTTCCTGCCGTCGTTCGTGGGCGCCCGCCCGTACCACCAGGCGTTCGCGCGCGGTGTGAAGCTGATCGGCGCCACCTGTCACTACGTCACCGCGGAACTGGACGCGGGCCCGATCATCGAGCAGGACGTGAGCCGCATCGATCACGCCGACGACGTGCGCGACATGGTCCGGCAGGGTCGCGACATCGAACGCGTCGTGCTCGCGCGTGGCCTGCGCTGGCATCTGGAGGGCCGGGTGCTCGTGCACGGCCGCCGCACGGTCGTGTTCACCTGAGCGCGCGCGGCCGCGACATCAGCCCGCGATCTCGGCGCGGCGCGGGCGCACCGATTCCAGGACGCGCGCCAGCTCCTCGTTGAACTGCTCGTAGGCTTCGGTATTGCCGAGATGCCCGGTCGGCAGCTCCGTGAAGCGCGCCAGATGTCCGGTCTCCCTGAGCATCTCCGCGATCCGTTCCGAATGCACCACGGGCGTCATGTCATCGAACGATCCCGCGATCACCGTGGTGGGCACCACCAGGTTCCGCGCGCCCTCGCCGACGTTCATGTCGGCGAGCAGCCTGCCGAACCTGGCCCGCACCATGGCCGGACACGACCGCACGATGGCCATGCTGAAGTCGAGCAGGTCGCCCTTGGCCTTGGTGGTCATGATCGACCGCGCGAACAGCCACCGCACCGGCGCGATCGGCGGAAAGACGAGCGGGGCGCCGAGCCCGAGGCGCCCGAACAGGAACGGCAGCGGCACCTTCAGTTCCAGCAGCCGCATCGGCCGGTTCAGCAGCGGCACCACGGTGGTCTCGAAAACCAGCCGATCGGCCGCGGTATTGGTGAGCAGCACGGCGAGCGCCTGCTCGGCGACGCGGTCGGGGTAGCGCGCGGCCCACGCCTGCAGCGTCATGCCGCCGAGGCTGTGCCCGACCAGAACGGCCCGCTGGCCAGGACGCAGCGCCGCGGTGAGCACGGAATCCAGGTCGTCGGCGAGCAGTTCCATGCTCAGCACGCCGGTGCCGTATTCGCTCTCGCCGTGGCCGCGCTGGTCGTAGGCGACCACGCGATACTCGCCGGCGAAGGCGTTGATCTGGGCGTTCCAGTATTCGATGCAGCAGGTCCAGCCGTGCACCAGCACGATCACGGGGCGGTCGGCGGGGCCGTAGGAGTGGACGCGGAGCCGGACACCGTCGCGGGTGGTCACCGGGATCACCTCGGGCACGACGGTGGGCGGGTTGAACGCCGTGGTCGCGTAGGTACGGGACCGCAGGTTCGCGCGGTGTGCGTCGAGCAACCCCCGAAGCTGACTCGGGAAGTTCACCAACGCAGTCGGCAGCTTGGCACGCATCGGACACTCCTTTGTGTTACTGCTCGATACAGTAACTCCGATTCGTGCCGCTTGCTAGTGCAAGCACTCGAAAAGTTATCGAGTATTCGTCATCTACCAGCGTGGACCCCGTTGGACCTCGTCCACCTTCGGCCGCACATCGGCCAGATAGATACCGGTGGCGATGATGGCGGCGAAGGAAAGCAGCCCGAGACCCGCGGGCGAGAGCAGGAGCAGCAGCACCGCGACCCCGAGGATCGCCAGCCAGATCGGCTTGGTCAGTTTGTCCACCGCGGTAAACGCGTCCGGACGCTGCCGCACGGCATGAATCAGCGCAAAGATCGTCGCGCCTAGCGCCGCCAGCCACAGCACGAGCAGGATCATCCCGGTCAATCCGTGCACCATATTCACCTCACCCATCATACGAGCAACGCCCCCGCACACCAGAGTGTGCGGGGGCGTTGCTCGGTCGAACTCCAATACCCTTGCGGCCCTTACGAATCAACGCTCGGGACGCACGGCATATCGGTCAGCTCATGCCTTCTTCGGCGCGGCCTTCTTCGCGGGCGCCTTCTTGGCCGGCGCGGCCTTCTTGGCGGCGGGCGCGGCGGCCTTGACCGGCGCACCGTTCTCCTCGGGGGCCGGGGTGGTCTCGGTGGTCACCGTGACGACCTCCGCGTCGACGACCGGCGCGGGCACCTCGCCCTCGACCTTGGCCGGGCGGCCGAGCAGGCCGTTGACCCGGCCGAGCACGTCCTCCGCGCGGGTGGCGGCGTCCTTGTACAGCGTCTCGACGCGCTCGATCTGCTCCTCGACCAGGTGGTTGGCGCGCAGCCGCTCCACGGTCTCCTCGCCGCGCACGGCGAGGTCGGCGTAGATGTCGAGCACCTGGTGGTAGTACTTGTCGGCCAGCGTGCGCAGTTCCTCGGGGGTGAACTTCTCGCGCAGCTCGGCGAGGTCCTCCGGCAGCTCCGAGGGCAGTCCGGCGAGCCGCTCGCGCAGCGTCTCGAACTGGGCCTGCACATCGGCGGGCACGTTGGCGAAGCGCTCGCGGGCCTCGTCGACCCGGGCGGAGACGTCGGTCGAGGCGGCCCGCTCCCGCACCTGGGTGACGACATCGGTCACGGCGGCGTAGATGGCGTCGCCGGCACCGACGGTAGCGAGCAGCGGCTTGGTCACGGTCGGGTTCTTCTCGGTCATGGTATTTCGTTCTCCTGGCGTGGCGGAGTTTCGGTTGGTGTGCGCGGAACGACGCTGTCCCCATCCCCCCCGGGCTCGTTCCCTCCGTTTTCCCGGCGAAACGATTCATAGATTTCGAGCAGCACCTGCTTTTGCCGTTCGCTGATCGACGTATCGGCGAGCAGGGCGTCCCGGACCGGGCTGTGTGGCCGCTGTTCGAGATAGCCGGCCCGGACGTACAACACCTCCGAAGACACCCGCAGTGCCTTGGCGATCTGCGCGAGTACCTCGGCGGATGGATTGCGCAATCCGCGCTCGATCTGGCTGAGGTACGGATTGCTCACTCCCGCAAGGGTGGCGAGCTGACGCAGCGAGACTTGCGCGGCCTCTCGCTGTGCCCTGATGAAGCCTCCGATGTCGTGCGCCGCGTTCACCACGCGGGCCGCTTTTTCTCCGACGCCGGCCGATTGCTCGGCCGAACTATCGGTGTACTCGGCGGAAACCTCGGGCTGGTCTGCCATCACTCACCTTCTGGCGGTTGTACGAGTTCAATTCTAGGGCAGGGTGCTAACTATTGCAAGCAGTCTGCTAGCACCCTCTCGGCAAACATTCGGCGCGCTGCGGCTCAGCCGCCGAACATCAACTGCGAGATCGTGTAAATCGCCAGGCCCGCAAGCGAACCGACGACCGTTCCGTTGATGCGGATGAATTGCAGGTCACGCCCGACCTGCAATTCGATCTTCTTACTTGCCTCGTCCGCATCCCACCTGGCAACCGTATCGGTGACCAGGGTGCTGATCTCCCCGGCATAGTTCTCCACGAGATACCTTGCCCCCCGGTCGATCCAGCCGTCCACCTTCGCGCGCATGTCGGCGTCGTCGCGCAACCGCTCGCCGAGTTGCTGCACGTTCTCGCAGACCTTACGCCGCAGCGTGCTGTTCGGGTCGTCGGCCGATTCCAAGATCAAACGTTTGGCCGCGCGCCAGGTCGCCTCGGCCATCCCGGTGATTTCCTCGCGGCCCATGATCTGCGCCTTGATCCGCTCGGCCTTCTTGATCATCGCGTCGTCGTGCTGCAGATCGTCGGCGAACTCCTCGAGAAAACGATTCGCCGCGAGCCGCACCTCGTGCTCGGGATTGGACCGGACCTTCCAGGTGAACTCCACCAGTTCCCGATAAATCCGTTCGGACAACAAAATGTTGACGAATTTCGGCGCCCACTGCGGTGCGTCGCGCAAGACGATGCGGTCGATCGTCTCCTGCGAACCCAACGCCCACTGGTGCGCACGCTCGGCGAGCAGGTCGATCAGCGCGAGCTGGCGATTGTCGGCGAGCAACTCCGCGAGCACCCGGCCGATCGGCGGGCCCCACAGCGGTTCGGCGATCCGCTTCACGATCGTCTGGTCGATGATCTGCTCGACGTCCTCGTCGCGCAGCACCCCGACCACCGCGCGCAGCAGCGTGGAACTCTCCTCGGCCACCCGGGCGGCATGGCCGGGAACGGCCATCCAGCGGCCGACCCGCCAGGAGATCTGCGCCGAGGTCACCTTGGCCGAAACCACCTCCGGCGCCAGAAAGTTGGTGCCGACGAAGGTGCCGAGGCTCTCGCCGAGCTGGTCCTTCTTCTTGCGGATGATCGCGGTGTGCGGGATGGGCAGGCCGAGCGGGTGCCGGAACAGCGCGGTCACCGCGAACCAGTCGGCCAGTGCGCCGACCATGCCCGCCTCGGACGCGGCGCGCACATAGTCCACCCACCCTTCGCTGCCGCGCGACTCCAGCCAGCGACAGAACAGATAGATCGCCGTCGCCACGGCGAGCAGTCCGGTGGCCAGTGCCTTCATCCGCCAGAGGTCGCGGCGTTTGCTCTCCTCGTCGAGGACCGCGGCGAAGCCGAACGGGGCGGCCGCCGCGGGCGCCGGGGGCGTTTCCAGGACCGCGATGTTGCCGGGAGCTTTCTCCATGGCTCCATTCTGCTGTGCGGAGCGGTGCGCCCGCCGGAGGGCGGCCACGCGCCTTCGCGCTCGCGAGCCGACCACGCCGAAGATGTGCAACCTGTCGCATCCCGACCCAAACGCGCATATCACCAGCGACCGGGACATAAGCTGGAGGCGCACGGAGAATCCGACTAACAAGGGAGCCCACGCTGTCCACCGATGACCTTGTCGACGTCGGCGAGATCGCCGACCGACCGGCGGCGGTGCGCACCGGCCGACAGGATGGCCGCAAACGCCGATGGCGCCAGCACAAGATCGACCGCCGCGAGGAACTCGTCGACGGCACTCTTGCCGCTGTTCGAGCACGCGGCTCCAATGCGGGCATGGACGAGATCGCAGCCGAGATCGGCGTCTCGAAAACCGTGCTGTACCGGTACTTCTCCGACAAGAACGACCTGGTCCACGCGACCATGCAGCGGTTCATCGAGACCACCCTGATGCCACGGGTCTACGGCGCGATCAGCCTCGACGCGGACGAGTATCAGCTGGTCCGTTCGGCCCTCGGCGAGTACGTCGGCACGGTGGACGAGGACCCCGAGGTCTATCGGTTCATCATGGGCAACGGCTCGGCCGATCAGTCCTCGCTCGCCGAGTTCGAGAAACTCTTCGCCGAGGTGGTCGCCGCGGTGATCATCGACCGCGCGACCGAGAAGGGCATCCAGACCGAGGGCGCGATGCTCTGGTCCTATGTGCTGGTCGGCGGCATCCAGCTGGCAACGCACTGGTGGACCACCAACAAGACGATGTCGCGCGAGCAGGTGATCGACTACCTGACCATGATGGCCTGGAGCGCGATCGACGGGATGGCGCGTGCCAACGGCTCGCGCGAGGTGTTCAACGCGCAGCCGCACGTGCTACCGACACCCGGCGCGAACTCGGCGAACTGATCAATCGCCCGACTTCCGGGGTGCTAGCTGGGGTGCTAGCAAAAGTGTGACGACGGGCTCGACTTTGCCGCGAGGTTGGCTACTCTGAACCCGAGCGGTGCGCCCAGTGGGCTACGTCACCGCCCCGCGCACTGGCACCAATGGAGGTACCTCGATGGCGAAGCAAGTACCGACCTCTCGGCTTGCTCGTGGCACCAAGCTAGGTGCCGTCGCAGCCAGCTCGGTGATCCGCACGCAACGCGCGCGGCTGTCGATGCGGGGTAGATCCGAGGCCGTGCGCGCGAAGATGGCCGAGGAGTCCATGATTCGCACCACCGAGCAGGTGGTCATGGTGCTCGGCACCATGAAGGGCGTGGCCATGAAGCTCGGGCAGATGATGTCCGTGCTGGATATGGATTTGGTGCCGGAGGCGCATCGCGAGCGGTTCCAGAAGCGGCTCGCGGTGCTGCGCAACGCCGCGCCGTCGGTGTCGTTCGAGTCGATGCGCCAGGTGATCGAGGAGGATTTCGGCCAGCCGCTGAACAAGATCTTCGCCGAGTTCGAGGCCGAGCCGATCGCGGCCGCCTCCATCGGCCAGGTCTATCGGGGCACCCTGCACGACGGCAGGCAGGTCGCGGTGAAGGTGCAGTACCCGGGCATCGACGCCGCGGTGCGCGCGGATCTGAAGAACCTGGCCATGTTCCGCAGGGTGCTGCAATCGGCGATGCCGTGGGTCACTCCCGCCGTGCTCGACGAGCTGCGGCTCAATATGGAGAGCGAACTCGACTACCAGGCCGAGGCCAACACCCAGTTACAGATCGCCGAGCTCTACGCCGGGCATCCGTTCATCGTGGTGCCCCGGTCGATGCCGGAGCTCAGCACCACCCGCGTGCTGGTCAGCGAGTACGTGGCGGGCAAGGGCTTCGAGGAGATCCGGCAGCTGCCGGCCGCGCAGCGCGACCGGATCGGCGAGATCATCTATCGCTTCTACGTCGGTTCGCTGTTCACCTTCAACGAGTTCTGCGGCGACCCGCACCCCGGCAACGTGCTGCTCGCCCCGGACGGCAAGGTCGGCTTCCTCGACTTCGGGCTGTTCAACCGGATGGATCCCGAGCACGTGCAGTTCGAGCTCACCTGCCTGCGCGCGGCCGCCGAAGATCGCGCCGAAGACCTGCGGCAGTTGATGATCGAGCGCGGCGTGATCGACTCGCCGGAGGAGATCGGCGCCGAGGAATGCCTGGAATACGTGCTGGCCGCCTCCGAATGGTGCCTGATCGACGAGGACCTGACGATCACCCCCGAGCTGGCCAGCGGCGCCTTCCTGCTCGCCGTCGATCCGCGGGCCAGCGAGTTCGCCGGGATGAAGCAGCAGAACCTGCCGCCGGAGCACCTGTTCTCCCGGCGCGCCGACTTCCTCACCTTCGGCATGCTCGGCCAGCTCGGCTGCACCGCGAACTGGCACCAGATCTCCCGCGAATGGCTCTACGACGAGCCCCCCGTCACCGAACTCGGCAAGGCCCATCACGCGTGGCTGGCCGAGCACCCGCCGGTCGCGCCGAAGAAGCCGCGTACCAAGGCGAAGAAAGCCCCGAAGCCCAGCTCCAATGCCTGACCCGCAGAACGGAAGACCATGGCAGACACACGCGAATTCGATATCGTCCTTTTCGGCGCAACGGGTTTCGTAGGCAAACTCACCGCGGAGTACCTGCTCACCGCCGCACCGGAGTCCGCGCGCATCGCGCTGGCCGGGCGCTCGCTGGACAAGCTCACCAAGGTGCGCACCGAGCTCGGTCCGGTGGCCGCCGACTGGGGACTGGTGGTGGCCGACTCCACCGACGATGCCGCGCTCGCCGCGCTGGCCGCGCGGACCAAGGTGGTGCTCACCACGGTTGGCCCGTATCTGCGCTACGGGATGCCGCTGGTCGCCGCCTGCGCGAAGGCCGGAACGCACTACGCCGATCTCACCGGTGAGCCGCTGTTCATCCGGGATGCGATCGACCGGTACCACGAGCAGGCCGTCGCGACCGGCGCCAAGATCGTGAATTCCTGTGGGTACGACTCGATTCCGTCGGACCTGAGCGTGTATCAGCTGTACCGGCGCTCGCTCGCGGACAACACCGGCGAGCTGGAGGAGACCACGCTGGTCGCCTCGCTCAAGGGTGGCGTCAGCGGCGGCACCATCGACTCGGGCCGGGCCATGATGGAGGCGATCGCCGCCGACCCGAGCAAGGGTGCGGTGCTGTCGCACCCCTACTCGCTGAGCCCGGACAAGTCGATGGATCCCGATGTCGGCCGCCAGTCCGACCAGGCGCTCTCGCGCGCCAGCGCCATCGACCCGAGCCTGGACGGCTGGGTGAGCACCTTCGTCATGGCTGCGCACAACACCAAGATCGTGCGCCGGACCAACGGTCTGCTCGGCTGGGTGTACGGCAAGAACTTCCGCTACCGCGAGGTGATGAACGCGGGCACCTCGGCCGCCGCACCGCTGGTGGCCGCCGGGATGGCGGGCGGCATCGTCGCGACCATGGCGGCGGGCGCGGTGCTGTCGCGGGTGTCGATCGGCCGCAAGCTGCTCGATCGGGTACTGCCCAAGCCAGGCACCGGCCCGAGCGAAAAAGCCCGCGAGAGTGGGTGGTTCGCCATGAAGACGTTCACCCGCACCTCTTCGGGCGCGAAGTATGTCGCGACCTTCTCGGGCAAGGGCGATCCCGGCTACAAGGCGACCGCGGTGCTGCTCGGCGAGAGCGGACTGTGCCTGGCCTTCGACACCGACGCCCAGCCCGAGCTGGCCGGTGTCCTCACGCCGGCCGCCGCGATGGGCGACGCGCTCACCGAGCGGCTGCGCGCGGCGGGGATGACCATCGAGGTCGCGCGGGCCTGAAGACAGTGCGGCGGGGCGGGATCGGTGGCGACGCCGCGTCCCGCCCGCCGATGAACGCAGGAGTGATCCGATGAACCTGGCGCGACGCACCATGAACCATCCGGCGCTGGCCGCGGTCTACGAGCGGGCATGGCGACCCACGCTGTTCTATCTGGCCAGCGGGCGCAGCACGGCCGCTGATCGCCGCGATGCCGTGCGCACACTGCGGCTCGATGGTGCGCAGAAGGTCCTCGATATCGCCTGCGGGCCGGGCAATTTCACCCGCCACCTGAGTAGGGCACTCAGCGGTGACGGCTTCGCCATCGGCCTCGACTACTCCGAGCCGATGCTCGCCAGGGCCGTCGCCGACAATGCGGGCCCGCGCGTCGGCTATCTGCGCGGCGATGCCCGCGTGCTCCCGTTCGCCGACGGCACGTTCGACGCGGTGTGTTGCTTCGGTGCGCTCTATCTGATCCCCGACCCCCTCGCCGCCACCCGCGAAATGCTGCGCGTGCTCGCGCCGGGCGGGCGCATCGCCATCACCACCAGCTACCGCGCGGACAACCCGTTCGGGCAGGCCAGCCGGGTGGTCGGCGGGTGGAGCGGACTGCGCGTCTTCGACACCAGAACGTTCCCGGACCTCTTCGCCGAGGCGGGGCTGGTGGAGATCGAACAGGACGTGCACCGGCTGCTGCAATACGTCAGCGCCACCCGGCCTGCGTAAACGGCCGTCGCACGGGCGCTCGGTAGGCGCGGCACCGAACTGGACCGCGCGAGTCGGAAACGATCTTCGGCTCGCCGGGGATACCTCTAGTGTCCATCCAGAACGTAGTTGTGCCACCAACATTCGCCGTGGTGTCACCCTCGCCGGTGCGTGAACCCGATGTCGGGGCCGCGAGGAGAGCAGGCGACGAAATCGGAGAACTGGTGCGGCATTTGTTGATGATGGCGGCCTGCGTTGTGACAGTGGCGATTTCGATGGTGGCCGGCGCTCCCCCAGCGGTCGCCGATCCGAGCTCCCCCCTCGAGCAGCTGCAAGCGGAACTCGATCAATTGGTGCGGACACTCGGTGTTCCGGGCGCTCAACTGGTGGTCGGCGGGGCGGGCCTGAACGCCGAACTCGACAGTGGCGCTGGAAATCTGGTGACCGGCGGCGCGTTCCCGGACAACGCGCAGGTACGGATCGCCAGCAACACCAAGACATTCGTGGCAACGGTGCTGCTGCAGCTGGCCGCGGAACAGCGGGTGCAGCTGGATGCGCCGGTGGCACACTATCTGCCGGGCGTGGTCACCGGGCCCGGCGGCGACGGAAATCTGATCACCGTGCGAGACCTGTTGCAGCACACCAGCGGAATACCGGATTACCTGACGCAGCTGCGCCTCTCCTCCGTCGCCGAATTGCAGACCCCCCGTGCACCGGCGGAATTGATCCGGCTCGGCCTCGATCAACCCGCCGAATTCGCGCCGGGTTCGAGTACCGGCTACTCCAATACCGGGTTTCTGCTGGCGGGCGAGTTGATTCAGCGGCTGACAGGTCAGCCGGTGGGGCTGGAGGTGACCCGCCGGATCATTCTCCCGCTCGGTCTCCGCGACACCTATTGGCCATTGTTCCCATTGGAGAACATCATTCGGCAGCCGCACCCGCAGGCCTATCAGGAGTTCGACGGCGTGCTGGTCGACATCACCGATATCGATCCCGGGTGGGGCCTGTCCGATGGCGCGATGGTTTCCACCGGGGCCGACCTGAATCGGTTCTTCATGGCCTTGCTGTCCGGCGAGCTGCTCCCGCCCGCGCAGCTGGCCGATATGCAACGCACCGTCGAATCCGGCGACCCGTTCCGCGACGACGATTTCGGGCTAGGCCTGTTCCGCCGGGTGAACGCCTGCGGCCTGGAGAGCTGGAGCCACGGTGGCGCGATGACCGGCTTCGTCGTCCTCAACGCCGCGACCGCGGATCGCGCGGTCACCCTCAGCATGAACCGATTCCCCGACCCGGTCACCACTTTCCTGCACCGGGCCGCCATGAACAACGTCGTCGACGCTGCCCTCTGCGCTGGTTGACCGTCGCGCACCTCGACCCGCCGCGCGGCTTACCGCGCTACGGGTCGAGGTGCGAGGTTGCTCAGCGGAAGTTCCGGTTCAGCTGCCGGCGCTGCCGGTGGACGGCCGGGCCCGGCGCAGTTCACAGGCCACCCGATCGGCATCCGGCCGGTCCTCGCCGGAGCGGGCGCAGCCCTGCGAGGTGTAACCGCGTTCGTCGTAGCCCTGCCGGTCGTAACCCCACCTGTCGAAGCCCCAGCGGTCGTAACCCCAGCGGTCGTAGCCCCAGACGTCGTAACCGTCCGGGCCGTAGGGGTCCTCCGGCTCAGCGGGTTTCGGGAATGACGGGGTTGTGACGGGCGGTTCGGTCGTAACCGGGGGCACGGTGGTCACCGGCGGCGTGGTCGTCACCGGCGGCGCGGTGGTCACCGGGGGCACGGTGGTCACCGGCGGGATGGTCGTCACGGGCGGTGCCGTGGTCACCGGCGCGATGGTGGCGGGTGCGGTGGTAGCCGGGGTTTGATCCGGGTTTGCGAATGCCGGTATGACAAGCGCGGCGGGAGCGAGCGCCACCGTCCCGGCTACGACAGCCAGCAGGACCGACTGCCGAACGGTGCGCGGACTTCTCCTCCACTGCGACATGGTTGACCTCCAACTCGAGATGAGCGCGCTCACCGCACCCGAGTCCCCTATCGGTCGTATGTCCAAATTTGATACACGGCAGCGACTTTCGCGCCGACCCTACTTTCCGGGGCTTGCGGAGCCGATCACCACCACATCGGCCGGTCGCTCGGCCCGACACGGTCGGAGATCTGCGCGACCAGTTGCCACGGTCGCTGCGTGTCGGTGGTCGCCTTGCCGCTGGTCAGGATGGCTCCGGAGAGCCCACGGGCCGGGTCGGCCCAGCCGTACTGGGTGGTCAGTCCGCTGCGGCCGAAGTGTGTGCGGGTGTCGCGCCCGAACTTCGATCGCCGCCCGCCCAGTTCGAAGCCGGCCCGACTCACCCGTCCGGCCAGGCCGGGCAGGCGGTCAGCCGGTTGGATCGCGTCGCGCAGCGTGCTTTCGCGCATGATCCGCACCCCGTCCAGTTCGCCGCCGCGCGCGAGGATTTCGTAGAACCGCGACAGTTCGAAGGCGGTGGTGACGAGATTGCCGGACGGCAGTTCCGCGGTGAGGAAGGTCCGGGTCGCCGATTCCGATACCGCGCCGCCCATCCCGCCGCCGAGTGCCTTGCGCGCCAGGTATTTCGAGATGCGTGAGGGCCCCGGACCGGTTTTCACCCCGGCCACGACTTTGTCGACGTCCTCGGGGCGGACACCGAAGTTGTTCCACCGGAAGCCCAGTGGGTCCAGCACCTGCTCGGCGAGGTGTTCGCGCATGCGTTTTCCGGTCGCACGCTGTACGAGCAGCCGTTGGATCAGGCCGCTGGTGAGCGCGTGATAGATCCGGAATCGCCCGGGCGGCCAACTGGGGACCAGATCGGCCAACCCTTGCGCGGCCAACTCCTCGTCGACGACCAATTCGAACCCTTTGTAGGGCGGCGTCACGAACGGCACGCCTGCCGAATGCGACAGCACATGGCCGATGGTGATCCGTTCCTTGCCGTTGGCCGCGAACTCGGGAATGTAGCTGCACACCGGGTCTTCGAGCCGAAAAGCGCCCTGCTCCACCAGCATGAACATCAGCGCCGCGGCGACCCCTTTGGCGGTGGAGAAGCCACAGAACGGCGTCTCCGGGGTCGCGAGCACCCGCACCGCGTCCGGCCCGTCGCCCGGCGCGTTTCCCCTTCCGTGCCCGATGGCCCGGTTCAACACGATCTTCCCGTTGCGCCGCAGGCACACCTGAATCGCCGGTGTCGTGCCCATCCGGTACCAGTCCCGCACCGACTCCCACAGCGCGTCGACGTCGGCCGCCGCCACCGCGGCCGCCGCGGGATCGTCCTCGTCGCCGACCGTGGTCACCGAGTCCAGATCCTCGGCCACCGTCACCAACGTGCCAGGGAGTGTGCTCATTCGCCCAGCATATCGACCGTTCGACGGCGTCCAGGATCGTTCGCGCCTGCGCGGCGCTCAGCTCGGCAGCCAGGTCGCAGGTGGGTGGACGATCTCGTCGAGCTCGAGCACGGCGTCGTCCGCGGCGTGCAGCGTCAGCTGACAGACCAGCACGGCGGCGGGCCTGGCCAACCCGAGCACGCGCCGCTCGTCGGCGGTGGCGAGCCGGGCGCCGACCCGGTCGCGCAGATAGGCAACGCGAAGGCCGGTCACCGATTCGAGATAGCGCAGGGTGCCGCCGGGCAGGGCTTCGGTGCGCAACAGTAAGGGCGCCGCTGCGGCCAGCCCGCCGTCGAACCAGGACGTCACGAGCTCGGCGCCGCCGGATCCGTTGTCGGTCAATCGCTTTCGCATGATCACCGGGCCGCCGCTCGGCAGGGCCAGTACCTCGGCGACTCGGTCGGGCGCGGCGACGAGCGCGGCCGCCAGCACGGTCACCGGCTCCGCCTCGGCGTAGACCGAACCGTAGCGCGGCACTTGCTCGCGCAACACCGGACCACCGGGCCGGTCGGCCACGTAGGTGCCGGAGCCGCGCCGGGATTCCAGGATCCCCTGCTGCCGCAGGGTATTCAGCGCCTTGGCCGCGGTCGGCCTGGCCACCCGCCACTGGGCGGCGAGTTCACGTTCGGAGGGCACCTCGGCACCCGGCGCGAGCTCACCGCGCTCGATGCGATCGCGGAGGTACTCCGATATCCGCAGATATTTCGGCAGGACTTCATCGATTTCGGGCACCGGTCGCCTCTCTGCGCACACCGCCTCCGGTCGGCGCGGGCCGGGAGAAGAATGTGACAATCGTGCCCCACATCACAGCCATAGCGCGAGACCAAGCAGGTCCCCAGAGGGGTTACCGCCCGGTAGAGTGCCCATCCAGTACGGCGCTACGCCAGTGGACCGAACAGAGGGGGTTCCCAGATGGCGGTACCGGACACCGGGCAGGGGACCGCGAGGCAACTGTACGCGGCGGCCACCGGCGCGAGCGGGGACCGCCCCTTCGAGCTGGCCACCGACGTCGCCGAGAACCTCGCCGCCGCCTGCGACCAGCTCGTCGAGGACCTGCACCGGGCCATGGCCACCGGACATCTGGTGACCGAGGTGACCGGATTCCCGAATCTGCCGAGCGGACAAGGCCTTACCCGCGGCTTCAACGGCAAGGGCAGGCAGTATCTGGACACCCTCGCCGCCTTCCAGGAGACGGCGCTGCTGTTCAAGGCCGCCTACCTGGCGGCGGGCAAGAAGTTCGCCGACGCCGAAGCCGCGCACAAGGCCGCCCTCGACCTGGTCGCCGAACACTTAGAGGCACGATGAAACATCCCCGCGTCGGGCCGCAGGCGTGCGCTGACCCCACACCCGGCCCGGCCGGGCACCGTCGAGCGGGCTGAGGGGCCCGCCGTGGCAGACTCCGCCGCCCGCGCGGCCGCCGAGCACATCCGCCAGGAACTGGCCGGATTACGCTCCGGCACAACCGATCCCGCGTACGCACCGGAGCGGGAACGCTTCGGCTCCTACAGCCACCAGGAGATCTGGGACCTCGTCCACGAAGCACTCGACCCGGCCGCGCTCGGCCACGCGTCGGCGGTGTGGCAGTCGAACGCGGACGCGATAGCCGAAGCGTTCCAAGCCTTCTCCGACACCGCCAACCGGGAGTTCGCCCGCTGGTCGGGTCGCGCCGCCGACGCCGCGTTACGGGCCACCCGGCAGTTCGTTCTCGCCGGGACCGACGCCCACGATGTCTGCCGGGCGGTGGCGCGCTTACTCGAGCTGAATTGCGATGCCGCGCAGGCCATCCGGGCCGCTATTCCGCCGCCCGTGCCGTATCGGCCGTTGGACGATCCGGCCGCCGAGGCGGTGTACGGCGGCAAGCGGCGGATGGCCCACGACAGCGCGGCGGCCGACATCGAGGCCGATGTCAGGGACACGATGACCTACGTCTACGCCCCGACCATGCCCGCCTCCGGAAATCATGTGCCGCGCTTCACCCCACCACCCGAGGGACCACTGCCCGCGGGCGACGGGGGCGCCGGACAGTGAAATGGGTGCTCACCCCGGACGAGTTCTCGCATGTCTGGGAAAACGAAACCAGCTTGGACCGCAGGCCATACCCGGTCAACATGGTGCCCGCGGCCACCGTGCGCACCGAATCCGAGTACGCCGCACTGCGTTTGCCGCAGCGCTTCGCCAGGCAGGCCGACCCCGACCTGGCCGCCGCCCTCATGCTGTGCGGCCGCTCCGACGCGACCACCATCACCGTCTCGGGCGAGCGGAACACGCCCCCGCGCAACGGCTCCGGCGCCGACACCGAGCGCATCCTCGCCTTCGCCGCGGTGGTGCACAACCACGCGGGCATCCTGGTCGCCACCCCGGAGAAGGTGACCGTGCTGATGTGCCACGCCCGTGCGGTCGGCGAGCGGCTGGTGCAGACCATCGGCTCGGCCCCGGCCGGCAAACTCGCCGCGATGCGGGAGCCGCAGGACGCGGTGCTCGGCCCGGACCGCGCCGAGCCCTTCGTCACCAACGGGCACCGCGGCGCCGCCCGATTCCGGCAGACGCTGCGCAAGCCGGTGGACGGTCGCGGTTTCCTGACCGTCACCGTGGAACCGGACAACCCGATGTCGCCGCCGACGCGCCACCGCACCTGGCTCGACTTCACCGGCGACGGCCGCTACCTGCTGACCACGTCCCAGGACCTCATCCTCACCCCGGTCTCCGACGACGACTTCGCGGCCCAGCTGATCGGGCTCGCACACATCCGCTGAGGCGAGGGCCCGCTGTGGTAGTTGTGGGAGATGGCGAAGAAGAACTGGTCTGTTCCGGCCACCGAGGCGCTGAAAGCCGACGGCTTGAAGATCGCCGACCTGGACACCTCCGGCACGCCCGGATTCGACGGTGACAAGGTGGCGGGCCAGGAGCTGCTCGCCGAGCGCACCGTCGTGCTGTCGGGTCTGCAGGAAAAGCTTTACGCCAATGGACGATCCGGCGATCTGCGCAATGTGCTGCTGGTCTTGCAGGGCATGGACACCGCGGGCAAGGGCGGCATCGTCCGCCACGTCATCGGCTCGGTCGATCCGCAGGGCGTCGACCACCACGCGTTCGGGGTGCCGACCGAGGAGGAACAGCGCCACCACTATTTGTGGCGCATCCGCAACGCGCTGCCGCGCGGCGGGCAGCTCGGCGTCTTCGACCGCTCGCACTACGAGGACGTGCTGGTGGTGCGGGTACACAACCTGGTTCCACAGAAGGAGTGGGAACCGCGCTACGACGAGATCAACACCTTCGAGCGCGAGCTGGTGGACGAGGGCACCACGCTGGTGAAGGTCGCCATGTTCGTCTCCCTCGACGAACAGAAGAAGCGGTTGATGCAACGCCTGGAACGACCGGACAAGTACTGGAAGTTCAACCCGTCCGACATCGACGAGCGCGGCTTCTGGCCCGCGTACCAGGAGGCCTACCAGGCCATGCTCGACCGCACCTCTACCGACTACGCCCCGTGGCACGTCATCCCGGCCGACCGCAAATGGTTCTCCCGTCTCGCCGTCACCGAACTCCTGATCGAGGCGCTGACCGGCCTCGACCTCGATTGGCCGCCGGCCAATTTCGACGTAGCCGAGCAGATGCGGCGCCTCGCCCAAGCCTGACCCGGTCACACGAGCGGGCGGACCTCCTCGGCGACGAAGCGGACGAAGCCTTCGGGGTCCGGCTCGTCGGCCGTCGGCTGCACGATGACGGTGGCGGCGCCCGCCGCGGCCAGGGCGCGCACGGCGGCGGCCACGGCGTGCGCGTCACCGGCGACGCCCGCGCCCGGCGCGTGCTGCGGGGTGCGTTCGGCGGCCAGCCTGGCCGCGGCGTCCGGGCCGGTGACGGCCAGCAGACTCGCGACGATCACGTGCTCGTCGGTGCGCCCCGCCGCGGCGCGGCCCTGCTCGATCAGCGCCCGCGCGGCGCGCACGCCGTCGGCATCGGTGATCGAATCCAGCAGCGTCCCATCGGCGTGCGCGCCGCACAGCCGGATCGAGCGCGGTCCACGAGCCCCCGCGTAGATCCGCGGCGGTGCCGGCGGCGGCCAATCCAGCGCCACATCGTCGAGCTGGACGTAGCGACCGGAGGTGGTGACCCGTTCGCCGGCGAGCAACGCGCGCAACGCGTCCAGATACTCACCGAGCAGCGTGACTGGGGACTCGACCCGCGCCCCCACTTGCCCCATCCAATCCTGCACGCCGTGGCCGACGCCGAGCTGCACCCGCTCGGGGAACAGGCGGTAGAGCGTGGCGGCCTCCATCGCGGTGAGCGCCACATTCCGCAGCGGCACCGGCAGCAACCCGATACCGACACCCAGCCGCTCGGTCCACGCCAACGCCGCTGCGGCACTGGCGATTCCACTCTCCAGGAAGCAGTCTTCCCACAGCCAGAGTTGTTCGAGCCCGGCCGCCTCCGCGGCCATGGCCACGGCCCGCAGCCGCTCCGGCGGATTCTGTGGGCGAAATACGGCACCGAGGACAGTCATCCGACCATTCCTACCCGCCGGGTCCGACAGCGCGCGACATTCGCGGCCGCGTCTGTGCCGGATATTTCGGAATCTCTCAGGTTGACCCACGATGATGTGGCCGTGGCCCGACCACGCGGGGACGAGTTTCCATATCTACCATCGTGGCGGCAGGTACCGGCAGTCGAGCGAAAGGCGTGGTGAACGCACGGTGAGCAAGAACCCGGGTGGGAAGAAGAACCCGCTGCTGGCGGCGGATCGCGCCGACCGCAACCGCAAGATCTTCATCCAGGTGGCCGTGGCCGCCGTACTGATCGCGCTCATCGCGGCGATCGGCATCGGTGTCGCGGTGAAGAAGGCCCGCAGGGACGACCCGGGGCCCAGCCCGGCCATCGCGGCGGCCGCGAACCAGAACGCGTCGGGCATCACCGGAACGATCACCGACAACGGCGCCATCCGGATCGGCAAGCCGGATGCGAAGGTCACCGTCCGGGTCGTCGCCGACCTGCAGTGCCCCGCGTGCAAGGCCTTCGAGCAGGCCAACGGCAAGGTGCTCGACGAGGCCGTGCAGAACGGCACCGCGGTGGTCGAGTACAACGTGATCGCGTTCCTGGACAAGGCCTCCAGCACCCGCTACTCGACGCGCGCGGCGAACGCCTCCTACTGCGTCGCGGAGGCCGATCCGTCGAAGTACATGTCCTGGGTGTCGGCGATGTTCGCCCAGCAGCCCCCGGAGGGCGGCGCGGGCCTGCCCGACGACAAGCTGGTCCAGATCGCGAAGACCGCGGGCTACCCGGACTCGGTGGCGAGCTGCATCACGGATGTGAAGTACGACAAGTACATCCAGGCCCGCACCGACGAGGTGCTCAACAGCGGCATCAAGTCGACCCCGTCGGTCTTCGTCAACGGCAAGCAGATCCAGTCGAGCCAAGAGCTCATGGGACCCGGCGGCCTCGCACCCGTGATCGCCGCCGCCGCGGCGCAGTGATCACCGCCCCGCCCCGGGCCGCCTGGATACTCCTGCTCGGCGGGCTGGCCGGCTGGCTGGCATCGGTGGCGCTGACCGTCGAGCGGTTCAAGCTGTTCACCGACCCCGGCTACACCCCGTCCTGCAGCATCAATCCGATCCTGTCCTGTGGCTCGGTGATGGTGACCGAGCAGGCCGCGGTGTTCGGGTTCCCGAACCCGCTGATCGGCATCGTCGGCTTCTCGGTGCTGGTCACCCTCGGGGTCCTGTCGGTGGTCGGGGTGGGGTTCCCGCAATGGATCTGGGGCGGGCTGTGGCTCGGCCTCGCGGCCGGTGTCGGCTTCGTCTGCTGGCTGATCTTCCAGAGCCTGTACCGGATCAACGCGCTGTGCCCGTACTGCATGGTGGTGTGGGCGGTGATCACCCCGCTGCTCGCGGTGGTCACCGATCAGCTCTGGGGCGGGTCACGCGGCCCGCTGCGGGTGCTCGCGGAGTGGCGCTGGACCATCGTCGCGCTGTTCTACGCGGTGGTGCTGCTGCTGATCTTCCTGCGGTTCCAGGATTACTGGCTCTCGCTGGTCTAGTTCGGCGTGCCCAGCGCGAGCACCAGGGAGACCGTGCGACGGCCGCCCGCGACATCGAGGATCTCGAGCTCGATGGTGTCGTGCGGCTTGTGCACGTTGATCGCCGCGTGCAGCGCGCGAGCCGAGGTGATCACGCGACCGTTCACGGCCGTGATCACCTCGCCGCGCGCGAGCCCCGCCGCGTAGGCGGGTAGTCCGTAGAGCGCCAGATCGATCCGTGCCCCACTCGGTTTCGCGTCGGTGGTCAGCACGCCGAGGGTCGCGGTCGGGCCGATGTGCACGGTGTCGGTCGGGATGCCGGAGCGGATCTGCTCGACCACCCGCATGGCGGTATCGATCGGCACCGCGTAACCATTCGGCGGCCTGCTCGTCGCGCGCGCCGGATCGCCCGACGCCGCGGCGATCACGCCGACCACCGCGCCCGCCCGGTCGGCCAGCGCACCGCCGGATTGCCCCGAGCTGACCGCCGCGGCGACCTCGAGCAGCCCGGTGAGCGGCTTGCGGGACAGGTCCGCGGAGTTCAACGCGACGATGGTGCTGTCCAGATCGGTGAGGGTGCCCTGGATCGCCGTCGGCGTGCCACCGAGCCCGCCCGCGTTGCCGATGGCCAGCACCTCGTCGCGCACCCGCACGCCGGCCGAGCTGCCGATGCGCGCGGTCACCAGGTCGGCCGCGCCGGACAGCGCGAGCAGCGCGATATCGACGCCCGCGTCGTAGCCGAGCACGACCGCGTCGTAGGTGCGCCCGTTGCCGACATCGGTGACGCGCACCGTGTCCGCGCCTTTGACCACATGGTGGCTGGTCAGCACCTGACCGTCGGGGGTGAGCACGATGCCCGAACCGGCGGCGCCGAGCCCGAACGGCGCGGCCGACGCGCTGATATCCACCAGCGCCGGGTCCACCACGGCGGCGACGGCCAGCGGGTCGAGCGGCGGCGGGGGCTGCTCGATGATCGGCGCGGGGAGCTCGCTCGCCCCGAGCGGCCAGCCCGGCAATTCACCCCGGTAACCGAGGAATCCGGCCACGGCGAGCAGCGCGGCGACGATCATCGCCAGCGCGCGGCCCCCATACCGTTGCTCATTCATCGCACTCCGCCTCGATGCCATGCGAATTCCATTGTGGCCGGAGATCTTCACCGTAGATCGAAATCGGTTCGATGACCGCCGGTGCCCGCCGAAATACCCGCGTGTTCGTAATTCAGGCGTGTCCGTTATGTGTCATGTTTGGCAAGTGGAGGCATGCGGCGGTAGGCATGTATGCATGACCTCTGCTGCTGCGTATGCCGTTTCCGCCTCTGATGGCGCCTTCGAGAAGGTGACGATCGAACGCAGGGACCTGGGTCCGCGCGATGTGCTGATCGACATCAAATTCGCCGGTATCTGCCATTCCGACATTCACACCGCACGCGACGAGTGGGGCGGCACCAAGTACCCCTGTGTGCCGGGTCACGAGATCGCGGGTCTGGTCGCGGCGGTGGGGCCCGAGGTGACCAAATATCAGGTCGGTGACCGCGTCGGTGTCGGCTGCATGGTCAATTCCTGCGGTAAATGCGGGCCGTGCCTGGCCGACGAGGAGCAGTACTGCACCCGCGGCGCGACCATGACCTACAACACGCCCGTCGATCCGGCCGTCCAGCCCGGCGGGTACACCATGGGCGGGTACTCCACCCAGATCGTGGTGACCGAGAACTTCGTCGTCGGCATCCCCGAGGGGATCGGGCTCGACCAGGCCGCACCCCTGCTGTGCGCCGGCGTCACCCTGTTCTCGCCGCTGCGGCACTGGAACGCCGGGCCGGGCAAGAAGGTCGCCATCATCGGGATGGGCGGCCTCGGGCACGTCGGGGTGAAGATCGCCGCCGCGCTCGGCGCCGAGGTCACCGTGCTCAGCCACTCGCTGAGCAAGCAGGACGACGGCAAGCGGTTCGGCGCCAGTCACTACTACGCGACCAGCGACCGGCAGACCTTCCGCGAGTTGCGCGGCCGGTTCGACCTGATCCTCAACACCGTCTCGGCCGATCTGCCGATCGACGACTACCTCAAGCTGCTGAACCTCGACGGCACCCTGGTGATCCTCGGTCTCCCGGAGAACCCGATGACCGTCAAGCCGTTCACCATCGCGGGCTACCGGCGCTCGCTGGCCGGGTCGATGATCGGTGGCCTGGCGCAGACCCAGGAGATGCTGAACTTCTGCGCCGAACACGGCATCGGCGCGGAGATCGAGGTGATCTCGGCCGACGAGATCGACGGCGCCTACGACCGCGTGGTCGCCAGCGACGTCCGCTACCGCTTCGTCATCGACGTGTCGACCATCTGACGCCGAGCACCGCCGCAGAATTGGTCGACCCGGTCCGATCACCGAAACGCACACGGGACGGCGGCATAATTCCGCAGATACCTTCCAGATCCACGCAAATTTCCGGCAGCACTCGGAAGAAATGGATCCGGCATGGACATGGTGCGCTCGCACACGAATCTCGGGCTTTTCCTCATCGATAAAGAATCAGGCGCCGCGATCGCGCGGCACCCGGTCTATGCCGAGGTGGTGGTGCGGCGGTGCGACGGTGAACCGCACACCATCGGCGACCAGACGGCCAGTGCCACGTCCGACGAATCGACGGACTGCGAGTCCGAGATCGAATGGGCCGCACCGCTCGGCGTGCTGTGGACCGACCATGTCGGGTACGTGTCCTTCGACCTGACCCGGTTGCCCGCGCCGGTCAGCCGCAGGCTCGACAACACGGTCGCCGTGCGCCGCTACGGCGCGGCCGCCCTCGCCGATGCGGGCGAGGACTTCGACGGCGGCGAAACGATGACCATCCGCGCCCTCGCCTACGGCGCCGCCGAGTGGGTAGACGTGCTCGACCAGAACCGGTTCACCGCGGGCGCGGTGGTCGGCCGAATCGTGCTGCCGCCCACCGGGATAGCGCCGCCGCATTACGAGGGCGGGATGGCGACCATGCAGAATCCCAGCCTCACCGACTGGCAGCTGTCACCGTCCTCGTTCGCCACCAACCCCAACCAATTGGTCGGTGAGAACGGCTGCGAAAACCTGTATCCGGCCACGCTGTCGCTGCACGAATTCACCACCCGGCAGGTGGTTCGGCTCAGCGACGATCCACCCGGCATCACCATCCCCGAGCCCTACCGCGCGGCCTACATCGATGAGTACAAGGTCACCTGGAGCGCCCTCGGTCACTCGCTCGGCGAGATCCTCTACAGCCTGCCGCTCGCACCCGGTGAATCGGTGAAGCTCGCCATCCTGGACTGGTCGTGGGACAGCCTCACCCGCCGGGACGAGCAGACCAAGCTCACCGAGGACGTGCTGCACCGGACGCACCGGGACCGCACGATCAGCGAGACGGTGCAGGCCGGGCTGCGCGAAATGCAGCACGGGTCCAATTTCATGGGCGGGGTGGCGCACTCCGGTGGCGGCAGCGGCAGCGCGAACGTCGGCGTCGTCGGCCTCGGCGCCGCGGTCGGCGATGCCTGGAGCATGGGCGGCAGCACCGCGACCAGCGACGGCAGCCGCGACCTGACCGCGGAGAACGTGCAGCGGCTCAGCGACAGCTTCAGTCAGGCGAGTTCGGCGCTGCGCGAGATCAATTCGACGGTCGTGGTGCAGGCCAGGCAGGAGGAGCACGAGTCGATCCAGACCCGCACGTTCTCCAATTACAACCACGCGCACACCCTGACGATCCTGTATTACGAAGTGCTGCGGCACTATCGGGTCGCGGTGCAATGGGTGCGCCGCCGCCCGGCGGTGCTGGTCCAATACCCCGCGCCCATCACCGATTTCGACGACGCCCAACTGCTGCGGCACCGGGCCGTCCTGGAGCCGGTGCTGCTGGACCCGGCCCTCGCGCCGGGCTTCGCGGCGTTGGCGAAGAAGGATCTGGTCGCCAGGAACCAGCTGCTGCACGGCGTCGACCCGGCCACCTTGGACAAGCCGCAGCCCCAGTTCTGGGAGGGTGATCTGCGATTCGGCCTGTTCGAGTTCTACGTCAAGCCCTCCGAGGGCGGCGGGGACACCACCGACCAGCAGGTGATGCTGAACCTGATCCTGCTGGACGGCAACAATGTGGTGCACCGCCCGCTGCTGCTCGAATGGGAGAAGGGCGACCTGACCCGCAACGTCAATACCGCTGAGCGGCTCAACGATACGGCCACGGCCAGCTTCATCTCCAAGCCGGACCAGCCGGTGCCGTGGCGCGACCTGGTCGGGTTCGAGTTCGTGCTGCACGAGGACAACAACTGGCGGGCGGATCGCCTGGCGATCAACGCCTTTCATCCCGGCGGCGCCATCGCGCTGCTCGACAACGTGGACGTGGACCTGTTCTTCCGGCAGAACGGGTCCTCCAACACCGTCACGTTCATCCGGCGCCCCGGCCCCCGCCCCGCCGATCTGCCGCCCACCTGGTCGCCCGCCAAATCGCTGACGCCGGAGGAGTTTCAGCACGCCCAGCGACTCATCGACCATGTCAACACGAACAACGCCTACTACAACCGCGCCGTCATGCTGGCCACCCGGACCGCGGATATCAGCGTGGCCTTCGAGACGAAGCCGTGGGCGGACGGCAAGACACTCGCCGACATGGCCGTGCCGACACCGCTCGAGGTTTTCGGCAACCATGTCGCGTACCCGCTGACGGCGGCGGGGACCGTCGTCATGGACCCGCCGCCCGAGGCGCAGACCGAACGGCTGATCACCATGCCGACCCGCGGCGTGTTCGCGGAAGGCAAACTGGGCCACTGCAATGTCGCGGAGGAGATCGACAACACCCGCTTCTGGAAGTGGGAGGAGCACCCGATCCCCATCCAGGCCCCGGAGATCGCGCCCGTCGTGCCGACCACGCCGACACCGGTGCCGACCAACCCGACGCCGACGCCGTTCCCGCAGTCGCTGGTCAATGTCGTCGCGCCTAGTCCGGCACCGGATCCGGTGGGGCTGGCCGCCGCACTGCAATTGCTCGGCACGCCAGGCATCTTCCGGGACATGTCGGGCCGCGCCGAGGTCGCCGACCTGTTGAAGAAGCTGTCCGACAACACGATTTCGATCGCCGAGGCCGCCACCAAGGCGCGCGAGATCCAGTCCAAGTACGGCAGCGCCGGCGCGGGCTCCGGCGACGGATCGACGGCCGCACCGGCCGCCGGGCTCGGCGCGGGCCGCACCTCGCCGAGTGACCGCTCGTCGACGACCACCCAGGATCTGCAGGACCTGCAGCATGTGCTCGGCAACGCGCAGGCGAAGAACCTGATCACCGCCGAGGCCGCGAAGGAGGCGTACGCCAGGGCGCTACGCGGCGCCTACGACCCCGACTACACGAACGCCTCGACCAGGAAACCCACGGCCTCCGTGCCGATTACGGCGGCGACCGACGCGCAGCTCGGTCAGGCCGCGGCCGTCGAGTTCTTCGACGCCACCGACATCGACAACTACTTCCTCGATGTCACCGGCAAGACCTTCGCGGGCTGGTTCACCGCGACGCTGGCCGGGCGGGGCAGCTGGGGACCGCTGTCGATGTCGATGGATACCGACACGCTCAACCGCTTCATCGAGACCTGGAATGCCTTCCCGCCCATCGTCGGCACCGACCGCGGCGTCGGCGCGAAGGGGATCACGCTGCCGGAATTCGCCACGCTGATGGCCAAGTTCCTGCACGAGACGGGTGGCAAGCTGCAGTTCCGCGGCGCGGAAACCGTTGGCGGATACGGCCATCCCGGCCTGTCCTACGCCTTCGACTCCTTCCTCATCCAGCGGCCGGGCGAGGCGGCCTTCACCAAGGCCTCCTACAACACGGGCAACGGCAATCACACCGCGTTCGCCTGCTTCCACGACCCGATCTACCTCGCCGCGTTCGGCACCCTCGCACCCACCGACCAGGCCGTGCGCGACCGCCCGGAGTGGCGGGGCACGACCTGGCCCGCCGGCGTGCCGACGTCGATCGACAGCTCGACCGCGTTCCTGCAGGAGGCGGACTTCTACAAGTTCCGCGGCCGCGGCGCCATCCAATCCACCGGGCGGGCCGCCTACCTGCCGATCGTGGACTTCGTGCGTACCTACACCGGCGACGATGCCCGGATCACCGCGGTCAAGGACCGGTGGACGAACCTGGCGAGCAGCCTTGCCGCCCAGGGGGTCGAGCTGGCCAGCAACGACGACTACGCCACCGCGTCGAGCAACGCCGACTGGGACGCGCTGTTCGCCACCGTCACCATCCAGGCCGTCGCCATCCGTGGCCACAACAACCTGGCGGGCAAGCACTATCTGCCGATGTCGAGCAGTGCGCCGGTGCTGCGGGGCACCGGTCGCGGGTCGGCGTACTTCGTCGCGATCGCGATCGCGGGGAACAACCCGTCCTACGGCAACGACGTCCGTCAGCGCATGCTCGATTTCATCGGCACCCTGTGGCGGACACCGCTGCCGTCGGCCGGCTCGATCGATATCTGATCCGCACCGGGCCCCGGGAATCGGACTCCCTGGGCCCGGTGGCGTGCTGTTGTGCGCACCTCAGTGCCGAATGCGGGGTGAGATCGAATCGGGTGGGTACGTTGGCGATGTGGCTTCGGACGAAGACGACAACGCGACACCGCCCGCGGTGGCACCCACCGGCGAAGCCGTGGTTACCGCGGAGATGACGACAACGCCGCCGCCGTGGCTGCTGCGGGCATTCCTGCTCGCCGCGGCGACGGTCGCCGGACTGTTCGCCGGCTTCTGGGCGCTGACCCGGCTGCAGGGCTTGCTCACCATTCTGCTGGTCTCGCTGTTCCTGGCCTTCGCCATCGAGCCCGCGGTGAACTGGCTCGCGCGCCGCGGGATGAAGCGCGGACTCGCCACGGGGGTGGTTTTTCTCGTCTTGATCACAATCGTCGTCGCGTTCTTCTGGACGCTCGGCGCACTGTTGATCGAGCAGGTCACCGCCCTGGTCACCAACGCGCCGGAGTATGCCGACCAAGGCATCGACTGGATCAATCACACCTTCAAGACAAACCTGTCCGGTACCGACATCGAGCGATACACCAGCGACTGGAGCAAATACCTCGAGGGTGCGGCCGGAAACGCCTGGGACATCGGCACCCGAACCGTCAGCGTGGTCTTCCAATCCCTCGGGGTGTTGCTGTTCACCTACTACTTCGCCGCCGACGGCCCGCGCTTCCGCAACGCCGTGTGCTCGCTGCTGCCGCCGCGCAAGCAGCGACATGTGTTGCGCGCCTGGGATATCGCCGTGGAGAAGACCGGCGGCTACATCTACTCGCGCGGGCTGCTCGCCCTCGCCTCGACGGTGGCGCACTATGTCGCGCTGCGGGTGCTCGATGTGCCCTCGGCGTTCGCGCTCGCGCTGTGGGTCGGCGTGGTCTCGCAGTTCATCCCGACCGTCGGCACCTACCTGGCCGGTGCGCTGCCGGTCATCGTCGCGCTGGTGCACGACCCCTCCGACGCCGTATGGATTCTCGGCTTCATCGTGGTGTACCAGCAGTTCGAAAACTATGTGTTGCAACCGCGCATCACCGCGACCACCCTGGACATGCACCCGGCCGTAGCGTTCGGCGCGGTGCTGGCCGGTGCCGCGCTACTCGGCGCGACCGGTGCGCTGCTCGCCATTCCGGTCACCGCGACCGTGCAGGCCTTCTCCGGGGCCTACATCCGGCGCTACGAGGTGCAGACCGATATCGATGTGCGCGCGCCGCTGCCGCCGCCACCGCCGAAGCCCCACCGAAAGTGGGCTCGCCAGTTGACCATTCGGTTCACCGGAGCTGAGCGACCGAAGAAGGACGAGTAGCCGCGCACCGGCGCAGCTGCTCGACCAGCCCCGTCGCGATCTTGCCCATTTGGGCGCGGCTGTGCTGCGCGGTGTCGTGCTCGACCTGGATGGTGAGCCGATCGCCGACGGTGAAGACGGTGAGCTTCGGCGGCATGCCCGGCCCCATCGCGAAGACGTCGTCGCGCATGTGCCCGATGCCCGGCGGCATCGAATGTGCGGGCAGGCGGCCGATATTGGACATCGCCATGGTGGGGGCCGCGGCGAACGCGGCGGCCGTCGCCGGGTCCGTGACGCGCTGCGCGGCCAGCAGGAATCGGCCCGCGTCGCGGCGCGCGACGGCGGCCCGCATACCAGCCGTCACCACTAGACCGAGATCGATCGGGTTGTGCTCCGGCTCGACCTCGGCGGCGGTGCCGACCCCGGACGCGACATTCAGCATCGTGCTCGCGGGCAGCGGCGGCGCCAGCTCGTTGCGCAGATCCATTGCGTGCCCGCAGAGCAGCGGCAGGGCACCGGTGGCCGGCTCGAGCTGCGTGCGCCAGGCCACCAGCGCGGCGCCGCAGAGCAGGCTGTTCACCGAGATGCCGTGCGCGCGAGCGGAATCGATCAGCATCCCGGTTTCCGTGCTGTCCAACTCGATGCGCCGCACCGCGAAACGGCCGAGCGGATCGGCGCCGACGCCGTCCCCGTCGCAGGGCAGGGCCCGCGGCGCCGTGGCCGGGTCTATCATCGTCACGCCTGCGGCGGCGAGCTCGAGGAACTCGGCCACCTCGGCGTCGGAGAAGACCGCGGCGAGGCGGGTATCCATCGCCTCCGGTAACGACTGATCCGCCGCACCCACCCGCAGCGGGCTGGCCGCGATGTGCGCCGTGTAGCGCCGCCACAACTCCGCCAGCAATGCGAAAGCCGAACGGCCATCGGCGATTCCGTGATGAATGATCAGCACGATCTGCTGGCGCTCGCCGGCGCGCAAGAGGTGGGCGCGGAACAAGCCGTCGGCCCAGTCCCGCGGGCCGTTCACCAGCCGCAGATAGTCGGCCTCGTCACCGTCGGTGACGTCCAGGCGCGGGCGATAGTCGTCGTCGCGGCGCAGGTACATCGTGCCGTCGGGCTCGGTGACCACCCTGCTGCGCAGCAGTGGGTGGAGGGCGGCCAGCTCGCCGAGGACCAGGCCCAGTAGCTCGGGATCGAGCGCTCCGTGCACGGTCGATCCGATGTAGAGCGGCATGCCCCCGGTGGGGACACTGCCGAGCTTGGTATCCGTGCCGAAGAACGTGGATTCGAACGGGGAAATGGGGCGCTGTGCGGTCATACCGTCGAACATACGCATGTTTCAAACGCTTGTCACAAACATATGTTTGGAACATGCGTCACAAACACGCGTATGTCCGGCTGCTATCGTGCGGATGTGGGAACCCGAGACGACCTCCTCGCCGCGGCCAAGCAGTGCCTGGCCGAACGTGGCTACGCGCGCACCACCGTGCGCGACATCGTGGCCGCCTCCGGCACCAACCTGGCCGCGATCAACTACCACTTCGGCACCCGCGACAAGCTGCTCAGCCAGGCCATGATGGAGTCGAGCGCGACCGCGGTGCAGGCGATCCTCGACTCGCTGCCCGCCGACGACACCGCCGATCCGGCCGTCCGCATTCGAGCATTCCTCGAGCACCTGATCCGCTCGTTCACCGAGGAACGGCTGCTCTGGTCCGCCAATATCGAGAGCTTCGTGCAGGCGCTGCACTCCCCCGAACTGCGCGCCGAACTCGGCACCGCGCAAGCCCGTGCGCGCCAGGCACTTTCGCACGTCGCCGACAGTGCCGCCCCCGATCCCGCCATCGGTGCCGTGGTGCAGACCATGATCGGCGGCCTGCTCGTCCAATGGCTGATCGACCCGACCAACGCGCCCTCGGCCGAGACCATCGCGGCGGGTCTGCGCGCACTGGCGGCGGCGACCGACCCGAACTGAGCACACCGGGTTACCACCCGGCGAACCCGCAGGCCCGTGCTACCGTTCCCGCCCGTGCCGTTCACCGATGCTGGAACAATGGCGATTCTGCTGGCGCTGGTTTCGATGTGCTCCACGCTGGTCGGCGGTTTCGTCGCGGTGCGCATCGGCGACCGCAGGCACCTGGTGCTCGGGTTGGCCGCAGGGGTGATGCTCGGCGTGGTCTTCTTCGACCTGCTGCCGGAGGCGCTGGAACAGTCCGGGCAGCACGTCCTCGGGGTGCCCGCCGCGCTGATCGCGGCGGTGGTCGGGTTTCTCACCATCCACGTCATCGAACGCGCGGTCGCCGTACACACCGGACACGAGCAGGAATTCGGCTCGCACACCCACGGTTTCGAGTCGGTCGGTCTGCTTGCCGCGTCCGGCTTGATCTTTCACAGTCTGCTGGACGGCTTCGGCATCGGCCTCGGTTACCAGGCGGGCGCCACCGTCGGCGCGGCGGTGGCCATCGCGGTCATCTCGCACGACTTCGCCGACGGCTTCAACACTTTCACCATCTCGACCCTCTACGGCAGTGCCCGCAAGCGGGCGCTGACCCTACTCGCGCTCGACGCCATCGCCCCGGTGGTCGGCGCGGTCCTCGGCACCCTGATCCAGGTCCCCGACGGCGTAGTCGGGCTCTACCTCGGCTATTTCGCAGGCTTCCTGCTGTACCTGGCGACCGCGGACATCCTGCCGGAGGCACACGCCGTCCACCCGTCCCGACTCACCTTGGCCTGCACCGTGACCGGGGCGGGAATCATGCTGCTCGTCGCCGCGCTGAGCCACTGAGCCGATAGCAACCAAGGTTGACTAACCGCAAATTAGTCAACTAAGGTTGCTCGCATGCCCATCCCCGAAATCCCCGATTCCGGCGACCCCGCGGACCGGCTCGCCGCCGTGGTCGCGTTGCGGCGCTTGGCCGATCAACTGGAGGACGCCGCCGTCGAGGAGGCGATGCGGACGGGCTGGAGCTGGCCGCAGGTCGCCGAGGCGCTCGGCGTCACCCGGCAAGCGGTGCACAAGAAGCACGCCAAGCGGCTCATCGCCGCGGGCGTCAGCCTGAGGAGGCGATGATGATTCTGACCGCATTCGACGAATACCTGCACACGGTCCTCACCGAGGGCAGCAGCGAGGCGCAGCGGGACGGCTCGGCGACCGTCGAGGCCCAGCACCTGCTGCTCGCGATCGCCGCACAGGAGGGCACCGCGCCGCAGCGCGTCCTGGCCGCCGCCGGACTCGACCATCAGGCGATCCGTGCCGCGCTACGCCGCGAGTTCGAGCACAGCTTGAGCGCGGCGGGGGTGTCCCTCGCCGGGGTTGATGTGCCGCGCACACCGGGCTACGGCAAGGGCTCCCCGAATGTCGGCGCGTCGACGAAGCTCGCGCTGGAGCGGGGGTTCGGTTCTGTTCCGCGCAAACGAGATCTGCGTCCCGCGCATGTACTGCTCGGCATTCTGCGGGCCGAGGTCGGGACGGTACCGCGTGCGCTCGCACTGGCCGGTGTGGACCGGACGGAGTTGCAAGCCCAGGTCCAGCACATTCTCGAGGACGCGTGATGACAGCACATCCGGAGGTTCAGCAGTTGCTGGACGAGGCGGTGTGCGAGCGCGGCCTGCCGGGCATCGTCTGCGAGATCCGGGACGGGCAGGGCCGTTGGTTCGGCGCGGCAGGGGTGGCCGACACCTCGACCGGCCGGCCACGCGCCGAGCACGAGGAGTTCCGAATCGGCAGCGCCACAAAGGCGTTCACAGCGACGGTGATCCTGCAACTGGTCGCCGAGGGCAAGCTGAACCTCGGCGACACGGTAGAGAAGTGGCTACCCGGACTGGTCGCGGGAAACGGCAACGACGGCAGCGCGATCAGCATTCGGCAACTGCTCGACCACACCAGCGGGCTGTTCAACCACACCGACGACGAACAGGTGCGCTCGGCCGAGGGCTGGCACCCCGAACAACTCGTCCGGATCGCGACCAGGCACCCGCCCCACTCCGCGCCCGGCGCGCAGTTCCGATACGCCAACACCAACTACATTCTCGCCGGGCTACTCATCGAGCAGGTGACCAATACCCCACCAGCGCAGGAGATTTCCCGCCGAATCTGTGCACCCCTCGGCTTGACCGGAACCTACTGCGCAGGCACAGGCACCGAGATCCGTGGCCCACATCCCCGCCACTACTCCACCTTGTTCGACCCCGCCCCGGACGCCACGGTCCACGACATCACGGAGATGGACCAGACCTGGGCAGGCGCCGCAGGCGACATGGTCTCGACCACGGGCGATCTCCAGGTCTTCTTGCACGCACTGCTGACCGGACAGCTGCTGCCGCCCGCCCAGCAGCGAGAAATGTGGACCACCGTCGCCACCGATGGCGCGCAATGGGTCCCCGACACCAGATACGGCTGCGGCGTGTTCGAGCAGCAGCTGCCATGCGGCACAACGGTTTACGGTCTCTCCGGCGCCACCATGGGCTCGTGGACCTGGGCGATGGGCAGCCGGGACGGCACGCGCACCGTGGTGACGCACACCAACGGCGACTGGAACGACCCGATGGCGGTCTTCCTCGCGGTGCTGGACACCCAGTTCCGCTCCGCCGTTCAGACAGCGCACTGAACGACAAAGGCCACCTTCCCGGTAAGGGGAAGGCGGCCTTTGTCTTTCAGCTAGTGAACCGCTCGCCTAGCCGCGCGCGGCGGGTGCCTGCTCGCGGGTCGCGCGGGTACGCGGTACCCCACCACGGACCGAACGGCTCGCGGTGCGGCTCGCGGTGTCGAAGCCGTGGGCTGCGGCACCGTTCGCGCCACGCCCGTTCCGGCTGCGCGGCTGACCACCGGCGACGTGTGCCGCGGCGTCGCCGCCACGCCCGCCACGACTGCGCGACTGGTTACCGGCGACACCGCGCGACGCGGCGTCATCGGTGCTGCGCGCGGTCCGGCCGCGTGGCTGCCCACCGGCAGGCGCGCCGTCCCGTGCGCCACGACTGCGGGCCTGACCGGCAGGCGCGCCGTAGCGACGATCGCCCCCACCGCGCCGGTTGCGGTTGCCCTGTCCTTCGGAGTTCGACGCCACGGGCATCGCGCTCGGCGCGACCCTCGGTGCGACGGTGCCGACCAGCGCCGTCACCGCCGCCGCGTCCGCGGTCACCCGCTGCGAGGCGACAGTGATGTTCGCCTTGCGCAGCAGTGCCGCGACATCGCGGCGCTGCTCGGGCAGCACGACGGTGACGACATCACCGGAGCTGCCCGCGCGGGCGGTGCGCCCGGAGCGGTGCAGGTAAGCCTTGTGCTCGGCGGGCGGATCGACGTGCACGACCAGCTCGACGTCGTCGACGTGCACGCCGCGCGCCGCGATATCGGTCGCGACGAGCACGCGGGCCGAGCCGTTGGTGAAGGCGGCCAGGTTGCGGTCGCGGGCCACCTGCGACAGGTTGCCGTGCAGGTCCGTCGCGGGAATCCCCGCGGTGGTCAGCTGCTTGGCCAGCTTGCGGGCCTGGTGCTTGGTGCGCATGAACAGGATCCGGCGACCGGAGCCCGCGGCCAGCGTCTCCACCAGGATCCGCTTGGCCTCGACGCCGCCTACCTCGAAGACGTGGTGGGTCATCGCGGGGACCGGCGAGTCGGCCGAGTCGACCGAGTGCGTGGCCGGGTTGCGCATGAACTGCTTGACCAGCTTGTTGACGCCGTTGTCCAGCGTCGCGGAGAACAGCAGCCGCTGGCCGCCGCTCGGCGTCGCGGCCAGGATGCGGGTCACCGCGGGCAGGAAGCCGAGGTCGGCCATGTGGTCGGCCTCGTCGAGCACGGTGATCTGCACGTCCTGCAGCGACACCAGACGCTGACGCATCAGGTCCTCGAGCCGGCCTGGGCAGGCGACGACGATGTCGACGCCGGCCGAGAACGCCTTGGCCTGCCGGTGCTGGGAGACGCCACCCATGATGGTCGTCACCTTCAGCCCCGCTGCGGTGGCCATCGGCTCGAGCGCGGCGGCGATCTGGGTGGCCAGCTCACGGGTCGGGGCGAGGATCAGACCGCGGGGGCGGCGGCCCGGCTTGCGGTCGCCGCCGGCGAGGCGGTCGACCATCGGGATGGAGAAGGCCAGCGTCTTGCCGCTACCGGTCTTGCCGCGGGCGAGCACGTCGCGACCGGCCAGGGTATCGGGCAGGGTGGCCGCCTGGATCGGGAACGCAGCGGTGATACCGCTGGCCGTCAGGGCGCCGACCAGCTTCGCGCCGACGCCGAGCGCGGCGAAGGACGTGGTGGCGGCAGAATTCGAAGAAGGGTTCGTCATATGAGGTGGGTGTGCCTTCCAGGCATCGGGGTGTACCCCAGCGCTGCGCAGGACTGTCGTCCGTGCGTTCGGTGTTATGACACCCAGCTGAGGCGCCGACGCGAAAGGTAAGACATCCACGACGGATCGAGAGGGAGCGTGAAGATCAACGCTTGCCTCGGGTAACTCTACCGCAACCTCGAGTATTCCTCGACGCCAGGTTGCCAGTGGGTTACGTCACTCCCCGCCCGGCCGAGGAATGACCATCGGTAGCTCACCGATCGGCGACCCGCCACCGGCGCGCCTCGAACGAAAACCGCCCCCTGCGAAAACAGGGGGCGGCCAACGTAGTTCGGCTACTCGCTCGCCAGCGCGCGCCTGCGCACCCGCCGCGCCGCGGCGACCATGTTGCGCAACGACGGCTCCAGCTGCCAGTAGTGCCTGGTCTTGAGCCCACCGTCCGGATTCGCCCAGAGTCGTTCCGGCGTAATGGCTTCCGCCGCGGCGGTGAGCAACTCGTCCAGTTCGTCGATGTCCGGGATCCGCGCCGAGCGGCTCTCGTAGACACCGGGACCGACACCGTGGCTCAGCCCGTGGTCGGTGCCGCTGTCCGCCTGGAGCGCCTTGACCACCCAGTCGATCGAGCGGGTCGCCACGATCGCGGTGACGTCGCAGTCGAGTTCCTCGATCGCCTCGACCACCTCGGCCCGGCCGGAATAGCCGATGTGCGTGTGGATCTGGGTCTCCGGCTGCACCCCGGAGGTGGCCAGCCGGAACGCGCCGACCGCCCAGCGCAGGTACTCCGCCCTGCCCTCGGGCCGCAGCGGCAGCATCTCCCGCAGCGCGGGCTCGTCGACCTGGATGATCGCGATGCCCGCCCGTTCCAGGTCGACCACCTCGTCCCGGATGGCCAGCGCCACCTGGTCGGCGGTCTCGTGCAGCGGCAGGTCCTGCCGGACGAACGAGCGCGCGAGCATGGTGACCGGCCCGGTGACCATGCCCTTGACCGGCTTGTCGGTCAACGACTGGGCGTAGCTGATCCACTCCACCGACATCGGCGCGGGCCGCGACACGTCGCCGTAGAGGATCGGCGGTCGCACACACCGCGATCCGTACACCTGCACCCAGCCGAAGTGGGTGGTCGCGAAGCCGTCGAGCAGCTCGGCGAAGTACTGGATCATGTCGTTGCGCTCGTGCTCGCCGTGCACGAGCACGTCGAGCCCGATGTCCTCCTGCAGCCGGATCGTCGCCTCGATCTCGGCCTCGATCCGCTTCTTGTAGTCGTCGAAGGACAGCCGGCCCTGGCCGAGTTCGTAGCGGGCCTGCCGAATCTTGTTGGTCTGCGGGAAGGAGCCGAGCGTGGTCGTCGGCACCGGCGGCAGGTTCAGCTTGGCCTGCTGGGCCTCCCGGCGCACCGCGTAGGGCTCGCGCGCCCGCATGTCCGGCGTGACCGCGTAAACCCGTTGCCGCACCGCGTGTTTCTGCTTGAAGTGCACCTCGGTCGGCCGCTTGCGCCAGCTGTCCGACGGGCCGTCGGTGAGCGCCTTGGCCAGCGAAACCACCTCGCCCACCTTCTGTTTCGCGAAGGCGAGCCGGTCGGCGACGTTACCGAGGATGTCGTACTCGATGAGCAGGTCATAGGGCACGTGCAGCAGTGTGGTTCCGGTCGAGACGACCAGATCCGGGCACACCTGCGCGAGCTGGTTCAGGTACTCGAGCGTGACGTAACGGTCGGCCCGCCAAACGTTCTGGCCGCTGATCACACCGGCGTACAGGCGCTTACGGCGAATGCCCGGAATCTCCGCGAGCTCCTCCGGCCGGATGCGGTAGCTGGCCAGGTCGAGCCCGATGGCCTCGACATTGCTGGCCGCCAGGATCCGCAGCGCCTCCCCGAAATCGCCGTACTGGCCGGTGACGAGCATCCTCGGGCGCAGCGGCGCCTTCGAAAGCCGTTGGTAGGCAGCCTCGAACGCGGCCAGCTCGGCGGGCGTGCGCTCGCTGGTGAACGCGGGCTCGTCCAGCTGCACGCAGGTGGAGCCGCGCTTGGCCAGGATCTCGAACAGCTCCTCATAGGCAGGCAGCAGCCGGTCGAGCAGCTTCAGCGTGTCGAACTCGTCCTCACCGGGGACCTGGCCCGCCTTGGACAGCAGCAGCAGCGACACCGGGCCGAGCACCACCGGTCGCAGCTCGATGCCCTGCGCCTTGGCCCGATCGAATTCGTCGAGCAACGCCTCGGGGTGCAGCGAGAATTCGGTGTCGGCATCCAATTCCGGCTGGCGGTAGTGGTAATTGGTGCCGAAGAACCGGACCAGCTCCAGCGGCGGCAGATCCGGCCTGCCGCGCGCCATGAGGAAATAGAAGTCCAGCGGATCCATCTCGTCGCGGAACGGCTCGAACCGCTTGGGCACCGCGCCGAACATCAGCGCGTTGTCGAGCACGTGGTCGTAGAACGAGAAGGTATTGCCGGGGACCTGGGTCAACCCGGTGGCGGCGAGTTCGTTGAACTGCCGTTCCTGAATGTCACGGCCCACCGCGAGCAACTCTTCGCGAGGAATCGCACCGCGCCAATAGGCCTCGAGTGCCCGCTTGAGTTCTCGATGCGGCCCGATGCGCGGATAGCCGAGGATGCTCGACCCGTAGCCGTCGGTCACGTTCACCATGAGCGCGCTGCTCCCTTCGATGGCTGTGCGGCGCCCACTACGAAGACTGGACGCCGCACGCTATTGCGCCTGGGTTGAATCGAAACGAGCTCAGGCCCGGTTGTACTGGTAGAAACCGGCGCCGGTCTTCTTGCCGAGCAACCCAGCTTCGACCATACGCATGAGCAGCGGCGGAGCCGAGTACAGCGGCTCCTTGAACTCCTGGTACATCGAGTCGGCGATCGACTTGACGGTGTCCAGGCCGACCAGGTCGGTCAGTGCCAGCGGGCCCATCGGGTGCGCGCAGCCGAGCACCATCGCCTTGTCGACGTCGTCCTTCGTGGCGAAGCCGGACTCGACCATCCGGATGGCCGAGAGCAGGTACGGCACCAGCAGCGCGTTCACCACGAAGCCGGAGCGGTCGGCGGAGCGCACGACCTGCTTGTCCAGCACGTCACCCGCGAACGCCTCGGCCCGCTTGGACACGGCCTCGCTGGTCTTCAGCGTGGTGACCAGCTCGACCAGCGGCAGCACCGGCACCGGGTTGAAGAAGTGCATGCCGACCACGCGCTCGGGCTGGGTGGTGGCGACGGCGATCTTCATGATCGGGATGGAGGAGGTATTGGAGGCGAGCACCGCGGACGGGTCGGTGACGACCTTGTCCAACTCGGCGAAGATGGCGGTCTTCACCTTCTCGTCCTCGAGCACCGCCTCGACCACCAGCTGGCGGTCGGCGAAGTCGTTGAGGTCGGAGGTGAACCGCAGTCGCCAGGCGGCCTGCTCGCGCTCGCGCTCGGTGATCTTGCCGCTGCTGACGCCGCGGTCCAGCGAACGGAGGATGCGGGCACGACCCGCGGCGGCCAATTCCCTGGTCTGTTCGAAGACGAGCACGTCGACGTGCGCCCTGGCACACACCTCCGCGATTCCGGCACCCATCTGTCCGGCGCCGATGACACCGACGCGTTGAATCTTCTCGCTGCTCACGTCCCGCTCCTGCTGTTGGTCTGGCTAGTCGGTGGCTGGAAGGGGTGTGCTCTGGTGTGAGCGGCCCTTCGATGGTCCAAGGTATAGGGATGCCCTCCCCGCCGGGGCTGTTCAGGCGGGGAGGGCGGTACACCCCTACAGGGGGTTATCGGTATTCACGTCGGGAACCTCATTCCCTGGGTGAATCACGAGTGGCTCAGTGGAACTGGCCCTCTTCGGTGGAGCCCTTCAGCGCCGCGGTGGAGGTGTTCGGGTCCACGGTGGTCGCGATGGTGTCGAAGTAGCCCGCGCCGACCTCACGCTGGTGCTTGATGGCGGTGAAGCCACGCTCGGCGGCGGCCTTGAACTCGCGCTCCTGCAGGTCGACGAAGGCGGTCATGCCCTCGCGGGCGTAGCCGTAGGCCAGGTCGAACATGCCGTAGTTGAGCGAGTGGAAGCCGGCCAGGGTGATGAACTGGAACTTGAAGCCCATCGCGCCGAGCTCACGCTGGAACTTCGCGATGGTCGCGTCGTCCAGGTGCGCCTTCCAGTTGAAGGAGGGCGAGCAGTTGTAGGCCAGCAGCTGGTCCGGGAACTCGCTGCGCACCGACTCGGCGAACTTGCGCGCGACCTCGAGGTCCGGCACGCCGGTCTCCATCCAGATGAGGTCGGCGTAGGGGGCGTAGGCCTTGGCCCGCGCGATGCAGGGCTCGATGCCGTTCTTCACACCGAAGAAGCCCTCGGCGGTGCGGGTGCCGTCCAGGAACTCCCGGTCGCGCTCGTCCACGTCGGAGGTGATCAGGGTGGCGGCCTCGGCGTCGGTGCGGGCGATGATCACCGAAGGCACGTCGGCGACGTCGGCGGCCAGGCGCGCGGAGGTCAGGGTGCGGATGTGCTGCTGGGTGGGGATGAGCACCTTGCCACCGAGGTGGCCGCACTTCTTCTCCGAGGCCAGCTGGTCTTCCCAGTGCACACCGGCGGCACCGGCGGCGATCATGGCCTTCTGCAGCTCGTAGGCGTTCAGCGCGCCACCGAAGCCTGCCTCGGCGTCGGCGACGATCGGCGCCAGCCAGTTGCTGACCGAGGTGTCACCCTCGACCTTGGCGATCTCGTCGGCGCGCAGCAGCGCGTTGTTGATGCGGCGCACCACCGACGGCACCGAGTTGGCCGGGTACAGCGACTGGTCCGGGTAGGTGTGGCCGGACAGGTTCGCGTCACCGGCGACCTGCCAACCGGACAGGTAGATGGCCTTCAGGCCGGCGCGGACCTGCTGGACCGCCTGGTTACCGGTGAGGGCGCCCAGCGAGTTGATGTAGTCCTCGTTGTTCACGAGATCCCAGAGGATCTCCGAACCGCGGCGAGCGAGGGTGGCCTCTTCGACGACGGTGCCCTGGAGCTTCGACACCTGCTCGGCGGTGTAGTTACGGGTGACGCCCTTCCAGCGGGGGTTGGTGTCCCAGTCCTGCTGGATTTCCGCAGCGGTCTTCGGGGTGCCGGCGTTCGACATCTCTGACTCCACTTCCTCGTTTTAAGTCGATTGCCCCACGGCCGAGCGGTGAAACAGCTCGAACTGCTGGAGCGGCAATTTGCAGGCTTGCTAGGCCCATGGGGTGTACTTCCACACGATTGCACAATGCGAAATGGCCGTCTACCTGTTGCTAATGCGAATCTAAGCTAGGTTTCGATCCCCGTTTGCTAACTTTGCGAAATTAGCGGGCTAATTGCAAAGACTGAACCTACCGGCTGGTAGCCCTGACGTGCGGTTTTACCGTAACGCTCGTACTGTTAGAGATCGACGGCACCTCGGTCCTCGACCGGGCGCGGCATTCCGGGTTGTGAGGACGTTCACAAGTCCGGGCGGGTGCCGCCCGTGTGGGCCACGCCACCCTCGCCTGTGCCGGGCGCGCGGCGTCGGGCAGACTGAGGCGAATCCGAACTTGGACATGCGACCGGCGCCACCACGGCGTCCGCGAACGGCAGCACTGCCCGTGCACCCGGCAGCACTGCGCACCCGAACAGGAGTCCCCATGCGGAAATCGGTCCTCGCCGCCGCGTTCACCCTCGCCTGCACCGCAGGCCTGCTGAATCTGCCGGTCGCGACCGCCGCGCCCGCGGGCACGGTCGAGTCGATCGCCCCGCTGGCCCCGGCCGCGACCCTGCCCGGCTCGGTGAACTCGGCCCGCCTGCTGTACCGCTCGACCACCGCGAACGACGTGCCTGCCACGGCCAGCGCGGCCGTCTACTTCCCGCCGGGCGAGCCGCCCGCGGGCGGCTGGCCGGTGATCGCCTGGGCACACGGCACCGTCGGCCTCGGCGACAACTGCGCGTACAGCGTCGCTGGGCCCGGCGCGGTCGAACGCGACTGGGCCTATCTCGGGACCTGGCTACAGCAGGGTTATGCGATCGTCGCCGCCGACTACGCCGGGCTCGGCACCCCGGGTGAGCACCCGTATCTCAATGGGATCGTTGAGGCGCACAACGTCGTCGACGCGGTCAGGGCGGCCACCGCGCAGTATCCGTCGCTCGCCAAGAAGTGGGTGGTGGTCGGCCAGTCCCAGGGCGGCGGTGCCGCCGTCTATACCGCGCGCTACGCGACTGAATTCGGCGGTCCGGAGCTCGACTACCGCGGCGCGGTCGGCACCGGCGTACCCGCATATATCGAGGACATCCTGACCTTGCTCGGCCCCGGCATGCCGCCGGTGAAGCTGAGCCCGCACACCACCGGCTACGTGCTCTACATCCTCAACGGGTTGCGCACCACCTACCCGGAGCTGAACATCGAGTCCTTCCTCACCGACGCGGGCCGCAGGTGGCTGGCCGAGGCGCGCGAGGCCTGCCTCGTGCCGCTCGGCGACGAGCTCGCGGCCGAGGGCGTCGTAGTCGGGAACCTCTTCAGCAAGCCGCTCAACCAGATCCCGGACCTGCACGGGCTGCTGACCCGCTACCTCGGGCTGCCCGAATCCGGCTACGACAAGCCGGTATTCCTGGGCCAGGGGCTGCGCGACACCGACGTCATCACGCCGGAGACGCTGCGGTTCGCCGCCGTGTTGCAGGCGAACGGACAGCCGGTGCGGTTGCACACCTACCCGGAGGACCACAGCGGCGCGGTGAACGCGTCGCTGCGGGATTCGGTGCCGTTCGTGCGTGGCTTGTTCGGTTGAGCCGACGGCGCGCGGCCGCTCGTCGAGCGGCCGCGCCGCCCGCTAGCCGGACAGGCTGCTGATCGTGCAGACCAGCAGTGCGAACGGGTGCGTGACGCCACCGCAGCTGCCCTGGACGGTCTCGACCTGGACGGGGGCGTGCGGCTCGAGCGGCAACGGCGCCGCGCCGGCCGCGCCGGCGCCGATCAGGGTTGCGGCACCGATCATGGCGGCGGCGGCGAATCCACGTACTGCGAACATTCGAACTCCTCATGCATCGGGTAGACGGCCGAACCTTAATCGGCGAGCCCTCGCTACGCATGACCCGAATTATGTTGCCTTCGAACGGCGCGGTGCGGAATTCAGGCCCGCGCCGGATGGACCCGGCGCCAATGTTCGGCGATATCGATGCGGCGGGTGATCCACACCTTGTCGTGCGACTGCACGTGGTCCAGGAAGCGTTCCAGCGCGGCGGTCCTGGCCGGGCGGCCGACGATGCGGCAGTGCAGGCCGATCGACAGCATCTTCGGACTGCCTTGCGCGCCTTCGCGATACAGCACGTCGAAGGCGTCGCGCAGATGCGCGAAGAACTGCTCTCCGGTGGGAAAGCCCGCGGGCGAGGCGAACCGCATGTCGTTGGTGTCCAGCGTGTACGGCACCACCAGGTGGTCTCGGCCGTGCACGGTGACCCAGTAGGGCAGGTCGTCGGCGTAGGAGTCCGCGTCGTAGACGAAGCCGCCGTGCTCGACCACCAACTCCCTGGTGTTCGGGGAGTCGCGCCCGGTGTACCAGCCCAGCGGCGCGGTGCCGGTGAGCTCGGTGAGGATGCGCACCGCCTCGGCCAGGTCCGCGCGTTCGGTGGCACGGTCGGTCAGCTGATAGGACTTCCAGCGCAGGCCGTGACCGGCGATCTCGTGACCGAGTTCGCGAAAAGCGGCCACCGCCTCCGGGTTTCGCCGCAGCGCGTGTGCGACGGCGAAGATGGTCAGCGGCAGGCCGCGGCGCTCGAAGACGCGAAGCACCCGCCAGAGACCGGCGCGGGAGCCGTACTCGTAGAGCGACTCCATGCTCATATGCCGGTTCGGAAAAGCCTGCGCCGGCGTCATTTCGGAGAGAAACGTCTCCGAGTGCTCGTCGCCGTCGAGCACGTTGAGCTCGCCGCCCTCCTCGTAGTTCAGCACGAACTGGACGGCGATCCGCGCATCGCCGGGCCACCGCGGATCGGGCGGTGTCGGGCCGTAGCCGAGGAAGTCGCGGCTCGGCGCGACCGGCTCGCTCATCCGCCGAGCTCGCCGAACAGCCGCAGCCGGGCGAGACCACCGTCGGGGTAGATGTCCAACCGCACCTCCTCCACCGACGCCGCCATCGGCGCGATGGCGAACTGGTGCCTGGTGTCGGGCAAAAGGTCGGTGCGCGGCAGCAATTCGAGCTCGGTGCCGTCGTTGGTGCGCCCGGTCAGGCGCGCCGCGCCGGGGCTGTTGCCGAGGAAGTACGAGGTGTCGATCTCGGCGAGCCGGATCAGGCCGGGCCCGGCGAGCCGGATCCGCACCCAGTCGTTGCCGTCGTCGCGGCGGCGGGCGGTCTCCCAGCCGTCGCCCATCCGCCGGGCCTGCCCGGGATACAGCAGTTGATTCGGCGAACTGTAGAAGCGGTTGGAGCAGTCGAGCACCAGCGCGCCGTTTTCCAGCGCAGCCAGATCGAGCGGGCCGAGCCCGAGCAGCCGGGGGTCGGGGCTGCCCTCGCCGTGCACCCGCAGGCGCGCCACCCCGCCATCGGGGTGCATGGTGAGTTTGACGTGGGTCCACCGCCGTTCGCTCGCGACGGCGAACGGATTGCGGCTGTCCCCGGCGACCGGCGCATGATCGATCAGTGTTTCCCAATCGTCGCGGGCGGCAATGCTTTCCGCGGTCGGATAGTCGGCGACCTCCAGCGCGGCCACCGATACCGCGGGCGGATAGTTGCCCTTGAACCAGGCGGTGTCGACCACGACGCCGCGGATCACGCCGGGCACGCCGAGCCGCACGATGGCGAAGTCGTCGCCGGGACGGCCGCGGTGCCTGCGGGTTTCCCAGCCGTCGTAGACCTGACCCTTGTGCCCGAAGGTCGCGGGCTGGTATTCGGCCGGGCCCGGGTTGATCAAATTCTCCTTCTCCGCGAAGAATTCGTCGTTCGCCCAGATCACCGAGCCGCCGAGCGGGCGAACGGCCAGGTCGGGCAGCAGGGTGAAGTCCGCGGCGGCCGCAACGCTCGCCGCGGGGTGGGCGCGCACATGCGGCGCGGATTTCCCGCCGCCGGTGACGATTTCGGCGGTCATGACCGTACCTCCTGCGGAATCGGCGCACGCGTGACCAGGGCACGCAACACCGCCGGTGACAATTCGGGCGCTCGGGCGGCGAGGTCTTCGGCGGTCCGCGCGCCGCACTCCACGCCGCGTAAGACGGTGGCCGCCAGGGCTTCCGCGGTGGCCGGCTCGTCCATGACCCCACCCGAGCGGCGGTCCAGGTAGGCCTGCAGGCGCGGCACGGCCACGTCGATCGCCTGCCGGAAGAAGTCGTAGGTCGCCAGCCAGCGGGTGACCAGGTGGCCGGGGTGCATGTCCCAGCCCTGGTAGTAGCCGCGGCGCAGCGACCGGCCGACCAGGCGGTGGTGATTGCGCAGCGCCGCCGCCGGCTCGGTGTCCGGCACGATCTGGGTGGAGCCGTCGCACACCCAGACCCCGGTCTGCGCGGCCGCCACCTGCATGACCGACTTCGCGTAGTCCGCGGCGGGGTGGTCGAGCGCCTGGTCCGGCGCGGCGACACCGCAGGCGGCGGTGTAGTCGTAGGTGCCGAAATGCAGTGCACTGCATCGCCCTTCGGCCAGTCCGATCATGCGCGCGATCGGCGCGGTGCCGTCGGCGGCGATGATCGCCTGCGGGCTCTCGATCTGCAGCTCGAAGCGCAGCGTGCCCGCGGCGAGCCGATAGCCGCTCTCCAGCCCCTCACACAGCGCCACCAGCGCCGGAACCTGCTCGGCGGCCCGGATTTTGGGGACGGTGAAGACGAAACCCGCGGGCACGTCGACCATGGCCGCCAGCACCAGCTCGAGCGTGCGCACGGTCCGGTTGCGCTCGCCGACGGCCAGGCCCTTCGTCCGGATTCCGTAGCTCTGCGGGCGGTACGGCGTGTACGCCCAGGTGGCCAGCACCGCACCGGCGGCACCGGCCGCCTCGTCCTCCTCCGCGTCCGTGCGGAAGCCGTAGCCGTCTTCGAAGTCGATGCGCAGATCCTGAATCGGATCCCGCGCCAGCCGCTCGCGCACGTCGGGCAGCGAGCCCGTCGAGTCCAGCTCGGCCAGCAGGTCGTGGTGGCGGTCGAGCAGCTCGACGGCCGCCGCACCCCAGGTGCCCGGGGTGTCCTCCATGATCCGGTCGGCCGGGACATAGGCGGTGTGGATCGGCTGCGCCCGCCCGTCCGTCCCCGGGTAGCGCGTGCGCAACTCCGTGTCGACGGTGTCGAGCATGGCATCGATGCTGGCCCGGACGTTCTCCGGCAAGCGTGTCACCCTTGGTCTCCTTCCCGCATAGCGCGCCAGATCCGATCAGCCGTCATCGGCAACCGATCAGGTCGCACCCCGACAGCATCGCGTATCGCGTTCGCCAGCGCCGGGGCGACCGGGTTGTACGGGGACTCGCTCATCGACTTGGCGCCGAGCGGGCCGAACTCGTCGGCGGTGTCGGCGAAGTACACCTCGGTGCGCGGCACGTCGGCGAACTGCGGAATGTGGTAATGCCGCAGCGAGTGCGTGGTGACCACGCCGCGCTCGCCGCGCATGTCCTCGTACAACGCTGTGCCGATGGCCTGGGCGACGCCACCCTCCACCTGGCCGCGGCACTGCACCGGATTGAGCACGGTCCCGGCGTCGGCGGCCTGGATCGACTGGAGGATGCGCACCGCGCCGGTGTCCGGGTGCACGGCGACCCGGAAGGCGTGCACGTTGAAGCTCACCGAGCGCGGGGTGCCCGCGTGCTCGCCGTGCGCGGTCAGTTCGCCGTCGGCCAGCAACTCGGTGACGCCGAATACCTGCTCGCCGCAGCGGACTCCGCCGGCGACCAGCACGCAGTCTCGCTCGGGCAGCCCGGCCAGCTTCGCCGCTCTGGCCAGCAGCAGCCTGCGCAGTTCGAGTGCCGCCGCGTAGGTTGCCTTGCCCGCCACCACGATTCCGGTGGAGCCGAACGCGCCGGTGTCGTGCCCGATCAGATCGGTGTCGGATTGCCGGACCACGATGCGCGCCGCGTCGGTCTCCAGCGCCGTGGCCGCGAGCTGCGCGTGCACAGTGGTGGTGCCGTTGCCGAACTCCGCGGTGCCGACCCGGAGTTCGTACCGGCCGTCGGGCAGCAGGGTGATCGTCGCGTCCGCCGAATGCCCGCGCGGCGGGATGGTCGCGATCATCGCCACCGCCATGCCGGTGCCGGTCCGCCATGCCGGGCCGGGCGCCGCTGTTCCGTTGCCCCGCAACAGTGCTCGTTCCGCCAGGTCTAGGCACTGGTCGAGGCCGTAGCTGCCGAAGCTCAGATCGCTTTCGTCCACCGCGGCGCCGACGAACGCGTCACCGGGCACCACCACGTTGCGCCGCCGGAACTCGAACGGATCGATGCCGAGTTCGCGCGCCAGCTCGTCCAGCGCCGACTCGATCCCGAAGATGACCTGCCCGAGTCCGTAGCCGCGGAAGGCGCCGGAGGGAATGTTGTTGGTGTACACCGCCTGTGCGTCCACCCGCTTGTTGGCGCAGCGGTACACCTCGATCGACTCGCCGACGCCGTGGAACATCACCCCGGCACTGTGGTTGCCGTACGCGCCCGCGTCGGCGAGCACATCGACCGCCAGTGCGGTCAGCACGCCGCCGGCGTCGGCACCCGCGCTCACCTCGACCCGCATCGGATGACGGCAGGTGGCCGAGGTGAACTCGTCGGCCCTGGTGAATTCGTACTGCACCGGCCGCCCGGTCCGCAGCACCGCCAGCGCGATCAGGTCCTCGGCCAGCATCTCCTGCTTGGCGCCGAACCCGCCGCCGACTCGGGTGGCGAACACCCGCACCTGATCGCGCCGCAGCCCGAACACCTGGCACAGCTCGTTGCGCACCAGGAACGGCACCTGGGTGCTGCACCGGATCACCAGCCTGCCCTCGGCGTCCAACCAGCCGATCCCGCCGTGGGTTTCCAGGTGCACGTGTTGTCCACGCGGCGAATGCCATACGCCGCGTACCACTTTCGCCGCTGCGGCGAGCCCGGCCGTCACGTCGCCGACCTCGCCGTGGATCTCGGCGATCAGATTGCGCGCCGGGTCCGCGATCCGCGCCGAATCCGGTTTCTCCGCATGAAGTTTCGGCGCTTCCGGCGCCAAGGCGTCGGCCGGATCGAAGACGGCTGGCAACACCTCGTACTCGACCCGCAAGGCCCGGCAACCGGTGCGGGCGGCCGCCGAACTCTCCGCGACCACCGCCGCCACCCGCTGCCCGACGAAGCGCATCGTCCGATCGAGCACGTAGGTGTCGTCGGGGTCGTCGGCCCGCAACTCGTGCCGGGCCGTGGAAAACGCCACGTCCGGCGCGTCCGCGTAGGTCAACACGGCGTGCACTCCGGGCACGGCCTCGGCCGCTGCCGTGTCGATCGAGACGATGCGGGCGTGTGCGTGCGGACTGGGCAGGACCGCGATGTGCAGCGGCGCGGTGGGTGGCGATACCTCCGGTGCGCCAGGGGAATTCGTCTCCCGGGTGCCGTCGTTCGCCACCGTTGGCCCGGCGCCGGGGTGGATGTCGAAGGTGAACGGCTCCGCGCCGCGCACGATCCGCGACCCGGCGGGGGCGCCGACTCCGCTTCCTGCGCGCCCGGCGACCGCACGCTGATGTCCCGCGCACCGGCCTGCGCCATCCGCTTCGGTCACGTCGGCGGGCGCTCGGCCGCTCAGCGCCTCGGCGATCGACCGATAGCCCGTGCAACGGCACAGGTTTCCCTTCATCAGCTCGGCGAGGTCGGCGTCGGCTCGGCCGTCCTCGGTGCCGCAGCCGAGACCGGCGGCGGTCACCACCATTCCCGCGGTACAGAACCCGCATTGGAAGGCGGCGTGCTCGACGAAGCTGCGCTGCACGGGATGCGGGTCGGCGGCGGTGCCCAGCCCGGCGGCCGTGGTGACCGCGCGACCGGCGACGCGGTGGGCCGGGATCAGGCAGGAGTGCACGGTCGCTCCGTCGAGCTGCACCGAGCAGGCACCGCAATCGCCTGTGTCACAACCCTTTTTCACGGACGAGGTGCCTTGCTCGCGCAGCAGGGTGCGCAGGCACTGCCCGGGGCGTGGGTCGGCCTCGACGGGCCTGCCGTCGACCTCGAATCTCATGGCCGCCCCCCATCGCGTAGCTCAGCGGCGACCTCGCGGGCGAGCACACCGGTGACATGGCGACGCCAGTCGGGCGCGCCGTGCGGGTCGTCGAACCACAGCGACGGAGCTACCCCGGCGACCGCGGCATCGATCTCGGCCTCGCTGGGCGGCTCGACGAACTCCAGCACGACCGGCCGACCGGTGGCGGCGGTGACGGTGACGACACATCGGCCACTCGGCTCACGGCGTCCCATCACCACGGAACCGGAGCGGCCGAGTGGCGCGAGGGCTATCTTCCGGAAACTGGTGTGCGCCAGCAGCCCTGCCGTCGGCACGGTGATCGAGCGCAACACCTCACCCGGCCGCAGCACATTCTCCTCCGGACCGAGGACGAACTCCCGCAACGGAATCCGCCGGTCCACGCCGTCTCGTCCCCACACCAACGCGACACCGTCCAGCGCGGTCAGCGCCGCGAGCACACCACCGGCGGGCAACGACAAACACACGTTGCCGCCCACCGTCGCGGTACGCCAGATCTTGTGTGACGCAAGCAATGCCCGGCAGCCCTGCGCGAACAGCCTTGTCCCCGGCCACTCTTCGCGCAGCACGGGTGCACCGAGCTCGCGGCCGGGCACCGCGCCGGCGAACTCGGCCAGCGTGCAGGTCGCCGCGATCTCCAGCCCGTCGGGCACGACGGTGTAGGCGGGCCAGTCGAGCGCGGTGATGTCGATCAGCCGTTCCAGGTGGTGCTGCGGTTCGGCGAACAGATACGTCCCGCCGGCGAGCACCGCGCACGAACCACCGACGGCGCCGAGGTCGGCGCGCCGCCGCGCCACCGACACCTCCCGGATCGTGTCCAGGTCCACGTCTCACCTCACTCCATTGCCGCTACGGCCACAGTAGGAGCGGGGAGTTGCCGCGATGTTGCACAACTCCCGCCCCAGATTGCGCGGCCGTTACCTGACCGCGCACTCCGCTTCCCAAGATCGCCCGCACACCCCCGCGGCACTCGACGTCCGTCCCGTCCGCCTCCCGACAGTCAGAGGCGACACCGTTCCAGTATCCCGCACGTGCTCTGAACAGGCCCAATGCCAATTGGATACCTGCCAGTCTATTTCTCACCGCTACCCGCACAGGCCGCGAGAATCGCGCGGCGGCAGCACCCCCGTGCGACACGCCGCGTCCCCGGTCCACGGCGCGCTGTAGACACGCACGGCCGGACACGTTCCACACTCGACAACCGGGCAGCCGCCGGATTAATCTCCATCGCGGCCCGCTCTGTGTGACATTTCCCACGCATCGTCGGGCCGTTCCCTACTGATGTGTGCCACCGGCGGCCCCTGCTGTCGGCAGCCATGTCCCGACGCGGAAGGGCCACCGATAAACGCCAACCAGCGGGCGGCGACCGCCGACCACGAGTTGCCTGCGCCCCGCGCCGCGGACGCACCGTCCTCCTGGCTGATGACGGCGGCCGACTTCCCCCTGACCGAGCGCGACCTGCATGTCCTGCGTCGCACGTTCCGCGACGACACCGAACTCGACCACTGGCTACCGGGTGGCGAACAGTACCGGCGCCGGGCATACCAGTGCTTCGAGCTGAGCACGGCCCGATTGGCCGCGGCCGGGCCCGGCGCACTCACCGCGATCGACCAGCCACCGCCCTACGTACAGTCCAAGCAGGTCAACCCGGTGGCCGGCGATATCGAGCGCACCTTCAAGCTGATCCCGCCCGCGCATCCGGCGACCGAGCCGACCAGGCAGATCGCCACCGCCGTCGCCCGGCTGCTCGCGGCCAACGGCCTGCTGTCGGCGCACACCACGCCGCACTGCCTCGTCGACGCCCATTACATGCGGCTCATCGCGCCCGGCCATCCCGCGCCGGAGGGCAAGCACCGCGACGGCCTCATCGCCGGCTCCGCGCACCTGATCCAGCGGACCAATGTCACCGGTGGCGACTCCGCCCTCTACGATCGCTACGACCCGGACCGGGAGCTGTGCGGCTTCGTCCTGGAAAACCCGCTCGACTCCTACGTCTTCGACGACGAACGGGTACTGCACTACACGACGACAATCACGGCGACCGATCCCGACGCGGGCGCCGGGTTACGCGATGTCCTGCTGATCGGATTCAGAAAGCGTGAATAGTACGACGACGACCTTCGTCGACCAGCTGCCCCGGCTGCTGCCCGACGACGAGCTCGTGCAGCTGGCTGCCGGGCTCACCGCGGTCCCCTCCTTCACCGGGCAGGAGACGCCGCTGGCGTTCCATGTCCGGAACACCCTCGCCCGCAACGACATCCACGCCTACCACCAAGAGGTGCAGCCCGGCCGCCTGCAGACCATCGCGCGGCTCGGCCCGGAGCACGGCACCCCCGCGCTGCTGCTCAACGGCCACCTCGACATGGATCCGCTCGGCCGCGACCAGCCGGGCAAGCCGTTCACCGCCCGGCGCGAGGGTGACCGGCTCTACGGTGCGGGCCTGCACAACATGAAGAGCGGTCTCGCGGCGATCCTGGGTGCGGCGATCGCGGTGCGCCGCAGCGGAATGGCCCTGCGGCGTCCGCTGCTGCTCGAGTTCGTCGTGGGTGAGCTGCAAGGAGGGGTCGGTACCAGGCACGCCTTGCGCAGCGGGCTCACCGCCGACGCCGCCGTGGTGCCCGAGCCGTACTCGGTCCGCCGGGTGATCACCCGCACCGCCGGGGTGCACAAGTTCGCCATCGTGGTGCGCGGCACCACCGCGCACACCAGCAGGCACCACGAAGGTGTCGACGCGGTCGCGGTGCTGCGTCGCGTGCTCGACCTGCTCGACACCGCCGACCTCGGCCTGCGCAACAGCGAATTCCCGCCGCTGCCGAGGCTTCAGGTGGCCAGCCTGATCGCGGGCCGCGGCGAGGGCCACGATCTGTCCGGGGTGAGCTACTGCTCGGACAAGGCCACCGCCCTCATCGATCTGCGCTATCCACCGCCGCACGAGCCGCACAACGTCAGCAAGGCCATCGATGTGGTGCTGGACCGAGCGCGCGACGCCTTCCCCGAGGCCGAGATCATCGTGGAGCACCCGGTCGATCCGCAGTACCGGGTCGGCGGCACCGATATGCCGCCGATGGACATGCCCGCCGACTGCGCGGTGGTGCGCGACATCGCCGAACTGCTGCCGAGGGTCTCCGATTTCCAGGTCGAGGAGACCGGATTGGCGCTGCCCTACTCCTACTGCGGCAACGACACCACCCACCTGAGCCGGGCGGGCATCGAATGCTGCCTGTTCGGGCCGCGCGGCGCCGCACCCGACACCGAACACCACGTGCTGATCAGCGAAATGCGGGCCTGCGCAGACACTCTCGCGCTGTTGGCCGAGCGGCGCTGCGGATAGCCGCTCACCTGCCTCGGGTGCGCAGTTCCGTGCGCATCTGCGCCGCGAGCTGCACCCCGATGCCGTCGTACAGCCCGACCGCCTGCGCGAGCAGCGCTTCGGCCTCGCCCCTGGCGCCGGTCGCCGACGCGACGCCGGCCAGGCTGCGCAGCGCGTCCGCGCGACCCAACGGATCGCAGATCCGGTACGCGACGCCCATCGATTCGGTGTAATACCTTCGGGCGGAATCGAATCGGCCGAAGTGCCGCTCGATATGCCCGAGCCCGCGCAGCGCGTCGACCTGGCCGAGCGGATCATTGATCTCGACGGCGATCTCGTAGGCGCCCTGGAACATGTCGCGGGCTTGGGCGGGCGATCCCGACTTACGCGCGAGATTCCCCAGGCCCCACAGGGTCCAGCCCTCGCCGTAGCGGTCGTGGATGCGGCGGGCGATCTCGAGCGCGTCGTCGAAGTAGCGCCGCGCGGTCTCGTGGTCACCGACCAGCCGTTCGATGTGCCCGAGCCCGCGCAGCGCGTCGCCCTCCAGCTTCTGATGATTCAGGCTTCTGGCGATGTCCAGCGCCTCGGCGTAGCGGCGTTCGGCGCCCTCCGGGTCGCCGAGCCTGCGGATCACCTCCGCGAACCCCCACTGCGCGGTGGCGATGCGCACCGGATCGTCGATGGCCTCCGCGATGGCCAGCGCCTGCGCTGAGCAGTTCCAGGCGGCGCGGTACTCCGACGAGGCCCGCTCGACGTGGGCCAGCCCGTCCAGGGCGTCGCACTCGGTGGGTCGATCATCGATGTCCCTGGCGATGGCGAGCGCTTCGCTGAAATAGCAGCGCGCCGCCTTGTGGTCGCCGGTGACCCGGGCCGTCTGCCCGAGCTCACACAGCACGGCCGCGTGGCACTGCCGATCGGTCAGGTCCATGGCGATCTCGCTGGCCAGCCGGAACCCGGCGCACGCCTGCTGGTGCTGCCCGATCAGCCGATCGATACGGCCCTTGCCGACCAGCGCCCAGGCTTGCGCGCGCCGATCGGCGATCTCGACGGCGATATCCAAGGCCCGCGCGTAGAGGCGCAACGCAAGCGACCAGTGCCCGGTGCCGGACAGGTGCGAGGCCAGCCGGGTGGCCAATTCCGCCGCCGCCGAGGAGGCTTCGGCCCCGCGCAGGCAGCACACCAGCATGTCGCGTTCTCTGGTGAGCCAGGCCCTGGCCCGTGCCGTATCGGCGGACGGGTTCGAAAGATGCTCGCTGCCTGCCGGATCGAAGAGCTGATGCGCGCTGGCCCGGCGCGCCACCGCGAGGCCGGCACCGACCAGGCGGTCGACCACCTTCGCGTACTCCACCGGTGCGTCCTCGCGTTCGGCGTGCAGGCGCGCGCACAGTCGGGTCAGGTCGTGCATCCGGTAGCGCGGGCCGCCGGGTCCGCCCGGCGAGGGGTCGAGGAAACCGGCCTCGAAAAGCCTGCGCACCAAGGTCTTTCCGTCGCGCAGCGGCACGGCGGCCATGGTCGCCATCGCCTCGGCGGTGATCTCCGGTCCAGGGAACCAGCCGAGCAGCCGGACGGCGCGTTGCAGCCCGGCATCGCCGAGCCGCTGATAGGACAGCTCGAACGCGGCCCGCAGCGACTCGTCCTCGGCCGCGAAGCGATCCAGCAGATGCTCGGTCGCCGAGCCATTCGTGCGATCCGCGGGGGCGCGCTTGATCCCCTCGGTCAACTGCGCGATATCGGCCGCGCTGTCGGCGAGCATGGCCTCGCCGTGGTGCGCGATCTGGCCGCCGATCAGCCGGATGGCCAGGGGCAGCCGTCCCGCGGTGTGCAGGATCTGGCGCACCGCGGCCCGATCGTAGCCCGAGCGCAGATTGCCCAGCTTGACCAGCAGCTCCTCCGCCTCGGCCCACTCCATCACGTCCAGCCGCAGCGGCGCCGCCTCGGCCAGCCCGGTGAGCTTGCTGCGGCTGGTGATCAACACGAAACAGCCAGGCGCCTGCGGCAGTAGCTGTTTCACCTGGGCGCTGTCGAGTGCGTTGTCGAACACGATCAGCATCCGCCGCTGCCGGGTCGCGCTGCGCCACCGGTGCGCCCGCCCGGCCAGATCCGCGTCGATGGTCTCGCGCGGCACACCGATCTGCAGCAACAGCTGCTCGAGCACGTCCACCGGTTCCCGCGGTTCGCGGCCGAGGGTGTAGCCGTGCAGGTCGACCCAGACGGTGCCGTCCGGGTAGTGCTTACCGAAGACCGCGACGGCGTACCTGGCCAGCGCCGTCTTGCCGATGCCGGTGAGCCCGACGATGACGTGGACGGCGACGGTCCCGCTGCGCAGGTGCGTGGCAACCCGTTCGCGCAGTTGCGTTTTCGGACCCTCCCTACCGGTGAAGTGCGGCACCTCCGCGGGCAGGTCGCGACCCGCGCGCACCGGCTGGCGGCCGACGGAGCGCCTGGCCACCACCTCGTGATACTCCAGCCGCTCGGCGTGCGGCATGTAGGACAGGTCGGCGAGGTCGATCAGCTGGTCCCAGGTCGTACCGTAAATGGTGGCAAGGTTTTTCAGCACGCGAATGGTGGGCCGGGCACCGCTCGGCCGGTGCTCCTCGTCGTCGGGGTCGGTGCCGTCCCTGGCGAAGGGCCACGCCTCGTACTCGGAGATCCGGCTGGCCTTCATCGCCGCCCGCGCGCTGTCGGTCAGCTCGTTGTACCGCTCGGCGACCGCGGCCTGGGTCAAGCCGTTGGCGTAGCGCCAGGCCGCGCGCGGCCGGTACCCGCGCTGGCGCAGTTCGCCCGCCAGCGGCTCGAGCAGCTGCAGCTCGGTCAGGCCCAAGTCGGCCAGGCGATCACGCAGGCGCCGCCGTTGCTCGGCGGTGAGGGTGCCGCCGGGACGCCAGCGGTCGGTTCGGCCGGATCGATCCATCCCGCCACCCTCCCGCGCGCGACGCATCCGGCGAGGGTGCGGCCTGCGCCGGAGAATCGGGACGCTGATTGTGATTAATTCCTTGGTATCAGTAGCGTTTTCCCAGGTCAAGTAATTGCGTCAACCCGATAAAACGCCGCACCCGCTGGGATCGCCCCGCAGCCACCCGAACTGCCATCCTGGAAGGTGTCACAGGGACAACGTGACAACGCGGGGCGGATGAAAAGAGGTCGCACGATGGCGATTACGGCGACAGGCTGGCTGATCACCAGTGACGTGGTGCACGAGGCCGCGTTCCGGATCGATCTTCCCGAACAGGACCGGGGCAAGTGGGTGCTGTCCTACCTGCCGACCAACCGGCGGCTCAGCAGAAATCAGGCGATGGCGGGCATGATGCTCGCCGAGATGATCGTGCTCGATCAGCCGCACCCGGCGGGGCTCGATCACGAGGTCGCCCAGCTGCACGCGACGGAGCTCGACTGCACGCTGCACGACGTCATGAGCCTGCTGGCGTTGCGCGCGCCTGCCGGATCGACCGAGCCGGAGCCGCCGGTCGGCCCGACCGATGATCGCCTGAGATCCGCTGCCGCACTGGCACATGGCGTGACCTCGTTCGCGGCCTGAGCTCGAACCGGCGCTACCGCGCCTTGGCGACCAATGCCGCTTGTGCCGCGGCCACCTGTGCTGCGACGACGTCCTCGGCGACGGTGTGCAGCCGACCGTCGCGCACCACCTCGCGTCCGTTGACGATCAGCGCCGCGAGGGGCGGCGCCGAGCCGAGCACGAGCGCGGTCACCGGATCGTCGATGCCCGCGTGCGCCGGGGTGTCCAGGCGCCACAGCGCAAGGTCGGCGAGCTTGCCCGGCTCGATCGAGCCGATCTCGGCGTCGCGGCCGAGCACGCGCGCGCCGCCGATGGTGGCCAGCGCCAACGACGTTCGTACCGTCATCGCCCGCGGGCCGCCGGTGTTGCGCGCGAAGAACAGGGCATTGCGCGGCTCCTCGATCATCGAGCTCGACTCGTTGCTCGCCGCGCCGTCCACGCCGAGCCCCACCGGGACGCCCGCGCGCACCAGATCGGCGGTGCGCGCGATGCCCGCGCCGATGCGCGCGTTCGAGGTGGGGCAATGCGCCACTCCGGTACCGGTTTTCGCCATGGTCTCGATCGCGGAGTCGTCCAGGTGGATGGCGTGGGCCCACCAGACATCGGCGCCGACCCAGTCGAGTCGCTCCATGTACTGGGCGGGCGTGCAGCCGAATGTTGCCGCGCAGTAGTCCTGTTCGTCGCTCGTCTCGGCGACATGGGTATGCAGCCGGACCTTCTCCGCACGGGCCAGCGCGGCCGATTCTCGCAGCAGCTCCGGCGTCACCGAGAAGGGCGAGCACGGGGCGAGCGCGATGCGCAGCATCGAGTCGAACGACGGATCGTGGTGGCGGGCAATGGCGTCCGCGCTGTCGGCCAGGATGTCGTCGAGCGACTGCACCACGTGATCGGGTGGCAGGCCGCCCGCGCTCGCGCCGAGATCCATCGAGCCCCGGCACGGATGGAAGCGCAAGCCCACCTCGGCGGCCGCGGCGATCTCGGCGCCGAGCAGGTCGCCGCCCGCGCGCGGGAACACGTAGTGGTGGTCGGTCGTTGTCGTGCAGCCGGTGCGGGCCAGCGCGGCGAGCCCACCGGTTGCCGCGATCCGCACCGTTTCCTCGTCGATGCCCGCCCAGATCGGGTAGAGCGTGGTGAGCCACTCGAACAGTGTGTGGTCCGCGGCCAGGCCCCGGGTGATCCATTGATAGAGGTGATGATGAGTGTTCACCAGACCGGGGGTCAGTAGGCAGCCACGGCCGTCGATGCGCCGCACCCGGCCGTCGAGTACCGGTGCCGCGCCCGCACCGACGGCCTCGATCCGGTTGCCGCGCAGCACGACATAGCCGTCGCGGTATTCGGTGCCGTGCGCGTCGACGGTCGCGACGGCGCCACCCTCGATGACCGTCACGGCAGCCATGCGGGCCCCGCTTCCGGTGCGTCGGCCCGCCGCACGGTCGCGTGAATGAGGCCGTACGGGCGGTCGGCGGCGTAATACACCTCGCCGTTGTTCTCGATGCCGAAGCGATCCAGGTCGTAGTCGAAGTGGTGCTTGTTCGGTGCGGCCAGCCGGATCTCGGCGAGCACCGGGTACGCCGTCAGCGCGGCCTTGCCCATCTCGAACAGCGTCTGCTGCAACGCCTTCGAATGCTGGGTCGCGAATGTTTCGACCAGCCGCGCCCGGACACCGGCGTACACCTCGTCCCAGGCGATGTCGGTGGTGCCCGCGAAACGCCACTGCACCGCCAGCGAGGTGGCCAGCATCCGATCGTGTGTCGGGGCGAGCACGGTGAATTCGTCGCTCAGGAAGTCGGCGAACTCCGAACCGGTCGACTTCAGAATGGTCAGGTCCTTCACCCCGCCGATCACCCAGGACCGCCGATCGGCGCCGGTACCCGCCACCGTCACCGCGGCGGTACGCACCTCGGGGCCCTGCCGGACCCAGGTGTGCTCGTGTTCGCGGCCGTCGACCGACACTCGCCCCCAGGCATACTCGTCGACCTCGACGCGCGCACTGGTCACCGGCTCGACATCGTCGACGAAGTGGCCGGCCAAGGCGAGCGCGTAGTCCTCGATCGTTTGTAGCCCAGGCTGTTTCGCGTAGGCGTAGGCGGTCTGCTTCTGGGTGTCGGTGGGTAGCACCTTGCGTTGGTCACCCGCGACATAAGCGTCGGCGAAGTCCCCGCGCAGCACGGTGGACACGTTCACGTCGCGGATCTCGTGGCGCGCGATCTGCCGCCAGATCCGGACGATCCGGTTCTCGGCCTTGCCGTATCGGTGGTCGGTCAGCTCGATCGGCCCGGTCAACTCCATGCTCGGTCAGCTCCCTCGATAGGTGGAAAAGGCGAACGGCGACAGCAACAACGGGACGTGGTAGTGCCGCTCCTCGGTGACGGCGAACGTCACCGACACCTCGGGGTAGAAGGTGTCGACCTGCTGCCCGGCGAAGTAGGCGCCGGTGTCGAACACCAGCCGATAGGTGCCCGGCGCGAGCGCCTCGGCCAGCGCGCCGATCCGGCCGTCCGCGTCGGTAGTTCCCGAATCCAGCTGCTCGGCACCGCGATACAGCGTCACCGCGACATGCTGAGCGGGCGCGCCTTTCACCGCGTCGAGCACGTGGGTGCTCAGCGTGCTCATCGGGTCGTCGCCAGCAGCGCGCGCAGCCGGATCCGATTGATCTTCGCCAATTCTGTACGCATGACCCGCCTTTCGGTCTCGGCATCGTTGCCGAGTCGGTCTTCGAGGATCGCGAGCAGCTCGCTGCCTGATCTACCGCTCGCACACACCAGATAGCGGTGGCCGAACCGCGCCTCATAGGCCCGGTTGCCCGCCGCGAGCGCCGACCGTACCGCGTCCGCCGCCGTGGCCACCCCGGCTTGCTCCCGCGCCGAGGCCGCCGTATCCGGTCGCTCGCCGATCCTGGGGTGCCCGGCCAGCGCCCGATCAATCTCCGACTCGGGCAGCCCGGCCAGCACCGCGTCGGCGGTATCGAGCAAGGCGTCGACGCTCGGATACGGCCGCCCTTCGACGAGTCCCCGAGCAAACGCGGGCGACGAGCAACACGTGAGCAATGCCTCGGTCGCCCGGTCCGCAGGCAACGCGTGGAACCAGGCGAGACCAGCCCCGTCGTCTGTCATCCGACCAGCATCGAATACGACCCGCCCGGCCGCCACCCGAAAGAGATAGATCACGCCCGGCGTGTCGCCGCAAAGAAAATGGCCGGGCAGCGCCGCGAGCAGCACTCTTCCGGCACGCGCGGCGGGCGGTTCCGGACTACCGTCGTACCCATGGCTGTACCCGATCGCCCGGCCACCCCGCCGAACTGCGCGGGCATCCTGCTCGCCGCAGGCGCCGGAACGCGCTACGGCCTGCCGAAAGCGCTGGCCGAGGGCGGCGCCTGGCTGCGCGGCGCGGTGGCCGCGCTGCGCGACGGCGGCTGCGATCCGGTGATCGTGGTGCTCGGTGCCACCGGTCCCGATCCGACGCCACTCGACCTGCCCGCCGGCGTTCAGTCCGTCTGGGCCGCGGACTGGGCTACCGGGCTCGGCGCGTCCGTGCGAGCCGGGCTGATCGCCGCCGCGCGCACCCCCGCCCGCTTCGCCGCGATCATGCCGGTGGATACCCCGGACGTCGGCGCCGATGTGGTCGCCCGGGTCACCGCGGCCGCGTTCACCGCGCCGAGCGGCCTGGCCCGCGCTGTGTTCCACAACACACCGGGGCACCCCGTTGTGCTCGCCCACAAGCACTGGACCTCGATATGTCAGGAGGCCGTAGGAGATTCGGGTGCGCGCACCTATTTGTCGCGCAAGAACGATATGGTGTGCGTCACGTGCGACGATTTGGCGACGGGCGTCGATCGTGACTACCCGGCCTCGTCCGCACGGTGATCGGAGCGGGCAGATGCGGGACATCGTCGACGACCTATTGCGGGTATGGCATTCCGGGCGCACCGGCGGGCTGGCCACCATAGTGCGCACGATGGGCTCGGCCCCCTTACCCGTCGGCTCGGCCATGCTCGTCGATCCGGACGGTGGTGTCTACGGCGCGGTCACCGACGGCGGGCTCGAGGAGATCGCCTACGAGGCCGTGCTGCATGCCGCGCGAACCGGTCAGCGCGCGATGCACCGCTACGGCGTGGCTACCGGTGTGGAGGGCGGAGCGGACCGCGACGGCATGATGGACGTGTTCACCGAACCGTTCTCGCGCAGGCACTTTCCCGAGTTTCCCCTCGTCGCCGCGGAGATCGCGGCGCACCGCAGGATCACCGTGTTCACCGTCGTGTGGAACTCCGATGCGGACCTGATCGGCCAGCACCTGGTCACCGACAAACGCCACGGCACCGAGCTGCTCGCCCTGCCGGACTCCGATGTGTTCGTCGCGTCCTTCGCCCCGCCGCCGCGGCTGATCATCTTCGGCGCCAACTCTTTTGCCGCCGCGCTGACCGTGCAGGCCAAGCTGCTCGGCTATCGGGTCACCATCTGCGACTCGCGGGAGAACTTCGCCAAGCCCGAGAAGTTCCCCGGCGCCGAGGTGGTCGTCGACTGGCCGCACCGGTACCTGAACACGCTGTCCTCGGCCGGCGAGATCGACGGCAGCACCGGCATCGTCGTCGCCTCGCACGACCCGAAGTTCGAGATTCCGCTGCTCACCGTCGCGCTCCGACTACCCGAGCTCGGCTACCTCGGCGCCATGGGTGCGCGCGCCGTGCACACCCAGCGCATGGAAGACCTCCGGGCGGGCGGCTTCTCCGAGGCGACGCTGTCTCGGTTGCACTCCCCCGCCGGACTCGACGTCGGCGCGCGCACCGCCGCCGAGATGGCCGTCGCGATCGCCGCCGAGCTGATCGCCGCCAGGACCGAACAGGCCGGACGGCACGCCCAGCACAGCACCACCCCGCAACCACTGAAAACTGTTGTCGGACTGAGCAGTTAATCCTTCAGACCTGGGTTCTCCACATATACCTCGCGCAGCACGGACAGGTCGAACAGCTGATCGGCGGTGATCGCCAGCTCGGCCGCCCGCAATGCGGTGATGTTCTGCTCGATCAGCCGGTCGGTCATGGTCAGCAGGCCGTTGGCGGCGGTATCGGGGGAGGTGACCAGATCGTTCTGCGCCACCGCCGCTTTCGTCTGCTCGGCCAGGTCGAGCTGCTGATCCTTGCCGTACACCTCGACCGCGAGTCGCGCGGACGCAGCGGGGTCGGCCACCGCGTCCTTCCACCCCTTGATCTCGGCGACGAGGAACGCCTTCAGCTTCTCCCGCTCCTTGTCGATGGTGGACTGTGCGACGGTGAACGTCTCGGCCACCAGCGGCAGGTTGTAGTCGGCGAACAGGAAGTGCGTGTTCGCGAATCCCCTGGCGGTCAAGGTGATCGGCTCATTGGTCACGTAACTGACCCAACCGTCCACCTCGCCGCTGGCCAGCGGCGACGGATCGAACTGCGCGGGCACGACGGTGACATCGCCCGGCTTCATGCCGTTGGCGACGAGCAGGGCGTGGAAGATCAGCTGATTGGTGTCCTGCACGCCGATCTTGCGGCCCTTCATGTCCTCGGGCGTCTTGATCGGCTTCGCGGCCGAGCTGACGATCGCGAAGGGATTCTTCTGATAGGTGGTGGCGACGATCTTGGCGGGCAGACCCTCGAGCACCGCGCGGGCCGTGGTCTGCGGCGCGGACAGGCCGAGCCAGATCTTCCCGGTGTCCAGCCCGGCCTCCACCGCGGTGCTCGCCGAGCCGCCCGCGATCAGCTCGACCGAGCCGAAGCCCGCCTCCTGGAAATAGCCTTTGCTGTCGGCGAAATACTCACCGGCGAACTCGATGTTCTTCAGCCAGGACAGCTGGAGCGCGACAGTTCCGTACTCGGAGCCGTCCGGGGTGGAACCGCCCAAGGGGTCGGTGGCGTCGCCGCCGCACGCGGCGAGCAGGCCGGCGCCGGCCAGCGCGGAGTAACGAAGCAGAGACCGTCGGTTCAGTGTCGGCCCGATACTGCTTTCGCCACGCATGACAGTCACCCTAGAAGCAGTCCACAGCGCCGATATCGCGAATCACGACCCCGGATTCGCCGTCGTTACGCGCCGACGCGTTTTCGATCGCCGCGAGCCGATATCGCACCGATGGATGACATCGGTCCATGCGCTGGTTGCACCACAGGTGAACCCTGTCATCGCGCTGCTCGACGCCAAGCTGCACATCGCAGGCTCGGAGATCCTTTGGCGCGAGGTGATCGGTAACGGATTCGGCCTCGCCTCCGCGCTCGGTGGCATGCGCCGTCGCGTCTGGGCCTGGCCGATCGGCATCGGCGGGAACGCGCTGCTGTTCACCGTTTTCGTCGGCGGCGTCTTCAACACCCCGCAGCAGCTGAACATGGCGGGCCAGGCCGGGCGTCAGCTGATGTTCATCGCGGTCAGCGTCTACGGCTGGTGGAGCTGGCACCGGCACGCCAACGAGACCGGTCTCGAACACCGCGGCGTCGAGCCGCGCTGGGCGAGCAACCGCGAACGTCTCGTCCTCGTCGCCGCGATGCTGCTCGGCACCGCCGCGTTCGCCCAGCTCTTCGCGGTCATCGGGTCCTACGGTCCGTGGGCCGAGGCGTGGATCTTCACCGGCTCGGTGCTGGCCACCTACGGCATGGCCCGCGGGCTTGCCGAGTTCTGGCTCATCTGGATCGCCGTCGACATCGTCGGCATCCCCCTGCTGGTGCGGGCGGGTTACTACCCGTCGGCCACCCTCTACTTCGTCTACGCGGGCTTCGTGGCCTGGGGTTTCGTCGTCTGGATGCGCAGCATCCGTCCGGTGCTCCCGCCCGCCGCGGTGCCGCTGGCCACGACCCCCTAGAAAAAAGTTCGGCCGCCTCCGATGAATCGGCGCCCCGGCGCCGGTAGGTACCGGTGAAACCTTCGGAGGAGGACTTTTCGCCATGACGATGACTGTTCGACAGCGCTGGGTGCTCGCGGTGACCTCGGTGGCCGCGCTGATGACGGTGCTGGACGCGCTGGTGGTCACCACCGCTCTGCACGCCATCCAGCGGGATCTGCACGCGTCGATCGCCGACCTGGAATGGACGATCAACGCCTACATGCTGAGCTTCGCGGTGCTGCTGATGGCGGGCGCGGCGCTCGGCGACCGGTACGGTCGCAGACGGGTGCTCGCGCTCGGACTCGGACTGTTCGGGCTGGCGTCGGCGGCGTGCGCGCTGGCACCGAGTCTCGAGTGGCTGATCGCCGCGCGGGCGATGCAGGGGGTCGGCGCCGCGGCCGTCATGCCGACGGCGACCGCGCTGCTCTCGGCCGCGTTCCCCCCGGAGCAGCGGAGCAAGGCGCTCGGATTGTTCGCTGCCGTCACGGGATTGGCGACCGCGGGCGGGCCGCTCGTGGGTGGTGCGGTGGTGCAGGGGTTGGCGTGGCAGTGGGTCTTCTGGCTCAACATTCCGATCGCCGTTGTGCTGATTCCGTTGCTGTGCACCAGGATCGAGGAGAGTTTCGGCCTGGCGCGAAAAGTGGACCTGGTGGGCATTCTGCTGGTCAGCACCGGCGCGTTCGGATTGGTGTTGGGTCTGCTGCGCGGCAATGAAACCGGTTGGGCGAGTGTCGAAGTGGTGTCGGCGTTCGGCGCGGGCGCGCTGGCGATCGCCGGCTTCGTCCGGTGGGAGCTGCGCACCGACGCACCGATGATGCCGATGGGCTTGTTCGCGTCGCGGGCCTTCGCGGCCGGAAATGTGGTGGGGTTCCTGCTCTCCGCGTCGATCGCGACCGGCGCGTTCTTCTTCGCGCAGTTTCTGCAGGTCGTGCTGCGCACCGATCCGCTCGGCGCCGGTCTGCGCATGGCGCCGTGGACGGTGACGCTGTTCGTGGTCGCGCCGATCGCCGGACGCCAGGTCAACCGGTTCGGTGAACGTCCGCTGATCGTGCTCGGGCTTTCGATGCAGGCGGTGGGCTACTGCTTGATCGCGCTGATCGCCGATCCCGCGCTGTCCTATACCGCCCTGGTCGCGCCGTTCGTGCTGTCGGGAATCGGCGTCTCGATGACGATTCCGGCCGCACAGAGCGCGGTGCTGCGTGCGGTGCCGATGACGGCGGTCGGTGCCGCGTCGGGCACCTTCAACACGATGCGCCAACTCGGTTTCGCGTTCGGCGTCGCGTTGCCCACCGCGGTGTTCGCGGCGGTCGGCGGACTGGAATCGGCCGGGGCGTTCAGCGCGGGCTTCGCCGCCGCGATGGGGACGGCGGCCGTGCTGGGCCTCGTGGGCGCCGCGGTCGGTGCGCTCATTCCCGCAGGTACACCGGTGGCGCAGGAGACAAGTCCCGCGCCGATGTCCGCGGACACGTCCGGAGCCCCCGCGTGACCAGCCCGGACCAGAGCCGAACCCGCTCCGGCGCAGTAGGTTGTCCACCCATGACGGTCAGCGCGGATTTCACCGCCAAGGCGATGGCGCACCGCCCCGAGCTGCTCGCGCACTGCTACCGCATGCTCGGCTCGATCCACGACGCCGAGGATCTGGTGCAGGAGACGATGCTGCGGGCTTGGCGCGCGGCCGGCCGGTTCGACCCCGAGCGGGCCGCGCTGCGCACCTGGCTGTACCGCATCGCGACCAACGCCTGTCTCACCGCGCTGGAGCAGCGCGCCCGACGAGCCCTACCGGTCGATCTCGGCGGTCCGGCCGAGACGGTGCGGCTGCGTCCGGAGCGACATCCGGAACTGCCCTGGCTGGAGCCCATTCCCGATGGGCTGCTCGGCAATTCGGCCGACGACCCCGCCACGGTGGTCGCGGCGCGCAGCGGTATCCGGCTGGCCTTCGTCGCCGCGCTGCAGTATCTGCCCGCCCGGCAGCGGGCCGTGCTGATCCTGCGCGACGTGCTGGCCTGGTCCGCCGCCGAGGTCGCCGATCTGCTCGAAACCTCCCCTGCCGCAGTCAACAGCGCGCTGCAACGCGCGCGCACCCAGCTCGACAAGGTCGCGCCGATGATCGATCAGATGTCCGAATCCCTCGGCCCCGCCGAACGAGCGGTGATCGACCGCTATGTCGCCGCGTTCGGCGACAGCGATATGGCCGGCCTCAGCAGGCTGCTGCTCGACGACGTCGTCTTCGAGATGCCGCCCGCCCTGGTGTGGTTCGCGGGTCGGGCACAGGTGCTGGAGTTCTTCGCGGACAAGGTGGGCCGGGGCAAGCAGGCGTGGCGGGCGATTCCGACGGCCGCCAATACCCAGCCCGCCGTCGCCTACTACCTGCTCGACGAAACCGGCGTCCATCGCGCACACTCCATCCATGTGCTCGGCACGAGAGGTTCGTCGATCGAGCGCATCACCGTCTTCCTCGGCCGGGACCTGTTCCCACTCTTCGGGTTACCCCTCACGCAGTGATTTTCCGAGCGGGCCCTGCCACACCGGGTAGCTCAATCTTTCGGTGCCGCGGCGTCGGCGAAGAGCTCAGCGAGGGTTTCCGCGATAGTGGCGGACCGGTCGAAGTGGTATCCGCGGTCGGCGGCGTGGCCCGCGAACAGGTGCCAGGCGGAGGCGGTGAGCATGCGGGCGATGGTTTCCTGGTCGGGTCGCTCGGCACCGGGCGGGGTACCGATGTACTGCGTGACGATGCCCTCCACCAGGCCGACCAGCCCGTAGACCAGCGGGCGGTACGGCGCGACGTCGATGGCGAGCATGCTCGTCCACGACGAGAACTGCTGCCACAGTGACTCGGCCACCCGGTGCCTGCCGATGGTGAGGCTGGTCTCCCCCGCCGAGTGCCCGTGCACCGGACCGTTCTGGCCGAACTGATAGAGATTGGGATGCTCGGCCGCCCAGCTCACCACCCGGCGCATGACCTCGTGGAACATCTGCTCCGCGGTCTTGGCCGGGTCGAGCACGAACAGCGCCTCCACCTCGGCCACGTAGTGGTCCAGGATGTACTCGCGCACCCGGGCGTCCAGGTCGTCGCGATTGTCGAACTGGCGGTAGACCACCGAGCGCGCCAGCCCGGCTCGCTCGGCGATCTGCTGGATGGATACCTCGGCGGCCGGGCCGTGCTCCTCGATCAACGCGACGGCCGCCGCCAAGATCTGCGCCTGCCTGGCCGAGTTGTGTTCGTCCCAGCGCTGTCCGCCCGAGCGCCTGCGATGGCTACGCATGTGGGCGGGTTTCACGGTTATCGACTATACGGCGGTGTCCGCACGCTCCAGTTCCGGCAGGAACCGAGGCCGCATCAGCAGCGGCCCATCCGGACCACCGGTGAACGAGATCTGCCGTCGCACCCGCTGATCCGACACCGCGTCGAACTGCAGCTGCTGGGCGAAGGTGGCGACGACGAGCGCGGCCTCCATATTCGCGAACCCCGAAGCGACACACATTCTTTTGCCTGCCCCGAACGGCATGGTGGCCCGCTTGTGTTCGCGCGCAACATTTTCCGGCAGGTAGCGGCTCGGATCGAACTCCGCCGGCCGCTCCCACACTCGCTGATTGTGGTGCGCGCCGTGAATGAGTGTGATCACGGTGGTGCCCGGCTCGATCAGGTAACCACCCAGCGCATCCGGCTCTTTCGCCGTTCTGGCCAGCCCGACCACCGGCGGCAACAGCCGCATGGTCTCTGCGACCACGGCCTGCGTCCACGGCAGCCGATCGAGGTCGGCCGCCGTGGCCGGGCGCGAGCCGAGCACCGAGCGCACCTCCTCGCGGAGTCGCTCGCGGGCCGCCGGATGCTCGGACAGCAGCTGCCACACCCAGGTCAGCGCGGTCGCGGTGGTTTCCATACCCGCGCCGACGAAGGTCATCAGCTCGTCGTGGATCTCCTGATTGGTGTATTGGTAACCGGTCTCCGGATCGGCGGCGTCGATCAGCGCGGCGAGCAGGTTGTCCTTGCGGGTGATCCGGCCCGCGCGATGGTCGGCGATCAAGCCGTCCACCACGCGCTCGGCGTGGCGCAGGTCGCGCATGGTGCGCGGCTCGACCACCCAGCCTGCCGCCCGCATGATCCGCATCGGCAGCCGCGAGTTGCCCGCGTCGTCCCGATGGCGGGAATGCCGGTGCAGCCAGGTCGCGACGTGGTGCAGCGGGTGACTGAGATTGGTCATGAAGCCACGGCCGAAGAATCGCAGCAGCCGATAGAGCACCACCTCCGACATCGGGCCGGTGATGTCGGTGCCGAACATCGTGCGCGACGTGACATCCAAAGTGAGCCGGTTCATTTCGGCGTTGACATCGATGACGTCGTTCGCCGCGGACAGCTGCCGAATCCGCGCCACCGCGTCCCTGGCCGCCTCGACCATGATCGGGGCGAACCCATCGACGTTGCGCTTGGCGAAGATCGGCTGCACCAGCCGCCGATTGCGCTGCCACAGTTCGTCGTTCAGGTCGGTCACCAGTCCGCGCCCGAACGCCACCGCGAGCATGTCGTAGTCGGGGCTCTTGGTGTAGTTGCTCTGATTGGTCACCAGCACGTGCCGCGCCAACTCGGGACTGCGCACGATGACGAACTTCGCGAACGGCACCCTGGCCACGATCACGTCGTCCTGCCCGGGGAAATTGGTCACGTAGTCCAACACCGTGTGATCGCGCACCCTTGGCAGGATCCCCAGCGACAACCGCACCGACTCCCACCAGCTCACCGGCGTGTTGTGCCAGCGAATAAAGGTCGGCGCCCAGCGGGGCGGGTGCAGCGTGGCATCGGCTTCGGCAACAGGGGAATCGACATCGGCCATAGCGGGCTCACCTTGCCTGAACGTTCATATGGGACGTACTGTCCCACTCAGGTTAATGAGACGCCATGACTCAGTCAATGGGTGACGCGGCTGCCGGTCCGGTCGGAGAAGCAGCACAGCCCGGCAGGCATCCATGGCCTGCCGGGCTGTTCGACGGAGTCCGGGACGTCAGCCGCTAGTTGGGCGTGTCACCCTCGTAATCCATATTCGCGGCCTGGTCTTCCCTGGTGGCGGCGGCGTCGTCGGTCGCATCCGGCTGGTCGACCTCGTCGCGGTCCACCTCGGTGTCGTCGGGACGGTTGGTACCGGGTTCAGTGGTCATGGCCTCGTGCATGCCCGGCACCACCGCGTTCAAACACCGGGGCGCGGCTACACCACGTCGACGCGCACCCCGGTCGCGCGGATCGCCGCTACCGCCGACGGGTCCGCGTCCGTGTCGGTGACCAGCGCGTGCACCTGCTCGATGCTGCAGATGCGGGCCAGGGCAGTGCGCTCCAGCTTGTCGGCGGTGGCCACCACCATGACGTGCCCGGAGCGGCGCACCATCTCGGTGGTGACGCCCGCCTCGTCGATGTGCCTGCACTGCGCGCCGCCCTCGGCGGAGATGGCGTTCACGCCGAGGATCAGCTCGTCCAGGCGCAGCTCGGCGAGGGCCCGTTCGGCCAGCGGGCCGTGCAGTTCGTAGGACTCGCGCCGGGCCACGCCGCCGAGCACGACGGTGCGCATGTGCGGGCGCAGCACCATCTCACCCGCGATATTGAGGGCGTTGGTGACGATGGTCAGTTGCTCGTCGCCGGTCATGCCCAGGTCGGTGCGCCCGGCCAGCGCCCTGGCCACCGCGGTGGTCGTGGTGCCGCCGTTCATCGCGATCACCGCGCGCGGATCCACCAGTGACGCAGCGTGTTCCGCGATCCGCTGCTTGGCCTCCCCGCCGGTCTGGCGGTAGCGGGCGGGCAGGTCGTAGGCGACCGAGGTCGCCACGACACCGCCGTGTGTCCTGGTCGCCAGCTGCTGTTCGGCGAGCGCGGTGAAGTCGCGCCGCACGGTCGCCGAGGAGACACCGAGGCGTTCGGCGGCTTCCTCCACCGAGAGCCTGCCCGCGTCGGCGAGCAGTTCGAGCAGCCGGTTCCAGCGCTGTGGTCGGTCGGTCGGCCCGGTCATCTCATACCGCCCTGCGGCATTCGAACACACCGACCTGCTGTTTTTCGTGGCACGCGAACAATCTGATCACAGGCACGCTGCCGAACGTAGAGATTCCGGTACCGCGATGCCAAGCCGAGCGCAGTCTCAGCGCCGGCCGGCGGTGGCCGTGGCCAGCGGAATCGTGAGAAACGAGGCCGCCCCCTCGGTGCGCTGGATGTCGTATACGCCACCCAGCAGCGCCGGATAGTCCTTCGGGTTGAGAAGGTGGGTCGGCGCGTCCCCCGAGCCGATCGTCACCTGCAACCGGTGACCGGGCTGGAAGACGTGGAAGGCCGGGCGGACCTTCACGTTGTACTCGGTCACCTGCCCCGGGACCACCGGAAGCAGAGATTCGCGCGTGCCGGGGTGGAACGCGCCGAGCACACTTCCATCCGCGGCCCGCCACGTCCGATCCTCGTCCAGCGCGCGGAAGTTCCCCGCGAGTTGCCCGTCGGTCAGCGCGATGGCCGTGCCGTCGGGCGCGATGTCCTGCACGGTCACGCTGAGGGCCGAGGCCGGGGTGCTCGAACTGGCGAAGAGGGTGGCGCCGATCGGCCCGCCGAGCACGGTCGGCTCGGTGAACGGCTCGGTGCTGTATTGCGGATTGTCCAGCAGCCAAGGCACATCCGGATGGGCGGGGAACTGCCCGCAGGGGTCGTCGACACCGGCCATGGTGGCGAGCAGTTGATAGACGCCGGAGAAGTTGCGGGAGAACGAGGAGTTGCAGAGGGTGCCGCCATTGACCGGGCTGAACGTCACCCGGTCCGAGCCCGACGCAGCCGCAGGACGTTGCGGTGACAGTCGGCCGCCCTCCGCCAAATAGAGGTTCTGCGTGGGCGTTTCACGCATCGGATAGGTGGCACTCTCGATCACCTTGCCGTTGACGTCGATCGCGTGCAGCGGCGTCTTCGTCTCATCGATGCCGTTGTGGTCGTTCTTCAGCCACCGGTCGAACCACGCCAGCTGGATGGCGTGCATATCGAGATCGGTGTTGCGCTGCACGCCGGGCTGCACGTGAAACCAAGGGCCGGTGAGCATTTGGAAGCGGCCGCTGGACGGCGCGTTCGCGGGCATCGGCCCGTGCTGTGCGCGTCCGGCGTAGGCGTTCTGCAGTCCGGCGAAGGTGCGCGGCGTACCGTCCTGCAGCAGGTCGTATTGACCGCTGACCAGGTACGTCGGAATGTCGTTCGCGGCAATCCGGGCCACCACGTTGTCGATCGCCCGCGACTCCCAGTAGGGGCTGTTGTAAGCCTTGTCGCCGTCGAGCAATGCGTCGAACACCGAAGGCCAGGTGCCGTCGGGCCGGAAGTGGGCGAGCAGATGGTCCACGAAGACGCTGGTCAGCTTGTCCGGTTCGCGGTACAGCCCGAGGATCGGCGCGAGCTGCGGCAGCACGGTGATCGGAAATTGCAGCATGGAGGCCAGGAAGGCGAGGTTGTAGAACCCGTCGTGGTTGAGCAGATCCTGGAACGCGTGATTACCCGGCATCAGCGGGAACAGCGCGCGCACCGGCGAATCCGGTTCCAGCACACCGGCGGTGAACAGTTCGGACATCCCGAGATAGGACAGGCCCCACAGCCCGATCTCGCCGGTCGAGTTGGGTAACCCTGCGGCCCAGCGGATCACCCGCTTGGCGTCCTCGCGTTCCTGTGGCTGCAAGATGCTCCACTGCCCGCCGGAGGATCCGGTGCCGCGAATGTCCACGATCACGCTGATATAGCCGCGTTCGACGAAGTAGTCGCCGTAGCCCGCCGCGTCGCTCACCTGCTTTGCCACGTCGATGACCGTCGGCAACGCGTTTTCCAGCAGCGGTCCGAGACCGTCGTAGGACAGCAGGCGCAACAGGCCCCCGCTGTCCTTGCCGTACGAGGTCTGGGTCAGCACGATCGGGAACGGGCCGGTCGCCGGTGCGCCGGACGCGTCCGTCGGATACCGGATGTCCGCGCGCAGCACCACACCGTCCGCCATGGGCAGCTCGACGTTCTTCTGCTCGCCGACGCCGTACCGCTTCGGACCCGGATTCCACCCCTCGGGCAATCCGGTGCGGGAGTCGGCCGTCGGCAGGGCGTCCGCGCCCGGCGGTTCCGCGCCGGCGAGCGGCAGCACCGAGGAGACGGTGAGTACACCGACGGCGAGCAGCGTTCGTGCCGTGGTCGAGGTGGCCCTGGCGAAACGGCCCCGGCGCGTACCACCGCGATGCAGCGGGTAGACGGTCATCATCGTTGATCACCCATCGCTCTCAGTGCACCGTGAGGTCGCGGCGCAGCAGTTTTCCGGTGCTGGTGCGTGGCAGTTCGTCGAGGAAGGTGACATCCCTCGGCACCTTGAACCGAGCCAGGTTCGCCTTGACGTGTGCCCGAACCCCTTCGGCGTCCAACTCGTGACCGGCCTGCCGCACCACGAAGGCCGCGAGCCGCTGCCCGAACTCCTCGTCGGGCACCGCGACGATGGCCGCCTCGGCAACGGCAGGGTGGGCGTAGAGCAACTCCTCGACCTCGCCGGGAAAGACGTTCTCGCCGCCGGAGACGATCATGTCGTCGTCGCGTCCGTCGATGAACAGCCGCCCGCCCGAATCCCAGTGCCCCACATCGCCGGTGGACAGCAGACCGTCGATGCTGTCCTTGGTGCCGCCGCCGGAGTACCCGGCGAACGACAGCAGGCTGCGCACGTAAACGGTGCCGCGCCTGCCCGGTTCGGTGACCAGCTCGCCGTCGTCGTAGAGCCGCACGGTGCACACCGTCGGCGGCCTGCCCACCGTTCCGGACGCCGCCCGCCAATCCTCGGGCGTGGCAATGGCGGCGACGCCTACCTCGGTCGAGCCGTAGAAGTTGTAGAGCACATCGCCGAACACCTGGGCGGCGGCGTCGCCGAGCGCGGCGGGCAAGGCCGAGCCCGCGCTGAAAACGACACGCAGACTGTCGGTTCGATACGCGGCCAAGACTTCCGGGCCCAAGTCGAGTATCCGGCGCAGCATGGTCGGCACGAGGACGAGCACCTGTGCTCGATGGTCGGCGACGGCGGCCAGCGTCGCCTCGGCGTCGAATCGCCTGCGCAGCACCACCGTCGAGGACAGTGACAGTGCCAGGATGAACTGGTTCAGCGCCGTGCCGTGGAACAGCGGTGCCACGATTACCACAGTTTGATTGCGCTGCAATGGGATTCGCTCCAGCAATGCGGCAGCCGCCAAGGGGGACTTGATCTCGCGTGCCACGCCCTTCGGCGTTCCAGTGGTCCCACCGGTGAGCAGCACGAACCCGCCCTGCCGCGCGGGCGGCGCCAGCTCGGCCGCGTCGTGACCTGCGATCAGTTGGTCGACCGTGGCGATGCCGTCCAGGTCGACGCCGTCGTGCATCGCGAGCACCCGCCGGACCTGCGGCGCCACCACCCGCAACAGCTCGGTGAATTCCTGGTCGTACACCACGACGTCGATGCCCTCACGCGTCGCGACATCGGCCAGCTGCGGCGCGGCGAATCCGGTATTGAGCAGTACCAGTCGTGCGCCGATCTTGGCGGCGGCGAGCATGGTGTCCACCAGCTCGCGCCGGTCCCGGACGAGCGCGGCGACGGTGTCGCCCGGCCCGAGCCCGAGCGAGGTGAAGCCGCGGGCCAGCGCGTTGCCGCGGGCCTCCAACTCCCGATAGGTGAGGGAGCCGAGTTCATCGATCACCGCCACCCGGTCGGGTTCGCGCCGGGCCGACATCCGCACCGGCCCGGCGATGCCGCCGAACTGCCGGACGGCCCGGGAGGCGCGCACCAGATCGGCGGGCGCGCGCAGGTCGAGCACCCCGGCGCGTTGTAGCACGCCCACCGAGTGCAGATTGACCATCAGCGCCCGAACGGCACTTCCGATGGAGGACATGAACACTCCGTCCAGAGAATCGATGACCGCCTCGAGTAAGGAGGTCGACTCGACTGTAGGAGATTATCCCAAATTGGGCAAGACATCTTTTCAGATGGTCGGCCTAGGTGATCCCGCAGCGGTTACGCTTGATTTCAGATCAGGTGAGAGCGAGTCCGGAGTTCACGAAATACGCGATCTCCTCGCAGATTTCGTCGAGACCGATCACCGTGCCGGGCAAGGTGCTCTGGACCAATTCTTGAGCCAGCGAGTTCACCGCGCCGATCACCGCGAGGGCGAAGAGATCGAATCGCCTCGGTTTGGTTTCGCCACGCTCGACCGCCCGCTCGGCCTCGCTGATGATGAGGGCGGAAAGCAGCCGCCGCTGCTCCCTGCGCCATTCCTCCACGGCCGCGCTCACGCCGACCACTTCGACATAACAGACCCGCGCGGAGCGGTGGTCCTGACAAGTCACCGCGAGATAAGCGCCGAAGCCCTGCACAACCCTGGTCGACAGTGGCTCGCCGACGGTTTCGGCCAGCGCCTCCAGCGCCCGCTCGACCGCGCGCGAGGTGATCCGATTCACCAGCGCGATCAGCAAAGCCTCACGGCTGCCCATATCTTCATAAAAACTACGCGTGGATACATTGGCCTCCGCGCACAGGCGCTCGATGGAAGTGGCTGCGTACCCCTGGGTTCCGAATAATTCGAGCGCGGCGTCGATCAATCGCGTCTGCCGCTGGGCGACCCGCTGCTCCCTGGACAGCCCGCCGTAGCTGCGACCGTCCTTTGCATCCTCTTCCCGCCGTGCCACCGTTCGATGCTACCCCGCACCCGCCCCACCACCCCGGCACGGAGATCGGTCCGCGCCGGGCGCACCGCCCTACTTCTGCTGGCCGATCGCGTATCCGACGAGGGCTTGCGCCATCGGCGGCAGTATCTCCGACAGCGCCTGCCCGAATTGCGGTTCCGTGAAGGCGCTCACCGGACTGGTGATCGAGCAGCCCTGCGGCGCCGCGACACCATTGAGCCGGTCCCGCAACCAGAAGAACGCGCCGGGCAGATGCGCGGGCACACCGGAGAGATGTTCGGCGAGGAATTCCCGGACGTATGTCACGCTCGGCGCGCCCTCGGCGCAGTATTTGTCGACAATGGCGTCGGTGCCCGCGATCGGAATGAGCTCGTCGTGCTGCGCGTGGTAGAAGTAGATCGGCACGGTCGGCTTCTGCTGGCCGAGTGAGTTATCCGCGATCGCCGCCCGGATCTCCGGCAGATTCAACGGGTCACCGCCCTGAAAACTGCCGAAGTAATTGAATCCGGGAAACAGTGCCGCGCCCTGCGGATGGCACAGTACCTTCTTCGACGCCATGACGAATTGCCCGAGCACGTCGACCTTTTCGCGCATTATCCGCTGCATGTCCGGGTATTCGGTCGCGATGCCGACGATCGCGGCCGAGATGAGGCCCGCGTAGACGCCACCATTGTTGTGCCGCACCACCCCGGCATAGTCGCCCGCCGCGACACCGCCCGCCGCGACGCCGACGATATTGAGTTCGGGAGCGTAACTCTGCTTGATCTCCGGCACGAAGGCCGACGGAATCGTGCCGCCGGAGTATCCCCACAGCGCGGTCGGCGTCTGCGGTCCGTTCAACTGTGCCGGGGCGAAGTTCTCGGCGGCGCGAATACCGTCGAGCGTCGCCTGCGCGTTCATGCGCGAGGCGCCGTACGCCGAATTCGGGCCCTGATAGTCGGGCATGGCGACGGTCCAGCCCTGGCCGAGACCCGCGGCGATCGGGATGAGCGTCTCCGCCGCGTTCACGTAATCGACCGGGATGGCACCGGATTGGGCCACATAGGACGGGGCACAGTACTGCGCGACGCTGTCCTCGGCGATCTGGTAGGACAGCAGCTTCGAGCCACCCGCGGGTGCGGGCCCGCGCGGCTTCAGGATCGTGGTGACGGTCGAGATCGGCTCGCCGTGACTGTTGGTGGTGCGATACAGCAACTGCCACGCATCGACATTCAGCTGCACGATGCCCATGAACGCCGGGTAGATCGCCCGTGCGCGCAGGATCTCACCCGGTTGCGCCGCGGCGACCGCACCCGCGGCGGGGCGATAGAAGTCGTCGAGTTCGGGCGGCAGGGTCAGTGCGGGCGCGGGCTCGACCCGGACACCGTCCTGCTCGCCCGGCTCGGCCTGCCCCGAACCGAGTGCCGTCCACGCCGCCATCAGCGCGATGACGCCGAGGACGACGACGCGCCCACCATTGCGCACGCTCATCGAAGTGCCTTCCCGTAACCGCTCGCCACCAATATTGGTAAGAGATATTTTCAGATAACGGGCCAGAAGTCCAGACTCAGACAGTGGTGCGGTTCACGAACATGACAACGGCGGGTGGTGCAGCGCACCACCCGCCGCGTCCGACTACTTGACGCTGCCCGCCGTCAGACCTGCGACGAGGCGCTTCTCGATGATCGCGAACAGGATCACGACCGGGATGATGCCGACCGTGGAGATAGCGAAGACGTATTGCCACGACGTGTCGTACTGGCCGATGAACTTGGTCAGCGCCACCGACAGCGGCTGGTTCTCCGCGGTGGTCAGCACCACCAGGCTGGCGGCGAACTCGTTCCAGCAGGAGACCACAACGAAGATCGTTGCGGTGACGATGCCGGGCCAGACCAGCGGCAGGGACACTCGGACCAACGTCTGCCAGCGACTCAAACCGTCCAGCATCGCGGCCTCCTCGATCTCCACCGGTATGGAGGCGAAGAAGCTGTGCAGGATCCACACCGCGAACGACAGGTTGAACGCCGCGTTCACCAGGATCATCGCCAGCCAGGTGTCGTTGATGCCGATGGCGAAGAACTCCCGGATGAGACCGGTCACCAGCACGGTGGGCTGCAGCATCTGGGTGACGAGCACCAGCCCGAGAAATACCGCGCGACCCGGAAACTTGTGCCGCGCCGTGTAATACGCGGCCGGGATGGCGACGAGCAACACGAGCACCGTGGCGAACACCGAGATGATCACGGTGCTGGCCATGTTGAACGCCAGCGGCGTCTCCGGCGTGTCCCACATGGTGGCGTAGTTGTCCGGATGCCACGACTCGGGGAGGTAGGTCGGTGGGATGCGCAGGATTTCGGGCCTGCTCTTGAGCGAGCCGAGCACCATCACGATGAACGGCAACAGGAACAGCGCGGCGAGCACGACCCCGACGGCGGTCAATTCCCAGCGGCGCCGTTTCGGTTTCACCCCGGGGCGCTCGGCCGAAACGGCCACTTCTACCGCACCCGTTACCTTTTCGAGGTGCGCGACGTCCGCCGTGGTCATCGGTCGGCCTCCTGTGCCGTGCGGGACACCCGGTCGGCCGGCGAGTGTGGCTGCGGTCTTGTCACCCGTCGACCTCCCGAGTCGGCCGGATCACCTTCACGTAGATCGCGATGATGACGATGATCAGCACGAAGTTCAGCACGCTCATGGCGGCAGCCACGTCGATCGCCCGGTTCTGCCGAATCAGCTTGAACATCAACGTGGTAGTGGTGTCGGCCTCGAAGCCCGCGATACTGCCGGTGATCACCTGCAGAATCGGCAACGAGTTGAACGAGTTGATGATGTTGATGATCGTCGCCACCGCGATGGCCGGACGCAGTTGCGGCAGCGTGAGAAAGCGGTATCGCTGCCACGCGCTCGCGCCGTCGACCCGGCCCGCCTCGCCCACCTCGGCCGGAATAGATTGCAGCCCGGCCAGAATCGTGTAGGTGGTGAACGGGATCGAGACGAACACCGCGACCCCGATCGCGACCAGGAACGCGGGCGTCGGCTGTTTGGTGAAGCCGAAACCCCGGTCCAGCAGGCCGATATCGACCAGGAACCGGTTGGCGATGCCGACGTCGGGATCCAGCATGTAGTAGAAGATCGTCGTCGTCATCACGACCGAGGCCGCCCACGGCACCAGGACCGCCATCCGCACCGCGGTGCGGCCTGGGAAGTCCTTGGCCAGGAACTGGGCCAGCCCGGCCGAGAGCACCAGGGTGATCAGCACGACGGCGACCACCCAGATCACCGTGTGCGCCAGTACCGAACCCAGCTCTGGAATCCTGAAGAGCTCGCGAAAGTTCGCCAGTCCGGCCGAGCCTCGGTCCTGACCGTAGTCGCTCAGATCCCTGGTACTGGTCCACACCATGTAGCAGGCCGGAAAGGCGACGATAGCCGCGATCAAGACCAGCGCGGGCCCGATCCACGGTATCGCCGCCAGAGTTCCTTTCCGGCGCACGCTATTTCGCGGCTTCCTGAACACGCGCCAGCACCTGGGCCGGATCGGTGCCCTGCGCGATGGTGCCCATCTGCTGCCGGATAGCGCCCTGCGCCGCAGCCCATTTCGGGTTGTTGCTCGGGTAGAACTTGGCCACCGCGAGGGTCGGGCCGAACGCCTTGGTCACCGGGTCGGCAGCCAGCTTGGCGGCCGCGGTGTTGGTGATCGGGATGAAGCCCTCTTTGGACACGAAGTTCGCGTAGACGTCGGCGCTGTAGAAGAAGTCGAGGAACTTCTTGATCGTCTCGGTCTTCTTGCCGTCCTTCTTGAACGCCATCAGGTGATCGGCGACGCCGAGCGTCACCGGGGTCCCGGACTTGGTCGGCGTCGGCGCGGTCGAGTACTTCAGCGCCGGGTTCTTCGCGGCGATCTGGCCGATGGTCGGGGGCAGGCCCTCGATCATGCCGATCTTGCCCTGGATGAACGCGTTGATCACGTCCTTGCGGTCGGTCGCTCCCGGATTCGGCTGGGTGACACCGGCGTCGGCGAGCTCGCGCATGGCGCGCACGCCCTCCAGGTTCTGCGGGGTGTCGACGGTGATCTTGTCACCGTCGGCCCACTGGCCGCCCGCGCCGAAGGTCCAGATGGAGGTCTCGCCCTGAGCCTCCTCGCTGCCGAGCGGCAGGCCGTAGCCGGACACGCCGCCGCCGAGCGCCTGGATCTTCTTGGCCGCGTCGGTGAGCTCGGCCCAGGTCTTGGGCGGTGAGCTGATGCCTGCCTTCTCGAACAGTTCGGTGTTGTAGAACAGGGTGCGCGTGGAGGCGAACAGCGGCAGCGCGTACTGGGTGCCGTTGAGCGAGGCGTTCTTCGCGAAGCCGGGCTGGATGTCGGAGAGCACCGACGGCGAGACGATCTCGTTGGCGGGGTACAGCATCCCGTCGCTGGCGAAACTCGCGTAGGCGTCGATGTTGAGGATGTCCGGGGTGGTCGACTTCGACTGCAGCTTGGTGCGCACCACGTCGTTGATCGAGTTCCAGGACTCCATCTGCAGGTTCACCTTGATATCAGGGTTCTTCTGCTGGAAATCCGCGATGATGCCGTCCCACAGCGCCTTCGTACCGGTGGCCCCGTCACTGTAGGCCGGGGCTAAGAAGTTGATCGTGGTGTCGGAGTCGGCGTTATCTTTCGAGCCGAACCCACAGGACGAGATCGCCAGCGCGAGGCCGGTGACCATCGCGACCCCCGCAAGCACGCCGTGGAGTGGTCTTTTCACGAGTAGAACCTTTCAAATTTGCACACCGGGCGCCACTGGACAGCCGATGATGGGATCGAACTGATCGACCGACTATCAACATAGACCCAAGCTTGATCATATGTGACCGATTCGCTCGTAAATTTGACATGAACGATCACCGGGCGGATTCTGTTGGTGTGCCGATCTCCGCCGAAACCACGCCCGTGACCCACCTGGCCACCGAGGTCGCCACCCAGCCTGACGACTGGGCGCGCGCCGAAACGATCGCTGCCGAACATCGCGACATCCTCCCCCACAAGGGCGAGCGAGTCGCCGTGATCGGTTGCGGCACTTCCCTGTTCATGTCCAAAGCGATCGCGGCGCTGCGCGAGGGCGCAGGCCACGGTCTGACCGACGCCTGGCCCGCCAGCGAGGTCCGCTATGGCCGCGACTACGACCGCTACCTGGTGATCTGCCGCTCCGGCACGACCACCGAGGTGGTCAACGCCATGCGGGCCATCCCAGCACACATTCCCCGCACCGTCATCTGCTCCAGTCCGGGCACCCCGGTGCTCGAGCTGGGCGACCCGATCCTGATCGACGAGGTCGACGAGGAATCGGTGGTGCAGACCCGCTTCGCCACCACCGCGCTGGCGATCCTGCGCTGGCACCTCGGCGAAGACCTCGCCCCGGTGATCGAGCAGGCCCGCGCGGTGCTCGCCGAGGACCCGGCCGTCTCGCTCGCCGACGTCCGGCACGCCGAGGAGATCAGCTTCGTCGGCATGGGCTTCGCCGCCGCCATCGCCGAGGAGTCCGGGCTGAAGCTGCGCGAATCCTGCCAGTCCTGGACCGAGTCCTACCTGGCCACCGAGTACCGGCACGGCCCGATCGCCATCTCCGCGCCGGGCCGCGCGGTCTGGGCCTTCGGCCCGCTGGTGCCCAACTTCGCCGCCGACATCGCCGGTACCGGTGCGCACTTCGAGCACCGCGACATCGACCCGATGGCCGATCTGTTGCGCGTCCATCAGCTGTGTGTGCTGCGCGCGGCCGATCTCGGCCTCGACCCCGACCACCCGCGTGGGCTCAATCGCTCGGTCGTCCTCGACCAGTGATCGGACCGACCCGGTGACACTCGAACCAGCCGGCCGCGCGCCGCAGCACGAACCGGGAACTACTGTGCCGAGCATGGGAGTCACGCAGGACCCGGGAGCAGGGCGAACGGCTGTAGCCGCAAGCCCGGCGTCCTCGACCGGTGCCGCCGACGCCGCGGCCGGGACTGCCGGGTCGACCGCGGCGGCGTATCGCGGCGGCACAGTGACGCGTCCGGCTGCGGTGCGCCCGCAGCCGGACGCGTTGGCCGAGGACGCGCTGGTGCTCGGACTCGACGTCGGCGGCACCACCATCAAGGGTGAGATCACCGACGCCGCGGGCCGGGTGCTCGCCGTCGGCACCGTCGCGACCCCGCAGGGCGAGGCGGCCTTCGACGCGATGGGGGCGCTCGGTGATCAGTTGCTCGCCGAGCTGGCCCCCGAGCTTCGCGATCGGGTCGGCCGGGCCGCCGTCGTGCTGCCCGGCATCGTGGACACCGCCCGATCGATCGCCGTGTTCAGCAGCAATGTCGGGTGGCGCGACGTGCGGGTCGGCGACCGGTTCGTCACCCGCTGGGGCATTCCGGTGCTGATCGAACACGATGTGGCCGTTGCTGGTTGGGCCGAATGGCGCTTCGGCGCCGGGCGCGGTTACGACAACGTGTGCGTGGTCATTCTCGGTACCGGCATCTCGGGCACGCTGTCCGTCGGCGGACATCTGCTGCGCAGTTCGTACGGTCAGGTCGGCGAATACGGGCACATCCCGGTCCGTGCGGACGGTCTGCCCTGTCCGTGTGGCAACACCGGTTGCGTGGAGACCGTGGCTTCGGGTGCGGCGATCGCCCGCGCCTACACCCGCCGCACCGGCCGCGAGATCAACGGCGCGGCAGAAGTATTCGCGCTGGTGGAGACCGACACCGATGCCAAGGCGGTGCTCGGGGACGCCGTCGACGCGCTCGCCGACGGCCTGATCGGCATCGTGCACGCCGCCTGCCCCGAACTGATCATCCTCGGTGGCGGGCTGGCGGGAGCGGGTGCCGCGCTGACCGACCCGCTGCATCAAGCCATCGCCGACCGGCTTCGGTTGTTTGCCGCACCGCGCGTCGTGCTCGGTGAATTCGGTGCTCGGGCTGGGTTGATGGGGGCCGCGCTGTTCGCAAGGCATGGGGCGCTCGAATGATCGGCGCCGGGACCGAGACGACGATCCGCGGGCGCGTCGTTTCCGCGAGCGCTCAGCTCGCGGACGGCGTCGTCACGGTCGCCGGAGACCGAATCACTGCCGTGGCGCCGTTCGCGGAGTGGGCTGCGGCGCATCCGGATTCGGCTGCGCCCGCCTTCGCAGGCACGGTGCTGCCCGGCCTGGTGGACATGCACAATCACGGTGGGTTCGGGCATCGGTTCGACACCGTGGATGCGATGGAAGCCCGAGCGGCGGCGCAATTTCACCATGCGAGCGGATCGACGACCGTGGTGGCCAGCGTGGTCACCGCGGCTGCCGCGGACATGGTCGCGCAGACCGCGGTACTGCGGGAACTCGCCGAAGACGGGCTGCTCGGCGGCGTTCATACCGAGGGGCCGTTTCTCTCGGAGGCGCGCTGCGGGGCGCAGGATCCCCGGTTTCTGCGCGATCCGGATCTCGAGCTGACCGATCGACTACTCGCCGCGGGCGGTGGGCAGCTTCGGATGATGACGCTGGCGCCGGAGCGTCCCGGCTACGACGCTGTCGCGCAACGGCTTACCGACCACGAGGTAGTTGTCGCGCTGGGGCACAGCAATGCCGACTACACCTCGTTCCTGAAAGCGTTGCGGTCCACCGGGTTCGGCACCGTGGCTACCCATCTGGCCAATGGCATGCCGCCGCTGCACCACCGGGAACCCGGTCCGGTCGGCGCGGCTCTGGTCGCCGCCGCGGCCGGGCACGCGACGGTCGAGCTGATCGGTGACGGTGTGCATGTCGATCCGGGCTTCGCCGCGCTTGTCTTCGCTACCGCGCCGGGGCGGGTCGCGCTGATCACCGATGCCATGCAGGCGGCCGGGTTGTCGGACGGCGAGTATCAACTCGGTCCGCAGTCGGTGACGGTGCGTCAAGGGGTCGCCCGGATCGCGAACGGTTCGATCGCGGGCGGCGTCAGCACGCTGCTCGACTGCGTGGCGCGCGCGGTGCGCGACTCCGGCGTGCCGTTGGCCGACGCGGTGTGCGCGGCCACCTCGACCCCGGCGGCCGCCCTGCGGCTACCCGACGTCGGCGACCTCCGTACGGGCTATTTCGCCGATTTGTTGATAGTCGACGAGACGCTCCGGTTGCGCCGGGTGCTCAGGCGAGGAGAGTGGTTGTCGTGATCCTCACCGTGACCATGAACCCGGCCTACGACATGACCTACCGCGTCGAGCACTTCGAGCGCGGGCAGGCGCATCGGGTGCGCTCGGTCGAGCAACGCATCGGCGGCAAGGGCATCAACGTCACCCGCGTGTTGAATCAGCTCGGAAAATACGCCAGGGCAACGGGTTTCGCCGACCACGCGTTCGCGGCCGCCGCCGAGCTGGAGATGCCGGTCGACTTCGTGCACGCACTGCCCTGGGTGCGGCGCACGGTGGTGATCAGCGAGTCCGAGGACGGCACCGCGACCGCACTGTGGGAGCCCGGCGCCCGGGTGTCCAATCCACACGCCGCCGAGCAGCTCGCGGTCCGCGTCGCGGGCATGCTGCCCGACATCGATGGCCTCGTCATCTCCGGGTCGCTGCCCGGCGGCATCGCCGACACCCTGCCCGCCGAGATCGCCCGCACCGCCATCGCGGCCGACGTGCCGACCATCTGTGACGTCGACGGCGAGGCGCTGCGCCTGGCCGCCCAGATTCCCGGCATCATCCTGATGCCCAACGGTGACGAGCTGCACCGGCTCACCGGTATCAAGCCCGCCAGCGCCGACGAAGTCGTCACCGCGGCGTTCCCGCTGATCGAGGCCGGTGTCCGCGCCGTCATCGCCACCAGGGGCGCCGACGGCATGGTCGCCGTCACCGCCGACGGCGCCTGGGTCGCCACCCTGCCCGAGCCACTGGCCGGAAACCCCACGGGTGCGGGCGATTCCGCGACCGCCGCGGTGATCGCCGCCCTCACCGCCGACTCCGTCCCCGCCTGGCCCGCCATCCTCACCGACGCCGTGGCCACCTCCGCCGCGGCGGTCGTCATTCCCGTCGCCGGGGAGATCGACCGTTGCCTGCGCACCCGGATCGCACCCACCGTCCGGGTCACCCAGCTGGACCTACCCACCCGCCAAGAAACCACCCCCTGAGCCCGATGCCGGGTGTGGTGAGCTTTCAGGAGATTTCGCTATGCCGCTGACACCCGTTTCCGCGTTGATCGCCGCCGCCAGACCCGGCGGGCTCGGTGCGTTCAACGTGATCACCCTCGAGCACGCCGAAGCCATCGCAGCCGCCGCCGAGGCGGCGAAACGACCTGTCCTGCTGCAACTTTCGGAGAACACCGCGAACTATCACGGCAGCCTGGCCCCGCTGGCCCTCGCCTGCCTGCGCATCGCCGCGGACAGCACCGCCGACATCGCCGTGCACCTCGACCACGCCACCTCCCCCGAATTGATCCGTACCGCAGTAGATCTCGGCATCCGCTCGGTCATGTACGACGGCTCCACCCTCGACTACGCCGCCAACCTCGCCGCCACCGCCGACATCACCCGCTGGTGCCACGACCGCGACGTGCACGTCGAGGCCGAACTCGGCGAGGTCGGCGGCAAGGACGGCGCACACGCCCCCGGCGTCCGCACCGACCCCGACGAAGCCGTCGATTTCGTCGCCGCCACCGGTGTGGACGCCCTGGCCGTAGCCGTCGGCTCCTCCCATGCGATGCACACCCGCACCGCCACCCTCGACAACGACCTCATCGCCCACCTGGCCGCCAAGGTTCCCGTCCCCCTGGTCCTGCACGGCTCCTCCGGCGTCCCCGACGACGGCCTGCGCGCCGCCGTCCAGCACGGCATCACCAAGGTCAACATCGCCACCCGCCTGAACGTGCTCATGACCGAAGCCATCCGCACCACCCTCACCGGCAGCCCCACCCTCTCCGACCCGCGCAAATACCTCACCCCCGCCCGCACCGCCATCCGGTCCGAGGTAACCCACTTCCTCCACCTGCTCGCCGGCTGACCGGCCCGTGCGTGGGCTAGGACGCCGGGCCGGGGTCCTCGGGGGCGCCGTGCTGCGGCCAGGCGTGTGCTTCCAGGCGCGTCTGCACGCGTGAAACGTCTGCCTCCGAGGGCATTTCGTTGGTGACCTTGGTGATCATCACCTGGATGTCGGTTTTGTCGGCCGGGAAATCGCCGGAACCCGCTAGTTCGGCGGCGATTTGGCGGACCTCGTCGTCGGAGAGGCGGCGCCGGAGCAGGGCGAGCAGGGGGATGTAGTCGGCTTCCGGGACACCGTCCGGATAGCCGGCCCGCAGCCAGTCGATGATGGCGTTCAGGAAGGGTGGCATCGGTGAACGCTGCTTGCTCAGTCGAGGTCGGCGGGTGGGTCGGCGAGCGGCCAGCCGCCCGCCGCGAGGTGTGAGGCCACCCTGGCGACATCGACCTCGTCCGGCTGTTCCTTCGCGACCCGCGCGATGGCGTCCTCGATCTCGGCGCGGGTGATCTCGCTGTTCGGGTTCTCCGCGGCCAGCTCCTCGGCGATCGCCACCACCTCGAAATCGGTGATGTGCCGGTGCAGCACCGCGAACAAGGCGACATAGTCGGAGTGCGGGATGCCCTGTGGGTAGCCGGCCCGCAGCCAGCCGATGATCCGGCCGAGTACCTTCGGCCTGAGCTCTGCGGATTTCGCTTGATCGGTCACATTGCGCCCTTCAGGACTGTCCGAACAGGTGAATGCCGAACCTCGCGGCGATGAAAGCCTTTGCCGTATAGAGGATCCCGGTGATGATCGCCGCGATGATCAGTCCGAAGCAGAGTAGCGCGACCGTGAGCGCGGGGTAGTTGCGTTGCGTCACCCGGCCGTCCGGGGTCACCGTCTCCGCCATCGACCAGAACCGGACGCCGATCGCGAACACCATCGGCAATCCGGCCCCGAGTATCAACCCGGCCAGCGCGACCTTCCACAGGGAGTTCAGATTGGTGATGAGCGTATGCACGTCCTGCTCCTCTCTAAACCTGCGCCGACCGCGGCGACTGACCGGGCTCGGCGGGTGCGTCCCCGCCGCTCGGCGCCGAGTCCTTCGGGTCGGTCGAGGTGTCCGGCTCGGCGGCTTGTTCGTCGCGTGCCGCTTCGGCCTTCGCAACACTGGTCGGCGCGCCCGGCGTGTCACCCGGCCATTCGTTGACGTTGGTGGTGTCCACCGGGTCCCGCCGGGAGCGCAGATAGATCAGACCCGACAGCGTCAGCAGGATCGCGAATACCACCAGCACGCCGGCCAACCCGCCGATGAAGTGCGCGATGGCCCAGCACGCCGCACCGGCCAGCCCGGCGAGCGGCAGCGTGCACAGCCAGGCGACCACCATCCGCCCCATCACGCCCCAGCGCACCTCGGCGCCCTTGCCGAGCCCGGTGCCCAGGATCGAGCCGGTCGCGGTCTGCGTGGTCGACAGCGGCAGGCCGAAGTGCGCGGAGGTGAGAATGATCGCCGCCGACGCGGATTCGGCGGCCAGACCCTGCGGCGATTCGATCTCGACGAGCCCCTTGCCGAGGGTCCGGATGATCCGCCAGCCGCCGAGGTAGGTACCGGCCGCGATGGCGACGGCGCAGGCGGCCATCACCCACAGCGGCATCTCGTCGTTCTTGGTGAGCGACCCGTGCGCGACCAGCGCGAGGAAGATGACGCCCATCGTCTTCTGCGCGTCATTGGTGCCGTGCGCCAGCGAGACCAGCGAGGCCGAACCGATCTGGCCCCAGCGGAAACCCGCCTCCACCTTCGCCGGCTCGGACTTCTGGGTGATCCGGTAGACCAGCCAGGTGCCGATGGCCGACACCATCGCCGCGATGATCGGCGCGAGCACAGCGGGCAGAATGATCTTGGTGAGCACGCCGTCCGAGCCGGCCGCCCAGATCACGCCGCTGAAGCCGAGCGCGGCGAGGGTGGCGCCGATTAAGCCGCCGAACAGTGCGTGCGAGGAACTGGACGGCAGGCCGAACAGCCAGGTGAGCAAGTTCCAGAGAATGCCGCCGACCAGTCCGGCGAACACGATGATCAGCAGATCATGACCCTGCACCGCGTCGAGGCGGACGATGCCCTTGGCCACGGTGGCGGCGACCGCGACCGAGAGAAAGGCGCCGATCAGATTGAGCACCGCGGACAACGCGACCGCGACGCGCGGCCGGAGCGCGCCGGTGGCGATCGAGGTCGCCATGGCGTTGGCGGTGTCATGGAAGCCGTTGGTGAAATCGAATGCGAGTGCCGTGACGATGACGATCAGGAGAACCAGTAATTCGACGGTCACGTGTCCAGTGTGCGGCACGGGTCAATATGATTGCCAGGTGGTTGCGGTTAACCGCGCGTCGCCGGTGCGATAAAGTTGGATCCTGTCCCCTATCAGCCGAATCGGGTGCAGCCGGGGGTCACCGGCTTACCGGCGAAGCGGTCGTCTATCCAGGCATGAGTGCCGGGGATTCCGCTGGTACTGACGATGAAGTGTTCACCGGGATATATCTGGAAATCCACCTGGGTACCGCCGCGGCACCAGTCGGCGTAGAGGTTCTCGGCTCCGGCCAACGGCACCCAGAACTCGTTCAGACCGTGATACAGGAACACCGGGACGGTCGGCGGCACGGCACCGAGCCGATTCTGCGCCAGGATCTCCCGAATGAAGGGCAGCTCGGTCGGCGCCGCCACATCGGTGAGCGCCTGCACCGGAATCGGCGCCACGATGCCGACGAACTCCTCGGCCGCCATGCAGAAATCCTTGCCGATGCGCGCCATGCGCCACCCGTTGTCGTTCATCAGGTCGAGCATCTCCGGGTACTCCCGCGCCAACCCCAGGGTCGCGGCCAGAAACACCCCGGACGCGGCGTCGCGGCCGTTCATGGTGTGCAGCAGCAGGGTGAAATCGGCGGGCACACCACCGAACGCGGCGCCGACGAGATTGATCTCCGGAGCGTACCCAGGCGCCAACTGCGCCGCCCACCCCGACGCGATGGCGCCGCCGGAGTAGCCGGTGACCACGGTCGGCGCGTCCGGCGCCAGGCCGAGTTCCGGCGTCTGCACCGCGGCCCGGATCGCATCGAGCACCGCGTGCCCGGCCATCAGGCCCGCCGCGTACGCCTGCCGCGGACCCTGATGATCGGGCACCAGTACCGCGTAACCCTTCGACAGCGGGATCTGCGCCTGCCACAGCTTGCTCGACACCATCCGCAGCTCGTAGGACGGCGCGCACCGGTGCCCGAGTGAGTCGATCGCCGGGTTCAAACTCACCAGCGGGCGTGGGCCTGGGCCGGTCCACGGGGCCGTCGGCATCAGCAGGGTGGCCACCACCGGGACCGGATTGCCCTTGGCGTCGGTGGAGCGGATCAGCAGCTCCGTCGAGGTGAGCGGGACCATCGTCACCCCGGTGCCGCCCGGACGCGACGCGAGTACCGTTCCGGGATCGCGGCTTTCGAAGCCGACCGGCGGCCCATAGAACGGATCGCCCAGCGGCGTCGGCATGATCCCGGCGACTTCGCGGGACGGGAACAGCAATTCGTCGAGCGGACTGGCGTGCGAGTTGACCCCGAGCACCGCGCCGAACGCCACCAGTACCGCAAGGGCAACGGCACAGAGCCGCCCCGTCATCGAACCCACTTGACCCCGCTCCCGAAGCAGCAACCCGCCGAACCACTGCAGTCTGACGTGGACCTACACCCCTGAGGAGCCCACACTTGCAGTGGCAGAGCAATCTTCGCACCGGCCGTCGTGAACCGCCCGACATCGGGCGGACTCCCGCGAGTCGGCGGCGAACGGGCTCGGTCGGGCTACGGGAGTAGGGCGCGCACCGTGTCGATGGTGTCGGCTTCGACGGGGTCCTTGTCGGGGCGGTAACGGACCACGCGGGCGAAGCGCAGGGCAACGCCGCCGGGGTAGCGCGGGCTGACCTGGACGCCGTCGAGGGCGATCTCGACGACGAGTTGGGGCCACAGGTACACGGTCTGCTCGTCGCGGGCGCGTTCGTGCCGGGGGAACTCGGCCGTCTGCCACTGCAGCAGCGCATCGGTCAGACCCTTGAAGGTCTTACCCACCATGACGGGCTCGCCGGTCTCCGGGTCGCGAGCTCCGAGATGCAGGTTCGACAGGTAGCCGGTGCGGCGGCCGTAGCCCCACTCCGCCCCTAGGACCAGCAGGTCGAGGGTGTGCGTCGGCTTGATCTTCTGCCAGGCCCGGCCGCGCCTGCCCGCCGCGTAGGGCGCGGACAGCGACTTGATCATCACGCCCTCGTGGCCTGCGGCGAGCGCACCGTCGAAGTACTCGGCGGCCGCCTCTTCGGCGGGGCGGATCAGCGCGGGAATGCTGTGCGCGGCGGCCACTTCGGTGAGCGCGGCGCGGCGCTCGGACAGCGGGGCGTCGAGCAGGTCGGTACCGTCCAGGTGCAGGCAGTCGAAGAAGTACGGGTGCAGCAGCAGTTCCCTGGTGGAACTCACCTCGGCGAACCGGCTCATCGTTTCCTGGAAGGGCCGCGGCCGTCCGGCATCGGTGAGCGCCAGGGTTTCACCGTCCAGCACGACGCTGGTGCAGTCGAGCCCGGCGACCAGCTCCACCAGCTCCGGCACGCCCGCGGTGATGTCGCGCAGCGTCCTGGTGAACACCCACACCCGCGCACCGTCACGATGCACCTGGATCCGTGCGCCGTCCATCTTGATCTCGACGCTCACGTCCCCGTCGAACTCGGTCAGCGCCTCGTCCAGCGAAGCACCTGGCGAGGCGAGCATCGGCTGGATCGGGCGGCCCACCTCCAGCCGGAATTCGTTGAGCGCCTCGACGCCGCCGGTCAGCGCCGCGATCGCGGTCACCGGCAGCCGCCCGGACAGCATGTAGGCGCGGCGCACCAGCTCGACCGGCACTCCCGCGGCCACGGCGACGGCCTCACTGACGATGGCGGTGAGCGCCCCTTGGCGCAGCTCGCCGGTGAGCAGGCGCAGCAGGAACGCCTGCTCGTCGGCGGTCGCGGCGGTCCACAGTGCGGCGAGCAGAGCCTTGCGTTTGGCCGCCGATCCGGCACCTGCGGTCTCGGCCAGATCGGACAGCGCGGCATCGACCGCCGAAACCGTCAGCGTCGCAACGAGTGCCGGAGTAGTGTCCACCGCGGTGAGGGTGCGCCAGCCGGTGCCGATCCGGCCCTGTCGTAGCTCGCCGGATGCCCACGCGACCACCGGCGCGAGTTCGTCCGGCGCGGCGGCGGTCAACAACTCGGCGAAGGTTGCGATCTTCGTCTTGCGTGACCTGGTCGCGCGGACCGTCTCCGAAGCCTGGACGACATGCGAGAACAACACGAGTCGACGGTAACGCCTCCCTGTGACATATCGCTCAACACTGCTGCTAATTCCCCATTGGCAGGCTTGCGAAAACGCCCATAAACTGGACGCATGGCCAAGACTTACGTCGGGGCGCGGCTTCGTCAGCTGCGGACCGAACGGGGGCTGAGCCAGGTCTCACTCGCCCAGAAGCTGGAGATCTCGGCGAGCTACCTCAACCAGATCGAACACGACGTGCGCCCGCTCACCGTCCCGGTGCTGCTGCGGATCAGCGAGGTGTTCGGGGTCGACGCCACCTTCTTCTCCTCCCAGGACGACACCAGGCTCATCGCCGAGCTGCAAGAGGTCGTGATGGATCAGGAGCTCGGCATCGAGGCCGATACCCAGGAGATCGCGGACATGGTGTCCGCGCATCCGAGCATGGCCCGCGCGCTGGTCAACATGCACAACCGCTACCGCAACACCTCCGCCCAGCTGGCCGCCGCCACCGAGGATCGGTTCTCCGACGGTTCCGGCAGCGCGGCGATCAGCAAGCCGCACGAGGAGGTGCGCGATTTCTTCTATCAGCGGCAGAACTACATCCACGAATTGGACACCGCCGCAGAGGAACTCACCGCACGCATCCGGTTCCACGGCGGTGACGTGAACAGCGAGGTCGCGCGGATCCTGCGTTCGCACGATGTGCGGATCGTGGAGCGGATCGACCTCGGCGAGGGCGTGCTGCATCGGTACGACGAGCAGACGCAGCGGCTGGAGATCGCGCCGCACCTGTCCGGTGGTCAGCGTACGTTCAAGCTCGCCGCCGAGCTCGCGTACTTCGAATGCGGCGGCTTGCTCGAAAAGCTGGTCGAGGAGGGCAATTTCGCCTCCGAGGACACCCGCAAGCTGGCGATGCTCGGGCTGGCCAACTACTTCGCGGCGGCAACCGTGCTGCCCTACACGCACTTTCACGAGGTCGCCGAGGACTTCCGCTACGACATCGAGCGGCTCTCCGCGTTCTTCACGCAGAGCTACGAGACCATCTGCCACCGGCTCTCGACCCTGCAGCGGCCGAAACTGCGCGGCGTCCCGTTCTCGTTCGTGCGGGTGGACAGGGCGGGCAATATGTCGAAACGGCAGTCCGCCACCGGGTTCCACTTCTCCGCCAGTGGCGGCACCTGCCCGCTGTGGAACGTCTACGAGACCTTCGCCTACCCGGGCAAGATCATGACGCAGATCGCGCAGATGCCCGACGGCCGCAAGTACCTGTGGGTCGCGCGCACGGTGGAGCGCCGGGCGACCCGCTACGGCCAGCCGAGCAAGACCTTCGCCATCGGTCTGGGCTGCGAGCTGCGCCACGCGGGCCGGGTGATCTACGCCGACGGCATCGATCTCGACGAGGTCCAGGCCACCCCGATCGGCGCGGGCTGCCGGGTCTGCGAACGGCTCAACTGCCCGCAGCGGGCGTTCCCGCCGCTCGGCAAGGTCCTCGATATCAGCGAGCATCGCAGCTCGGTGTCGCCGTACGTGCTGAAGTAGGCGCGGACCGAGCGAGTCCCCCTGGACAACAACGAAGGCCGGCACCGTTTCTCGATGCCGGCCTTATCAGGTGTCCGCCGACGGTGGCGGCCCAGTGGGGTGCCCGCCGACGATGCCCGCCCAGTGAGGTAGCCGGTAACCACCTGACGATGCCCGCCTTGTCAAGCGGCGCCTACAACACCGCCTGACAGCAGCGCCGCGACGGACCGATCAGATCGGCAGCACCGCCGACTGCCGAAGGCTCGGATCGGCGCACAGTGGTCGGCCGACCGCTGGATACTCAGGCAGCCAAGGCCTTTCGCTGGACGCGCAGGCCCACCAAGGTCATCGCCAATGCGGCGACGAGCAAGGCGGCCAGCGTCCAGGCCAGGGCGGAAAAGCCGTGCGGCGCAGCGGCGGCCGCGACCAGTGGGCCCGCGGTGGCACCCACGTAGAAGCTGAACATCGCGACCGACATTGCCGCAGCACGGGATTCACCGCCCAGCTCGCCCGCGCTCTGCAGCACTGCCGGAGCGATGATGCCCAACCCGCCGACGAGCACGGCCAGCAGAATCGTCAGCGCCGCGAGGTGCGTGCCCTCGAAGGTGGCGGCCACCATCGCGGCGGCGGCGACCAGCACGCCGAGCACGATCTGGCTGTGCTTGGACAGCCGCGCCAGCGGCACGGCCAGCAGCGGCAGCGCCACCATCACCGGCAGCGCACCCGCGCGCAGCGTGAGCAGCTCGCCGGAGTCGGTGATTACGCCGGTCAGTTCGAGCCCGGTGTAGATGCCGACCATCACCGCCATGCTCATCGCACCGGCCACCAGCATCGGCAGTAGCGGCAGGATGCGCAGCACGGCGGGGATCGCGGCGTAGCTGTGCCGCAACGGCAGATCCCGGCCGGTCGGGGCGTCGTCGAGCATCACAGCGCGCAGCGCGAACGCGAGCGCCGCGAAAACGACTGCGGAGCCGAGGAATACGGTGCGCCACGGGAACGAGGCGACCACGGCCTGCGAGACGATCTGCGCGACGACGGTCGCGGCGAGGAACGAGGTGGCGATGGACATGGTCACCACCGCGCGGTGCGCGGGCGCGATACGGGTGGCGACGTAGGCCATGATCGCGGGCGGAATGGACCCGACCACGAGACCCTGCACGACGCGCAACACCAGGGCGACCGGTGCACTGAAAGCCAAACCGGTCAATAGGGTGACCACTGCGGCGATCAGCATGCCGGTCATCAGCACCCGGCGATGTCCGTAGCGATCCGACAGCGGCCCGAACAGCACGAAGCCGCCCGCGTAGCCGAAGGCGAACGCACTGATGATCCAGGTCATCACGCCGGAGCCGACGCTCCAGTCGGCTTTCATGGCCGTGAACAGGGGAATCGGCACGTACATCTGCCCGGTGGCGAGCAGTGCGGCGAGTACGAAGACGGGCAGGGTGCGCGCGGTGTGCGCGCGCGGGGAAGCGCTCACAGTGGGCGCGGTGGCCGGAGTACCGGTCGTCAGCGGAAGAGTCGGCGTAGCCATGCCGATGACAGTAGGACCGGCCGAGCCGCATTGTCAACCAAATAGTTGGTTTAATGGAATGGTAAAGTCGAGACCATGACGGCCACCATCAAGCGCAGTGACGCGACCAAACAGGCGCTGCTGCGTGCCGCGCGCGACGAATTCGCCGAATACGGCCTCGCGGGCGCGCGCGTCGATCGCATCGCCGAGGCGGCGGGGGTGAACAAGGAACGCATCTACGGCCTGTTCGGCAGCAAGGACAAGCTCTTCGACGTGATCCTGATCGACACCATGCGCGAGTTCATGGACGTGGTCCAGCCGTTGGCCGAGACCGACCCCGGCCGCTACGTCGGCAAGCTGTTCGACTACCACAACAACAACCCGCAACTGCTGCGCCTGCTGCTGTGGGAGGGCCTGCACCGCGGCGTCGACGCGCACGACATCGACGGCTGGCGCGCCCAGCACTACGAGCAGAAATTCGACAGGGCCAGCGAACAATTCGGCGTCGACGCCCGATACGCGGGCCGGCTGCTGCTCGCCCTCTGCGGCATGTCCAACTGGAGCCTGGCCGTGCCGCAGACCACCCGCTTGCTGCTCGGCGACAACGCCGAGGACAAGGACGCGACCCGCGAGTTCATGCAGGAGTTCGCCAGGGCGGCGATGCGCAACTTCCCGCCCGCCCCGGCGCCCGCCGCAGCCACGGAGGCCACTGCGGTCAATGAATTGGCCACCCCGGCCGACCACCCGACGAGCGTCGATCGCGCAGCGCAACGACTCCGCGACGCCCAGGCAGCGGCCGACGCGGCCCGCGACGAACTCGCCGCGGCCCTGCGCGCCGCGCACGCCGAAGGCACCAGCGCCAACCAGCTGGCCCGCCAGGTCTCGGGCACCCTGTCCCGTCCGGTCGTGCTGAAACTGCTCGCGGACTGAACGCCAGAAGGCGCCCTTACCCGGCTGAGCCGAGTACCGGACGCCTTCGGTCGGCTGCGGTCAGAAAGCCGCTTCGGCCAACTGCATGATGTCGTTGTCGATCGCGGCGATGATCGCCTTGTTCGCGGTCAGCTCCGGCAGCACGTTCTTCGCGAAGAAGCTTGCCGCAGCGACCTTTCCGGCATAGAACGCCCGATCCTTCTCCGCCGCCTCGGAAGCCAGTGCGGCGGCCGCGATCTCGGCCTGCACCAGCAACCGCCAGCCGATGAGCAGGTCACCGACCGAGAGCAGGAACCGCACCGAGCCGAGACCGACCTTGTACAGCTCGGCCGGGTCCTGCTGACCGGCCATCAGGAAGCCGGTCAGCGTGGCCGCCATCGCCTGCACGTCGGCCAATGCCGTACGCAGCAGCTCGCGTTCGGTCTCGAACCGACCGCTCTTGGTGTCGAGGAACGCGGCGATCTGCCCGGTGACGTGCCCGATCGCCACGCCCTTGTCCCGAATGATCTTGCGGAAGAAGAAGTCCTGCGCCTGGATCGCGGTGGTGCCCTCGTACAGCGAGTCGATCTTCGCGTCCCGGATGTACTGCTCGATCGGGTAGTCCTGCAGGTACCCCGAGCCGCCGAGGGTCTGCAGGGATTCGGTCAGGTACTGGTAGGCCCGCTCCGAGCCGACACCCTTGACGATCGGCAGCAGCAAATCGTCGACCCGATGCGCCAATTCGGCGTCCGCGCCCGAAACCAGCTCCGCCACATCGGGATTCTGATGCGCCGCCGTGTACAGGTACACCGCGCGCAGGCCTTCGGCGTACGCCTTCTGCAGAGCCAGCGAGCGCCGTACATCCGGATGCCGGGTGATCGGCACGCGGGGCGCGGCCTTGTCACTCATCTGGGTCAGGTCCGCACCCTGGATGCGCTGCTTGGCGTAGTCCAGCGCGTTCAGGTACCCGGTGGACAGCGTGCCGGTGGACTTGATGCCGACCACCATGCGCGCGTTCTCGATCACCTGGAACATCTGCGCGATGCCGTTGTGCACGTCACCGACCAGCCAGCCGACCGCGGGCACCTCGCCGCCGAAGGTGAGCTCACAGGTGGGCGAGGACTTCAGGCCCATCTTGTGCTCGACATTGGTCGCGTACACGCCGTTGCGGGCGCCGAGCTCGAGCGTCTCGGGATCGAACAGGAACTTCGGCACGTAGAACAGCGACAGGCCCTTGGTGCCGGGTCCCGCGCCTTCCGGGCGGGCAAGGACCAGGTGGAACATGTTTTCCGCGGTGTCGCCGACATCGCCGCCGGAGATGAACCGCTTGATGCCCTCGATGTGCCAGGTGCCGTCGGGCTGCTCGATCGCCCTGGTGCGGCCCGCGCCGACATCGGAGCCCGCGTCCGGCTCGGTCAGCACCATGGTGCCCTGCCAGCCGCGTTCGTAACCCTCGGTGGCCCAGCGCTGCTGCTGCTCGGTGCCGACGTTGTAGAGCACCGAGCCCATCACCGGGCCCATGTTGAAGAAGCACGCCGCCGGGTTGGCGCAGACGATCATCTCTTGAACGGCCCAGACCACCGCGGCGGGCGCGGGCGTGCCGCCCATACCCTCGGGCAGGCCGAGCCTGCTCCAGTCGGCGTCGTGCGCGGCCGTGATGGACTTGCGCAGCGCGTCCGGCACCGAGATCGAGTTGGTGGCCGGGTCGAAGGTGATCGGATCGCGGTCGGCGGCCGCGAAGGACTCCGCGATCGGGCCCTCGGCCAGCCGCTTCACCTCGGCCAGGATCTCGCGCACGGTGTCGGAGTCGAGATCGCCGTAGGCGCCGGTGTCGAGCAGTTTGTCCAGACCGAATACCTCGAACAGATTGAACTCGATGTCTCGCACGTTCGCCTTGTAGTGACCCACGACGGTCCTCCCAGGTTTCGGCCGTTCTGACGATGTACAAACGCAGCCTGCCGTACCGCGGCGACGCTACGCAACCGTAAGCTCGGCGCTCCCCTCACCGAGGTTCACCAGCCGGTAACCGTAAACGTTCACACGGACGAAACAGACGAAACGGACTCGTCACCGAGAGATATTCCGGCGCAACAACTTCTGTCTAACGTTCGCTGCACGAATACACCCGCTGTATACACCCCCGGCGACCGTCCTGACCGGGGCGAAGGCGGAGGTATTCGCCGCGGTGCACGCCGTGCCGCCGAATTACCTGATGAAGCGAGAAGGGTCCGCCCCATGTCAGATACCCGTGCCATCCCTCGATCCCGCTCCCGGCGCATGGTCGAAACGGTGGCCCTTCCCGCCGCGGTAGCGCTAGCCGGACTGTTGCTGACCGCCTGTGGCGCCAAAGACGACGCAGGCACCACCGGCTCGAACGCCGCCTCCTGCGTCGACACGTCGAAGGATTCGATCAAGATCGGTTCGCTGCACTCGCTGTCGGGCACCATGGCGATCTCCGAGGTCACCGTCGCCAACTCCACCAAACTCGCGGTCGACCAGATCAACGCCGCGGGCGGGGTGCTCGGTAAGAAGATCGAGCTGGTACTCGAGGACGGCGCGTCGGACCCGAAGACCTTCGCCGAGAAGGCGGAGAAACTCATCAGCGCCGACTGTGTGGCGGCGGTGTTCGGCGGCTGGACCTCGTCGAGCCGCAAGGCGATGAAGCCGAAGTTCGAGAGCCTGAACTCGCTGCTCTATTACCCGGTGCAGTACGAGGGCCTGGAAGACAGCAAGAACATCTTCTACACCGGTGCGACCACCAATCAGCAGATCGTCCCCGCGCTGGATTACCTGAAGCAGCATGGCATTACCTCCCTTTACCTGGTCGGCTCCGACTATGTCTTCCCGCAGACCGCCAACCGCGAGATCAAGGCGTACGCGAAGGCCAACGGCATCGAGATCAAGGGGGAGGACTACACCCCGCTCGGCTCGACCGACTTCTCCACCATCGTGAACAAGGTGCGTAATGCCAAGGCGGGCGCGGTGTTCAACACGCTGAACGGCGACTCGAATGTGGCGTTCTTCCGCGAATACACCAACGCCGGCCTGAAAGCCGCTGAGATGCCGGTGGTTTCGGTGTCCATCGCCGAGGAAGAGGTCGCGGGCATCGGCGCGCAGAACATCGCGGGCCAGCTGACCGCGTGGAATTACTACCAGACCGTCGACACCCCGGCGAACAAGAAGTTCGTCGCGGACTACAAGGCCGCGTTCGGCGCGGACAAGCCGACCTCGGACCCGATGGAGGCCGCGTACGCCTCGGTGTTCCTGTGGAAGAACACCGTGGAGAAGGCGAAGTCGTTCCAGGTGGCCGACGTTCAGGCCGCGGCCGACGGCGTCAGCTTCGAGGCGCCCGAGGGCCTGGTCACCCTCGACGGCTCGAACCATCACATCACCAAGACCGCCCGCATCGGCGAGATCCGGCCGGACGGGCTCATCTACACGGTGTGGGACTCGGGTAAAGCGATCACGCCCGACCCGTATTTGAAGTCCTACGAATGGGCCAAGGGCCTCAAGTAATTCGCCCGGCCCGATATTCGAGGAGTCCCTGTGGACGTGGTGATCGGCCAGCTCTTCACGGGGCTGAGTCTGGGATCAATTCTGTTGCTCGCCGCGCTCGGCCTCTCGCTGACCTTCGGTCAGATGGGCGTGATCAATATGGCGCACGGCGAATTCATCATGGCCGGGTGCTACACGACTTATGTTGTGCAGAAGGTCATTTCGTCGGCCGGCGTCTCACTGGTGGTGTCGCTGCTCGTCGGCTTCCTGGTCGGCGGGCTGCTGGGCGCGGCGCTGGAGATGGGCCTGATCCGCTGGATGTACGACCGGCCGCTGGATACCCTGCTGGTCACCTTCGGTGTCGGGTTGGTGCTGCAACAGCTGGCCCGTGATCTTTTCGGCGCGCCTGCCAAGAATGTCATCGCGCCGGAATGGCTCAGCGGCGGTGTCACCATTCTGGGCGCGGTGGTGCCGAAGAGCCGCATCTTCATTCTCGTGCTCGCCGTGGCCGCGGTGATCACGCTGGCCACCGTGCTGAAGACGACGCCGATGGGGCGCCGCATCCGAGCCGTCGTGCAGAACCGGAGTCTGGCCGAAACCAGCGGAGTGTCAAGCCGTTTCACCGATATCAGCACCTTCTTCATCGGGTCCGGCCTGGCCGGAGTCGCCGGCGTCGCGCTCACCCTCATCGGTTCGACCAGTCCGACCATCGGACAGAGCTATTTGATCGACGCGTTCCTGGTGGTCGTGATCGGCGGGCTCGGCCAGATCAAGGGCACGGTGATCGCCGCCTTCGCGCTCGGCCTGCTGAACTCCTACATCGAATACTCGACCACCGCGTCGATCGCGAAGGTCATCGTGTTCGTCGTCATCGTCATCGTCCTGCAGGTGCGTCCGCAGGGCCTGTTCACCGTCCGGACAAGGAGTTTGGCATGACCACGCTGGTAGCACGGTGGCGCGCGCACTCGACCTTGACCGCGCTCGGCGGCTTCGGCCTGGCCGCCGTTCTGTTGTTCGCGGTGGCGCCCGCGGTGCTCAGCGACTTCCGGCTGAACCTGCTCGCCAAGTTCCTCTGTTTCGCGATTGTGGCGGTCGGTATCGGATTGGCTTGGGGCCGTGGGGGAATGCTGACGCTCGGCCAGGGCGTGTTCTTCGGTATCGGCGCCTACATCATGGCGATGCATCTGCAGATGGCCGATGCGGCGCGGCTCGGCAACGAGGTGCCGGAGTTCATGGAGATCTCCGGTATTCGCGAATTGCCGTCGTTCTGGCAGCCTTTCGCGTCCGCGCCGGTGGCACTGCTCGGCATTCTCGTGCTGCCGGCGCTGGTCGCCGCGGTGCTCGGGTACGGCGTGTTCAAGCGGCGGGTCAAGGGCGCCTACTTCGCCATCCTCAGTCAGGCGCTGGCGGCGGCGCTGGCGATCCTGCTCACCGGGCAGCAGGCCATCGGCGGCTTCACCGGGCTGTCGGACTTCCGGGCCTTCTTCGGGTTCAAGCTGTCCGATCCGGTGAACCGGAAGATGCTGTTCTTCATCGCGGCGGGCACGCTGCTCGTGGTGGTCGCCCTGGCGCGCCAGCTGATGCGAAGTCGGTACGGCGAATTGCTGGTCGCGGTGCGTGATCAGGAGGAGCGGGTGCGTTTCCTCGGATACGACCCGGCCAACGTCAAGATCGTCGCGTACGTGGTGGCCGCCTTCTTCGCCGGCATCGCGGGTGCGCTGTTCACCCCGATCGTCGGCATCATCTCGCCCGCCGATATCGGCGTGGTGCCCTCGATCGCGTTCCTCATCGGCGTCGCGATCGGCGGCCGGACCACCCTGCTCGGCCCGGTGCTCGGCGCGATCGGCGTGGCCTGGGCGCAGACCGCGCTCTCCGAGGAGTTCCCGTCCGGGTGGACGTATCTGCAAGGCGTGCTGTTCATCGTGGTGATCGGCTTCATCCCGGCCGGGCTGGCCGGCGTCTGGCCGATGCTGAAGGGCGCACTGGACAGCAGGTTTCGCCGAGCCGGGCCGACGTTGGCCACACCGGCGGTCGTTGCACCGCAGTCCGAGATCGAGCCGGAAAAGGTGGAATCCCGATGACCACACTCACCCCGAAACCCGGTGGCAATGCGGGCATGTCGAGCGAGTACCTGGAAATCCGTGGCCTGTCGGTGAGCTTCGACGGGTTCAAGGCGGTGTCCGACGTCGATCTCACTGTGCTGCAAGGTGATCTGCGCTTTCTGATCGGCCCCAACGGCGCGGGCAAGACCACGCTCATCAACGCGATCACCGGCCTGGTCCCGGCGACCGGATCGGTACAGAAGACCGGCGTCGAACTGCTCGGCAAGAAGGTGCACCAGATCGCCAGGCTCGGCATCGGCCGCACCTTCCAGACGGCGAGCGTATTCGAACAGCTCAGCGTGCTGCAGAATCTCGACATCGCTGCGGGTGCAGGGCGTTCGGCGCTCACCATGCTGCGCCGCCGCAAGTCGGTGCTGCCCGGCATCGAGGAGGCGCTGGAGCTCACCGGCCTCGGCGACCTGCGCGACAAGCCCGCGGGCGTGCTCGCCCACGGCCAGAAGCAGTGGCTGGAGATCGGCATGCTGCTGGTGCAGAACGCGTCGGTGCTGCTGCTCGACGAGCCGGTCGCGGGCATGAGCGCCGAGGAACGCGAGGAGACCGGGGATCTGTTGCGCCGCATCGGCGGTGCCCGCATCGTCGTCGTGGTCGAGCACGACATGGACTTCATGCGCGCCTTCGCCAGCTCGGTGACCGTGCTGGCCGGCGGCAAGGTGCTCAGCGAGGGCACCGTCGAACAGGTGCAGGCGGATCCGCGGGTGCAGCAGGTCTACCTCGGCACGGCCGCCGCGATCGGTACCGCGCTGGCCGACCCTGCCACGGTGAAGGAGTCCGTCTGATGCTCGAGCTCATCGATATCCATGCCGGTTACGGCCGGACCGAGGTGATCCACGGCGTCTCGGTCACCGTTCCGGACGACAGCGTGGTGGCCATCATGGGGCACAACGGCGCGGGTAAGACCACGCTGTTGCGTACCGCAGTCGGGCTGATCGGCGCCGCGTCGGGGCAGATCAGGCTCGACGGCGAGCCGATCACCAAGCTGTCGCCGTCGCGGCGGGTGCGGCGCGGGGTCGCGTATGTGCCGCAGGGGCAGCAGAGTTTTCCGCAGTTGACCACGGCGGAGAATCTGCAGGTGGTCGCCGACGGCCGCAAACGCGGCAAGGCGTTGATCGACGAATCGCTCGACCTGTTTCCCGCGCTGCGGGAACTGTTGAGCCGCAAGGCCGGTCTGCTCTCCGGCGGGCAGCGTCAGCAGTTGGCGATCGCCCGCGCGCTGATCACCGAGCCGCGCCTGCTCATCCTCGACGAACCCACCGAGGGCATCCAACCGTCGGTGGTGGCCGAAATCGAGCGCACCATCATCGATCTGACCCGCCGCGGTGGGTTGAGCGTGCTGCTGGTGGAGCAGCACATCGGCTTCGCACTGCAAGCGGCGCAGCGTTATTACATCCTGGCCGCGGGTCGGGTCACCGCAACGGGAGCGGGCGGCGCGGGCGCGGAGACCGCGGTCCGCTCGGCGATGGCGATCTGAGCCGACCGCCATGCCGGGCGAGGGACGGGTCCCGTTGCGCGAGCGGGTGTATCACTCGCTGCGCCGGGATCTGACCGCCGGAGTGATCGCGGCGACCGAGCGGCTCAGCGAGAAGCGACTTGCCCAGCTCTACCAGGTATCGCGCACACCGGTGCGCGAGGCCCTTGCCCGGTTGCAGGCCGACGGGCTGGTTGAGCGGCGCTCCGCCGGGCTGTTTCCGTACCGGCCTCGGCTCGACGAGCTCGATCAGCTGTACGAGTTGCGTATCGTGCTGGAGGCCGCGGGGATGCAGCGGGTGCGGGTCGACTCTCCTACCGCCGCCCACGATCTCGACCTGATCCGAGCCGAGCTCGACAGCTGGCGGGCACTGCTCGACAACCCGCCGGAGCCGGGCCACGCGCTGGTCGCCGACGAGCAGTTCCACACCGGCCTGCTGGCGGCGGCGGGCAATTCCGCGCTGGCAGAAGCGCTTACGGTCGTGCACCGCAGGGTGCGCCCGGTGCGCACCTTGGATGCGCCGACGGCCGATCGGATCGCCACCATGACCGCCGAACACATCGCGATCGCCGAGCAGTTGTTGTCCGGCGACGTGCAGGCCGCCATGTCGGCCCTCACCGCGCATATCGATAGTTCCCGCGCGCAGGTGCTAGCCCGCGCTCAGCGGGCCCTGGAACTCACCAAATTGGCTCAGGCCGTGAGAGATTGACACAAACGCGTTGCGGGCGGGCAACAGCTCTCGGACGTGTTCGGGTGCTCCGAGCAGGCGGTCGCGGCGACGCGGGCGGGTGACCGCGCCGCTCAGCAGTCCGGCTGGAACGGCCAGCACGTAGTCGGCTGGGTCGTTGTCGGCGCCGGGGTCGTCGTGCTGGTCTCCTCGGGTGTCGGATGGGAAGAATCGCGCGCCAACGAGGTCGCGACCACGCCGATCACCGCGAGCATCCCGACGACCGCCAGCGCGACAACCGCCCACCCGGCGTACGAATGCCGTTTCGTGGCAACCCCCGGCGTCGGCTCGACCCGTGGTTTGGGTGGGCGCGGTATGACACTCGGAGTCTCCTGCGGCACCTCTTCGAAACCGGCGGCGATCAGGTCCGCACGAGACGGCGCGAGCTCGGCGAGGCCGAGTGCGGTGCAGTCGCGGAGCACGCGGTCGGCCGTCCACTTCCGCGCCCCGGCCGAGAACCCTTCGAGATAGATGCGCAACTCGGTGGCATCGGCGACATTGCCGACGACGACATCGAGTCCGGGGCGCAGATTGGTGCGCGACGGACGCACCACCGCGCCGCGAAACGGCACGAGAACGACGGCACCGCAGACATGTCCCGGGTCGAGCAGCGCCCGCTCGAGCGTGGTCTTCACCGTGTGAATCCCGTGTTCCAGTCGATCGGAGGGGCGCCCGGCCGGCTCGTCGAGGTCCGCATCGGCGTCACTGATCTTCCACGGGCCCTCGGCGGCGATGCTGAGAATGCCGCTCTGCCTGCGACGAAAGCCCTTGACCTCCAGCACCGTCAACCCGCGCGGCGTCCAGACCACCGCGTCGATCCGCCGGTCGCCGACCCGCAGGTCGATCATGGCGAGGGCGGCCGAGGGGTAGGAGCGCAGACATTCGACGAATTCTTGTTCGGCCCCGGACAGCTGCGCCCCGGGCCTGACCCTCACCAGCATGTCGAGCTTGTCCGCCTCTCCGCATCATCAGGCCGTGCTGGATCAGCGCCACATAGCTGCGCTGCCGGGCCGCGGTCTGGAGCATGGCGAGCTCTGTGCGCCCCATCGAGGTACCCGTATCCGCACGAAATCGATCGTAACGGGGTAATCCCCAGGCTGCGCGGGCAATTCGGCAGCTGCCTGACCTGCGTGGCACTCGCCGGTCGCCGATGGCCATCGATCCGGGGCGTACTCGCCGGTAGGCTGACGGCTCGGCCCGGCGCCGCCCGGCCGCTCACCCCTCGTACCCGGAGGAGCCGACCGAGCATGGTTTCAGCGCTGCGACCACGCATTTCCCCTGGACGCCTGCGGGAGCTGGGTCCGATCAACTGGGTTGTCTGGCAGGTACTTTCCAAGGCCGCGGGCACCGACGACGCTCACCTGTTCAGCACGCTCGGCCGCACCAAGGGGCTGTTTCGCGGCTGGCTGCACTACTCCGGCAAACTCATGCCGGGCGGCAGGCTGCCCCGGCACGAGTCGGAGCTGGTCATTCTGCGCGTCGCGCACCTGCGTGCGTGCGAATACGAGATGGACCACCACATCCGGCTCGGCAAACGCGCCGGGGTGACGGCGGAGATCCTCGACCGCCTGCGCACCGGACCGGACGCGCCGGGCTGGACGGACAAACACCGTGCCCTGCTCGCCGCCGTCGACCAGCTGGTGCGGACCAGGGACCTGGACGACGCGCACTGGGCAGCGCTGGCCGAGCATTACGACGAGCGCAGCCTCATCGAGATCGTGCTGCTGGTCAACCAGTACGAGGGACTGGCCGCCACCATCACCGCCCTGCGCATCCAGCGCGACGGGGTATAGCGCACGCGCTCACCGCTTTTCGATGAGCGCGGCCAGACCGTCGAGGACCCGGGCGAGGCCGAACTCGAAGGCATGATCGGCGCTGTAGGCGGCGTCGTAAGCCATCCCGGCGGTCGCGCCGACGCGGGCGCCGACCGGGTATTGCCGCGGGTCGAAAACCTGCGCCAGCAGCGGCGCGACGCGCTCCCACCACTGCGGATCCGACATCGCGCTGTCCGCCGCGGCGCGGGCGGCGTCGATCGCGATGCGGGCCACCGAGGTGACGAAACCGAGGACGTAGGTGAGTGACGCGTCCATGGTGACGTCGTCGAGGCCGAGGCCCTCGAACGCGCGCAGTTCGTGGTCGTATTTGGCGGCCATGCCCGGCCCGAGCGGCGGGCGGGTGGTCGGCAGGTAGGCGACCCAGGGGTGGCGGGCCAGCATGGCGCGGTTGGCCACCGCGATGGCGGTGACCCGATCGCGCCACGGCAGGTCCGACAGGTCCTTACGCTCCATCTCGGCGTAGACCTTGTCCACCATCAGGTCGATCAGCTCGGCCTTGCCCGGCACGTAGGTGTAGGTGGCCATGGGGGTCAGGCCCAGTTCGGTGGCGACGGCGCGCATGGTGAGCGCGTCGATGCCCGCGGTGTCGGCGATCTCGATCGCGGCGGCGACCACGGCGTCCACGCTGCTGCGCTGTTTCGGGCCGCGTGTCGGCGTCTGGCTGCCCGCGACCCGCCACAACAACTCCAGCGTGCGGACGGGATCGCCCGCGCTGCTTCGGTCCTGTTTGCCGCGACGCGGTGTCGGCTCGGCGGACTTCTCGCCGGTGCGCTTTGCCGCGCTCTCACCGGTTTCTGTAGAACTCTCGCCGGTGCGCTCTGCAGAACTCTCGGCGGTGTGCTGCGTCGCCCTCTCGGCCCCCCGCTGCACCGAACCTTCGCTCGGGCGCGCAGTGCCCGGTGCGTCGGGTCGCTGTGTCGAGCCGTCGTCCACCCTGCCTCCTCGCGTGATCGGTTCGATCGTATCGGCGTGACGCAGGTCACAGTGCGGCCGCCCGGGAATTCTTATACAAAGTACAGCGTACTAAGTATAGAGTTAATCGACGCCGAGGAGGGCTCATGAATATCACCGCTTCCGCCATCTCGCTCAACGTTCCCGATCCGCAGGCCTCGGCGAAGTTCCTGATCGACCACCTCGGCTTCACCGAGAAGATGTCGGCCGACGGCTTCGTTTCGCTGGACCGGCCCGACGCGGGGCTGAACGTGATCTTCCTGCGCACCGGGCTGGCGAGCTTCAAGCCGAAGAGTGCGGCGGGCAGCGCGGGCGAGGGACTCCTTGTCGTGTTCGTAGTGGACGACATCGACGCCGAATACGCCCGGCTACAGGGCGAGGGCGTGCCGATCGTCACGCCGATCGAGACCGAGGAGTGGAACGAGCGCTACTTCCAGATGAGGGATCCGAACGGGATCATCGTGCAGCTCGTGCAGTGGGTGTGAGCGCGTAGCAGTGGGTTCCACCTTTGGAACCCGGCCTGGACGGACACTTTCGCCGAAAGTGTCCGTCCAGCACGGTCATCCGAGCGCGGCCCGGAACACCTCGACCGCAGGCGTGGACGCCCGGCCCAGCAGCTTCTGCAGATCACCGCTGTGCACATCGAGGATGCCGGTCGCGATGCCCGCGTCCGCATCGGCGAGGGTCTTCGCGTAGGCAGCGGGCAGTCCCGCCTGCTCGAGCACGGCGGCGTAGTCCGCCTCGGCCAGGTTCTCGTAGCGCACCGGCTTACCGGCCGCCGCCGAAATCACCTGGGCCAGCTCGGCATACGTGAGATGCTCGTCGCCGCCGAGCTCGTAGACCTGGTCGGCGTGCCCGTCGGTGGTGAGCACCTTCGCGGCCACCGCCGCGTAGTCGGCGCGCGCCGCGCCGGCCACCCGGCCGTCCCCCGCCGCGCCGTGCAGCACGCCGGACTCGACCGCGTGCGCGAGCCCGCCGAGGTAGTTCTCCCAGTACCAGCCGTTGCGCAGAATCACATGCGGGACAGTCGCTTCCGCGAGCACCGCCTCGGTGCCGATGTGCTCCTGCGCGAGGATCAGCGGGTTCTCCGTCGCGCGCGGAATGCTGGTGTAGGCGAGCAACTGCACGCCCGCGCGCTCGGCGGCGCGAATGACGTTGGTGTGCTGTGCCACTCGGGCGCCGAATTCATTACCGGAGACCAGCAGCACGCGATCGACCCCGGCGAGCGCCCGATCCAGCGATTCGGCGTCGTCGTAGCTCGCCTGGCGGACCTCGGCGCCCAGTTCGGCGAGGTCGGCGACCTTCTTCGGATCACGCGCGATCGCGACCACCGAGGTGGCGCCCTCGCGCAGCAAAGCCTGTACGGCGAGACGGCCCAGCTGTCCACTGGCACCGGTGACGGCAACGGTCATGACTACCTCCAAGAGTATGTACGGTTCGACAAGCACTAACTATTAGTAAGTACTATGCATTCATACACCACTTTGGTCGAGATGGGTACTATCGGAGGCATGAGTACGCAGCGCACATCGTCGCCAGATCTGGACGATCCGACGCTGGAAGCCGACGTTTTCGCGAAAGATTGCACGTCGCGGCCGGTGTTGCAGAATGTGACCAGCCGTTGGGGCATCCTCGCCCTGGTCGCGCTGCGCGACGGCTCGTACCGATTCAGCGCACTGCGCAGGCGCGTCGACGGCGTCAGCGAGCGGATGCTCTCGCAGACCCTGCAGGCGCTGGAACGCGACGGCATGGTGCACCGTGCGGTGCACGAAACCATTCCGCCGCGCGTCGAATACACGCTGACCGAGCTCGGTCGGCAGGTCGCCGAGCAGCTCCACTCGCTGATCCAGTTGGTGGAGCAGAGCATGCCGCAGGTCCGTGCCGCCCAGGAGACCTATCACCGGGACTGACCCGGTTACGCGCACCGGGAAGAGACCTGGATCACACACGGTTGAATAGCACCATGGAACTCGCCCAAGCAGTCGACTTCGCCCGCAAGCACCCCAGGTCGGTGCTCACCACGATCCGGCGCAACGGCCGCCCGCAGCAATCCAATGTGCTGCACGTGATCGGCGGCGACGGCCTCATTCGCATCTCCATCACCGCCGACCGGGCGAAGTACCACAACCTGGTTCGCGAACCATGGGCCGCGATTCACGTCAGCCGCGAGGACTTCTACGCCTACGCCGTGATCGAGGCCATCGCGTCGGTCACGCCGGTCGCCGAAGATCCGCACGACGCCACCGTGGAGGCGCTCGTCGACTACTATCGCGCCGCGAACGGTGAACACCCCGACTGGGACGACTACCGCCGAGCCATGGTCGCCGACCGTCGCGCCTTGGCCATCCTCACCCCGACGCACGCCTACGGCATGCTCTGATCAGCGTTTCAGCAGGTCCGAGACGGTGACGAAGGTGTAGCCCGCAGCACGGAGTTCGGTGACGATGCGCGGAATGGCGGCCAGCGCGGGCGCCGCGTACTCGTGCATGACGTGCAGCAGAATGATCGAGCCGGGGCGCACCTGCGCCACGGTGTCGGCGACGAGTTTGTCGGCGCTCGGCTTCCCACCGGAGTCGGGCTCGACGTCCCAGGTCACCGTGGTGCGGTCGTGGTCGGACAGGTATTTCGGCAGCGCCCACAGTTTCTTGCCATTGGGCGGGCGGAACGTAATGGGGCCCCGGTAACCGGTTTTCGCGATCTCGGCGTCCGTGCGTTCGACCTCGTCGCGGACGGCATCGGCGGAGACCAAGACCATCCGGCGATGGTTGTAGGTGTGGTTGCCGATCTCGTGGCCGGCCTCGGCGATCGCTCTGCCGTGCGCCGGATGGGCGGCCAGATCACGTCCGTTCAGATAGAACGTGGCCGTAACCTGGTTGTCCGCCAGCGTTTTCAACACCTCGGGCGCCTTATCGGTCGGGCCGTCGTCCAGCGTCAACGCGACCACCTTCTCGGTGGTGCCGACCCGATCCACCAGCCGCCCGGCTAACTGGTAGGTCCGCGAGTTCATCAGGTAATAGCCGCCGACCGCCGTCGCCAGCACGACGACGAGCACCAATGCAGCACCGATAAGCCACTTCCGCATCACTGCTGTCTAGCAGATCGGCCTGATGTCGGCGAACCGAGAGCAGGCCCCGCGGTACGAAAAACGGTGGCGCCCAGACCTTTCAGGTCCGGACGCCACCGTCGGCGATCAGCGGTCGATCAGAAGTTGATCATGTGGCCGGCGAGGCCGTGGAAGGCTTCCTGCAGCGCCTCGCTGAGCGTCGGGTGGGTGTGCACGTTGCGGGTGAGCTCGTTGATGGTGAGGTCCCACTTCTGCGCCAGGGTGAGCTCGGGCAGCAGCTCCGAGACGTCCGGGCCGATGAGGTGGCCGCCGAGCAACTCGCCGTACTTGCTGTCGGCGACCAGCTTGACGAAACCGGTCGGGTCGCCGAGGCCGTGCGCCTTGCCGTTCGCGGTGAACGGGAAGGTCGCGACCTTCACGTCGTAGCCCTCGTCGCGGGCCTGCTGCTCGGTCAGACCGAAGCTGGCGACCTGCGGCTGGCAGAAGGTGGCGCGCGGCATCATCCGGTAGTCGCCGAGGGTGACGGTGTCCGCGCCCGCGATGGTCTCGGCGGCGACCACACCCTGCGCCTCCGCGACGTGCGCGAGTTGCAGCTTCGCGGTCACGTCACCGATGGCGTAGATGTGCGACACGTTGGTGCGCATGTAGTCGTCGATCGCGATGGCGCCGCGGTCGGTGAGCTGCACGCCCGCCGCCTCCAGACCGTAGCCCTCGACGCGGGGCGCGAAGCCGACGGCCTGCAGCACCTTGTCGACGGTGACCGTCTCCACGTTGCCGGACTTGTTGTCCTTGATCGCGACGGTGACCTTCGAGCCGTCGTCGTCGATCGACTGCACGGCGGCACCCGTGCTGATGGTGATGCCGAGCTTCTTGTACTGCTTGGTGATCTCCTTGGAGACGTCGGCGTCCTCGTTCGGCAGCGCGCGATCCAGGAACTCGACGATGCGCACGTCGACGCCGTAGTTCTTCAGGACGTAGCCGAACTCCATGCCGATCGCGCCCGCGCCGACGATGAGGATCGAGCCGGGCAGGTCGCGGGTGAGGATCTGCTCCTCGTAGGTGACCACATTGTCGCTGAGCTGCGTGCCGGGCAGCAGCTTGGTGACGGTGCCGGTCGCGATGATCGCGTTGTCGAAGGTGACGGTCTCGGTGCCGCCCTTGGACAGCTCGACCGAGAGCGTGTTCGCGTCGGTGAAGGTGCCCTTGCCGTCGAACTCGTCGATCTTGTTCTTCTTCATCAGGAAGTGGACGCCCTTGACCCGGCCGTCGGCCACCTTGCGGCTGCGGTCGAACGCCACACCGAAGTCGAAGTTCACCTCGCCCGAGATCCCGAAGGTCCTGGCTTCCTTGGTGAAGATATGCGCCAGCTCTGCGTTACGCAGCAACGCCTTGGAAGGGATGCAGCCGACGTTCAGGCACACACCGCCCCAGTACTTTTGCTCGACGATCGCGGTACGGAGGCCTAACTGTGCCGCACGGATGGCGGCGACGTAACCGCCAGGACCGGCACCGAGAACGACAACGTCGTAATGGGAAGTCACGACACCGAGCCTAACTCTGTCGCCAGGAGTTGGCCCACCGGTCCCCCACAACAATGCGCCGTGGGCCACACCTGGGCGAAAGTTCGGTGTTCGCGCGGGCGATCGGGTAGAGAACCGGACATTTCGGCTCGCTACTGTATGGCCGTGGTGGCGAGTGGCTCGAGGCGTGTCGCGGCGCCTGTCGACGGCACCGCCTCGACGCACCTGATCCGGCTCGTCCGGGATACCGCCCGACGGGCCGGCGTCGGTGCGGACCGGCTCGCGGCGATCCACGGCATCGATGACGCGGTGCTCGCCGGGGAGCTCAATCGCATTCCGCTGAGCTCGCTGGTGCGGCTGTGGGAGCTGCTCGCCCAGCTCGGGCCGGAGCCGGGTGCCGGGCTCGCCGTGGTCGCCGCCGCGCCGCTCGGGACCTTGACCACCTGGGACTACCTCGTCACGAACGGGCCGACGCTGGCGGACGCGCTGCGGGCCGCGCAGCCGTACCACCGGTTGGTCACCGCGGCGGCCGAGGGTTTCGACCTCGCGCACGACGGCGATCTCACCGTCGGGTTCCGCACCACCGCGGGCGATCCGGCGGTGGCCGCCGTCATCAACGAGTACGTGCTCGCCTACTACCTGCGGCGCGCCCGCGAAGCCACCGGACGGCGGGTCGTCCCGGCCCGCGTCGCCTTCAGCCGCGCCGCACCGCGCAACCACGATGCACTGCTGGAAGCGTTCGGCACCCACCGCATCGAGTTCGACGCCCCGTCCGACACCATCAGCTTCACCGCCGCGGACGCCACCGCCACGCTGCCCCGCGCCGACCCGATGCTCGCGGACCTGCTGCGCAGCCACGCCGACCTGGTCCTGTCCACCGCCCGCGTGATCCCCGGCCCACTGGAGGCGTTCCGAGTCGCACTGGACGCCGCCCTCGCCGCCGGTGACGCGTCGCTGGCCACCGTCGCCCGCCGACTGGCGGTCAGCCCACGCACCCTGCAGCGGCAGCTCGCCGAGCACGGCACCACCTGGCGCGCCGAGTACGACCAGGTCCGCTACGAACAGGCGAAAACCCTGCTCGCCGAGGGAGATCTGACCACCTCCGCCATCGCCGACCGCCTCGGCTTCACCGACGACCGCGCCCTCCGCAAAGCCGTGCACCGCTGGACCGGAACCTCCCCGACCCACCTCCGGGCCAACTGACCTGCCAGACGTGTCGCGTTTGGACCGGCGCGTGGCGTTTCCGGACCTGGGGGTGCGGGGCTCGGGCTCATAGCGTTCTCGGTACCGGATCGAACGGTTCGGGGAACAGCGAAACAGAGGTAGCGAGATGAAGACTCAGACCACGCAGGGACCGGTCACCGACGGTGTACTGCCGCAGTTCTCGCGGGAGATCCAGTTGGCGGCACGTCCGGTCGGTGCGCCGACCGCACGGGATTTCGCCTTGGTGCGGCGGCCGATCGAGGCGCTGACCGACGGGCAAGTTCTGGTGCGCAACACCTGGATGTCGGTCGATCCCTACATGCGGGGACGGATGGACGATCGGCCGTCTTACATCGCACCGTTCGAATTGGGTGCGGCGCTGGAGGGTTCGGCGGTCGGCGAGGTGATCGCGTCGACGGCGGCGGGCGTTGCGGTGGGCAGCACCGTGTCGCACTTCGCGGGTTGGCGGGAGTACGCGGTGCTCGACGCGGCTGCGGTGACCCCGATCGACATCTCGCTCGCGGCGGCGCACCACTACCTCGGCGCGCTGGGCACCACCGGCCTCACCGCGTACGCCGCACTGACCGATGTGGCACCGGTGAAACCCGGTGACACCGTGTTCATTTCGGCCGCCGCGGGTGCGGTGGGCAGTGTGGCCGGGCAAGTCGCCAAGGCGCTCGGGGCAGCCAGGGTGATCGGGTCCGCAGGTGGTCCCGCCAAGGCCAGGCTGCTGCTTGACGAATTCGGCTTCGACGCCGCGATCGACTACCGGGCAGGCGATCTGGCCGGTCAGCTCGCCACGGCCGCGCCGGAGGGCATCGACGTCTACCTCGACAGTGTCGGCGGCGAACATCTGCGGGTCGCCGTCGAGGCCATGCGGCCGAAGGGGCGGATCGCTCTCGTCGGCGCGATCAGTGGCTACAACGGCGACACCGCCGAGCCAGGGCCCGACCTGTACAAGGCTGCGACGCGGGAGGTTTCGCTGCGCGGCATGCTGGTGAACAGCTACTTCCCGATCTTCGGCGAGTATATCGGCAAGGCAGCCGCCTGGCTGGCCGACGGGACGATCCGCACCACGGAGACGATCTACGAAGGCATCGAACAGGCCCCCGCCGCGTTCCTCGGCGTGCTCTCCGGCGCCAACACGGGCAAGATGCTGGTCCGTCTGGGGTGAGCAATTTGTCGCACCCCGTCGCGATAATGCACCGATGGTGACAGCTGACGACGTGCGGCGGATAGCGATGAGCCTGCCGCGAACAACCGAGGCACTGGTCCGCGACCGGGTCAAGTATCGGATCGGCCGGATCGTCTACCTCGCGCTGTCCGCCGACGAAACCCGCATGGGCTTCGCCTTTCCCAAGGCCGAACGGGCGGCACTGGTCGCCGCCGAGCCGGACAAGTTCATGATGCCGCGCCCGTCGGACGAGCGGTACAACTGGGTTCGGGTGCGGCTGGCCGCCATCGACGAGGCGGAGCTGACCGAGCTCGTCGTCGAGGCCTGGCGGATGTGCGTGCCCAAGCGGGTGGCGGCCGAACACCTCGGCTAGTCGCGCCACACCTGTGCGGCAACCCGGGAGAAGTTGCCGCCGAACACCGCCGCCCGATCGTCGGCGCTGAAGCCCCGCCGCGCCAGCACCTCGTCCAAGCCGGGCACCCGCTCGGTGCCGAGCAACTCCTCCGGCGGAACCCATTGCAGGGGACCCCATTTGGTGTATGCCTCCGGATACAGCTCCGGATGATCGGCGAGCATGCCGTTGAAGTCGTCGGCGTCGAACGAATAGTCCGAACCGATCCCGATGTGCTCGATGCCGACCAGCCGCACGCCGTACTCGACGTGATCGGCCATCGCCTCGACTCGGGCGGCACCGTCGCCAACGCCGTTGCGGCCCAAGAAGATACCCACACCGTTGATGCCGATCACGCCACCGGTGGCGGCACAGGCCTTCGCCTGGTCGTCGGTGATGTTGCGCGGGTGCGCCCACAGCGCGGCGAAATTGGAGTGGCTGTAGATCATCGGCATCTGGGTGTGGGTAGCCAGGTCCAGTCCGGTGCGCACCGAACAGTGCGAGCCGTCGACGAACATGCCGACCTCGTTGAGCGTGCGCACGAGGTCACGGCCGTAGGCGGTGAGCCCGGTGTCCTCGGTGTCGAGGCAGCCGCACCCCGCCGCATTGGCGCTGTTGTAGGTCGGCAGCATCGAGCGGACGCCGAACTCATGGAACAGCGCCACATTGTCCAGATCGCCGCCGAGCGGTCCGGAGTCCTCCAGATCGAAGGCGAGGGCGATTGTTTCCGGATCGCCGATGTCGGAGTGGCTGTGCACCAACCGGAATCGTCCGTCGGCGAGCGCGTCCGAACGGTATTGCCGGACCAGCTTCAGCGAATCCTCCGTCGTATGCGGCGAATACCCGACATTCACCGACAGATACGACCCGAGCGGATAGCGCGCAAGGTCCGCGATCCGCGCCGAAGGCACCAGTGGTAAACAGCAGTGCTGCTCCCAGAGAAACGGCGGCAAAGAAACCTCCCGGTCGGATCAGCCTCGAACTCGCAATCCTACTGAGCCGGCGCCGGGACCATCGTCAGGCGCGTGCGGTGTCGAACCCGTCTCGGACCGATATACCAAGGTCACGAATCCTTTTCGAGCGCGTTCACCGGTAACGCCGTGCCCGATTCGACCGATTCACGGAATAACTCTCGTTCTTACTGCCTGAAGGCGGTGCGGCATGCGTCGCATATTTCTGTTGTTCACCTCCGTCGCGACTCTCGTCGGCCTCTGGCTCATTCCAGGGACGGCCGCGGCAACTCCCTCCTACTGCGGATTGGTGTGGGGTTCGCTCGACAAGGCGAGCCCTCCGATGTCGACCGGCCCGGTCAACGGCGTTCGGTCCGGTCGGCACGAATGCTTCGATCGGCTCGTCATCGACCTCGCCGGTTCGGCGCCCGGCTATCACGTCGGCTACGTCGACCAGGTGACGATGGACGGGTCGGGCACTCCCGTACCGCTGCGTGGCGGGGCGTTCCTGAATGTGGTCGTCCGCGCGCCCGCGTACAACGAGGCGGGCCAACCCACCTATCAGCCGCAGAACCGCAGCGAGCTGGTGAATGTGGCGGGGTACCAGACCTTCCGTCAGGTGGCCTGGGCCGGCTCGTTCGAGGGGCAGACCACGATCGGTCTGGGTGTCCGCGCACGGCTGCCGATGCGGGTGTTCACCCTCGACGGACCGGGTAGCGGATCACGCGTCGTGGTGGATGTAGCGCACTTCTGGTAACCCCGGCGTCCTGGTCGGCCTCGCTCGGCAACAATGTGGGGATGAGTGGTGTTGAGCAGAATGTGACGGACCCCTACCTCTGGCTCGAAGAAGTGACCGATGAGCGGGCCCTCGACTGGGCGCGCGCACACAACAGTGTGGTCGTGGAGCGATTCGCCTCCTCGGACCGGTTCAGCGAGCTCGAACATCGCATTCTGGACATGCTCGACACCGACACCAAGATCGCGTACCCGGGCCGGCGCGGCAGCTGGCTCTACAACTTCTGGCGCGACGCCGAGCATCCGCGCGGGCTGTGGCGGCGCACCACGTTCGCCGAGTACGCCAAGGAATCGCCCGACTGGGACGTGCTGATCGACCTGGACGCGCTGGCCGCCGCCGAGGACGAGAACTGGGTGTGGGGCGGGGCCGCCGTGCTGCGCCCCGAGCAGTCGCGGACCCTGATCAGCCTGTCGCGCGGCGGCGCGGACGCGAAGGTGGTGCGCGAGTTCGACATGACCACCCGCACCTTCATCGATCCGGCCGACGGCGGGTTCTTTCTGCCCGAGGCGAAGTCCGAGATGCGCTGGATCGACATCGATTCGGTGTACGTCGGCACGGATTTCGGTCCCGGCTCGCTGACCGAGTCCGGCTACCCGCGCATCGCCAAGCGCTGGCAGCGCGGCACCGACCTGGCCGACGCGGTGACCGTCTTCGAGGGCGAGCCCGGTGATGTCGCGGTCTCGGCGGGCTACGACCGAACCCCCGGCTACGAGCGCCATTTCATCGGCCGTGCCACCGACTTCTTCAACGAAGAGGTCTACCTGCTGGAAAACGACGGCACGCTACGGCATCTGGATATTCCCTCCGATGCGAGCGAGTCCTGGTACAAGGATTGGCTGCTGGTCCGGCTGAAGTCGCCGTGGGAGGTGGACGGCACGGCCTACCCCGCGGGCGCGCTGCTGGCGATGAACTTCGAGAAGTTCCTCGCCGGTGGGCGGGAATTCGAGGTGATCTTCACCCCGGACCCGCACACCTCGCTGCACGGCTACGGCTGGACCGAGAACCATCTGCTGCTCATCACCCTCGAGGACGTGCAGACCAAGCTCTACGTGCTGACGCCGGGTACGGACGGCTGGCGCAAGGAGTCGCTGGCCGACACCCCGCCGATGGCCACCACCAGCGTGCTGAACCTGGACCCGCTCGAGGGCGGCGACGAATTCATGCTCACCACAAGTGGGTTCACGACCCCCGCCACGTTGCTGACCAGCTCGGTGGGCGGCGCCACCGAGCAGCTCAAGCAGGAGCCCGGCTTCTTCGACGCCGACGGCATCGAGACCGAGCAGTTCTTCGCGACCTCCGACGACGGAACGCAGGTGCCGTACTTCGTCATTCGCCATCGCGACCGCAGGGGAACCCCCGGCCCGACGGTGATGTCCGGGTACGGCGGTTTCGAGGTCTCCCGCACGCCCGCCTACAGCGGCGCGTCCGGGATGGGCTGGCTCGAGCGCGGCGGCACCTGGGTGATGACCAATATCCGCGGCGGCGGCGAGTACGGGCCGCAGTGGCACACCTCGGTGCAGAAGGCCAACCGGCACAAGGTGTACGAGGACTTCTCCGCGATCGCGAAAGACCTTGTCGCCCGCGGCATCACGACCGCAGAGCAGCTCGGCGCGGTGGGCGGCAGCAATGGCGGCCTGCTGATGGGGGTGATGCTGACCCGGTACCCGGAGCTGTTCGGCGCCATCGTCTGCCAGGTGCCGCTGCTGGACATGAAGCGCTATCACCTGCTGCTGGCGGGTGCCTCCTGGATCGCCGAGTACGGTGACCCGGACAAGCCGGAGGAGTGGGAGTACATCAGCAAGTACTCGCCGTATCAGAACGCGCGGGCCGATGTGGCCTACCCGCCGATCCTGCTCACCACGTCCACCAGGGACGACCGCGTGCATCCTGGGCATGCCCGCAAGATGGCCGCGCTGCTCGAGGAGCAGGGCCACGAGTTCTGGTACCACGAGAACATCGAGGGCGGGCACGGCGGCGCGGCGGACAACAAACAGTCGGCGTTCCAAGCGGGTCTGATCTACGAGTTCTTCACGCAGATGCTCATCGAGCGGCGCGGATAACGGTCGATTCCCGGGACCCGGGCCTACGGTGGGGGCTGATGTCTACGTCGTAGACCCGGGTTCGAGAGGAGAGCTGTTCGTGGATTCCGACAACGCCGTCGAGGTGCCGCGCGCGCGGCGCGCGCGCACCCGGCGCACAAGCCCGGCACCCACGACGCGCACCACGTTGAACCGCGACCATATCGCCGCGGTCGCACTGCACCTCATCGACCGCACCGGTGTCGACGGATTCTCGATGCGCAAACTCGGCACCGCGCTCGGCGCCGACCCGATGGCCGCCTACCGGCACTTCACCGATCAGCAGGAGCTGTTCGACGCCATCGCCGACACCATGTTCGCCGAGCTCGACATGGAGTCCCTGCCGTGGCAGGAGCCGTGGCGCGATCTGATGCGCGCCTACGCGCACCGGCTGCGGTCCACGCTGCGCAGGCATCCGAACGCGGTGCCGGTCTTCGCGACGCGTCCGGTGCGCAGCGACCTGGCCATCGAGACCGGCAGCTGGATGGTGGAACACCTACAGGGCGCGGGCTTTTCGGCGTCCATCGCGCGCCAGCTGACCCGCTGCCTGCGCGAATACACGATCGGCCACATCCTCAGCCACACCATCGCCACGGTCGCCGCACGCACCGAGGAGCAACCGGAGCCCGCGGCCGACCACTTCGACGTCGGCCTGGACGCCATGCTCGACGGGTTCGGCCGCCACCGCGAGGTCGGCCGCAGGCCCGGCTAACGATCGCGCAGCCACTTCTCGATCTGATCGATGGTCGTGACGTTCTCGCGGATCCAGCCGTTGTGCCCCAACGACTCCGGCTGATGCCAGGTGGTCACCTCCGCCTTGGGCAGCTTGGCCAGCAGGTGTTCGGCCGAGCCCGGCGGGGTGAGGTCGTCGCCGGTGACGGTGATGGACAGCACCGGCAGCTTCAGCCGGGAGATCCGCTCCTCGTAGTCGATGTCCGCGCCGACCGGCTGGAACCGGCCGGTGCGGGCCAGCCGCGCCCAGTCCGCGATCAGCACCTTGGACTGGCGGCCGAAGCCGCCCGCGGGGATCCGGTCCCCCGGCCAGAAGCCGGCCAGGTTGGCGGTGAGCGAGGCGGCCGCCGTGCCGACCAGGATGCCGGGACTCGAAAGTCCCGGGTAGCCACGGTAATACGGCGTTCCGGAGGCGACCAGGATCAGCCCGCCGAGCCTGCCGCGGATCCGCGCGGCGTACATGACGGCGAACTGCCCGCCCATGCTGTGCCCGAGCAGATACGGCGTGCTGGCCGGGAACCGGTCGCGCACCACCTGGAAGATCGCCGGGAAGTCGACCGACACCAGCTCGTGGTAGCCATACGTGCTGGCGGCGCTCGGCTTCGGCGTGCTGTCGCCGTTGCCGCGCAGCTCGCCGATCGCCATGTCGAAGCCGCGCGCCGCCAGTTTCGCGGCGAACGGCTCGTAGTACCCGCCGGGCACGCCGAGCCCGGGCACGATCACCAGCACCGGGCGCGGCGCATCCGGGGTGACCGGATGTCGATGCGCGCCGGCGGCCGGGATCAGCCGCACCGGAACCGTACTGCCGTCCGGCATTTGGATCGGAACCGTCTCCATCCCGCGCACGCTACCGGCCCCGTTGCCGCCGCGCCTCGGCTGCTCGGCGCTCAGGCGCCGACCGCCCCCATGATCACCCTGCTCAACACCCGGATCACGTCGTCGAGCGGCGGGCGCGGGTCCGCGCCGCTCCACGAATCCACCACGTAATTGACCGCGCCGATGATGGCGAGTACCCGCATCTCGTAGTCGCCGGTCGGGATCTCGCCGTGCATGGCCGCGTCCTCCGCGGCACCCGCCAGCAGCGAACCCCACACCCGGCGCAGTTCGAGCCGGAACTTCTCCACCTTCGGGCCGGCACCGACCACCTCGACCAGTGCGACGCGCGCCTTGCGCGGGTCCGACCCGATGGACTCGACGTACGCCCGGACGGACGCGTCGATGATCTCGAGCGCACTCGCGTCGGCCTTGCTCTCCAATGACTTGGCGACCGCGTCGCGCGACTCGCGATCGATCTGCTCGTAGAGCTCGAGTAGTAGCGACTCGCGCCCGGTGAACTCCTCGTAGAACTGTCGCGAGGAGAGTCCGGCGTCCTTACAGATGGCGCCGACCGAACTATTGGCGTAACCGTCGCGCGCGAAGACCGTCAGGCCCGATTCCAGAAAACGCGCACGCCGCTGACGTTGCCGGTCCTCGACGGGTTGCCCGGCATACATTCGACCCGTATTCGCATCCTGTGACATTGGGCCAGACAATACAGAAGGCCAAGAAGCACTCGACATGGATCGGGCCCTTGGTATCAACCCGCAACTGACCAGGCGTTTGCCGAAAGTTGGCAGGGTGGTTACCGACTCGGCGCGCACTCATCGAACCCCTTGCGAGCAGTACGGAATCCCGCTTCGCAGCCACGCTTTAAGGCGGGTAAGGTCGGCCGGAACGGTAAATCGCGCGGGCAACGTTCTTGTCACTGAATGTTTGCCGACCCAGTCGATACTGCGGCGTCGAGCGGGCAGCGGACGATTTTGACGGGAATTCGTAGAATTATTCTTTTTCCGAACTGGTCCGCTGGTTATGCCTGATTCGTCCTGTCCGCCAGGCTACTTCGCGAAGTTCCGGTACTCGGCGAATAGCGCGCCGAATAGTTCGAGGTGGACGCACCGCCCCCGTCGCCTCGGCCCCCGGCAACGGTGCCGCATTAGGGTGAATCGCATGCTGACTGCGTTGCTGTACGGGCTCGGCACCGCCGTGCCCCTGGTGATCGGCGCCGCGATCGGTCTGCGGTGGACCTTGCCGAAGCCCTTGCTCGCGTCGTTGATGGCGTTCGGTGCGGGCACCATGATCGCCGCGGTATCCAACGAGCTCTTCGAGCCCGCCTTCCACCAGGCGGGTGCGCTGATCGCGGCCGTGGCGCTGTTCGGCGGAGCAGGGGTGTACGTGGTGGCCAACCATCTGATCGAAAACAAGTTGGGCGCCAAGGCTATTGGGTGGGCGCTACTGCTCGGCACGGTACTGGACGGCATTCCGGAGAACACCGCACTCGGCGTCACCCTCGCCGGTGGCGGTGGGCTGGCGCTGCTGGTCGCCGTCGCGGTGGGCAATGTGCCGGAGGCGATCAGCGGGGCCGCCCTGATGCGCGACAAGCACGGCGTCCAGCACCTCGGCCCGCTATGGCTCTGGGCGGCAACGGGTTCGGCGCTCGTGGTGGTTACCGTGTTGGGTAATGCGTTGTCGGACAACCTTTCCCAGACAAGTATCAGTACCGTGCAAGCGTTCGCGGGCGGTGCGACCCTCGCGGTACTCGCGGATTCGCTGATGCCCGAGGCCTATCGCGAAGGTGGCTGGTGGGTCGGAATGGCCACCGCCGCAGGGTTTCTCGTAGCGTTCCTGCTGGGCTGACGCAGCTGATCCGGTCGCATACGACGCCGAACCCCCGCCTACTTCTCGCCGATGGCCGAAGTTTCCGGGCGGACGGAGTCGAAAAGATCTGCGCACCGGGTCAATAAGTCCTGCAGCGTCGCGCGTTCGGCGTCGGTGAACCCGGCCGCCACCGCCCGCTCCACCCGGACCGCCCTGGCGTCGGCATCCCGCATGACGGCGGCGCCCGCTGCGGTGAGGCGGGTTTCCAGGATGTTCTTGTGCCAGGCGTGCGGGGTGCGCTCGATGAGCCCGCGGTCCTGCAGGTTGGTCAGCACCGTGTTCATCGTCGGCGGGGTCACGCCGCACAGCCGGGCCAGCGCGGCGGCCGAGATGCCGGGGTTCTCATCGAGGAACAGCAGTGCGGCGTACTGCGCGACGGTGACGCCCGCGGGCTTCAGCGCGGCATGCTTCGCCGTTTGCAGCGCCTGCTCGGCGCGCTTGACGTAGGAGCCGAGGCGCTCGGCGGAGGGCAGGGACGTCATGACCGCATGGTATCTGCCCGTCTCCGCATAAGTATCTTGACGATGATTAGAGCTCTAATCTATCTTCGTGTTCATTCTTAGATGTGAGCACATCTGAGTAGTAGATTTGATGAGAGGGCAACCATGTCCCACGCAACGCGCCGCCGCATGGCAACCATCGCCATCGCGGCGTCCTGCACCGCCGCGGCCTGCGGTACCAGCGAAAACCCCGAGCAGCCCGCCGCGCCGCCCGCGCGGATCACCGCGGCCTACGCGCTACCGAGCGACCGTGCCTACCCCGAGGGCATCGCCGCCGATCCGCGCACCGGCGACACCTACGTCGGCTCGTACAGCACCGGGGCCGTCTACCGGGCCGCGCCCGGAAGCAAGCAGGCCGAGATCTTCCTGCCCGAAGGCGCCGACGGCCGCAAGACCGCCAATGGCCTGAAGGTCGACCAGGCGGGACGGCTGTGGGTCACCGACTCGACCGCCGGAGTCGCCGTGTACGACACCGCGTCCCGCGCCCTGATCGCCCGCTTCGACGCGCCGGGTCCGGCGGCGCGCTTCGTCAACGACCTCGCCATCACCCCCGACGGCACCGCTTACCTGACCGACTCGGTGCGCGGCGTCGTCTACCGCATCACCGCAGACGAGGTCGCCCGGACCGCCGCACACGGCGGACGGGCCGACATGACAACACAATTCGATCTGAGCCCGGTCCTCGCGCCGCGCGCACCCGACGGCTTCAGCCTGAACGGCATCGTGGTCGACGCCGGTGGCCGCTACTTGCTGGTCGTCGACATGGTCACGGGTGAGCTGTTCCGCATCGCCCTCGCGCCGGACTCGGCGGACCCGATCCGCAAGGTCGCGCTGCACGGTGGCACCCTGATCCACGGCGACGGACTCGAATTGCATGACAACACCCTGTGGGTCGTGCAGAACACCGACAATGCCATCGCCCGCTGGACCGTGACCGACGACGGCGCGACCGCGACCCTGGACCGGCGCATCACCGACGCCGCCCTGAGCATCCCCACCACCCTGGTCCGCACCGGCAACGAACTCCTGGTCGTCGCTTCGCAATTCGACAAGGGCGGCCCGATGGGGCCCGGCACCCCGCAGCCGTTCGCCGTGCTCGCCGTCGACGGGGTCTGACCCGCAACAAAGATAGGTTAGCCTAGCCTGTACAGTCGTCTCCGAAGCAAGCGGAAGGGACTCCGCAGACGCCGGAAGCCGGTCCACCCGAGGGTGGACCGGCTTCCGGTTTCTAAAGGTGTTGCCGAGTGGCTGGACTCAGAAGTCCATGCCGCCCATGCCACCGGTCGGGTCACCGGCGGGAGCGGCGGCCTTCTCCGGCTTGTCGGCGACGACGGCCTCGGTGGTGAGGAACAGAGCCGCGATGGACGCCGCGTTCTGCAGCGCGGAGCGGGTGACCTTCACCGGGTCGGCGACACCGGCGGCGAGCAGGTCCTCGTACACGCCGGAGTCGGCGTTGAGGCCGTGGCCCGCCTCCAGGTTGGAGACCTTCTCGGCGACAACGCCCGGCTCGAGGCCTGCGTTGAAGGCGATCTGCTTCAGCGGAGCCGACAGGGCGACGCGCACGATGTTCGCGCCGGTCGCCTCGTCACCGCTGAGCTTCAGGTCGTCCAGGGCAGGCGCGGACTGCAGCAGCGCCACGCCGCCACCGGCGACGATGCCCTCTTCGACGGCGGCCTTGGCGTTGCGCACGGCATCTTCGATGCGGTGCTTGCGCTCCTTGAGCTCGACCTCGGTCGCGGCACCGGCCTTGATGACCGCAACACCGCCGGCCAGCTTGGCCAGACGCTCCTGCAGCTTCTCCCGGTCGTAGTCCGAGTCCGAGTTCTCGATCTCGGCACGGATCTGCTGCACGCGGCCCTTGATGGCCTCCGCGTCGCCCGCGCCCTCGACGATGGTGGTCTCGTCCTTGGTGATGACGACCTTGCGTGCCTGGCCGAGCAGCTCGATGCCGGCGGTCTCCAGGGAGAGGCCGACCTCTTCGCTGATGACCTCGCCACCGGTGAGGATGGCGATGTCGGCGAGCTGCGCCTTGCGGCGGTCACCGAAGCCCGGGGCCTTGACGGCGACGGACTTGAAGGTGCCACGGATCTTGTTGACCACCAGGGTCGACAGGGCTTCGCCCTCGACGTCCTCGGCGATGATCAGCAGCGGCTTGCCGGCCTGGATGACCTTCTCCAGCAGCGGCAGCAGGTCCTTGACGGTCGAGATCTTCGAGCCGACCAGCAGGATGTACGGATCCTCGAGGACCGCTTCCTGACGCTCCGGGTCGGTGACGAAGTAGCCCGAGATGTAGCCCTTGTCGAAGCGCATACCCTCGGTGAGCTCCAGCTGGAGCCCGAAGGTGTTGCTCTCCTCGACAGTGATGACACCTTCCTTGCCGACCTTGTCCATGGCCTCGGCGATCAGCTCACCGATGGACGAGTCGCCCGCCGAGATGCCCGCGGTAGCAGCGATCTGCTCCTTGGTGTCGATCTCCTTGGCGGACTCCAGCAGGCGAGCCGTGACGGCCTCGACGGCCTTCTCGATGCCGCGCTTCAGACCGAGCGGGTTCGCGCCGGCCGCGACATTGCGCAGACCCTCACGCACGAGCGCCTGGGCGAGCACGGTGGCGGTGGTGGTGCCGTCGCCTGCGACGTCGTCGGTCTTCTTGGCGACTTCCTTGACCAGCTCGGCGCCGATCTTCTCGTACGGGTCCTCCAGCTCGATCTCCTTGGCGATGGAAACACCATCGTTGGTGATCGTGGGGGCGCCCCACTTCTTCTCCAGGACAACGTTGCGACCCTTCGGCCCCAGCGTCACCTTGACCGCGTCGGCGAGGGCGTTCAGACCCCGCTCGAGGCCGCGCCGGGCCTCTTCGTCGTACGCAATTGTCTTGGCCATTGCGTTGAGATCCTCCACATGTATATGGCTGACACACAGGAACGACCGCAGGTTGGGTCGCCCTACTACGCTGGCCAGGTGCGGTGCCCGCGACGGACGACCGAGGGTGTCGATGGAACCCGGTCTCACCGTCCCGACCTGGCACTCACAGCTTTAGAGTGCCAACGCCATTTCTAGCACTCGGCGGTGCCGAGTGCAAGGTCCGGGGTGCTCCGGCCCGGCTCGGCGCGCAACGCGCGACGCGGCGGCCTAGGCCCGGTCGTCGACCCGCAACACCAGGGCCACGAACGCGTCGGTCCTGCGCTCTTCCGGAGACCTCGGCTCGCCGCCCTCCACGGTGACGAGCTCGGCATCGTGCAGCAACAACTCCGCTTCGACCCGCATGATCGCCCGAATAAATGGGGGCGCCACCTCGGGGGGAAGATCTCCGTTGACGACATAGCTGCCGTCCGGTTGTGACTCTGTGGACACATAAGAAAGCGCACGCAGCAGATCGGCGCGTCGTTCCCCCGCGATTAGGTCGGAATCCGTTTCATCCGCCATTGCTATAGCTTAGCGGGCCACTATGGCGGGTAGGTTCCGGAGGGGAATCATGATCATTTCCGGCAGCCTCGGCGAAGGGGGACGGCAGTGCGTGAACTGCCCTTCGAATCGCTCTATCGGCACGATTTCGCCCGGGTGGCGGTCGCCGTGCCACGGGTGCGGGTCGCCGACCCCGCCTACCTCGTCGAGCAGACGCTGGCGCTGGCCCGCGAGGCGGCGGCCGACGGGGTGGTGCTGACCGTCTTCCCCGAGCTCGGCCTGTCCTGCTACACGGCCGACGATCTGTTCCACCAGGACGCGCTGGACGACGCCGTCCAGGCGGCGCTGGCCCGGGTGGTCGCCGAGAGCGCCGACATCGACACGGTGCTGGTGGTCGGTGCGCCGGTGCGGGCCCAGGGGCGGCTGTTCAACTGCGCCGTCGCGGTGTGCCGCGGCACGGTGCTCGGCGCGGTGCCGAAGAGTTACCTGCCCAACTATCGGGAGTTCTACGAGAAGCGACAGTTCGCGGCGGCCAGGGAGAACCTGGAGACGCACGTCACGATCGCCGGGCAGCGGGTGCCGTTCGGCGCCGACCTGCTGTTCGTGGCGAACAACCTCGACGGGTTCGTGTTCCATCTGGAGATCTGCGAGGACGGCTGGGTTCCGTTGCCGCCCAGCGGTTATGCCGCGCTGGCCGGGGCGACGGTGCTGGTCAACCTGTCGGCGAGCAATATCGTCATCGGCAAGGCCGACTACCGAAGGGCGCTGTGCACCTCGCATTCGGCGCGCTACCTGGCCGCGTACCTGTATTCGGCGGCGGGACACGGGGAATCGACGACCGATCTGGCCTGGGACGGGCAGGCGCTGGTGTGCGAGAACGGTGATCTGCTCGCCGAGGGTGTCCGGTTCGCCGATCATCCTCAATTGGTCACCGCCGACCTGGATCTGCGCCGCCTTGCCGCGGATCGGCTGCGCACCACCAGCTTTGCCGACAATGTGCACGACCACCGGGAACGGCTGGCTCGGCTGCGGCGCGTCGAGGTGGCCCTGCCGATTCCCGCGGGCGTGGTCGAGCTGCGACGCGAGATCGAGCGCTTCCCTTACGTTCCGGCCGATCCCGCGGTGCGCAACGATCGCTGCGCGGAGGTGCAGCACATCCAGGTGGCGGGGTTGAGCACCCGGCTGCGCGCCACCGGGATGGAGCGGGTGGTCATCGGAGTGTCCGGCGGGCTCGACTCCACCCAGGCGTTGATCGTCGCGGCCGAGACGATGGACCGGCTCGGACTGCCCCGGGCAAATGTCTTGGCGTACACCATGCCCGGCTTCGCGACCAGCACCCGGACCCGCACCGACGCGCATCGGCTGATGGACGCGCTCGGCGTGACCGCGCGGGAGATCGATATCCGTCCGTCGGCGACGCAGATGCTGCGCGACCTCGGCCACCCGGCCGCCGACGGCGTGCCGCAGTACGACATCACCTACGAGAACGTGCAGGCGGGCGAGCGCACCTCGCACCTGTTCCGGCTGGCCAACCAGCACAACGCGCTGGTCGTCGGCACCGGCGATCTGAGCGAACTCGCCCTTGGCTGGTGCACTTTCGGCGTCGGCGACCACATGGCGCATTACAGCGTCAACGCCTCGGTCCCCAAGACACTGATCAAGTACCTGATCGCCTGGTCGGTCGAGACCGGGCAGTTCGGGCCCGCGGCGGGCGAGGTACTCACCTCGATCCTGCAGACCGAGATCTCGCCGGAGTTGGTGCCCGACAACGCCGCTTCGGGTAGCGGCGCAGCGCCGAGCCAAAGCTCCGAAGCCACCGTCGGCCCCTACGAACTCCAGGATTTCCACCTCTACTACCTGCTCCGCTTCGGCTACCGCCCAAGCCGCATCGCCTATTTGGCCAGGCACGCGTGGTCGGACCCGAACCGCGGCCGCTGGCCCGATCTGATCCCCGCCGACCAGCGCAACGCCTACGACCTCGCCACGATCAAGCGGTGGCTCGCGGAGTTCCTGCGCCGGTTCGTGCAGACCAGCCAGTTCAAACGCTCGACGCTGCCCAACGCGCCGAAGGTCGGCTCCGGTGGCTCGTTGTCACCGCGCGGTGACTGGCGGGCGCCGAGCGACGCGTCGGCCGCGGCCTGGCTGGACGAACTCGATCGCAACGTTCCCGACGCCTGATCGGCTGCCCGCCAAGGGCAGCGGCGGTTCCCCTTATGGTGGCGGGGTGAGTGAAGCACCCGGCTGGAATGCCATCGACGGCGCGCTGCGGCCGTTGTACGGCGATATCGAACCTTTCCATTGGGCCACCGATCACCGCTGGTCGCTCGGCGGTCCCGACCCGCTCGACGGGATCAGCGCGTACTCACGCACCGAACCGGTACCGCACTGGCACTACATCAGTTACGGCATGACCGAGCTGTACGAGAAGGAGTGGGACAACCCCGAGGAGTCCGGCTGGGGATTCGAGTTCACCTTCCGGTTGGTGCGCAAGCCCACCGACACCGAGCCGCCGGTGTGGCCCGCGAACTTCCTGCAGAATCTCGCCCGCTATGTCTTCCAGTCCGGCAAGTGGTTCGAGCCAGGGCACACCATCAAGGCGAACGGCCCGATCGCCGCCGACCAACCGAACTCCGGCATCCGCGCCGTCGCCTTCACCGTCGACCCGGAGCTCGGGACCATCGAAACCCCGCACGGCAGTATGCGCTTCCTGCAATTGGTCGGGCTGACGATGCCCGAGTACCGGGCCGCGCAGGGCGGTAAGACGTTGGCACTACTAGCGGAGCTGGCACCGCACCTTCCGCTGTACGTCACCGATATCGAACGCGAGCCGTTGGTTGCCGAGCCGAAACCCCAAGCGCAATGGCCACGTTGGGGCGGCGGCCTGCGCGGGCGGGCGTAGCTCTGCGGTCTCAGGCGGCGCGCATCAGGCCGCGCGGGCACTGTTCGTCCGGCGGGCGCCGTCGGCCGGACGATGTTCGCCGCGCGCGGGCAGCTCGTGCCTGCGCGGCCAGGACCGCACGGAATCCGTAGCGCGCGCGACGGATTCGTAGCCGGATGGACGTCAGCCGGTCGAGACCGGCCCCGGTCGACGCCCACCGTCGCCTCATTGCTTTTTGGGCATGAACGGGGCGAGGAGTTCGACGATGTGGGCTTCGGTCTTCGTCTTGTCCATGCCGAGGCCGGTGAGCAGGCCCGTACCGTTCTCCTGTTCGAGCAGTGCGAGCAGGATGTGTTCGGTGCCGACGTAGTTGTGTCCCAAACGAAGTGCCTCACGGAAGGTCAGCTCGAGCGCCTTCTTGGCCTCCGCGTCGAAGGGGATGAGCGGCGGCACGTCGCCCGTACCGGGGGGCAGCGCGGCGGTCACCGCCTCGCCCACGGCCTCCATCGAAATACCGCTGGCGAGAATCTCTTTCGCGCCGATGCCTTCGGGTTGGGACAGCAGACCGAGCACCAGGTGCGCGGTACCGATCTCCGCGTTACCCGCGGTGCGTGCGGCTTCCTGCGCGCCGATGATGACCGCGCGGGCCCGCTCGGTAAATCTGGCGAAGCCCGCGCTGGGATCCATCAGGGCGTCTTGGTCGAGACCACCGGGCCCCTTCGGCACGAAACGCTTCTGTGCGGCCTGCTTGGTGACGCCCATGCTGGCGCCGATGTCGGTCCATGAGGCGCCGGCGCGGCGGGCCTGGTCGACGAAGTGGCCGATCAGATGATCGGCCAGTTCGCCGAGGTGATTGCCGGTGACCACGGCGTCGGACAGTTGGTCGAGGACGTTGTCGGGGCGGGCCTTCTTGATGCCGTCGATCAGGTCGTCGAGGCGGTATGGCGATGTCATGCCGTCAACGATAGGTTGACGATTCGCTACCGTCAACCCAAAGTTGACGAAACGTGATCCGCTATCGGACGCCAGTGCCGAAGCCGCCGCAGCCGTGCGCGATTCAGGGGCGGGCCGCCCATCCCGCACCGCGCACTACCTGCTCTTTTACCCAAGCCGCCGGCCGCCCGGTCAGCACGGTCCGGGCAGGCGAGTCGTCCGCGTGCAATACCTGAATCAGGCCGTCGCGACGACCGAGGCTCAGGCACTGGACGACGTACCGGAACCGCAACTTCCCCGGTTCCGCGCCGCGAAGACGGGCAACGATCGCATCGGCCGCGTACTTACCCGTCGGCAGCGCGGTCGCACAAGCCATCCGCAGGTCGCGCCCGCCGGGGCCGGCGATCACGGCACTGTCACCCGCCGCGTAGACGTCGGGGTGCGAGATCGACCGCAGCGCGGCGTCCACCAGGACCCGGCCCTTCCCGTCGACCGAAAGGCCGGATCGCCGCGCCAGATCCGGCACGGCGAAGCCCGCGGTCCACACGGTCGCGGCGGCCTCGATCAGTGTGCCGTCGGCCAGCCGCACCCCGGCCGCGGTCACCTCGATCACCTTGGCGTCGGAGCGGATCTCGACGCCGAGCCGCTCGAGCACGCGGCGAATATGCTTGCGTGCCCGCTGTGACAACCACGCACCCGGCTCCTCCGGGCTGAGCAGGCACACCCGCGAATCATTCTGCGACTCAGCGAGTTCCGCAGCCAGTTCGATACCGGTGGCACCGGCGCCGACGACAAGAACAGTGCCGGAGGGCGCCGCGAAACGGTTCGCGTCCTCCGGTGTCGACACCGAGTAGGCATGCTCCGCCAGCCCGGGAACGCTGGCCAGGTCCGCGGTACTGCCGAGCGCGTAGACGAGGGTGTCGTAGTCGAGAACCGTTGCGGTGTCCAGCAATACCCGCTTGCCCGTGGTGTCGATCTCCGTCGCACGAGCACGCACGAAGTGGACCTTCTTGCCGCCCAACAGTTCCCGTAGATCCCAGGTCGAAATCCGTTGCCCGGCGGCCCGCTGGTGCAGCCGTACCCGCTCGACGAATTCGGTGCGCGTGTCCACGACGGTGATCCGCGCCCCACGCGCCTTGCTCGCGAGGCGACCCGCTGCCGCCAGTCCCGCGTACCCGGCGCCGAGGACGACGATCCGATGCTGTCCGGTCATGAGGTGGCTCCTTTTCGTTCGGCCGACACCCTTCAGATCGGACAGCCCCACCATTACTGACAGCTTTCGGACGTGAAGCACGTCACGCTGTCGGCGAATTACCGCGTGGCACCCGTGGATCTGGCGAAATAGGCCAGCTTCTCGGGATTGACGACCAGCCGCAGCGTGGCCACCGCGCCGTCCACCAGCTCGATCCCGACGACCAGCAACGGCGCGCCGTTCACCCTGGCCACCGCCGCGGGCGCGCCGTTGACCTCCTCGACGAGCAGCTCCATGCCGGGCACCTCCCACCGCAACAGCCCGACCAGGTACCGCGCCACCTTGTTCGCACCGACGATCGGCCTGCGGGCCGCGTTGATCTGATCGCCGCCGTCCGCGATCGAGACCACATCGGCGGTGAGCAGCTGCTCCAGCGACTCGATGTCGCCGTTGCGCGCCGCCTTCAGGAACCGCTTGATCAGCTCGCCCGCGTACTCGGACGGCACATCGAAGCGGGCCCGGCCCGCGCGCACCCGCAGCCCGGCCCGCCGATAGATCTGCTGCGAGTTGCCCTCGGTGATGGTGAGCATGTCGGCGATCTCGCGATGCGCGTAGCCGAACGCCTCGCGCAGCACGAACACCGCCCGCTCGACCGGGGTCAATCGCTCCAGCGCGGTGAGCAGCGCGAAGGAAACCAGCTCGCGCTCCTCGACGGTCTCCAGCGGACCGAGCTCGCCGCGCTCGGTGGCCACCGGCTCGGGCAGCCACGGCCCGACATAGGTCTCCCGGCGGGCCCGCGCCGAAATCAGCCAGGCTCGGCACTGATTCACCAGCACGGTGGTCAGCCAGGCCTCGGCGGAACGGATTCGGCTGCGGTCGGCGGCGTCCCAGCGCAGATAGGTCTCCTGCACGGCGTCTTCGGCTTCACCGGCGGACCCGAGCATCCGGTAGGCGAGTGCGAACAGCCGAGGACGATGCGTCATGAACACGCCCAAGCCGTCCGGCTCCATCGCTACCCTCTTTCGCGCCCGCCCGCCGGGTATGACCGTACCGCTCGCCCGCGTGGACAGCCGCATGTGTTCGGCCACGGCCGAATCCGCGATGCCGAGCAGGCGCTTCAGACCGAATCTGGCGACGCCGAAGCCACCGACACCCCAGCCACTGAAACCGAAGCCACCTATCGCCAGCGTGCCCATACTGCAAGAGCATTCCTGGGCGGGCTTTCCAAGACCTTAAGAAAACCCAGCAGGCTCAGCGGGGCAGGTCGTTGCCTTCGCGCTGCTTGCCACCCGGCCTGCGTAACCGCAGCCGAGCACTGGAGCCGCGGATCGCCGGGCGGCGGATCACCGGCCGCCGCTGGGCCCGGCGTTGCGCGCGCCGCTCGGCGGGCTTGTGCGTCCAGGTCTCCGGGCGGGCGGCGACCCAGCGCTGCGAGTGCCAGGCGAACGGAATGTGGCACAGGTACAGCGCGACCAGGATCAGCAGCAGCACGATCGGGTAGGTGACCAGCAGCGCCGCCGCCAGCGCGACGAGCACCAGCAGCCCGGCGGCCGCCTGCGGCGCGACCGACACCGACTTCATGGCCAGCGTCGGAATCGTGCTGACGCACAGGGCCGCGGCGCCGACGGTCCAGGCCGAGACCGCGTAGAAGCCGACCCACCAGCCGTCACCGAACACCTCGAACAGCGCGATCGGCACCATGGCGATGAGCGCGCCCGCGGGGGCGGGCACGCCGACGAAGTACTCGCGCGACCACTCCGGTCGGGTGTCGTCGTCCAGCAGGGTGTTGAACCGGGCCAGCCGCAGCACCATGCTCACCGCGAACAGCAGAGCGACGATCCAGCCCGCGGTCTCGCTGTGCAGCAGCGACACATAGAGCACCAACGCGGGGGCGACACCGAAGGAGATGGCGTCGGACAGCGAGTCCAGCTCCGCGCCGATCGCGGTGGTCGCGTCCAGCATGCGGGCCAGCCGACCGTCCAAGGTGTCCAGCACGGCCGCCGCGCCGATCATCGCCAGCGCGATGTCGAGCCGGTTGTCCAACCCGAACTTCACCGCGGACAACCCGGAGCACAGCGCCAGAATGGTCACCACGCTCGGCAACAGCCGGATGGGGCGGCGCCGCCGTCGCTGAATCGGAGCAGCCGCCTCCATCATGAAGCGGCGGGCGTCGACCCGAGCACCGCGAGGACGGTCTCGCCGCCGATGGTGCGCTGCCCCGGCTCGACCAGCAGCTGGGTGCCCGCCGGGAAGTAGGTGTCCACCCGCGAGCCGAAGCGGATCAGCCCATAGGTGTCGCCGATGGTCAGCACGTCGCCGACCTGGGCGTCACACACGATGCGGCGGGCGAGCAGGCCGGCGATCTGCACCACGACCACCTGATGCCCGGACGGGGTGTCGAGCACCATGGTGTTGCGCTCGTTCACCGCGCTGGCCTCGGGCAGATCCGCCGAGCGGAACTGACCAGGCTGATGCAGCACCGTGCGCACCACGCCGGACACCGGCGTGCGCTGCACGTGCACGTCCAGCACGGAAAGGAAGATGCTCACCCGGGGCACGGGCTGGTCGCCGAGGCCCAATTCCGCAGGGGGCGCGGCGGTATCGACGAGGGCGATCTCGCCGTCGGCGGGTGCGACAACGGCGCCGGGCCGGTTCGGCGGCACCCGGTTCGGGTGCCGGAAGAAGGTTGCGCACGCGGCCGCGGCGAACAGGCCCGTCCGGCGCACCCACTTTCGCTTGCCGCCGAGGACAGCGACCGCGAGAGGTGCGGCAACGAACGGAAGCCCGGCGGGGTGCAACGGGGGGATCGCATGGCGAACCAAATCGGCGACGTGGCCGACTCCGGTGCGTTCAGGCGTGCCGGGCGGCGTGGGACGGCGGGCCACAGGCTCCTCTTTCGTGCTAGATGCAGTCGGATTACGCCCTCCACGATAGGACCGGCGCAAGCGATCACACCTTACGGGAAAGGAGCCTGTGGCACCGGTGCCGTCAGCTTCGGACTCGACGTCCCATCACCAGGCCGACCAGGAACAGCAGAATCACCGCGCCACCGAGGCAGGTGAAGAAGCTGAACCAGAGGCCACCGCCTTCGACGTCGACACCGAACAACTTCAGTAGGAAACCACCGAGTAGGCCACCGACGATGCCTACGACAATGTTCAACAGAATGCCCTGCTGGGCATCGGTCTTCATGATCTTGCTGGCAATCCACCCGGCAAGACCGCCGATGATGATCCACCCGATAATCCCGAGACCGAGCATGGTGTCCTCGCAATCCGCGTCTACCGTCCATGCGTACCTGGAACGGTTCACACATAGTTGGGGCATGCCGACAGGAGCAATCAGCATGCTAATCGCGGTATACCCGGGGTTTGTGAGAATACGCACGGCGAAACGCCGGATCTCCGGCTAATATGAGGGGGCCTCATGTCTACGGCTCCGTAGGTGGCGGTTGATGAGGGATCCATTTTCGATGCTTCGGGGACAACCCGGCGGCGGTGCCGCAGGTACATAGGAGACGCACATGGCTGCTCGAATCGCCCAGACCACCGGGGCAGAGCACACGGCGATCCTCGGGCTCGGCGTATACCGCCCGGTCCGAGTCGTCACCAACGACGAGGTGGCGGGGCCGATCAACTCGAGCGACGAGTGGATCCAGACCAGGTCCGGCATCAAGACCCGGCGCTTCGCCGGAGAATCCGAAACCGTCCAGAGCATGAGCGTCGCCGCGGCCAAGGGCGCACTCGAGTCGTCCGGCATCGCGGTCGATCAGGTCGACTGCGTGATCGTCGCGACCTCGACCCATCTGCTGCTCACCCCGGCCGCCGCACCACGGATCGCGACCGAACTCGGCATGAACGGCTCGGCCGCCTTCGACGTCTCCGCGGGCTGCGCCGGCTTCTGCCACGCGCTCGCGCTCGCCTCGGACCTGGTCCGCGGCGGCACGGCAGGCCACGTACTGGTGATCGGCGTGGAGAAGCTGACCGACACCATCAACCCGACGGACCGCTCCACCGCGTTCCTGTTCGCCGACGGCGCGGGCGCGGTGATCGTCGGCCCGTCCGCCGAGCCGGGCATCGGCCCGACGGTGTGGGGCTCCGACGGCACCCAGCACCACGCGATCCGCCAGGACAAGGACTGGGTCGAGTTCTTCCGCGAGATCGAGGAGAAGGGCACCGACGCGGTGCGGCCCTACCTGGCGATGGAGGGCACGGCGGTATTCCGGTGGGCCGCGCACTCGCTGGAGAAGGTCTGCCGCGACGCCATCGACCGGGCCGGGCTGTCCACCGACGACCTGAACGCGATGATCCCGCACCAGGCCAACGGCCGGATCATCGAGATCATGGCGCGGGTGCTGAAACTGCCGGAAGACTGCGCACTGGCCAACGACATCGAGGAGACCGGCAATACCTCGGCCGCGTCCATCCCGCTGGCCATGGAGGCGATGCTGCGCAAGGGCGAGTCCAAGCCGGGCGATACCGCGCTGCTCATCGCGTTCGGCGCGGGACTCTCCTACGCCGCGCAGGTAGTGACGCTGCCCAAGTTCGCGATCACGGTGTAATCAGAACCCCGCACGTTCGGATAATCAACGCAGCCCCCAGGTGACCTTCACCGTGAAGGTCACCGTCTGGGTACCCGGCTCCAGCGGAACCGACTGCGGTGCGGCGTCTTGCGCCGACATCTTGTTCGCGCTGTCGTCCTCGTGACTGCTCGCCTCGGTGATGGTGTCGACCTCGGTGAGCCGCACGCCGGCCAGCACCGCGTACTGCTCGGCGCGGGCCTTCGCGTCGGCGAACGCCCTGGCCCGCGCGTCGGCGAGCAGCTGAGAGTTGTCGTCGATGGCGAAAGACACCGAGCGCAGCCGGGTTTCGTTGCCGCCCGCCTTGATCGCGCTGTCCAGCACGCCGGAGGCCTTGGTCAGATCTCGCACCACGACGCGGACCGAGTTGGCGGCGCGGTAGCCGATGACGGTGTCGCCGCCGTTCGGTCCGCCCGAGTACTGGGGCTGAATCGAGACGTCGGTGGTGCGCACGTCTTCTCTGGTGGCGCCCGCGCCGACGACGGCGTCGGTCATCGCCTTGGCCTTGTCGTTGGCGCGCGCGATGGCGGCCGAGACGTTCTCGGCGGTCACCTCGACACCGATGTCGGCGTTGAGGATGTCCGGCGCACCGCGCACCTGGCCGCTACCGACGACGGTGACGTGCCGTTCGGGGCCCGCATCGTCGGTGCCACACCCCGTCACCAGCATGGTGCCGACCGCCATCGCGGCACCGGCCGCGGACCAGCGCGTCATTGGTCGCATACTCGCCCAACTTACGCACCGAACCCGCCGCGCCGAGCGCGAACACGCCGACTAACCGGTTGCCTCGGCGGCCTTCTTGATCTTGTCGAGCGTCTCGTGCATGCCGCGGACCATCTGTTCCTCGAACGGCCCTTCGCCACCGAGCGCGGCGTTGATCGACTTGCGGGAGAACCAGGTGGTGCCGTTGGGGAAGTCGCGGCGCTCGATCAGCCGGGTGCCCGACTCGGTGGGCTCGAGCGTGTAGCTCCAGATCGCGCGGTTCTCGTTGATCTTGAATGCGAACGCCTGGTTCGCCTCGTACCGCAGGATGCGCGCGGTGGTCGGCCAATATTTCTTGCCGTCGGTGTTGAGGTTGAGCACCCAGGTGCCCGCCTTGGGCTTACCGAGCGGCAGCATCCGCACACACTGCGGGCTGAACTCCGGCATCCGCTTCAGATCCGAGACCACCGCCCACACCCGGTCCGGCGGTGCGGCGATATCGATGGCGACTTCGAGGTTCTTCGGCAACGCTGCCTCCGGGATCCGTGCGAACGAGCCGACACGGAGTCCGGCCGAGCGCGCTTGATGGGTAATACATATTTTAATCGGGAAGACAGTTGGGTCACATTCCGCATGTTGTCCGCTGATCTTGGTAATGGCCAGCGCACAATGCCGGATAGAAGAAGCAAAGACACTGCCTCCAGCTTTCCCGCCAAACGTGAGGTGATCGGCCGTGAACCTGCGCTCCCTCTTACATCGCCGGCATGCGAACCATGTTCCGCTGCTCCCCGCCATCGAGCCCGACGGCGGCCCACCGGTCCGCGACTCGTCCGCCGAGACCCTCGAGCGGCTGCTCACCCCCACCGAACTCGACCTGATTCGCCACCACAAATTGTGACGCGGACCGGTCGGTTGTCCGCCAGCAGTGAAACGCCGACGACACGGTTTGTACCGAGGTTCATACTCGTTAGGTGACTTCACCCGCTGCCACGAAACCGGCCATCTTGAGCGTCGATGACGATCCTGGGGTTTCCCGAGCGGTCGTGCGCGACCTGCGGCGCCGCTACGGCGCCGACTACCGGATTCTGCGCGCGGAATCGGGCGCCCAGGCGCTGGACGCGCTGCGCGAGATGAAACTGCGCGGCCAGCCGGTCGCCGTCTTGATCGCCGACTACCGGATGCCGGGCATGGACGGCATCGAATTCCTCGAGCAGGCGATGGACCTGCATCCCTACGCGCGCCGGGTGCTGCTGACCGCCTACGCCGACACCAACGCCGCGATCGACGCGATCAACGTGATCGACCTGGATCACTACCTGCTCAAGCCGTGGGACCCGCCGGAGGAGAAGCTGTACCCGGTGCTGGACGGCCTGCTCGACGCCTGGCGCGGCAGCGAGCACCGGCCGATCACCGAGACCAAGGTGGTCGGCAACCGCTGGTCGCCGCGCTCCTCGGAGGTGCGCGAGTTCTTGGCCCGCAATCAGCTGCCCTACCGCTGGTACCTGGCCGACGAGCCGGAGGGCGCGCGGCTGCTGGAGGCGGCGGGCGCCGATCCCGAGCGCTGTCCGGTGGTGATTACCGCGGCGGGCGAGGCGCTGGTGCAGCCCTCGGACAGCCTGCTCGCGGAGAACGTCGGGCTCACCGTCAACGCGACCGGCGACTTCTACGACCTGATCGTGGTCGGCGGCGGGCCCGCCGGCCTCGGTGCCGCGGTGTACGGCGCCTCCGAGGGCCTGCGCACGGTGCTCGTCGAACGCACCGCGACCGGCGGGCAGGCCGGACAGAGCTCGCGCATCGAGAACTACCTCGGTTTTCCGGACGGTGTGTCCGGCGGGCAGCTGGCCGATCGGGCGCGGCGGCAGGCCGCGAAGTTCGGCGCCGAGGTGATCACCACCCGCGAGGTGGTCGGGCTCGAGGTGAACGGTTCCGCGCGCACGGTGCGCTTCGCCGACGGCGGCAGGCTCTGCGCGCACACGGTGATCATCGCGACCGGCGTCGACTACCGCCGCCACCCGGCCCGCGGCGTGGACGACTTCACCGGGCGCGGTGTGTATTACGGCTCCGCGATGACCGAGGCCTCCGAGTGCGCCGACCGCGATGTCTACATCGTCGGCGGCGCGAACTCCGCGGGTCAGGCGGCGGTGTTCCTGTCGCGCAACGCGAAGACGGTCCACCTGATCGTCCGGTCCGACTCGCTGGACAACTCGATGTCGCACTACCTGGTCCAGCAGATCGCCCAGATCCCGAACATCCAGGTGCACACCAACACCGAGGTCACCGCCGCCGACGGCGACGACCACCTGCAGCAGATCGTGTTGCGCGACAACGTGACCGGCGTCGAGGAGAAGGCCGACGCGGAGCGGCTGTTCCTGTTCATCGGCGCCGCACCGCAAACCGACTGGCTCGACGGCGTGGTCAAGCGCGACGAGGCGGGCTACGTGCTGGCCGGCCCCGATCTGCTCGTCGACGGCGCGCGCCCGGCGGGCTGGGAATTGCCGCGCCCGCCACACCATCTGGAGACGAACGTGCCCGGCGTCTTCGTCGCCGGTGACGTGCACGCCGACTCGGCCAAGCGCGTCGCGTCGGCGGTGGGTGAGGGTGCGATGGCCGTCATGCTCGTGCACCGGTATCTCGCGTGAGCGCGGCGCGATCGATGGGCACGGAGGCGGCTGCCCGCGTAACCACGGAGTGCCCGGGAGCGCCGCCGATCAGACACAGGAGGCTGGCAAGTGAATTCGAGTGAGACAGCGGGCCGCAGCAGCCGATCGGTCTGCGACCCAGCGGAATTGCGCACCCTGTTCCTGTTCGAGAAGCTGACCGACGAACAGCTGGACCGGCTGTGCCGGGACGGTCGGGTCGAAACCATCGAGCCCGGCGTTGTTTTCCACGAGGGCGAGCCCGCCACCTGCTTCTACGTGCTGATGGACGGCGAGATCGTGCTGACCAAGCTGTCCGGTGGCACCGAGATCGAGCTGGTCCGCACCCAGCACCGCGGCGCCTACTCGGGCGCGTGGATGGCCTACATCGGCGACAAGGTCGACCAGACCTACAACGGCACGATGAAGGTGACGCGCCCGTCCCGGTTCTTCGTGCTCGACGCCTCGGTCTTCGCCGCCATGATGCACGAGTGGTTCCCCATGGCGGTGCACCTGCTGGAGGGCGCCTTCTTCGGCAACCGGAACACCAACGCGCGTATCGGCCAGCGGGAGCGGCTGCTCGCGCTCGGCTCGCTGTCCGCGGGCCTGACCCACGAGCTGAACAATCCCGCCGCCGCCGCGGTGCGCGCGACCTCCGGTCTGCGCGAGCGGGTCGCGGGCATGCGGCACAAACTGGCCATGATGGCCGACGGCAAGTTCGATACCGCCTCGCTCGGCGCGCTGGTGCGGCTGCAGGAGGAGGCGGCGGCCCAGGTGGCCAAGGCGCCGGAGCTGACGCCGATGGAGGCCGCCGACCGTGAGGACGTGCTCGGCGAGTGGCTCGACGAGCACGGCATCGTCGACGGCTGGAACCTGGCACCGAACTTCGTGCAGGCCGGCTTCGACGTCGACTGGCTCGAACGGGTGTCGGCCACTCTGGAAGGCTGCACCGAGCAGGTGTTCCAGGGCGCGATCCGCTGGCTGAACTACACCATCGAGACCGAACTGCTGATGAACGAGATCGCCGACTCGACGACGCGCATCTCGTCGCTGGTCAACGCGGCCAAGCAGTACTCCCAGATGGACCGGGCGCCGTTCCAGGTGGTGGACATCCACGACCTGCTCGACAGTACCCTGGTGATGCTCAGCCGCAAGATCGGCGACGGGGTCGAGGTGGTCAAGGATTACGACCGCGCGCTGCCCGACGTGCCCTGCTACGCAGCGGAATTGAATCAGGTGTGGACCAACCTGATCGACAACGCGGTGTACGCGATGCACGGCCATGGCACGCTCACCATTCGCACCAGGCACGAAAACGACTGTGCCGTCATCGAAATCGGCGACTCCGGCCCCGGGATTCCGGAGGAGGTGCGCAGCCGGATCTTCGAGCCGTTCTTCACCACCAAGCCGATGGGCGAGGGCACCGGGCTCGGCCTGGACATCTCGTTCCGGATCGTGGTGAACAAGCACGACGGCGACATCCAGGTCGACTCCGAACCGGGCAACACCCGATTCACCGTCTGGCTGCCGCTGCACCGCACGCCGGACGAGCCGGCGGCGGAGAATGTCGAACCCGAATCCACCGTAGGAGGTCAACGATGACGCAGGAGTTCGAGGGCATCGATACGGCGGTGCCGCCCACCGGTACCGGCTGTGTGGAATGCGAAGCGTCGCAGGGTTGGTGGGTGCATCTGCGCCGCTGCGCCCAGTGTGGGCACGTCGGCTGCTGTGACACCTCGCCGGACCAGCACGCCAGCAAGCACGCGAAAGACACCGGCCACCCGTTCATTCAGAGCTTCGAGCCGGGCGAGGACTGGTACTGGAACTTCCGGACCGAGCAGATGTACGGCGACGGGCCGGAACTGACCCCGCCGCACAGCCACCCCGCCGACCAGGGTGTGCCCGGCCCGCGCGAGCGGGTCCCGGCGGACTGGCAAGCACACATCCACTGAGCCGCGCCGAACCGGTACGCTGCACCGAACGCGCCGGACGTTCCGGCACACGATCCACCGGGGAAAGCACGGTATGAAGCGAACTTCCGTCATCGTCGCCGCCATCGGGACGGTGGCTCTGCTGGCAGGCTGCGGCCAGTCCGCGGACGATTCCAGCGATGCGAACGGTCTGCGCAAGGGCTCGGCCACGAGCACGGCCTCGGCCGCGCGGCCATCGTCCCCGGCCGCCGCGCCGAGCACCCCCGGCAGCGCGCCGACCGCCGTGCAGCCGGGTACCCCCGCGTCCACCGATCCGTCGCAGACCAGCTGCGCCGAGTTCAAGAAGCTGGACAACGACGCGCAGAAGGCGCTGATCGAGCAGATCGTCGCCGAGCACCCGGACAGCACGTTCGCGGGCAGCCCGAACGTCGCGCTCGGCACGGCGAAGCTGGTCTGCCTGTCCGGCAGCGTGGCCGAGACGCCGGTCGCGGTGGCCGCCGGGATCGTCCCCAAGAACAAGTAACACCGGCGGCGTCCCCCACCGCGGCGCGGCGCGGCAGAATGGCACAGTGGCAGAACTGGCGCTCACCGCTCGATTGAATCCCTCCGCTGCCGACGCCCGCCGCGGCGTGGTGCGGCTGCATCCGGAGGCGCTCACCGCGCTCGGGTTGCGGGAGTGGGACGGCATCGCGCTGGTCGGCGCGCGCCGCACCGCCGCGGTGGTCGGCGTCGCACCCGCGGGCACCCCCGCCGGGGTGGCGCTGCTCGACGATGTGACGCTGTCCAACGCCGGCTTGCGCGAAGACGCGACGGTGGTGGTCGCTCCGGTCACCGTGTACGGCGCCAAGCAGATCTCGGTGAGCGGCTCGGTGCACGCCACCCGCACCATCCCGGCGGCGACGCTGCGCCAGGCGCTGCTCGGCAAGGTGGTGACGATCGGTGACACGGTCTCGCTGCTGCCGCGCGATCTGGGCCCGGAGATCAGCTCCGCGGCCGCCTCGCAGGCGCTCTCGCGCACCTTCGGCATCGCGTGGACCACCGAGTTGCTCACCGTCACCGCCACCGATCCGCGCGGGCCGGTCAGCGTGCAGCCGAACACCGCGGTCGTCTGGGGAGCCGGTGTGGTGGCGGCCAGGGACGCGGCCGACCGGGCGCTGGCCGGTGCACCGATCCCGCCTGGCGAGGCCTCGCGCGGCGCGACCGAGGCGGCGGCCTTCGACGGCGCTGCGGCCGTGCGCGGTGCGTCGAACGGCCGCAGCGCGGCCACCCGGCACACCGATCCGCTGATCACCGTCAAGGATCTGGCGGGCGCGCACAGCCAGGCGACGAAGCTCGCCGAGTGGCTCAGTCTCGCCCTCGACGAACCCGAGCTGCTCAAAACCCTCGGCGCCACACCACATCTCGGCGTCTTGATCACCGGCCCGGCCGGTGTCGGCAAGGCCACGCTGGCCCGCGCGGTCACCGCACCGCGCCGCATCGTCGAACTGGACGGGCCGACCATCGGGGCCGCCGAGAGCGGCGCCCGGCTGCGCGAAGTGGCCGAGGCGGTGGCCGAGGTCTGTTCCGGGCAGGGCGGCATCTTGCTGATCACCGATATCGATGCGCTGCTGCCCGCGCAGGCGGAGCCGGTCGCCACGCTCATCCTGGATCAGTTGCGTGGCGCGGTCGCCGAGCCGTCCGTCGCCCTTCTTGCCACCACGGCACACCCCGCCGGGATCGACCCCCGACTGCGCGCGCCCGACCTGTGCGACCGGGAATTGGCGCTCGCGTTACCCACCGCCGCGGTACGCAAGTCGCTGCTGGAACAGCTGCTGCGCCGGGTGCCGACCACGGCATTGAAACTCGACGAGATCGCCGCCCGCACACCGGGATTCGTGGTCTCCGACCTGGCCGCGGTGTGCCGGGAGGCGGCACTGCGAGCAGCCTCCCGGGCCAGCAAGGATCACACCGATCCGCAACTGACCCAGGAGGATCTGCTCGGCGCGCTGAAAGTCATTCGGCCACTGTCGCGTTCGGGCATGGACGAGCCCGCCATCGGCAGCCTCGGCCTGGACGAGGTCGGCGACATGGTGGAGACCAAGCAGGCGCTGACCGAGACGGTGTTATGGCCGCTGCGCCATCCGGATTCGTTCGCCCGCCTCGGCATCGATCCGCCGCGCGGCGTGCTGCTCTACGGCCCGCCGGGGTGCGGCAAGACCTTCCTGGTGCGCGCGCTGGCGAGCACCGGCCAGCTCAGCGTGCACACGGTGAAGGGGGCGGAGCTGATGGACAAGTGGGTCGGCTCCTCCGAGCGCGCGGTACGCGAATTGTTCCAGCGCGCACGCGATTCCGCGCCGTCGCTGATCTTCCTGGACGAGGTCGACGCGCTGGCGCCGCGGCGCGGCCAGAGCGGCGACTCCGGCGTGGGCGACCGGGTGGTCGCCGCCCTGCTCACCGAACTCGACGGGGTGGAGCCGCTGCGCGATGTGGTGGTGCTCGGCGCGACCAATCGGCCGGAGCTGATCGATCCGGCGCTGCTGCGGCCAGGGCGGCTCGAGCGCCTGGTGTTCGTGCCGCCGCCGGACAGCGCGGCGCGGCTGGAGATCCTGCGGACCGCGGGGCGCTCGGTGCCGCTGGCCGCCGATGTCGACCTCGCCGCCCTGGCCCGCAAGCTCGACGGCTACTCCGCGGCGGACTGCGTCGCGCTGCTACGCGAGGCCGCGCTGACCGCGATGCGCCGCGATCTGGACGCCGCGGATGTCACCGCGGCGGACGTGACGGCGGCGCGCACTGTCGTGCGGCCCTCGCTCGACGCACTCCAGGTGGAGTCGCTGCGCCGCTACGCGGAGACGCGCGGGCAGCCGACGGGCAGCGAAGGCCGGTACCTGTAAGTCGGCAACCACGCCGTAATCGCACTTTCCTGGCATATCGCCCATTTCGACATGCCTCGGCTAAGTGCGGGCAATCACAGATTCGCCGGTCGCGCGCAGGTATGTTCGGCCTGTGCGGCGGATGGGCAATGCGTTCGACGCGGTCACGGTGTTCTTCGGCGCCGCGGTCGCGGGTGTGACGCTGTTCCTGCCGGTCACCTTCGCCTCGATCCGGGACAGCACGCCCTATCAGCTGGCCAACCTGTGGAACAGCGTGCCGCGTGGCGCGGCCATCGGGGTGATCGTCGCCGTCGCCGTCGCGGTGGTCGTCGGCGTCACCGCCCGCCCGGCGACCGCGTGGGTGGTCGCCCTGGTCGGCAGCGCCGCGCAGCTGATCAATCACATCGCCGGGCGCCATGCCGCCTCGGCCGACATGCTGACCACACAGAACTACATCGACTCGGTGTGCGCCGGAATCGTGCTCGGCGGGCTCGGTGTCGTTGCGCTGCGCAAGCCGGTGCCCGCCGCGGCTTTCGCGCTCGGCGGTGTCGGGTTCTTCGTGTTCAGCGACCTGGCGGACTTCCTCGACATCGATGATGATCCGTTCGACGTGCTGGAGACCCCGCCCGGCTGGCTGATCGGGCTGACGCTGACGCTGTTGCTCATCAGTGCCCTGCGCAATCGGGCCGGAGTCGGCGAGTCCGAGCCGCTACGGCTGTCGATCGACCTGCCGGTGGCGCCGATCCTCGCGGCCATGGTGCTTGCCCTGGTGATCCTCGCGGTCACCGAATGGCTGCAACGCCAGTACATCACCGCGCCCGCCATCAACCACGCGGTCGATATCGGGTTCACCGCCGCCGCCACCGTGTGCGCCGCGACCGCGGCGGCCATGCTGTTGCCGGGACGCGACGGGTACGGCGTCTATCTCGCGGTCAGTCTGACCGCGACCGCCGACGCCTTCGGATACGCCACCCGGCCCGGCTGGAGCGTCTGGATCCTGCTCGCGCTGGCCACCGTCGGCATGCTCGCGGGCACCCGCCTGCCCTCGGCGCCCTTGGCCGTCACCCTGCTCGCCGGGCTCGCGGTGTTCGCCATGCTCGTGCCGCCGGAATCGAACTGGATCCTCTTCTCGGCGGGCAGCGTGGTGCTCGCGCTCACCGCGGGCTATTGCTGCGCCACCGCCCGGCCGCGGCACGCCCCGAGCGGCGTGCTGGCGATCGCCGCCCTGTACCTGCCGACGGTGATCTCCGTGCTGCCCGACGACAGCAAGAGCTGGCAGCAACCCGACGGCGCGGCGCACGACTCGACACCGGGGCGGGCCGCGCTGGCCATCGTGCTCGGCAGCGCCGTCGGCCTCGCCGTGCTGCACCGCTTCCGGCCCCGCGGCCGCCCGCAGGCGAGCGACCCCGCGGCGGACACGGCGTTAGCGGATATATAGCCCCGGAGTCGTCGTATAGCCGACGCCATACCCGGCGAGTACGCGGAAATCCGCAGGCTCCACGTAGGATTGTCCCGCACCACCCCGCCGCCCCTACCCGACGGAGTGTAGTTTGCTCGCAATCCTGCTCGCCCTCGCCGCAGCCGCGCTCGTGGCGCCGCTGTGGGTAAGGGCACTGGGGCGCAACGCTTTCTATGTGCTCGCGCTGGTCCCGTTCGGCGGCCTGATCTGGGTGATCGCGAATTGGGGTAGCACACAGCGGGTTCGGCTCGAGTGGGCGCCGAGCATCGAGATGAACATCGATCTGCGATTCGACTCGCTCGCCGCGATCATGTCGGCGCTGGTGCTCGGCATCGGTGCGCTGATCCTGTGCTACTGCGCCAGGTATTTCGAGGACGACGAGCCGCGCCTGGGAGTGTTCGCGGCCGAGATGGTCGGCTTCGCCGGGGCCATGTTCGGACTGGTGACCAGTGACAACATGCTGTTGCTTTTCGTTTTCTGGGAACTCACCACGGTGCTGTCGTTCCTGCTCGTCGGCCACAATGCCGAGCAGGCGAACAGCAGGCGCGCCGCCATCCAGGCGCTGCTGGTGACCGCCGCGGGCGGGCTGGCGATGCTGGTCGGCCTGATCATCCTCGGCGAGGCGAACAACAGCTACCTGCTCTCCGATCTGCTGGCGCGGGCGCAGCCGCCGCACGGCCTCGCGGTGAACGTCGCGGTGGTGCTGATCTTGATCGGCGCGATGAGCAAGTCCGCCGTGGTGCCGCTGCACTTCTGGCTGCCCGGTGCGATGGCGGCGCCGACACCGGTCAGCGCCTATCTGCACGCCGCGGCCATGGTGAAGGCCGGTGTGTACCTGGTGGCGCGGCTCGCGCCGGTGTTCGCGGACAACCCCGTCTGGCATCCGCTGGTGCTCACCCTCGGCGTGGTGTCGATGCTGCTCGCGGGGTTGCGGTCGCTCGAGGTGGTCGATCTGAAGCTGGTGCTGGCCTTCGGCACGGTGAGCCAGCTCGGCTTCCTGATCGTGCTGGTCGGCCTCGGCACCCCGGACGCGGCGCTGGCCGGGGTCGCGATGATCGTCGCGCACGCGCTGTTCAAGGCGTGCCTGTTCATGGTGGTCGGGATCATCGATCACGGGGCGGGCACCCGGGATCTGCGCCGACTGTCCGGGCTCGGCCGCCGTGCTCCGGTGCTCTGCGGTATCGCGATCCTCGCGTCGTTGAGCATGGCCGGGATTCCACCGCTGGTCGGATTCGTCGGTAAGGAGAGTGCGCTCAGCGCGATCCTGGCGGCCGACAGCCTCGCCGGGCCCGCACGGGTGGCATTGGTGGCCGGTGTGGTGCTCGGGTCGATGTTGACCGTCGGCTACAGCATTCGCTTCGTCTGGGGCGCCTTCGCGGACAAGCCCCAGGTCGCGCGGCCGGCCGCGCACGGAGCGCACCGGGTTCGCCGCGTCGCCGACTACGCCACCGAAAGTGCCGGTCCGGCTGCGGGCTCCGATGGACACGTGCGCGATGACGGCGGCTGGCACGCACCGGGGGCACTGTTCCTGGCCGCTCCCGCGATTCTCGCGGTGGCGAGCCTGATCGCGGGGCTCGGTGCGCCGTGGACCGATCGGCTGCTCAGCCCCTATGCGGGAACGTTTTCCGAGGAACTGCTGTCCTATCTCGCACTGTGGCACGGTGTCAACGTCCCACTGGTGCTCACCGTCCTGGTGATCGCGGGCGGCATCGCCCTGTTCCAGCTGCGTGACCGCCTGCGCGATCCCACCCGGCCACGGCTCGGCAACGCCGACCGCGCCTACGACGCGGCCCTGCGCGGGATGGACCAGCTGTCGCTGCGGATGACCGGCGCGGTGCAGCGCGGGTCGCTGCCGCTGAGTCAGGCGACCATCCTGGGCACGCTGATCATCCTGCCGTCGGTGCTGCTCGCCCTCGGCACCCGCACCGGAGTCGAACTGCGCCTGTGGGATTCACCGTTGCAAGCGGTGCTCGGCGGCATCATGGTCGCGATGGCGCTCGGCGCGACGGTGCTGCGCAACAGGCTGGCCAGCGTGCTGGTGGTCGGGGTCACCGGCTACGGCTGCGGCGTGATCTTCGCGCTGCACGGCGCGCCCGATCTGGCGCTGACCCAATTCCTGGTCGAGACACTGACCTTGGTGATCTTCGTGCTGGTGCTGCGGGCGTTCCCGGCGGAGATCGAGGCGGGCCGGGCCACCCCGTTCAAGGCGCGCAGGGCGGTGCTGGCCGCGCTGGTCGGCGCGAGCGTCACGGTGCTCGGCGCCTTCGCCGTCGCCGCCCGCACCGCCGAGCCGATCTGGCACCGAATCCCGGACGCCGCATACCAATTCGGTGGGGGCAAGAACGCCGTCAACGTTCTCCTCGTCGACATCCGCGCCTGGGACACTCTCGGCGAGATCTCGGTGCTCGTGGTCGCCGCGACCGGCGTCGCCTCGCTGGTGTTCCGCAGCCGCCGCTTCGGTAGCGCGCCGCGCGCCGCCGACTCCCCGTACTACGACCCGGATCTGGTGAGCTGGCTGCCCGCCGGACGACTGGTCGATCGGGCGGACCGCTCGATGGTCATGCAGATCACCACCCGCCTGGTGTTCCCGACCATCATGGTGCTGTCGGTGTACTTCTTCTTCTCCGGCCACAACGCCCCCGGCGGTGGTTTCGCGGGCGGACTCACCGCGGGACTCGCGCTCACCCTGCGCTACCTCGCCGGCGGCCGGTACGAACTCGGCGAGGCGCTGCCGGTCGACGCGGGCCACCTGCTCGGCGCCGGGCTGACCCTGGCCGCCGGAACCGCCGTCACCTCACTGTTTTTCGGCGCTCCACCGCTGTCCTCGGCGATCTTCGAGGTGACGCTGCCGGTGCTCGGGCACCTCAAACTGGTGACCGCGCTGCTGTTCGACCTCGGTGTGTACCTGATCGTCGTCGGCCTGGTGCTCGACGTGCTGCGCAGCCTCGGCGCCCGCCTGGACAGCGAGCTCGCCTCGAACGAAACCACCTCCGGGTCAGGAGGTTCCGCGCGGTGACCGCCAATCTGACGTTGTTGATCGTGATCGGGATCCTGGTCGCCTGCGGGGTCTATCTGATCCTCGAGCGTGCGGTCTCGAAAATGCTGCTCGGCATGATCCTGTTCGGCAACGCGGTGAACCTGCTGATCATCACCCTCGGCGGCCCGGACGGCCGGGCGCCGATCCAGGGCCAGACCGACACCACGCAGCGCGACACCGCCGATCCGCTCGCTCAGGCGATGGTGCTCACCGCCATCGTGATCACCATGGGCCTGGCCGCTTTCGTGCTCGCGCTCGCCTACCGCTCCTTCACGATCACCACCACCGACGATGTCGAGAACGACCAGGAAGACGTCGACGTCGCCCGCAGGCGCGAGCGAGAGGACCCGGAAGATTGAGCCTCTCCCCCGGACTGCTGCCGATCCTCATGCCGCTCCCCGTGCTGGTGCCGCTGCTCGCCGCGGCGGGCACCCTGGTCTTCGGGCGCAGGCCACGGACCCAGCGCACGATCATGCTCGGCGCGCTGAGTGCCGTGGTCGTCATCTGCGGGCTGCTGCTGTACCTGGCCGACCGCGACGGCACCACCGCGCTGCAGGTCGGCGGCTGGGAGACGCCGATCGGCATCTCCCTGGTGGTGGACCGGCTGTCCGCGGCGATGCTGCTCGTCTCGTCCATCGTGCTGCTCGCCGTCGCGATCTACGGTTCGGGGCAGAACATTCGCGACGGCGACGAGCGCCAGCCCACCTCGATCTACCGGCCCACCTATCTGGTGCTGACCGGCGGTGTTTCGGCCGCGTTCCTGGCCGGTGACCTGTTCAACCTGTTCGTCGGCTTCGAGATCCTGCTCGCCGCGTCGTTCGTGCTGCTCACCGTCGGCGGCACCGAGGAGCGGATCCGCGCGGGTGTGTCCTATGTGATGGTCTCGATGCTGGCGTCGCTGATCTTCCTGACCGGCATCGGCATGACCTACGCGGCCACCGGCACGCTGAACCTGGCCCAGCTGGCGCAGCGGATCGGCGCGGTGCCCGAGGGCACCCGCACCGCCATCTACGCCGTGCTGCTGGTGGCGTTCGGCATCAAGGCCGCGGTGTTCCCGCTGTCGAACTGGCTGCCCGACTCCTACCCCACCGCGCCAGCGCCGGTGACCGCGGTGTTCGCCGGCCTGCTCACGAAAGTCGGTGTGTACGCCATCATCCGGACGCACTCGCTGCTGTTTCCCGGCGGTGAGTTCGACTCGATCCTGCTGGTGTGCGGCTTGCTCACCATGCTGGTCGGCATCTTCGGCGCGATCGCGCAGAGCGACATCCGGCGACTGCTCTCGTTCACGCTGGTCAGCCACATCGGGTACATGATCTTCGGCGTCGGGCTGGCCAGCACCGCGGGCCTGGCCGGCGCGGTTTTCTATGTGGCCCACCACATTCTGGTGCAGACCGCGCTGTTCCTGGTGGTCGGGTTGATCGAGCGGCAGGCGGGTTCGACCTCGCTGCGCAGGCTGGGCGGGCTGGCCGCGGCGAGTCCGCTGCTCGCCGTGCTGTTCCTGATCCCCGCGCTGAATCTCGGTGGCATACCGCCGTTCTCAGGCTTCATCGGCAAGGCCACGCTGCTGCAGGCGGGCGTGCAGGACGGCAGCGTGCTGGCCTGGACGCTGGTGGCGGGATCGGTGCTCACCAGTCTGCTCACGCTGTACGCCGTCGCGCGGGTGTGGAGCAAGGCGTTCTGGCGGCCGCGCGCGGAGGCGCCGGAGGGGCACCTCACCGCCGCGAAAACCCCGTCGCTGATCGAGGATTCGACCGACGTGCACTACGACGATCGCCCGCGGCCCGGCCGGATGCCGGTGCTGATGGTCGGATCGACGGCGGCGCTGGTGCTGGCCGGGCTGAGCCTGACGGTGCTCGCGGGCCCGATCCTCGGCATCGCCGACCGGGCGGCCGCGGACCTGCGCGATCCCGGCGTGTACATCACCGCGGTGCTCGGCACCGCGCCGGACGGCTCGGGGGCGAGCCGATGAACGGGCTGAGCCGCGAGATCGTCGTGCGGATCAGCGTGCTGAGCTGGCTCACCGTCGTCTGGATCGCGCTGTGGGGCGATCTCAGCATCGCCAACCTGCTGGCCGGGCTCGCGGTGAGCGCGCTGATCATGGTGGCGCTGCCGCTGCCGAGGGTGCCGGTGAACGGGCGGCTGCATCCACTGTCGCTGGTCGAATTGGTCGTGGTGGCAACGTATTACGCGATCGAGTCCAGCCTGCAGGTGGCGTGGTTCGCGATCCGGCCCGCGCCGCCGCCGGTCTCCGGGGTGCTGCGCGTGTACTTGAGCACCAAGTCCGACCTGGTGCTCGTGCTGTGCACGGACCTACTGAACCTGATCCCGGGCACCATGGTGCTGGAGATCGATCGGCGCCGCTGCGTGGTCTACGTGCACGTGCTGGATGTGAGCAGCGACGCGGCGGTGGACAAGTTCTATCGGACCACCCGGCGCCTGGAGAAGCTGCTGATCGACTCGTTCGAGCGCCACTCCGAATGGCGTTCCAGCAAGGTGCCGGAGGCGGAACTGTGACCGTTGTCGCCATCATCGCCGGCGTGCTGCTGACCGCCGCCGCCGTGATCACCAGCTATCGCATTCTGGCCGGGCCGAGCACCCTGGACCGGATCGTCGGCATCGACTCGCTGATGGCGATCGCCGCGTCCGGCCTGGCCGTCTGGGCGGCCTACAGCCAGGACACCACCATCATCCCGGCGATCATCGCGCTGGCGCTGGTCGGCTTCCTCGGCTCGGCCGCCGTCACCCGCTTCCGGGTGAAGGACGAACAGTGACACCCGACGGAGACCAATGATGCTGAGACAACCGATATCTCGGGCCGGCGGCCACCGATGACCGTGTGGCAGTGGATCTCCGCCGTGCTGATCCTGTTCGGCGCCACCTTGGCGCTGACCGCGTCGATCGCGATCGTGCGCTTCCCCGACACCCTCACCCGCATGCACGCCGCCACCAAACCTCAGGTGGTCGGCCTGATCCTGGTGCTGGAGGGCGCGGCCATCGAGCTGGTCGGCCACGGCAATGTCTGGGCGCTGGTGCTGGTCGGGCTTTTCACGCTGATCACCGCCCCGGTGGTCGCCCACCTCATCGGACGCACCGCTTACCGGGAACAGCGCCACCGCGACGGCCTGCTCACCGTGAACGAACTCGGCGACACCATCGACTCGGTCGACTGAAAACGGCCTGGTCGGCACTGAATACGGCCTGGCCGACTGAGTTCGGCTCAGCGCGCGGCGGTCTCGATTTCCCGTTGCGAGGCGACGGTCTGTCGCTGCCCGGCGAACCAGGTGGCGTGGAAGCCCGCGGCCACGCCCGCGAGCAGCGCGAGCACGACCGTGCCTGCCAGCACCGGGTATTCGGCCATCGGCACCGACAGGTAGCGGTAGGACAGCAGCAGCACGGCGAGCACCACGGTGCCGCCCGCGACGAGCCGGATGCGGAACCAGCCCCAGCCGCGTTCCGGATCGCGCAGCGCCGACTCGACGGTCAGGCACAGCACCGCGCCCGCGACCAGGTCGACGCCGTAGTGATAACCGAAGCCGAGGGTGGCGATCACCGTGGCCAGCAGCCAGAACGCGCCGCCCCAGCGCACCAGGCTCGGCGCGGGGCCGCCGTCGGTATCGCGGCGGGTGTGCAGGAAGACCGACAGCGCCCAGGCCGTATGCATGGACGGCATGCAGTTGCGTGGCGTCACCGAGTCGAACGGCATCGGCATCGGGTTGCGATCCAGCGGCGGCACCACGCCCGGCCAATAGTTGCCCAGCTGTAGCCCGTTGCCGTCCGCGCCGAACGCGAACATCGGCCCGACCACCGGGAAGATCACATAGACGACCGGGCCGACCAGCCCGAGCACCAGAAACGTGCGCACCAGATAGTGACTCGGCCAGCGACCGCTGGACACCACCCGGCGCAGCTGCCACACCGCGACCGCGATCGCCGCGACCGGCAGCTCGATGTACACCCAGTGCAGCACGCCGTAGACGACCGGCCCGAGCACGTCGAGCACCCGCCCCATCACCCAGGACGGATCGCCGAGCGCGTGGTCGGCGAGCAGCACGTATTCGTCGAGCACCGCGGGCCTGCTCATGATCGTGACGTGCAGCCACACGTCACCGACCTTGGTGGCGAGGATGAGCAGCGCGCCGAGCGCGGCGGCATGCAGCGCACTGCGCCGCTGGGTCCCGTCCCAGCGCAGCCACGCGAACACCGCAAGCCCGGTGAGCACGATGACCGGTCCGTTGCCGACCGCGAACGACGCGCCGCTCAGCAACCGGATGCCCGCCCACACCGCGTCGATGGCCACGGCCGCGCTCAGCGCGATGATCCGGTGCCGCGTCGAAATGCCGACCAGGGCAAGGATCAAGCCCGCCCACGGCACCGACATCGACTTGGGGGTGCCGACGTAGTCCTGCCACAGACTGCCGAGCGGACCCTGGAACCCTTCGCGGACCGCCACGATCTGCAGCGCGATCAACAGCACCGGCACCGCGGCGACGCCCGCCGCGACCCACACCCGGGTCGGCGGCACACGCAACCGAGGAGCGGCGCTTCCTACTCTGGGTCCCGGGTCTTCGACAAGCACGTCGACCATAGTAAACGGGGGGTGAACGCCATCCCACCGGCCGACTGAACAGTGAGCGACCGATCGCCGGGCAGTGCTACTGCTCGAGCTCCTTGACCAGCGCGTCTACCACCGCGACCAGGTCACCCTGCGCCGCGGCGGCGACTTTGCGCTGCCGCTGGTATGACGCACCTCGCTCCGGGATCTCGGCGACGAAGGCCAATTCGTCCGAGCAGCCGAGCCGTTTGGCGGTCGGCTCCAGCCGGTTCAGCAGGTCGGTCACGTCGTCGGTGACCAGCCGCTCATTGCTCTTGTCGTCGACGATGACGATCGCGTCCAGCCCGTAGCGGGCGGCCCGCCACTTGTTCTCCTGCACGTGCCACGGCGGCAGCGACGGCAACGTCTCGCCCTCGTCGATGCGGCGGTCCAGATCGACGATCAGGCAGTGGATCAGCGCGGCCAGCGCCGCCAGCTCGGCGCGGGTGGAGGTCCCGTCGCACACCCGTACCTCGATGGTGCCCCACTTCGGCGCGGGCCTGATGTCCCAGTGCATGCCGCCGAGCTGTTCGAACACACCGGTTTTGAACTGGTCGTGCACGAAATGCTCGAACTGGTGCCAGTTTTCGAACTGGAACGGCAGACCCGCGGTGGGTAGTTGCTGGAACATCAGCGTGCGGTTGCTGGCGTAGCCGGTGTCGGCGCCCGCCCACATCGGCGACGACGCGGACAGCGCGAGCAAATGCGGGTACTGCATCAGCAGCGCGTTCAGGATCGGAAAGACCTTGTCCCGGTGCGAGACCCCGACGTGCACGTGCACCCCCCAGATCATCATCTGGCGGCCCCACCACTGGGTGCGCTCGATCAGCTCGTCGTAGTGCTCCGAGCGGGTCAGCTGCTGGGCCGACCACTGTGCGAACGGGTGCGTACCCGCACAGAACAGGTCGACGCCGAGCGGGTCGGCGGCGCGGCGGACCGCGTCCATGGTGCCGCGCAGATCGTCCACCGCCTCGCCGACGGTGTCGTGCACCCCGGTGACGAGCTCGACGGTGTTGCGCAACAGCTCCTTGGTCACCTGCGGGGTGCCGTCGTGCGCTTTCAGGTCGCCGAGCGAATCGAACACCGCCGCAGCGGTATTCGACAGATCGCGACTCACCTTGTCGACGAGGGCGATCTCCCACTCGATGCCGATGGTGGGCCGGGGCGAACCCGGGAAGGAAACGTGTTCTCTACCTGCCCCGGCCATGTCGGCTCCTGCGCTACTGGATCACACCGCAGGCGACGCGGCCACCCGCGTCGCCCGTTGCTAGCGTCGTGTCATCCGGGCCGGCAACGCCGTCGGCACGGAGGTATCGGTTCGGAATGTTGCCGAAGTTGTCGGCGTCGGCGTGGATCATCAGCGCCTTGCTCTTCAGCTCGTCCATGGTCACCGCGTCGGTGGTGGTGACCAGCTTGGCCGAGCCGTCCGAGCGCACCTGCAGCGAGGTGAGGTCGCCGCTGGCCGGGTGCGTGTTCGCGCTACCGACCTGCAGATGGCCACCGGCGGAGAGGAAATCGCCGGACGGTCCGCCGGTCGGTGCGACCGAGTTGGGCTCGCACTTGCCGATCGAGTGCACGTGCAGGCCGTGGAATCCGGGGCGCAGGCCGTGCGCCTCGACGGTGACCTGCAGGTGGTTGCCGTCCTTGACGAAGTTCGCTGTGCCGACCGAGGAGCCCGAGGCGTCCTTCAGGTCGACCTTCACACCCGTGTTCGCGTCGGCGGTGCCGGTTTCCTTGCCGGATTCGCTCGCCGGCGGGGCGGCCGCACCGCTCCACACCGGCGGGGTCGTTCCCTTGACGTCACTCGACTCCTGGCTGTTGGTGCAGCCTGCGAGGCCGAGTACCGCGACCGCGAGCACCGGGGTCACAGTCCGCCAGGACGGGCGTCGAGTTGTGGACGGGGCCATCGGGGAACTCCTTTACGAGTACCGAGTTTACGAGTAAAGCTGGGTGGACACGTTCGTTACCGGACAAGATGATGCCACGCCCGCCGTGTTGCGCAGTGACAGGCCCGTTCAGCGGCAGGTCGCCAGTTGCGACGACCGGTCGCCAGTTGTCAGTTACCCGTCACGATGACGGTTACACCGGGCGAGGACTCGCCCAAGCCACTCGACTTCGGTTCCGCGGTGATGCCGAGCTCCTGCGCGATGGCCAGTCCGGCTTCTTTGTCGCCCGCCGAATTGCCGTAGTACACGGTCGTTTTCGGGATATTGACGCCGGGGTAGTTGCCCGTCTCGACGACATTCCAGCCTTCGGCGGTGAGCTGATTAGCGGTCTTGCCTGCCAGCCCGGCGATCATGCTGTTGTTGAGCACGCGCACCGGAACGGACTTGGCCGCGGCACCGGTGGGGGTGGTCGGCGCCGGGGTGGTGGTCGGCGGTGGGGTCGTGGACGACGGCGGCGCCGTGGTGGACGAGGCGGGTGCGTCGGCCGAGGGCGGCGCGGCGGTGGTCGGCTTGATGACCGCGGTGGGGGCGGAGGCCTGCGGGACGGTCGTCGCCGACTCCGACTGCTCGGATCCCGCGTTGTCCGCATCGGACTTCGATAGCGACATCGCACCCAGTCCGCCGAACACAATGGCCAGTGCGATCAACACCATCGCCAACGCTCGCAATGGCGGCCCACCGGAGGTGGGATTCGGGTAGCTCACCTACTCGAGCCTAGCCCGGTCATACCTGGAATCCGAGCCGTCGTGCGGCCCTGGCTTTTTGCCTGCTCGCTCGCAGTCGGCGCAGCCGCTTGACCAGCATCGGGTCGGCGGCGAGCGCCTCCTGCCGATCCACAACAGCATTCAGCACCTGGTAATACCGGGTGGGCGACATGCCGAACAGCTCCCGGATGGCTTCTTCCTTGGCCCCCGCGTACTTCCACCACTGGCGCTCGAAGGCCAGGATGTCGTGTTCGCGACGGCTGAGATTGTCACCGTCGCCCGTCGATTCCGCTGCCGTGACATCGTCGCTCGCGGAAGGGTCGCCCTGGATCGCGGAAAGATTCCGTGCCGCTGCGCCGTCCATCTTGCTCCCTCGCCGAGTTACCACCAGACGAAAAATGGTGCTTGTACGTCGCGGATCATTCAACCACGAGACCGTGGGATAGCCAGGGCTACGGCGCGGCGTGTTCGCTACCTGCCGGTAAGCGTGTCGCGGAAAGGTTGCCGCCCCCGCACGGCCGGCGGCCCAGCGGCGCGGCAATAATTGTGTTCATGGCTATCCTCCCGATCGTGATCGTCGGCGACCCGGTTCTGCACAACCCGACCGAGCAGGTCACCCAGTCACCGGAGGAACTGGCCGAGCTCATCGCGGACATGTACGAGACGCTCGACGCCGCACACGGCGTCGGCCTTGCCGCCAATCAGGTCGGTGTGCCGCTGCGCCTGTTCGTCTACGACTGCCCCGACGTCGCGCCCGACGGCACCGCGAGCAGGCGCCGCGGCGCGGTGATCAACCCGGTGCTGGAGACCTCGGCGATCCCGGAGACCATGCCGGACCCCGACGACGACGAAGAGGGCTGCCTCTCGGTGCCCGGCGAGCAGTACCCGACCGGGCGGGCCGAGTGGGCGAAGGTCACCGGCACCGATGAGCACGGTGCGCCGGTGGAGATCGAGGGCAAGGGTTTCTTCGCCCGCATGCTGCAGCACGAGGTCGGCCACCTGGACGGTTTCCTCTACGTCGACGTGCTGATCGGGCGCAATGCCCGTGCGGCGAAGAAGGCGATCAAGCGCAACGGTTGGGGCACACCGGGACTCAGCTGGATCCCCGGGACCGTCGCGGATCCGTTCGGCCATGACGACTGACGCGGACGGCCCATTTCCGCAGATCCCGCTCGGTCGTCGAGTCGTGCTGCGCTACCGGTTGCCCGCGGGTTATCCACAACCACTCACCGATGTGATCGGCGAACTGGTCTCGCTGGACCCGCCGACCGTGCGCGCCGCCGACGGGCGCACCGTCTCGGTGACCCCGGACCGGGTGGTCGCGCTGAAAGCGGTGGGGCCGAGGCCGATTCGGACCAAGGAGATCAGGTCGCTGGAGGCCGCGGCGGCCGACGCCTGGCCCGGCGTCGAGCACTCCTGGATCGACGGGTGGTTCGTGCGGGCCGGGCACGGGTACACCGGCCGCGCCAATTCCGCACTGCCGCTGGGTGGTTCCGACGGTCCCGCGGCGCTGACGCCGGATGCCATCCATCGGGTCGGCGAGTGGTATACCGCGCACGGCCTGCCGCTGCTGCTCGCACTGCCCGACCGCCTCGCACCCATTCCACCTGGGTGGGACAGCTGGCGCGAGACCGTCGTGATGGCCATCGACATCGAGAATTTCGTGCTCCCGCAGGGGCCGTCGATGGTGCGGATCGCCGGTGCGCCGGACGACGCCTGGCTGGAGTTGCACCGCTTCGAGGGCGAAGTGGTGACGCCGCAGCGACTTTCGACGCCGGAACCCAATATCGAGGTGCTGACCGCGGTGCGCGACGGCGAGCTCGGGTTCGCCTCGCTGGGTGTGCCGACGCCGATTGCGATCGGGCGCGGCGCGCTCACCACCGCGCCGGACGGGCGCCGCTGGATCGGGCTCACCTGCGTCGCGGTGGGCGCGGAGCACCGCAGGAAAGGGCTCGGCTCGCTGGTGTGTGCCGAGCTGATCCGGTGGGGTCACGGGCGGGGCGCGACGCACGCGTACCTTCAAGTGGAGGCAGGCAACGGTGCCGCCATCGCGCTGTATCGCGAGCTCGGTTTCGTCGAACACCACATGTACCGCTATGCGGCACCCGCCGCGCTCGCCCGTGCTGCCGACCTGCGGTAGAACGGAATCAGACCCGCATCGAGGAAGGCAGCTGTGCGTCTCGCCACCTGGAACGTCAACTCGATCCGCTCCCGGCTCGATCGGGTTGCGGAATTCCTGGACCGCCAGAACATCGATGTGCTGGCCATCCAAGAGACCAAGTGCCGCGACGACCAGTTCCCGTTCGAGCGGTTCGACGAACTCGGCTACGAGGTCGCCCATCTCGGCATCAACCAGTGGAACGGGGTTGCGATCGTCTCCCGGGTCGGGCTGACCGACGTCGAGCTCGCCTTCCCGAACCAGCCCGGCTTCGACAAGGAAGCGGGGGAATCGCTGATCAGCGCACCCGTCGTCGAGTCACGCGCGCTCGGCGCCACCTGCGGCGGCGTCCGGGTGTGGAGCCTGTACGTGCCCAACGGCCGCGCCCTCGCCGACCCGCACTACGCCTACAAGCTGGAATGGCTTGCCGCGCTGCGGGAAAGCGGCGCCCGCTGGCTCGCCGAAGACCCGAAGGCGAAGATCGCCCTGGTCGGTGACTGGAACATCGCCCCGACCGACGACGACGTCTGGGCCCCCGAACTCTTCGTCCACAAGACGCACACCTCCCAACCCGAACGCGACGCCTTCCAAGCCTTCCTTGACACCGGCTTCGCCGACGTCATGCGCCCCTTCGCCCCCGGCCCCGGCGTCTACACCTACTGGGACTACACCCAACTCCGCTTCCCCCGCAAAGAGGGCATGCGCATCGACTTCATCCTCGCCTCCCCCACCCTCGCCGCCACCACCAAAGACGCCTTCGTCGACCGCGAGGAACGAAAAGGCAAGGGCGCCAGCGACCATGCCCCGGTAATCGCCGAATTCACCGTCTAAGCGGACGAACTCAACGCACCCAGTTTTTGATCGGTTCAGTGTCGATCGTGACGCCGACAGGGTCCGGAAGAGTTAGCACGGTGCCGAAGGGCAGCGTCAGAGCGAGCTGATACTTCCCATCCACAGGTGTGCTGTAGACGACGAACTCACAGGAATCACGGTCGACCAGCAGGTAAACCGGGATACATGCCTGCGCGTAGGCACGAGGCTTCTCCTCCCGATCCCGGCGTTCGGTGTCCTGGTCGTGCGACGTCACTTCGACGACAAGCAGCACTGGCTCGGGATCAGCCCATTCGGGTTGTCCTGCGAATACACCGCTCGGCGCAAGAACTCCGTCGGGCCTGGCACGACCGGATCGATAGCCCTCGACCTTCAGTCCCTGCTCCTGAAACAGCCATAGTTCCGGACGCAACAGCAAGAACGCGCGAATCAACCATTCGATTATGCAGCCATGATCCCCGTCCGGCACTGCCTTCGCCCCCAGCTTTCCGTCGATGAACTCCAATCGCAAACCCTCTGACACACGACCAGCTATCCGAGCCAGTTCTTCGAACTCCTCGGTGGTCATCAGAGACTCAGCGGCCATAAGAGGCTCCTCGACAGCGGTCATAGCGAAATCGTACCGACAGTGACCGACAACTCCAACGGCTCATCCGGAGCCACGGTGCGGCAACGCCGAGGTGATCGACCATGAAGTACAGCCTACGTTCAGGGGTTCATTTCGTAGGTTCCGGCGAGGGACCTGGCCTGGGTCAACACCTTCTCGAAGCGGGGGCGGTCGGGGACGGGGCGGCGGATGAGGTCGAGGGCTCGGGTTTGCTGGGCTTTGGTTGCGGTGGGTTTGGTGTGCAGCGTCAGCGCGTTCTCGGCGAATTCGCGGACGAAATTGTCGAAGATCTGGTCGAGCACGGCCGGGTCGGTGCCTTCGATCTCGGCCTGTTCGAGGACGAGTTGGGCGTAGGGCAGGGCGGTGAAGAGTTCGCCCAGTGCGAAGAGGAAGTCGACGTCGCGTTGCTGAGCGGCGGTCGGAGAGGCGGCGGCGAGCAGGGTTTGGAAGGCCAGGGCCTGGTCCAGGAAGACCGCGACATTCGGTATGTGGGTGAACTTTTCGAAGACCTGGCGCCAGTCGCTGAAGCGGATGCGGCCGAGGCCGCTGCTGGGTCCCTGACGGAAGAGGAATTCGTCGTCGGCGGGGTCGCGGCGGGTCGGGACCGGAGCGTAGGCGGCGCCGGCCAGCTCGGTGCGCAGCTTCGGGATCGCGGTGCCCGCGCGCGCGGCGAGCGTGCGGCTCGACCAGCTCAGCGCGCCCGAGACGGCGCGGACCGCGCTCTTGGGTGCGGCGCCCGCGCCGGGCAACACGCGCAGGGCGGCAAGGCCAGCGTCAGCGGGGTGGAACATGTAGTTGGCCATGAACTTCAGTGACAGCGCCATGTTCACGTGCACGGTGCCTTCCAGCCGAGGCAGTCCGAACAGGCCGAGCATCGCGATCGGGAAGTACATGTCCTTCTCGAAACCGCGCGCGGCGATCACATCGGCGAGATCCTCGATGATCCGCTGCCCCTGCCGGGTGACGGTCATCTTCTCGATCGCGTTGAACAGCAGGTAGCGCCGGTCTTCCGGGGAGGCGGACCGCAGGTAATCGATGGCCCGCTCGCTGTAGAGCTTCATCGCCATCAGCCGCGCGTACGAGTCGGTCAGCAGAGACTGCACCTGCGGGAACTCGGTCACCTTGTGGCCGAACAGGATTCGGTTCTCGGCATGCGTCACGGCCTCGTAGTAGGCGTGTTCGCACGCGCCGACGGCACCGAAGCCGAGATTGAACTTGCCGACGTTGACGGTGTTCATCGCCGCGTGGAAGGCCGCCTCGCCGCGGTGCAGGATGTCTTCCTCGGCAACGGGATAGTTCTCCAGATCGAAGGCCGCCACGTACATCTGACTGTCCACGACATTGCCGCGCAGGTGGTAGTTCTCGTGCTTGCTGTCCGCGAGGAAGAAGAGGTAGCCCTCGTAATCCTGCTGTGTCGGTTTACTTTCCAGCGCCTTCGAGCTGTCGATGATCGGCTTGTCCGAGCGCCGTCCGAACACCGAGACCAGCGCGGCCTGATTGCCGTTGCCGATGTAGTGCTTGGCGCCGGTGGCCAGGTAGCCGCCGCCGGGCTGCGGCGCGACCATCATGTCGGTCGAGTAGACGTCGGCTCCGTGCGCCTTCTCGGACAGGCCGAAAGCGAAGATCTCGCCCGAGGCGAGCAGGGCGGCCGCCCGCCGCTTGGCCGCCGCATTGTCGCTCTGCCAGATCGGGCCGAGGCCGAGGATGCTGACCTGCCAGACATACCAGTACTGCATGGAGTAGAAGCCGAGGATCTTGCTCATCATCGCGATCCGCGCGGTGTCCCAGCGCTTGTTCGGATCACCGTCCGCCTCGGCCGCCGGTGTGAGGAAAGTCGCGAAGACCGCCTCGCGCTTCACGAAATCGAGGAACTCGGCATACCAGACCCGATCCCGATCCTCCTGCTTGAGCACCGCTTTGCCACGGGTCTCGAACCAATCGACGGTCGCGCGCAGCAACCGGCGGGTCTCGGCGTCGAACTCGGCGAACTCGCAGGTCTTCGGGTTGAACAGGGTTTCGGTCATCGCTGACTCCTCGGCTGTGGCATAGCGCTCGCACCCGTGTGCAGGTCGCTCGGCAAAGACAGTCGGCACTATCCAGCCGACTTCATGCACGACTGTAGCATTAACCTTCACCGACGTAGGAAGCTGATCTATAAGCGCGGGACCAGCGAGAACTCCGCAACATGCACTGCTATGTTGGTGCCCATGGGTAGCGATTCGGCCGTGCAACCGCGGCAGCGAGCGCCGCACCTCGGCCCGGAACGCCGCCGCCCGCAGGTGCTCGACACCGCGCTGGCCATCGCCGTTGAACACGGCATCGCGGCGATCACCATGGCCGCCATAGCCGAACGGATGAACGTGACCCGCCCGGTGGTCTACGCCTGCTTCGCCGACCGCGTCGAATTGATCGAAGCGCTGATCCAGCGCGAAGAGAGCTACCTGGTCGACGACCTGCTCGGCGTGATGCGCCGCCGCGACGTGGACGCGGGCGAGACCGTATTCATCGAGGGCTTCCGCGCGCTGCTGGAGAAGGCGGCCGCCCGGCCCGACGCCTGGCGCCTGCTCTACGGCAATCCCGATCCGGCCGTTGCGGATTCGTTCGGCCGCGGCCGTGCCCTCGCCATCGAACGCTGCGGCACCCTGCTGCGCCCGACCCTGCGCGCCTGGGGCACCGAGGACGCCGAACGCAAGCTGCCGGTGCTGGTGGAGCTGTGGGTGTCGGCCGGCGAAGGCGCGGTGCGCACGCTGCTCGCGGGCGAAGGCGGGTGGACGGCGCAGGATCTCGGCGCCTTCGTCGGCGCAGCGGTCTACCGCGCCTTGCGCCACGCCTGACAAATTGTCGGCAACTTTCTGAACAGCTAGGCGAAATGCCTCCCCATCCCCCGATGTTCCGGCAGAATCCGCGCTGTCGGGGGCGGATTCCGCCACTGCGCCCGCGCCCCCGTCACTACGATGGGGACCAGTTGAACCAGGCCACAAGCCAGGCAGGAGGTGCGGTCATGGCGTTCTATCGACAAGTAGGAGCGGTGCCGCCGAAACGGCATACGCAACATCGGGACGAGCAGGGGCAGCTCTATTACGAGGAGCTGATGGGCGAGGAGGGTTTCTCCGGCGATTCCTCACTGCTGTACCACCGCGGGCTGCCACCCGCCATCGTCGACTCGACGGTGTGGGAGCTGCCCGATCAGTCCACCACCCCGAATCATCCACTGCGGCATCGACATCTGCGGTTGCCGGAGCTGTTCCCGGACGACACGCCGGCCAGGACCGACGCGGTGACCGGACGGCGGCTACTGCTCGGCAACGCCGATGTGCGCATCTCCTATGTCGTGGCGAAGGGCGCGTCACCGCTGTACCGCAATGCGATCGGCGACGAGCTGGTCTATGTGGAGTCCGGTGCCGCGGTGGTCGAAACGGTCTTCGGCCCGCTGCCCGCACGCCAAGGCGACCAGGTACTCATCCCGCGCGCGACCACCCACCGTTGGTTGCCGACCGGCCCGGAACCCTTGCGCGCGTATGTGATCGAGGCGTCCAGCCACATCACCCCGCCGAAGCGGTACCTGTCGAAGTTCGGGCAGCTGCTCGAGCACGCGCCCTACTGCGAACGCGACCTGCACGGCCCGGCGGAGATCCTGACCGCCACCGGCACCGACGTCGAGGTGCTGGTCAAGCACCGCCCCGGCGGCAAGGTCGTCGGCACCCGGCTGGTGTACGCCACCCACCCGTTCGACGTGGTCGGCTGGGACGGTTGCCTGTACCCGATCACTTTCAACATCAGCGATTTCGAGCCGATCACCGGCCGGATCCACCAGCCGCCGCCTGCTCATCAAGTCTTCGAGGGGACCAACTTCGTGGTCTGCAATTTCGTGCCGCGCAAGGTGGACTATCACCCGCTGTCCATCCCGGTGCCGTACTACCACTCCAACGTCGACTCCGACGAGATCATGTTCTACTGCGGCGGAAACTACGAGGCGCGCAAGGGATCCGGCATCGCGCAGGGTTCGGTGTCGGTGCATCCCGGCGGCTACGCGCACGGCCCGCAGCCCGGCGCCTACGAGCGCAGCATCGGGCTGGACTACTTCGACGAACTCGCGGTCATGGTCGACACCTTCCGGCCGCTCGAGCTCGGCGAAGGCGCTCTCGCCTGCGAAGACCCGGCCTACGCGTGGACCTGGTCCGGACGGGGGCCCGCGTGAAGACTCGCGTCGAAGTACCCGACGATTCCCTGTTCGGTGCGGACAACCTGCCCTACGGCGTTTTCGCCACGGACGGCCGGAACTACCGTGTCGGAACCCGATTGGGTGATTCGGTCATCGATCTCGCCGCGGCACTCGGCGATCCGGAGTTCGCCGAACCGACCCTGGCCGCCCTCATGGCGCGGGGTCCGAGCCACTGGCGTGCGGTGCGCGAACGCGTCCGCGACCTGGCCGACAGCGAAATCGACAGCGCCGCAGTGTATGCGCTGTCCGAGGTGACGCTCGGACTGCCGGTCGCGATCGGTGACTATGTCGACTTCTACGCCAGCATCGACCACGCGACGAACCTCGGCCGCCTGTTCCGGCCGGACAGCGAACCGCTGCTGCCGAACTGGCGGCATCTGCCGGTCGGCTACCACGGGCGAGCGGGCACCGTCGTGGTGTCCGGCACCGAGGTGATCCGACCCTCCGGACAGCGCAGGACCGATTCGGGCACACCGGATTTCGGCCCGTCCCGGCGCCTGGACATCGAGGCCGAGCTCGGCTTCCTGGTCGGTGTCGGCTCCGAACTCGGCAATCCGATCGAGACCGGTGAGTTCGCCGAGCGGGTGTTCGGCGTCGCACTGGTCAACGACTGGTCCGCCCGCGATATCCAGGCGTGGGAGTACCAGCCGCTCGGCCCCTTCCTCGGCAAGTCCTTCGCGACCTCGATCGCGCCCTGGGTCACGCCGCTGGCCGCGCTGGAAGCCGCGCGGGTGCCGACACCGGAACAATCCCCCGAACCCCTGCCCTACCTGCGGGAAAAGGAACCGTGGGGTCTCGACATCGACTTGGCGGTGTCCTGGAACGGGGAGGTGGTCGCGCACCCGCCGTTCTCCCGGATGTATTGGTCGCCCGCGCAGATGCTGGCCCACCTCACCGCGAACGGCGCCGCCACCCGCACCGGCGACCTGTACGCCTCCGGCACCATCTCCGGTCCGGAGCCCGACCAGCGCGGGTCCTTCATCGAACTGTCCTGGGGCGGTAAGGAACCCGTGCTGGTGAACGGCGAGAAGCGCACCTTCCTCGAGGACGGCGACGAAGTGGTCATCACCGCGTCCGCACCGGGCCCCGCCGCGGGGCGCATCGGCCTCGGCGAGGTCAGGGGGCGGATTCAGCCCGCACGACGGCGCGCCTGACGCCGATAGTCGAACAACGACGACGCGGGACGGGCCGATGCAGTCGGCCCGTCCCGCGTCGTTTGTCGTAAAACTATTGCCCCGCAACAGCTCCGCGGCCAGCATTGACCACGGTGACGAACCGGATCAGGTCCTCGGTAAGGGTTTCGACGCCATCCGGGGCGCCGCCGTCGTCGTGGTGGTGCAGCCAGTCCGCGACGAGTTCGAACATGCCGCCGATGGTGGCCAGCGCCAAGGCCAGCCGAGCCCGCTGTACGCCGGCATCGCTCGCCGGTTCACCGCTCCACACCCGGTCCAGGAAGGCACCCGACCAACGCCGGTTGCTGCGCCGCATCCGCTCCACCGCGGGCGAGATGCCACCCGCCTCGCCGAAAGTCACCTTGGCCAGGCGCGGGTCGTCGGCGATGGCGTGCACGAACGCCTCGATCACCGGCGCGGCGCGCTCCGGCCACGCCAGGTCCGCGGCCGCGGCGGCACCGGCGATCACGCGTTGCTGGATCTGCGCGGTGAGTTTTTCCAGTAGGGCGATGTAGCAGGCTTCCTTGCTGTCGAAATGGTCGTAGAACCCCTTGGTTCCGACATACGCGCGCTGGCAGATCTGCTCGATCGACGTTCCCGAATAGCTGTGCTCGGCAAACAGTTCGGTGGCCGCGTCGAGCAGTTGATTGCGCCGCTGTGCGCTGCGCTGTTCGGCGTCGAGGCCACGGATCCGGCGGCGAGCCGGCCCCTCGGCAGGCCGCGCGGCGGATTTGCTGCGGGTCATACCTCGACCATAGCTCGATGCGCTTTAGAAAGAGTTCTTGTTGATAACAGGCTCTCATGTTGTAATCGCTGTCACATGATGAGGAAGGACGCACACGTGTCAGTGATCACAGGGGATCCGACCGGCCGCACCCGCCGGTCGGGGCGCGCGGTTGCCACGCTGGTGACCATGGCGTTCGCCATGGCCGCCGTGCTGCTCGCCGGCGCAGTCACTCCCACGCAGGCCACCGCAATCCCACTCCCGCACGAGGATTCGTTCTACCAACCGCCCGAAGGCTTCGAAGCCCAGGAGCCCGGCGCCATTCTCCGGTCCCGCGAAGTGCGCCTTGCCGCGCTGACCGTGCTTCCGGTGAATGTGCGGGCATGGCAATTGCTTTATCGCACTACCGATCTGAACGAACAACCCACCGCGGCCGTGACCACGGTCGTGCTTCCCGCGCTGGCCGATCCGAATCGATCGAGGCCGCTCGTTTCACTGCAGTTCTACTACGACAGCGCCAACCTGGACTGCTCGCCGTCGTTCGTCCTGCAGCAGGGCTCCGGCCTCGCCGGACTCGAAGGCATCCACTCACAGAGCGAACTGCTCGGGCTTGCCGCGTTGATCAGCCAAGGCTGGGCGGTCTCCATCCCGGACTACGAGGGCGTCAACGGCCACCTCACCGTGCCCAAGGAGCCGGGCTACATGACCCTCGACGGCATCCGCGCCGCCGAGCGTTTCGAGCCGCTCGGGCTGGACGGGGCGAATACCCCCGTCGCGCTGTGGGGTTACTCGGGCGGCGGTATGGGCTCGGGCTGGGCGGCCGAAATGCAGCCGACCTACGCGCCCGAACTGAACGTGAAAGGCATTGCGCTCGGGGCGCCGACCTCGGATGTGGTGTCGCTGCTGCATGTGAACGGCTCGATGTTCTCCTCGCTGATCGGCATCGGCATCTCCTCGCTACGCAAGGCCTACCCGAAGTTCCGGGAAGCCTCGGATCGGTACCTGAAGCCGGAGGGCCGGGCGCTGATGGACCAGACCGAGCGGCAATGCCTGCCGCGCAACGCGCTCACCCAGATGTTCGTCGACTACGGCCGGTTGCTGACCATTCCGATCCCGGACTTCCTCGCGGTGCCCGAGATCAAGGAGGTCTTCGAGTCGACGGTGCTCGGCCGCAACATTCCTACCGCACCGATCTTCCTGTACCAAGGCGTCTTCGACGAGGCGGTGCCGGTGTGGACCAATGACCGGCTGTCCCAGCAGTGGTGCGCCGGTGGCGCGTCGGTGCTCTACAAGCGCGACCATCTCAGCGAGCATTTGAGCCTGCCGTCGCTCGGCATGGCCGACACGCTCAACTGGTTGAAGGCGCGGCTCGCGCCGAACGCGCCCGACCAGTTCGGCTGCCGGACCGAGAACGTCGTGTCCATGCTGGCCGACTTCAACGCGCTGCTGACGCAGATCGAGATCAATCTGAACGCCACCTTCGGCGCGCTCGGCTTCCCAATAGGTCCGCGCGAGCTCCCCCGCCCCTCCGCGTCTTCAGGCCAGACTGAGGTGCCGCGATAGCGACGTTGGCGACCGGCTGTCGTGTGATCGGTTGAGTTGGCCCGTACCCGGTGAGTTACCCATGTACTCCCGAAATCAGTGGTCACTGATTTCGGGAGTACATGGTGTACGTGCACGCGATGAATTCCGGTCGCTCCTCCCGTCTTCACAGATATCTATCAACTCCGGCCGGGAGGACCGCCATGCAAAAGATCGTCACCAACCTCTGGTACGACACCCAGGCAGAAGAAGCCGCAGAGTTCTACTGTTCGTTGTTCGCCGACTCGAAGATCACCGACGTCCAGTACCACACCGAGGCGACCAACCGTCCGACAAATCTGGCGATCACCGTCGACTTCGAACTCAACGGACAGAGGTTCACCGCCATCAACGGTGGCGGCGACTACCAGTACACCCATGCCATGTCGCTGCTGGTCAACTGCGAAAGCCAGGACGAGGTCGACCGGCTGTGGGAGGCGCTGCTCGCCGACGGCGGCAAGGAGATCGAATGCGGCTGGCTCAACGACAAATACGGGGTGCCGTGGCAGATCTGGCCCGCCGAGGCCACCGAGCTGGTCACCGGCGACGATCGGGAAGCGGTGAACCGCGCCATGCAGGCCATGTTGGGGATGAAAAAGATCGTACTGCAGCAGATGCGCGACGCCTACCACAGCAAGACGGACTGAGCTCGTACGGCTGGCGCCGGGACCGATGCCACCGGCGCCGACCTGCATCTTCCACCGATCACCTGACGCACTTTCAGGGTCAGCAGGTAGTGTCGGCCTGGAAAAATTTCACACGCCAACGGGGGCTCGCACCAGCGGGCTGAGAGGACGGCTAGGGCCGTCGACCGTATGAACCTGACCGGGTAATGCCGGCGTAGGGAGGAAAAATCATGGCATCTGTTGCGTCCAAAGACGGCTCCGAGACGGTCGACACCGTCACCACCGGACCCATCGAAGGCAGCGTCAAGCACTATCACGAGGTAGACGGGCTCCGCGTCCCGGTGCGTCGGGTGAACCTGACCAACGGCGAGCATTTCGACGTCTACGACACCTCGGGTCCGTACACCGACGACTCGGCCGAGATCGACCTGGAGGCGGGTCTGCCGAAGCTCCGCGACACCTGGGCCAAGCCCGAGGTCGATGGGCCGCCGACCCAGCTCGCCTGGGCCAGGCAGGGCATCATCACCCCCGAGATGCGGTTCATCGCCGCCCGCGAGGGTGTGTCGCCCGAGCTGGTGCGCGACGAGGTGGCCCTCGGTCGCGCGGTGATCCCGGCCAACCACAAGCACCCGGAGCTGGAGCCGACCATCATCGGCAAGAAGTTCCTGGTGAAGATCAATGCGAACATCGGCAACTCGGCCGTCTCCTCCTCCATCGCCGAGGAGGTCGAGAAGATGGTGTGGGCCACCCGCTGGGGCGCCGACACCATCATGGACCTGTCCACCGGCAAGAACATCCACGAGACCCGCGAGTGGATCCTGCGCAACTCCCCCGTCCCGGTCGGCACCGTGCCGATCTACCAGGCGCTGGAGAAGGTGAACGGCGATCCGACCAAGCTCACCTGGGAGATCTACCGCGACACCGTGATCGAGCAGTGCGAGCAGGGCGTGGACTACATGACCGTGCACGCGGGCGTGCTGCTGCGCTACGTACCGCTGACCGCCAAGCGGGTCACCGGCATCGTCTCGCGTGGCGGATCCATCATGGCCGCATGGTGTTTGGCGCATCACCAGGAGTCGTTCCTGTACACCAACTTCGCCGAGCTGTGCGACATCCTGGCGAAGTACGACGTGACCTTCTCCCTCGGTGACGGCCTGCGCCCCGGCTCCATCGCCGACGCCAACGACGAGGCGCAGTTCGCTGAGCTGCGCACGCTCGGCGAGCTGACGAAGATCGCGAAATCCCATGGCGTGCAGGTGATGATCGAGGGCCCGGGGCACGTGCCGATGCACAAGATCGTGGAGAACGTGCGGCTGGAGGAGGAGCTGTGCGAGGAGGCGCCGTTCTACACCCTCGGCCCGCTCGCCACCGACATCGCGCCCGCCTACGACCACATCACCTCGGCGATCGGCGCCGCGATCATCGCGCAGGCGGGCACGGCGATGCTCTGCTACGTGACCCCTAAGGAGCACCTCGGGCTGCCCAACCGCGACGACGTCAAGGTCGGCGTGATCACCTACAAGATCGCCGCACACGCCGCCGACCTGGCCAAGGGGCACCCGCACGCGCAGCAGCGCGACGACGAATTGTCCAAGGCGCGTTTCGAATTCCGCTGGCGCGACCAGTTCGCGCTGTCACTGGATCCGGACACAGCACGGGAATACCACGACGAGACCCTGCCCGCCGAGCCCGCCAAGACCGCGCACTTCTGCTCCATGTGCGGTCCGAAGTTCTGCTCGATGCGCATTTCCGCCGATGTCCGCGAGTACGCGGCACGCAACCAGCTCACCGACGTCGAGGCGATCGAGGCCGGGATGGCGGCGAAGTCGGCGGAGTTCGTCGACCACGGTAAGGCGGTCTACCTGCCCGTCGTTTCGTAGGTTGTTCGACGGGTTCGCCTGTCCGGCAACATATCCGGTTCCCGCACACCGCTTCAGACGTGCGGGAACCGGTCGTTTCCGTCCCGGCGCATGATCTCCAGCAGTGACTCGAGGTGATCGGCGGGCACGACTTCCATCCGGTCGCCGCTGCCGCGGATGGTCGCGGCGATGTCGACGGTGATCCGGTTGCGCCACCAATAGATCGAACGGCTGACCGGTCGCGACTCGGCTTCGCCCGCGACGAGCAGCTGGGCGAGCAGGCTGGTTCCCGCGAAGACGGTGGGGCCGGTGATCGGATGGACGAGCAGGTGGGTATGCCCCGGGATGACCAGCAGTGCGCCCCACGGCCCGACCACCGGATAGTCGTCGAGCCAGCGCACATGTGCGGTGACGAAATCCGAGGCACCGTAGAGCATGTGGATATCGACGTCGTCCATGCCGTCGATCTCGGCGGCCATCAGGTCGAGTCCGCCGGCGGCGCGAGTATTGCGCTCGGCGAGCTCGAACAGATCGGATTCCTTTGCGCCCCAACGGTGCGCGGCCGCGTAGGTCACCGGGATCATGATGTCACCGAAGTCGATCAGCACCCGCTGCAACAGGCCGGGCGCGACCAACCGCCGCACATCATTGATCAACCCCTTCGTGCGCGCCGAGCACAGCCGGGTGCGCAGCAGCGGCCGCACGGACACCAACCGCGCCGGCTCGAGGTGGCCTGCCACCAGATCGGCGATCTGCATATCCAGCCGATCGCCGACCAGCGTCGCCCACAGCTGCCGCGGCGCCCGGGCGACCCGACGGTCCAGCCGGGTACTCGGCAGCACGATCCGAACCCCCGCCGCGCCGCTGAGCACGAACTCCCCGTCGGACTCCTCGCACCCGAACCCGTGCCGCAGGGCGACGTCGCTGACCAGCAGTTTCAACAGACCCGAGGACGACTCCCGCATGACCCCTCGCTCTCGGCCGATTCCACCCACTCTCAGTATATCGAACATCAGTTCGAATGGGTGGGCTTGACTCGACTCGGAGCCGCCATCGATCGCCGGTAGCTACCCGCGCTCGAGGATCTCCTGCCCGGACGCGACAACGACGATATCGATACCCTGGGCCAGGACCCGAGTTGCGGTGAGCCCGAACAGAGTTCGGAAGGTATCGCTGAAATGGCTGGCCGAGGCGAAGCCCGCGTCGACCGAGGCGCGGGTGAGGTCGACACCGTCGGCGACGGCGCCTGCCACCGCAAGCAGGCGGCCCCACAGGCGGTAGCGCCGGAAGCTGGTTCCGGCGCTCGCCGAGAACAGGTGCAGGAAACGGGACGTGGAGAGCCCGAGGTCGGCCGCCAGGTCGGCGGCGCTGGTGTCGGCGGCGGGGTCGTCGACGATGCGGTTCAGCACGCGGCGGATGCGTTCGTCCAGCACCGGCCGGGGCTGGTCGCCGACGATGATTCGCCGCAGGACAGTGGGGTCCGCCGGGGTGGATAGGGTGAGGTGCGCGATGAGCGCGGCCTCGTCCCGGTGCCGCGCCGCGACCGGAGCCGCAGGCTCGGTCATCGCGGCGCGCAGGCGGGTGGCACCGGCCGAGCGGGGATCGAGGTAGTAGAACAGCACGCGCCCGCTGGTCTCCAGTTTATGGATCGTCCGCGCCGGTATCAGGATGCTGCGCGCCTGCCAGCGCCGACCATCCGGCGTGCGGACAACGACCGAGTCGTCGATGCCGAGCACGAAACACTGCACGGGCGTCGAATGCGTATCGAGTTGAAACGACGTGCCCAAGTACGCCGCCTCGCCGTGCCAGAGCCAGAGTTTGCGCTCGGGGTCGGTCGTCATGACCGCCATCATCGCAGTGGACCCGCCCGAGTCAGGCAACACCGAGGACCAGTCCGGCGCCGGCCAGTTCGACCAGGCAGTAGAACCAGATCGGATAGAACCGCATCCGCGTATCGAGCAGCGACGACACCAGCCGCCCGCCCGCCATTCCCGCCAAGGCGAACCCGACTGTGAGCGCCGCGCCGGTCCGCACGTCGTCACTGTCCAAGGCCGACCACAACAGCACCCCTGCCACGGCTATCCCGAAGCCGCCGTAGACGGCGCGAATCTCCGTGCGGCTCACCGCCGTCGAGGCCGACAACCCGAACGGCCGGGCCAGCGCCGCCGGTGCGGCCAGGGCATAGGCCCCCATCCCGGCGAACAGGACGCCGACCGCGGCGAGCACGAGCGGCCTCATCGCTGGACCGCAGACTGTTCCCGCAGCAACGCCGCGCCCGCGCCGAGCGCCGCCAGCGCCGCGACGTCGACGGCCGCGACGCGCGTCAGTCCCGGCCCCACCGGCCCCGCGGCCAACACGAGCAAGAGGAAGCTCCCGAGGCTGATCGCGTTGGCGGGCAAGACAATCGGCCGCAGTGCGGGGCGCAACACCGAGCCCAACAGACCGAGGCCGAGGACCGCGAACAATACTGCCCGGTGCCGCAGCACCACCTCGAGATCGTTCCCCGCCGCGGCGATGCCGTAGGCGGCGAACATTTTTTGCGGTGCGACCGCACCGAGGGCCGGCGCGATGTTGAGCACTCCCACGGCGGCCAGCAAGGCCCGCCCGACATGTTGTCGCATGATCTCCTCCGATTCGTGTCGAGAGATCGTCACACCCGGCCCTGCCCCCACGCTTCCGAAAACCTGCTACGACCATGACTTCGCCGGCCACCGGCTGCCCTGCCTTGCTTTCGCTTGACCCTGACGTTGCGTGAGGCTCCACGATGCACTCATGACCGACACGTTTTCCGCCTTCGATATCAGCCCTGTTCCCGACGCCGCACTCGACGCCGAGCCCGCGGAGCTTTACCGCGGCATCTACGCGATGCCGATGTTCCTCACGGCCCCGACGGCGGATCTCGCCGAGTCGGTGGACTTCTGGGTGCGTGGCCTCGGGTTCTTCGATCTGTTCACGGCGCAGGGGCAGATCACGCACCTGCGCCGCTGGGCGTTCCAGGATGTGCTGCTCGTCCCGGGCGAGCAGCCCGCCGACGCTGCGGCGGTAAGCGTGAGTTTCGCGTGCGTGCTGAGCCAACTCGACCAGATCGCGACGGCGTGTGAGCAGTTGCGACCTGGCTGTACGACGGGGCCGCGAGAGATGCCGTGGAACTCGGTGGAGCTGGAGGTTCGCACGCCGGAGAATATCCGGGTGATCATGACGGCGGCGCGGCCATACGACCCGAACGGCGCCGCCGCCGAGTACCTGCGGGACATGGGCATCCCCGCACCCGAACAGTGACCGGCCGCGGAGCTGACACACTGAACGGTGTGACGGATCGCCCCTCGACCGAGGCGGCGACAGACGCCGGCCGCACCGTCGGCGCTGTCGCCGCGCTGGTGGGCGTCACGATCCGGACGCTGCACCACTGGGACGCGATCGGGCTCGTCCGCCCCTCCGAGCGCAGCTACGCGGGCTACCGGCGCTACACCGCGGCCGACCTCGCCCGCATCCATCGGGTGCTGGTCTACCGCGAGCTCGGGGTACCGCTGAACGAGGTCGGGGCATTGCTGGACGCACCGGCCACCGATGCGGCAGCAGCGCTGCGCAGGCAGCGCGACCAGGTTCGCGAACGCGTCGCCCGGCTCCAGCAGATGGGCGACGCACTGGATCGCCTGATCGAAGCCAGGGAGTCCGGCATCCTGCTGCCCGCCGAGGAGCAGGTGGCGATCTTCGGTCAGCACTGGCAGCCCGCTTGGGCCGGTGAAGCGCGCGAGCAGTGGGGTGACACCGCACAGTGGGCGCAGTTCGCCGAGCGCGCCGCGGACCGGACCGCGGAGCAGTGGCAGCAGATCGCCGCGAGTGTCGAGGCGCTCAACGCGGACCTGGCCGCCGCGCATCGCGCGCGGACGATGCCGGGCAGCGACCTGGCCAACGCGCTGGCCGAGCGGCACCGAGCCTCGATCGGCGCCTACTTCGACTGCACCCACTCGATGCAGGTCTGCCTGGGCCGCAGGCACACCGCCGATCCCGGCTTCACCGCGTTCTACGACGCGATCGAGCCCGGTTTGACCGCCTGGCTGCGCGACATCATCGACGCCAACGCCCGCGCCAACGGCATCGACCCCGAAACGGCGACGTGGGCCTGACCGTCCCGGAGTAACGCGGACGGCGATGCTATCGGAGGGACTGGTCGATCAACAGGCGAGCGGCGCGGTCGGTGCGGTCCACATCGCCGGTGATCACACGATCTTGGAGGATGCCGCGCAAGCCCGAGACAAGCAGTGTCGCTACGAGTTCCGGGTCGTCGACGGAGGGCAGACCGCGTAGTCCCGCGGCGAGTGCGTCTATGAAGGTTGCGATGGCGGTCTCGGCGTACTCGGCATAGGGGCTGTGCGACGCGCACGCGGCACCGAGGACCTGCAGCATCACCCGGACGCTTGTGCTGCCGTCGCCGGACGTGTTGGCCTGCCAGAACTCCCACAGCTGCGCGCGCAGTTCGGCGGTATCGGCGACCTTCGAGAAGAGCGCCGTCAGGTCAGGGCGCTGGGTGGCCAGCGCTTGGACCAGCAGCTCCTCCTTGGTGGTGAAGTAGTAGATCAGCATGCGCGAGCTGGTGCCGAGCGCCGCGGCGAGCGGGCGCAGCGACAGGTCCACGAGGCCGTGGTCGGCGATGTAGCGCACGACGGCGTCCAGGAGTTCGGCGCGTTTGACGTGGTCGAGGGGGCGGGCCATGGGTTGACTGTAGCGATTGGTACAGGTATCCATGTCATGGTGACTGTAACAATCGCTTCAGAAACTCGGGAATCCGTCGTCGTCACCGGCTACGCCGCCACCACGTCGCTGGCCGAGGACATGGATACGACCTGGTCGGAGCTGCTGCTCGGGCACAGCGGCATCGGCGTGCTCGGCGCGGACTTCGTCGCAGAGTACGACCTGCCGGTGCGCATCGGCGGACAGCTGAAGTCGCATCCGGGCGAGCGGTTGACCCGGATCGAACAGCGGCGACTGTCCTATATCGAACAGCTGGCACTGGTGCTCGGCCGCGCGGTCTGGCAACGGGCCGGCACCCCCGACGTGGACGGCGAACGGCTCGCCGTGGCCATCGGCACCGGGCTCGGCGGCGGGGACGCGCTGATCAACGCGGTCGACGCGATGCGGGCAGGCGGCTACCGGAAGGTGTCGCCGATGTCGGTGCCGATGGTGATGCCGAACGGCCCTGCGGCCACCGTCGGACTCGAGATCGGCGCCAAGGCAGGCATTTTCACGCCGGTGTCGGCGTGCTCGTCCGGCTCCGAGGCGATCGCGCAGGCCTGGCGGTTGATCAGTACCGGCGAAGCCGATGTGGTGGTGACCGGCGGCGTGGAGGGCCACATCGACGCGGTACCCATCGCGAGCTTCGCGATGATGCGGGCGATGAGCACCCGCAACGACGAACCAGCGCGGGCGTCGCGGCCGTTCGACCGGGACCGGGACGGATTCGTCTTCGGCGAGGCGGGCGCGCTGCTCGTGCTCGAATCCGAGCGGCACGCACGGGCCCGCGGCGCCGAGATCCACGGCAGGGTGCTCGGCGCGGGCATCACCTCCGACGCCTATCACATCGTTGCCTCGGAGCCGGCGGGCATCGGCGCGGCGCGGGCCATGCGCAAGGCGATACAGACTGCGGGGCTGCAGGTTTCGGATATTCAGCACATCAATGCCCACGCGACCTCGACCTCGATCGGCGATGCGTCGGAGGCCAACGCGATCGCCGCCGTCGCACCGGACGCGTCGGTCTACGCGCCCAAATCCGCACTGGGACACTCGATCGGCGCGGTGGGCGCGCTCGAATCCCTCGTCACCATGCTGACGCTGCGCGACCAGATCGTCCCGCCCACATTGAATCTCGACCACCGCGATCCGGCGATCGACCTGGACATCGTCTGTGGCGCAGCACGCAAGCAGCGCATCGACTACGCCCTGAACAACTCGTTCGGCTTCGGCGGGCACAACGTGGCGTTGGCGTTCGGCCGGGTGTGAGTCCGCGGTACCCGGGCTGTCAGCGCCCGAGAATCGCAGCCGCGGTCAGGGACGCCGCTCCCACCGCCACGCGAACTCGCCGGCCTTGGGCGGGGGGCCGGGCAGATCACCGTCCACGGACAGGCCGGCCACCAGCATGGCGAGCACCCGGCGGCGCAGCTGCGCGGTGCGGGCCGGATCGGGCATCGCGATGGCGGCACACGATTCCAGGATGAGTCCGAGATCCTCGGCGGTGACGCCCGGGCGCAGTTTGCCGGTGGCCTGCGCACGCCGCACGATCTCGTTGTTCGCCTCGGCGGAGTGCAGCACGTCGGGCAGGAACGACTCGTCCGGCGTGAAGGTACCGGCGAGGTGCACCGTCAGCGAGTGCACGTCGGCGTCGACGACCCGCTCCAGGAATTCGACCAGCGCCCGCCAGCCGTCCGAATCGGCAAGCGCCGCATCGGCTTCCACGTTGTAGCGGCGCAGGCCCTCGTGGCAGAGCGTGCGCAACAAGACTTCTTTGCTCGGGTAGCGCCGGTACAGCGCGCTGATCCCCACCCCGGCCCGCTCGGCGACTGCGGCGATCGGCGCGTTGGCGTCGGCCAGAAACACCGACCGCGCGGCGTCCAGGATGAGCCCGTCGTTGCGGGCCGCCTGCGCCTTCCGGCCGGGCAAAGCCTTCCGAGCTGGAGCATCTGTTGATTTCGGCATAACTTCAGCATAGCACTTGAACGGAATGATCCGTTCTGTTACTATTCAAACAGAACAAAGCATTCCGTTTCAAAAGGAGCTCAGATGACCACCATCACCCCCTTCCGCATCGCCATCGACCAGGCCGAGCTGGACGAGCTGCAGGCCCGGCTGGCCCGCACCCGCTGGGCCGACCAGATCCCCGGCTCGGGCGACACCTACGGGGTGAGCGTCGACCGGGTCCGCCACCTGGTGGACTACTGGCGCGACGGGTTCGATTGGCGCAAGGTCGAGGAGACGCTGAACACCTACCCGCAGTTCACCACCGAGATCGACGGCCAGAACATCCACTTCCTGCATGTACGTGCACAGGACAATGCCGCGAAAGCACTGCCGCTGATCCTGACCCACGGCTGGCCGGGAACGTTCGTCGAGTTCCTCAACGTCATCGAGCCGTTGACCGCGGCCGGGCACGACCTGGTGATCCCCTCGGTGCCGGGCTACGGATTCTCCGGTCCGACAACGGAAGCCGGTTGGAACGACACCAGGATCGCGAAGGCCTGGGCCGAGCTGATGCGGCGGCTCGGATACGACACCTACGGCGCGGTCGGCAATGACGGCGGCGCGCAGATCTCCCCCGAGCTCGGCCGGGTCGATCCGGAACACGTTGTCGCCGTGCAGGTTTCCCAGGTCTACTCGTTCCCGACGGGCGATCCGGCCGAGCTGGCCGACCTCACCGAGGACGAGGCGCAGTCCCTGGCCACCCTGGACTGGTTCGTCAAGAACAAGATGGGGTTCAACATCCTGCAGTCCCAGCAGCCGCAGACCCTGGCGCACGCACTGATGGATTCCCCGGCCGGTCTCGTCGGCTGGAACGGCCAACTGCTCGGGCCCGACCTCGACGACGACTTCGTGCTGACCAACATCGCGATCCACTGGCTCACCGGCACAGCGGGTTCCGCGATTCGGCACTACTTCGAGAAGGCCAAGGCCGATCAGCCGACCGGACCGACCTCGGTCCCGCTGGCGCTCTCGGGTTCCAACGGCGACTTCCACGGCATCCGCCGCTTCGCCGAGCGCGATCACAGCAACATCGTCTCGTGGCGGACCCACGACGTGTACACGCATTACCTGCACCACGTCGCGCCCGAGCTGATGTCCAACGAGATCACCGAGTTCTTCGCGCAGTACCGCTGAGCGGTTCGTCCACAGCCCACACTCCTGCCGGGGTGTGGGCTGTTTTGCGTCCCCAGGACCGCGCTCAGCTGGGAAACGAAAAACTTCTCGCCAACTATTGAAACGGAATGCTCCGTTCTGTTAGAGTTTGAACAGAGCAAAGCATTCCGCTTCACTAGGAGAACGCCATGAGCACCATCAAGCCCTTCCAGATCGACGTCCCGCAGGCGAAGCTCGACGATCTGGCGGACCGGCTGCGCCGCGCCCTGTGGCCGAGCGAACTGCCGGGTGTCGGCGACTCCTACGGCGTGCCCGGCGATCGGGTGCGCGCACTCGCGCAGTACTGGCTGGAGCGCTTCGACTGGCGGGCGCTGGAGGCGCGGCTGAACTCCTACCCGCAGTTCACCAGCGAGATCGACGGCGAGGACATCCACTTCCTGCACATCACCTCCTCGCGGCCGGACGCCGTTCCGGTGATCCTGACGCACGGCTGGCCCGGCTCGATCCTCGAATACCTCGACGTCATCGCCCCGCTGACCGAGCCGGAGTCGGCCGATGCGCCCGCGTTCCACCTGGTGATCCCGTCGCTGCCCGGCTTCGGCTTCTCCGGCCCGACCCGCAGCACCGGCTGGAACCGCGTGCGCACCGCGAAGGCGTGGGTGGAGCTGATGGACCGGCTCGGCTACCAGCGCTACGGCGCGATCGGCAACGACGCGGGCTCGATGATCGCGCCGGAAATGGCCAAGCTGGTGCCGAACAAGCTGATCGGCGTCCATGTGACGCAGCTGTTCTCGTTCCCGTCCGGCGATCCGGCCGAGTTCGAGGGCATGTCCGAGGAGGACATGGCGGCGCTGGGGCACCTGCAGTGGTTCCACGACAACAAGATGGCGTTCAACACCTTCCTCAGCCAGCAGCCGCAGACGCTGGCCTACGCGCTGACCGACTCGCCGGTGGGCCTGCTCGGCTGGAACGCCCAGCTGATGGGCGAGTCACTCGACCCCGATTTCGTCATCGGCAATGTGGCGCTCTACTGGCTGACCGGCACCGCGAGCTCGTCCACCCGGTTCTACTACGAAGACGCGCACGCCACCGAACAGCTGGACGGGCCGACCACCGTGCCGACCGCGCTGGCCATGTTCAAGGGCGACTTCCAGTCGATCCGCCGGTTCGCCGAGCGCGACCACAAGAACATCGTCCGCTGGAACTCCTACGACGCAGGTAGCGCGCAGGGCGGGCCGAACGACGCGGCGGGTCACTATGCGGCGCACGAGGCGCCGGAGATCCTGGTCGGCGATGTGCGGGAGTTCTTCGCCCAGCTCAGCTGAGCGCGACCACGCGCCGCACGGCCCGCCCCCGCTCGTCGGGCGCGGGCCGTCGGCCTGCGTCGGCCGCCGAAGACTGTCTCTTATGCCATCGAGACTCACGGCCATGGTTCGTCTCACTCCGCGCTGTTGTACTTGATTCACCAACAGCACAACGGCTTTCACCAAGGAGAGAACCCCATGAAAATCGCGGTCTTCGGAGCCACCAGCACGGTCGGTCGCCTGGTCGTCGCGCAAGCCATCGAGGAGGGTCACGAGGTGACCGCCTTCACCCGCAGCGCGGCGGGCCTCGCGCAGCGGCACGAGCGGCTGCACATCGCGGAAGGTGATGTGCTGGACACGCATTCGGTCGAGCGCGCGGTCGTCGGCCAGGACGCGGTGCTCGTCTCGCTCGGCGCGGGCCGCAAGGGCGTGATCCGGGCCGAGGGCACCCGCGCGGTGTTGGCGGCCATGAATCGGACCGGGGTGAAGCGGTTGATCGTGCAGACCACCCTGGGCGTGGACGAGAGCCGGGCCAACCTGAACTTCGTCTGGAAGTACCTGATGTTCGGGGTGCTGCTGCGCCAGGCGTACGCCGACCACGTGCAGCAGGAGGCCTATGTCCGCGCCAGCGAGCTGGACTGGACGATCGTGCGGCCCAGCGCCTTCACCGACGGGCCGCGCACCCGTGGCTTCCGGCGCGGCTTCCCCGCGGACGAGCGGGGGCTCTCGCTGAAGATCTCCCGCGCCGACATCGCCGACTTCATGCTCGAGCAGCTGACCGACACCACCTATCTGCGGCAGACCCCGGGTATCTCGAACTGAGTGACCGGCCATGCCACGGCATCCCGCCCCGCGACCCACGCTCCGAACCCCGGTGCGTGGGTCGAAACCGCCCGAAGGCGCACTGAGCCGACGACTCTCGATCTAGGCGTGCTCGTGCAGTTCACCCCAGGCAGGGAACGGATCCGGGTAGCCTGCCCACTCGGCCGGCCCCGCGGCGAACTCCGCGTCGGTGAGCAACGCGTTGTCCAGCAGGGCACGCACCTTGTCCCGATCGAGCTTGATACCGATGAAGACAATCTCCTGTCCGGCAGGCACTTCCAGCGCCGACCACCATGCGGCGGGCTCGAAGACGAGATTCGGCCCGGCCTGGGACCAGATGGCCGCCAGGGTGGCGCGGCTGGCGATCCAGCAGAAACCCTTGCTGCGCAACAGTCCACGCAATTCACCGAGCGCCTCGGACAGCCGCAGTGGATGGAACGGCCGGTCGGCGGTGTAGGTGAGGCTGCGGATGCCGTACTCCTCGGTCTCCGGCGTGTGCCCGCCCGCCAGCTCCTCGTCCCAGCCTTCGGCCTCCGCCGCGACGACCGGGTTGTACCGTCCGGTGCCGAGTACGTCGCTCAACTCGACGACGCCGTTGGTGGTGCGCAGCACGTGGGCGCGCGGATTGAGTTTGCGCACAGTCGCTTCCACCGCACCCGCCGCCGCGGCACCGACCAGATCGGCCTTGTTCACCAGCAGCACATCGGCGAACTCCACCTGATCGACCAGCAAGTCGGCGATGGTGCGGGCATCACCCTCGCCCGCTTGCAGATTCCGCTCGGCCAGTGCCTGCCCGCGGGCCACCTCGGCGAGGAAGGTGGACGCGTCGACCACCGTCACCATGGTGTCCAGCCGCGCGATATCGCCGAGCTTGAATCCGTCCTCGAACTCCCAGTCGAAGGTGGCGGCCACCGGCATCGGCTCGGAGATGCCGGTCGACTCGATCACCAGCTGGTCGAACCGCCCCTCCCGCGCGAGCCTGCCCACCGCCTCGATCAGGTCCTCGCGCAGCGTGCAGCAGATGCAGCCGTTGGTCAGCTCGACGAGCTTCTCCTCGGTGCGATCGAGGTGCCCCTGCCCGGCCACCAGCGCGGCGTCGATGTTGACCTCGCTCATGTCGTTGACGATGACCGCCACCCGGCGGCCCTCGCGGTTGGCGAGGATGTGATTGAGCAGCGTCGTCTTGCCCGCGCCGAGGAAGCCGGACAGCACGGTGACGGGGAGCAGGTCGGCAGGCGGTGAGATGGTCATACCTTAATGATAATGGTTTTCATTTACTGTCGGCAGGCCGGGTCACCGGTTGCGCGTGGCAACTCGGCCCGACGGTCGTAGGGTTTGTCTGGTGAAGCTGTTGCCATTGACCCCCGACGGACAGACCCCCGTCCGGGTGCTCACCATCGCCGGGACCGACTCCGGTGGCGGCGCCGGAATCCAGGCCGATTCGCGCACCATGGCCCTGTGCGGCGTGCACGCCTGCGTGGCGGTCGCGGCCGTGACGGTGCAGAACTCGGTGGGGGTCAGCGACTTCCACGAGATCCCGCCGCACATCGTGGCCGGCCAGGTCCGCACCGTGGCCACCGATATCGGGGTGGGTGCGGCCAAGACCGGCATGTTGGCCTCGACCGCCATCATCGAGGCCGTCGCGGCGGTCTGCCGGGAGGTGGGGATCGGCCGGGACGGGCACATTCCGCTGGTGGTCGATCCGGTCGCGGCCTCCATGCACGGCGACCCGCTGCTGCACGACGAGGCGCTGGACGCGGTGCGGCACACGCTGATCCCGCTGGCGACGGTGGTGACGCCGAACCTCGACGAGGTCAGGCTGATCACCGGCATCGAGGTCACCGACGACGTGTCCGCCCGCTCGGCCGCCGAGGCACTGCACAAACTGGGTGCGCAGTGGGCGATCGTGAAGGGCGGGCACCTGCGCGCCTCGGAGTACAGCACCGACCTGCTCTTCGACGGCGCGCAGTTCCTGGAGTTCACCGCGCCGCGGATCGGCACCGGCAACGATCACGGCGGCGGGGACACCCTGGCCGCGGCGATCGCGTGCGCGCTGGCCAACGGGTATCCGGTGCCCGAGGCGGTGGAGTTCGCCAAGGAGTGGACCTATCGGTGTCTTGCCGCGTCGTACGACCTCGGCGCCGGCCACGGTCCGGTGTCGCCGCTGTGGCGGCTGCACCACGACTGACATCGGCGACCCCCGAGAATTGGGGGGCGATTCCCCACTCCAACAGCCCCTTAAGGGGCCGATTCTTGTCGGTGGGTGCTGCGACAATAAAGGTGTCGCAAACGCGGTAGGCCTCGACGAAGCGGTCGAACCAGAACAACGTCGTTCGAGTGGATGCGACCAAGGTTCCAGCGCCGGCCCCGGCAATGCCGCGGTCGGCGAGGCAAGGTGCTACTCGCCGGAAAAGGCAAGGTGCAGTGGCAGATCAGTGTCGATGACGATGCCGTTGAGCCGGGCATTGGCCTCGGTCAACGCGGCAATGGTCTCGGCGAGGTAGGCGACGAACTTCTCGATCGGCATCGGCTGCGATTTCAACCGATTCGCGCCGAGCCACCAGTCGGTGGCCGAGCCGACCGCGCCGAAAATCGAGTAGATGACGAGTTCGACGCTGTCCACCTCGACCGAGGTGTCGGCGACCAATTCGGCGAACAGATCAGCGGCCCGTTTGGCGGACTGCCGCGCCGATTGCAGCGCGCGTTCGGAATCGTCGGACTGCTGCGCGAAATGACTGTGCAGCATGAACCGGAAAACGTTGGGGTGCTGCGACACCACCAGTGCGTACTCCGCGGCGCCGCGGCGCACCAGCTCGCGCGCCGAGTCGTTGGTCAGATCCACGCTCGCGATCAGCTGCTCCCACAGCATGTCGCGGACCCGGTCGACGATGGCGTTGTACAGGTCGGTCTTGTCCTCGAAGTGCCGGTACAGCTTGGGTTTTGCCGCGCCGGCCTCCTTGGCGATATCGCCCATGCTGACTTCCGGGCCGAACTTGTCCAGCGCGCGGAACGCCGCGTCGACGAACTCCTCGCGCACCTTCAGCCGGTGCTCGCGCCAGCGCTCCGTGCGTGCGTCGACGCGCTTGCGTGGCACCTCGTCTAATTTTCGCCCGCTGCGCATCACAATTCCGGATGCTACCTGCTACCAGCGGTACCGATGACCGGGTCGCGGCGTTGACATCGGCTGAGGCGTGGGACACACTCGGAAAACTACCCAGAACCGGTGGTATTAGGTACCGAACGCAGAGAGCCGGTGGGGACGATGACGTCCGCGATCCACACCCGAGTCCTCATTGTCGGCAGCGGTTTTTCCGGCCTCGGCATGGGCATCGCCCTCGACAAGGCGGGTATCCACGATTACCTCATCGTGGAGCAGGCCGAGGAGATCGGCGGCACCTGGCGCGACAACACCTATCCCGGCTGTGCCTGCGATGTGCCGACCCATTTGTATTCGTATTCGTTCGAGCCACGCACGACTTGGCGGCGACTGTTCTCCGGGCAGCAGGAGATCTTCGACTATCTGCAGGACGTCGCCGAGAAATACCGGTTGCGGCCACACATCCGCTTCCGGCAGCACATGGCCCACGGATATTGGGACGAGGCCGAGCGCCACTGGCATGCGTTCAGCGCGGACGGTCAGGAATATGTCGCGCAGTTTCTCGTGTCCGCGGTTGGCGCGCTGCACATTCCGAGCATTCCGGAGTTCCGCGGCCGCGCGGACTTCACCGGCGCCACGTTCCACTCGGCGCGGTGGGACCACAGCGTCGAACTCACCGGCAAGCGGGTCGCGGTGATCGGAACGGGCGCCAGCGCAGTTCAATTCGTGCCGGAGATCGTCGGCGAGGTGGCGGCGTTGACGGTTTACCAGCGCACCGCGCCGTGGGTGATGCCACGCGCGGACGTGGAGTTCTCCGAGCGGTTCCGGCGTGCGCTGACACGGGTGCCCGGCCTGCGATCGGTGCTGCGCAATGGCATCTACTGGGGCGCTGAGGTCGGCGGGTACGCGATGAACTGGCGGCCCGCACTGCTAAAGGTGCTGGAGCGGATCGGCAGGCGCCACATCGAGCGCCAGATCGCCGATCCGGCGCTGCGGGCACGGGTGACGCCGGACTATCGGGCGGGTTGTAAGCGGCTGCTCGGCTCGGACACCTACTACCCGGCGCTCGCCGATCCCAAGACCGAACTGGTCACCGCGCGCATCGACCACTGCACCGAGGGCGGCATCGTCACCGCCGACGGCGTCGAGCGCCCGGCCGAGGTGATCATCTACGGCACCGGCTTCCACGTCCTCAACTCCTACAAGAATCTGCCGATGGTCGGCCTGCGCGCGGTGGACCTGACCGAGCGCTGGGACCGGGAGGGCGTGCAGGCGCATCGCGGGATCACGGTCGCCGACATGCCGAACGCCTTCTTCCTGGTCGGGCCGAATACCGGCCTCGGCCACAACTCGATGATCTTCATGATCGAGGCCCAGATCCACTATGTGCTGCAGGCGATTCGGCGAGTACGCGAGCAGGGCGCGGTCGCGCTGGTACCGCGGCGGGCGGCCCAGGACCGATTCAATGCCCGGCTGCAACAGGGCCTCTCGCGTTCGGTGTGGAACACCGGCGGCTGCCAGAGCTGGTATCTGGACGAGCACGGGCACAATCGGACGCTGTGGTCCGGGTTCACCTGGCAGTACTGGCTGCAGACCAGGCGGATCGATCCGGCGGAGTACGAGTTCATCGGTCCGGTGCCGAGCGCCCCGACGCGGCGCACCGTCGTCCTGGAAGACCTTCCGGCCCAGACTTTTCCGGCGCCCCATCGCAACGGCCGATCGACCCCACCAGCCCCGTAACCCCGAGGACGTTCAATGAAGAACTTCACCCAAAAAGTCGCCGTGATCACGGGCGCGGGCTCCGGCATCGGCCGGGCGCTGGCCCTGGAACTCGCCCGGCGCGGGGCTCGGCTGGCGCTGTCGGACATCAACACCGAATCGGTGGCCGACACCGCAGGGCGTTGCGAAAAGCTCGGTGCGATGGCGGTTCCGTACGAGCTCGACGTGGCGCACCGGGCCGCGGTGTACGCGCACGCGGCGGCGGTGCGCGGCGAATTCGGGCGGGTGAACCTGGTCGTCAACAACGCGGGCGTTGCCCTCGGCGCCGATGTCGAGGACATGACGTGGGACGACTTCGACTGGTTGATGAACATCAACTTCTGGGGTGTCGCGCACGGCACCAAAGCCTTCCTGCCCGACCTCATCGGCTCCGGCGACGGGCACATCGTCAATGTGTCGTCGGTATTCGGTCTGGTCGGCGTGCCCACCCAAAGTGCTTACAACGCAGCTAAATTCGCGGTCCGCGGGTTCACCGAGGCGCTGCGCCAGGAGATGCGGATCGCCGGGCATCCGGTCGGTGTCACCTGTGTGCATCCCGGCGGGGTGAAGACGAATATCGCGGTGAGCGCCCGCGGCATCCCCGACGACGTGGACGTCGAGACGATCCGCCGCGGCTTCGACGCGCTCACCCTCACCAGCCCGGAGGCGGCGGCGAAGACCATCCTGCACGGCGTCGCGAAGAACAAGGCCCGCGTGCTGATCGGGGCCGATGCCCGAGCCATCGACCTGATCCCCCGGGTGCTCGGTCCCGCCTACGCGGACCTCGGCGTCCCGCTGTATCGGGCGGGCAGGCGGACGGCGGCACGATTCGGTATCGCCTTGTAGGGCGGGGACTAGCGACGCCGGGCCGTGCCGGAGCGGGGCGGCACCGGCGGTGGCGGAGTGAGCAGGCCCGCGCTGGTGCGCGAGCCCGCCTGCTTGAGTCGTTCGTGCACCGGGGTGAGTTCGAAACTGTGCACACCGTCGAGGGTCGCCATCTTGGTGGTCACGTAGTGGTACAGATCGTCAGCGGTGTCCGCGGTCAGCACGGCGAAGATGTTGAACGGTCCGGTAACCGCTGCGGCGTAGGCGGTTTCATCGTGCTCGGCGACGGCACGGCCGATCGCCGCGAGCCGCGCCGGGGCCACCCGCAGCCAGAGGAAGGCCGAGAGGCTGGAACCCAGTGCGGCAGGGGCGATGTCGAGATCGAAGTACAGGATTCCCGCGGCCTGCAAGGCCGCGATGCGGCGGGCCACCCGGCCGATGCTCATGCCGGTGGCCCGCGCCAGGACGGCGTAGCTCGCGCGCCCGTCGCGGGCCAGTAGTTCGAGCAGCGCGGCGTCCTCGTCCCGGAGCTGTAGGTCGGCCTCGGCGTAATCCGTTGCGGCCGTGCTGTGCTCGTCATCGGCGCGCTTGGCCTGTCGGCCGCGCCAGTCGAGCGCGCCCGGTCCGACGAATCGGTGCAGGATCATCGCCGCGGCGATGTCGTGCACCGGTGCCGTGCGCTGCAGTCGCCGCACCAGCAGGTCGTCGCGATCCTGCTGGGTGCGCGGGTGCAGCGAGAAGTTCACCTCGGCCCCCGCCGCCGCGATGGCGACCCACGCGGCGTCGTCGCGGCGCGCCAGCGCCTCACCCACCTGCCGCGCGCCGTCCGGACGACAGTGCACCCGGATGATCCAGTCGTTCTCGCCGAGGGCCCTGGAGTCGACCGCGCCGATCACCCGGACCACGCCGTCGCGGCGCAGCCGCCGATAGCGGCGGGCGACGGTCTGTTCGGCGACGCCGAGTTCGGCGGCGACCCGGTTGAACGAGACGCGCGGGTCGAGCTGCAGCGACTGCACGATCTGCGTATCGACGCCGTCCAAGATGGAGTTTTTGCCTATTCCCGCGGCGCTCATAAGGAGGAAATGTACGCCAAGTCCTGATCGGGACGCCGGAACGAGCTGGTTCTCCGAATACTCGACGCCGTCGCCACTCACTCCCCGATTTCGAGAGAGGACAACGGTTTTGCGTAAATGGCTACCACTGCTGACGGTGTGTCTGGGCACCTTCATGCTGTTGGTCGACGTCACCATCGTGAACGTCGCACTACCCGACATGCGAAGCGACTTGAACGCGTCGTTCAGCGCACTGCAATGGGTCGTCGACGGCTACGCCCTTGCCATGGCAGCGCTCATGCTCGGCGCGGGCTCGATCGCCGACCTGGCCGGGCATCGCCGCGCCTACCTGGCCGGATTGCTGCTGTTCGCGGTGTCCTCACTGGTCTGCGGTCTCGCACCGAACCCGACCGTGCTCATCCTCGCCAGGGTGGTGCAGGGGGTCGGCGCGACCACCATGGCGTGTACCACCTTCGCCCTGCTGAACAACTCGTACACCGACCGGGACCGGGGCACCGCGTACGGAGTCTGGGGTGCTGTCGCGGGCGCGTCGAGTGCCATCGGGCCGATCATCGGCGGCGTGCTCACCGATCTCGCCTCCTGGCGCTGGATCTTCTTCGTCAACCTGCCGGTCAGCGCGGTGGCGGTGGCGCTGTGCCTGTGGGTACTCGGCGACGGGGAGCGGGCGCGGCGCGGCCGGATCGACGTCGCGGGCATGGCGGCGTTCACCGTCGGCGCGGCGACCGCTACCTACGCACTGATCCGGGCCAACGAGCACGGCTGGTCCGATCCGCGCACCTGGTGGTTGCTGCTGGTCGCCGCGGGGTCGCTGGTGGTGTTCCTGCTCGTCGAGCGGGCTTCGGCACACCCGATGCTCGACCTGGCGCTGCTGGGTGACCGCTCGTTCGTCGGCGTGCTCGTCGCCGCCGGTGCGCTGTTCTTCGCCGCCTTCGGCGCGCTGATGTACACCCAGATCTGGCTGCAGTCGGTGCTCGGACTCAGCGCGATCCAGGCGGGCGCGGTGGGACTGCCGTTGTCCGTCATGGCATTTCTGGTGTCCGGCGTCTTCGGCCGGTATCTGCACGGCGAGCAGCGCGGCCGGATCATCGCGGGTGGTCTCTTCGCCATCGGCCTCGGCGGGGTGGCGGGCGCGGTGCTGGTGCACGGCGAAGCGGGTTGGGCGGCATTGGTTCCCGGCTTCCTGGTGATCGGCCTCGGGGTCGGCCTGGCCACCGCGACATTGAGTTCGGCGGCGATGGCGGCGGTGCCATGGCAGCGGGCCGGGATGGCGACGGGCGCGGTCAATACCGCGCAGCAGCTGAGCTTCACCCTCGGGATCGCCACGCTGGGCAGTGTTTTCACGGCGCGGGCGGCGGATGTGCTCGCCGAGCGGGCGGTGCCGGACGCGGCGGACGCGGCGCGGGCCGTCGGCGGTGGCCGAGCCGCGGTGTTGGTACAGCAGGTGCCCGCAGAGGCACAGTCCGCGCTGGCGGCGGCGGTGCGGGCCGCGGCGGCAGCGGGTGTTCAGGGCACCCTCGCGGTCAGTGGCGTCGTCGGCTTGGTCGGCGGCGCGGCCGTGCTGCTGCTGATGCGGCGGCGCGGCGGTCCGGTGCCGGAGGTGGCCGAAGAGGCGGCACACGTGCCCGCTTGATCGGCTTTCCGCGCTGGGCGCCACGCCCCCCCAGGAACCTCACAGCTGAGGCCCAGCTCCGTGACAACGTGGCGGCCGAAGGTAGTCCCTATGACCGAGACTGTGACCGTCGCGGCGGCGGAATTAGCCGAGACACCGGGTGCGCCCGTGCTGGACGTGGTGATACCCGTCTACAACGAAGAGACCGACCTCGGCATCTGTGTGCGCAGGCTGCATGCGTATCTGCGCGCGGGGTTCCCCTTCCCGGCGCGGATCACGGTGGCCGACAATGCCAGCACCGACGCCACCCTGCAGGTCGCCGAGCTGCTCGCCGAGGAGCTCGACGGCGTGCGGGTGCTGCACCTGGATGCCAAGGGGCGTGGACGGGCGCTGCGCGCGGCCTGGGAGCATTCCGACGCGCAGGTGGTCGCCTATATGGATGTGGACCTGTCCACCGACCTGAACGCGCTGCTGCCCCTGGTGGCACCGCTGATCACCGGGCACTCGGACCTGGCGATCGGGACCCGGCTCAGCTCGTCCTCGCGGGTGGTGCGCGGGCCGAAGCGCGAGATCATCTCGCGCTGCTACAACCTCTTGCTGAAAGCCTCACTGCAAGCGCACTTCTCGGACGCGCAGTGTGGTTTCAAGGCGATGCGCAGCGAAGTGGCGCGGCAGCTGCTGCCGCTGGTGCGCGACGGCGAGTGGTTCTTCGACACCGAGCTACTCGTGCTCGCCGAGCGGGCCGGGTTACGCATCCACGAGGTGCCGGTGGACTGGATCGATGATCCGGACAGTCGCGTCGACATCGTCGACACCGCACGCAAGGACCTGCTCGGCATCGGGCGATTGACGCGGGCGCTGGCCACCGGGGCGTTGCCGCTGGAGGAATTGCGCCGTGCGGTGGGGCGCGAACCGCTGGTGCCCGGCGTGCCGCTCGGGATGGTCGGCCAGCTGGTTCGCTTCGCGATCGTCGGCGTGCTGAGCACGCTGGCCTATCTGTTGCTCTACGTGGTGTTGCAATCGTTCACCGAGGCGCAGGTGGCCAATTTCCTGGCGCTGTTGATCACGGCAGTCGCCAATACGGCGGCCAACCGTGCGTTCACCTTCGGCGTGCGTGGCGCGACGGGCGCGGTGTCACACCAGTTCCAGGGGTTGGTGATCTTCGGTATCGGGTTGGCGCTGACCAGCGGATCGCTGTTCACCCTGCACCATTGGGCGCCGGACGCGCCGGTGCATCTGGAGTTGTTCGTGCTGGTGCTCGCCAATCTGGTGGCCACGATTCTGCGATTCGTCGGGTTGCGATGGGTGTTCCGGAACACGCCGAACCCGGCGCGGAAGGCACTCGCAACGAGCGCGGCGGCCGACTCCGACACTGAGCCGGCCGCGATCGCTGCCCAAGGCCACGAGGAAGGTGTTCGATGACCGCGACACTGGCGCCGCCCACGGCGGTTCCGGCACAACCCGCGCCCGAACGTGGAACCCGCTGGGAATACCCGGCATTGGCCGCCTTGCTGATCGGCACGGCTGTCGCGTACCTGTGCAACCTGAGCGCGAACGGGTGGTCCAACTCCTTCTACTCCGCTGCGGTGCAAGCGGGTTCGGTGTCGTGGAAGGCCTTCTTCTTCGGATCCTCGGATGCGGCGAACTCGATCACCGTGGACAAGCCGCCCGCCGCGCTCTGGCTGATGGAGTTGTCGGTGCGGGCGTTCGGCTTGAACAGCTGGAGCATTCTGGTGCCGGAGGTGCTGCTCGGTGTCGCCAGCGTGGCGCTGCTGTGGGCGACGGTGCGCAGGCCGTTCGGGCCCGCCGCCGGGCTGCTCGCCGGACTGGTGCTCGCGGTGACTCCCGTTGCGGTGCTCATGTTTCGGTTCAACAATCCGGATGCGCTGCTGGTGTTCCTGATGGTCGCGGCGGCGTGGGCGATCACCCGGGCGGTCGAGGACGGACGCTGGCGCTGGCTGGTGCTGACCGGGGTGTTCGTCGGGTTCGGCTTTCTCACCAAGCAGCTGCAGGTGCTGCTGGTTGTTCCGCCGCTGGCCCTGACCTATCTGGTAGCCGGGCCGCCCAAGCTCGGCAAACGCATCGCGCAGCTGGTGGCCGCAGGCGTCGCCATGGTGGTCGCGGCCGGTTGGTGGTTGCTGGCCGTGGAACTGTGGCCCGCCTCGTCGCGGCCGTGGATCGGTGGGTCGCAGCACAATTCGATTCTCGAGCTCACGCTCGGCTACAACGGACTCGGTCGGCTCAGCGGCAACGAGAGCGGCAGCGTCGGGCCCGGTGGCGAGCTGCCGCCCGGCGGCAACGGCATGTGGGGTAGCACCGGCATCACGCGCATGTTCGAGGCCGCGCAGGGTGGTCAGATCGCCTGGCTGATCCCGGCGGCGCTGGTGGCCCTGGTCGCGGGAATCCTGTTGCGCGGCAGGACTGCCCGCACCGATCCGCAGCGTGCGTCGTTGATCCTCTGGGGCGGTTGGCTGCTGGTGACCGGCTTGACCTTCAGCTTCATGGCGGGGATCTTCCATCAGTACTACACGGTGGCGCTGGCTCCGGCCGTCGGCGCGCTCGTCGGCGCGGGCGCTGTGCTGCTGTGGCGCGAGCGGCACCGGCTGTGGGTGCGGGCGATGCTCGCGCTCGCCGTCGGGCTCACCACCGCGACCGCGTGGATGTTGTTGTCCCGCAGCGTGCATTGGGTGCCGTGGTTGCGGTGGACCGTACTTGTGGTCGGTGTACTCGCCACCATCGCCGCGCTCGTGCCCGCCCGGCGCAAGCTCGCCGTCGTCTCCGCACTGATCATCGCCTGCACCGGATTGGCCGGGCCGACCGCCTACGCCATCGACACGATCGCCACGCCGCACGAGGGTTCCATCCCGTCGGCGGGCCCGAATGTGGGCGGGTTCGGCATGTTCGGCAGGCCACCGTGGGCCGAGGGGATGCCCGATGGCCCCGGCACACCCCCGCCCGGCGGCGCACCGAACGGCCGCGCACCCGGCGGACGCCCCGGAAACGGACCGGGCCAGGGTCCGATGCCGGCCGGTGGCCCTGGCCGGGAGATCATCACCGCGGGTGGCCTACTCGGTGCGAGCAAACCGAGCGAAAAAGTAGTGTCGCTGCTCGAACACAACGGCAGCGCCTACACCTGGGTCGCCGCTGCCGTCGGTTCGAATAGCGCCGCAGGCTACCAACTTGCCACCGAGCTCCCGGTAATGCCCATCGGCGGCTTCAACGGCAGTGACCCATCCCCCACCCTCGACCAGTTCAAAGAGTATGTAGCCCAAGGAAAGATCCACTACTTCATCGGCAGCAAGCGCGGCGGACACAACGAAGTATTCGGCCCCGCCCCCTCCGGTTCCAGTTCCCAGATCGCCCAATGGGTTCAGGAAAACTTCACCGCTACCGAAGTAGACGGAATCACGCTCTACGACCTCACCACCCACTGAATCGCCGCGATCCGCAGCGGCCCTGCGGATCACGACCCGCCAAGCTCGAGGAAAGACCCGTAACGGCAGCGAGTTTCGCTGCCGTTACGGGCCGTGGCGCACCGGGCTGTTACGCGGCCGGGTAGGTGGCTTCAAGCCATTCGGCGTAGGTGGGGCCCGCGAGGACGGCGTGCGGGCTGGGGAGCAGCGTGCCGTCTTCGAAGGCTTCGCGGTCCGGGTTCTGCGGGTCACTGGACTCGATGATGTGGGCGGGGCCGCCGCGGCGCGCGGCGAAGAGGGTGGCGGCGCCTGCCATGGTTTCGGGTCGGGGGCCCGCGATTTCGGGGAACGGAGTCGCGGGGGCGGTGGGCTCGACGGCGAGATCGACGAGCGCTTCGGCGACGGTGCGAGCGGCCACCAGCTGGGTGCGCATGGCGGCGACATAGGCCGTGTCACCCTGGGTGCCCCACTGGGTCATCACCTCGACCAGTTCGTGGAACTGGGCGGCGCGCAGGATATGCACGGGCAGCGGGCCTGCCAGCAGCTGCTGCTCGTGCACCAGTTTGGCGGCGTTGTAACCCGCGGTGGCGGTGTCGATGCCGATGATGGAGACGGCGACCAGGCGCTCGACGCCGGCCTGCCGGCCTGCCTCGTGCAGGTTACGGGCGGCTGCGGTGAAGAACTCGGTGGCGATGTCCTTGTCGGCGGACGGCGTGCTGGCGGCGTCGATGACGACCTGCACGCCGTCGAGCGCCTCGACCAGACCCGCGCCGCTCTCGATGTCCACGCCGTTGCTCCGCGAGAACGCGACCACCTCGTACCCTCGCTCGGTCAGCACATCCACCACGTGCTTGCCCAGCCGTCCGGTCGCCCCGGCCACCGCGATCTTCTTGGTCGTCGTCATGCTTCCCGCTCCCTCTGTGTCAGTGCGTTGTTCCGCGTTCACAGAGAGGACGACGCAGCGTCAGCGAGTGTGACATCCCGCAAAAGGCCAGGTAACAGCCGTTCAGCTGAGCATGGTCAGGAGGCGCTCGTGCACTACATCGCGGACGGCGGGGGCGAGATCGGGCTTTTCGGCGAGGAGTTCGAGCATGCGCAGGATCTGCAGGGCTTCGATGCGCAGGGGCAGTTCGAGGTCCGTGGCGTCGAAGCCCGCGCTCTCGAGAAAGTCCGGCCAGGCGGCGGGGAGAGGGCCGGCGAGGCTGACCGACCAGGACCACCAGGCGGGGTCGAAGAGGGGGTCGGCGAGGCGGATGGACTCGAAATCGAGGAGGCCGGTGATGGTTTCGCCGTCGGTGAGGATGTTGACGGGGGTGAAGTCGCCGTGCGCGAGGACGGTGGGGCGGTCGGCGAAGAGCGTGGGCAGGGATTTCAGGGTCCGGTCGAGGGTGGCGCGGTGGTCGGGACCGAGTTCCAGGTGCGCGGCCCAGCCGGTCGCGCTTTCGACCAGGCGGGTGGGGCTGGCCCAGAGGTCGTCGAGTTGCAGGCCCGCGGTGGGCAGGCGGCGGAAAGCCGCGAGCAGGGTACCCATCTCGCGGGCGAGGGCGCGGAATCGCGGACCGTCGAAGTCGCCACTGGCGGGGACCGGAACTCCAGGGAGGGCGTCGAAGACGATCCAGGCCGGGTCGGCATCGAGGTCGAAGCGGCGGATCTTCGGAATGGTGATGCCGCGTTTGGCGGCGGGCTCCAGCAGCGTGTGCATCACCCGCAGGCGGCGTTCGGCGTCGTCGGGATTGCGATAGCGCTGCAGCACCATCCGATCACCGTCGGCGAGGGTGAGCAGGTCCGTGCGGTTCTGGAAACCCCATTCGGCGGGCGCGCTACCGGCAATCGGCTGGCCGAGGGTCTGCTCGAGCCCGCCGTACTCCGCACTGTCCATACGGCAGACCCTAAGGCACGCACGGACTGTTGCGCGCCGATCGGCTCAGCGCATTCAGCGCGGCGCGTTCAACGCCGTGTGCAGGGTGGCCGCCCACTGCTGGACGATCTGCTTGCGACGCGCGGAGTCGTCGGTGAGCACATCGGCAAGGCCGAGACCGCGCGCCAGGTCGAGGGTGGCCTGGACCAGGTGGTGGGTGACCGGATCGGCGTCGTCGACCCCGAGGGCCTCCACCGCGCGCCGGTGCGAGACCCGGCCGAATTTGGCCTCCAACGGGACGATCCGCTCCCGAAGCGCCGGATCGGCGGCCGCGTGCGTCCAGACCTGCAGCGCCGCCTTGAACAGCGGGCTGGTGTAGGACTCGACCAGGCCCGCCACCACAGCCTCGGTCCGGCCGACCCCGTCGGCCAGGGCGGCGACCGCGACCGCCTCCTCCCTGGCCTGCTGGGTCCGGCTGTCGAACATGTACTCGAGCGCGGCGGTGATCAGGTCTTCCCTGGTCGGGAAGTGATGCTGCGCCGCGCCCCTGGACACCCCGGCCCGTTCGGCGACGACGGCGACCGTCGCTGCCGCCCAGCCGGTTTCGGCCAGGCAGTCGATGGTCGCCTCCAACAGGCGCTGCCGGGTGGCTCGGCTGCGGTCCTGCTTGGGTTCGTGGGGTGTCGCCATGGGGGCTATTCTGCCCAGCTCGGCGGACGGCGCTGCAGGAAGGCCGCCATGCCCTCGTGCACCTCCTCGGTGCCGAAGAAACTCGCCGAGCGCTCGGCCAGCTCCTCGGCCGAGGCGTCGAACTCGGCAAGCGTGGCCGCGTTCACCAGCTGCTTGCTCGCGGCCAGTCCCTGTGGCGAGCCCTTGCGCAGCTCCGCGCGCAGCCGCGCCACCTCGGCCACCGGGTCGGCGGCAGCGGTGGTGATCAGCCCGATCTGTTCGGCGGTGTCGGCGCCGAACTTCTCGCCGGTCAGGAAGTACCTACTGGCCGCACGCGAGGTGAGCCGCGGCAGCAAGGTCAGCGAGATCATGAACGGCGCCAACCCGATTCGGACCTCGGTGAGCGCGAAACTGCTCGTCGGGCCCGCCACCGCGATATCGCAGGCCGCGACGATGCCCATGCCGCCTGCCCGCACGTTGCCGTCGATCTGGGCGATCACCGGCTTCGGGGTGGCCAGGAGACGCCGCAGCACACCGATCATGGTGCGGGTGCGGTCGTCGGCCGCCACCGCGGGGTCGGCGTTGCTCGCCTCGGTGAGGTCGGCGCCCGCGCAGAAGGTGTTGCCGGTGTGCGCGAGCACGATGCCCCGGACCGCGTCGTCGGCGGCCGCGTCGTCGAGCCCCTGGAGGAGCTCGGCAACGAGCTTGGACGACAACGCGTTCCGGTTGTGCGGCGAATCGAGCGTGAGCGTCGCGAAGCCGTCCGCGACGTCGTAGCGGACGAACGGACCAGTCACGGTCTCGGTCATAGGGGAACGGCCTCTCAGTAGGACTTCGGCAGGCCCAGCGAGTACTGGGCGACGAAGTTCAGCACCATCTCGCGGCTGACCGGGGCGATCCGGCCGATCCGCGCCGCGGCCAGCATGGCGGCCAGGCCGTACTCCTTGGTGAGCCCGGCGCCACCGTGGGTCTGGATCGCCTGGTCGAGCGCTTTGATACTCGCCTCGGCCGCAGCGTATTTCGCCATGTTGGCGGCCTCGGCGGCACCCATCTCGTCGCCCGTGTCGTAGAGCGTCGCCGCCTTGCGCATCATCAGCTTCGCCAGCTCCAGCTCGATCTTCACCTGGGCCAGCGGATGCGAAATGCCTTGGTGCGCACCGATCGGCGTCTTCCACACGGTGCGTTCCTTGGCGTATTCCACGGCGCGGTCGATGGCGTAGCGGCCCAGGCCGATGGCCATCGCGGCGCCCATCACTCGCTCGGGGTTCAGGCCGGCGAACAGCTGCATCAGTGCGGCGTCCTCCTTGCCGACCAGCGCGCTGCCGGGCAGCCGGACATCGTCGAGGAACAGCGTGAACTGGTGGTCCGGCTCGATGATGTCCATTTCCTGCGGCGTCTTGTGGAAGCCTTCGGCGTCGGTCGGCACGATGAACAAGGCGGGCTTGAGCTTGCCGGTCTTGTGGTCCTCGGTGCGCGACACGATGAGCACGGCCTCGGCCTGATCGACGCCGGAGATGAAGATCTTGCGCCCGTTGAGGATCCAGTCGTCCCCGTCGCGTCGCGCGGTCGTGGTGATCTGGTGCGAGTTGGAGCCCGCGTCCGGCTCGGTGATGCCGAAGACCATCTTGGCCGAGCCGTCGCCGAGCTTGGGCAGCCACTGCCGCTTCTGCTCGTCGGTGCCGTACTTGGTAATGATGGTGCCGCAGATGGCTGGGGAGACGACCATGAGCAGCAGGCCTGCGCCCTGGGCGGAGAGTTCCTCCATGACCAGCGCCAGCTCGTACAGGCCTGCCCCGCCGCCGCCGTACTCCTCGGGGAGGTTCACGCCGAGGAAGCCGAGTTTGCCCGCCTCGTCCCACAGTTCGGTCAGCGGCTCGTTGGCGCGCGCCTTCGGCAGCACGTAGTCGCGATAGTTGTACTTCGCGGCGAGCGCGGCGACCGCAGCCCGCAGCGCCGTCTGTTCTTCGGTCTCGATAAAACTCATTGTGTCTCCTGGGTTTCCGTGCCCTCGGCAGGGTCGACGACGGCGAGTACGGCACCGACTTCGACCTGCTGGCCGACGGTGACATTGACGGCGCTGAGCACACCGGCGGCGGGTGCGGCGATGGTGTGCTCCATCTTCATCGCCTCCAACCACAGAATGGGTTGGCCCTGTTCGACGCGGCTGCCGACCTCGGCGCCGAGCCGGATCACGCTGCCCGGCATGGGCGCGAGCAGTGAGCCGGTGGCCACCTGATCGGCGGGATCGCTGAAGCGCGGCAGCCTGCGCACACTCACCGGCCCGAGCGGGGAGTCGACGCACACCTGATCGCCGTAGCGAGCGACGGCGAAATGCCTTCGCACCGAGCCCTTTTCACCGGGAACGGCGAGAACGACGCGATCGGGTGCCGCCTCGACGAGTTCGAGTCCGTCGAAACCGTCCACCGCAACGACACCGCGGGTATAGCGATAGCCGATGTCGTGCGTCCCGCTGGTGCGGCTCTCGAACAGCTTGTGCGTCGACTGGGAGGGCAGGTTCCGCCAGCCACTGGGCAGACCGCCGCCGACCCGCGCGGTGCGGCGATTGGCCGCGGCATCGGCCAGCGCGGCGGCCACGATGGACAGCGCCTCGTCGGACTCGGACACCAAAGGTGCCGCCAAGGTGTCGAGTCCGTGCGTGCCGAAGAACGCGGTGTCGGTGTCGCCCGCGAGGAAGGCGGGGTGGCGCAGCACCCGCACCAGCAGGTCGCGATTGGTCACCAAACCGTGAATCTTCGCCCGATGCAAGGCGTTCGCCAGCAATCGCGCTGCCTCGCTGCGGGTTTCGGCATAGGAGATCACCTTGGCCAGCATCGGGTCGTAATGCACGCCGACCACCGACCCGTCGACCACGCCGCTGTCCAACCGGACGCCAGGACGGTCCAGCAGACCGAACTCCGTTGCCACGGAGGGGATGTCGAGGTGATGCACGGTGCCGCTCTGCGGCTGCCAATCCTGCGCCGGATCCTCGGCGTAGAGCCGGACCTCGATCGAATGCCCGTACATCGCCGGGGGTTCGGCGGACAGCGCCGCCCCGGACGCAACCTCGAGTTGCAGCCGAACCAGATCCAGGCCGGTAGTGCATTCGGTGACCGGATGCTCCACCTGCAGGCGGGTATTCATCTCCAGGAAGAAGAAGTCGCCGCGCTCGTCGGCCAAGAATTCCACGGTGCCCGCGCCGGTGTAGCCGATCGCGCCCGCGGCCAACCGCGCCGCTTCGAACAACCGCGCGCGCATTCCGTCGACCCGCTCGACGAGCGGCGAGGGTGCCTCCTCGATCACCTTCTGATGCCTGCGCTGGATGGAGCACTCCCGCTCGCCGACCGCCCAGATGGTGCCGTGCGTGTCGGCCATCACCTGCACCTCGATGTGGCGGCCGGTCTCCAGGTACCGCTCGCAGAACACCGTTGGGTCACCGAAGGCGGACGCCGCCTCGCGCCGCGCCGCTTCGATCTGCGCCTCCAGGTCGCCGAGGCTACGCACCACGCGCATGCCGCGGCCACCACCACCGGCCGACGCCTTGATCAGCACGGGCAGGTGCGCCTCGGTGACCTCGGCCGGGTCGAGCTCGGCCAGCACGGGAACGCCCGCGGCGTCCATCATCTTCTTCGAGGCGACCTTGGAGCCCATCTGCTCGATGGCCTCGACCGGCGGCCCGATCCACACCAGCCCGGCGGCCAGCACCGATTTCGCGAAATCGGCGTTCTCGGAGAGGAATCCGTAACCGGGATGGATCGCGTCCGCACCGGCGGCCAGCGCCGCCTCGATGATCAGTTCGCCGCGCAGATAGGTCTCCGCGGGCGTGTTGCCCGGAAGCAGCACTGCCGCATCGGCTTCGGTCACGTGCGGGGCGGCGGCATCCGCGTCGGAGTAGACCGCAACGGTGCCGAGGCCCATCCGCCGACAGGTGGCGAACACCCGGCGGGCGATCTCGCCACGATTGGCGACCAAGACGGTGTTGATCGGCCCGACCGGCAGGGAATCGCTGCGCGATGTTGTCATGGTCCCCCTCACATTCGGAAGACGCCGAAGCCATCGGCGCCCTTGATCGGGGCATTGTGAATGGCCGACAAGGACATTCCCAACACCGTTCGGGTATCACGCGGATCGATGACGCCGTCGTCGAACAGGCGTCCGGACATGAACATCGCCAGCGACTCGGCCTCGATCTGCGCCTCGATCATGGCGCGCATTCCGGCGTCGGCCTCCTCGTTGAACGGCATGCCCTTGGCCTCGGCGGCCGCCCGGCCGACGATCGAGATGACACCCGCGAGCTGCGCACCGCCCATGACGGCGGATTTCGCACTCGGCCAGGCGTAGACGAAGCGCGGGTCGAAGGCGCGCCCACACATGCCGTAGTGCCCGGCACCGTAGGAGGCGCCCATCAGCACCGAGATATGCGGCACCTTGGAGTTGGAGACCGCGTTGATCATCATCGCGCCGTGCTTGATGATGCCGCGCTGCTCGTACTCCTTACCGACCATGTAGCCGGTGGTGTTGTGCAGGAACAGCAAGGGGGTATCGGTCTTGTTGGCCAGCTGGATGAACTGGGTCGCCTTCTGCGACTCCTCGGAGAAGAGCACGCCGCGCGCGTTGGCCAGGATGCCGATCGGATACCCGTGCAGCTCAGCCCAACCGGTGACCAGGCTGCCGCCGTAGAGCGGCTTGAACTCGTCGAAGTCGGAGCCGTCGACGATGCGCGCGATCACCTCGCGCGGGTCGAACGGGATCTTCAGGTCGGTGGGGACGATGCCGAGCAGGTCCTCGGGGTCGTAGCGCGGCTCGATCACCTCGGCCCGCGGCGCGGGGCCCTGCTTGCGCCAGTTGAGCCGCCGGACGATGGAGCGGCCGATGCGGATCGCGTCCTGCTCGTCGACCGCGTAGTAGTCGGCCAGGCCCGAAACTCGGGCGTGCATGTCGGCGCCGCCGAGCGATTCGTCGTCGGACTCCTCGCCGGTGGCCATCTTGACCAGCGGCGGGCCGCCGAGGAACACCTTGGAGCGCTCCTTGATCATCACCACGTGATCGGACATGCCCGGGATGTAGGCGCCGCCCGCGGTCGAGTTGCCGAAGACCAGAGCGATGGTCGGGATACCCGCGGCCGAAGCCTGGGTGAGGTCGCGGAACATCCGGCCGCCGGGGACGAAGACTTCCTTCTGCGTCGGCAGATCCGCGCCGCCCGACTCGACCAGGGAGATCACCGGCAGCCGGTTCTCCCGCACGATGTCGTTGATGCGCAGCGTCTTTCGCAGCGTCCACGGGTTCGAGGTGCCGCCGCGCACGGTCGGATCGGGCGCGACGATCATGCACTCGACGCCCTCGACGATGCCGATCCCCGCGATAGTGCTCGCGCCGACGTGGAATTCGCTGCCCCAGCCCGCCAGCGGGCACAGCTCCAGAAACGGCGAGTCCTCGTCGATGAGCAGTTCGACGCGTTCGCGCGCGGTCAGCTTGCCGCGCTTGCGGTGCCTGGCCAGCTTGTCCGGGCCGCCGCCGGCGATCGCCTTGGCGAACTCGCCCTCGACCTCAGTCAGCTTGGCCGCCATGGCCTCCGCCGCCGCGGCATACTCCGGCGACGCGGTGTCCAGCGTGCTGCGCAGTGTCGTCATGCCTGGTACCCCAATCGTTTGGCGGCGAGGCCGGTGAGGATCTCGGTGGTGCCACCGCCGATGCCGAGGATGCGCATGTCCCGGTATTGACGTTCCACCTCGGATTCGCGCATGTAGCCCAGGCCGCCGAACAGCTGCACGGCCTGGTTGGCCACCCACTCGCCCGCTTCGACGGCGGTGTTCTTGGCGAAGCACACCTCGGCGATCAGGTCGGTCTCGCCGTTCGCGCTGCGCTGCGCCACATCTCGGGTGTACACGCGGGCCACGTCGATGCGGCGGGCCATCTCGGTGACCGTGTTCTGCACGGCCTGCCTGCTGATCAGCGGGCGGCCGAAGGTCTCGCGGCTGCGCACCCACTCCAGGGTCAGGTCGAGGCAGCGCTGAGCACTCGAGTACGCCTGCACCGCAAGGCCGACCCGCTCGCTGACGAACGCGCCCGCGATCTGGAAGAAGCCGGAGTTCTCCTGGCCGACCAGATTCGCCGCGGGCACCCGCACGTCCACGTAGGACAGTTCGGCGGTGTCGGAGGCGCGCCAGCCCATCTTGTCCAGCTTGCGGCTGACCGTGAAGCCCGGCGTCCCCTTCTCCACCACCAGCAGCGAGATCCCACCGGAGCCAGGGCCGCCCGTGCGCACCGCGGTGACCACGTAGTCGGCGCGGCAGGCGGAGGTGATGAAGGTCTTGGCGCCGTTGACGATGTAGTGGTCGCCGTCGCGGCGGGCGGTGGTGGTGAGATGCCCGACGTCGGAGCCGCCGCCTGGCTCGGTGATGGCCAGCGAGCCGATCTTCTCCCCGGCCAGCGTCGGGCGCACCCAGCGCTCGATCTGCTCGGCATTGCCCGAGGCGATCATGTGCGGCACCGCGATGCCACAGGTGAACAGCGAGGCGAACAAGCCACCGGAGGCGCCGGCCTGGTGCATCTCCTCGCAGACGATCATCGCGTCGATGCCGTCGCCGCCGGAACCGCCCACGGACTCGGGGAATTGGATACCGAGCAGGCCGAGCGCACCGGCCTTCTTGTGTAGTTCGCGCGGGATCTCCCCGTCGCGCTCCCACTGGTCCAGGTACGGCAGGACTTCCCGCTCGGCGAAACCCCGGACGGTGGCGCGCAATTCGCGCCGCTCGGGGGTATTCCACGGACTGAAATTCATGACAGCAGCTCCACTGGGATGTCGAGATGACGGGACCGCAACCATTCGCCGAGTCCCTTGGCCTGGGGGTCGAATCGAGCCTGATAGGCGACGCCCTGACCGAGTAGGCCTTCGATGATGAAGTTCACCGCCCGCAGGTTGGGCAGCATATGCCTGGTGACCGTCAGCGGGGCCGTTTCGGGCAGCAGCTCTTTGACCCGGTCGACGGTGAGGGTGTGCGCCAGCCAGCGCCACTGCTCGTCGGTGCGCACCCAGACACCGATATTGGCGTTGCCGCCCTTGTCGCCGCTGCGGGCCAGGGCGATGGTGCCCAGCGGGGCGCGGCGGGTCTCGCCGGCGGGCAACGGTTCCGGCAGACCTGGCTCGGCGACATCGGCCAACGTCAGCGTGTCGGAGGCGGGCGCGATGTCGACGCGCGAGCCGTCCGGCAGCACCGCGACGTGCGGCACCTCGGTGGCGGCGACGAACCCCGGCGTGTACACGCCGTACGGAGAACCGTTGCCGGGCAACGTGGTAAAGCTGCAACCCGGGTAGCTGGCCAGCGCCAGTTCGACGGCCACGCTGGAGAACGCGCGCCCGACCTTGTTCGGGTCCGGATCGCGCACCACGCAGCGCAGCAGCGCGCTGGCCTGCTCCTCGGTCTCGGCGTCCGGCCGATCCAGCCGCGCCAGCGTCCACTCGAGTTCAGCGGGCCGGGTAGCCAGCCAGGACTCCAGTTGTCGTTGCGCCAGTGCGGCTTTCGCCTCGATGTCGAGCCCGGTGAGGATGAACTCCATCTCGTTGCGGAATCCGCCGAGGGTATTCAGCGATACCTTCAGCTGCTCCGGCGGCGCTTCGCCGACGACACCACTGATCAATACCCGATCGCGGCCGTCGTCGTCGAGGCGGAGGGAGTCCAGTCGCGCGGTCACGTCGGGCCCGGCGTACCTCGGTCCCTGGATCTCGTACATGAGCTGCGCCTCGACGGTGTCGACGGTGACCGCGCCGCCGGTGCCGTCGTGCTTGGTGATGACGCTGCTACCGTCCCTGCGGATTTCGGCGATCGGAAAGCCCGGCCTGCCCAGATCTTCGAGCTCGGTGAAGAACGCGTAGTTGCCGCCGGTGGCCTGGGTGCTGCATTCGATGACGTGCCCGGCCACCACCGCGCCCGCGAGCGCGTCGTAATCGGTGCGGCCCCAACCGAAGTGGGCCGCCGCCGGGCCGACGATCACCGAGGCGTCGGTGACCCGGCCGGTGACCACGATGTCGGCGCCCGCGTTCAGGCACTCGACGATGCCCCAGGCGCCGAGGTAGGCGTTGGCGGTGAGCGGTGCGCCGAGGCCGAGTTCGCTTGCGCGCGCGAGCAGGTCGTCGCCTTCGACGTGCGCGATCTTCGCGTCCAGCCCGAGGTCGGCGGCCACCTTGCGGAGGCGCTGCGCCAGGCCCGCCGGGTTGAGACCGCCCGCGTTCGCGACGATCTGCACGTTGCGTTCCAGCGCGAGGCCGAGGCAGTCCTCGATCTGCTTCACGAAGGTCTTGGCGTAGCCGAGGCTCGGATCCTTCATCCGGTCGCGACCGAGGATCAGCATGGTGAGCTCGGCGAGGTAGTCGCCGGTGAGCACGTCGAGCTGCCCGCCTTCGAGCATCTCGCGCATGGCGCTCAGGCGGTCACCGTAGAAACCGGAACAGTTGCCGATCCGGAGCACGTCCGGGTCGGCGGCCAGCACACTCATCAGCGGGAATGCCTCCTGTAACGGCGGAAAGGGCACAACCGCGTGCCGCGCCCATGAAGTCCGCGTTCCGGAGACCAGCATCACACCCGCGCCAGAAAAAAGCAAGCGCGCGTGCTTGTTAATGATCAGTGGTTCAGATCACAGCAGCCTGCTGCCGATCGAACAAGGCTCGACCGGACCACCGCGGGCGAGTTTTGCGCGAGCCGTAGGTGCTGCACAATCGACACAGTGTCCTCCGACGTCACTGTGTTGATCCTGTTCGCGCTCGCCGGATTTCTGCTCGGCGGCGTCTACTCCACCTGGAAAACCGCGCGCAAGCTGGCGATCGCGCTGGCGGTGCTCGCCGTGCTGGCGATCGCGGGCGGCATCGCCTGGTGGGTCGGCGGCTGACTCAGTTCTCGGACAGCTTGAAGATGCGCAGGTCCTCGGGGACCCCGCTCAGCGGCGCGGCAAAGAAGCTGCGCCGGTACGGCTTCACCGTGTGACCGAGTTCGGCCAGGGTCTCCGGCTGCAGCGCCTGCAGCGTCGCCTCGGACAGCATGGTGTTGCCGTTGCCGCCCGCCTCCATCACCCTGGCGGCGATGGTGACGTCCACGCCGAGCCAGTCGCCGCCGATCTCCCGTGGTGAGCCGGTGTGCAGTCCGATCCGCATCTGGGGGCGGTAGTCGCGCACTTTCACCTCGGTCAGGTTGCGCTTGGCATTGATCGCGGCGCGCACCGCCCGCTCGGCCGAGGGGAACACCGCCATCACGCCGTCGCCCATCCGCTTGACCACCTGACCGCCGCGCTCGGCGATCGGCGGCTCGATGGCCTTGGCGACCCGGCGCAGCAGCTCCAGGGTCGCCTCGTCGCCCGCGGAGAGCGACCAGCTGGAGAAGGCCACCAGATCGGTGAACATGACAGTTACTTCTGCGTTACCTTTGCCGCGGCCGACGCGTTCCAGCATCGCCTGCCAGACCTGCAAGGCGCCGAAACCGATTTCCCGAGCGGCACTGGGAGTGTCACCGACCAGTTTGTCCGCGGCGCGCGCGACGGCGCGGGCACCACCGGGGCCGGTCACCGACAGCGGATCGCCGAACGAGGGGTCACCTGGCAGCTGCTCACGCGCCTTGCGGAGCACACCGATGAAGTCCGACCGATTGTTCGCCACGTTCATCAGCGCCGAAAGCTGACCTTTACGCAGCCCAGCCCCTGGGCGACGGAGAGGACCGTCCCCATCGGCGGGCACCAGCGGGATGACGACCTCGGGCGGACGGTCGTTCTCGTCCTCCGGCTCCGACCCGGGCGCAGCACCGCCGGAAGGTGTTTCGCTCACGCCCAGAGGGTATCTCAGCCGACCTGTCGTCGGCGGATCGCTGATCATGGCCACCTGCTACCTCCCGACGGACTGAGCGGGCACGACATTGGGGCCGCCGATGGATAACGAGCTGGTTGCTGGTTCGAACTCTACCCGCGGTTTCGGCATGGTTGAAGCGACGTGTTTCACAGTTTTTGCGATGTTCACATAGGTCCTTGACCGGCGATAATCCGGCACTTACCGCACAACGCCATCGGCCCGGTGCGAAGGAATCGCACCGGGCCGATGTCACACCGTCCGCCGGGCAGTGGCGGGGCGGTGACGGGGCGCGCGGACCTCCCGACAAGGTCGGCGCCCCAGACCCGAGCGGCGAGGGAAAGCGACTCGGGTGGCTTGTGCCGTCAGGCGTCGCGCTGGTTGATCATGACCAGCGCCGCGCCGTAGACGATCGCGGTGAAGCCGATGAAGTAGAGCAGGCTGCCCCACGGGCCCCAGTGCCAGTTGGCGCCGGACTCGGAGACGCTGAGGAAGTGGCTCGCGTTCTGGAAGGGCAGGAACGGCGTGACATTGCGGCCGAAGCTGCCGAAGGCGCCCAGCAGCGGCTCGATCAGCAACGACCACAGCACGATCAGCGAGATCGCTGCCGCGGACTGCCGGACCAGCACGCCGACCCCGATCGCGACCGCGATCATCAGGAAGGCGTAGATCGGGATGCCGTACACGGCCCGCCACTGCCCGTCCAAGGTCAGGTTCGCAGCGGGCGCGGACCCGCCGATGGCCTTGGCCACGCCGATGGCGACGAAGGCGAGGATGGTGGTGAGCACGGCGCTGAAGACACCCACGAGGGCCGTCTTGGTCAGCAGCACCTTGATCCGATTGGGCACCGCCTGGAAGGTCGTGCGGATGACGCCGAACCGGTATTCGCTGGTCACGGTCAACGCCGCCATGATCATCAGCACCATCACGCCGAAGCCGACGACACCCGCCGTCGCGGTGCTCACGTCGAGCACCGGGGTTCCCTCCGCGGGGTTGTCACCCGCGGACTTGGTGACCAGCGCGAACAGCGCGGCGAGCCCGATGGCGAGCACCACGACGATGGCGGAGCACCACCACGGCGACCTGGTCGAGGTGAGCTTGATTCGTTCTGCTGCCAGCACGCCCATCAGAGCGCACCTCCCATCACCTGATCGAAGCCTTCGCCGTGGTACTGCACGGCGCCGCCGGTCATCCGCATGAACGCCTCTTCCAGCGAAGCGCGTTGCGGCGCGAGCTCGAACAGCGTGATGTCGTTCGCGCCGGCCAGCTTGCCGACCGCGTCACTGGGCACGCCCGCCACGACGAGCGCGGGCCCGTCCTGGCCGGTGCCGTCTTCGCGGACCGTCATGCCGTTGGAGGTGAGCACGCTGCGCAACTGGTCGAGCTGCGGGCTGCGCACCCGCACCGACTGCTCGGAGGCGCGCTCGATGAACTCCTGCGTGGTGGTGTCGGAGATGAGCTGGCCACGGCCGATCACCACGAGGTGTTCGGCGGTCTGCGCCATCTCCGAGAGCAGGTGGCTGGAGACCAGGACGGTGCGTCCCTCGGCGGCAAGTCGCTGCATGAATCGGCGGATCCAGAGGATGCCTTCGGGGTCGAGGCCGTTGACCGGCTCGTCGAACAGCAGCACCTGCGGGTCGCCGAGCAGCGCACCGGCCAGGCCGAGCCGCTGGGACATGCCGAGGGAGAAGCCGCCCGCGGTCTTGCCCGCCACCTCGGACAGGCCGACCAGCCGCAGCACCTCCTCCACCCTGGACTTGGCGATGTCGTTGGACGCGGCCATCCACTCCAGGTGTGCGCGCGCCGAGCGATTCGGATGCACCCACTTGGCGTCGAGCAGCGCGCCGACGGTGCGTAGCGGATGGTCCAGTTCGCGGTATGGCTTGCCCAAGATGTGTGCGGTACCCGCGGTCGGCTTGTCCAGCCCCAGGATCATCCGCATCGTCGTCGACTTACCGGCTCCGTTCGGGCCCAGGAACCCCGTCACCTGTCCGGGTCGAACGGTGAAGGAAAGATCCTGAACCGCGACGGTCTGCCCGTAGTGCTTGGTCAGCCCTCTCAGCTCGATCATGACTACCAGCATTCCGGAAAATGCCGCGACGCGCGTCACTACAAAGTGTCGAGTTCGATCATCCTCGAGGATGACGGCACCCTGACCACCCCGGTAACGGCACCCTGACCCGCCGCCTGAGCAGGCACGATCCGGAAGACGACCTGGTCAGAGCGCGGGCGAGGAAGCCTGCGCCCAGAACCGCTTCGGAATGCGCCCGGCCCGGCGCGCCAGATAACCCGCGCGCACCGCGGCCGCCATCGCCTCGGCCATCAACTCCGGTTGACGGGCCCTGGTGACCGCGGTGGCCAGCAGCACGGCCGAGCAGCCGAGCTCCATGGCCAGGGCGGCGTCGCTTGCGGTGCCGATGCCCGCGTCCAAGATGACCGGGACCTTCGCCTCCGCGACGATCATCTCGATGTTGTGCGGGTTGCCGATGCCCAGACCGGTGCCGATCGGGGAGCCGAGCGGCATCACCGCGACGCAGCCCGCGTCCTCCAGCCTGCGCGCGAGGATCGGGTCGTCGGTGGTGTAGGGCAGCACCACGAAACCGTCGTCGACGAGTTGCTCCGCGGCGGTGACCAGTTCGATCGGGTCGGGCAGCAGGGTGCGTTCGTCGGCGACCACCTCCAGCTTGACCCAGTTGGTGTCGAGCGCCTCGCGGGCCAGTTGCGCGGTGAGCACCGCCTCGGCCGCCGTGCGACAGCCCGCGGTATTGGGCAGCGGCGCGATGTTCAAGCGCTTCAACAGATCCAGCACGCCGGTGCCGCCCGCGGCGTCCACCCGGCGCATGGCGACGGTGGTCAGTTCGGTGCCGGAGGCGACGAGCGCCTCCTCGAGCACGGCGAGGTTGTCCGCGCCGCCGGTGCCCATGATGAGGCGAGAACCGAACTCACGGTCCGCGATACGCAGTGGGGCGTCCGCGCTCTCGACGTCAGCCACCCTGGACCGCCGTCAGTACCTCGATCTGCCAACCGCGACCGACCGGCTCGTCCCAGCGGGATTTGGGGAACACCGCGCCATCCACAGCGAGCGCGATGCCCTGCGACGGCAGCTCCAGGCGGGTGAGCAGCTCACGGACGGTGAGGGTTTCGGCGAACTCGTGATCTGTGCCGTTCACGGTGACGCCGATGGGTACGGATGTCGAAGTCATCGAACTCCTCCTGCGGATGACAAAGGAGACGGCTGGTGAGCCGTCGAGAAACGTTGCGGGTCGGCGGGTTCCGCCTCGGGCAACGGGGTATCGGTGAGCTGGGCGAGGACCGCGTCCACGGTGAGCGGCATGGTCAGCATGCCGTTGCGGCCGTGGCCGGTCGCCGCGATCACCCGGTCGCTCAGTCTACCGAGCAAGGGCAGGTTGTCCGGCGTGCCAGGGCGCGAGCCCGCGCTCGCCTCGGCCAGCTCGTATTCGCCGATGCCAGGGAATACGGCCTCGGCGTCGGCGATCAGGTCACGCACACCGGCGACGGTCACCGCGGTGTCGAAACCTGCCTCGTACTGTGTTGCGCCGACCACGATTCCGTCGGCACGGGGCACCAGGTACACCGACCGACCGTGCACCCTGGCGCGCACGACGCGACGCGGCGCGGGGGCGACGCCGGGGCGGTGCCGCAGCCGCAGGATCTCGCCCTTGATCGGGCGGACCGGCAGCTCGGGCCACAGCCGCGCGGAGGTGGCGCCCGCGGCGAGCACGATTTGATCGTGGCTGAGTTCGTCGAGCGCCGTGACGGATTCGGCGCGGACCTGCACGCCCGCGGCCGCCGCGGCCTCGCGGAGGGCGGCGAGCAGACGCCGGTTATCGATCGCGGGTTCGGCCGGCGCGTGCAGCCCGGCCCGCACCGTGCGGGCGAGGTTCGGTTCCAGCGCGCGCACACCCGCTCGGTCCAGCACCTGCAGTTCGTGCCCGCGGCCACCGACCCACTCGGCGACCGTGCGCAGGTCCGCCGCGTCGGCCGCGTCCAGCGCAACGGTCAGTGTCGCGTCGGCCACGAGCACCGAGACGCCGGTGGCGGCTTCGACGCGGGCCGCGAACTCCGGCCAGCGGGCCAGCGAGGCGGCGCCGAACGCGAGCACCCGGTCCTCCCCCGGCCAGCCCTCGGACAGCGGGGCGAGCATGCCGCCCGCCACCCACGACGCGCCGGATCCGACGGCGGGGTCGAACAGGGTGACCGACCAGCCCGCCTCGGCGGCCCGCCAGGCCACCCCGAGCCCGATGACGCCGCCACCTACGACGGCCAGCGTCCGCATCCGTTTCCACCTGCCTTTGGTCTCCGAGGGGCGGCGTGCTCGGGTCCCGTCCTGGTCGACCCGGCTACGGGCCTGCCGCTGTGGTCGATGTGTGGCGGACGCGGGTCCCTGCGCAGGGACCTCCGCGACCGCCTCGTCGGCCCGGCGCTCGTGCCGCCGTTCGCATCCCCACGGTAGCGCGGCTACGGTCGAGGGCGTGCAACCCTCCCACCCTGCTCGACCCGCATCGCCCCGGGAGCGCTTGGCAACCGCTCGCCTCTATCTCTGTACCGACGCCAGACGGGACAAGGGCGATCTGGCCAAGTTCGCCGAAGCGGCCTTCGCGGGCGGGGTCGACATCATCCAGCTCAGGGACAAGGGCTCGCCCGGCGAGGCGAAGTTCGGCCCGCTGGAGGCGCGCGCCGAGCTCGGCGCCCTCGCCGAGTTGAAGGCCGCCGCGCGCAGGCACGGCGCGCTGGTCGCGGTGAACGACCGCGCCGATATCGCGCTGGCCGCGGGCGCCGACGTGCTGCACCTCGGCCAGGGCGACCTGCCGCCCTGGTACGCGCGCCGCATCCTCGGCCAGGACGTGGTGATCGGGCGCTCGACGCACAACCGCGCGCAGGCCGGGCTCGCCGCGATCGACGAACACATCGACTACTTCTGCACCGGGCCGGTCTACGCGACCCCGACCAAGCCGGGGCGGCAGGCCGCCGGCATCGAGTTGGTGCGCTCCACCGCTGACGCGCACCCGACCCGGCCGTGGTTCGCGATCGGCGGGATCGACGCGGACAACCTGCCCGACGTGCTCGCGGCGGGCGCGGATCGCATCGTGGTGGTGCGCGCGATCACCGAGGCGCGCGACCCGGAAGCCGCTGCCAGGCAACTCAAGACGGCGCTGCTGGCCAACGCCTCCTGATTCGGCAACGGGCCGCGCGGGTACTGGTCTCAGGAGAGGACTTGACCGAGGGTGAGCGAGAGCACGGCCTCGGCAACGGGGGTGCCGTTCGGTACCGGGTCGGCGGGTGGCGCCGCGGTGGCCACCGGATCGACGATCCTCGCGTAACCGCCGGGACCGTGGGGGTCGGAGTGCAGCCAGAAGAAACCTCGATCGGCCAGATCGACCGTGCGCGGCAGCGCGGCGGCGACGGCCTGGTCGTCTTGCGTGAGTTCGTCGAGGCAGACCCGGGCGGGCGCGGCGCGCAACACCGGCCAGGAAACGGCGAAGCCGGGATGCAACAGCCGGGCGTCGACCTCGGCCTCCGGAATCCAGGCCAGCTCGGAGCTCTCCTTGTTCCGGCTGGTGGGCAGCGTCGAGGCGGCGTCGGCGATCACCGTGGTGTAGGTCCAGCCGCTCGGCGCGGACGCGGTCACCCGCTCGCCGCGCACCCGGACCTCCGCCGGGTCGATGCCCGCCTCCTCCCACGCCTCGCGCACCGCCGCGTGCACCGGGGTCTCGTGGCTGTCCCTGGCACCGCCGGGCAACGCCCAGGTGCCGCCCTGATGACTCCACGGCGCGCGGTGCTGCATCAGCACCGCCGATCCGCCGCCGGCGAGCGGGGCGCGCAGCAGCAGTCCGGCGGCCCCGAATCGGCCCCAACGCCGCATGCCAATGGGGTCGCGCGACCACCCGTCACCATCACCACGCATCTGGCACCATCCTCGTTCCGCCGTCGCGGCACCGGCGTCCCGCAGCCAAGCAGGGGTATTTCACACGCCACGGCACCGCTACGACCACAATAAACTCCGCAACGACAGACACGGGGCGACCGGATATCCGATCGGTCCGTCGAGAAATCCGCGAATGCGGCCCAGACTGGGGAGGTGGACATGGCTCGGATCGAGCAGGCGACGGCGGTACTCCGGCCGTCGTCCACCGCCGAGCTCGCCGCGCGGGATAGTCCGGGGGCACTGCGCGCCGCGTTCATGCGCGAGCAGTTCGACCCGGCCCGGATGCGCCTGTTCGCCAGTTCCTCGCCGGGACGGCTGATCGCGATCGGACTGGTGCTCATCGGCGTGTGCCTGGCCGCGGGCTGGGTGACCGGAGCGACGGTGAGCGACCGGCAGCAGAGCCTGGACGTGCTGCTCGACGACACCGAGCCGGACGCGTACTCCGCGCATCGGCTCTACACCTCGCTGTCCATCGCGGACGCCGCGGCCAGCACCGCGTTCATCGCCGGTGGGCTGGAGCCGCAGGCGGTGCGGGACCGCTACAGCCAGGCGGTCGGCGAGTCCGCCGCGGAATTGGTGGCCGAGGCGGGCCGCGCCTCGGGCATCGCGCCCGGCGTGCCCGACGACACCGATGCCCAACTGCGCACCGGCATCGCCACCAGCCTGCCGGTGTACACCGGCATCGTGGAGACCGCGCGCGCGAACAACCGCAGTGGCTACCCCGTGGGCGCCGCGTATCTGAGCGAGGCCTCCAACCAGATGCAGACGGCCGTGCTGCCGATGGCCGAGGAGCTGCACAACCGTCGCTCGGCGGCGGTGACCGAGGCGCAGCGCAACCACGTCAGGCCGCCGTGGACCGCCATCGTGCTGGTGCTGCTCGCGCTGGCCGCGCTGGTGTGGGCACAGTTCGACCTGGCGAAGCGCTGGCGCCGGGTGCTCAATCCCGGTCTGCTGCTCGCCTCGGCGGCGGTGCTGGTGTTGCTGGCGTGGACCGTGGTCGCGGGCGCGGTGTCGGCCACCTCGATGATCAACGGGCGCGACGACGGCGCGGTGCCCGCCTCGCGGCTCACCGAGAGCCGCATCCTCGCGCAGCAGGCCCGTTCGGCGGAGACGCTGAAACTGGTGAACCGGGACGCGACCGGGGACTACGACCGGACCTACGACGCCAACATCGCCCGCCTCGCCGATCTACTCGGCGGCTACCCGAGCTCCGCGCCCGCCGCCGACGAGGTGCGCAATGCCATTCCGGCACTGGGTCGTTGGCGGGTGGCGCATCAACGCATGAACGACACGCTGGCCCGCGGTGACTACAACGGCGCGGCCACGGTGGCGACCGGGCCGGGCGCCGCCGATGTCGCGGCCCAGGTGGACGCGCTGGACAAGGCACTGGAACAGGGCATCGACGAGACACGGGATACATTGCGCGACAACATCTCCCAGGCGGCTCGGGTACTCGACTTCCTCGGCCCCGGCGCGCTGGTGCTCGGCATCATCGCGGCGGGCTGCGTCGGCCTCGGGCTGTGGCCCCGATTGCGGGAGTACCGATGAGGCGCGGGCACGGCATCCTCGCCGTCGCACTCACCGCCGTCGCGCTGGTCGGCGGCTGTACCAGCGACGCGCCGCCGCCGCTGCCGACCAGCACCGCCAAGTACACCGAACCGCCGTTGCCCGCCAAAGCCGTTCCGGTGCTGACCGATTCGCCGATCGCGACGCCGAAGGACCAGCAGTGCGGCGACCCGACGGCCAGCCTGCGCCCGACCGGCGAGGGCACCGCGGCGCGGGGGCCGACGATCGATGCGATCCGGGCCCGCGGCAGGCTGATAGTCGGGCTGGACGCGGGCAGCAACCTGTTCAGCTTCCGCGATCCGACCTCCGGCGCCATCGTCGGCTTCGACGCCGACATCGCCAGGGAGATCGCGCGCGACCTGCTCGGCAGCCCGGACTTGATCGAATACCGCACCCTCGGCTCGGCCGACCGGGAACAGGCGCTGCAGAAACACGACGTGGACATCGTCGCGAAGACCATGACGATCACCTGTGAACGGCGGCAGAAGGTCACCTTCTCCACCGTGTACCTGCGGTCCAAACAGCGGGTGCTGGCGATGAAGAGCTCCGGCATCAACGGCATCGCCGACCTCGCGGGAAAACGGGTGTGCATCGTGCGCGGCACCACCTCGCTGGACCGCATCCGCCACTACCAGCCCGCCGCGACCGTGCTCTCGGTGCCGACCTGGGCCGACTGTCTCGTCGTGCTCCAGCAGCGGCAGGTCGACGCGGTGAGTACCGACGACTCCATCCTGGCCGGCCTGGCCGCGCAGGACCCGTACACGGCCGTGGTCGGCGACACCATCAGTGTCGAGCCCTACGGCATCGGAATCCCCAAGGGCGACGACGATCTGGTGCGCTTCGTCAACGGCACGCTGGAGCGCATCCGCAACGACGGCACCTGGGACCGCAGCTACGCCCAATGGTTGACCGTGCTCGGCCCGTCGCCGGGTCCGCCCGCACCGAATTATGTGGACTGACGGCCGATGAACACAGCTGACGACGCCACCGCCGATTCGGACGAATCCGTCCCCGCCCCAACGCTTTCCAGTGAGAGCGTGGAAGAGCCCGCACACACCGAGCTGTCGCGAAGATCGCCGGAGGCGGACGAACCCGCACACACCGAACTATCGCGACCATCGCGGGAAGCGGACGAGTCCGCGCACACCGAACTGACAACAGGTTCGCCGGATACGGAAGAGCCTGCGCACACCGAACTATCGCGAAGATCGCCGGAGGCGGACGAACCCGCACACACCGAACTGACAACGGGTTCGCCGGACGCGGAAGAGCCCGCCCACACCGAGATGGCACGAGGCGCGCGGGACGTGGACGAGCCGGTGCACTCCGAACTCGCCCGTGGTTCCCGCCCGACACCCAGTGCGGCGGCGTCCGCCGAAACCGTCATCGGCGCATGGCGTACCGACTCCGAGCCGGATTCGGCCGCGACGATGCGGACCTCGGGCCGCAGCGTGCGTACCGCGCGGTCCCGGCCGACGGTCCGCAAGCTCGGCGGTGGTCTGGTGCCGATCCCGACGGTCGAGCCCGCCGACCCGCGCGCCGCCGTCCTGACCGATCCCGTTGTGTCGGAAGGCAAACGGTTCTGCTGGCGATGCGGCAACCCGGTCGGGCGGGCCACCGCGATCCGGCCCGCGCTGACCACCGGCACCTGCGATACCTGCGGCGCCCCTTACGATTTCCGCCCGTCGCTGCACGAGGGCGACATCGTGTCCGGGCAATACGAGGTGCAGGGCTGCATCGCGCACGGCGGGCTCGGCTGGATCTATCTGGCGATCGACCGCAACGTCAGCGATCGCTGGGTGGTGCTCAAGGGCCTGCTGCACACCGGCGACGCCGAAGCCCAGGCCGTGGCCGTGGCCGAGCGCCAATTCCTGGCCGAGGTGGCCCACGCCAGCATCGTCAAGATCCACAACTTCGTCGAGCACACCGACCAGGACGGCGCGCCGATCGGCTACATCGTCATGGAGTATGTCGGCGGCCGGTCACTGCGCGAGATCCTCAACTCCTACGACCGCCCGCACCGGATGCCGGTCGCCGAGGCCATCGCCTACCTGCTGGAAATCCTGCCCGCGCTGGAGTACCTGCATTCGATCGGGCTGACCTACAACGATCTCAAGCCCGACAACATCATGGTCACCGAGGATCAGGTGAAACTGATCGACCTCGGCGCCGTCGCCACCATCGAGTCGTACGGAAACCTCTACGGCACTCGGGGTTTTCAGGCGCCGGAGATCGCGAAGACCGGCCCGACGGTCGCGTCCGACATCTACACCGTCGGGCGCACCCTGGCCGTGCTCACCCTCGAGATGCCGATGGAGCAGGGCCGCTATCTCGACGGCATTCCCGATCCCGCGGACCATCCCGTGCTGGCCCGCTACGAGTTCTTCCACCGCCTGTTGCTGTGCGCGACCGATCCGGACCCCGAGCGACGCTTCCCGTCCGCCCGAGCCATGTCCGCGCAGATGTCGGGCGTGCTGCGGGAGATCCTCGCGATGGAGACCGGCACCGAGCACCCGCAGTTGTCGACGGTGTTCAGCCCGCCGCGGACCAGCTTCGGCACCGAGGAACTGATCAGGCAGACCGATGCCTACGCCGACGGCCGGGCGCGCAGCAAGCTACTGGAAGCCCGCGATGTGGTTGCGGCACTGCCGGTTCCGCTGCTCGACTCGGGCGACCCGTCTGCGCCGCTGCTGGCCTCCACCGTGCATGCCGAGCCCGCGCAGTCGCTGGAGGCCATCCGGGCCGCCCAGGAACGGGCCGAGACCGACCCCGACAATGCCCCGGAGACTTTGGATCTGGAGCTCCGGCTGGCCGAGGCGCGGGTGCGGCTGGATCTCGGCGAGTCGGCCTCGGTGCTGCACCTGCTGTCCCGGCTACCCGAGAACGATTGGCGCGTCAGCTGGTATCGCGGGCTGGCCCAGCTGCTCGACGTGGAGTACGAGCAGGCCTTCGCCAGCTTCGACCGGGTGCTGTGCGTGCTGCCCGGCGAGATCGGGCCCAAATTGGCGTTGGCCGCGACCGCGGAACTGATTCTGCAGCACTGGGATTCGCCGGATCCGGATCAGTGGCGGGCGTACGCGGAGAAGTTCTACGACACCGTCTGGCGCACCGATCGCGCGGTGGTGAGCGCCGCCTTCGGACTGGCCAGACAGCTCGCGGCGGTCGATCGCGTGGTGGACGCGGTGCACGCGCTCGACGAAGTACCGGCCGCGTCACGGCATTTCACCACCGCCAGGATGACCGCGGTGTTGCTGTTGCTCACCGCCGCCCCGGTGGCCGAACTCGACGAATCGACCTTGCACATCTCCGCCTCCCGGGTGCAGAGCCTGCCCGCCGGTGAGGGGCGCGCGGTCCAGATGCGGGTGCTCGTTCTCGGTGCCGCCCTGGCCTGGTTGCAGGCGGGCAACACCCCGAAACGGCCCGACGCCACGCTGTTCGGCGCGTCGTTCAACGAACGGTGCCTGCGGGAGGGCACCGAGGCAGGACTGCGCGCATTGGCGCGCAGCGCCCCCGGGCGTAACCACCGCTACGCGCTGGTCGATCTCGCCAACTCGATCCGCGCCAAGACCTGGGTCTGAGAAGTTCACGAAATCCTCACGATCGGTTCGGCAGGATCTGTCTCGGATCAGGTTCGCGCAGCACATCGAGGCCGCGCCACACCACCGCATGTCACCGGGGCAGCGATGCCCTCGCCGGTCCCGGGCCACGCCGCTGCGGACTGCCCTCCGCATCGGCGACGACATGGGCGGGAGATCCGGCCCGGTCGGCCTTCCCTCCCGACCGGGCGCCCACCCGCCTCTCCGGGGGCGGTGTCAGGTGTTTTCGGCGACCCGGTGGGCGGCGCGGGCGATGGCCAGTTCCTCGTTCGTGGGTACGACCAGCACGGCGACTTTCGCGTCCGGCGGTGAAATGCGCCGGGCGGTGCGGTCTTTCGCGGTGTTAGCCGTCGGGTCCACCTCTATACCGAAGCCGGACAGACCGGCCAAGGCGTCCGCGCGGACCTGTGGGCTGTTCTCGCCGACGCCCGCGGTGAAGGTGATCGCGTCGACCCCGCCCAGGTCGATCAGGTAGGCGCCGAGGTAACGGCGCAGGCGGTGGATGTAGACGTCGTAGGCCAGTTTCGCCGCGGTGTCACCGGCGTCGATGAGGCGCTGCAGTTCGCGGAAGTCGTTGACGCCGGACAGGCCCTTGATGCCGGAGTCCCGGTTCAGCAGCTTGTCGACCTGGTCGATGTCGAAGTGGGCCGAGCGGACCAGGTGCGCGATGATGCCCGGGTCGAGGTCGCCGGACCTGGTGCCCATCACCAAACCCTCCAGCGGGGTCAGCCCCATGGTGGTGTCGGTCGGGCGGCCGCCGCGGATCGCCGAGGCGGAGGCACCGTTGCCCAGGTGGAAGACGATCTGGTTCAACCGCGCCGGGTCACGGCCGAGCAGCTCGGCGACCTGCTCGGACACGTACTCGTGCGAGGTACCGTGGAAGCCGTACTTCCGGATGCCGTGCGCGGCAGCGACTTCGGCGTCGATGGCGTAGGTCTTGGCGGCGTCGGGCAGGCCGTGGAAGAACGCCGTGTCGAACACGGCCACCTGCGGCACGCCGGGCAGCAGTTCCCTCGCGCTCTCGATGCCCGCGACATTCGCCGGATTGTGCAGCGGGGCAAGCGAAGACAGCTCGGCGATGGCCGCGACCACGTCGTCATCGATCAGCGTCGGCCGGTAGAACACCTCGCCGCCGTGCACCACCCGGTGCCCCACCGCGCGGATCCCGGAGCCGGTCAGATCGTGGCCGGTCGCGGCGAAGGTGTCGAAGATCAACCGCAGCCCGGCCGTGTGATCGGCGACGGCGCCGCGCCGCTCGGTGGTTTCGCCGTCGGCGTGATGCTCGATCCCGGCGTTGTCCTCGCCGATCCGGTCGACCATGCCGGCGGCCGTCACCGCGCCCGATTCCGGGTCCAGGAGTTGGTATTTGATGGACGACGAGCCGGAATTGATCACCAGCACCTGGTCGTCGGTACCTTCGCTCATCACGCCTCCTGTGTTCGGCGGGACCCCCGGTTCAGCGTGCTACTCATCACGCCGCCCGAGTTCGTGGTCCCACATTCCCAGCAACCATCCGCTCGGGTCGGCTGTTCCGTATCGCGAACCACCTGTGTCCCGAGAGACACTCAGTCCCCCTGGGCCTGGATCGCGGTGATCGCCACCGTATTGACGATGTCGGCGACCAGCGCACCACGGGACAGGTCGTTGACCGGCTTGCGCAAGCCCTGCAGCACCGGCCCGATGGCGATCGCTCCCGCGCTGCGCTGCACCGCCTTGTAGGTGTTGTTGCCGGTATTCAGATCGGGAAAAACGAACACCGTCGCCCGGCCCGCCACCTCGGAGTCGGGCAGCTTCGTGGTGGCTACCGTCGGCTCGATCGCCGCGTCGTACTGGATCGGGCCTTCCACCGGCAGCTCCGGCGTGCGGTCGCGGACCAGTTTGGTGGCCACCCGCACCTTGTCCACGTCCGCGCCGCTGCCGGATTCGCCGGTCGAGTACGACAGCATCGCGATGCGCGGCTCGATACCGAATCGGGCCGCCGTGCCCGCCGAGGAGATCGCGATATCGGCCAGCTGCTCCGAGGTCGGGTCGGGCACCACCGCGCAGTCACCGTAGGCGAGCACCCGGTCGGCCAGGCACATGAGGAACACGCTGGACACCGTGGACACCCCGGGCACCGTCTTGATGATCTCGAACGATGGCCGGATGGTGTGCGCCGTGGTGTGCGCGGCACCGGAGACCATCCCGTCGGCGATTCCCTTGTAGACCATCATGGTGCCGAAATACGAGATGTCGGCCATGGTTTCGCGAGCGCGCTCGACCGTCATGCCCTTGTGCTTGCGCAGCTCGGCGTACTCCTTGGCGAAATCGTCGAGGTACCCGGAGGTTCGGGGATCGAGCACCTCCGCGGCGGAGATGTCGACGCCGAGCTCGGCGGCCCGCGCGCGGACGAGCTGCTCGTCGCCGAGGATCACCAGGTCGGCGATCTTGCGCTGCAGCACCCGCCCGGCCGCGCGCAGGATGCGGTCGTCGTCGCCCTCCGGCAGCACGATGCGTTTCCGGTCGGCCCTGGCGCGTTCGATGAGCTGGTACTCGAACATCTGCGGCGTCACCACGCTGGTGCGCGGAACTTCGATGCGCCGCAACAACTCCACGGCGTCGACGTGCTCCTCCATCAACGCAAGGGCGGTGTCGACCTTGCGCGGGCTGCCCGCCGACATGCGGCCGCGGGTGCGGTACGCGGCGCTGGCGGTGTCGTAGGTGCCGAGCTCGGTGGTGAGGATCGGCAGCTTGGGTTTCAGGCCGGTCATCAGCCGCGCCACCGCGGGATGGGGCAGCATGCCGCCGTTCATGATGATGCCCGACAGCGACGGAAAGCCTTCTGCCTCATGCGCGTTCACCACGCTGAGTAGCACGTCGGAGCGGTCACCCGGCGCGATCACCACGACGCCGTCCACCAGTCGCTCCAGAATGTGTTCGGCGGTCATGCCGCCGACCATGATCTTCAGCGCCTCGCGTTGCAGCAATTCCTGGTCGCCGCTGTACATCTCGCCGTCGATGGCGCTACACAGTTCGGCCATGGTCGGCGAGATGAGCAGCGGCACCTCGGGCAGCGTCCAGGTCGGCACGGCCGAGGAGCGCAACGCGGCGGCGACGTCATCGATCCGGGCCGGGTCGCAGCGGTTGGCGATGATCGCGACCAGCTGCGCGTGCTCCAGGGCCAGCTCGCTCTGGCACAACTCGGCCAGCTGCTTCACCTCGACCGGGGTGCGATCCGCGCCGCGCACCACCAGCAGCACTGCGGCACCGAGATTCACCGCGATCCTGGCGTTGAACCGCAGCTCGCTGGGGCTGGCGACATCGGTGTAATCGCTGCCGACCACCACCACCGCGTCGCACACCTTCGCGACCTCGTGGAACCGCATGACGATCTCACTGATCGCGGCGTCGGGGTCGGCGTGCACCTGCTCGTAGGTGACGCCGGTGGCCTGCGCGTAGTCGATATCGGCGGTGCTGTGCTCGAGCAGCAGCTCGAGGATGTAGTCGGGTTCGGTGGTCGACCTGGTGATCGGCCGGAAGACGCCGACCCGCGCGGTGGTCGCGCACAGCATCTGCAGCACGCCGAGCGCCACCGTCGACTTCCCGGTGTCTCCCTCGGGCGAGGCGATATACACGGTAGAAGGAGCATGATCGGCCATGCCCGAAAGCTTAGTGAACCAACCGCTAATCAGGCTCGCCTGCGAGACAGTCGTCACGAGCCGTGCGGAATCGATCGCCGCTGGGCGCGTCGTGGACGCCGATCGCGCGCGCTCGACCGGCGGCGGACGGCCCGCGGCCTGCTGACGGCGTTCGCTCGGGTCTCGGGCACCCCCGACCGGCCGATATAGTCCGCGCATGGCTGAACAATTCCCGGACCGGCAGTGGGGCTCGCGCACCAACGCGCTGTCCCGACTAGCAAACAAGTTCGCCGCGACCAAGCCCGGTTCCTGGTGCGTCCGCAAGCTGACCCCGCTGGACCGTGCCCTGCTCGAGCGCACCGACGCCAAGTACACCGTGCTCGGCCCGATCGGCGCCCCGGTGATCCTGCTGACCACCATCGGCCGCAAGTCCGGCCAGCCGCGCACCCAGCCACTGCTCTACGTGCACGACGGCGACGTGCTGTACGTGATCGGCAGCAACTTCGGCCAGCAACGCCACCCCGCCTGGACCGCCAACCTGCTTGCCGATCCTGCCGCCACCGTCGCCATCGCAGGCCAGCGCATCCCCGTCCGAGCGACCCTCGTCGAACCCGAAGCCAAGGACGCGATCTTCGCCCGCTTCGTCGAGATCACCGGCGCCTACGCCGCCTACCGCAACCGCACCACCCGCGACCTCCGCATCTTCGCCCTCCGCCGCGCGTAACCCCCACTCACAGCCACGTTGCGACGCCGCCGTGGCTCGAGCAGGTGCCGCGACGAGTCTGGCTGAACGAATAGGTGCCGTCCTTGCACTTCGCGGTGGCACCGGGCGGTGCGGAGGGGGCCGGCACCGGATTGTGTACGCAGTTGCCGCTGGAGTTGCGGTACGAGTCGGGGCCGCAGGCCGAACCCGGATCACTCACCGGGGGCGGTGCGACCAGCGGCGCGGGCGCGACCTGCGGCGCCGGGGCGGGCGGCGGGCGCAAAGCCACCGTCGTGCGCGGCACCGCAACGGGCGGTGGCACAGGCGCGGCGGTGGTGGCCGGTGGACTGGTCGTGGTCGAGGTCGTCGCACTGGTTGTGGTCGGCACGCTGGTCGTGCTGGACGGGGCCGGACTCGTCGAATTGATTGTGGTGGTCGCAGGCAAGGTTGCCGATGTCCGGGATGGCGAGGCCGGTTGAGCCGAGCAGCCACCGACGAGCACGACGAACGCGCTCACACCGACGAGGAAACCGAGACCGCTGAAGCGGTAATGCACTGATACTCCGATTGATTGATAGCGAGTCACCTACCGGATGACTCACCTCACTTCATCGAAGGCGCGCTACTACCCATTACCAAACAACCGCAGGTCAGATTGGTTCCGGGACGCGAATCAGGTCAGTGTTGGTTGGCCCGTTCGATCGTGGACAGGTGGGTGATGTTCGCCTGGTCGGTGGGATCGGTGCTGGGGGTGCCGGTGAACCAGGCGTCGAGGATTTCCCGGAGTTCGGCGCTGGAGGTCGAACGCAGGCTCAGGGCAAGGACGTTCGCGTCGTTCCATTGGCGGGCGCCCTTGGCGGTCTCGGCGTCGGCGCAGAGGGCGGCGCGGATGCCGGGGATTTTATTGGCGGCGATCGAGGCGCCGGTGCCGGTCCAGCAGCAGACGATCGCTTGGTCGGCGCGGCCCTTGGCCACATCGTCGGCCGCGGCCGCGCTGGCCCAGGCCCAGTCGTCTCGTTCGGTCTGCGCGAGTGCGCCGTGCGGCAGCGTTTCGTGTCCGCGCCGGATGAGCTCTTCGACCAATTCCCGCGCCACTCCGACGCGTTCGTCCGCAGCAACCGAGATCCGCATGCTCCCAGCTTAATGTCGACCCATCCAACCTATTGACAGCATGCTGTCAAATATGACAGAATACTGTCATGACCACGAAGACAGTCCACGTAGCCGTTTACGACACCTTCTCCGACTGGGAGATCGGCGCGACCACAGCGCACATCAACCGCACCACCTGGCAGCGGGAGCCGGGCACCTGGCAGACCAAAACGGTTGGGCTGACCACCGATCCGATCACCACCCTCGGCGGGATGCGCATAGTGCCGGACATGGCGCTGGCCGATCTCACGCCCGCCGAGAGCTCGATGCTGATCCTGGCCGGCGCCGATACCTGGGACAGTGAGGAACTCATGCCGTTCGCTCGCAAGGCCCGCGAGTTCCTCGACGCAGGAGTTCCGGTCGCGGCGATCTGCGGTGCGACACTCGGGCTGGCGCGGGAAGGTCTGCTCGATAACCGCAAGCACACCAGCAATGTTCGGGAATTCCTGCTCTACAGCGGATACGCGGGGGCCGACAATTACCTGGACGAGGCCGCGGTGACCGACGGCGATCTGATCACCGCGAGCGGTACCGCACCGTTCGAGTTCGCGCAGGCGGCACTCGGCAGGCTCGGCGTGTACGAGCCGCACGTGCTCGACGGCTGGTACCGCTTGTACGGGCACTCCGATCCGGCGGGCTGGGCGGTGCTCGCCGAGTACGAGGAGCAACGGTCGGGCGCGCACGTCTGATGCGGAACAATCACGCGGCGATCCGGCCGGACGGCCGGATCGCCAGGAGGTGGAAGTGACCAGAAATGAACAGGAACTGTTCGCCACGGCCGCCATCACGTCATTTCGACTGAACGGTCAGTTCCTCGCGATCGCCGAGGAACTGGCGCGCCCGGCGGGGCTCACCGCGGCCTGGTGGCAGGTGCTCGGTGCGGTGCTGGCCGAACCGCTGCCGGTGGCGGGCATCGCCCGGGAGATGGGCATCACCCGGCAGAGCGTGCAGCGCATCGCGGACCTGTTGGTGGACAAGGGACTTGCCGAGTACCGGCCGAACCCGGCGCACCGCCGCGCGAAGCTGGTCGCGGTCACCGACGCGGGCCTCGCGGCGGTGCGCCGGATCAATCCGCAGCACGCGGCGGTGGCCAAGCGGCTGGTGGACGAGCTCGGCCTCGAACAGCTCGCGGCGACCGTGGAGATGCTCACCATGCTGTCCACCGCGTTGGACGCGATCGTCGAAGAGCAGGGTTGACCTGCCCTGCCGCAGGACAGAGCACAGCCCGCTGCCGTCGGCGCCCGCGATCAGTCCGCGAACGGCTCCTTCGTACGCCCGACCAGATCGGCCACGGAGTCGAGCACCATGGTCGGCCGATACGGATACGCCTCGACCGAGGCACGGGTGGAGATACCGGTGGTGACCAGGATGGTGCGCATACCCGCTTCCAGCCCGGAGATGACATCGGTGTCCATCCGGTCGCCGATCATCACCGTGGACTGCGAGTGCGCGCCGATCCGGCGCAGCGCCGAGCGCATCATCAGCGGGTTGGGCTTGCCGACGTAGTACGGGTCGCGGCCGGTGGCGCGGGTGATCAGCGCGGCGACCGAACCGGTCGCGGGCAGCGAGCCGTCGCGCGACGGGCCGGTCGGGTCCGGGTTGGTGGCGATGAAACTCGCGCCGCGCTCGATCAGCCGGATCGCGGTGGTGATCGCCTCGAACGAGTAGTTGCGGGTCTCGCCGAGCACCACGTAGTCGGGGTTGCTGTCGGTGAGCACGTAACCGATTTCGTGCAGCGCGGTGGTGAGACCGGATTCGCCGACCACGTAGGCGGTGCCGTTGGGTCGCTGCTCGTCCAGGAAGGTGGCGGTGGCCAGCGCGGAGGTCCAGATCGCCGCCTCGGGGATGTCGAGGCCGGTGTGGCGCAGCCTGGCCTGCAGGTCGCGCGGGGTGCGGATCGAGTTGTTGGTCAGCACCAGGAACGGGGTCTCGTTGGCGCGCAGCTCGGCGAGGAACTCGTCGGCGCCGGGCACCAGTTGGTCCTCGTGCACCAGCACACCGTCCATGTCGGTCAGGTAGGACAGGATCGGTTCGTCAGTCACCAGACAATTGTCCCACCAAGGACACAGGCGGACGGAGTCCGTCTTCGCCGCGCATGGCCGGAGCGACTGTCGATGCGACCCTTCGCACACTGGTGGGTGCCGCTGACTATGGTCGAAGACGGCCATATGACGCGCGTCGGACAGTGCGCATGCGATCGCCCGGCGCGGGAAGGTCCGCGAGCTCGGCGCGGTTGCAGCGAGACATGACCGCAGCGTGTCCGCGGTCGACAAACGGGGTGCGGGAATGCCCGCACCGCAGGTGTGCAGCGAAGCGACAGGAGTGGCGCACATGGGTGAGCTCAAGCTCGGATACAAGGCGTCGGCGGAACAGTTCGGGCCGCGGGAATTGGTGGAGATCGCGGTACTGGCCGAGGAACACGGCCTCGACAGTGCCACGGTGAGCGACCATTTCCAGCCGTGGCGGCACAAGGGCGGGCACGCGCCGTTCTCGCTGGCCTGGATGGCCGCGGTCGGCGAGCGCACCGAGCGGATCCAGCTCGGCACCTCGGTGCTCACCCCCACCTTCCGGTACAACCCGGCCGTGATCGCGCAGGCCTTCGCCACCATGGGTTGTCTGTACCCGGACCGGATCATGCTCGGCGTCGGCACCGGCGAGGCGCTCAACGAGATCGCCACCGGGTACAAGGGGGAATGGCCGGAGTTCAAGGAGCGCTTCGCCCGGCTGCGGGAGGCGGTCGAGCTCATGCGCGCGCTGTGGACCGGCGACCGCGTGGACTTCGCGGGCGAGTACTACAACACCGTCGGCGCGTCGATCTACGACGTGCCCAAGGGCGGCATCCCGGTCTATGTGGCCGCGGGCGGACCGCTGGTCGCGCGCTACGCGGGCCGCGCGGGTGACGGTTTCATCTGCACCTCAGGCAAGGGCATGGAGCTCTACACCGAGAAGCTGATGCCGGCGGTCGCCGAGGGCGCCGCCAAGGCGGGCCGCACCGTCGCGGACATCGACCGGATGATCGAGATCAAGATCTCCTACGACACCGATCCCGAACTGGCCCTGGAGAACACCCGCTTCTGGGCCCCGCTGAGCCTGACGCCGGAACAGAAGCACAGCATCACCGACCCGATCGAGATGGAGGCCGCCGCCGACGCCCTCCCGATCGAGCAGATCGCCAAGCGCTGGATCGTCGCCAGCGACCCCGACCAGGCCGTCGACCTCATCAAGCCCTACCTCGACGCCGGCCTCAACCACCTGGTCTTCCACGCCCCCGGCCACGACCAGCGCCGCTTCCTCGACCTCTTCCAGCGCGACCTCGCCCCGCGCCTGCGCGCCCTGGCCTGAGCAATGACAAAGGCTCCACCCGCCGCGACGGGTGGAGCCTTTGTCGTTGCTAGCTGAGGGCGTGGTCCAGGTCGGCGAGCAGGTCTTCGACGTCCTCGAGGCCGACCGAGATGCGGACTACGCCGTCGGAAAGGCCGATGGTGGCCCGGCCTTCGGGGCCCATGGCGCGGTGAGTTGTGGTGGCGGGGTGGGTGATCAGGGATTTGGCATCGCCGAGGTTGTTGGAGATGTCGATGATGCGCAGGCGGTTGAGCACCTCGAAGGCGCGCTTCTTGGCCTCGTGGGCGGGGGCGTTCAGTTCGAAGGTGACCACCGTGCCGCCCGCGCTCATCTGGCCGGTGGCCAGCTCGTGCTGCGGATGTGACTCCAGGAAGGGGTATTTCACCCAGCTGACGGCCTTGTTGGTCTCCAGGAAGCGGGCGATGCGCAGGGCCGACTCCGTGGAGTGGCGCACGCGCAGCGGCATCGTCTCCAAACCCTTGAGCAGTGTCCACGCGTTGAACGGGCTCAGCGCCGGACCGGTATGGCGCATCAGGGTTTTCACCGGACCCTCGATGTAGTCCTTCGCGCCGAGGATGGCGCCGCCGAGCACCCGGCCCTGGCCGTCGATGTGCTTGGTGCCCGAGTAGACGACCACGTCGGCACCCAGTTCGAAACCGCGCTGCAGCAGCGGGGTGGCGAAGACGTTGTCCAGCACCACCTTCGCGCCGGCGGCGTGCGCGAGCTCGGTGACCCGGCGCACGTCGACCAGGGTCTGCATCGGGTTGGCCGGTGTCTCGAAGAACACCGCCTGGGTGGGCACCGACAGCGCCTGCTCCCACTGGTCCAGATCCTCGCCGTCGACGAAGACGGTTTCGACGCCCCAGCGCGGCAGGATCTCGTTGCACACCACGAAGCAGGACCCGAACAGGCTGCGCGCGGCCACCAGTCGATCACCGGCGCCGAGCAGCGCGCCGAGCGCGGTGAATACCGCCGACATTCCGCTCGCCGTCGCGAAACACGCCTCGGCACCGTCGAGCAGCCGCATCCGCTCCTCGAACATGGCGACCGTCGGATTGCCGTAACGGGAGTAGACGAAATGCTCGACGTCGCCGGTGAACGCGGCCTCGGCGGCCTCCGCGCTCTCGTAGACGAAACCGGAGGTCAGGTACAGCGCCTCGGAGGTCTCCTCGAAACCGGAGCGCCGCAAGCCCCCTCGCACACCGAGCGTCGCGGGGCCGACCCCTTCGGGCAGCGGCTTGTCGAACGCACCACCGGTGATCATGACTGCCTCCCGAGGACCCACTGCCCCCCGGCGACGCGGCTGCGCGACAACGCGGCCGCCGAACAGCAGCTACTCATGACTGCCGCCACGGCAAGCCGAGGGCGCGCCAGCCGCTGCCGCCCCGATGTCCGTGCGCGTCGACCGGGCCTTCGAAGCCGTCGAGCACGTTGTAGGAGGTGCCGAAACCGGCCTGCGTCGCGGCGATGGCCGCGCCGATGGAGCGCTGACCTGAGCGACAGAGGAAGATCACCGGAGCCGCCGGATCGTGCCCGTCCAGGGCCTTGACCAGCTGCTCGGTGAACTCACCGTTGCGCGTCCCCGTAGCATCGACCCACTCGATCAGTACCGTCGGGCGCTCGATCGAGCTGGTGTCGGGCACGCCGACGAACTTCCACTCGGCCTCGGTGCGCACATCGACCAAGACGGCTTCGGGGTTGTCTCGCAACAGTTCCCAGGCCTGCTGGGGAGTGATGTCACCGGCATAACTCATCTGGACCCTCCTAGAATCCGCACTTGCCGCGCTCGGGTTTGACGCGCGGCCAGGTCGTCACCCGGAGCACCCCACCGCGGAGGAGGGTTGCCGACCAGTATTGCCGGGGCTTGACACTGGTTCTCATGACCTTCTGCTGAGATTGCCTCGACAGGGGTCACCCTGTCAAACGGCTGCTCACGGTATGAGAATGCTCAATTACAGACCAGCCATTTGTCGCCGGAGCGGGTCAGATTCCAGGTCGAGGTGGCCTCTTCGCCGTCGACCTTCGTGGTAACCGTCGCCATCGCGCGATCGCCGTCGACCTTCGGATCGACGAGTTTCGTGATCTCCACGGTCTTTCCGCCGCCGGAGCGCCCGACCAGCGGTGAGCGCTTCGGGTCGAAGTCCGGGCAGCCCGTGCCTGGTGGGGGCACCAGATCGGTGCTGTTGGAGCCCTCGACGAAGCCGCGCACCGCGGCGGCGATCCGGTCGGATTCTGTGACATTTTTCTCAGCGGGCGACAGCACCCCGCCGATGACGATCCCGGCGAGCACGAGCACCGCGACGACGGCGGCCGCGACGAACGGTACGACGGAACGCTTGTCGGTCTGATCGACCGGGATGATCTCGTCTTCCGCAGGCTGCTGCTCTTTGCTCATACGAGCATGATCCCTGGTCGGCGGGCTTATCCGACGCTCACCCCTGCCACACGCAGCCAGGCGTTGCGAACTCCGCCGCACCGCAGCGGAATCACCGCCGCGAGACCGGGCAAGCCGGACAACACCGGTGGCGCGGCATCCGTTCAGTTCACGCACCGGCGCGGGCCGCCTCGGCCGCCACCGATAGAATCGCGAGACTGCGGCCTGCTGTCATAGCCGCGACCGGAATGGCCACGAGCCGACAACTCCGGTGTCCGCATCGTCAGGTGCAACCAGCCAGCGCGTAACTTAGCCTAGGCTAAGGAAGACGCCGTATTTGTTTCTCAACCAAAAGGGTGCGCGTAAAAGATGACCGAACAGAGTGCAGCGAATCGCCCGCTCCGCATCGCCATCGTTGGCGCCGGACCCGCGGGGATCTACGCCGCCGACGCCCTGATGAAGTCCGATGCCGAGGTCAGCATCGACCTGTTCGAGCGCATGCCCGCGCCGTTCGGGCTCATCCGCTACGGCGTCGCGCCGGACCACCCGCGCATCAAGGGCATCATCACCGCCCTGCACAAGGTCCTCGACAAGCCGCAGGTGCGCCTGCTCGGCAACATCGACTACGGCACCGACATCACCCTCGACGACCTGCGCACGTTCTACGACGCGGTGATCTTCTCCACCGGCGCCAACGCCGACCGCGCGCTCGGCATCCCCGGCATCGGCCTGGACGGCTCCTACGGCGCCGCCGACTTCGTGTCCTGGTACGACGGCCACCCGGACGTGCCGCGCACCTGGCCGCTGGACGCGGAGAAGGTCGCCGTGCTCGGCGTCGGCAATGTCGCGCTCGACGTGGCCCGCGTGCTGGCCAAGACCGGCGACGAACTGCTGCCGACCGAGATCCCGCCGAACGTCTACGCGGGCCTCAAGGCCAACAAGGCGCTCGAGGTGCACGTGTTCGGCCGCCGCGGCCCGGCCCAGGCCAAGTTCACCCCGCTGGAACTGCGCGAACTCGATCACTCGCCGACCATCGAGGTCATCGTCGACCCCGAGGACATCGAGTACGACGAGGGCTCCGAGGCCGCGCGCAGGCACTCCAAGCAGGTCGACATGATCGCGAACACGCTGGAGCAGTGGGCCATTCGCGACGTCGGCAACCGGCCGCACAAGCTGTTCCTGCACTTCTTCGAGTCGCCCGCCGAGATCCTCGGCGACGAGCAGGGCAAGGTCGTCGGCCTGCGCACCGAGCGCACCCAGCTCGACGGCACCGGCAACGTCAAGGGCACCGGCGTGTTCAAGGAATGGGATGTGCAGGCGGTCTACCGGGCCGTCGGCTACCTGTCGCAGAACCTGACCAACCTGCCGTTCGACGACCAGGCAGGCACCGTGCCCAACGAAGCGGGCCGGGTCATCGCCGACGAGAACGCCGACGGCGCCGATCGTTACGTCCCGGCCACCTACGTCACCGGCTGGATCAAGCGCGGCCCGGTCGGCCTCATCGGCCACACCAAGGGCGACGCCAACGAGACCGTGGCCTGCCTGCTCGACGACAGCGCGAACTTCACCCCGGCCGAGCGGCCGGAGCTGGACGCGGTCACCGAGTTCCTGGAGGGCAAGGGCATTCCGTTCACCACCTGGCAGGGCTGGTACCGGCTGGACGCGCACGAGCGTTCGCTCGGCGAGCCAGAGGGCCGCGAGCGCGTCAAGGTGGTCGAGCGGGAAGACATGCTGCGCGCCAGCGAGCCGCACAAGGTCTGACGACTCGCCTGGTGGGTCCGCGACAGCGGAACGACGCGTACTGAGGCATTCTGTACAGGTGTTCGATGCCCATTTCCACATCTTCGATCCGCGGTTCCCGCGGTTCGAGAACGAGGGCTACCTGCCCGGCCACTTCACCATCGCCGACTATCGAAAGCGCATGTCGCGCTTCGATGTCGGCGGCGGTGCCGTGGTCAGCGGGTCTTTCCAGGGCACCGATCAGACGTATCTGAAGGCGGCCCTCACCGAGCTGGGCGAGGGCTGGGTCGGCGTCACCCGCCTGGATCTGGACGCCACCGACGACGAGATCCTCGAGCTGGACCGCATCGGCGTGCGCGGGCTGCGGTTCAACCTCAAGCGCGCCGCCGCCGACATCACCGGCATGACCTTGCAGGCGCTGCGCGCGCACGAGCTGGTCGGCTGGCACGTCGAGGTCTATATCGACGGGACGATGCTCGCTTCGCTGCAGCCGGTGATCTCCAAGCTGCCGGTCTTCGCCATCGATCATCTCGGCATGTCCGAGGAGGGCCTGCCGTTCCTGCTCGATCTGGTCGATCGCGGCGCCAAGGTCAAGGCGACCGGTTTCGGCCGCGTCTCGATGAACGTCGCCGACACCCTGCGCCGCATCCACGCGGTCAACCCCGAGGCGCTGATGTTCGGCACCGACCTGCCCGGTACTCGCGCGGGCCGCCCCTTCCGCGACTCCGACGTCGACCTTATCTGCGACGTGGTCGGTACCGACATGTTCGCCGTCTTGGAGGACAACGCCCGCGCCTTCTACCGGCTGCCCGCCCGGGTCCGCGCCCTCCCCGCCGACCCGGCGCCGACGCTGCCGCTGTACACCGCCGAACAACCCACATTGCCCATCCGCCGCGACAGTCTCCCCAAACCCGGAGAGGTGGACACGATTCCGCTGCCCATCGTCGAGTAGCGCCGGTAGACAACACGATTCGATAGGGCAAACGCGCTCGGAGCAGGCTAGGCGGCGATCGCGCCGACCACCCAGACGCCGGTGGCGAGTAGCGCACCAAGGAGCTCGATGAGCATGGACAGGCCGACGCCCTTGAGCGCGTGCACCGTTGCCTGCCAGGCCTGCTGGCCGACGCGCAGGCGGTGCAGTTCGGAGAGGTAGACGCCGAGCACGAAGCCGACGAACAGGCCGACCACCGGGATCACGAAGAAGCCGATGATGCCGAGGACCGCGCCGAGCACAAGGGAGCGGTTGGCTACCCCCGCGTCCTTCATCTTCCGGCCGGGCCAGGTGTATTTGATGACGCCGGACAGCACCAGCAGGACCGTGCTGACGGCGAAGACAGTCCAGGCCGTCGCGCCGCCGGTCAGGAAGGCCCACACCGTGATCGCGCCGAAGATCAGGATGACGCCGGGCAGGATCGGGATGATGATGCCCAATAGGCCGACGAGAATGACCAGGCCGACAATGACCTCACCCGCAGCACTCATGATCGTGCCTCGCTGGGCTCCCGCATGACTCCACCTCACCGCGCAGGTTCGCCGGACGCTCCCGCGAATAGTGCGCTGCTGGGATTCTGTCGTACCGGATGAGCCGGTGCACGGCGGACGCCGCGTGGACATCGTCAGTGGACCGGCATTCGCGGACCGCTCCTCGACCGTGCCGACCGGAGGGGAGGGCGTCCGGCGGACGATGCGGCGTTATTGTCATACTGTCAATACACCCTCCGGGTCCCTTCCGGAGGAGCGCCGGGACGCCGTGCGCTGGATCAACGACGAACCGAGGTAGGGCGTGAGCACTCCATCCACCGCCGTCAAGGGCCCGCTCGCGGGCATCAGGGTCATCGAGCTGGCCGGGATCGGGCCGGGGCCGCACGCCGCGTTGCTGCTGGCCGATCTGGGCGCCGATGTGGTGCGGATCCAACGGGCCGGCCAGATACCCGGCGGATTCGACCGGCCGCAGCAGCGCGGGCGCACCATCGTCGAGGCCAACCTCAAGGACCCGGCCGACATCGAGAAGGTGCTCGGGCTGATCGAGAAGGCCGACGTGCTCATCGAGGGCTTCCGACCCGGAGTGACCGAGCGGATGGGACTCGGCCCGGACGAGGCGCTCGCGCGCAATCCGCGGCTGGTCTACGGGCGGATGACGGGCTGGGGCCAAGAAGGCCCGCTGGCCGATCGTGCCGGCCACGACATCAACTACATCTCCATCACCGGTGTGCTGCATGCCATCGGCCGCAAGGGTGAGCGCCCGGTGCCGCCGCTGAACATGGTCGGCGACTTCGGCGGCGGCTCGATGTTCCTGGTATTCGGCCTGCTTGCCGCGCTCGTCGAGCGGCAGAGCTCCGGCAAGGGGCAGGTCGTCGACGCCGCGATGGTCGATGGCGCGCTTGCTCTTTCGCACATGATCTGGGGAATGCGCGGGTCCGGCGCGTGGTCCGACGAGCGCGGGGTGAACCTGCTCGATACCGGAATGTCGTTCTACGACACCTACGAAACCGCGGACGGCAAGTACATGGCGGTCGGCTCGATCGAGCCACAGTTCTACGCCCAGCTGCTGGCCGGACTCGACATCAACCCCGAGGGACTGCCGTTCCAGCTCGATCCGGCCGGGCAGGAAACGCTGAAAAAGCTCTTCACGGAACGCTTCCTGACCAAGACCCGCGATGAGTGGACGGAGATCTTCGTCGGCACCGACGCCTGCGTGTCCCCCGTCCTCACCTTCGAGGAAGCCACCCGCAACGAGCACATCACGGCCAGGGGTTCGCTGATCGAGGTAGACAACATCACCCAGCACGCCCCGGCGCCGCGGTTCTCCCGCACGCCCAACGGCATCCCCACCCCGCCGCCCAGCGAGGCGACGCCGATCGAATCTATCTGGACGAACTAACTTTTCGCTTCGATCAAGGCCCCGGGGACTCGACCCGGGGCCTTTTTCGCGCGCTCAGGCGATGGCCGAAGAAACCGCGGGAGCGATCGGGCGGCCGCCGTCAGCCAGTCCACGGGTGACGAGCTTGGCGATGCGCGCCACCAGGGTGCGCGGGCGGCGGGGCATCAGGTGTGCGGCGGCGAAGTTCGACGCGCCGGGTACGACATACCCCTTGTTGCGTTCGAGCGCGCGCAGCGTGGACTCGACAACCGCTGCGGCGCTGCCCATTCGGCCGAGCGCCGCGTCACGGGTGCCGACAGTCTCGAAGAACGGCGTCTCGGTCGGGCCGGGGCAGACCGCGAGGACCTTGATGCCGCGGCCACGGTATTCGCTCCACAGCGACAAGCTGAAGTTCAGCACGAAGGCCTTGCCGGAGGAGTAGGTCGCGAAGTAGGGCGACGGCTGAAAGGCCGCGGTCGAAGCCACATTGACGACTTCACCGCTGCCGCGTTCGAGCATGCCGGGGACGAGACGGCGGGTAAGCCCTGCCAGCGCAACGACATTGACCATGAGCTGATCGTGCTCGCTTTCGACGTCGAGATCCTCGAAGCGGCCCGCGCTGCCGAAGCCCGCGTTGTTGATCAAGAGGTCGACCGAGAGTCCCCGTGCGGCAAGCTCGTCCGCCACTGATGCGGCGGCGTCCGGTGCGGTGAGGTCCTGCGCGATGACCTCGACTCGGCCGCCGTGGCGCTGATGTAGCTGCGCGGCAAGGGCTTCCAGTCGCGGCAGTGTGCGGGCGACGAGAACGAGGTCGTCGCCGCGGGCCGCCAAGGCGGCGGCGAACTCGGCGCCGATGCCGGACGAGGCGCCGGTGATGAGGGCGGTTTTTCCAGTGCGGGTCATTTCGAGCTCCTTCGATGTTATGCAACATCAGAGTAGCCTTATCTCCAAGAAATGCAACACCAATGTTGCAACTAACGTTCAAGACGCAGCTCACGTGTAGTATCTCGGGAGATCCCAGCGAACGGAGCACCCATGCCGCCCACTTCCGCGCGCCCACTGCGCGCCGATGCCGAGCGCACCGTCCGCGCCATCCTGGACGCCGCGGAGCGCGTGCTGAGCGAGCACCCCCACGCGACGCTCGAGCAGATCGCGGAGGCCGCCGGCGTCGCCCGCACCACCGTGCACCGGCGCTTCGCCAACCGCGAGGACCTGGTGCGCAGCATGGCGGTGGCCGCGTGGCGGCGCATCGCGGCCGCGGTCGATGCCGCACGGCCGTTGACCGCGCCGCCTCTGGTCGCGCTGCATCAGGCGACCGCCAATGTCATCGAGATCAAATACGGGGCGTCCTACGCCCTCGATCGGGTGGACAGCACCGATCCCGAGGTCGCCGAACTCCAAGCGGCTGTCTTCGCCAACTGCGATGCGGTGCTGGCCAGAGCCCGCGCCGACGGCTTCATCACGGCCGACGCCGACCCGACCTGGGTGCGGCGGGTCTACCTCGCGCTGATCAACGAGACCGTGCACGGCAACGCCGAACTGGACGGCAGCGCCGACCCGGATGCCCTCGCGGGTCGGGTCATCGACACGCTGCTCAGCGGCGTTGGTACCGGTCGACGCCAGTAGGCCGCGGCGACAAGCGCATTCGACCGGGCGTGCGCCGCCGACCAACGCTGCGCCACAATAACGCCGCGCCACAACAACATCGCGGCGCCACAACATTGCGCCACATCAACGCTGCGCCACATCAAACGCCGCGCCACATCAACGTTGCGCCACAACAACATTGCGGCGCATCGGCTCAGTAGCAGGTCAACGGCTGGAGCGGGTCGGCGGCACGCGGCGTCAGCGCGTCGTAGGCGGCGGCAATCGCCTTGACCCCCAGGCGAAGTTCGGGCTCCTGATGGGTGAAGGGCAGGCGGATGAAGCGCTCGAACGCGCCCTGCACGCCGAATCTCGGTCCGGCGGCGAGCAATACACCATGATTGGGCGCGGTGGCGGCCAGTGCGGTGGACACCGGCGCCGGTAGCTGCGCCCACACCGACATGCCGCCCGCGCCGTGCAGCAGCCGCCAATCCGGCAGCTCCTCGGCCACCGCGTCCAGCAGCGCCGCGCGTTGCGCACGCAGCTGATCGCGACGCCGATCCAGGATGGTGTCCGCGTTGGCCAGCAGATGGACGGTGGCCAACTGGTCCATCACCGGGGTGCCGAGGTCGACGGTGGAGCGGATGCCGAGCAGCTTGGTGATCAACGGTTGATTCGTACGGATCCAGCCGACCCGCAGGCCGCCCCAGAACGACTTGGACGCCGAGCCGATGGTGACGATCTCGTTGCCCTTGGCGAAGGCGGCGACCGGCGGCTGCTGGACCCCCTCGGCGAGGTGCAGGTCGCCCATCGACTCGTCGATCACCACGGTCATCCTGGTCTCCCTGGCGATGGCGGCCAGCTCCGCGCGGCCCTCCGCGTCGAGCAGCAGGCCGGTCGGGTTGTTGAAGTCGGGTACCAGGTAGGCCAGTGTGGCGGCGGTTTGTCTTGCGGCACTGCGGATTCCGTCGAGGTCCCAGCCCTGGTCCGGATGCTCGGGGCGCAGCGGCACCGGCACCGGCCGCGCGCCGACGTCGCGGATCGCCTCGATCGCGTTCGGGTAGGTGGGGTGGTCGATGAGCACCCGCGCCGCGGGCGCGGTGAGCACATTCAGCAGCAACCGCAAACCGTGCTGGGCGCCGAGGGTGACCAGGATCTGGTCCGGCTCGGTGGGCAGGCCTCGCTGGGTGAAGCGGCGGGCGATCGCCTCGCGCAGCGCGAGCACACCGACCGGATCCATGCCGTGCGTACCGAGATAGGCCGGAATCCCTTCCAACGCAACCGAATACGCCTCCTGCATCTCCAGCGGCGCGGCCATGGCGGCGTAGGTCATGTCGATGGTCGGCAGCTCGGAGGCCGCCATCATCGCCAGGATGCTGCGCGCGGGCTTGCTGCCGTCGTGCTGCACGTCCCTGGGCAGGGCGACGGTGCTGCGCGAACCCTGGCGGCTGATCAGGTAGCCGTTCTCGCGCAGCAGCGAGTAGGTGGAGGTGATCGTCGTCCGGCTGACGCCGAGGGTGGCCGCGAGATCGCGTTCGCTCGGCAACGCGACGCCGAGCGGGGCCCGCCCATCGTGGATCAGCAGCCGAATGCCCTCGGCGAGTGCGAGATACGCCGGACGCGCGGACCTGCGGGACGACTCGGTCTCGCCGTCCACGTCCACGTTCCGCCACCGGCCAAGGTCGCGAGCCAGGGTGCCCGCTCCGATCACTCTCGTCGCCATAAGGTCCAGTATCGAGGGAGTGGATATTTAAAGCAAGGCCAGTCGGGCGCAGGCTGGCATCATGACCACCTTCGCCGCTCTCCTCGTTGTCGCCGCCTTCGGCTACGCGGTCTACCGCTATCTACCGAAGGGTGCCGAGCGGGCGTTCCGGCTGGAACGCTTCCACCCGGGCACCCCGATGTCCGACTGGACCCCTTCGTATTACGACGCCCATCGGCGCTATGCGGATCTCGCCGCCATCTATGGGCGCAGCGACATGCCTGACGAGGTGCCGTCGGCCGTCCGGGAAACCGCTGGCACCACGGCGAAAGCCGTTCCGGCGCAACGCTCGGGGTCGTCGACGCGGGCGGTCGGTGAACCGGTGGCCACGCCGTCGAAGCAGACCACTGTCGACCAGTACGCCTGGCGGTCTCGGCGGACCGTCGCGCACAGCACCGGCGGGACGCGGAGACCCGAGCGCGGCGTGCGCCGACTCGTGTCGGAGCAGGACACGCTCGACAGCAAGGCCAGTTGAGCAAAACTGGACTGATATCTCGAACTGTGTCAGCCCTACCGTGCACACTGACTGCATGACCGACCCCAGTTGCCTGTCCGCCGAGGCAACGCTCTTCGACACCGCGATCGGCATCTGTGCGATCGCGTGGAGCGCCGCGACCGTGATCCGGTTCCAGCTCCCCGAGGCAAGCCCGGCCGCCACCCGTGCGCGCATCACGCGCCGCCGCGCCGGCCTGCCGGACAACGAGGTCCGCGAAGAGACCCCCACCGGCCCGATCGCCGAGGCCATCGCGGGCATCCGCGCCCACCTGGCCGGTGAACTCGACGACCTGCGCTGGATTCCCTTGGATACCAGCGGGATTCCGGAGTTCCATCGCGCGGTGTACGAGGTGACCCGCGCCATCGATCCCGGGCACACCCTGACCTATGGCCAAGTGGCCGACCGTATCGGCGCGCCCGGAGCCGCGCAAGCCGTCGGACAAGCCTTGGGCCGCAACCCGATTCCCCTGATCATCCCGTGCCACCGGGTGCTCGCCGCGGACAACGCGCTCACCGGTTTCTCCGCACCCGGTGGCGTCAGCACCAAGCAGCACCTGCTGGAGATCGAACGCACGCCGGGCTTCGGGGAACCAACCCTGTTCTGAGCGGATAGTTCTCGGGCGCATCATTGCCCGCGCGTTGGCCACCACCCGCGGGATCAGGCCGGGCAGCAGCTAATCCCCGGCACTTTCCGTAAATAACGTTCACGGGCCTGCCAGACGCCTTGACGGCATAGTGAGCAGCATCACAGACTTCGCGGGTTGGGTCGGTCGCCGCTGCCGTCGATGAATCCACACCCTCGGCACCGTCTGAACAGGTACGCCCCCAACGCACCGTTGGCCGACCTCCTCTGGAAAGTGAGACTGTTGTGGAGACCGTGACCTCCGCCGACGGGACCGTGATCGCGTACGACCGCCACGACGGTCACGCCGGAACGGTGATCCTCATCGGCGGGGCCTTCGGCTACCGGAAGCTGCCCACCATGGTTGAGCTGGCCGCGGCACTCAACGAGCAATACGGTCTCACCGTCCTCAATTACGACCGGCGCGGCCGCGGCGACAGCACCGCCGCGTCCGGCGGCTACGCCGTCGAGCGCGAGATCGACGATCTCGCGGCCCTGGTCGAGGTGGCGGGCGGGTCCGCCATGCTGTTCGGCTGGTCCTCCGGCGCCGGGCTCGCGCTGCGGGCGGCCGGTTCCGGACGCATCCTGGGGATCACCAAGGTGGTTGCCTTCGAGCCGCCGTTCATCGTGGACACCACGGGCTTCGTGCCCGCCGCCGACCTGGAGACGACGCTGCACCAGCTGGTTGCCGCAGGCCGACGCGCCGACACCGTCCGCTTCTACCTGACCAAGGCAATGGGCGTCTCGCGCACCTTCGTCACCGTCCTGCGTTTCGCGCCGTTCTGGAAGCACCTGCTCGCCACCGCGAACTCGACCCCGCACGACTGGGCCGTGATGGGTGAGTTCATGCGCGGCGAACCACTACGCGCCGCGGACTGGGCCGCCGTCAAGGCGCAAACCCTGGTGATCGCGGGCGGCAAGAGCGACCTGCTGCTCCGCAAGGCCGCCAGGGCGATCGCCGCCGTCCTCCCCGACGCCGAGTTCCAGGAAGTAGCGAAGCTCAGGCACCTCCCGAAGATCAGCCTGCTCGCCCCACCGGCAGGCGAGTTCCTCACCGGCGCAGCGGAGAACGCCAACTGACGGGGTGCGGCGCGGTCGTCAGGCGGTAGCGCCGAAACCAGCGCCCGTGCTGCCGCCCAAGATCCCGCCTGCCACCCCACCGGCCACCGCAGCCGGGATACCCAAGACCGCGGCACCGGCCGCCGCGCCGACACCCGCGCCGATCGCGGCACCCGCCCCGGTGCTCGCCGCGGCGATCGGCCAGGCCGCCACGAACGCCGCGCCGATGGCGGGCAGTGCCCCGGCACCGCCGGTCGGGATGCCAGCGGCGGCGGCCGCGATCGCACCACCGGCGGCCGTGCCCGCGACGCCGACCGCGAAGCCGATGCCCGCACCGACCCCCGCGCCGATGGCCGCGCCACCGACACCGCCGACCACCGCGGCCGGGATGCCTGCGAGCGCGGCACCGCCGAGTGCGCCGCCGACCGCACCGGCCGCGGTGGCGGCGGCGATCTTGTCGGAGCGGGACGGGTTGATGCCGATGGAGCGGCCGCCGGTGGCGATCGCGGCCTCGACACCTGCGGCGGTGCCGTTGACGCCGTCGAGCAAATCGTCGGGGACCTCGTCCGGGACCGGGCTGGTGAGATCACCGATGCGCAGCGTGCGCGGCGGCGGCGCGATGGGTGCGACGGGCTCGACCGGCTCCGGGGCGTGCAACTGCTGCGGCTGGATCGGCGGTGCCGGGGCCGGCGTGGGGACCGGACGCGCGTAGTTGAGGCTCTGGCCCTCGGCGGGGTCGGCCGGGGCGGGCTTCGGGCCGACGGCACCCTGTTGATTCGGGGTGGTGACGCCGGGCTGGCTGGGCGAACGCTCGGGTTTGGCCGGCGTGCTCGGTGTGCTCGGGGTGGTCACGCCCGGCTGCGTGGACGGGCCGGGGTCGGCGACCGCCGCACCCGCGCAGGCGACCGCGACCGCCAGCGGCAGGGCACCGACGATCGGACGCAAGCTACGCCGGGTCGCCGGAGTGTTCAGTTCTCGATAGCGACGAGCCACGTCGAAGCACCACCATCAGGTTGGGTCAGCCAGCACGTCCCCGCGTACTGCGCGCTCGCACCCTATCCGTAGCTGATCGGATGCTGTCAAGTCGGGATGGCGCGCGTTACCGCAGGTGAACAGGCAACACGCCACGAATGTCTGGTTTGCAGCGCGTGCCCGCTCAGCCCGCGGAGGATTCGCCCCGCATCAGCGCGCCGAGCGACTCGCGGTCGGTTACGTCCATCTTGATGCAGGCGCGGTAGAGATGGCCCTCCACGGTGCGGACCGACACGGTGAGGCGATCGGCGATCTGCCGGTTGGACAGCCCTGCCGCAACAAGATTGGCGATCTCGCGTTCGCGGGCGGTGAGCGGCAGCGGCTGCGCGGCCTGCCGCAGCGCGGGCGTGCTTGCGCCGCCGCAGGCCGCGGCCAGCCGGTTGGCGGCGGCGGCCGATTCCAGCAGGCGGCGGCGGTCGCCCGCGCGCTCGTGCGCCGAAGCCGCCTGGGCGGCCGCGTCGGCGGCGGAGAGCAGCACGCCGATCCGCTCGAATTCGGCTGCGGCGGCGTCCAATCCGGGTCCGTCGTGGGCGGCGAGGGCAACGGCGTGCTTGGCCTGTACCTGCACCAGCCTGCCGTCCACCTTCGCCGCGAGGTCGGCGAGCCGCCCGGCCGCGGAGTGGTCGCCGAAGCGGGCCGCGGCGTGCAGCGCCATGGCCTCGATCGCGTGCTGGTTCGAGCGAGCGGCCGCGTCGGCCGCGCTCATCGCGAGGCGGATGGCCGGGGTGACGGTGCCTTCCGCGGCGGCGTGCCAGGCACGGGCGATCTCGAGCTGCGGTTCGTAGACGGCGCTGTGCCTACCGCCGCGCGCGGTCGCCTCACCGATCGCCTCGGCCGCCTCGGCCGACCGACCAAGCGCCGAATATGCCTCGGCGAGCCGGATTCTCGCGGGGAACATCCACGCCGCCGCGCCCTCCGCGGCGAGCGCGGCCAGCGCCTGCTCCAGATTCTCGATGCCGTCCGGGAAGTGCCCCTGCGCCACATCGACGGTGCCCTGCAAAATCTTCGACATGCCCCAGGCCAGATACTGCCCGGGCGCGGAGTAGCCGAAATACGCTGCGGCGCAAAGCCTGGCGGCTTCGAGATCACCGGTCAGGATCAGCGCGAGCACCTCGGCGTGCGTCGACATGAAACGGTTCAGCCCGTCGATGTCGCTCTCCACCTCGTGGCCACGGGCCGCGTATTGCAGGGCGGCCTCGCCGCGGCCCATCAGGGTCAGCGCCAGCCCGCCGCCGAAGGACGCCCACCAGATCGCCCACGGCGGTGCGCCTTTCACCGACATCACCTTCTCCGCCTCGGTGATCGAGGCGTCGATCCGGTTCTCGTTCACCGCGCACGCGGACGCCAGCCCGTCGATGATGGCCGCGATCTTCGGATGGCTGACCTTGCCGCGGACCAGCGTCAGCACCTCGTCGGCGCGATCGGCGTCGCCCATGGCCCACAACAGATTCGCCACCCGCGTGCTACCCCAGCGCGCCACCTGCACCTCGGTGAGCTGGTCGGGGTCGAAGGTGGCCAGCGTGCGCTCGGCCTCGATGCGATGGCCCTGCCACAGCAGGGCGCGCGCGAGCAGATCGGCGGCCTCGACCCCACCGCGACGCTCCACCGCCGCCCTGGCGAAGCGCTCGCCCAGCGGCAGATTCGCCAGCCCGATGGCGTCGGCGGCGGCCGCCTCGAACAGCTCCAGATCGGCGGATTTGTCACTGTCCAAAGCCAATTCGGCGAGCCGGATGCGGTCGGCGGCGGAATTGATCGGCCGTTCCTTGAGCGAGGAGTACAGCCTGCCGCGCAGCCTGCGGGCCGAGGCGATGCCGAGCCTGCGCCGGATCACCTCGCCGAACAGCGGATGGTTGTAGCGCACGGTCAACTGGTGCGAATTCTCGACAACCCGGATCACGCCGCGGGTTTCGGCGGACTCCACCGCCTCCTCGCCGGCCAGTTCGGACAGCACGTCCAGGTCGATCGGTTCGCAGAAGGTGAGCAGTTCCAGCACGTGCAGCACGTCCTCGGGCAGCTGCTCGACCCGATCCTCCAGCAGCGCGGCCAGTTCCGAGGTGACCGCGGCGCGCCCGCGCAGCTGCCACACGCCGTTCACCTGGCGCAGCGAGCCCGCCTCCAGCGCGCCCTCGACCAAATGTCTTAGGAACAGCGCGTTTCCGCCGGAGGACTCCCACATCAGATTGGCGGTGAAGCCCTCGAGTTGCCCGCCGAGCATCGACTCGACCAGGTCGACGCTCTGCCGCTGAGTGAACGGATTCAGGTCGATGCGCAGCAGGTGACCGTCTTTCCACAGCGAGGTCACCGCGTCCGGTACCTGCACCCCGCTGCGCACGGTGGCCACGATGTGCGCCGCCTTGTCGATGGCCAGCTGCAACAGCAGCGTCGCCGACAACTGATCGAGCAGATGCGCGTCGTCCACCCCGATGATGGTGTGACCGTCCGCGAGCAGCGCCTCACGGGCCGCGGACATGAACGTCACCGGGTCGTGCGCCGTATAGACGCCGACCATATGCGCGAACACCCCGAGCGGGATGCTGCGCGCCGATTCGGTGCCCGCGACCCACCGAATATTGCCGCCGACGGCGGCCGTTGCCTGTCTGGCCAGTGTTGTCTTGCCGACACCGGCATCGCCGGTGAGGACCGCGCCGACATGTTCCGTGCCGGTGAGGGCCGCGCGGATCGCCTCGAACTCGGTCACACGCTCGATCATCGGCCAGTTCCGAGCCATGACTCTTACTGTAGTTCGCGACCGACCATGATCGTAGAGATCAACGATGAACAGCGGCAATCATTCAGCCGGACTATAACTTTCCGGTCTCAGCCGAGCACATCGTGGCGGACGATGGTCTGATCGCGGCCCGGTCCGACGCCGATGCAGGAGATGCGGGCGCCGGACAGTTCCTCCAGCCGCAGCACGTACGCCTGGGCGTTGGCCGGCAGCTCCTCGAAGGTGCGGGCCTGCGAGATGTCCTCCCACCAGCCGGGCATCTCCTCGTAGATCGGCTTCGCGTGATGGAACCCGGTCTGCGTGGTCGGCATCTGCTCGACCCGCTCGCCGTCTACGTCGTAGGCAACGCAGATCGGCACGGTCTCCAGGCTGGACAACACGTCCAGCTTGGTGAGGAAGTAGTCGGTGATGCCGTTGACCCTGGTCGCGTAGCGGGCGATCACCGCGTCGAACCAGCCGCAACGCCGCGCCCGGCCGGTGGTGACGCCGACCTCGCCGCCGGTCTTGGCCAGGTACGCGCCGAACTCGTCGAACAGTTCGGTCGGGAAGGGGCCGGAGCCGACGCGGGTGGTGTAGCACTTGAGGATGCCGAGCACCGCGGTGATCTTGTTGGGCCCGACGCCCGCGCCGACCGCCGCGCCGCCGGAGGTCGGGTTGGACGACGTCACGTACGGGTAGGTGCCGTGGTCCACGTCGAGCAGGGTGCCCTGCGAACCCTCCAGCAGCACGGTCTCGCCGTTCTCCAAGGCCACGTTCAGCTTCAGCCTGGTGTCGGCGATGCGGTGCTTGAAGCCCTCGGCCTGCGCCAGCACCTCGTCCACCACCTGCTGCGGGTCGAGCGCGCGGCGGTTGTAGATCTTGACCAGCACCTGGTTCTTGAACTCCAGCGCGGCCTCGACCTTCTGGGTGAGGATCTTCTCGTCGAGCACGTCGGCCACCCGCACGCCGACCCTGGCGACCTTGTCCTGGTAGCAGGGGCCGATGCCGCGACCGGTGGTGCCGATCTTGTTGTTGCCGAGGAAGCGTTCGGTGACCTTATCGATGGCCACGTGGTACGGCATGATCAGGTGCGCGTCCGCGGAGAGCAGCAGGCCCGAGGTGTCGACGCCGCGCTCTTCCAGTCCAGCCAGCTCGTCGAGCAGCACGCCGGGATCGACCACGACGCCGTTGCCGATGACGTTCGTCACGCCGGGGGTGAGGATGCCGGACGGGATGAGGTGCAGCGCGAAATTGTCACCGCTGGGCAGCACCACGGTGTGGCCCGCGTTGTTGCCGCCCTGGTATCGGACCACCCACTGCACCCGGCCACCGAGTAGATCGGTCGCTTTGCCCTTACCCTCGTCGCCCCACTGGGCGCCGATCAGGACGATTGCCGGCATTGTCTTGTCTCCTACGGTTCGACGTGCAACACCCGGGAGCTGGCAGCCGGTCGAGCCGGCGGGGCGGGTAAACACCAGTGTTGCAGCTACCTGCCGTATCGAGGCGGTGGCCGGGAGCACAGTCTAGTAGACGCGTCGGCGGCGGCGTCGGACCGGATCTCGTCGTAGTGTGATTGGCGGCGTGAAGCTCACGCCGCGGGCGCGACAACCATGTGGCCGGAGCCGGGCAGGGCTATGGTTGCAGCCGTCGGAACCGGGCTGGGGTCGGCGGAAGTGGCGAAGGGTCCGACGGCGTGTCGGCTCGAACCGAGGAGGGTGTACGGCAGTTTGAGTACCCACGTTCTCCGTTGCGACGGCGCACCGGTACCTATCGCCCTCGCGGCGCTGCCGAGCAGTTCGACGGCCGCCATCCCCGATACCACCGAGATCGACGAGCTGCTGCCCGTGCTGGCGGCCGACAGTCTGCCGCGCCTCATCGTGCTCGGTGACGACGCCGCGCTCGCCACGGTGCTCACGCACCTGATGCGCACCGAACGGCTGCACGTGGAGATCGGCTATGTGCCGGTCGAGAAGACCTACGGCTCCCGCGCCTATCAGACCGGGACCGGTAATGCCGCCGCCAAGCGGGCCATCGACGGCCGGGCCACCGAGGTGCCGCTGATCCGGGACGACACCGGGCAGGTACTGGTCGGCCGGGCCAAGCTCACCGGTGTCGACGCGGCGAAACTCGAGGGCGAGGCCTACGTGGACGATGTGCAACTGTTCTCCGGCAAGGTCACCGCGATGCTGGTGTCGCCGATGCTGCACCAGCCCGGCGTGCGGGCCACGACGCAGCGGGGCATGCGCAAGCGCCGCTGGATCGAGGGGCGCGCCGCCCAGCTGGGCACGCCGGGCGCGGTGGTGACCCGCGACGGCGTCCGCAGCGACCGCACGGTGCCCCGGTCGAGTTTCTATCGGCATCACGAGCCCTGGTTGCTGGTCCGATGAGTTCACCCTTCGCCGCCGACCGGCGTTCGCGCGCGGTGCGGCCGAGCCCGATCTTTCTGCTCGTCGTCGTCATCACCCTCGTCGGCGGCGCGCTGGCCTGGGACGCCGAGGTGGACTCCACCCGCGCCAAGGTCGGCGTGTTCGTGCTCGTGGTGTTCGGCTGGATCATCACGCTGTGCCTGCACGAATTCGCGCACGCGTTCATGGCCTGGCGGGCCGGTGACCACGAGGTCGAATTGCGTGGGTATCTCACGCTGAATCCGTTGAAGTACAGCCATCCGCTGTTGTCGATCGTGCTGCCGATCGTCTTCATCGCGTTGGGCGGCATCGGATTACCCGGCGGCGCGGTGTACGTACATACGCACAATTTCTCGCCACGCACGCAGCGGATCATCAGCGGCGCGGGCCCGGCGGTGAACGCGCTCTGCGCGGTGCTGCTGTTGGTGATCGTGCAGCTGTTCGGCAGTGCCACTGCACATCCCGCGTTCTGGTTCGGCCTGAGCTTTTTGGCGTTCTTGCAGATCACCGCGGCCCTGCTGAACCTGATCCCGCTGCCGGGGCTGGACGGCTACGGGATACTCGAGCCCTCGCTCAGCTACCAGACCCGGCGCGCGCTCGACCAATTCAAACCATTCGGCATGCTGATCTTGTTCGCGCTGCTGTTCACGCCAGCCATCAATCAGGTCTTCTTCGACGCGGTGTACGCGTTGTTCGAAGTGTCTGGGGTGCCGTCGAATTGGTCGCGCTACGGCAGTTATCTGACGCGCTTCTGGACCTAGCCGCCGGGGGCGGAATGGGCTGCGGGGATCGATTCGAGCGAGTAGGGTCCGAACTCGATGATCACTATGGGGGGAATGGGGTATTCACACGTACGAGATCGGTAGTAACCACGATCGTCGTGCGATCACTTGGCACACCACGCGATAGTGGCCGGACTGCCGTCTTCGGACCGGCGTCACCGTCGATGACCGGGTCCGGCCGAGCCGCCACCGCGCGCTGACGCGCGCCCGCAGCAGAGAAACCGGCCGACAGCGTCGGGGTTTTCGGCTGCCCATCAGCGAAAAGTGGGAGCAGGACCACTATGACGAACACATCGACAACGACGGTTTTGTCCGTCGTGATACCCGCACTGAACGAAGCGAAGTGCATCGAGCGCACGCTGGACCGACTGGTCGCCCAGGACGCGATCGACGAAATCATCGTCGTCGACAACGGCAGCCAGGACGACACCCGCCAGATCGTGCGTGACTACGCGGTCGACCACCCGGAGGTCGCCCTCATCGAGGAGCCGACCCGCGGCATCCCCGCCGCCCGCAACGCCGGATTCGACCGGGCCAGAGGCAATTTCCTCGCCCGCACCGACGCGGACACCCTGGTCGCGCCGGACTGGGGCGAGGTCATCCGGCACAACCTCACCGAGCACCCGGACACCGCCGCGGTCACCGGCATCACCACCTATCACGACTCACCCATCGGCTTTTTCTTGAAATTCGGCCTGTACCTGCAGGATCGGCGCGGCAAGCTGGGCGGGCCGGTGGGCAACATGCACGGCCCGAACATGGCCATCCGCCGGTCCGCGTGGCGCACGGTGCGAGCGGAGACCACGACGCGGCCGGACGTCGCCGAGGATCTGGATCTGGCGTTGTGCCTGACCAAACGCGGCCTGCGCATCGACCAGCTGACGGACATGCGCGCCGAAACCTCGGCCCGCCGCCGCAGGACCGGACCGCGCGATTGGTGGCGCTTCCAATTGACGGGGTTGCGCACCATCACCGAGCAGGGCTACCAGGTGCGGCCGTTTCATCGGGCGGTCATCGTCGGCGCCTGGCTGGCACACACCGTGCAGTGGCCGATCTACCGATTCTGGGACTTCGAGCGGCGCCGCTTCACGCTGCGTCCTGGGCGGCCCAGGGTCTGCGCGATCGGCGAAACCGCAAGCGCCACCTGAGGATTTGGTGCCCCCAAGGCTTGGGGATTCTGTCTGTGCATCAACGCAACTAGGGTGAACCCGTGATCATCGCCGGTCGGCCCAGCCGGTAATCAGCAGGCTTCCCGGCCCTGGTCGCACACCGACCCCGATCGACCTCGCGGCACCGTCGCCGACCGAGTTCTCTGTGTTCTCAGCACGCGCCACGCTGACGAGAACGGCTGTTCCGGGCAGATAACAGACCGTTCTGTAGAAAAGTTCACCCGACCCAGAACTGGAGCAGTACCACCAATGAGCAGCCCCGATTCGGCGACGACCTTATCGATCGTCATCCCGGTCCTCAACGAGGCGGCGTGCATCACGCAGACCCTCGACCGCCTCGTCACGCAGGACGCGATCGACGAGGTCGTCGTGGTCGACAACGGCAGCGACGACGGCACCCGTGAACTCGTCAGCGCCTACGCGCTCGAACACCCCAAAGTCGAACTCGTCGAGGAACCTCAGCGCGGGGTGGCGCGGGCCCGCAACACCGGATTCGACAAGGCCCGTGGGGATTTCATCGGCCGGACCGACGCCGACTGCCTGGTCGCGCCCGATTGGGGCGCGGTCATCCGGCAGCACCTCACCGACCACCCCGACGTCGCCGCGCTCACCGGCATCACCACCTACTACGACTCGCCGGTCGGCTTCTTGCTGAAATTCGGCTATTACCTGCAGGATCGGCGCGGCAAGCTGGGCGGCCGGGTCGGCAACATGCACGGCCCGAACATGGCCATCCGCCGCACCGCCTGGCTGGATGTGCGCGCGGACACCGTCGTGCGGCCGGACGTGATCGACGACCTCGACCTGGCGCTGTGCCTGAGCAAGCGCGGCTTGCCGATCGATCAACTGAAGCACATGCGGGTCGAGACGTCGGCCCGGCGCAGGCGCACCAGCCCGCGCCGCTGGTGGCAGTTCCAGCTGAGCGGCCTGCGCACCATCACCAACCAGGGCTACCAGGTGCTGCCGTTCCATCGCGCCGTCATCGTCGGCGCCTGGCTGGCGCACACCGTGCAGTGGCCGATCTATCGGCTCTGGGATTTCGACCGGCGGCGGTTCTCGCTGCGGCCGGGACAGGCCCGGATGTTCCCGCTCAGCAAGGAAGAAGGCGGCAACTGACGAACACAGAGCCGCCCGGCCGGACGTCGGACCAGGCGACTCTGCTCCTCGCAACGGGCGTGCTGCCCCAACCCGCACGGCCACCACACCATATGGCCGGTGGGGCAGTTCGCTCGTGTGCGAAGTGGTCGACCGCGACACCCCTCGTTCGATCGCGGTCACCTGTTCAAGTTATGGGGCCGGGGCCGCCGGAACACGAGTAGCGGACTACCCAAAGATCAGCAAGGACGCCACGCACAGCGGCGGCGAGCACCCGTATCCGGCACGAGAGTCGGCGAATCCACTGAGTAGTCGGATCATTCCTCGGGGGTCACGAACGGTTTGGGCACCGTCGGCGGGAGCAGCGCGATCGCGGAGATGCGCTTCATCCCGCACACCTGCATCAGGTCCACCACGATCGAGCGCACCTGGGCGAACACCACATGGGCCGAGAGCCCTGCACCCTCAACGAGTTCCGGCCGCGCCTCCTTGGCGACGGTGCGCAGCACCCTGGCCGCCTCGGCCTGGTCGGGCTGCTCGCCGGGGTCGGCGAGCATCATCCTGCGCACCACATCGATGGCCTGGCCGAGCCGTTCGACCTCGTCGATCAGGCGTGGGTCGAGTATCTCGTCATCCTGGACCAGCGTGAGCGAACGGCGCAGCAGCACCCTGGTGTTGCGCACCGCGTTGTCGAGCGGGTCGGCGGTGGCCTTGATACGTTCGAGACGGGCCCGAGAGTTCCAGTACAGCGGGGAGATTCGGCTGATCTCCTTGCCACCCTCGAGCGTGGACCGCAAGGTGTCGAGCTGCGGCTGCGTCGCACGGACCGCAGCGAGCGCGGAACGCACCTTGTCCGGATTCTGTTCGAGCAGACCGTCGGCGCCCTCGGTGAGCGACTTGCTCATCACCGCAAGGATTTCCGCCGCCTGCTCGCGGGCCCGCCGCACCGGGTGCAGCGGAATCGACGCCACCACAACGACTCCCACCAGACCGCCGACCAGCGCGTCGATCATCCGGGAGAAGCCACCACCCGCCGAGGGCGGCAGCAGCGTCGCGACCAGCACGGCCGAACCGGCCGCCTGCATGGTGATGATGGACCCGCCGTCGAGGAACACCGCCGCGGCCATGGCGACCGCGACCACCAGGGCGATCTGCCACACGCCGGTACCCGCGTTGGTGATGAACAGGTCACCGATGCCGATGCCGACCGCGACGCCGACCACCAGTTCCACCGAACGCCGCAGCCGGGCGCCGAAGGAGATGCCGATCGACACCACGGCCGCGGTGGGCGCGAAGAACGGCTGCGCGTGCCCGACGAGGTCCCGCGCGATGAACCAGGCCAGTGCCGCGCCGAGAGCGCACTGGAGAATCGGCAACGCGGACAGTCGCAGCCGCGCCCACGACGCGCGCAGCCGATCCATGCTGCTCGCCTTGGCGACGCCGACGCGAGAGCTGGGATTGATATTGAGGTCGAGCCCACCCGCCACCCGACCGCCACCCCTCATCGAATCGCTTCGCGATCCTGCAATCATTCGACTCAGTCGAGGCCGAGCTCAGCCGCGGCCCGCGGATCGCAGTCTTCCAACAGATCCAAGCAGCGCGCGTACTCCTCCGTCTCCCCGATCACCTTCGCCGCGCGAGCCAGCGCGCCGACACTGCGCAGGAAACCGCGGTTCGGCTCATGGCTCCACGGCACCGGGCCGAAGCCCTTCCAGCCGTTGCGGCGCAGCAGATCGAGGCCGCGGTGGTAGCCGGTGCGGGCGAACGCGTACGCCGCGAGGATGTCGTGGTTGATCGGCTCATCCTGGGCTTCCCCGCTGGTCAGCGCGGCCTCGGCCAGGTAGGCCCAGGCGATCGAGGCCGCAGGATGATCGGCGGCGACGCGGAACGGGTCGGCCTTGTCGAGCAACGCTTCTTCCGCGTCGGAGATTTCAGGCAGGAGTACCGGCTGGGGGCCGAGGAGATCACCGAACGAGGTCATGGGCTTCATTGTGCACCGATGCGCCGATTCCCTGCGCATGCGCTCCGTCGGCAACCCGAACTCGGTCGAACCGCACCCCTTCGGCGTACCTCGGCATTCACCGCGGCCATGCGCGGTCTTAAGACGGACTACCTCGGGCCCTGCCCGTTAAGCTGGCCGTCGAGTTCAACTGTTCCGCCTGACCGAGGGGTAGTGCGTGTCCGACCCGAACGACGACAAGAACCCGGCGAGCGCCGACCCGGCAACCCCGGCCGCAGCCGACGCACGCCCGGCAGACACCACGGTCCGCCACCCGGTCGCCGCCCGCCCGGAGCCCTCGCCCGCAACGCCCACGCGTCCCATTCCCGCCGCGGGTGCGGAGAGTAAGGACACCGCGGATACTTCAGCTCCGACCGACTCCCCTGCCGCGGTTTCGGCCGCGCCGGGCTCGCCCGACGCCGAGAACTCCGGTAAGCCCGCCGTGAACCCCCGCGGCACGTCGACGCCCGCGGCTGCCGCGCGGAATACGGGTTCCGGCACGTCAGACGGCTCGAACTCTGGCGCAAAACCCGGCAATGCCGCAGCGGCAACCGGTTCCGAGCCGGGGAACGGCGCGAAGCCCGTCTCTTCCGACTCGACCGTCGACAAGACCGCGCCCGAGGCCATCCCGAAGGTCAACACCCCGGCTCAGCCCGCGAAGTCGGCTGGCGCGGCCCCGTCGGACAGCCCCGCTCCAGGTAAAGCAGCATCCGCTGCGGGTAGCACCGCCAACCCCGAGGCGAAGACCGAGGCGATCGCGCGCGGCGACAAGCCCTCCTCCGCGACACCTCCGGCCGAAGCACCTGCCGAGCAGGGCTCGAAAACCCCCACGGCGGAACAAGATAAGCCCACTTCCGGCGACGTGGTCGCCGATATCGCCCAGAGCGGTGCCGCTCCGAAGGCAGCGCCCGCGGCCGAAACCGAAGTAATCAAACGGGACGGCCGGACCCAAGCCGACTCCGCAGCGGGCACGAACCAACCGCCCGCTCCGGGCACACCCGCGCAATCCACGTCGACCGCGACATCGAGCGCGAAACCTGCAGCCACGCAACAGGCCAACTCCCCTGCGGGCGGTGCCGCACCGACCACCTCAGACGCTGAACGATCCAGTGCGCCCGCAGCTCAATCCCGCACCACCGCAACGCAATCCGGCGCAGCAGCCCAATCCGGCGCGCCCGCAGCAACAGCCGGCGTGCCCGGTACGCAACCCAGCGCATCCGGTACACAACCCGGTCCCACCGCCACACACCCCGCTGCACAACCCGGCGGCCCCGCGACGCCACCCAGCGCGACGGCGGCACGACCGGACGCGCCCGCCGCTCAGTCCGGCGCTTCCGCCGCTCAGTCCGGTGCGCCAGCCGCACAACCCGGCGCATCCGCCGCACAGTCTGGTGCGCCCGCCACACAGTCCGGCGCCTCCGCCGCACAGTCCGGCGCGCCCGCCGCACAGTCTGGTGCCTCCGCCGCACAGTCCGGCGCGCCCGCCGCACAGTCTGGTGCCTCCGCCACTCAGTCCGGTGCCTCCGCCACTCAGTCCGGCGCGCCCGCTACGCAACCCGGTGCCTCCACCACTCAGTCCGGCACCTCCGCCGCACAGTCCGGTGCGCCCGTCGCACCACCCGGCGCGACAGCGGCAAAATCCGGCGCGGCCGCGGCATCATCTGGCGCCGCTGCGGCAACTGATGCGGCGCAAAACGAGACTGCCAGGGGTACAACCACTCCCGAGGACGCAGCGTCGGTCACGCCGGAGAGCTCTGCTCCGTCGAAGTCCCGCCCCTGGTTCGGCGGGGAGAAGGCTGGTGCGGACCGAGACAACGCACCCGACATGTCCGCCGCGACCGCGCAGCCTGCCGAGTCCGCGCAAGCACCGGAGGCCGACATCCCGGACGGGGATGCGCCGACCACGGTGATGCGGGTGCAGCGGCCGGCACCTCCGGTCGAGGACGCCGCTCCCGAAGCGGACACCGTCAAGATGAATACGGCGGCACCGGACGCCGGGCAACAGCCGCCGCCGGGATCCGAAGACGTGACGATGGCGATGCCGGTGATCAAGCCGGACGACGCGCAGACCGTCGCGCTGCCGATCCAGCGGCCCACCGACGCGCCGAAGCCGGCCGGAACCGACCGCGTGACGCCGGGTGCGGGGCGAGTGCCGATCACCAAGCCGCCGACCACGCCGCGCGCCGCTCCCGGACCGAAACAACCTGTCCCGCAAGCACCTTCGGCCCCGCCGCCGAGCGGGCCCGGTCCAGTCGAGCAGACGCGGCCCGCGCCCGCCCACCCCAACCTGCCGCGCCAGCACGCGACGGCCCCCTCGCCCGCGGATGTCCAGCCGACGCTGCCCGCGCAGCAGATCGGCTCGCTGCGGCCACCGCAGCCCCGGCAGATCGCCCAGCCGCAGCGGATCGCACCCCCGGCACAGGCTCCGGCACCAGCCGATCAGACCACTTCGGGTCGTCCCAAGCGGTGGCTGCTCGCGGTGGCGGGCGCCGCCGCAGTGGTGGTCGTGTTGGTCGGGGTGATCGTGGCGGTGGTCGTGAACTCGACGGACAATTCGCCGGATACCCAGGTGCGCGCCGCGATCTCCGATTACACCGATGCGCTGAAGACCGGCGACCTGACCACGTTGCGGGAGACCACCTGTGGTCCGCTGCACGATTTCTATCAGGGCATTCCGGCGGATCAATTCGCCGGCGTGCATCAGCTCTCGATGGAACGCCGCACTATTCCGGTGGTGGACAGCGTGGATGCCATCCGGATCACCGACGACACGGCGATCGCGCAGGCAACCGTTTATACCGAGGCCGATCCGGCCAAGCGCTCGGCGCGCACGTTCGACCTGCAGCGCACCGACGCCGGCTGGAAAGTCTGCGATCCACCCTCCAGCGCTCCGCAATAACTCGCGACGGAATTGATCTACCTGTTGTGGCTGCCCTCTCGACGGGCAGCCGAACACATTTAATAGCCGATAAGCATCAATCTCGATCAGCTCCGAAAGCCCGTCGCGAGCCGGTAGATGAAGAACAAGCAAATTCGATAGCAATTCCGTATCGATCGACGGTAGCGCTGCTCACACTCAGCTGGTCAACGGTCCTGTTCATTAGTAGCGTGGCCGCATCATGGGCAGGGAACAGACGACGGCGCTCGAAACCGATGACGTACAGCAGACGGCGACGCTGGCCGGCCAGCGGTTCCGCGTGCGGGACCACTATGAGGTCGGCCGGGAAAAGATCCGCGAATTCGCGCGAGCGGTGCAGAATCACCACGGCGCGCATCAGCAGGAGGCCGACGCGCGCAAACTCGGCCACGACGGTGTGATCGCACCGCCGACCTTCGCCTCGGTCATCGGGTCGTCCGGCACCCGCTCGCTGCTCGAATCGGTGCTCACCGAGTACGACCTCTCGCAGATCCTGCAGACCGATCAGGTCTTCCAGGCGTATCGGCCCATCCTGGCCGGCGACCGACTGACCAGCGAGATCCTGATCGAGTCGATCCGGCAGTTCGGCGACAACGATTTCGTCGTCGTCCGCTCCGCGCTGGTCAATCAGCACGGCGAGCTCGCCCTCATCGGCTCGACCACGATCGTGGCGCGCCGCGGCGCCGAGGTGGATCCTGGCCTCACCGACGTGGTCGACAACATCATGATGCACGGCCAGGTGGTCGAATTCCCCACGGCGGGCAGCGGTTCGGACGACAGTTCGGCGCTGATCCCGCTGGGCCTCGGCGAGCTACCCGCGCCGCCCGCCGACCGCGAGCTCGCGCCGGTGCACACGCTGCCCGAGTTCGACCAGCTGTCCGTCGGGGCTCAGCTGCCCGCCGGTTCGTTCCGGCTGGCCCGCGGCGACCTGGCCAATTACGCCGGTGTCTCCGGCGACGCCAACCCGATCCATTTCAGCGATCACGCCGCCAAGCTGGTCGGCCTGCCCACGGTCGTCGCGCACGGCATGTTGACCATGGGCCTGGCCGGTGGCTACCTGACCTCCTGGCTCGGCGACCCGACCGCCATCGCGAAGTTCAGCGTGCGGTTCTCCGGTTTCGTTCCGGTGGCGCCGGACTCGGCGAGCACGGTGGACTTCGTCGGCCGGATCAAGTCGCTCGATCCGCACACCCGCACCGCGACCATCGTGCTCGGCGGCACCTCGGCGGGTCGAAAGCTGTTCGGGCGGGCCATCGCTGAGGTCCGGCTGACCTAGCGCGGTTTGGGCGGCGGCTCAGCCACAGGTCGGACTGGTCGGTCCGGACATTTTCCGACGCCCGAAATCCACACCCCACGGCTGGGTGTTTTCGGCGCAGGATGGATGTCGTGAGAACTACAGCACTACGCCGCGTGACCCCTGCGATCGGTGCCGCGTGTCTCGTGGTCGGCGCCCTCACCCTGGCGCCACCGACCGCCATCGCCGAGACCCCTACCGCCGCCTTTGTCGCCCGCCCCGATTCGCACGAGATCCCGCAGCGCGACGGCGAATCCGAGAAGAAGCGACGGGTGTACACCACCTGCGAACAGGCGCGCGCCGACTACGCGGGACCGATCTACCGCGGGCTGCCGCAGTACAACCCCATGCTCGATCGGGACGGCGACGGCTTCGCCTGCAACGAGTGACTACTGCACGGCCTGAAACGTCAACATCGTTGCGCCGATGCGGATCTGGTCGCCGTCGGCGAGCAGGGCGCCGTTCTCGATCGGGTCGTCGTTGACGAAAACGCCATTGGCCGAGTGCAAGTCCTTGATCAGCAGTCCGGCCCGGCTCGGCATGATGTGCGCGTGATACCTGCTGGCCTTCGGGTCGTCGAGGACCAGGTCGTTGTCCGTCATCCGGCCGATCCGCAGGCCGCCCTGGGCGATCGAGACCACCCGGCCGTCGGGTAGCCGCAGCTGCCCGCTGCGCACCGTGCTCGGCGCCTCGGTGACGGTCTCGGTCATCGCCGCGGCCATCCGCTCGACCTGCCGGAGCTCCACGGTGCCGAGCGGCTCCTGGCGCAGCACTCGCTGCTCCAGCTCGATCAGGGCCGGGCCGGGATCGATGCCGAGTTCGTCGGCGAGCACGGTCCGCACCCGGCGACACGCGTCGAGCGCGTCGGCCTGCCGCCCGGACAGATAGAGCGCGGTGATCAACTGGCCCCACAGCGGCTCGCGCAGCGGATGCTCGCCGGTCATCGCGACCAGCTCGCCGATCACCGAGGAGGCACGCCCGCAGGCGATTTCGGCGTCGATCCGGGCGGAGGCGACGGCGAGCCGCTCCTCGTCCATCGCGGTGGCGAACCCGTCGGCGAACTGCAGGCCGGACAGGTCGGCCAGCGCCCGGCCGCTCCATTCGCGCAGTGCGGCACCGTAGAGCTGGGCGGCGCCCGCGTGATCGCCGAGCGCGACTGCGCGGCTACCGGCCTCCCGGCTCGCCTCGAAACGTCCGAGATCGCAGGCGGTCTCGGCCACTTCGAGGCGGTAGCCGGAGGATTCGGTGCGCAACACCAGCGCCGGATCCACACCCGAATTACGCAGCGCTTTGCGGATATTCGAGACGAACACCTGCAAACTGGCGGCGTAGGAGTCGGGCGGATCCTCGTTCCACACCATGTCGGCCAGCGCGGCCGACGACACAGCGCGGCGCCGATTCACGGTGAGTGCGGCCAGCAAAGCCCGCGGCTTGGGCCCGCCGACCGCCACCGGCTCACCGCCGACTAGCAACCGGACGGGCCCGAGCACGCGCACATCCAGACACATGAGCTGTCGAGCCCCCGGTGGGTTGATGGGTCAGGCGCTGATCGACCTTCCCGCGGACTTCAGATCATTGCATGCCTCGGTGACACGCGCCGCCATCGAGGTTTCCGCCTTCTTGAGGTAGCTGCGCGGGTCGTAGACCTTTTTGTTGCCGACCTCACCGTCGATCTTGAGCACACCGTCGTAGTTGGTGAACATGTGCGTGACGATCGGGCGGGTGAACGCGTACTGGGTGTCGGTGTCGACGTTCATCTTCACCACACCGAAGCGCAGCGAATCCTCGATCTCCGACTTCAGCGAGCCCGAACCACCGTGGAAGACGAAGTCGAACGGCTGCGCGTCCTGACCCAGGCCCAGCTTGGCCGCGGCCACCCGCTGCCCCTCGGCCAGCACCTCGGGCTTGAGCTTCACGTTGCCCGGCTTGTACACACCGTGCACATTGCCGAAGGTCGCGGCGAGCAAGTACTTGCCGTTCTCGCCGGCGCCGAGCGCGTCGATGGTCTTCTGGAAGTCCTCGGGCGAGGTGTAGAGCTTGTCGTTGATCTCCGCCTCGACACCGTCCTCTTCGCCGCCGACGACACCGATCTCGACCTCGAGGATGATGTTGGCCTGCGCGCAGGACTTCAGCAGTTCCTGGGCGATCTCCAGGTTCTCGTCGATCGGGATCGCCGAGCCGTCCCACATGTGCGACTGGAACAGCGGGTGCTGACCGTTGTTCACCCGCTCCTGGGAGATGGCGATCAGCGGCCGGACGAAGCCGTCCAGCTTGTCCTTGGGGCAGTGGTCGGTGTGCAGCGCGATGGTGATGTCGTACTTCGCGGCGACCACATGCGCGAATTCGGCCAGCGCGACCGCACCGGTCACCATGTCCTTCACGCCCTGTCCGGAGCCGAATTCGGCGCCGCCGGTGGAGAACTGGATGATGCCGTCGCTGCCCGCCTCGGCGAAACCCTTGATGGCCGCGTTGATCGTCTCCGAGGACGTGCAGTTGATGGCGGGAAAGGCAAAGGAGTTCGCTTTGGCCCGACCGAGCATCTCGGCGTAGACCTCCGGAGTCGCGATGGGCACAGTAAGACCTCCGTGTTTGTTGCGGCAAAGACCTATTTTGTCAGCCACCACCCTAGGACAGCAGTGTTTCGCCTGGTATCCAGGGAGGCCGTGTAGTGCCTGCACGAGTGACCAGGCGGTAGTCAGCACGGAACCTTCAGGTGACCAGCAGGTAGTTTCACGCACAGGGCGGGGTTTCTCAGGCGAACCCGGTACTGTGGGCCCGGTAATTGCGCTGGCCGCCTCCGATGCGATGGCACGTGAATCAGGCCAGCCGTATCCAGAACAGGAGACCACCGCGTGATTCTGCTGGCAGCGACAGAATCGGTGACAAGCAACCTCGCACTCACGGAGTTGCTCGACCCGATGCACCTGCTCACGGAGACGTGGCTCAAGAACGCGGTGCTCCCGGCCATTCTGGCGATCGTTTTCATCGAGACCGGTCTGCTCTTCCCGATCCTGCCCGGCGATTCGCTGCTGTTCACCGGTGGCCTGCTCGCGGCGCAGCCGAATCCGCCGGTCTCGATCTGGGTGCTCGTCCCCGCCGTCACGTTCATCGCGTTCGCAGGCGACCAGAGCGGATATTGGATCGGCCGGGCCATCGGGCCCGCGTTGTTCCACAAGGAGGACACCCGCTTCTTCAAGAAGCACTACGTCACCGAGACGCATGAGTTCTTCGAGAAGCACGGGCCCAAGACCATCATCCTGGCCAGATTCGTGCCGATCGTGCGCACGTTCATGCCGGTGCTGGCCGGTGTGTCCAAGATGGACTACCGCAAGTTCGTCGCCTTCGACATCGTCGGCGCGATCCTGTGGGGCGGCGGCATCACCGTGCTCGGCTACTTCCTCGGCAATGTCGCCTTCATCCGAGATCACGTCGAGGCGATCTTCCTCCTCATCGTGTTCGTCTCGATCCTGCCCGGCATCGTCGCGGTGGCGAAGAAGCTGCTCAATCGTCGCGCGGAGCCGGCGGTTCGGCCTGAGGCCGAGCTGACCGTCTCGACGAACGAGCCGACCCGCTGAGCGCGTGTTCGCGGCGTCCTCGCCCCTAGCAGTGGGCACCTTCGATCCGCTGATGTCAGCGGGTCCCGCGCTCGTCTGGACAGTGGTGCTCACCTTTGTCTTCCTCGAATGCGCGGTCATTCTCGGGCTGTTCCTGCCCGGCGACTCCATGCTGATCACCGCGGGCGTGGTGATGGCCTCGCACGCCTCCGGCGAAGCGCAGGTGTGGGCGCTGTCGTTGGGGACCATGGTCGCGGCCATCGCGGGCAACCAGGTCGGTTACGTCATCGGCGCGCGCACCGGGCATCGCCTGGTGGCCCGCAAGAACGGCCGCTACATCAATACCCGCAATCTGCAACGGGTCACCGAGTTGCTGCAGCGGCACGGGTTCGTCGCGGTGCTGATCGCCCGCTGGATTCCGTGGGTGCGCACGTTGTGCCCGACGGTCGCCGGCGCGGCCGGGATGGATCACCGCAAGTTCACCATCGCGAGCACGATCGGCGCGATCATCTGGGCGCCGGTGCTGCTGTTGATCGGGTACTACGCGGGCAGCTTCCTGGATCGGGTGCCGTGGCTCATGCCCATCGTGATCGGCACACTGGTGGCCGGGCTGATCCTGGGGACCCTGCTGGGCATCCGGCACTACCGGCAGGAGATGGCGAAGCCGCCGGAGGAGTTCGACCTGGAGACCGCGCCGAGCGTGGCCGTCGACGCCGAGAACTGACCGCCGGGTTTCCACTCGACCGGACCGGGTACGCGTGACATGGGCAAATTCCCGCCGTCGGAGGAGCTGCGGGCATGGACTGGTTCACGGCACCCGAGTACTGGCTGAGCAGGCTGATCTTCCAGCGCGGACTGGCGGTCATCTACCTGATTGCCTTCCTCGGCGCGGCCATGCAGTTCCGGGCGCTGATCGGCGAGCACGGCATGTTGCCGGTGCCGCGCTTCGTGGCGCGCACGCCGTTCCGGTTGGCGCCGAGCCTGTTTCAGTTGCACTACTCCGACCGGTTCTTCGCCGCGGTGGCCTGGGCGGGCGTCGGGCTGTCAGCCGCCATGGCGCTCGGCGTGGCCGATCTGGTGCCGCTGTGGGCGGCGATGGGGATGTGGGCGGCGCTGTGGGCGGGGTACCTGTCGATCGTCAATGTCGGGCAGCGGTGGTATGGGTTCGGGTGGGAATCATTGCTGCTGGAGGCCGGATTTCTCGCCATCTTCCTCGGCAACGACGAGACGGCGCCGCCGGTGCTGGCGTTGTGGCTGGCGCGCTGGCTGCTGTTCCGGGTGGAGTTCGGCGCGGGTCTGATCAAGCTGCGTGGCGACACCTGCTGGCGGGACCTGACCTGCCTGTACTACCACCACGAGACCCAGCCGATGCCGGGGCCGTTGAGCTGGTTCTTCCATCATCTGCCCAAACCGCTGCACCGCATCGAGGTGGCGGCCAATCACTTCGCCCAATTGATCGTGCCGTTCGGGCTTTTCGCGCCACAGCCGGTGGCGAGCGTGGCCGCGGGGATCGTGGTCGTCACCCAGCTGTGGTTGGTGATCTCCGGCAACTTCGCGTGGCTGAATTGGGTGACAATTCTGTTGGCGCTTACCGTGATCGACGGTTCCCTGGTCGCGCGGGTATTGCCGGTGCCCGAACCGCCCGCGTTGCCCGCGGCACCGATGTGGTTCGCGGTATCGGTGATCGCGTGCACGGTGCTGACCGTCGTGCTGAGTTACTGGCCGGTGCGCAACATGCTCTCCCGCGATCAGCGCATGAATATGTCCTTCAACGCCTATCACCTCGTCGGCACCTACGGCGCCTTCGGCCACATCGGCCGGACCCGGCCGGAAGTGGTGTTCGAGGGGACCACCGACCCGGACATCACCGAGCAGACCCGGTGGCAGGAGTACGAATTCAAAGGCAAGCCGGGCGACGTGCGACGCCTGCCCCGCCAGTGGGCGCCCTACCATCTGCGACTGGACTGGCTGATGTGGTTCGCCGCGCTTTCGCCGTTCTACGCGCGGCCGTGGTTGTTGCCGTTCGCCGAGCGGCTGCTGACGAACGACCGGGCGACGCTGCGTTTGCTGCGGCACAATCCGTTCCCGGACGAGCCACCGAAGTACGTGCGTGCGCGGCTCTACGAGTACCGCTTCAGCACGCGGCAGGAGTTGCTGCGCGATCGGGCGTGGTGGCACCGGACGCTGATCGGTGAGTATCTGCCGCCGGTGACCTCGGCGAAAACCGAGGCCGAGTAAGGGCTACAGCCCGGCGGCGCTGACCTGGTGGGCGGCCTCCATCAGCATCCAGCCGGACAGCTGCACCGACAGGTCACGTTCCGGCACTCGGGACGAGGTCACCGAACCACCGGGGGTGAACCGGCCCGCCCCCGCGATGCCGCCGGGCAGCGTCGCGGGCTTGCTCCAGTCGTGCCCGAACAGCGGCTCGCCCTCGACCTCGAGCCGGTTGGCCCAGGCGGCGTCGGCGGACGCGCGCACGATCGCGGCCGCGCACCGTCGATCCGCCTGCTGCGCCTGGTCGTCGCCGGGCAGCATCAGCGCGACCACCGCCAGGTAGCGGGCCAGGATGCCGTTGAACAGGCCGCCGTCGCCGCCGCCACCACCGTGGATGACACCGCGGGTGGTCAGGTGCTCCTCGACGGCGGCGAGCAACCGGTGCACGCGCTCGCCGTGGCGCGGGGCGCCGGTGTGCACCGCCAGCTCGGTCTCCACGCCGAGCACCACACCCTGGCAGTAGGTGAACACCGGGCGCTCGATCTCGCCGGAGGGCAGATGGATGCCGTCGAGCATCAGGCCGGTCTCCGGGTCGCGCAGCGTCGCGTCCAGCCAGTCGGCCATCTCCTGCGCCCGCCCGTGCCTGCCGAGCCGCAGCAGCGCGATGGCGGCCGGGCCGTTGGCGGGGGTGTTGTAGTAGTCGGCGCCGATCCGCCACGGCAGGCCGCCGCCCACCGCCGGATTCCACCCGTCGTACAGCGGCTTCTCCAGCGCGATCAGGCCGCTACGCGCCTCGGTGACGCCCGCGGTCCGCTCCGCGCGTTCCAGCGCGATGGCCAGCCAGGCCATGTCGTCGTAGTACCTGTTGGTCCAGCCGGTGATATTGCGGATGCGGTGCGATCGCGCGATCGCGGCAATCCGCTTGCGGCGCACCGGCGTCGGCACCCGGTTGGCCGCGTCCACCGCGCAGTCGATCAGATGCGCCTGCCACCAGTAATGCCACGACCCGAACGCGCGCTCCCGCTTGGTCGCCGGCCACCCGACCACCCCCAGCTGTGTCCCCGGCAGCGCCCACAACGCGCGCAGATGCCGAGACACGATCGCCGATTCCGCCATGTCCGCCCGCTCGGACCACAACGCCGGTGTCACCACAGCCTCTCTACCTCCCGGTGAGCGCTCACCCAGTGACCGCGGCGTCGCGCGCCCCGGATCCGGTGCCCTCCGCGTGGTCATGCGTCAATGGTGCCAGCACCGCCCGGATCTCCGCGCCCGATTTGTTACACAAGTGATGTGCAGTTGTTCCCGAGGTCTCCTCGCAGCGCACATTCGGGTTGCTAGCATACTTGCCAGATTTTCGGCTAGCGTGCTAGCTTTTGTGATGATCGCAGAGCAGCCGACCAGGAAAGTCCTCAAACGCCTCAAGGCGGAGGGCTGGTCCCGGTTGCGCGATGGTGCAGGTAGCCACACCATCTACGGGTGCCGCACGGGCAAACACGACGTGAGCGTCCCGGACGGACACAAATCCATCTCGCCGGGAGTTGTGCGCACCATCGACAAGGCTGTTGCGTCCTGCGATTGCCCGGAGGAGGAACAGTGAGCAAGTCCATTACCTACGAAGTCCACGCGAACCGCGTCGGCCGTTGGTGGGAAATCACCATCCCCGACGTTTATGGCGATGATCCGTGCGGGCAGGCGCGCCATCTCACCGACGTCGGCTACGAGGCGCGGACCATTATCGCCGCCAAACTCGACGTTCCGCTCTCTCAGGTCGAAACAACATTGATCGTGGACGACTTCGGCGACGCCCACGATGTGCAACCACGGACCGAGCGCATTGCCGTACTCCGTGCGGAGGTCGACCGCTTGTCGAACGAGCTCAAAGCCGAACAGGTTGCCCTGGTGAAAGAGCTACGGCGTGAGAACGTTCCCGATGTCGATGTAGCTACCCTGCTCGGCGTGGCCCGGCAGAGAATCGGACAGCTCGCGGAGTGACCCGCTCACCAGGCGTCGGCGAGGTCGGCGTGTTGGCGGACCCAGGCGTGCATGGCGATGCCCGCGGCGACGCCCGCGTTGATGCTGCGGGTCGAGCCGAATTGGGCGATCGAAACGGTCATGGCCGCTGCGGTTTTCGCGTCTTCGGTGACGCCGGGGCCCTCCTGACCGAACAGCAGGAGGCAGTTGCGGGGTAGTTCGGCGGTTTCGAGGGGGACCGAGCCCGGCACGTTGTCCACCGCGACCACGGTCAGCTGTTCGCGCGCGGCGAAGTCGAGCAGTTCGGCGATGCTGGCGTGATGCTCGATGTGCTGGTAGCGGTCGGTCACCATGGCGCCGCGGCGGTTCCAGCGCTTGCGGCCGACGATGTGCACGGCCGCGGCGGCGAAGGCGTTGGCGGTGCGGACCACCGTGCCGATGTTGGCGTCGTGGCCGAAGTTCTCGATGGCCACGTGGAAGGGGTGCCTGCGCCGGTCGATGTCGGCGACGATCGCTTCGCGCGTCCAATAGCGGTAGGCGTCGACCACGTTGCGGCGGTCACCGGCCACGAGCAGTTCGGGGTCGAACCGCGGATCCCGCGGCGGCGGCTCGGTGTGCTCGGCGGCCCACGGGCCGACGCCGTGCGGGTGTTCGCCCCACTCGGTGGGCCCGGCTGGGTCCTGCTCGGCCGCGTCGGGCACTGGGTGATTCACTCCGACGATGCTAATTCCGGCCCCCGCTCGACCGGCACGGGGCCGTCGCCTCAGTAGGTGCTGCTGCTCCAGACCCCGACCAACCCGAGGACGACGAACAGCGCGACGAAGAGGATGCCGAGGATGATCAGCACCGAGGCGATGATCCCGCAGACGTAGCCGACCATGACGTTCGAGCGACCGCCGAGCGTGCCGCCCGAGGAGTCGATCTCGTTGAGCGCCTTCTTGCCCATCACCCAGGCGACCGGGCCGAGGATCTGGCAGAACACCAGGCTGAGAATGCCGAGGATGAGGATCATGGTGGCCTGTGGGTGTTCCTGCGGCGGGCCATAGCCCCCGTAGGCTTGGTAACCGTACGGTGGCGGCTGCGGCGGGTAGCTCATCAGCAGGATGGTAGTGGGTGTAGCTGGCTACACCACACATTCGGCGGCCAGCTCCATCGAAGACCGCCCGCGCCCCGACAACCATGGAAGCCATGACCGAGACCCACGCCGAACCCACGCTCGTGCTCGACCCGACGCCAGGCACAGCCGGCCGGTCCGCCGAGCCGGTGGCCCGCGCCATGCTCCGTGCCCCGTTCCATGCCCGCACCTGGAAAGAGCTCGTCTATGTCTTCACGGTGTTCGTGCTCGGCTGCCTGGCCGTCGCGTACATGTACCTCGGCTGGGGCGGCGGGCTGGCGATCTCGCTCACCATCATCGGCGTGCCGATCCTGGCGCTGATCCTGCTCGGCGGCCGGATCTGGGGGCGGATCTATCGGGCGCTGGCCAAGGATCTGCTGGGGGTGCGGGTGACGCCACCGCCGCCGTTTCGGCCCGAGCCGGGATTGATCGGCTTCGTCAAGGGCGCGTTCACCGATCGGACCAGCTGGCGGGTCGCGCTGTTCCTGCTCGCGCAGGCGGTGCTCGGTATGGTGGTCGGCTTCTTTGTGCTGCTCACCGTCGCGATGCTGGTGGTCATCGCACTCTCGCCGATCCCGTGGGCGCTGCTCGATCCGATCAATCTCGATGCCCAAGGCGTGGAACATCATTCGATGTTCCAGTTCGGCGACTACTACCTCGAAACCTGGCCGCGGGTGCTCGGCTTCGCCGCGCTCGGCGTGCTCGGCTGCTTCCTGGCGCCGTGGCTGGTGCGCGCCGTGTGCTGGCTGCACGGATTGCTGACCATCGCGTTGCTGAGCGCGACGGCGGCCGATCGGCGCATCGCCGAGCTCCAGCAGGGCAGGCAGGCCGCGGTCGACGACTCCACCGCCACGCTGCGCAGGCTGGAGCGGGACCTGCACGACGGCACCCAGGCCCGGCTGGTGACCATCGCGATGGCGCTGGGTCGCGCGGAGGATCGGCTTTCTTCGGGCGGGGATCCCCGCGACCTGATCGCGGACGCGCACGCCAGCTCCAAAGAGGCGCTGACCGAACTGCGCGAGCTGGTGCGCGGAATCCACCCGCCCGCACTGGAACTCGGCCTCGGCCCGGCACTGGAAACGCTGGCGGCGCGCAGCTCGGTCCCGGTGGAGCTGCGGGTGCATCTGCCCGAACGGCCGAGTCCGGCGATCGAGGCGATCGCCTACTTCTCGGTCGCCGAACTGCTCACCAATGTGGTCAAACACGCCGACGCCACCCGGGCCTGGATCTCGGTGGTGCCGACGGACGCCAGGACCATCGCGGTCACGGTGCGCGACAACGGAATCGGCGGCGTCCTGCAACCCACCGAGGGCGCCCTCGCGGTGGGCAGCGGACTCTCGGGCCTGGCGGCGCGGGCGCGCACCGTGGACGGCACGCTCACCGTGCAGAGCCCGACCGGTGGCCCCACCGTGGTGACCATCTTGCTACCGAAGGACGGTTCACGATGACCGAGTCGCTGCGCATCGTGATCGCCGAGGACAGCGCGATCCTGCGCGACGGGCTCGCCGGCCTGCTCACCGAGCGCGGCCACGAGGTGGTCGCCATGGTGGGTGACGCGACGACGTTGAGCGATGTGGTCGGTACCCACAATCCCGATGTCGCCGTGGTCGACGTGCGCATGCCGCCGAGCTTCACCGACGAGGGCCTGCTCGCCGCCATCGAACTGCGCCGTAAGTATCCGATGACCGGCGTCCTCGTCTTCTCCCAGTGGGTCGAGACCCGGTACGCCACCGAACTTCTCGCCGGTGGCGCGAGCGGTGTCGGCTACCTGCTCAAGGACCGGGTAGCCGACGTCCGCGACTTCGTCGACGCACTCCATCGTGTCGCCACCGGCGGCACCGCGCTGGACCCGGAGGTGGTGAGTCAATTGATGGGCGCATCTCGCCAGCAGGATTCGCTGGCCCGCCTCACCCCACGCGAACGCGAAGTGCTCGAGCTGATGGCGCAGGGGCTGTCCAACAACGCCATCGCCGCCTCGCTCACCGTCACCGAGCGCGCGGTGGAGAAGCACATCGGCAACATCTTCACCAAACTGGACCTCCCACCCTCCGACACCCATCACCGCCGCGTCCTCGCGGTTCTGCGCCTCAAGGGGTAACCCCGGCGGCTGCCTCGTGATGTGCGCACGTCAGTGGCGCCGCGGGCCTATTCTGAAGGTCTGACAGTCGGGGTGGAGGCTGGGATGGATCACGGGCGAATTCTGCGCACGGTGCTCGCGGTGACCGCCGGCTACCTGATTGTGCTCGGGGTGTGGCTGGGGTGGGTCGTGCGGCACACGCCACCGGGGACGGTGCCGTATCAAATCGTGGCGCTGGTCGGGTTGTTCGGCTCCTGCGTCGGCATCGGGATGATGGTGGCGTCGCGGCCGTCGAAGGCCGATCGGCGGTTGTGGCGGGAGGGTCTCGAGGGGTGGGCGACGGTGCACGGGGTGCATCCGCTGGAGCGGACCGATCATCAGAGCGAGCTGACCGAGCTCGACTTGGAGTTGACCGTTCCCGGGTCCGAAAGCTACCGGGGGACAATAGTTTTCGACGTCACGCCGGCGGACAAACCGCGCCTCGCGGTGGGTGAGACCTTCTCGATCCGGGTCGACCCCGCCAACCGCGACCGGATCATTGTGGTGCTGTGACGTGCGCCCCGGGATCCGCGAGCAGGAATTGGGCAGCGGCGTAGGTCGTCAAGATGACGCCTTCGGCGAGGCGGCGGGTCCGTTCGGTGCGCGCGAACAGACGACGCACCACGATGAGGCCGTCGGACACGGTGAACAGCAGGGCACCCAGTCCTAGGCGGCTGCGCGGGTCGGCGTTGGGAATATTCACGCCTGCAATGGTTTTCGCGGAGGACGCGAGCGCAGGGTCCGAGGCGAGCACGCCCGCGGTACCCAGCGTGGCACCGTAAGCGGTCAGCGGTGCGGCCACACCCGGCGCCTTCGCCCGCAACAGCGCCGCCGCGCCGAGCCAAGCACCAAGTCGCGGCAGCGCCACCTCGGCGCGCGGGCGCGCACCCTTGCGCAGCCACAGCGCCGAATATCCGGTCTGCATCACCGCGAACGATGACGCCCCCGCGATCAGGCGGCGGTCGTTGTCCGGGTCGATGAGCAGGATGTCACCGAGCGTCGCGGCACCGAGGGACCCGAGCAACAGCGCACGATCGGTGCGGTCGATCTCGGTCCCTTCGGCGACCACATCGGCCGCCAACAGCGGCATCATCAGCGGCTTGGCGATCCACTGCGCCTTCTCGCGGCCGGTGACGGCGGCGTAGACGGTGACCGCGGCCGCGGCGAGAAACCCCGCCCGCAACGCCCGCATGGCGTCAGAAGCTCGGCTCGGTCGGCTTCGGCGGCAGCGTGACGACCTGGCCTGCGTAGCTCAGCCCGGCGCCGAAACCGAGCAGCAGGGCCAGCTGTCCGCCCTTGGCCTTACCACTCACCAACATCTCCTCCATCGCCAGCGGAATGGACGCGGCGGAGGTGTTGCCGGTCTGCTCGATGTCGTTGGCCATCGGGATGTCGTCGGCCAGGCCGAGGTTCTTCTTCATCAGCTCGTTGATGCGGGAGTTGGCCTGGTGCGGGACGAACACCTCGATGTCCTCCTTGGCCACCCCGGACATCTCCAGCGCGGTGGACAGCGCGCGCGGCAACGTGACCGCGGCCCAGCGGAAGACGCGCGGGCCCTCCATCCGCAGCGACATCCGGCCGATGGGCTCGACCGCCGGGTCGGTGCCCTGCATCGCCTGCGCCTTCTCCATGTAATCGAGGAAGTTGACGTCCTGGGCGATCGCGGCCGCGTTCTCGCCGTCACTGCCCCACACCGTCGGCGAGATGCCGTTCTCCTCGCTCGGCCCGATCACCACCGCACCCGCGCCGTCACCGAAGATCATCGCGGTGCCTCGGTCGGTCGGGTCGAGTCCGACGGTCATCGTCTCGGCGCCGATCAGCAGCACGTACTCCGCCGATCCGGCCCGGATCAGGTCGGCGGCCACGCCGAGGCCGTAGCCGAAACCGCCGCAGCCGGAGGTCAGATCGAACGCCGGGATGCCGTTGATGCCGAGGTCGTGCGCGACGGACGGAGCGCCGTGCGGGGTGAGCATGAGCCAGCTCGAGGTGGCCAGGATCAGCGTGCCGATCTTGGAGCGGTCGATGCCGCTGTTGACGATCGCGCGCTCACCGGCCGCAGCCGCGATCGACTGCAGCGTCTCGTCGCCACTGATCCAGCGCCGGTTGCGGATGCCGGTGCGCTCGTAGATCCACTCGGGCGTGGAGTCGAGTACCTTGCACACCTCGTCGTTGCTGACGATGCGCTGGGGCCGATAGGCGCCGATACCGAGCATCGCAACGTTGTCGCGACTCTTGTTTGTTGCAATGCTCACCACTGGAGACGACCCTTCGCCTTCGAAGAACTAAACCGCTGCCCAGGTTAGCCCAGGGCCAAATCCTTGAGTCCGAGGATGGAGCGGTACTCCAGTCCCTCGGCGGCGATGACCTGATCGGCACCGGTCTCCCGGTCCACGACGGTGGCCACGCCGACCACGTTCGCGCCCGCGTCACGCAGCGCCCGCACGGCGGTGAGCGGCGAGTTTCCGGTGGTCGTGGTGTCCTCGACGACCAGCACCCGCTTGCCGACGATGTCGGGCCCCTCGATCTGGCGCTGCATGCCGTGTGTCTTGGCGGCCTTGCGCACCACGAAGGCGTCGATCGGGCGGCCCGGCGCGTGCATGACGGCCATCGCGACCGGGTCGGCGCCCATGGTCAGGCCGCCGACGGCGTCGAAATCCCAGTCCGCGACCAGCTCGCGCAGCAGCTTGCCGATCAGCGGCCCCGCGCTGTGGTGCAGCGTCGCGCGGCGCAGGTCGACGTAGTAGTCGGCCTCCTTGCCCGAGGAGAGGGTGACCCTGCCGTGCACGACGGCGAGCTCGCGCACGAGCTGGGCCAATCTATCTCGGTCCGAACCGGCCGCGGTATCGAGCGCCGACTCGTTGGTGGTTGCCTCGTCGATCATTCCTAAGTCCTTCCGCGTGTGGTGAACAGGCCGCGATTCAGTCGGGCCGCCAGGGTTCGCGGGATCATCCCGGCGACGTAGTAAGCGTTTTACTGCACACCGGGCACACTGAGCACCCGGCCTTTCTCCAGATCACGCAGGGAATCGGCAACTACCTGGTAGACCCTCAGCCATAAGGCTTTCGGCAGCGACGACGTGTCGATACCGGCTCGCTCATGGAATTCGGTGTGCACGAATCCCGGGCCCAGGGCCTGGACCCGGACACCAGCTCCGGCCAGGCCACCTGCCAACCCTTCCGTGAAGGATACGACGTAGGCCGCCGCGGGGCGCATCGCGCCGGACAGGCGCGCGAAGACAGGGTTTTCGGTCACCCGCGCACGTGCGATCGACGCACCGCACCGGTGCGGGTAGCGCCGATCACTGGGGCACAGGTCCCTGGTACGGACGGAAGCCGGGGTGGAACGGGCCGCCGGGCGGCTCGGCGGCGGGGTCGTCGTCGCGCGCCGCCGGGCGGCGGGCGGGCTCCTCGGCCCAGTCGTCGGCGGGCAGCTCGTCCCGCGGGGCGGGTTGCCGCTTGTCGCGCTGCTCGGGCGCTCGCTTGTCGCGCTCGTCCGGCGACCATTCCTCGCGCGGTTCCGGCGACCACTTGTCGCGCGGTTCCGGCGACCATTCGTCGCGGCGCTCGGGGGACCACTCGTCGGCGGTCCTGCGGTCCTCGCGCACCCTGGCCCGCGCGTCCGGCACCACGGCCAGCGAGGGGCGGCGCGGCGGTTCCGGCTCGTCCGGTGCCGAGAGCGGCGCGCGGTCGTCGAAGTCCTCGTCGTCGTAGGCCTGCTCGACGAACGGCTCCGCATCCTCGTCCTTGCTCAGCCGCGGCGGCTGCACCCGGGCGCCACCGACGGGTGCGTCGCGCTCATCGTCGTCTGTTTCCTCGGGACGCTGCCTGCCGCGCGGGCGTGGCCTGCCCGGATCGTGCCCGCCGCTGTCGAAGCGCGGCTCGCTGACCGGCGGCAGCACATGCAACAGCCCGGACAGCCGAAGGACCGCGTCGATCGAGGTCTCCCACTCGCGCGCCGAGGTGCCGACGGACAACATGCCCAGCGTCCAGTTGCCCTCGCTCCAGAGCATCTGCACGGTGTCGGGCAGCGTCTCGATGAACGCCACCATCCGCTGATCGACGGCGTGCCTGGCGATTTCGGGGTTGGTCGCGAACACCACCCGGTCGCCGATGGCGCCGAGCAGTTCGAGATCGGCGTCCTTCGGCGGCGACGCGGTCTTGAGCCGCATGTCGACGTCGATGTCCGAGCCGATCTGGCGGCGCACCGCGATCAGCGTCGCGGAGTCCTCCAGATCGAAGAGCACGAACTTCTCGCCCTTGCGGATACCGGAGACCACATCGACCGCGGAGAGGTAGCCGAGCTTGGCCAGCGCGCCGCGACGCCAGGTCGACGGCAGCGCGGGTTCCACCGACACATACGTGTAGCCCTGGGATTTCGCCCAGACCTGCCGCGCGTGACCGGTCCGCTGTCGCTGGATCCGATCGAAATACAGCAGCACGATCGCACCCACGAGTGCGATCGCCGCCAAGCCGAACCACATTGCCGTCATCACCGTCTAGCCTAACGAGCTCAGCGGGCGAATGCCCGTCGCCACCCGGCGTTGTCTCGTCGGGTCGTTCATCTGACGCCGCCGGGCAGCGCGGTACTGATGATCACCTTGGCGTGAATGGAGCCATCCGCGGCCTTCTCACCCTGAATCAGCACGATGTCGCCGGTGGGCAGATCGGAGACCTTGGTGCCCGACATCGAGATGACCTGGGTGTTGGCGTCGGTGCGCACGCTGACCGTGCTGCCGAGCAAGGTGCTCACCGTGAGCGTGCCGCCGTCGTTGGCGGTGATGGTGCCCATGGTCGCGCCGAGATCGTCGATGTTGCCCAGGCCCGGCACACTCGGAAGCCCGCTCGGCGCGGGCTGACCGGAGCGCGGCGTCCCCGGCGTCGGCCGGCTCGCGGTCGGAAAGGTCGAGGTGCTCGCGGCGCTGTCGGACCCGGAATCCTTGCCCGCGAGCACCACACCCGCGACCACACCGACCACGGCGACCAGCGCGACGACCCCGAGGCCGAGCGCTATCCACAGCCCGGTGTTGCGGCGCGGCGGCTCCGGCGGCAGCTGGTCCGACGGCTGCATGCCGTACCCGGGCGGGACGGGACCGCCCGGCGGTGGCGCCGCCGCCCCCGACCACTGGTCGCCATAGCTGTTTTCGTACGCGCCCCACTGGTTGTCGTGCGGCGGGAAGGCACGGGTGGCGTTCGGCGGGGGCGCTGACCACGGCTCGAACTGCTCGGTCGCCGGATACGCCGAGGGCGCGCCGGACCCGTACGCCTCGGAATACTCCGTGGTGTGCTGCGGCTGCTCGAACCCGGACTTGCCCGGCAGGTGCTCGGTCGGCGCGTCCTCCGGCCGCTGTCCCCACGGATCGTTCGGGTTGGTCATGGACTCCAGGTTAGGCGTTACCGGGCCGGCACCGGGGGCTTGCGCGGACGGAAATCGGACTTCGCCCGCCCGGCCCGCTGGTGACAGCCGACACAGCGCCCGCGAACCCGGTCAGCGACACCGCGCGGCGGGCCGGCGCGCCGATACCGAGGCATCGAACGCCGACCCGCCGCGGCGGCATCGACTCTTACTTGCCGACGATCAGCCCGTCGCCGTCCGGCGTGACGGTCACCTTGACCGAGTCACCGTCGGCGATCTCGCCGGCCAGCAGCTCCTTGGCCAGGGTGTCACCGATCGACTGCTGGACCAGCCTGCGCAGTGGGCGCGCACCGTAGACCGGGTCGTAGCCGCGCACGGCCAGCCAGAACCGGGCCGAGTCGCTCACGTCGAGTGTCAGCCTGCGCTGCGCGAGTCGCTTCTGCAGCTGGTCGAGCTGGATGTCGACGATGTGCTCGAGCTGCTCCTCGTCCAGCGCGTGGAACATCACCACGTCGTCGAGCCGGTTGAGGAACTCCGGCTTGAACGCCGAACGCACCGCGTTCATCACGAAGTCGCGCTCGCCGCCGGCGCCGAGGTTGGAGGTCAGGATCAGGATGGTGTTGCGGAAGTCCACCGTCCGGCCCTGTCCGTCGGTGAGCCGCCCCTCGTCGAGCACGGCGAGCAGGATGTCGAACACATCCGGGTGTGCCTTCTCGATCTCGTCGAACAGCACCACCGTGTACGGCCTGCGCCGCACCGCCTCGGTCAGCTGACCACCCTGGTCGTAGCCGACGTAGCCGGGCGGGGCGCCGACCAGCCGGGCGACCGAGTGCTTCTCGCTGTACTCGCTCATGTCGATCCGGACCATGGCGCGTTCGTCGTCGAACAGGAAGTCCGCCAACGCCTTTGCCAGCTCCGTCTTACCGACACCGGTCGGGCCGACGAACATGAACGAGCCGGTCGGCCGGTTCGGGTCGGCGACACCGGCACGCGCCCGGCGCACCGCGTCCGACACCGCCTGCACCGCCTCGGTCTGCCCGACCACCCGCTTGCCGAGCTCCTGCTCCATCCGCAGCAGCTTCTGGCTCTCGCCCTCGAGCAGCCTGCCCACCTGGATACCGGTCCACGCCGACACCACCTCGGCGATGTCGTCCGGGCCGACCTCCTCCTTGAGCATCACCTCGCCGTCGGCCGCCGCGCCGGAGACCTTCTCGGCCTCGGCGAGCTGCTTCTCCAGCGCCGGGATCTTGCCGTAGCGCAACTCGGCGGCCTTGCCGAGATCGCCGTCGCGCTCGGCCCGTTCGGACTCCCCGCGCAGCGACTCCAGCTCCTCCTTGAGGACGCGGACCTGATCGATGGCGCTCTTCTCGTTCTGCCAGCGGGTCATCAGCTGGTTCAGCTTCTCGCGGTCGTCCGCGAGTTCCTGGCGCAGTTTCTCCAGGCGTTGCTTGGAGGCCTCGTCGGTCTCCTTGCTCAGCGCGACCTCCTCGATCTCGAGTCGCCGCACCGCGCGCTCGACCTCGTCGATCTCCACCGGGCGCGAGTCGATCTCCATCCGCAGCCGCGACGCCGACTCGTCGACCAGGTCGATCGCCTTGTCCGGCAGGAACCGGGAGGTGATGTAGCGGTCGCTGAGCGTGGCGGCGGCCACCAGCGCGGAGTCGGTGATGCGCACGCCGTGGTGCACCTCGTAGCGCTCCTTGATGCCGCGCAGGATGCCGATGGTGTCGGCCACCGACGGCTCGCCGACCAGCACCTGCTGGAAGCGCCGCTCCAAGGCGGCGTCCTTCTCGATGTGCTTGCGGTACTCCTCCAGCGTGGTCGCGCCGACCAGGCGCAGCTCACCGCGGGCCAGCATCGGCTTGATCATGTTGCCCGCGTCCATCGCGGATTCGCCGGTGGCGCCCGCGCCGACGATGGTGTGCAGCTCATCGATGAACGTGATGATCTGTCCCGCACTGTTCTTGATGTCCTCGAGCACGGCCTTGAGCCGCTCCTCGAATTCGCCGCGGTACTTCGCGCCCGCGACCATCGCGCCGAGGTCGAGCGAGACCACGGACTTGCCGCGCAACGACTCCGGCACGTCACCGGCCACGATGCGCTGGGCGAGGCCCTCGACGATGGCGGTCTTGCCGACGCCGGGCTCGCCGATCAGCACCGGGTTGTTCTTGGTGCGACGGCTCAAAACCTGGACCACGCGCCGGATTTCGGTGTCGCGCCCGATCACCGGATCGAGCTTGCCCGAGCGGGCGGCCTCGGTCAGGTTGGTGGAGTACTTCTCCAAGGCCTGGTAGCTGCCCTCCGGGTCCGGGCTGGTCACCCTGGCGCTGCCACGCACGGCGGTGAACGCCTCACGCAGCGCGTCGGCACCGGCTCCGTACTTCTTCAGCAGCATCGTCACATCCGAGTCGCCCGCGGCCAGGCCGACCATGACGTGCTCGGTGGAGACATATTCGTCGCCGAGCTCGGTGGCCAGGCGCTGCGCCGCGGTGATCGCGGCCAGGGCCTCGCGGCCGAGTTGCGGGGTGGTCGTCGCGCCGGTCGCGCTCGGCAGCCGGTCCACGATGTCCTGTGCCTCGCGCCGCACCGTCGCCGGGTCGACGCCGACGGCCTTGAGCAGCGGGGCGGCGATACCGTCGGTCTGGTCCAGCAACGCCACCAGCAAGTGGGCCGGACGGATCTCCGGGTTGCCCGCGGCCGAGGCCGCCTGCAAAGCGGCGGTCAGGGCCGCCTGGGTCTTGGTGGTGGGATTGAACGAGTCCACAAGTCACCTTCCTACTGGTCGATGTGTTACGGCGCCGAAGCCTGATCCGCACGAACTCCACGCGCGGCTGCGTTGCCGTCCTTTACCTCCAACGTGGGAAAGGTTGAGTCTGTTCCGCTCAAGTTTAGATATTTTGGCCGCGTGTGAACGGTACGCCGCGACACCCGCCCAATGCGATGAATCACAGCGTCCATGGGGTATGGATGCATACGATGACCCTGGCCGTTAGTTGATGCATCACTCTTCACCCCGATCAAGGAGCGAATGGATGCGCGCGATTGTCGTACGGAAGTTCGGAGCCACACCCGAGTTGACCGACATGCCGGTCCCCGAGGCCGGAGCGGGCGCGGTCCGGGTGCAGCTCGAGGCGGCGGGGGTCAACCCGTTCGACGCGAAGATGGCCGACGGAATACTGGACGGCAAGCTGCCGCACGACTTTCCGATGATCCTCGGGGTGGACGGCGCGGGCACCGTCGCGGCGGTCGGCCCCGGCGTCACCGGGTTCGCCGTCGGCGACCGGGTGGTCGGCAAGTTTCTCAACCCGCCTGCAGGCCACGGCTCGTTCGCCGAATTCGCGGTCGTCCCGGAGAGCGGCATTCTGGTGCGCGTCCCGGAGGCCGTGCCGACCGTAGCGGCCGCGGCGCTACCCACCGCGGGCCTCACCGCCCAGGACATGGTGGACGGCACCGAGATCGAGCCGGGCCAGACCGCCCTGATCGTCGGGGCCACCGGCGGCGTCGGCTCGTTCCTCGTCCAACTGGCGAACATGGCGGGCGCGAACGTCATCGCCACCGCCCGCGGCGACGTCGCCGACCAGATGACCCGGCTCGGCGCGGCCGAGACCGTCGACTACACCGCGGGCTCGGTGCGCGAGCAGGTCGGCGCCGCGCACCCCGACGGCATCGACGTCCTCTACGACCTGGTCAGCCCGCCCGAGGTGCTTGCCGAGCTGGCCGAGCTGGTCCGCGACGGCGGCACCGTCTACTCCACCATCTGGTCCGCCGACGAGGACGCCCTGCGCAGCCGGGGCATCCGCGGCGGTAACATCGAATCCAAGGGCGGCGCACGGGAATTGGCGCGGCTGCTGGACCGGGTAGCCGAAGGTGACGTGGTGGTCCCGATCGACGCGACCGTCCCGCTCGCCGACGGCGCGCAGGTTATCGGCGCCACGGGCGCACGCGGTAAAACCGTGCTCGCCATCTGACCCGTCGACCGCCCGTTCCCGACCACGTGTGACCTCGAGCGCAGGTCCGCAACACCGCACGTTTGCCCACCGATTACCGTTTGGCCCGGTCTTCAGGTACTAACCAACACGACCACGGCATTTTCGGGGATACTGATCAGCGGAGGACCGCCGGTTACGGGTATGTCCCCGGGCAGAACTGAGGGAAAGGAAGCTCCGCGTCGTGGATGCGCGTTCGGCTGCGCTGGTCCGCGCCAACTTCCGTTCGGTAGTCGAGGCACCGAATGGACCCGAACGGTTGGTCAGTGCGTTCTACGGTCACTTGTTCGCCGAGAACCCCCAACTGCGGGAACTCTTTCCCCCTGCGATGGATATGCAGGCCAAGCGGATCGCCACGGCGATCCAGTACGTGCTCGATCACCTCGAGGATTGGGAGCGGGCGCAGAAGTTCCTCGAACAACTGGCGCGCGACCATCGCAAGTACGGGGTCGACGCGGCGCACTACGACGCCGCGGGACGGGCCTTGCTGTCCGCGTTCCGCGCCTACAACGGCGCGGCCTGGCACCGCGGCCTGGAGGAGGGCTGGCGCGACATCACCATCCTGATCTCCGCGTCCATGGCCATCGGCGCCAACTCCGACAAGTCCCAGCCGTACTGGGAGGCGACCGTGGTCGGGCACCGCAGGGTGCTGGAGGATCTGGCCATCGTGCGGTTGCAGTCGGAGAGCCCGATCCCCTATCAGGCCGGACAGTACGTGCCGCTCACGGTGCCGCAGCGGCCGAAGATGTGGCGCTACTTCTCCCCCGCGATCCCGGCGAATCCGTACGGCGAGATCGAGTTCCACGTCCGCAAGATCCGCGGCGGCTGGGTCAGCCCCGCCATCGTGAACGAGACCAGGGTGGGCGACCGCTGGCAGATCGCCGGACCGCTCGGCGGGTTGCACGTCGACCGCGACAGCGGCCGCGACGTGCTGCTGATCGGCGCGGGCACCGGGATCGCGCCGCTGCGCGCCCAGCTGATCGAGATGGGTCAGCGCGGTATCAACCCGCGGGTGCACTTCTTCATCGGCGGCCGCTACCCCTGCGATCTCTACGACGTGGAGAACATGTGGCAGCTCTCGCAGAGCAATCCGTGGCTCACCATCGTCCCGGTCTGTGAACAGAAGACCAATCCGTGGTGGTATCCCCATCCGCCGCAGGAAGAGCCGTACGGCATGCACCGGCGGCTGATCGGTAACCTGGGCGCGGTGGTCGCGAGCTTCGGCGCGTGGGCGGACCGGCAGATCCAGATCGCCGGGTCGGCGAAGATGATCGCGGACACCCGGCGTGCGTTGATCGCGGTCGGTACTCCGGAGCACATCATCAGCTCCGACCCTGTGTGATGAAGGAGGAGGCCCCGATGGGGGACCTTAGTGCGCTCGGTAATGGCGCACCCCTGCCGGCCGAGTGGACCTCGACGGTCGTCGGACACCATCGAATCCGGCACGATCTCGCGGTGATTCGCCTGATCGGCGAGTTCGTCCCGTTCCTCGCGGGCCAGTCCGTCGAGGTGACGGTGCCCCAGCAGCCGAGCATGCGGCGCAGGCTCTCGCCCGCGCTGCCGCCGTCGCTGGACGGCAAGCTCGAGTTCCATGTGCGCACGGTGCCCGGCGGCTGGTGCAGCGGCTCCATTGTGGCCGACACCAGACCCGGCGACGAATGGCAGATCCGCGCCCCGCTCGGCAGCTTCGCGGTCGATCCGGCGGGCGAGGAGGTGGTGATGATCGCGGGCGGCACCGGTCTCGCCCCGCTGCGCGCGCAGATCCTGGACCTGGCCCGCGAGCCGGAGCCGCCGCGCACCTACCTCTTCTTCGGCGGCCACACCCCGCGCGACCTGTACGCCTCGGACATGCTGTACCTGCTGGCCGATGAATTGCCTTGGCTCACCGTCATTCCCGTGGTGGAGAGCCCGGACGATCCGAGCTGGGAGGACGAATGGTACGAGCGCAGCCGCGTCGACATCGGCTTTCCGCCGGACGAGATGCTCTTCGGCACCCTCGCCGAGGTGGTCGGTTCGCACGGCGCGTTCGACCACCATCAGGTGCTGGTGTGCGGCTCTCCCGCCATGGTCAATGCCACGGTCGACCGGCTGCTCGCCACCGGAACTCCGCCGGAGCGAATCCAATTCGAAGGGCTCTGAAGCTCTTTCCCCGACGGCGTAGCCGGAATCCGGTCGCGGTACTGGGCGCGACCGGATCCCGACTGTGTCCGGGACAACGGGAGGGGTCGAGATCCCGGACGGCCGGTCAGAACAGGGGGTCGTGGCGGATGTTCTTGGCGAGCGTCCCCGCGGCCATCATGCGGAACTTGGTGGTCTGCACCATCGATGGCGAGCCGACGATCTGCACGTCCCGGTCGGCCCAGGCGCCGAAGCTGGCGACCACCTTGCCGATCTGCCCGGTCAGTCGCGGCTCCAAGCCCGCGTGCGCCGGCGCGAGTTCGCCGGAATCGGTGTACCACCAAGGGTTTTCGTCGTGCTCGGTGACCGGTGTCACGGTGAGCCAGCGGTTGGCGACGGCCAGGCTGTTCAGCGTGTCCAGATCGTAGAGGTCGCACGGATGATGGCCACCGACGAACAGGTGCACCTTCGGATTGGTCCGCCGCTGCGCCATCGCCATCAATTGGGCCCGCAGCGGCGCGATGCCGGTGCCGCAGCCGACCATCAGCATCTTGCGCTTGGTGTTGCGCGGGATGCCGAGGCCGCCGAGCGGCGAGCCGAGCAGCCACTGGTCACCGACGGCGGTCTGGGCGACGACGGCGGGGCTGACCCAGCCGCCGAGCACGGCACGGACGTGAAATTCGATCTCCCCGTTGGCATTAGCGGGCACCGCGGGCGACATGTAGCGCCACATCCGCGGCCGGGACGGGACCTGCACGCTCAGGTATTGCCCCGCGGCGTAGGACATCGGCTGGTCCAGCTGTAATCGCAGCACGGTCAGGTTGCGCAGCACCTCGCGGCGCTCCACCACGGTGCCGGTCCAGACCGGTGGGGTGGTTTCCTTGTCCGCCGCGCCGATCATGGTGTCGGCGATGATCTTCAGGCCTTCGTCCCAGGCCCGGTCGACCTCGTCGGTCCACATCTCGGTGCCCGCGTACACCTTCATCGCGGTCTTCAGCGACACCGCGACGGCCGTGTAATGCGCTGCCTGCACACCGTATTTGCGATGATCACGCCCGAGCTGGGCGAGGAAGGGCAGGAGCTTGTTCGGCTCTTCGAGCCGGTCCAACGCATAACCGATGGCCTTGACAAGGCGATCTCGCTGTGCGTCCATGGCTGCTGGAAAGAAATCGCGGACTTGGGGGTAGTCGGTGAACAGGATCGCGTAGAACGATCTCGCTAATTTTTCCGGCCCCCCTTCCTCCGCAGCAACCGCCTTGAACGTAGTTCTGATCAAAGCGACAGTCCGCGAATCCATTTGTGTCACAACCCCATTTCGCACTCGAACACAAACTGTGCCGGCGAGTGAGGTGCTGCGGGACACTCGTCAGCAGCCGTTGCCAAGGAGTGTAGGCGAGGTTTGCCAGGAGCGGAATCCTCCGTTTAAACAACAAGCGTGTAATTCTTCGGAAACGAGGACACACAGCGCAAAACGCGCACTAAACAGACTGAAAGATCGTAAAAAACGGGTGAAATCGGTCACAGATACACTGAATTTGCAAGACTCGATCTGCAAGTCTCGCCCAGCGGTCATCGCAGAGCGACTGCACGGCAACATCGCTGGGCATTCGACCGACTCAGCCGGGTCCGCGTCGCGCGTGACGGCATCGGGGCGCGCGGTGAAAGATGACGAGTAAAGCGGACTTCCGAGCGAGTTCCCGGCGCACGCACACACACCCGGCCTCGGCTTATCTTTGGCTATCCTTCAGAAACCGCTGAGCCGAACTACTTCGGGCCGCTGACCTCGACGCACGATCACCTGCGTAGAGACCAGCGGCCCGATAGTTAGCCAGCCGTATTCAGTATTGTTGCGCTGCGTTCGTTCGCTCAAATACCACGGCGATTACGCGGTTGCCACACCACCAGTGCGGTACTGCGTTGCGGCGGCGAAAGATCGGGCCGATAGCCCGCTCGCAACCGATCCAGCTCGGCCGACAGCTCGGCGACGCGCTGCTGCAATTCCTCGACCTGGTTGGTGAGTTCGATAATGCGTTTGATGCCCGCCAGGTTGACGCCCTCGTCCTGAGACAGCCGCTGCACCTCGCGCAACAGCTCGACGTCCCTGGCCGAGTAGCGTCGCCCGCCGCCCGAAGTGCGTTGTGGCGTTACCAGTCCCAGACGGTCATAGGTACGCAAGGTCTGCGCGTGCATGCCCGCCAGCTGGGCCGCCACCGAGATCATGAAGAACTCGGCACGCGACCCGCCGGACGCCTGCTTCGGATCATGGGACATCAAGCACCTGCCCATCCTGCCCGTGGGTCGAAACCGCTGGCCTTCTCCGCCTCGGCGTAGCGCCGCAGCGCCTCCGCGGCGTTGTCGTCCAGCTTCTGTGGCACCGCGACCTTGACGGTGACCAGCAGGTCACCGGCGCCCCCGCCGCGCTTGGGCACGCCACGACCGCGCACCCGGAGGATGCGGCCGTCCGCGGTGCCCGGTGGCACCTTGACGCCGACGCGCCCCTCCAGCGTTGGCACCGAAACCGTGGTCCCCAACACCAATTCGCTGTAGCTGACCGGCAGCACCAGGGTCAGGTCGTCGCCGTTGCGGCCGAAGACCTTGTCCTGGCTGACGTGCACGCTGACGAACAGGTCACCCGATGGCGCGCCGCGCAGGCCCGCCTCGCCCTGTCCGGCCAGCCGAATCCGTTGTCCGTCACTGACTCCAGGGGGAATCCGCACCGTGATGGTGCGCGTGCGGTTCTGGATGCCGCTGCCGTGGCAGTCGACGCACGGGTCGTCGATGATCGAACCGGTGCCCCGGCAGTCATCGCACGGCTCGCTGAAGCCGAATGCACCCTGGTTGCGGCTGACGATGCCGGTTCCATTGCAGTGCGGGCAGACCCGCGGGCTGGTACCCGGCTTGGCGCCGCTGCCGTGACACGTGGTGCACGGCGACGGACTGGTCATCCGCAGCGGAACGGTGACGCCCTGCGCGGCCTCACGGAAGCCGAGGGTCGTCTCGGTCTCCACATCGGCCCCGCGGCGCGGGCGGCTGGTCGTGCGCGTGCCGCCCCGGTTGAACAGGCCGCCGAGCAGGTCACCGAGTCCACCGTCGCCGGCGTTGGCGCCGCCGAAGATGTCACCGATGTTGAAGTCCTGCGAGAAGCCGCCGCCCGCACCGGGAGTGAACCCGCCGCCGCGTGGATAGCCGCCACCCGCGAACAGCTTGCGGGTCTCGTCGTACTCCTTGCGCTTGGCCGGATCCGACAGCACCGCGTGCGCTTCGCTGACGGTCTTGAACCGCTCCTCGGCTTTGGTATCACCGGGATTGGCGTCCGGATGCAGGTCACGCGCGAGCTTGCGGTACGCCTTCTTGATCTCGTCCTGCGAGGCCGTGGAGGAGACACCCAGCTCTTTATAGAAGTCCTTTTCGATCCACTCCCGTTGACTCACCGGATATCTCCTCCTCTCGCGTCTTTATTGTTTGTTCGCGCCGGCATCAGCATCCGATGCCTCTGTCGCTTCGGCCGCGCCGTTGTCGGCCTCGCCATCGGTTACCCCGACCAGCGCGTGCCGAAGCACCCGCTCGCCGAACCGATAGCCCTTGCGCATGACGATGCCGATCACCGGGTCGTGCCCGGAGCCCTCGTGCTGCACGGCCTCGTGCAGGGTCGGGTCGAAAGGCTCACCCGCCGAACCGAATTCCTCGAGCCCCTGCTTGTGCAGCGCGGTGGCCAGCTTGTCGGCCACCGACTTGAGCGGTCCGGAGTCCAGGTCGCCGTGTGCCCGCGCCCGATCGAGATCGTCGAGCACACCGAGCAATTCGGTGACCACGGCGGCCTTGGCGGTGTCGATCGCGGTCTTGCGGTCGCGTTCGACGCGGCGCCGGTAGTTGGCGTACTCCGCGGTCAGCCGCTGCAGGTCGGCGGTGCGCTCGGCGAGCTCCTTGGTGATGGCATCGGCCAACAGCTCGGCACCCTTTTCCGTATCGATGACGGACTCCGCGCCGTTGCCGGTGCCCGGGCCGGACCCGGGGGGGGGGGGGGGGGGGCCGCCCGCCCCCCCCCCCCCCCCCCCCCCCCCCCCCCCCCCCCCCCCCCCCCCCGACAAGTGCCCCCAGTAGGGCTCGAACCTACGACCTGCGGATTAAAAGTCCGTAGCTCTACCAACTGAGCTATAGGGGCGCGGTGGGCCAGT